>CAVXAB010000021.1:0-198262 GCA_963759545.1 uncultured Actinomycetota bacterium
GCTGGGAAAGCCAGCCTGAGCCAGTGGGATCGGGGCGCCCTCAGGCCGTAACGTGAGATCCCATGACCACGATCCTCGATCACCTGGCCGTCGGTACCCCGGCCCTTTCCGCCGGCTGGGAGCTGTTTGCGGACGTCCTTGGCGGAGCATGGGCCTACGGCGGCGACTCTCCCGGGTACTGGTGGGGGCAGCTGAAGTTCGCCTCTGGTCCGAAAATCGAGTTGCTGACGCCCACCGGGGGCCCGGACGCGGCGTTCCTTGACCGTTTCCTTGCCGCCCGTGGCGCGGGCCCGCACCACTTCAACTTCCTGGTGTCCGATATTGAGACCGCGCTGGCGCGGATCAAGGCGGCCGGCATCGACCCCGTCGGGGTCAACCTGGCCAATCCCAGCTGGAAAGAGGCCTTCTTGCACCCGCGCGCCGCGCACGGCATCGTCATCCAGGTTGCCCAGCAGGACGGTTCGCCGACGTCCGCGCCGCCACGGGAGTTGCCCGCGCCGGGACCCCCTACCCGCCTGGACCTGATCGAGCATCACGTCAGCGACCTTGACGGCGCGGTGCGGCTGTTCCGTGACGTCCTAGACGGCCGTCTCGAAGCGGCCGACGCCGGGACCGCCGAACTGACCTGGCCAGGAGGCAAGCGGATCAAGCTCGTGCGCGAGGACGGCTTGCCACTGGGCGGTGCATTGCACCACGTCAGGTTCACTCGGGTGGCAGGTGCGTTCAGTGACAGGCAGCGCGAGCGCGCGGGCTTGCTGGCCAGGCAACTCGGCCTGACCATGGAACTGGCCGGCTAGCTCGGGGTGACGAAGAGCCCGAGGACCAGGACGTTGTCAAACGGGTTGAAGTAGTTACGGACTCGTGCCCGTCACGCTGTGGCTGCGCCGGGCGGGATCCGCTCCGCGTAGCAGGTCGACCAGCGCCGCGGAGTCGGCGGGCGCCGCGGAGTCGGCGGGCGCCGCGTCGCCCCGCCAGGCAACGTGCTGGTCTTCACGGCAGATGACCAGGGCGTTCTTGTACTCGGCGGGCGCCACGCCGCCGGGGACGTCGATGACCTCAAGCGGCATGCCCGCCGCGGCGGCCGCGGCCGTCAGCGGCTCCGCGTCCACGCTCTGGTCGAGCCGCAGCAGGCTGTAGCCGTGGCCGAGGCGGTCGTACAACGACACGCCAGGCTCGAGCCAGAAGTGCGGCGCGCGGCAGCCAGGCGCCGTGGCTTGCGTGTAGCTGCCCATGGTGTACTCTGGTGCCGGCTCGCCGTCGTAGCTGATGATCGGGGAGCTGTCGTAGGAGTAGCCGAAATTCAGCCCGGCCGCGGCGAACTGCTGCACGTTGAGGTCGTAGGCCTGGCGGCCGAACGCCGCGCGCGCCTGTTCGCCTTCTTCGGTGTCGTCCTCGATGTCCTGCGGGACCGCATGCCGGCTTTGGATGACCCGTTCGGCGTGGCTCATCGCGAACTTCGAGACCTGCGCGGTGATCGGCCGCCGCTCGGCCTCGTAGGCGTTGATCATTGCCGGTCCTGCCCAGCCGCCCAGGATGGCCCCGAGGGTCCAGGTCAGGTTGAGCACGTCGGCGATGCCCGCGTTCATGCCGTAGCCGCCGTACGGGACCCACAGGTGCGCCGCGTCGCCGGCGATGAAGACCCGCCCGTCGCGGAACCTGTCGGCGACCAGGCGACGGGCCACCCAGTCTTCCTTGCTGACGACCTCGTACCGGAAGCCGTCGTCCACGCCGAGGATGGCGCGGATGCACCAGTCCCGGTCCGCTGAGCCGCTCGCGGCCTCCTGGGAGGTGAGGTGGTTGTGCACGAGGAAGGTCTCGTGGCCGTCGATGGCGTAGACGTGTCCTTTGCGGCGGCCGTTGTACGCGTAGTAGCCCCAGGCCCGCCGGCCCGGCATCAGGTCGTAAAGGCCGGGGGCGCGGATACAGGTCGACTGGACAGACTGGAGGACGGCGTCGCCCTCCAGGCTCGCGCCGATCTGCTTGCGGACCGCCGAGCGCCCGCCGTCGGCGCCGATGAGGAAACGGGCGCGCAGCACCCGCCGGTCGCCGCCGTCGAGAGCGGTGATCGTCACGCTGACGCCGTTGTCGTCCTGCGTGAGGCCCTGGTACCGCGTGGTGTTGAGCAGCGTGACGTGCGGCAGCCCGGCGACATGCCGGGCCAGGAGCGGCTCGAGGAAGGTCTGGTTAATCCGGTGCGGTGGCTCGGGCGTCGCCCATCGCGTGTCAGGGCCGGCGGCCGAGGTGTACCGCTCTCCCGACGGCGGGATCGGGATGCGGGTCAGTTCCCTCCCGGTCAGCGTGGTGCGGAACGCGACATCGTGCGGGTAGTCCGCTGGCAGCCCGGCCGCCCGCACCTGCGCCACGACGCCGAGCCGCCGGAACCGCTCCATCGTCCGCGCGGCGACGTGGTTGCACTTGACGCTGGGCGGCTGGAGGAACGGGCGCTGCTCGACGAGGATCACCGGGATGCCCCGGGCGTCCAGGTCCATGGCCGCGACGAGGCCGACCGGGCCCGCGCCGACGATGATCACGTCCGCGTCGTAAGGCTCGCGCCTGGCCGGTACCGGGCTGAGGGGTCGGGCACCGCATGTCATATCTTTGCGCTGGTAAGCGGGTTCACTGACCCGTCTGGTGCTATGCGGTTCTTGAGCGCCCATTGGCTGAGCTCGCGGGTTGTCTCATCAGGATGTTCGCATAGCACGGTGAGCAGGCTTTCTGCTAGGTCTATTTCGTTGTCCCTGCGCGGAAGCACTAGGAATGTTAGCAAGTAGGCGGCTGCCCGGCTGACTGAGAAGAATGAGGTATCGTTCAAGAGCTCGTTGCCGACAAGCCCGGTAAGCACATCGCGAATATCTTCGCGTATTTGCCGCGCCTCTTTTTCAGGTACATCGCTGGCGCCGTAACAGTCGCCTACCGCGAACAGTGCCGCGTGCATTTCGTGTATCTGGGCCCGTGAAGGGCTGTGGAAAAGATTCTGGTACGCCAACCGGCATGAGGTCGCCAGCGCCCGTTCGACGCCGTGATCCCGGTGCTGCAGGAATCCAAGAGCGAACAGCGCGCGTATGCGGATCCATGACGCGTCGCTCTCAAGCTCAAGGAATCTCGCGAGCGCGCCTGCGACTGGCCCCGCCCATCCTCCTGCAGTGATTGTTTCGACGGCGCGTCTCCTGTACGCGTCGGCATTCTGGAGCAGGGACTGCTCGAAAAGATCGCACGTGTCAGGCAAAATGTCGGATGGTATTGTCTGCAGCTTGAGATAGTTAACCGCTTTGCGGAAATTATGCATCCACGGGTAGTCGATATCCTGTGGCCAGTTCCTGCAGACGGGCACGTTCGCAGTCATGACGTGCCTGAGCGTTGCAGCCACCCATTGCATGCCCTGGTAGGCGTCAGGCCTGTTCCTAGGCATCTCGAACTCGGCAATGAGCGAGCTGAGGTCGCCGGCGATTCTGTCGCGGTCGATGTTCTTGTTAGCCATGGCCCTTTGCCAGAGGCCCTGGGCGGCCGTACCGCGCTCTCGAACGGTGGCGCTGCGATTAGCCGCGCGCGTACGCAGGGCGTTGCCCGCCCAGTCATTGCTAGCCGGAGACCAGTCGGACGGAATGCTAATGGCAAGCTCAAGGTCAAGTGAGCGGCCGGGGTACAGGCTCTTGTCGCGCAGCGCCTCCGCGTCGCTCAGCAGCCCTTCGACCCATGACGCCAGGTCAGGCGAGTAGCGGTTGCCTGGTTTATTGAGGACGATCAATTGTGTGAGGGCCCGCCACACCCGGAAGCCCAGCGGCCGCCTGAGTGCGTATTCCAGGCTGGGCTGCATGATGCTGAAGGCATGGCTACCGAGGGTCCCGAGCATGATGAGCGCCTCCACACTGCGCGGTGTTGGCGGCGCGTAGCCCAGGATGATCAACTGTTCCACGACGCGCTCGATCGCGTCGTGGAACCGCTCCTGCACGTTTATGACGGCCCGGGACCGAGAGTCGGCTTTGTGCAGACGTTCGGCGGCGAGGAACGCGGACAGCAGAGCCGAGGCCTGGGTGAGGACACCTATCTCATCAGTGGCCGGCGCCTCTAGTATCTCCCTGGCCCAGCTAGCCGGAACCCGATCGCTGAGACTGTCACGATCCCGGTAGCCTCGCAGGCATACGGCCAGGGAGCCCAGGCCGCCTGTGGGCCTGAGGTTCGGGGCAGCGAGTGCGACGGTGACCTCATCGAGCCGTTGCAGCTTGATATCTGACAGCGTGTGGTTGGCCAGGGCGTGGGCAAGGTTCGCCCCCGCGTCCGCCCTCGTGCTGCCCATGCCGATCGCCAGCGCGATGACGTTATGGGACGCCTCCTGACGTACGAGCGCGAGTTGCGCACGAGCCGCATACCCGATCAATTCGCCGGATGAAGCTATGTCCAGACTGTTAGTAGGAGGCTGATTCATTGTGAAACAGTAGCAGTCCGCTGTATAAGAAGCACTAAATGCTGTGCCAGTACATCAAGGATGTCCGCAATGCCGGATTGGTGCGCGCTGGGGCATGCGGGGCGTAGGCAGCTATTGCGGCCTATGGAGCGGCCGGGATTACCGTGATCAGGATCGCTTGAGCCACTTTGGCTTGAGGTAGCGGGTCGGATGGCTTCGCGCGGTACACAGCGTCCGCCCTGTGCTTAATCAGTGCGGCGCTGTATAAGGTAATCATAATGCTGTAACGGGCAATGCAATTTACTGTCAACATGACTCTTGACCTGCGGAAACGCTAGTGAATTTCGCTCGAAATGCTTGGTGGCGGGCAAGCCTGCGGCGCATGATAGTCACACGAACTGAGTAATAGTCAAGGCTGTACATGGCCTTGGCTCGGTCCATAAGGCGGAGGTCGGCGATGGCTGATGGTGTGCGAGCCGCCGATGAGGGGACTGTGCCTGTTGGAGGCGCGCCCTGTGCGGCTGGCGACGGAACGCGGGCGTCAGCCGGCGAAGGCGGGTCGGTGCCCGAGGTAGCGGCAAGCAGGCGGTTGACGGAGTCGGCTGACGGCAGGGTCGCCCGGCACTTGGTACGGAAACTCTGGGCCAAGGTCTGGAAAGGCGGCGTCACGGCCGTGCCCGACGCGGGCGTTGACCCTGGCGGAGGCACGTCGTGTGAGGCTGGCGACGGAACGCGGGCGTCAGTCAGTGAAGGCGGGTCGGTGCCCGAGGTAGCGGCAAAGCGGGCGGTTGACGAGCCGGCTGACGGCAGGGTCGCCCGGCACCCGGTGCGGAAGCTCTCGGCTAAGGTCTGGCAGGGCGGTATTGCGGGCGTAGCCACGGCCGTGCTCGCTACATTGCTAGGCAATTGGGCCGTGCATGTCGCTGGCCCGCATACCGGCGTCACGACGCCTCCTTCCGCGTCCGCGACTCCCTTCGCGTCCACCGCGCCAACTGCCAACCCTGGCCATCTCCCAGGGCGCCAGGATGTCTCGACGATGGCGCGCGGCCAGCACTTCTATGCGACACCCAACTTCGAGGAGGACCAGAGCTGCGGACGCCCGTGCTGGCTGCCGCTATACGAGTCACCGAACGAAGATTCCGCCTTCGTCACTAATAACTGGCCGTGCGAATATTACGGGCCAAACTCTTCGGTCCCACCTTCGTGCGTCACGCCGCCGCTCGGGCGAACGCGCGATGAGATAGCGAATGCAGCCGTGAAGGATTCCGGTGATCGGCTGCTCGTACTGTGCCAGACCACACGGCTGGACGACGGGCAGGCGGCGCAGGACATTCACAATCAGATCGGTCAGGACTCCAGAGTCTGGGACGTGGTGGCCGTTCCGAAGGCGTACATATCTCCGGACAGCCCCGCCTGGGGACGGCTCACTCAGGTTCGGGACATGCCCGGATTTTACGAGGCCTTCGCTCCGGATATGTGGCTGGGCGATACCGGCTCGCACGGCATTCCGTGCAAGTGACGTGAACGCCGTTCCTTCGTCGCGCTAGTCCGCCACCGCAGCGGGCCATGACGGTGCGGGATCGTCCAGCAGGCGGGCGATCGGAACCCCGGGCCGGTAGGCGAGGTGCTGGTAGGTGGGCGCGTCAAGCACCGTGATCCGGGCGGCGGCGCCCACCCCGAGGTGCCCGACGTCGCCACGGTCAAGTGCGGCCGCCCCGCCGGCGGTGGCGGCCCGGAGCGCCTCCATGGGCGTGAGTCCCATCTCGCGCACGGCGAGCGCGATGACGAACGGCATTGAGCTGGAGAAGCACGTGCCCGGGTTACAGTCGGTCGCGAGCGCTACCCGGACGCCGGCGTCGACCAGTGCGCGCGCGTCCGGGTAGGGCGACCGGGTGGCGAACTCGACCCCCGGCAGGAGCGTCGCGACCGTCTCACCGCCGGCCAGCGCGTCGATGTCGGCGGCGGACAGGTAGGTGCAGTGGTCGACGCTCGCCGCCCCGAATTCGGCGGCGAGGGCGACGCCTGGGCCGTGGCCGAGCTGGTTACCGTGGACCCGCAGGCCGAGTCCGGCGGCACGTCCCGCGGCCAGCACGGCGCGTGCCTGGTCGCCGTCGAACGCGTGCGGGCTCGCCGGCTCGCAGAAGACGTCGATCCACCGGGCGTACGGCGCGCAGGCCTCGAGCATCGGCCCGGTGACCAGGTCGAGGTAGTCCGCGGGGTCAACGCCGTCGGGGCAGACGTGCGCTCCGAGGAACGTTGTCTCGTCGGTGACTTCGCTGGCGAGGCGCAGCAGCCTGGCCTCGTGCTCGACGGTGAGCCCGTAGCCGCTCTTGATCTCGACGGTGCCGGTGCCCTGGGCGCGCATCTCCGCGACCCGGGCGGAGAGCAGTGCCCTGAGCTCATCGTCTGATGCCTGGCGGGTCGCGGAAACGGTCCGCGCGATGCCGCCGCCGTCGTAGCGGGCCCCGGCCATGCGGGCGGCGAATTCGTCGGCGCGGTCGCCGGCGAATGCAAGGTGAGAATGCGAGTCCACGAACGCCGGGATGACCGAGCGGCCGCCGGCATCGACGCGGCGGTCGGCCGGGGGCGCCGACGCGGACGGACCGACCCAGGCGATCCGGTCGCCTTCGACGACCAGCGCGCCGTTGTCCACGATCCCCAGCCCGTCTCCGATGGCCGGGCAGTTCGTGACGAGCTCGCCGATCCCGTCGACCAGGACACTCGTCATGAGTCCGCCCACAGGTCGCCGATCGCGTCAGCGAGCATCCCGGCTACGTCGCCGAGACGGTGAGCCCCTCCGGACACCACCGGCGCGCCATCCACCCACACCGAGTCGATGTCGGCCGCGGTCGCCGCGAGCAGGATCTGGGCCGGGTCGACGCCGGCGGTGCGAACGGTGTCCAGGCGTACGCACACCAGGTCAGCCCGCATGCCGGGGGCGATGGCCCCGGCGTCCGCCCAGCCAAGCGAGCCGTGTGCCGTGGCGGCGGCCAGCAGCTCATCCGGCAGGAACCGCCCGCGCCGCAGCGAGGCCAGCCGCTCGCCAGACTCCAGTGCCCGCGCCTCGCCGATGAGGTCCACGACCGCGTTCTGGTCGCTGCCAAGCGAAAGGCGAACGCCGGCGTCCGCGAGCGCGCGAGCGGGCCCGATGCCGTCGGCGAGGTCCTGCTCGGTGGTCGGGCAGAAGCACGCGGTCACCCGCGCGCCGCCAAGGACCTGGATGTCGCCTGCGGCGAGGTGTGTCGCGTGCACGACGGTGGTGCGCGGCGTGAGCGCGCCGCTCTGGTCAAGCAGTTCGGTGGGGGTGCGGCCGTAGTACGCAAGCGCCGAGCGGTTCTCCGCGGGCTGCTCGGAAAGGTGAACGTGCAGCGGGCGGTCGGCGCTCGCGACGGCGACCAGGGCGAGGTCATCCCGTGCGACGGCCCGCACCGAGTGGATGGCCGCGCCGGTGACCGTGCCGGGCGGTGCGTCAATGTCGCGGGCACGAGACGCCCACGAGTCAACGGTCTTGTCACTGAAGCGGAGCTGAAGCTCGTCCAGCGGGAGATGACCAGTGGCGTCGAGCCCGCCCTCCAGGTAGCAGGTATCGAGCAGGGTGAGCCGGATGCCGGCGTCTCGCGCCGCCTGCTGCAGCGCATGGCCCATCGCGTTCCGGTCGCTGTACGGCTGGCCGCCAGGCCCGTGATGGACGTAGTGGAACTCGCCCACCGTGGTGATGCCCGCGAGGGCCATCTCCGCGTACACCGCCCGGGCGAGCGCCAGGTAGTTGTCAGGATCGAGGCGCGATGCGAGCGAGTACATGGCATCGCGCCAGGTCCAGAACGTGCCGCCGCCCGCGTGGGTGCGGCCGCGCAGCGCCCGGTGGAACGCGTGGCTGTGCGCGTTCGCGAAACCGGGCAGGACGGCGCCGCAAAGGCGCGTCGCGCCCGGCGCCGGGGCAGCGCCGGGTGTCACCGACGTGAACCGGCCGCCGGCGACTTCAATGAGGACGTCCCGCGCTGGTCCCGACGGCAGCAGGGCGTGGCTCGCGAACAGCGTCGTCATACGGGGCCGCCAGCCACGAGGCCGGTCACGGTCATGGGCGCGTCATCGGCACGCGGACCCCGCCGTCCGGGTGCGCCCGCAGCGGAGCGTCGTCGGGGGCGTCGCCGGAGTCGATGTGCCGGATGACGCCCATGCCGGGGTCGTTGGTGAGCACCCGCTCGATCTTGGCCGCGGCGAGCGGCGTGCCGTCGGCCACGGTCACCTGGCCGGCGTGGATCGACCGGCCGATCCCCACGCCGCCCCCGTGGTGCAGTGACACCCAGGAGGCGCCAGACGCGGTGTTGACCAGCGCGTTGAGCAGCGGCCAGTCGGCGATCGCGTCGGACCCGTCGGCCATGGCCTCGGACTCGCGGTACGGTGACGCGACCGAGCCGCAGTCAAGGTGGTCACGGCCGATGACGACCGGCGCACTGAGCTCGCCGGAGGCGACCATCTCGTTGAACCGCGCGCCCGCCTTGTCGCGCTCGCCGTAGCCGAGCCAGCAGATGCGCGCGGGCAGCCCCTGGAACGCGACGCGCTCCTGCGCGGCACCGATCCACTTGTGCAACCGCGCGTTGTCAGGGAACAGGTCAAGCACCGCCCGGTCGGTGGCGTAGATGTCCTTCGGGTCGCCAGACAGCGCGGCCCACCGGAACGGCCCCTTGCCCTGCGTGAACAGCGGCCGGATATAAGCGGGCACGAAGCCGGGGAACGCGAAAGCCCGCGCGAAGCCGCCGCGGCGCGCCTCGTCGCGGATGGAGTTGCCGTAGTCGAAGACCTCGGCGCCGGCGTCCTGGAAGGCGACCATCGCCTCGACGTGCCTGGCCATCGAGGCCCGCGCGCGGTCGGTGAACTCCTCCGGCTTCTTGCTCGCGTAGTCGTCCCAGTCGCCGAGGTCCACGCCCTCTGGCAGGTAGGACAGCGGGTCGTGCGCCGACGTCTGGTCAGTGACGATGTCGACCGGTACGCCGCGGCGCAGCAGCTCGGGCAGGACGACGGCGCTGTTGCCGACAAGGCCGACGGACAGGGCGCGCCGCTCGGCCTTAGCGCGCTCGCACCGGGCGATCGCGTCGTCGAGCCCGTCGGCCACCTCGTCGAGGTAGCGGTGCTCGACGCGGCGGTGCAGGCGCGCGGGGTCGACGTCCACGACGAGGCAGACGCCGTCGTTCAGCGTCACCGCGAGCGGCTGCGCGCCGCCCATGCCGCCGCAGCCGCCGGTGACGGTGAGCGTGCCGGCCAGGGTACCGCCGAAGCGCTTCTCCGCGACGGCGGCGAACGTCTCGTAGGTGCCCTGCAGGATCCCCTGGGTGCCGATGTAGATCCACGATCCGGCGGTCATCTGGCCGTACATCATCAGGCCGAGCTGCTCCAGGCGGCGGAACTCCGGCCAGGTGGCCCAGTCGCCGACGAGGTTGGAGTTGGCGATCAGTACCCGCGGCGCCCACTCGTGGGTGCGCATGACGCCGACCGGCTTGCCCGACTGCACGAGCATCGTCTCGTCCTCGCGCAGCTCGGTGAGGGTGCGGATGATCGCGTCGTAACTGGCCCAGCTCCGGGCGGCGCGACCGGTGCCGCCGTAGACGACGAGGTCGTCAGGACGCTCGGCCACCTCGGGGTCCAGGTTGTTCATGAGCATCCGCATCGGGGCCTCGGTCTGCCAGGAGCGTGCGGTGAGCGTGGTGCCGCGCGGAGCGCGGACGGGGCGGGCGCCTTCCATGTCGGGTCTCCTCAGTGTTGCGACAGGCTCAGTGTCGGGACGGATCAGAGCAGCGGGCCGCAGACGGCCTCGGCGGCCGCGACGAGTCGCCCGGACCTGACGAGTTCCACGGCGGCCGCGATGTCGGGGGCGAGGTAGCGATCCGGGCCAGGGCCGGCGACCCGCTGGCGCAGGGCGTCGCGGGCCGCGGCGGTCGCCGGGGCGGGGGTGAGCGGCAGGCGCAGGTCGAGCGCCCTGGCCGCGGTGAGGATCTCGATCGCCAGCACCTGGGTCAGCGCGTCGACGCTGCGGCGCAGCTTGCGGGCGGCCGACCAGCCCATCGAGACATGGTCCTCCTGCATCGCGCTGGACGGGATCGAGTCGACGGAGGCAGGCACGGCCAGGCGCTTCAGTTCCGAGACGAGGGCGGCCTGCGTGTACTGGGCGATCATGTAGCCGGAGTCCACCCCCGGGTCGTCTGCCAGGAACGCGGGCAAGCCACGGTTACGGGCGCGGTCGAGGAACCGGTCGGTGCGCCGCTCGGCGACCGACGCGAGGTCGGCCGCGGCGATGGCGAGGAAGTCGAGCACGTAGCCGACCGGCGCGCCGTGGAAGTTGCCGTTGCTCTCCACCCGGCCGTCGAGCGTGACGACGGGGTTGTCGACGGCGCTTGCGAGCTCGCGGTCCCTGACCAGGCGGGCGTGCGCGAGTGTGTCCCGGCCGGCCCCGTGCACCTGCGGCGAGCAGCGCAATGAGTAGGCGTCCTGCACGCGGGTGCACTGCGGGCCGCGGTGGCTGGCCATGATGGCGGAGCCGGCGAGCAGCGCCCGCAGGTTCGCGGCGCTGTCGGCCTGACCAGGATGCGGGCGCAGGGCCTGCAGGTCCGCGGCGAACACCGCGTCCGTCCCCAGTTGGGCCTCGACGCTCATGGCGGCGGCGAGGTCAGCCGTGCGCAACAGCAGCGCGAGGTCGTGGGTGGCGAGTGTCAGCATGCCAAGCATGCCGTCGGTGCCGTTGGTGAGCGCCAGGCCCTCCTTCTCGCGCAGCACGACCGGCGTGATTCCGGCCGCGGCGAGCGCGTCGGCCGCGGGCTGCGTTTCGCCGCCAACGCGCCCTGTGTTGACGCGCCCCGTGTTGACGCGCCCCGTGTTGACGCGCACCGTGCCCTCGCCCATCGCGGCGAGCGCGCAGTGGGCCAGGGGAGCGAGGTCGCCCGAGCAGCCCAGCGAGCCGAACTCGTGCACAACGGGCGTAATTCCCGCGTTGAGCATGGCCGCGTAGGTCTCAGCGGTCTGCAGGCGCACCCCGGTGCGGCCGGTGGCCAGCGTGGACAAGCGCAGCAGCATGAGCGCGCGGACGACCTCGCGCTCGGCCTCAGGCCCGGAGCCCGCCGCGTGCGAGCGGATGAGGCTGCGCTGCAGGGCCACGCGGTCTTCCTGAGCGATCTGCTTGGTGGCCAGTGCCCCGAACCCGGTCGAGATGCCGTAGTGCGGCTCGGGATCATCAGCCAGCGCCTCGATGATCTCCCGGCTCGCGACGATGGCCTTGCGCGCCTCGTCGCTCAGCCGCACCTGCGCGTTATGCCGGGCGACGGCGATCACCTGCTGTTCGGTCAGCGCCTCGACGCCCACTGCGATCACGTTCATAGACCCATGGTGCGACGCGGATCGTTGCCTGTGACCTCCCCGCAGCCATCACTGTCTGGGATTACAGATTCAGGCCTGACCCGCCGCGCCCAGCCGACGGCTGACCTCGGCGGCGGTCCTGGCTGCCCGGGCGGCGAGGCGCTCCCGTTCCCTCGCGTCAACCTCCGCACTCGGGAACGTCACCGCCACGGCGGCGGCCGGGTCGCCGGCGCGGTCACTGGCGGCGACCGCGACCGAGGCGAACTCGGGCGTCACCTCGCCGTCCTCGGACGCGAATCCCCGGCCGCGAGTCTCCGCCAGAAGCTGCCTGAGCGCGGCGAGCGACCTCGGCCCCCGGTCGTTGCGCAGCACGAAACTGCCCGGTTCCGCGTAGAGCGCGCGCACTTGTGCCCTGGGCAGCTGCGCCAGCATCGCCCGGCCGCTGGCCGTCAGGTGCGCCGGCAGCCGCACGCCGACGTCCGTGATCAGGGGAGGGCGCCCGGTCGCGCGTTCCTCGATGACGTAGATGACGTCGCGTCCGTGCATGATCGCCAGGTGCGCGTTCTGGCCGGTGCTGTCGACCAGGGCGGCCAGGGGCGCTCGCGCCAGCCGCTGGAGCGATGTCTGGCGGGCGTAGCCCGAGGCGAGTTCGTACACGGCAACGCCGAGGGCGTAACGTCGTTCCTCGGCGACGTGGACAACGAATCCCGCCCGGACCAGCGTGTCGAGCAGGTGATAGGTCGTCGACCGCGGCAGGCCCAGCTCGCGGCTGATGGCCGCCGCGGCCGCGGGCTGCGCCTGGGTGCCGAGGTACCGCAACACCGCCAGCGCCTGCTCGGCCGCCGGTACTACTGCCACAGCCGCATCTTACGTCTGAGGACCCAGACAGGCATTCCGCGTAGATGCCATATCTAGCCATAGCGGCCCATGCCCGGTGATCCTGACTGAATGCCCGTAATAGGAGGAAATGCCGGTGACTACACTAGGCGAAACGCGATGCACTGATTCGGGGCTACGAGTCGCCTTACCGGCCCGGTTGCTAGCGAGACAGGAAGGGCACGGGGGGATGACCAGCGCCGACGCGGCACCACCGGGCGGCGGCAGCGCCGCCGGGGAGGCGGCCTCGCTGCCGTTCGACATTAGCGTGGCGCATCAAGCCCGAATGTACGACTACCTGCTGGGCAGATGCTCCCTCTAAACACACAATATAGCGACGTCCCGGCAACCAGAAAACGGCGGCAACTTCCTGCGGTCCTGACAGGGATCGCGATGTCCACCCCCTGAGCAGGGCGTCGATTGCCATCGGGGACAGCCAGTTCTCGGTTTGGGCGGCGATGGCGTCGGCGGTGACGCCGCTGGCGAGCAGCCGTTGCACGCGGGGCCGGATTCGCTCGGCCCCCACCGCGACGGGCGGGGGGCGGGGCGGTGCTTACCCGCGCTGAACGGTGAGCAGTGGGCCGAGCGCGAGGTCACGCGGCACCCGGATGCCGAGCGCAATGGTCAGCATCCGGAACAGCGCGATCGTGGGGTCCGCGGCGCGGTCATCGCCGATGTGGGTAGGTAGACCCACCTGCCGCATCTGTTCCACGAACCGGTCCGGCTCGCTGCCGTACCTGTCCAGCATGCCCGGTTCGAACATGGTCACCAGGGCGCCGCGGGCGTAGTAGCGGAAGTCGTCAATGGTCTGGGTGTGGGTGAACAGCACTACCTCGGCACTCGCCGCCAGTGCGGTCACTGCATCCTCCTCGTAGCCGCCGTAGCCCGCCGCGCTCACGTCGAGCGCGAAGCCCCACTCGCCGGCCACGCCGACCCTGATCCACGGATGCTCCGGAGGGTAGCTTCGCAGCCAGTCCGGGTCGTGGAGCGCCTGGGCGGCATCCGACGCCGCGACGAGGCGCGCCCTGGCCGGGTTCATCCCGAAGGCCCTCATGATCTGCTCAGGGGACGCGCCACGCGCGAGGATGAAAGTGCCCCCGATGTCAAAAGTCTCGTTTACCCAGTCCCAGTTCACTGGTGCCTCCTGGTCATCTGGCAGCAGGGGCGCGCTCGGATCTCACGCACAGAACCAGGCCCAGCAGCGCACAGGGTAGCCCTTGACAGTGCCCTGCGCCGGTTAGGGTCGCACTTCGGTACGGAGCGGATGAGGCTGCCGGATTCCCCGCGCCTCGGCGAGGGGCCGCGCCTTAAATGCCGGAATTTCTGAACAGGCGATCATGGGTGTTGCCGCGGCACCGCCGCCGCGACTCGATCGGCAGAGGCGCGCCAGGCCGACGGTCGTGACCGAGGACATAATCGCCAAGGTACGCCTACTGCTGCATCGGTGTTCACGACCGCCGGATGTCGCGAACGGCGAAGTGGGCTTGCAGGTCGTCGCCACCGTTGCTTTGCCGCAGCAGATCGGCGTCCAGTACGTCCGCGCTACGATCCGGGCCTGCCCCAGGCCTGCCCCACCGGTTTCGCGTCGGCCGGGAAACCCGGCGACGCCAGCAACGGGAAGATTACAATGGCCACGTGCAACGAATACTGACGGGCATCATGCGGAACCAGTCCGTCCGCGGCTTGGGCTACGTGTTCCGGATCTTCTTCCTCACGCATGGGTCTTGCGGTGTCCTTGTCTTGGCCATCCTAGGGTTCGTAGGTATTTTTTCCCGCAATGAGAACCTCGCGATGGGCGTTTTGTGTCTCGTCGGCTCGATTGCGCTGCTGGCCGTGCTGGCGAAGTTCTTCTACATTCCGTTCATTCTCCACGGCCGACTTCCGTCAGGACGTTTCCTGGCAGATGTGCGGGCAGACCGCGAAAGTAGACGCCGTGTACGCGAGGCGCGAGAGGCTTACATGGCCAGGTACAGGTACTAGCTGGATACCTAATCGCCGAACTATCCTGTCCTTTCTTTATGGGTCGGCTTGCAGACCGCTCCCTGTGTCAGGCTGTCGATCCGCCCGATTTGATAGCCGCCACGTGGCTGCTGATGCGAAGAAGTGGGCGCCCGTTCCCTCATCGCATCACCGACACTCCCGGCTTATCCGCGAGTGTCCGCTGATTACTGGTTATGACCTGCTGATCGGACACGTAGCGGGTATAGTTCTTGAGGCGGCAGGTCGCGAGCCCGAATGATGCGGGCACTACGAGTTCAACCTGGTTAGGTAGACAAAAACTTGGACTTGACTCGGCCGCTCTCACCCATCGATTACCTTGCGCGTGTACGCTCAGGTAATCAGCCATCAAATATCCGAAGCAGCGGACACTTTCACCCAAATCATAAAGGCCGTGAGCTACGGTAAAAGCCCAGGCGGCCAGGCGGCAGTCGGCCTGTAGGCCGAGTCTTGTGCCAGGGGGCCGCTGACCTTGGCTGATGCGGGTCATGCGCAGGCCGACCGGGAGTTGCGATCTCAGTGGTTCTCATCGATTTCCAGCAGATCGCATGCTGACGTTCCCCGATGTGCCCGGGACGCTTCCTCTATGCACACACTAATCCGGCAGCATCCCGCGTATGTATGACTACCTGCTGGGCGGCAAGGACCACTTCGCCGCCGACCGGGCGGCCTCCGAGGCAATGCTCAAGATCTACCCGGACACGGGTTTCTCCGCCCGGGCCAACCGGGCGTTCCTGGGGCGTGCCGTTCGCTACCTGGCCGCCGACGCGGGGATCCGGCAGTTCCTCGACATCGGCACCGGCATTCCCACGGCGGGCAATACCCATGAGGTCGCCCAGGCGATCGCGCCGGAGTCCCGGGTCGTCTACGTGGACCACGACCCCGGTCGTGCTCGCCCACGCCCGCGCACTGGCCACGCTGATGGATGCTGTCCCGTCCGGCAGTTACCTCGCCGTCTCCCACGGGGCATCGGATCTCATCGACCAGGTAGCGCTGCAGGGCCTTTACGACAGTTTCAAGGGCAAGGTCAGGCAGCAGTTCCAGTGGCGCACCCGCGAGCAGGTCGCGCGCTTCTTTACCGGCATGGACCTGGTGGAGCCCGGTCTGGTCAGGGTCGATGACTGGCGCAAGGAACCCGGCGCGGACGGCACCCGCAAGTCGGCCATGTGGGCCGCGGTGGGGCGTAAGAGCTGAAGATGCGGGAGTCCAGGGAAGTACATGGCATGGGCACCTTGCAGCGCAGGTTAGACCCTACGAGCCCGGCGGCCGCGGGCCGCGGCGCGGGCGGCGGCCTTGGCCGCTGCCCGCGCTGGCGGTTGGGCGGTGGTGGTCGGGCGGTATGGCCGTGGCGGCTAGTCGTTGGCGCCGATGACCTGGAAGTCCGCGTTGACGAAGACGTGGTGTGGCCAGTTGACGCCGATGTTGTGGACCTCGTAGTCGCCGTTGCTCAGTTCCACCACGCGGTCGACGACGCCGCCGGGGTAGACGGCCAGAGCCGCTTCCGTCGCCTTGTCAGCGGTCGTTCCGGTGGCGAGCGTCCCCGATCCTTGGGTGTAGTCCGCCGGGATCGTGCCGACCGTCTGGGTGGAGCCCTTCGCGCCTTGCTTGTAGGGGATCGTCTGCCCTCCGGGGGATGTTGCGCTGCTGGCGGGCGGCTGCACGATGACCTGGGTGGCCGTGATGGTCGTGCTGTCGGTCGTCCCTAGCACCAGGACGGGCTCACCGGTCGTTACGGCGCTGGCCGAGGCGGCGCTCGTCCCGTCTTGGTATGTGGTGGTGGACGCCTCCTTGATGGTCACCTTCTCGCCGGCTGAGGTTGTCAGCGTGAAGCCGGTGGCGGACACGCTGCTGACCGTGCCGGATGATCCGCCCGCGGCCGGCCCGCTACGGGCGTTGGATCCGGAGCCGCCGGCTCCGAAGCCGCCGGCTCGCCGGCTCGCCGGCCTTGGCTCCGGGAGCGCCGGATGCGGTGCCGCCGGCCGGGCTGCTGCTGCTGGCGGCGGTGGTCGCGGGCGTGCTGCTGCCGGAGGTGGCGGCAACGATCCCGTAGGAGCCGCCGCCGATCACGATGGCCGCCGCTGCGGTCGCGGTGATGACCCTGCTGCGCTTGCTGGAAAACATTTGCTTAGCTCCAAGTCGTCGTTGCTATTGATCTCAGTTATCGCCGGCGGCCCTGGAAGTGCTGTGGATAAATCCTGGACCGTGGCCGCAGAGTTTTGCTGCGCGGCGGACGGCCAATGCGCCAGCAACGAGCCCGCAAGGAAACGCCAAGGTCACTGGCCCGGCGATATCCGCGGAAGGCAATAAGAGCCGCGGGGATCGGCAAAGCGCGGCGATTAGTCGGCGAGCGTGGCTACCTGGGTCACGGGCCCGGCTATGCCATCACGGAATTCCCAAAAGGCAATTACAGAAATTGAAGAAGTGTCAGCGTGACTGGCGCAAACCATGGCAAACCGGGCAGCCCGTGGTGCGTGACAGGGATAGTGGATCGTTGACCACGCTATGGCGTGGTCAACGATCCGCTGTCTTCGTGATGGGCGCCGGCACCCCGGCGGCGCGGGTGAAATGTCCCTTTTGCCAATGGGTTGCGGGCGCGCCAGGAAAGAACCTGCCCGTTTAATCGCTGTGGCGCGCGTGCCGTGCTGTGTCGTCCCGTGATCAAGTCCCGTCTCCCTTGTTGCGAGCGGACGGCGCGCGCTGCGGCGCCCAGGCAGGGCCGGTGCCTGCCTTGCCAGGTAGTTAAGGGAGCTGGCCTTGCGATTCGGTTGCGGTCCCCTGCCAGGTTCCTGCCTGCGGCAGGCGCAGGCAGAAGGCCGCGCCGTGGCCAGGCGCGGTGTCGACCGTGATCTCACCACCGTGGGCCGCGGCCAGCGCCGCCGCGATGGCAAGCCCGAGCCCGGCGCCGCCGCTCGCGCGGGTCCTGGCGCTGTCGGTGCGGTAGAACCGCTCGAACACACGCGACGCCTGCTCGGCTGTCATCCCGGGACCACGGTCGGCGACGGTGAGCTCCGCATGGCCTGCGCTGCCGGCCACGGACACCGTGACCGGCGACCCCGGCGGGGTGTGCTGGATCGCGTTGCCGATCAGGTTGTCGATGACCTGCGTCAGCCGTCCTTCGTCGCCGTCGACGATCACCGGTTCGGCGGCCTCCAGCGTGACCGGCCGCCCCGGGGCCACGATGCGGGCCCGCTGGACGGCCTCGGCCGCCAGGCTGCCCAGGTCCACGGGTCGGCGGTCCAACGGGCGCCCGGCATCGAACCTGGCCAGCAGCAGCAGGTCATCCACCAGCCGGCTCATCCGGCCGGACTCGCCCGCGATCAGGCCCATGAGCCGAAGCAACTCCTCCCGGCTGGCCGCGTCGCCCTGCTGCAGGCCGTACTCGGCCAGCCCTCGCACCGAGGTCAGCGGGGTGCGCAGCTCATGGCTGGCGTCGGCGGTGAACCGCCGCATCCGCTTCTCCGAGCGCAGGGCGCGAGCCTCGCCGTCGGCCCGCGCCAGGTACGCGGCCTCGATGCTGGCCAGCATTACGTCCAGGGATTCGGCCAGCCGCCCCACCTCGGTGTTCCCGGCCGGATGGTCGATGCGCCGGGAGAGGTCACCGCCCGCGATCGCCGCGGCCGTCGCCTCGATCCGCGCCAGCGGTGCCAGGCTGGCCCGCACCAGCGGCAGCCCGATGCCGGCCAGCAGGACGACAGCGGCCCCCCCGGCCAGCGCGTCAGCCAGCTCCAGGCGGGTGACCGTGCTGTTGAGATCACCCAGGCTGTAGGCAACGACCAGGTGAGCACCGCCAGACTCCGGCTCCACCAGGACGCGCCAGGAGCCCCCGGCAGCAGTGAACGGAGTCCCGGTCTCGCCCAACTGTGCCGCCGACAGCCGCGGGCCGCTGGCCGAGCCCAGCGGGCCGCCCGCCACCTGCACCTGCCCGCCGGCGCCGATCACCTCCACCAGGTACTGCGTGGGCAGTGCCGGGGAGCGGCTGCTGCTAGCCGGCTGGAGCTGCTGCCGCTCAACGATGCGGCTCGCGACCTTCGAGAAGTCCAGAAGCTGGGAGTCTGACCGGGACAGCAGGTAACTGCGCAGCAGCGTGGTGCCCAGGACCGCGGCCACCAGCGAGGTCAGCGCGACCAGCAGCGCGGCGGCCGCCATCACCCGGACGCGCAGCGATGCGCCCCGCAGGCCCGCCCGCCGGCGGCCCGGTCTCACGGCGCCGTCCTCACGGGGGCGGGATCCGCAGCACGTAACCGAAGCCGCGGACCGTGTGGATCAGCCTCGGCTGCCCCTGGTCGACCTTACGCCGCAGGTAGCTCACGGCCGGCTCGACCACGCTGCCGTCACGGTTCGGGTCGTACTCCCATACCTGGTCCAGGATCTGGCGCTTGCTGACCACCCGCCCCGCGTTCACCATCAGGAACCGCAGCAGCCGGTACTCGGTCGGCGTCAGCTCCACCGGCGCTCCGGCCCTTCTGACCTCGTGCGCGTCCTCGTCAAGTTCGAGATCGGCGACGCGCAGCCGCGAGCCGGGAGCGTCCGGCCTGGTGCGCTTCAGCACCGCCCGGATGCGGCCGAGCAGCTCGTCCAGGCTGAACGGCTTGGTGACGTAGTCGTCCCCGCCCACGGCGAAACCCGCGACACGATCGGGCACCTCGTCCCGGGCGGTCAGGAAGATCACCGGGACCTCAGCGCCCCCTGAACGCATCCGGCGCAGCGCCTCGAATCCGTCGCCGTCCGGCATCATCACGTCCAGCAGGACCAGGTCCGGGCGGCCCGACACGGCGGCACGCACCGCCTCGGCGCCGCTCGACGCCGTCATCACCTCGAAACCCGCGAGGCGCAGCGATCCCGACAGCAGCTCCAAGATCGTCGCCTCGTCATCCACGACCAGCAACCGCGCCGGCATCGCTGCAGCCCTCATAGCCCCAGGATGCGAGTAAATCCTGACCAGTCGCTGACCACAGGCCGCAAGCCTGCTTCAGGATCGGTCACCGCGTCATCCGCGCAGAGCTCGACCTGTCGACGATGATCCTTTGACTGCCGGGCATCAGCGGTCCGAAGTAGAGGTACCACCATTATTCCATAACCGGAATATTCCTGTAGATCGTTGACTGGCCTAGAATCGCCCCGTACCGTCCAGGTCGTAAGGCCCGGCCAACGGGCACGGGCACCAGGCCCAGGAAGGTAAGCGACATGGAACTAACCAGGATCGCCGGAGACGACAACTGCCGGAATGGCGACTGTCCGACCGTGTACCGCACCGACCGAGGCACCATCGCCGTCCAGGGCGAGCGGCTTGCTCACCCCACCCCCGACCACGAGGCCATCGTGGAGATTCCGCTCGACCTGCTCACGGAGGCTGTTCGTGCACTTGGAAGGTGAGGCCTGGTCGCGGTACTTCCGTGACTTCGAAAGCAGCATGTTCCGGCTCGAACTCCGGCAGGTCTACACCATGCCCGACGAGGTGGACGACCTCGCTGCTTTCGAGCGTGGCGAACTCCCACCCCCGGGCTACCATTACGGCTGGCTCGATACCGTGGCCGAGGCCAAGCAAGCTGGTAAGACCATGCGCCGCGTACGGCTCGTCACTCGGCCCTTGAGCTTCTATACCAAGTGGGAGTTCGTCTGGGGCTACGAGTGGAATGTCAAAGCCGGTGAAGACATCCGCATCCTCGATGTCACTGATGGCCCTGCCCCCGAGCTGCCCGACCATGACTTCTGGCTCTTTGACGATTCGACCGTGGTCAAGCTCCTCTACCGGCCGGACGGCACCCAAGAGGGGCGGGAGCTGGTAGAGCACCCCGACCTCGATGCGTACCTCGGTTGGCGTGACACTGTGTGGGAGCTAGCCGTACCGTTCACCGACTACCACCAGGGATGATCCATTTCCATCCTCGAACCCGACGAACTTGGGGCCCGCAAAGACGAACTAGCAGTCGCCTTGCGTGAGGCCAGGAAAGCCGCTGGCCTCACCGGCGAACGTCTGGCTGCCCGGTGCGGCATCTCCCAGAGCAAGATCTCCAAGATCGAGACGGGGAAGGTACTCGCCACCGTCACCGACGTCGAGCGCATCCTGACCGCCCTGGGCGCACGACAAGACCTCACTGACGGACTCATGAGTCTGGCCCGCCTTGCCAACACCGACTTTGAAAACGTGCGGTCTTCCCTCAAACGCGGCCTGCACCAAAAGCAACGCGAGTTGGCCGCCCTTGAAGCCGATGCCGCTCATATCCGCTTCTTTCTGCCCACCATGCTCAGCGGCCTGCTCCAGACTCCCGAATATGCCCGCGCCAGCCTCGGTGTCTTCCCCGGCGACCATTCTCAGGCTATAGCGCGTAGGCTCGACCGCCAAGCCACGCTCTACAACCGGGCTAAGCGCTTTACCTTCATCCTCACCGAAGCCGCGGTACGCTGGCAACTGGTTGAAGCAGCCGTCATGGCCGTCCAGCTCGGCCGCCTGAGTTCCTTGTCTGAGCTGCCCAACATCCGGCTGGGCATCATCCCCCTGGAGACCTGCGTCCCCGACGGCCCGCTCAACACGTTTACCGTGTACGACGACCGCATAGCGACAGCCGAGACGTTCGGTGGGGTCATCATGATGCGCGACCCTCGGGATGTGGCGTACCACCTTGAGCTATTCGCCTTTTTTGAACGCTATGCCGTGTTTGACGACGAGGTGCGCAAGCTCATAGCGCAATATGCGCATAACTTCCGCCAGGCTTCTTTGTGACCGCCCTTATTTCATATCGGGAATTATTTGATTACGGGAATTTCCAACCTAAAGCCAGGACACCGATTAGCGTTGCCAATGTGGGTAAAGGCAATATCCTCGGTGGCGCGTATTCCCCTGGCTCGGGTGACAACCGGGCCTGCCCGCCCTCGGGGCCGATACGGGCGGAGACAACACTATGAGCGGCCACACTGACGCCGTACCTCGAACTGCCGGGCACCAGGCATGTTCTGGGGGTCTCGTCTCCGGTGTCGGTGCGGCTCCCCGCATGAATGAACCCGGCTTCATGGCCTTGACCCTGGCTATGTACCGCCGCACGTATCTGGAGCTGGGAGCCCTGCCGACCGCGCCGTCCTGCGCTCGGCTGCACACGAGGCACCTGCTCTGGGAGTGGGGCTTGGCCGGTCTTGTCGACGTGACAGAAGCCGTGGTCTCGGAACTCGTGACGAACGCTCTCGAAACCACCATCCGCCACCAGCTCGAAAGCCCCATCCGCTTGCGTCTGTCGAGCAACGGCCACCAAGCCCTCATTGAGGTCTGGGACGGTGACCCTACGCCGCCCCAACTTCCGGCGCTCGACCTGAACAACCTTCCGCCTGCCCTAGCTGAAAGTGGCCGGGGCCTGTTCCTGGTGGCGGCCTTGAGCGAACGCTGGAGCTGCTACACGGTAAGTGCTTGCGATGGCAAGGTGATGTGGGCCGAGGTTGCCTCATGACAGCAAGGCCGTCTCCTATGCGGAAGGCATTGAGTGACTATGTTGACCAGGTGAAGCGCAAGGAGCAGTTCCTAGCCGCCTGGCCTGACGTCAGCATCCTTCTTGATCCCGAAGCTCCACCTCACCAGCGTTGGCACGGCCACGTCCCCGGTTGCGCAGAGGTCACCTCACACGAGCTAGGCCAGGTGCTCCACCAGCTCGACGACCTGGTGGCGGCCCGCGATGCTAACGGGACCTGGTGAGCGCAGCCCGGGAATCGAGGACAGCGCCGCGGTGGCGCCTGCGGCGCCGATGAAGCCGCGCCGAGAAGGCCCGGCGCCCGGTTGACCGGATGCGTGTGACATTGGATTCCTCCCTGAGTTGCCGGCATTACCGAAGGTGACTCTTTGGGCAGGCGATCAGCTGGACGTGGCGGCGGATTGCGCGGCGCGCAAGTCTGTGAGGTCCTGGTCGGCGAGTTCTAGCGGGGCCGCGGAATCGCGGATGGACGCGGGCCTGCTGGCGCCGACGAGCGGGATGATGTGCGGTGACTGCCTACGCAGCCACGCCAGCAGCACGCGGTGGACGGACACGCCGCGCCGCCTGGCGACCGTGAGCGCTGCTTCTGGCGGCGTGCCGCGTGCGCCCGGCGAACACCTTGTAGGCAAGGTAGGCGATGCCCTGCTCGCCGCAGGCCAGGGCCGTTGGCAGGTCATCGGGGCGGCCGTAAGAGAGCTGGTTCTGGACGGCGGCGACCGGAGCGACGGCGAGCGCCTGGTCCAGCTGGGCGGCGGTCACGTTGGACAGCCCGATGGCCGCGATCTTCCCTTCCCGGCGGAGCGCTTCCAGCGCGCCCACGCTGTCCGGCAAGGGCACCTTTGCGTCAACGTGGTGGAGCTGGTAAAGGTCGATCCGGTCCACTCCGAGCGTCCGCAGGCTGGTCTCGCAGTGCGCCCGGAGAACCTCCGGCCGTCCGTCGACCGGGAAGCGGTCGCCGTCGCGCCAGTGGCCTCCCTTGGTCGCGACCAGCGGGCGGTCGCGGATGACTTCCCGCAGCGCACGCGCGATGACCTGCTCGGCGTACGACTCGATGCCAGGCCGCGTGTAGGCGAGCGCCGTGTCGATGAGCGTGACCCCGGCGTCCAGGGCGGCGCGCACGGTCGCGACCGCGTCCGCGGTGGTCCCGTCCCGGAAGGCGAACTGCGCCGTTCCGAGCCCGATCCCTTCAACGCGGCGGCCGGCGATCTCGGCCATGGTTTTCTCCCTTTCCTGTCACCGGGCCTGGTCCCGCGCGGTGCGCGCCGCGCGGAACCAGGCGGGGGACTCCCGGCCGGACGTCAGCCGGTGAACGTGCGCTCGGTCCCGCGGGGACCGCCGGGCAGCGTGACGTGGTGCCCGTCAGGCAGGGTGATGAAGGCCGTCGCCTGGGGCGGAACGGTGACAGTCACCGAGAGCCGCGGCCCGTTGCGTTCCCACCGGACGGTGATCTGCCCGTAGGGTGTCGGGACCGCCCCTTGGGCCCAGCGGAGAGTGCCGGGGTGCGGGTCGACGGAGAAGGTCTGGTACCCGGGCGCCACCGGCTGCACGCCGAGCACGTCGCTGATCATGATCGGTGTCGGGCCTGACGCCCAGCCGTGCGCGAGGCTGGTCCTGGCCTCGGTCGCCGTGCCGTCCGGGCCGATGTTCTCCCACATCGTCCCGGTGTAGAACGGGTTGCGCGGGTCGATCATCTGGTTCCAGGTGAGGCTCAGCAGCCGTTCCGCGTCGGTGGTGTCGCCGGCGAGGTAGTCCGCCTCCACCTCGAAGGCGGTGATGAACGGGCTGATCAGGTTGCTGTAGCTGGCTCCTGAGTACGGTTCGGACCCGTGCGGCCCCCACAGGCTCTTCAGCGAGTTCAGGATCCTGGGGACGTCGGTCGCGGGGGCGATGCCGAACAGGACCGCGAGGGCGTTCCCGTCTTGCGCGAGCGTGGCGTGATCGGACTCACTCAGGTAATAGGTGCCGGTCGACGGGTTGAGGAGGTTGGCGTTGATGGCCTCCCGCACTTGGCCGGCGGCCTGGTTGTACGCGGCGGCCTTCGCCGCGTTGCCCAGGCCGGCCTCGATGTAGGCGACGTCCTGGAGTGCCCGGTAGTACAGCGCGTTGTACGCGGTGACCACGCCGGTCTTCGCCCCGTCGTAGAAGTCCCAGTCATAGCCGCCGTTGGTGGTGGATATGTTGGCGCCCGTGACGATGAGCCCGCTGCCATTGGTGAGGGTCGCGTCGTAAGCGAGTTGCCCCTCGAGTGACGGCAGGACCTGCTGGGCGAACGCGGTGTCGCCGGTGTTGCGGTAGTACTCAGTCGCCGCGTCGAGGGTCCAGGAGGAGTAGGAGTTGCTGTACGGCCCGGTGCGGAACAGCGTGTCGGCGTTGAGGCCGCCGCCCTGCGGGCTGCTCGTGATGAGGGTAAGCAGGGACTGCTTCACGTAGTCGTTGCCGTTGGTGCCCAGGGTGTCGGCGATGCCCTGCCCCTCGATGCCCAGGTCGCCGGACCAGATGGCCCGGTCGCGCTTCGCGCCGTCGAGCACCGAGGGCTGGGTCGCGCCGCTGGTGCCGGCGGGCTGCATGTCGGTCTGCTCGGTGTACGCGCCGTCGTAGTACATCGTGTTGAAGGCGCCTGAGCTTGACTCGAAGTAACCCTGGTAGTCAGACGGCGTGGCGAGGTAGCCGCCGCCGAACTGCACGCCCGCGCCGCTCAGCACGATGGTGCCCGGCGCGGACAGGGTGATGGCCTCAAAGCGCCATCCCCCCATGAATCCGCTGGTCAGCGTGGTTGCCGAGGTGATCGGGAGAGAGACATCGCGGGCTTGGAACGCGGAGTCGCCGGTGACGGCACCCGGAGTGCTTGTCACGGTTGCCGCCGCTGGGTGGGCGTTGGCGAGCGGGGCCTTCAGGCTGAGCGTCGAGCCGGAGATCGACGTGATGGTATCGGTCTCGGCGGGTGATCCGATGGTGACGGTGTCGCCGTCGGCGAACGTCAGCGGGCTGCGGGAGGTTCCCGGCGCTACCGTGACGGACGTCGCGCCGGCCGCGGCAGCGGTCGCGAGAGTGCTCGCACCGGGGGTCCGCAGGTACGTCTTGGACTCAGAAAAAGCCAGGGACACGGCCGGAGCCGTCGCGCCGCTGGAATAGGAGACGACGCTGGCATAGGGCGAGCCTTCCACCTCGACCCCGTAGTCAAGCAGGACAGTTGCCGGCGCGCCGCCCGCTGCCACGGTCAGCGTGGTGTTCCCGTGCCCACGGGCGGTGAGCCCGCGGGCATTGGCGACGTTCCCCGACAGGACCGTGGCCGACATCGCCTTGACGTTGGCGTTCGCGGGCTGCTCCAGGTACGACTGCCAGCCGCCGTCAGCGCGCTGCTGCGCGTGCGCCTGCGGGGCAGCCAGCCCGGCTGCGAGTGCGGCGGTCGCGGTGAACAGCGGGACTGCGAGCCAGGCCTTACCTTTTCGGTGTTTCACGTGGGTTTCCCTTCCTAGCGCCGTTGCCTGTGAAACGTTTCAATCCCGCCCCTGATGCGTCCCGGCCGACCAGCCGGGACGCTATTCGTGCATTACCTTGTCGTCACAAGAAGTGGCCGGGACCGGCCATCGCCGGCCCGGTGAACTCGTGGATCCCTGATCCGACGCTGAAGACGGCTTCCTCGGTACCCTCTGCCCCGGGGAATCTGGCGACCGACGCCGGGGGATTGCCTGCCGTGTCGCGCACGTCGGCGGCCCGTGCGCTGGGCAAGCGCACGCTGGCCGTGACGTTCGGCGGGAGCTCCGCCCGGAAGGTGAACCGTCCCCCAGAGCGCGTCCAGCTCGCGCTGACGGTCCCGCGGACGGACTTGTAGGAGCCGCGGGCCCAGCTGAGGGGCTCGCCGGGGTGCGGGCGCAGCAGCAGGCGGCCGAAGCCGGCGGTGCCTGGCTCCTGGTCGATGCCGAGGACGAACCGGTAGAGCCATTCGCCGACCGAGCCGAGCGAGTAGTGGTTGAAGGAGTTCATCATCGGTGACTGGAAGCCGCGTTCCGCGGTCACGCCGTCCCAGCGTTCCCAGATGGTGGTTGCGCCGTTGTCCAGCATGTACCGCCACGAGGGAAGCGTGCGCTGCGTGAGCAGCCGGTAGGCGGCGTCGGTGTGGCCGGTCGAGCTGAGCACCGGCAGGAGGTAGCCGACGCCGACGAAGCCGGTGGTCAGGTGCCAGTCCGCGGCCTCGATCGCCGCCACAAGATGGGCGGCCGCCGCCTGGCGGAAGTCGTCGGGGATCAGTCCCATGTGGAGAGCAAGAACGTAGGCGGTCTGGGTACCCGATGCGACCTGCCCGCCGCCGTCCATGAAGGCGTCAGCGAATGCCGAGCGGATCTTGGCGTGCAGTCCCCGGTACCCGGCGGCGTCATCCGGCCGGCCGATCGTGTCCGCGATCTCGGCCATCAGGGCGGCGTCGTGTGCCCAGTACGCGGTCGCGAGCAGCTCGTGCGGCGTGTTGTCGGCGCCGGGCGCCAGCCAGTCGTTGTAGCTGTTGCCGAGTTCCCTGCTCCGCAGGCAGTCGGGGTTGGCCCGCTCGATAAAGTCCATCCACCGTTCCATGGCCGCGAAGTGGCGCCGCAGGATCCCGGTGTCCCCGTACATCTTCCACACCGTCCAGGGGACGATCACCCCGGCGTCTCCCCAGGCCGGCGCGGCCGGCCGGTCGAAGTTCAGCCTGGGTGCGACGTCGGTGAACGCCCCGGAGGACAGCTGCGCGTCACCGACGTCATCCAGCCACTTAGCGAAGAAGCTCGCGACGTCCCGGTTGTAGCAGGCGGTGCGGGCGAAGATCTGGGCATCGCCGAGCCAGCCGAGCCGCTCGTCGCGCTGCGGGCAGTCGGTCGGGACGCTGATGAAGTTGCCGCGCTGACCCCAGTCGATGACCCGTGCGAGTTGGTCCAGCCACCGTTCCGAGGAGCTGAAGGAGCCGGCCGCCTCAATGTCGGAGTGCACGACCCTTGCCACCACGTCGGCCGCTTCCATGCCACCGGGGTAGCCGGCGATCTCGGCGTAGCGGAATCCATGCAGGGTGAAGCGCGGTTCCAGCGTCTCGGGACCACCGTTGGTGACGTACTCATCGGTCTGCCGGGCGGTGCGCAGGTTCTCGGTGTAAATGCCGCCGTCGCGCGAGGAGGACCTCGGCGTGCCGGACCCGCACCGACGTTCCGGCGGGACCGTTGACCTTGATCCTGACCCAGCCCGTTAGGTTCTGACCGAAGTCGACTACCTGGCGGCCCTGCGGGTCGCGGGTGATGCCGACCGGCCTGATCTCCTCGGTGACGCGGACGGGCGGCCCAGGGTCCGCCGCGAGCGGCACGGTGCCACGATCCCGGCAGCCGACGCCGTTCCAGTCGGCGGCGTCGAATCCGGGAGCGTCCCACCCGGCCGGCTCAAGGCGCAAGTCGTGTTTTTCGCCCATGAGGAGGTCCGCGTGCCGGATCGCGCCCGTCGCGGACTGCCAGCTTTCGTCCGTCACGATCCATTGCCGGCTGCCGTCGCCGAAGGTGATGGCCAGCTGTGCCAGGAACTGGGGTGCTTTGCCGTAATGGGCTCCCGCCCGTTTGGCGTCGTAGCCGACAAACCCGGCGTACCACCCGTCGGCGATGATCGCGCCAAGCACGTTCTCCCCGGTATTCAGCAAGCTGGTGACGTCATAGGTCTGGTAAAGCACCCGCTGCCCGTAGTCGGTCCAGCCGGGCGCGAGAAACGCATCACCAATGCGGTGTCCGTTCAGCCGTGCCTCGTACAGGCCAAGGGCGGTCACGTACAGCCGGGCGGCCACCGCCGGCCTGTCCAGGGCAAAGGCCCGGCGGAGATAGGGGGCGGGGGTCAGCGTGCTAGCGACCGGGTCGACCGGGCCGGTCCCGGCGGGCGGCGAGACGCTCTCCCTGACCCGGCCCCGGCCGATCCATGAGGCCAGCCAGCCCTCAGCGGAGTCGAGCTCGACCTCGAACTGCGCCGGGCCGCTCCAGCGGGACGCCTGGCCCTGGTCGTCCCATACCCGCACCTGCCAGGTGTACCGTGCGCCCCTGGCTAGCGCCTTGCCCGCGTAGTGGATGTCACCTGAGCTGGCGGACTCGACGCGGCCGCTGTCCCATGACAGGTCACCGCCCTCGGCCAGCGGTTCCCCGTCCCGCGCGACCAGCACCTGGTAGGCACGCTGCGCGCGGCCGGTTCCCTGGCCGTCCAGTGTCCAGCTCAGCCGCACCCGCTCAGGCGCGATGCCGAGCGGGTCGACCTGGTGCGCGCAGCGCAGGCCGGCGGGGGTCAGCGGTGGTGCCATCACAGCTTTGTTGCTCCTTCGGTGAGGCCAGAGACGAAATAGCGCATGGTGAAGCCGACGAGAACGAACGCGGGCACGGTGGCGATGACGAACGCGGCGAAGACGGCTCCGCCGCCGGTGAGGTTGAGGCCGAAGCTGAAGACGAACTGCTGCAGGCCGGCGGAGATCGTGGTCCGCTGCGGGCTCTGGATGACGATCGTCGGCCACAGGTAGTCGCCCCAGACGTTGATCGTGACCAGGACCGCGCCGGTCAGCAGCACTGGCCTGGTCAGCGGGGCGACGATGCGCCCAAGTACCTGGCGCTCGGTGCAGCCGTCCACGCGGGCGCTTTCCAGTAGCTCGCGCGGGATCTGGTCGAAGAACCCGCGGAAGATCAGCACGAGCAGCGGCTGGGCGCTTGCCGCGTAGGGCAGGACAAGCGCCCACCAGGTATTGAACAGGTGGAGTTTCTGGACCGTCAGGAACAGCGGGATGAGCGTCAGCGTCGACGGGACGAGCAACAGCGCCACGTAGGCGATGAAGAGCAGTTCCTTGCCGCGGAACCGGAGCTGGGAGAACGCGTAGGCGCCCAGTGCCGCGGCCGTGACGCCGATGACGATGGTCATGGCGGCGACGATGACCGTGTTCACGAGCGGCGACCTGATACCGGACCAGGCGGTCACGTAGTTCTGGTAGTCGAACTGGTTGAAGAGGGAGAAGACGCCGCTGCTGAAGATGTTCTGCCCGCTCTTCAGCGAATTGGATACGACGAAGATGATCGGGAAGTACGTCATCGCCACGATCACCGCCCCGGCGGCGGCGGTGATCCAGCGGTACCGCCGCCGCCGTTGCGCCGCCCCGGCCGGCCGCCGTCCGCGTGGTGCGGGCAGGCGGCCGGCCGATCTTTCTATTTCCGCCGAACGGGTGCTGGTTTCCACTGGCGGCTTAGTACTGGCTCAGGTTGGCGTGGTTAGCCGTCGCCCACTGCTGCGCCGAGGATGTCAGCAGTGACTGCCACTGGGTGGCGAACGCGGAGTAGGACAGTGACCCGTCGATGTACGACTGGATCAGGCGCATCCCGGAGTTGGTGGCGGCGGTGGACAGCACGCCGTCGAGGACCGGGTCGACCACGGTGGGTACCTTGCCGCTGGGGACCAGGCTGGACAGGCCGGGCAGGTTGACCGTAGGCGCCCCCTGCTCGGTCGGGATGTAGGCTCCGCTTCCGCTGATCTTGAGCCAGTTGCCGAGGTGCTGCGGTGTGAACAGCCAGGCCATGAAGTCCATGACCGTCGCGGTCTTGGCCGGCGTCATGGAGCTGTCGGCGCGCTGGGAGGTGATACTCCATTCGCCGTTGCCGTTCGGACCGCCGATGACCCCGAGGGTGGAGGTGCCCGTCGCCAGTGGTGTGGTGGCGGTGGTGATGGGCGGCTCGGGGAACATGCCGTACTTGCCGGTGAAGCCGGCGGAGTCCAGCTGCGGGATCCACCAGCTGCCGCCCCACAGGATGCCGACTTTGCCCTGGACGAGCAGGGACTGCGGGCTCAGCGGGGGAGCGGTGATGTTCGGGTTAGAGCACGCGTCGTAGGTGCTTTCCCCGCTGCCGGAGTAGCTGGCGAGCTGACCGAGGATCTTCCACACCTCGGCGTAGCGCGGGTTGTTCATGCCGATGATGCCCTTCTGGATGCCGACGGCGACGTCCAGCCCGTTGGTCACCTGAGCGTGGTTGACGTCGAACTGGCTGATCTGCCCGGCGAGCAGGGACGAGGTGGCCAGCCGCTCGAACCAGGACGGGTTGCACGGCGCGCCAGTGGTGAACAGGATCGGCGACACGCCCGCGGCCTTCAGCTTGCCGAGGTCGGTCATGAAGTCCGCCCATGTCGTGGGCGTGGCCGTGATCCCGGCCTTGGCGAAGGCCGCCTTGCTGTAGAACATGCCCGTCTCGACGTTCGAGCCGAGGATGATGTCAATGCTCCCGTCCGGTGAGGTCATGTAGGGGACGGTGAGCGAGGTGAACAGGGACAGCCAGCTGGTGTTGCCCGGCACGTAGGGGTTGGGCTTTTCCAGGTAGGGCTTGATGTTCTGCAGCAGCCCGGCCGGCAGTGCGCCCGAGGTCACCGGGCCGTACTGCTCCCAGACCACGTCCGGAGCCGAGCCGCCGGACGCCTGGCTCTCCATGGCGGCGTTCGCCTGGGTAATGCCGGTCGTATTATTCGGCAGCCACTGCACGGTGACGTTCTTGTGCGCGGCCTCGTACTGCTGGGTCAGGGTCTGCAGGCCCGCGTTGTCCGCCGCGGTGATCGGCCCCGTGTTCGGCGGGAGTACCGCCTTGATCGTGACCGGCGCGCTGCTGCTCGAGCCCGGACTCGCAGAGCTTGAGCCGCCCGACGTGCAGGCCGCGGCGAGGACGCCCGCGGCAAGCACGGCTGCCGCGGTCGGCAGGACCGGGCGCGTGAGGGTTCTTCGGAACATGAATCCCACCTCCTGGGGAGGATTGGTCATCTGATTGAGAGAAGAGAGTTCGGTCAGTTGGTGCGACTGCGGAGAATCCGCATGGCCGCGAGCGTGAAGATGAGCATCGCGATGAAGAGCAGGGTCCCGATGGCCATGCCGTAGCCGTACTGGTCGTTCGCGAAGGCGGACTGGTACATGTCCAGGCCAGGCACGAGGGTTGCGGTCCCTGGACCGCCGTTGGTGAGGAGCAGGATCGGCACGAAGTTCTGCACCGCGTTGATACCGGACAAGATGACGACGATCCGGAACTGCGGCATCAGCAGCGGGATGTCGATTGCGAAGACGCGCCGAAGGACGCCAGTACCATCCAGCCTGGCGGCGTCCAGGATGTCTTGGGGCAGGTTCTGCAGGCCGCCGAGGAAGATCAGGAAGCCGAGGTTAGAGATCCAGGGGAAGCCGACAAGCAGAATCGAGATCAGCGCCAGGTGCGAGTCGCTCAGCCAGGTGGGCTGGGGCAGCCCTGCGGCGCCGAGCAGGTGGTCGATGAGCCCGGAGCCGGGCTGCAGCAGGTAGGCCCAAACCTCGATCAGCACGAGGGGCGGCAGCACGATCGGCAAGACGAGGACGTACTTGGCGACGGACGCCGCCCGCCGGGGCATGCGGGTGACGATCTCCGCCGCCGTGAACTGCGAGACCAGGGAGATGAGGATGGCGCCGCCAGTGAGCACGGCGATGTTCTTCGCCTCGGTCCCGAAGACCGGTGACTGAAGGTACTGCTTGAACTGGGAGATCCCGGAGTAAACCGGGGCCGAGAAGCCGTTCCACTGGTAGAAGCCGCCGACCAGGCTGCGCACGGCCGGGTAGTAGCTGAATACGCCGATCAGCAGCAGGCTTGGCAGCAGCAGCACCGCGAGGATCGGCCGGTAGCGAAGGCCCGCCAGGGACAGGCGTCCGTTAATCCCGTGTTTCGCGCCTGCTACTACCTCGTCCATGACGGTGATCATTCGCCGTACGCGCTGGTCACCGCTAGGACGTGGTGAGCAAGTATTAGCACGATATGAGCATTGGCGTCACCCGGCGATTATGCTCGCGAAGATGGAGAACCCTCCGCTGGGAACTGAGCAGGGGCTGTTCCACTTCACCGACGGGGCGCTGGCCGACGCGATCCCGTACCTGCACGATCACGACAGTCCCGTCCACACGCACAGCTTCGTCGAGATCGCCTTCACCGTCAGCGGCGCGGGCGTCCACAACTGCCTGAACGGGCGGCAAGAGGTGCGAGCGGGCGACGTCATCCTGCTGCGGCCCGGCGTGTGGCACGGGTATGAGAGCTGCTCCCAGCTCAGCGTGTACAACTGCTGCTTCAGCAGCGAGCTGCTGCGGCGCGAACTGTCCTGGGTCAGGGAGGATCCGCTGCTTGGCTACCTGCTATGGGCCGGCCCGTACTCGTCGTCGGCCCGTGGCATGCTGACGGCTGCCCTCGACCCGGCCACCTTCCGCGAGTGCCTGACCCACCTCGACGCGCTCGCCGCGCTGCGCAAGCGTCCGCAGCAGCGTCACCGCGGCGACGTCATCGGTCGGCTGTCGCTCCTGTTCAGTCAGCTCGGCCAGGCCGTCGCCAGGACCGACCAGTCACTCGACGAGGCCGCGGTGCATCCGGCGGTCGGGCACGTGATGCGCCTCCTGGAGGCTGACCTCGTACGGCAGTGGACGCTCGCCGAGCTCGCGGACGAAGTGCACCTGACCCCCGGCCACATAGTCCGGCTGTTCAAGGGGGCCACAGGCCTGACGCCCATGGCTTACCTCGCCCAGGTCCGCGCTGAGCACGCGGCGGTGCTGCTGATGCACTCCGATGCGCCCGTCACCGGAATAGGACGTGCTGTCGGCTGGGCGGACCAGAACTACTTCGCCCGGCGTTTCAAGGCCCACTACGGACTCAGCGCGACCACGTACCGCAAGCGCTTCGCCACTCAGGCGGCTCACCTCAACGACCTGTCCGGCCCGTGAGCCCGTCCAGATCAGCGGAGTGGGGATCATTGTGTGATGGGCTGGTAGTGGAGCAGGACGTTGCCGGAGGTGAACTGCCGGGTCTTCAGCAGTTGCAGGCTGGTCTTGGCGGCTCCTGCGAACAGGGACCTGCCCTGGCCCAGGATGACCGGGTTCACCATGATCCGCAGTTCGTCGAGCAGGCCTGTCTGCAGCAGGCCGGCGGTCAGCGTCGAACTGCCCGCGATCACGATGTCTTTGCCGGGTTGCTGCTTGAGCCTGGCCAGTTCCTCTTCGGCGTGGTGGCTGATGATCCTGCGTGCCAGGCCCAGGTGGCCTGCGGCAGGGTCCGCGAGATGACGATCTTGGGGGTGGTGTTCATCGCCTTCGCGACGTCCGGGTCGGACTCCTCTCCGGCGGGCGTGGGCCAGAAAGCGGCCATGAGCTCGTAGGTCACCCGGCCGAATACCAGCGTGCCGGCCTCGCGGAGCTGCGTCAGCGCGAAGTGGCTGAACTCCTCGTCGATGGTCTGCCAGTCCAGCGCCTGGCCCTGGTCGGCGTGGTAGCCGTCGGCGCTGATGATCATGAACGAGAACATCTTCCGCACGGGTCCTCCAGCTTGGTCGCTTCGTGCTGCTGAACGTGTAGACGGTTCCGGTGCCCCGGGGTCATCTGCGGGCGGGGATCGTCAGGCGGCCTCGGGCGGGGCGTCCTGGTCAATGCTCGCCGAGATTACCCCGCGCACCTTCACCCCCGCCGAGCGCAGGCGCCGCGCAGCCATGGTGATCCCGGCCCTCGCCACCGAACTCGACATTCTCAGGGACCGCCTTGCGTGATAATCGGCGACCAGGCGCCGACCAGCGGAATGAGCCTGTTACCGCATGTGTCATGATCGGGTGAGGAGGGGCTGCCGTGCGGTACCTGATCGTGGCCGAGGCCTACCGTGACCTGGAGCGGGTCAGCAGCCGGCTGGCGCTGACGGAGCGGCTGGCCGCGCTGCTGGCGCAGACCCCGGCCGGGCTGCTGCCGACCGTGTGTTACCTGTGCCAGGGGCTGATCGCGCCGGAGTTCGCCGGGGTAGACCTGGGCCTGGCAGAGAAGCTCGCCGTCCGCGCGCTGGCCATCGCCGGCGGCACCGACACCGCGCAGGTCGCCGCGCTGGTGCGGGACGCCGGCGACCTGGGCCAGGCCGCGGAGCAGTTGCTGACCTCGCCCGTGCGGGACGGCGGTCGGCCGGCCTGGACGTCACCGAGGTGGTGCGGCACGCTGCGGGAGATCGCCGTCACTGAGGGAGCGGGCTCGCAGGGCCGCAAGCTGGAGCTGCTAGCCGGGCTGCTCGGCCGGGCCACCCCACTGGAGGCCCGGTACCTGCTGCGCCTGGTGACCAGGAACTTGCGGCTTGGCATCGGCACGCCCACCATCTTGGACGCCCTCGCCCAGGTGTACGCGGGCGGCAAGGCCGCCCGGCCGGTGCTCGAGCGCGGCTACAGCATCTGCTGCGACCTGGGCAAGGTGGCCGCCACCCTGGTGAGCGGCGGGCTGGCCGCCGTCGAGCAGCTGCGGGTGCAGCCGGGGAACCCGGTGCGGGTCATGCTGGCCCAGCGGCTGTCCGACGCCGGGGAGATCCTGGCCCGGCTGGGCGGGCGGTGCGCGGCCGAGTACAAGTACGACGGCATCCGGGTGCAGGCGCACCGCACCGCCGACGGGAGGGTCGAGCTGTTCACCCGGCGGCTTGAGGAGATCTCCGGCCAGTTCCCCGACGTCGTGCAGTTGCTGGCCGGGGTGGGGCCGGCCGAGGTGATCCTCGAGGGGGAGGTCGTCGCGTACGACGCGGCCGCGGGCGAGCTGCGGCCGTTCGGCGAGGTCATGCTGCGGCGCCGCAAGCACGGCATCGACCAGGCCGTCAGGGACGTGCCCGTGGGCCTGTTCTGCTTCGAGCTGCTGTACGCCGACGGCCAGGACCTGACCATGCTGCCCTACCCGCAGCGGCGCGCCGCGCTGGAGGCGGCGCTAACCCTTTCGCCGCGGCTGCGGCTGACCACCGCCGCCGAGATCACGGATCCGGCGGCACTGGACGAGATGTTCGCCCAGGCGGTCACCGACGGGTGCGAGGGCCTGGTGTGCAAGTCGACCGGCCCGGATTCGGCCTACCAGGCCGGGGCGCGCGGCTGGCAGTGGATCAAGCTCAAGCGGGACTACCGGACCGAGCTGTCCGACACCGCCGACCTGGCCGTCATCGGGGCGTTCGCCGGACGCGGCCGCCGAACCGGGGTCTACGGCGCGGTGCTGCTTGCCGCCTACGACGCGGACGCCGACGTCTTCCGCGCCGTGACCAAGTGCGGCGCCGGGTTCACCGACGCCGACCTGGCCGCGCTGCCCGCCCGGCTGGCGCCGCTAGCCAGCCCGCACAAGCCCGCCCGGGTCGACGCGCGGCAGGAGCCGGACGTCTGGTTCGAGCCGGGCCTGGTACTGGAGATCCTCAGCGCCGAGCTGACCCTGTCCCCGAACTACACCGCCGCCTGGGGCCAGATCCAAGACGACGCCGGGCTTGCCATGCGCTTCCCCCGGTTCACCGGGCGCTGGCGCGACGACAAGGCACCAGAAGACGCCACCACCACCCGCGAGCTGGCCGAACTGTTCCTCACCGCCCGGCGCACCCCCACCGGAAGCTAGAGCGTGGCTATGCCAGGTCGGCGAAGGCCGCGCGTGCCTCGCTCAGCCATTCGTGCAGCGGCTGAGGGTCGGTGCCAGTGAGTTCCCTGACCGTGCCGGTCACGGTGTCCGCGCCGCCCTGCCGGATCCAGTCGAACCGCTCGATCGCGCCGTCCGCCTGCCACGAAGTGAGCCCGCTCGCGAGCAGCAGTTCCCGCGCGCGTTCCGCGGGGAGGTCCGCGTAGTCCACCTGCCAGCCGAAGACGGCCGCGAACCGGGCCGCGATATCGGCGTAGCCGAGCGCTTCCGGTCCGGTCAGCACGTACGTGGCGCCCTCGTGACCGTTCGTGGTGAGTACCCGGGCGGCGGCCGTGGCGACGTCGGCGACGGCGACGAACCCGGCCCGTCCGTCGCCGGCCTGCGCCCTGATCTCGGCGGTTTGCCTGATCTCCGCGGCCTCGTCCAGGAGGTCCTCCATGTAGGTGGCCGCCGCCAGGTACGTGACCGGCAGGCCTACCGCTTCCAGGTGCAGCGCGACCTGCCGGTGGGCGCGCATGAACCGCACGTCGCAGCCGGCGTCCTGGAAGCCGTCCGCGCAGACCTTCACGATGTGCGGCCGGTGCCCGGCCGCCGCCACCGCGTCGATAAACACGGTCTCCAGGGCGGCCTGTTCCTCGATCTCAGGGCTGAGCAGGAAGATCCGGTCGAACTCCTGGAGCACTTGGGCGGGCGGCGGCTCATCGAGCGTCGCCACCACGTGCCGCGGCGTCCCTGGCAGGTCTGCCGCCTTGGCCGCCACCCGCACCATCGCGGTCGTGTCGGCGCGCGCGTCGGCCAGCGCTTCCATCAGCGGGTACCCGACTCTTCCGGTCGCCCCGGTCACCAAGATCACGTCGCCGCCTCCTCAGCTCACTGATTACGCTACTCGGCGCGATCGCGGGCGATTTCATGGCACTACAGAACCTGCGGTCCACCGTAACGGTCCTGACGAGGCTTGCACTGCGATCCCAGGAGAGGTAGGTGTTCACTAAGGGGACATAACGGAGGAAATGTCAAGACCTAACCTGGCACTGGCCGAAACACGGCAGACGCGCCATAACTAACTGGTAAGATCCGGTGAATCGAACGCGTGAGATGGGAGCACGTTTTGGAACTTAACAATATGAAAGCCAAACCCTTGCTTCAAGCAGTCGATTTCGGCGAAAGCGTCGCCGAGTACGACCGATATCTTTCAAGCTACTTCATAGAGACTAGTAGTTTCCTTGATATCGTGTCGGATCGGGCGGACGTTATTCTTGGCGACAAAGGATCTGGCAAATCCGCGATATATTATCATTTGACAAACGAAGATGCCGATATTCCGCAACTCAATTGTGTTGACATAATTCAGGCTTCTAACGTACAGGGGTCTGTTATCTTTCGGCGACTTTCTGGACATAGCGGGCTGCCGGAGGATGCATATCGTTATGTGTGGCTTACTTTTATTATTGCAGAGATAGCCAACCATCTCATCTACACTTATCGGGACAGTGTAGATCTAGCATCTCTAATCACTTTGGTTGACAAGGCAAACTTGCGGGTTGAAGGGCCGCCGAAAGATCAGACGATTCGCATATGGGAAAAGATTGAAGCTGTCTTGAGAAATATTGCTTCCAGGCTGGAAGCGGAGGGAGAACTAGAGTTTGGGATCCCAAAAATACCCGTAAAGGCTCGCGCTAAAGGTCGCCTGGTCGCTCCGGAAGTTGCGCATCTCGAAGAAGATAATGAAGTAGATCTAGAGCAAGTCCTGTACCTTTGCCACAAAGCTTACGCAGACATGGGCAGGCAATGCTGGGTGCTGTTCGATCGCCTAGACGAAGCCTTTGAGCAGGATCGCGACTTGGAAAAGGTGGCACTCCGAAGCCTACTGCGAGCGCACATAGACCTGGCCTCTTATAAGTTCTCTATGCGGACGAAGCTATTTCTAAGAAACGATATTCTCAGCCGAATCACGCGAGACAGCGGCTTCGTAAACGCCACGCATTTGCGGAAGCAGGGTATCGAGTGGGATGCGGATTCCGCACTTGACCTTATAGTCCGCCGCATTGCTTCAAACGAGCAAATTGCCGAGCTATTCGCAATAAACCCGGCCCACTTGAGAGACCGCAGTGCACGTGAAGACGCGTGTGCCTACATTCTGCCACGAACGATAGATGGCAAATCTCTGCTAGAGTGGATAGAAGTAAATATTACTGACGCCACAGAATCACTTAACCCTCGTAATATCATTGATCTTTTGAGATTCGCCCGCACTCAACAACTCAAGGTCTACGACCGTGATGATCCGGATTACGTCCGAAATAATTCGCTCATAACTGCCGATGCTTTGAAGCTAGGCCGTGGCCTTCTTTCCTCTGCCCGCCTTGACGATACGGTACTGGCTGAATTCCCTATGCTTAGGGAATTTTCTGAGCGTGTTAAGAAATCTATCAAGACGACTAACGTCCTCGAAAGCCAGCTGAGTCAGCTTCTAGATTGCAAGCAAGATTCGCCGGAGTTCAAGGAAACGATGGAAGCGCTCTTCGATGCCGGGATGGTGAGGCGGGGGTCTGTCCGTTCTGTAGTAATCTCCCATCTCTATCGGCCGGCGCTGCAAGTTAAGAGGCATGCCGTAGTACTTACGAAGAGCGAGCAAGCCGACTTGCGAGAAATCGTAGACGATGCGGTCAGAGAAATTATAGACTCAACAAATAGAGGGCAGCGTATTATCGCCTTTAGAGTTTCGTCTGTGGATGCACCAGAACGGAAGTATATTGCTAGCTACGTTGCTTCAAAGTATGCTGGCCGCTTCACCATTCAGACGGTGCACATTGGGGAAAAGGGCGATATCAAGGACGTGATCATCCATTTTTCACCCAGCTCGCCTCCGATTACACCTTCCTAATGCGAGCCTGCAAGGTTCGCCAGCGGGCGCGCGACGCGTTAACGTCGGCTGTGTGAGTGATAAGGCGACCGGATCGAGCGAGTGGAACCTTCGGCGAAGTCGACGTAGAGCTAGCGGACGGTGAGCGGTTCTGGCGGCACGTCGTCCGCCTGCACCGCACTGCAATGACGGTCCTGGTCAACGGTGATGACCAGGTATCTGCGCCAGACCAGCCAGGTAGTTGTGTGCGTCCCCGGGGTGCTGACGGCAGTGTGCGTTCAGTTCCCGCGTCAGTTGGTGCTGTCGGTGCCGTGGTGGGCGCACCGCCGCCGCCGCGCCAGGGGCCGACCCGTGGGGGTGTCGGGCCAGGTTCCGCCTGGCCCGCGGCCAGCTGCCTAGCAAGCCTCTAACCTGCTCCATCAGCTATCGTCAGACCTAACGGAGGTTTCGTTGCCGCCAGCGGAAGAACAGCATGCGCTCGCCGGAGTACGCGTGCTGGACCTGACCGGCAGCGTGGCCGGTGCCGTCACCGGGATGCTGCTAGCCGACCTCGGAGCCGACGTGGTCAAGGTGCACCCGCCCGGAGCCGTTCCCCTCGCCGTCCGGCGCGGACGAACGATGTGGGACCGTGGCAAGCGGGCCGCCACCGCGGACCCGTCGAGTGCGGAAGACCTGCTGGCGCTCGATCAGCTGATCGCCGGCGCCGACGTGCTGCTCGTCGGCACCAGCGGGCCCGGCATCACCTACCGCGGCCTCATCGATCGCGGCCGGCGGCCCGGTGAGCCGTGCTTCTGGGTGGTCATGCCGCCCTACCTGCTCGACGAGACGCCGTGGCCGGGCGGCCAGGAATCGGCGGGCCTGCTGTTTGCCTGGCTCGGCCATGCCTGGAATCAGTCGTCGCAGGAGGACGTCCCCGTTGACTGCCTGTTCCCGCTGGCTCTGCACATGCAGGCCATCTGGGCCGCGATGGTCGCGGTCGCGCTGCTTGCCGGCCGTCAGCGCGGTCTCACCCTCGCCCCGCTGGCGGTAGCGGGCGGCGCTCACGGCGCGCAGCTGGTCTCGCCAGGCACCTTCACCGCGGGCCGCGACGAGCCGCACGTCCACCGGCCCGGAGGTCCTGGCGGGGCCCTGCCCAACTACCGGACCTACCGCTGCGGCGACGGCCAGTGGCTGTTTTTCGGAGCATTCTCTAACGCCTTCATCCAGCGCGGGCTGACCGCCGCCGGCGCCGGATGGATCTTCGAGGACCCGCGCGTGGGCGGAAACCCCGGGAACCTGCGGCTGCCAAAGAACCTCACCTGGATCGCCCGCGAGCTGGAGAAGGTGTTCGCCACCCGGCCTCGGGACGAGTGGCTGGACCTGCTTGAAGCGGCGGACTGCCCCGCCGCGCCGGTTAACGAGCCGGGCCGGTGGCTGGACCACGACCAGGTCAGGGCGCTCGGGCTGCGCGTGGAGGCGGTCAGCGACACGGGCCAGGAGATCGTGATGCCCGGCCCCCTTATCGACCTCTCGCTGACGCCGGTCAGCGTCCGCGGACCCGCTGTCAGCTCCTGGCCAGGGATTACCCGGCTGCAGCCGCTGTGGTCCGCGGCAGGCACGCCGCCGCGGCACCAGGCAGGCGGCCAGCCATCGCCCGCGCCGGTGGAACCGGAGCCGCAGCCGCCGCTGTCGGGTCTGCGCGTGCTTGACCTCGGCACGATCATCGCGGGCCCCTATGTGGGGTCGCTGCTCGCCGACTTGGGCGCGGACGTGATCAAGATTGAGCGGCCGCCGCTTGGCGATGAGTTCCGGGTGGCACACGGCGGCCGTGGCGGCTCCAGCTTCGACGCTTACAACCGCGACCAGCGCAGCGCGATGCTCGATCTGTCGCCGGGTGACGACCGGCTGATGTTCGACCGCCTCGTCGGCTCCGCGGACGTCGTCGTGGATAACTACCGCGCAGGCGTCGCCCGCCGGCTCGGCATCACGTACGACCAGCTGGCCGGCGTCAACCCGGAGGTCATCACGGTGTCGATCAGCGCCTTCGGCGACACAGGACCGCTCGGTCGCCGGCCAGGGTTCGACCCGGTCATCCAGGCGATGAGCGGCATCATGCGCGCTCAGGGCGGGCCGGTCCAGGCCGACAGCCCCGCGTTCCTGACCGTGCCCATCAACGACGTGCTCGCCGCGGGCCTCGCGGCACTCGGGGCGTGCGCCGCACTGCTGGCCCGCGCCCGTCTCGGACGCGGACAGCATGTCGGGGTCACGCTGTGCGCCGCCTCCTGCCTGCTCCAGTCCGAGTTCCTGACCCGGGCCGACGGAAGCAGCGGCAGCTATCCGGCGGGCGGCAGGGACTTCGCCGGGCCAGGGCCACTCGACCGGCTTTACCAGACCTCCGACGGCTGGGTCAGGCTGGCCGCGGTGCCCGGCCAGCTCCCCGCGCTGACGGACGCCGGGCTGGCCCCGGAGCCGGGCCAGATCGAGTCCGGCGACGAGGGGCTGTCCGCCGGAATCTCGGCGCTGCTGGCAGGCCTGCCGACGGCCGAGGTGATCACCCGCGCTCACGCGGCGGGCATTCCCGCTGTCCGCGCTCGGCAGGCGCAGGAGCTAACCGCTGACGAGCAGCTCATTCGCCATGGCCTGCTGACCGTCCTGGACCGCGACGACCGCGGCGTCACCTGGGTCGACCCGGGGCGCTGGCTGGAGATGCCCGGCCTGCCTGCCCGCGGGCCGCGCAAGGCTCCCGGGGCCGGCGAGCACACCGACACGCTCCGGCGCGAGGCCAGCGGCAGTTCCTAGTCCGCCGAGTACCGGCCAGAACGAGGAGCCCCAGATCACGGGCTCCGTAGGCCTCCCCGCACCTAGCCAATACGATGAACGGGCTGACTCGAAGGAGAACGATCCGTGCCTCTCGCCTGGGTGCCTTACGCCGACCGTGCCGAAGCCGAACGACGGCTTGGCGTCATCCCCGATGGAGTGGAACTCGACTTCTACCGGGCCGACGGGGACGAGTGGCCCGGCTCCGCCGGCGAGGTCGCCTTTTACGTCCTGCCTTACATGAAGGGCACCGCGGTGCTGGACAAGGTGCCGGACATGCCACGGCTGGAGGTCGTGCAGACCCTCACGGCCGGCTACGAGGACGTCCTGCCGCTGCTGCCGGACCGGGTGACGCTGTGCAACGCGGCCGGGCTGCACGACACCAGCACCGCCGAGCTGGCGGTGGCGCTGGCCCTGGCCAGCGGCCGGCACCTGGACTGGTTCGCCCGAGATCAGGTCCCGGGCACGTGGGACCAGCGCCCCGGCCGGTCCCTGGCCGACCAGCGGGTGCTGATCGTAGGCTACGGGCACATCGGCGCGGCCATCGAGGCCCGTCTACAGGGCTTCGAGGTCGCATCGGTCACCCGGGTGTCCCGCCGTGGCCGCACCGGGCCGCCGCCGGTCCACCCGTTCGGTGACCTGCCCGCGCTGCTGCCCGAGGCGGACGTCGTGTTCGTCACCGCCCCGCACACGCCGGAGACCGAGGGGCTGTTCGGCGCGCGCAACCTCGGCCTGCTGCCGGACGGCGCGCTGCTGGTCAACGTGGCCCGCGGCAAACTGGTCGACACCGCCGCCCTGCTGGCCGAGCTGTCGGCCGGGCGGATCACCGCCGCACTGGACGTGACCGACCCCGAGCCGCTGCCCGCCGACCACCCGCTGTGGCACGCCCCCGGAGTGCTGATCTCGCCGCACGTCGGCGGCGCGAGTTCGGCCTTCGCGCCGCGGGCCGACCGGCTGATCGCCGCGCAGCTGGCCAGGTTCAACGCCGGCCAGCCGCTGGCGAACATCGTCCGCCCCGGCCAAACCCGGCAGCGGTGACAGCCCGGCGATCACCTAGGTCCCCGAGTCTCCCCTGTACACCCATTCACCCCGGCCCGCCTCATCGGCACGGGGCGGCTGGTCGCGCCCCACGGCTCCGCGGTATCGCCGTGGCTTAAGTGGTACGTGGTAACAGTGAGGGTCGTGCGCGGGCTGCCGCGCGGCGTCCGCGCACGGGCCGCGACCCGATCGACAGTGATTTCGCTTTTCATGTGGATTCCGCAGCCAATAAGCTGCGGAATCCACATGATCATGGACGGGGGCCGCGGTGCGGTCCGGACAATCCGGACGGAACGGGCACGCCCGGCCGGCGCGGGGGCGGGAGCGCCAAGCCCATGGCGTTGGGGCACCGCTAAGAAGGTCATCGGCTGCCCGAGTCCCGGTTCTCGAGCAGGAGAGAGCGCTTATACATACACAAGTTATATAAATGTGTTATGCTTCTAGCGTGAATGCTCGCGCCGCGTGGCCAGCCGCGCCAGCCGCGTCGGCCGCGTCGGCCGCGCGATGTGCCGCAGCCCTCCAAGACTGTCCTCGTCGGCTGGACAGCCCGCTCCACGACAAGTAAGCAGAGCGATGAGATGGTGGACCAGAATCCCTTCGTCGATCCAATGCCGTTGCCGGTAGTCGGTGCCGCCACTGCCGTGGTGCTGGTCGGGATCGATGGATCCGAGACTTCCTGGGATGCCCTCAGCTGGGCCTGCGGCGAGGCCCGGCGCCTGCGAGGACGGGCCGTGGCCGTCTTCGTCAGCTCGTCAGCCGACAGCACGATCGCCGTGACTGCCCTCATTGGCGCCTTTCCCTTCGATTGCGGCTGGAACGAGGCCGCGGCGACCGAACGCGCGGAAACGCTGCGCCGCGAAGTCGAGTGTTACGCCGCCGGCCACGGCGTCGACCTCACCTTCGTTCACACGCACGGGGACACCGCCTCCGAGCTGCTGCGACTGGCAACAGTCCATCACGCCGACCAGATCGTCGTCGGACGGTCCATGAAGGCACGCCACAACCTCGCCGGCTCCCTCGGGTGCCGGCTGATCGGCAAGCGGGGAGCACCGGTCGTGGTCGTCGTACCGTGAGTTCAGCGGAGCTGGCGTGGTGCCGGCATGAGAACGGTGGTTGGCACGTGTTCCCAGGCGCGGGTCCCGGTGCCAGAGAAGCGGTCCACCGGGGGGACGCCAGGTAAGTATCGTGGCGAGATGACCGGACTGACGTGGCTGGCTAACCTGCCCGACGTGGGAAGCTGGCCGTTCTGCCTGACGTTCGTTCGCGGAGGTACCGAACGTGAGGTGTTCGAGGGCTTCGGCGCCGACCCGGATGACACGGTCGCCGCGCGCGCCACGATCCCCTTCGGTGAAGTGCACGACAGGCCCAGAGTCATGGTCGGCCGTTGCGGGGAATGGGTCTTCGCGCTGGAAGAGAACATTACTGCGCAGGGCACGCGGCCGGAGGTGCTGCGCAGGCTGTCGGCCCGAACCGAGGCAGTCGCTATCTACAACGACATCGGCAAGGGCAACGATGAATTCGCGCATGCCTTCAACGGGGAGGTAATCACCGCCCTCACGACGACGGTTCCCCCGCACTGGTGGGGGAGCGAACCTGACCGGCTGCGGTCGCTCGCCGAGGAAATCGCGCTCGATGACGACGGTGAAAGCGGGCTGCTCGGCCTTGAGGTGCTTCTGGCTCTGGCCGAGGGAGTCTTCGGGATCTCCCTCGGCGAGGAAGACCTCAGCCGGCCGTTGGCCGCGGCGCCGATGCTGCCCGTGCTGGATGACCTGCCGGCACCGCGGCCGACCGAGGCCAGGCCACGTGTCTCCGATCCGGTCATTAGCCTGCTCCTGGCCCACGTCCCGGATGAGTCCCTCACCCGGGTCCTGTCTGTCCGCTGCGGCCGGATCATGGCGGAAGCAGGGGTCAGCGATCATGCCGTGCTCGTGGATGCCATCCGGGACGCGCTGGCCGGAGAGACCCGGTCCGTCACGGACGACGAACCGCTCGGCGTCGCCCTGCGCACGGCGGCGCTCAACGACGCGAAGGCCGCCGCCACGCTGCGTTTTGTCCTGGCGGGACGGGCCTTCGACGCGCTGACGACGGACTTTTACCTGCATCGGATAACACGGGCACCAGGCTGGCGGGAGCAGCTCATCGCGGACTTCGGCGATCTCGGCATCCCCGCGAGCGACATGCGCGCCGCGGAGGAAGCCCACCGCGCGCAGGAGCGCCGCTTCCGCTTCCCGCCCGGCACGACGGAGCCTGAACCGGCGGCGGCGCATGTCCGGCGCCTGACCGACGCGGGCATGGCGCCGGAGACAATCGCGACGCAAGGCGGCCTAACGACGCCCGTCGTCGGCATGCTGTTGCGCGGTGAGATGCCCAAGATACAGGTGAGAGTCGCACAGCGGATCCTCGCCATCGAAGTCCCAACCAGCGCATCCTGAGACTCCGCGGCCGCTGGTATGTCGCGCCCGCTCAGCTACCTGGGGTGAAGTCGATCCGGTCGGCGGACTTGCCCCGGCCGACGAGGACCGTGGCCACCATCTGCGGCGGGAACAGGCCGTGGGCGACGACCCCGGGCGTCGACGACAACCGGACGGCCAGCGCCGCCGGGTCTTCGACCGGCCCGTGGTAATCGGCGATCACGCCACCGTCCGGGCTGAGCGGGACATCACGCAGCGCGGCCGGGGCGACCCGGCGCATGGTGGCGCGCAGCCCGAACGACATCAGCTCAAGGGGGACAGGCGCGTGCAGGGCCGGGACCGGCTTGGAGGAGTCGGCGATAACGACGAACCGGTCTGCCGCCCCGGCCACGATCTTCTCGCGGTTGTGCGCGCCGCCGCCCCCCTTGACCAGCCAGCCGTCGGGGGAGACCTGATCGGCGCCGTCGATGGTGATGTCGAAGCGGTCGATGCTCGTGACGTCCTCAATCCGCAGGCCCAGCTCGCGCGCCGCGTGCTCGGTGGCCGGCGACGTGGCGGCGCAGACGATGTCGAGGGATCGCCTGGCCAGGGCCGGAAGCAGGTACGCCACGGTCGAGCCGGTGCCAAGACCGACGGTCATGCCGTTCTCGACCAGCTCCGCGGCCGCTTCCGCGGCAACCTGCTTCTCTTGCTCAATGCTCACGTCCGGTGCCTCCAGGCGGTGATCGTTTGTGGGCACGACCAGAGTAACCAGCAGTCGTTCGGGATAATCCTGGTCTTGATTTTCGGGGAGCTGGCTCGCTTCTCGACTCGCGCGGCCGGCGTCACGCCAGGCAGGTGAGCGGCTTGCCGCCGTTGTAGGTGACCATGTCGGCCAGCGCCCCGAGGACGTCGACCGGGCCGCCGCGCGGGGTGCCGGCGAGCTCGGCATAGGCGCGGTGCAGGTTGCCCACGATGCGCTCCGCGTCCGGCCAGCCGGCGAACCGGCCAAGGTCAGCCTCACGCGCCGCCTCAAGCGGTGACACGCCCGCCGCGCGACCGCGCGCGGCGAGGTCAAGCACGAACCGCAGGTAGTCGAGGGTGGCCTCCACCGGGGCCGTGCCCTCGAACACCGGCCCGTGGCCGGGCACGATGGTGCGGGCGCCGAGCGGCAGCACCGCATTCTCAAGCGCCTCGACGGCACCCGTCACCGAGCCCATCAGCAGGAACGGCGTGCCGCCGTTGAACACCAGGTCGCCGCAGAACAGCACGGACTGCTGTGGGAACCAGGCGAGCACGTCGTTGGTGGTGTGCGCCGCCGTGCCCACGTGCTTCACGGTGATGCGCGTGTCCCCGGCGTGCAGCGCGATCTCGTCGGTGAACGTGAGGAAAGGCGGTTCGAGCGGCAGCTGTCCCCAGTCCGGGTTCTGCCAGAAGGGGAGCTCCCTGGCCGGGCCGAACGCGATCACCTCCGCCCGGGCGCGCTCGTGCGCGACGATCGTCGCGCCGGCGAACAGCGCGTTGCCGAACGTATGGTCTCCGTGGTGGTGGGTGTTCAGGACGGTGCGCACGGGTGCCGTGGTCACCTTCCTGATGGCCGCGATGTAGGCCCGCGTGCGCCGCTCGGTCGAGCACGCGTCGATCGAGAAAACCCCTTGCGGCCCGGTGACGAACCCGGTGTTGTTGATCCACCACGTCCCGTCCGGCTGGACGTAGGCGTAGACGCCGTCGGCCACCTCGACGGTCTGCGGGCGGCCGGGGGAGGTGATCTCGTGCGCGTGCTCCTGGCCGCTGCTCATCGGCTAGCCTCCTCGTTTCCGGTTTTCAGTGGGCCGCGCACACCGGCCGGTAATGGGCCACGTCGGCGGACCAGGCCTTGCCAGTGTGCGAGTCGTGCTGCTCGTTCGGGTCCAGCCCGTCGTAGCTCCAGTCGGTAGCTGGCTCGCCGCACACGGCGCACGGTGTGATCTTCGAGCTACCGACCGGGATGCCGTCGCCCTCCGTCCGCCGGACCCGAATCCAGATCATGGCCACGAGTACGACGACGTGAATCACCGTCACCAGGATGATTATCGTGGTCAGATTGCTGTCCACCTTGGTCTTCCTTCCTGCCAGGCACAACCCGTGCCGGCAACGCTTTCCTCCGGCCGCACGGCGCGATCTGCCTCACAGGGCCGTGCTAGATGCTGTCCTTGGCGGGGGCGGGGACCGGCTTGACGCCGGCCCGGCAGGCCGCCTCGTTGAGCTCCGTGAGCCCCTTGTGCAGTTCCATGAGGTCGCCGAGGCTCATGCCGAGCTTGGCCACGACGGCGGGCGGCACGTTCAGCGCCTGCTCGCGCAGGGCGCGGCCCTGCTCCGTCAGGCCGATGCGGAGCTGGCGCTCGTCGTCCGGGTCGCGGGTCCTGGTGACCAGGCCCGCGGCCTCGAGGCGCTTCAGCATCGGCGAGAGCGTCGGCCCGTCGAGCTGGAGCATCTCGATGAGCTCTTTCACCGCGAGCGGCGACTGCCCCCACAGGGCCAGCATCACCAGGTACTGCGGGTGGGTCAGCCCCATCGGCTCCAGGATCGGCCGGTAGATGCTCAGCACGCTGCGCGCCGCGATCGACAGGGCGAAGCACACCTGGCGCTCTAGGGCCAGCGGATCGCCAGGTATCTCCGGCAGCTCTGCCCGGCCGTCCACGCCCGCGGTGTTCTCCATTGCGCCCTCGCAGCCCAAGACCCAGAGTTGATGTACGCCCTAACCATTAGGACACTATCAATTAGGGCACTAACGAAGCAAGCGGCCGATGGAATGCGGCGATCTGATGCCGTCGAGCACGAGGGCGGCGAGCTCGTCGTAGGCGTCCGCGTCGCCGAGCCCGGTGGCCGCGAGGACGGCGCCGCTCTGGATGCGCGCCATCGTGGCGGCGGCCGTGTCGGCGACGAATGCGGCGTGCACGGGGCGGAACTCGCCGCTGGATACGCCCGCGGCGATCAGTTCCCCGACCCGCCGGGCGGCGATCGCCGTGTTCTGCTCGTAGATCTCGCGCGCGAACGCGTGGGCGGCCAGGTCGGTCATGAAGGCCGCCGAGGCGGGCCGCAGCGCGTCGCCGATCGCGTGCAGGTAGCCGGCGATCCGCTCGCCCGGCGTTGCGAAGCGCGGGTCGGCGATGGCGGACTCGACCTGCCCGGTCGCGGTACGGAAGAAGCGACGGACGACGTTGACGGTCACCTGGTCCTTGGTCTGCCCGAGCGTGTACAGGGTCGACTTGGAGCAGTGCAGGCGGGCGGAAAGGTCGTCCAGGGTCAAGTGCCTGAAGCCCTCGGCGAGGAACAGCGACACGAGCTGGTCGAGGAGTTCTTCGCGGCGACGGCTAACCAGTGCGGGCATCTACCCAGCCTAATCGCCAGCCAGTACTGTAGTACATACGACAGTATCGTTCTGCGTATCTTAGGCCAGCGGCCGGGAGGATCCATGCCAGCGGTGCGACTGATGCCGACCCAGGAGTCGGCCGACCTGATCGAGCTGACGCGCAGCATCGCCGACAAGGAACTGCGCCCGCTGGTCGACGAGGCCGAGCGCGCGCACGCGTTTCCCCGGGCGGTGTTCACCACCCTTGGCCAGGCCGGCCTGCTGAGCCTGCCCTATCCGGAGGAGTACGGCGGCGGCGGGCAGCCCTATGAGGTCTACCTGCAGGTGCTTGAGGAGATCGCCGCGGCCTGGGCCGGTGTCGGGGTCGGGGTGAGCGTGCACGCGCTGAGCTGCTTCGGGCTCTTCCACGCGGGCACCGAGGAGCAGAAGCAGCGGTGGCTGCCCGCCATGCTCGGCGGTGAGCTGCTCGGTGCCTACTGCCTGTCGGAGGCGCACGCCGGCTCTGACCCGGCGGCCATGCGCACCAGGGCCGTGCGCGACGGCGACGATTACGTGATCACCGGGGCGAAGGCCTGGACCACCCACGGCGGGGAGGCGGACTTTTACAAGGTGATGGCCCGCACCAGCGACGACGGCGGGCGCGGCATCTCCTGCTTCCTGGTACCCGCCGATGCCCCCGGCCTTTCCGCGGACACCCCGGAAGACAAGATGGGCCTGATGAGCTCGGTGACCGCGACGATGCTGTTCGACAACGTACGGGTTCCGGCGCAGCGCGCGGCTGGGGGCCGAGGGGCAGGGCCTGGCGATCGCGCTGGCGGGGCTGGATTCCGGGCGCCTCGGCATCGCCGCGGTCGCCACCGGCGTCGCCCAGGCGGCACTGGACGTGGCCGTGAAGTACGCGAAGGAGCGTGAGTCCTTCGGCAAGCCCGTGATCGAGCACCAGGGGCTGGCGTTCCTGCTCGCCGACATGGCCGCCGCCGTGGAGTCCGCGCGGGCGACCTACCTGTTCGCGGCGCGGCTGCGGGACGCCGGCCGCCCGTTCTCCCGCCAGGCGTCGGTCGCCAAGATGACCGCCACCGACAACGCGATGAAGGTGACCACCGACGCGGTCCAGGTCCTCGGCGGAGCCGGCTACACCAAGGACTTCCCGGTCGAGCGCTACATGCGCGAGACCAAGGTCATGCAGATCTTCGAGGGCACCAACCAGATCCAGCGACTGGTCATCAGCCGCGACCTCGCCAGGGGCTAGGACCGGGCCGCTGACCAGCATATTCTCGAATCACTCGCGCTTAGGGCGGGTGGTGTGGCCGTGCTTCGCCGCCCGGCTGCCGATGGCGGTGGCCATGTTGCCCGAGCCGATGATGCTGATGGTGGTCATGATGAATGTTCCTCCGTCGTGTGCGGGTCAGTTGGCTGTGATGGTCTTGCCGGCGTGATGCGTCACGTCGAGAGCGTTGGCCGTCCGGTGGAGGCTTGGCATTTGAGTTCGAGGTTGTTTCCGGCCGGGTCGCGGATGAACACCGCGTAGTAGTCCGGTCCGTACTCCGGCCACAGCCGAGGCTCGTGGAGGATCTCGGCGCCGGCTGCGGTAGCGAACTCGTGGCCGAGTCGGACGGTCGCCTCGTCCTCGACCCTGAGCGCAACGTGGGTCTGGCGACCACCGGGGTCGGTCGCCAGCGAGAAGAACAGCTGGGCTGGCTGGCCAGGTAGGGCGTACCCGATCAGGTTCGGCATATCGAAGGTTCGCGTACCCCCGGCCAGGCTGACGATCTGGTCGTACCAGTCGCCAATGGCGTTCAGGTCGTCGACTTGGAGGACGACATGGTCGAGCAGCGTCATGGGCGCTCTCCAGTCCTGCTGCGGCCTCGCTCTGCGGCTGCCGCCTCCCGCAGCGCCGCGACAAGCTCGCTGGCGACCGGCTGGAGCTGGCAGGTGATGGCTTGGGCCATGTTGCCGGGCCCGATGAATCTGACACGCATGAGTGCCTCCGGTGGGATGGAAATCGGGTACCTTCAGCTGACCGCGAATTCTCGCGTGCGCTGCCCAGGCATAAAAAAATCCGGGCCCTGCAATGCCACCGCGGATTTCACGGATGGACCTGCCAGGGACCGGAGCTTAACTTCTACGTTACACGCCTTTCCCCAAAACAAAAATGCAGGCCGGCCATTCGGTGCTCGTCACCGGCTTCACCGTCCGTCTCCCGGCCCGGCAGAACACGGCGAGGATAAACCTTCCGGTGAACTCCCAGACTGTATTAGGGCATGCTCCTAAAACATTTAGGTATGGCGAGCCGCGCCCCTGTCCTGAGGACGCCGGCCTAGACGGGTCGGCCGGAATCAAGCAGGTTCTGCTGCCAACGGGCAGCGGGGCATAGGGCGGTTCACGATGAGTGGCTCCGAGCGCCCGACAATCCTCAGCTCTCGCCATTCCTCGCCTCGCCGTCTCGTGGCCGGCCAGTCTCGCCGGGCTCGCAGCCAGGCATTGCCTGTGCCTGGATGCGGGTCCCGTCATCCGGCAGGCTTGACGATATGGACAACTTGATCGCACTCGTCACAGGAGCGAACACCGGCATTGGCAAGGAAATTGCCAAGCAACTGACGGATGCAGGCCACGCGGTCTACGTGGCTGCGCGTGACGCGGACCGGGGCAAGGCCGCAGTCGCGGAGATCGGCGGCGACGCGCGGCTGCTCGTCCTGGACGTGACCGACGCCGCCAGCGTCACCGCCGCGGCGCAAGCCGTCCCAGCGCTGGACATCCTGGTCAACAACGCGGGCATCTCCGGAGACGGCACGACGGTCGCGGAAGGCCCGGACGTTTTCCGCCGGATCTACGAGACGAACGTATTCGGGGTCGTCGCGGTGACCAACGCGTTCCTGCCTGCGCTGCGCCGGTCCGCGCATCCCCGCGTGGTGAACATCTCAAGCGGTACCGGCTCGCTGGCCACAACGGCGGCGCGGACGCCAGAAATAGTAGCGGCGGCAAAGTCGCGCGAGGCGGTGGCCGGTGGAACGATGCCGCCAGGGACGTTCGCCGCGTACCGCTCGTCGAAGGCGGCGCTGAACGAGCTGACCGTGATCTACGCCCAGGCCCTGGCCGCGGACGGCATCAAGGTGAACGCGCTGGCTCCCGGCCTGCGCCGCACCGGCCTCAACCCCGCCGCCGCGGCCGGCGGCGGCGATCCGGCCGAGGCCGCGGCCGGCGCGGTCCGCCTGGCGCTGCTGCCCGACGACGCCCCGACCGGCGAGTTCGTCTCCTGGGACGGCACGCCGGTCCCCTGGTAGGGGGAACACCGCCTCGTCATCCCGTTGGTGCCACGGTCGGCGTCAGTCCTGACCCGGGCGCCGTGGTGTCCGTGGCAACACCGGTCGCGCCGGTGTCGCTCGGCGCTGGCGTCGGCGTGGCGGTGGTCGGCGTCGGCGTCGGGGTGGTCGGGCGTCGGCGTGGCGGTGGTCGGCGTCGGCGTCGGGGTCGTGGCGGTAGGCGTTGGCGACGCCTTGGTGGCCGTGGCCGTCGGCGTCGGTGCCGCGGTGGTCTTGCCCGGGCTCGCCGACGGCTTGGCGGAGCTCCGGGCGGCCGACGGCGAGGTGGCATGCGCTGAGAGAGGCGCGGTGGCCATGGCCGGGACACTGCACGACACCGTGTACGCCGCCGGGCTGGACGCCGCGGCGACCGGACTGGTGACGACCAGCACCGCATCACCGGAAGCGGGCAGGGCCGGCGGCGTGATCGCCAGCGGCGCTACGGTTTTCGTGCCCGGCGTGGTGAAGGTCACCGTGCTCGCGGCGGAATTTTGCCCGTCGGCCAGCGCCCAGTAATAGCTGACCGTCCCTGCCTTCTTGCTCGTGATCGAGCCGGTGGCGGTCAGGCTAGGCGCCGCGGCCGCGCACGACGACACTGTCTGCACCGCCGGCTGCACCGACGCTGACAGGGCGATCTCGCTGTTGGCCGTGGTGCAAAGCAGCTTGTAAGTGGCCTTGTTCGAGGTATTCGCCGCGGGACTGAGCATCTTGATCTCGGCCCATCCGCTGCCCGCCTTGCTGGCCTTGACGGTCCCGCCGCTGACGTGCTGGCTCCCGGCCGCGGTGAAGCTCAGCGTCTGCACCGGACCCGGCTTCCCCGACGAGTACAGCCACTGGTAAGACAATGTCCCCTGTTCGGTGGCGGTGACCGTACCGCTGTAGGTGAACGCGGTCGCGGTGGTGCACCTGGAGGCCGACACCGGCGGCGTCACGGTGACCTGAGCGGCGAAAGCATCGGTGGACGCGCTGCTCAGCTGGACGTTGTCGGACTTTCTCGATAGCGCGACCGCCGCCACCGAGCCAACCACGACGATCGCCGCGGCCGCGACCGCTACGAAGGTCAGTACTTTGCGCCGGGCACGCCGGGTCGCCGTCGCCGAGCCGCCGCCACCGCCCGCCAGGAGCGGGAGCAGCGCGGTAGCGCGCTCCGCGAGCTCGCGACGGCCATCGTCTTCCCAGGATGGCCCGTAGGCGGTGACCGCCCGCGCGCCAAGCTCGCTGACGAATGACCGCGTGTTCCGCGGCCGGTCCGCCGGGTTCTTGGCCATCCCCCACGCGACGAGGTCTCGGAGCGCCTCGTCGAGCCCGTCACGCGGCACCGGCGCGGACTCGTGCTGGTGCCGCAGCTGCCCCAGCCGCCCGGAAAACGGGGGCTTGCCGCGCACGCTCTCGAAGAAGACAGCGGTCGCCGCGTACATGTCGGTCGCCGGAACGCTCGGTGCCCCGTGCCACAGTTCCGGCGCCATGTACGCAGGCGTTCCCGGGGCAGGTATCTGCTTGTCCGCCCGCACCGCAACGCCAAAGTCGGTCAGCGTGCACCAGCCACCCCCGTCGATCAGCACGTTGTCCGGCTTGAAATCGCGGTGGGGGACGCGACGCGAGTGCGCGGCGGCGAGCCCGAGCAGTGAGTCCTTCAGTACCACGAGCGCGGCGACGGCGCTGAGCGGCCCGCGGCGCGCGATGACCTGGCGCAGCGAAACCCCGTCAACCAGCTCCATCACGATGGCGGCGCCCTGGCCGGGCTGCTCCACGTAGTCGAATAGCCGCACCATGTGCGCGGCGTCAAGAGACTTGAGCCGCTCGGCTTCTGAACGGAATCCCCGGAGGAACTCCGGGTGGCTGACCAGGCTCGCGTCGAAGTACTTGATCGCCACGCGCTGGCCGGTCGCGTCGTTGACCGCCGCCACGACACGGCCGGATACCCCGTGGCCAAGCAGCCGGTCCTCGGTGTAGCCAGGAACCGCCCACTCGGCGTAGCTAGGTATTGTCCACGCACTCATGGCGAACTCCTTGCTGAACCAACCAGTACCGTATGCCGCGCTGCCCGAGGCCCAGCCCACGTCAGAGCGATGAAATAAATTGTAAGGAATGTTGGCAAATTGCCGGTCTATGGTAACTAACCCGTTACGATCCCTGGTCGCGGCCTCGGGTTGGCTGGCTGCGGCACCCGGTGAGCTGGAGCATCCCTGGCCGCTGCTGTTATGTTCCGGACGTGGCCAGGTCAGCGTCGGGGGAATCGGTCCTCACCAGGGCAGTGCGGATCTTCGAGGCGTTCACGCCGGATGAGACCGTGCTGTCGGTGACGCAGATCGCCCGCCGGGCGCGGCTGCACCCCGCGACGGCGTCACGGCTGGTCGCGGAGCTGGAATCGCACGGGCTGCTGGCCCGTGACGCCGACCGGCGGGTCCGCGTGGGCGTGCGGATGTGGGAGCTCGCGCTGCGCGCCTCGCCGGCGCTCAGCCTGCGCGAGGCGGCGATGCCGTTCATGGCGGACGCGCACGCGGTCATCGGGCATCACGTGCAACTCGGCGTGCTCGAGGGTGACGAGGTCCTGTTCGTGGAGCGGCTGTCCGCACCGGGCGCGGTCATCAACTACACCAGGATCGCCGGCCGGCTGCCGCCGCACGTGTCGTCGTCTGGCCTCGTCCTGCTCGCGTTCGGCGGCCGGGAGTTGCAGGAGCGGATCCTGGCCGGACCGTTGCGCCGGTACACGGCGCGCACGCTCACCGACCCGGCCGCGCTGCGCGCGGCACTCGCCGAGGTACGCAGGCAGGAGTTTGCCTGCCTGCCCGGCCACGTGCACGAGGACGCGCTCGGGATAGCGGTACCGGTCCGCGACGGGCGAGCCCGGGTCATCGCGGCGCTCGCGGCCATCGTCCCGGTGGACACCGCGCGGCAGCCGGTCATCGGGGTGCTGGCGACCACGGCCCGCGGGATCACCCGCGCGCTGGCGGGGCGCCAGGCGAATTCCCCGCTCATTGAATGAGATTCTGCTCGCGCGGGTTCCTCGCCACGGGCAGCCTTTGAGCGGGACGGCCAGACAACGGCGGCCCGCTCGCAGCGGCCGGCGGCCGCGAGAAAGGAGGCCGCGATGGCGCGGCGTGTGAACAGCGAACTGCTCCTGGTGGGGAGCCTCCCGGCGGATACCACCGAGGGGGCGCTGAGGTCCGCGGCGGAGTTCTTCGGCGACCTGGTGTTCGCGCTGCCGGACGGTGAGACCGGGCCGCGCGCCGGCTGGGTCAGTTACGAGCGCGAGAAACTCGTCCGTCCGAACGAGGGCGTCGTGACTGTTCAGGACACCGAGTCTCCGACCGGTTTGCCGCGTCATGCGTACGAGACGCCCGTGTTCGGCATCAGGCCCGGGGTCAGCGAGCTGCGCTTCCCCAGCTGGCCGCGGATCGATGACGCGATAGCGGGCTACCGGGTGTTCCGTCAGCTTCGCGAGGAAGGCGTGATCCCGGCCGGGCTGAGGTTCCAGATCGGGCTCCCGTTCCCGGCCAGCGCGCTGAACGCGTTCAAGGCCGACTTCGGTGCCGACTACCCCGTCGCCGCCCGCGCCTTCGAGGACCTGGTCGCCCGCGAGCTGGTCAGGCTGACCGCCGCCATCCCGCCAGGCGAGCTGGCGATCCAGTGGGACATGGCCTACGAGACCCAGGACATCGAGCGCGTGCTCGCCTGGACGACGGAAGGAGCCTGGGAGCGGTTCGCTGGGCCGGTGACCAGGCTGACCCGGCTCATCCCCGATGAGGTCCTTGTCGGCTACCACCTGTGCTACGGGACGTTCCCCGAGTGGCCGATGTACGAGGCGAGGGACATGGAGGTGCTGGTGCGGATGGCGAACTTCGCGGTGGCGAACTCCGGGCGCACCGTGGACTGGCTGCACCTGGCGGGGCCACGGTACCTGCGCAGCGAGGACCGCAGCTTCTTCCGGCCGCTCATTGACCTTGAGCCGGGCGACGCACGGGTGTTCCTCGGCATCGTGCTGCCGATCGACGGGATCCCCGGGCTGCGCCGGCGGGTCGCGACGGCGTCGCGCTACATCTCCGACTTCGGCGTGGCCATGTACTGCGGGTTCGGCCGCCAGCCGGGCAAGGACGGCACCGAGACCATGCGCGAGCACGCCCGCACGGTCCGCTCGGTCCGGGCTGAGCAGGCCTGAAGGGCTGCCAGGCAGAAAAGCCGGAGAAAAGTCGCGCCGGCGTGTCCATCACCGCATCGCCCGTTCGAAGCACCAGTAGAAGCGGCCAGGAGACGTGGCCGCCGGAGTCTTCGAGGGAGATGTCATGCGGAAGATCGTCGCGGGAATGATGGTCTCGGTCGACGGCGTGGTCGAAGCGCCGGAAGCGTGGACGGGCCCGTACTTCAGCCCGGACCTCGGCCAGCTCGTCGGGTCGCTCATGGCGGCCGGCGACACCATGCTGCTCGGCCGGGCTACCTATCAGGCCTTTGCCGCCTCGTTCGCCGGCAACACCGGCGACCCGATGGCGGCCCAGATGAGCGCCTTCCCCAAGGTGGTCGTGTCGACCACACTGGAGGCGGCCGACTGGGAAAACACGACGCTGATCGGCGGTGACGTCGCGGCGGCGATTGCCCGGCTCAAGGAGCAGCCGGGCAAGAACATCAACGTCAGCGGCAGCCCGACCCTGGTGACCTGGCTGCTGCGGCAGGGCCTGCTCGACGAGCTGAACTTGCTGCTTTTCCCGGTGGTGGTCGGCCATGGCAAGCGCCTGTTCGAGGCGGAGGGCGACGCGGCGGGGCTGACGCTGGCCCACTCGCAGGCCCTCGGCACGGGCGTGGTCCAGCTCGTCTACAACGCCGCTCCCACGCAGGGCGGAGCGGCGTTATGCCTGACCGCGTGACCGGCCCCGCCTACTACTTCCCGTCGATCGAGAAGAAGTACGGCCAGCCGGTCGACTACTGGATCAACCTGATCAGGGCGTCCGAGCTGACCAAGCACAAGGCGCTCGTCGACTGGCTCAAGGCCGAGCACCATATCGGCCACGGCCACGCGACCGCTCTGGTCGGCTACGCGCTCGCCGAGGACGCCAAGGACGCATCACCTCCCGCACCGGGGGATGGGGGCGCCTGAGGAAGATGCGCGGCCGCGCCGGTCAGGAACGCGCGTCGCAGTCGCTGGCGCGCTTCTCCAGGGCGGCACGTTCCGGCGCGTTCCGCGTGAGGGTAGCGGCACGGCGGAACTCGCCGGCCGCCTCGGCGTGGCGGCCAAGCCTGGCCAGCAGGTCGCCACGCACGCTGGGCAGGTGGTGGTAGCCGGCTAGCGCCGGCTCGCCGGCTAGGCCGTCGACGATGCGCAGGCCGTGCTCTGGGCCGTCGGCCATCGCGACGGCGACCGCGCGGTTGAGCTCGACCACCGGGGATGCGGTGAGCGCGGCGAGGCCCTGGTAAAGCGCCGCTATCTGCCGCCAGTCTGTTTCTGCCGCGGTCCGCGCCCGCGCGTGGCACGCCGCGATCGCCGCCTGCAGCACGTAGGGTCCCGGCGGGCCGCCGAGCCGCTGCGCGCCAAGCAGCGCGGTGAACCCGCGCCGGATCAGCAGCTGATCCCAGCGGCCCCGGTTCTGCTCAAGCAGCGGAACGGGCAGTCCGTCGGCGCCGAGCCTGGCCGGGATCCGCGATGCCTGGATCTCCATCAGCGCGACAAGGCCGTGGACCTCAGGCTCGGCCGGCATGAGCCCGGCCAGGACGCGGCCGAGGCGCAGCGCCTCGTCGCAGAGCGCCGGGCGCATCCAGTCCTCCCCGGCCATCGCCGCGTAGCCCTCGTTGAACACCAGGTAGAGCACCTCGAGCACGGAAGATAGCCGGGCAGGAAGCTCCGCCCGCGGCGGTACCTCAAACGGCACGCCCCGCTCGGCCAGCGTCCGCTTGGCCCGCGTGATCCGCTTCGCGATGGTCGGCTCGGGCACGAGGAAGCCGCGCGCGATCTCCTCGGTGGTCAGGCCGCCGAGCAGCCGCAGGGTGAGCGCGATCCGTGCCTCCGTGGACAGCACCGGATGGCAGGAGATGAACATCAGCCGCAGCAGGTCGTCGTCGATGGCGTCGTCATCGACGACGGCGTCAAACTCCGGCGGGGTGTCCAGCTGCCCGTCCGCTGCCTCCCTGCCTAGCAGCACCAGCTTGCCGCGGAGCCGCTCGTCCCGCCGGATGCGGTCGATCGCGCGATGCCTGCCGGTGAGCATGAGCCAGGCGCCTGGGTTGGCCGGGATGCCCTCGGCGGGCCACTGCTCGAGCGCGGCGACCAGGGCGTCCTGCGCCAGCTCCTCCGCGAGCCCCACATCACGGACGAGGCCGGCCAGCCCGGCGATGATCCGCGCCGACTCGATCCGCCACACGGCCTCGATGGCGCGATGCGCCGACGTGATGTCCGCCGCCACTAGCCCTCCGGGCCGAACACCTGACGGATATCGCCCTCGCCGTCTCCCACGATCTTCCAGAACCGCCTGGCCAGCTCGACCGCTTCGTCCCTGGTGCGCACGTCAATCAGCGCGAAGCTGACGATCACTTCCTTGGACTCGGCGAACGGCCCGTCGGTCAGCGTGACGTTGCCGCCGGAGGCGGCAACGTGCGTGCCCCGGTCAAGTCCGCCCGTCGCGAGCAGGATCCCGGCCCGGGTCAGCTCCTCGACGAACCGCCCCATCTCGGCGTACATCCGCTCGTCCGGCGCGGCGCTCCCGCCGTTCACCGTCATCAGGAAACGCATCGCGAGACCTCCGAAAGAATCTCCTCCGCCGTGCCCTCAGGCGCCCCAGTTCAACGCGAATTCTAGTGGGCTCGCGGCTACTCCGGATGCCCCGATGTCCTAGCTGAGTCATGAGACTGTCACGGGCCTGTCACAGACACGCGCCTGCCAGGGCCGAGTGCATGATCCAGGGCAAGCACTAGCTCGTGGCCGGCCTGCAACGCGTTCGGCAGGATGGTCTGCGCCGTGCCTGGCTGCCCGAACGTCGCCGCGACGATCAGGGTGTCGTGCGCGCCCACCGGTTCTACAAGGCCGATACCGCGCGGGCACGTTCTGAGGGCAGTGGCCTTGGCCTGGCGATCGCCTGGGAGAACGCGCGCCTGCACGGCGGCCACATTGACGCGGGCAACCACTCAGGCGGCGGCGCGATATTCACCGTTAGCCTGCCAGTGAACGGGCACCTGCCGCTAAGCGGGACAGAGCTGGAGGCAGAGCCCGCCCGGCTGTGATGCGGGCGTGGCCGCTGCTGATGCCAGCGGTCCCGGTGTTACGGTCAGTTGACGGCGGTCGGCTCGCCTGGCAGGACCTCGGACTCCGGGGTGGGCTGCCGGGCGAGCCTGCTCGGCCACCAGACCCACCGGCCCAGGTCCAGGTTCAGCGCGGTCACCAGCACCGAGCGGACCACGATCGTGTCGAGCAGCACCCCGAACGCCACGGCGAAGCCGAGCTCGGTGAGGAACGTGACCGGCAGGGTGCCGAGCACCGCGAACGTGCCGGCGAGCACGCAGCCCGCTGAGGTGATCACCCCGCCGGTCGCGGCCAGGCCGGTCAGCGCGCCGCAGCGGGGACCTTGGCGCTGGGCCTCCTCGCGGACCCGGGTCATCAGGAAGATGTTGTAGTCGATGCCCAGGGCGACGAGGAACACGAACACGAACAGCGGGAACGAGGTGTCGGCGCCGCCGAAGTTGAACACGTTGTCGAAGAACAGCGCGCTCACCCCGAGGGCGGCACCGAACGACAGCACGACCGTGGCGATGAGCATCACCGGCGCGATGAGAGCCCGCAGCAGCAGCATGAGGATGACGAACACGACGGCGAGGATGATCGGGATGATCAGGTTCCGGTCGTGCGCGGTCGCCCGCTGGACGTCCAGGTTGACCGCGGTGTTGCCGCCGACTATCGCGTCGGCGCCAGGGACCGCGTGCACGGCCGTGCGCGCGCGGTCGATGGTGTCGTACGCGGCCTGACTGTCGGGTGCGGAAGTCAGCGTGGCCTCGACGTAAGCGTGCCCGGCGAGGATGACCGGGCGTGTCACCGCGGTGAGGCCGTCGACCGACCGGAGCGCGGCGGCCACTTGCGGCCCCGATGCCGGGTTGCCGAACACCTCGACCGGCTGGCCCGCGCCGCCAGGGAAGTGCTGGTCAAGCACGGTCTGCCCGGCCACAGAATCCGGCTGGCCGCGGAACGACTGGGCGTTGGTCAGCCCGTGGGCATGCAGGCCGGCCACGCCGGCGGCCATCGCGCCGAGCACGATGACGGTGCTTATCCAGACGACTCGGGGGCGAACGGCGATGCCGCGGCCCACGCGCGCCCAAAAGCCGCGGGTTGTCGGCTCAGCGGACCCGTACGCGGGCTTGACCGGCCAGAACACCCAGCGACCGGTGATCACCAGCAGTGTCGGCAGCAGCGTCATCATCGCGAGCAGCGCGACCGCGACGCCGATGGCCAGGACCGGTCCCAAGCTCGCGGTGGAGTTCAGTTCGGCGAGGGCCAGGGTCAGCAGGCTCAGGATCACCGTGCCGCCGCTCGCCACGACCGCGGGCCCGGCGCGGCGAAGCGCGACCGCCATCGCGGCGTGCCTGTCTTCGTGCCGCCGCAGTTCCTCCCGGTAACGGGCGGTGAGCAGGAGGGCGTAGTCCGTGCCCGCGCCGAATACCAGCACGTCCAGGATGCCCGCGCTCTGCGCGTTGACGGTCAGCCCGTGCTTGGCCAGCAGGTAGATGATGCCCTGGGCGGTGGCCAGCGACACGCCCGCGGCGATGACCGGCAGCAGCCACAGCACCGGGCTGCGGTAGGTGATCAGCAGGATGATGATGACGACGGCGAGCGCGGCGTACAGCAGCGTGCCGTCGATGCCCTTGAAGGCGTTGCTCGAGTCGGCGGCGGTGCCCAGCGGCCCGGCGATGTGCACCGTCAGGCCGTCGGCGCCCGCGGAAGCGATGGCCCGCAGCGAGCTGGCGGCGGGCGCGGCCGCGTTCCAGCCCTTGCTGCCCAGGTCGACGAGCACGATTGTCTCGATCGCCTTGCCGTCGGCGGCCGGGATCGGCCCGGTGACCTGGCCATGAAGGACGCCGGGCACGGTGGCGAACTTCGCGGCGTCGGCGGCCGCCTTCGCCTTGTCCGCGGCGGTCACGCCGGACGGCCGGTCGTAGACGACAACCCCCGGGTACACGTTGGGCGAGACGGCCTCTGACCGCAGGTTGAGTACCTGCGTGGACTCGGCCCTCGGCGGCAGCCAGGACGAGGCGTCGTTCTTCTCCGCGCCGGTGAGCTTTCCCGCCAGCGGCCCGAGGACCACCACCAGCACGAGCCAGAACACCAGCACCAGCCACTTGGTCCGGCGCCCCGCCGGCAGATTCAGCATTGACCGCAACACGCTCATAACCAGTCCCCTCGTACCGTCCTTGCAAAAGTAGGACGCCGTCGCGCGCCGAGGATCATCGGAATGCGGGCCGCAAATTTTAAACCCGCGTCAAGAGCCCCGTACGACGACCCCGTGCGACGACACCGCGCGCGACCTCACCAGCGGCACAGCGTCAATGCGCATCGCCGCGCGATCTATTCCCCATACTGCGACGTGCGCGGCCCCGATGCCAAATGAATTCTTCCGACCGCCAATTAATTTAGTACGCGAAAACCAAATAAATCGCGGCCGAATGTCGGCCACGGGCCGTCTGGATCGCGTCCACATGGCCCGAGGGCCGAACCTGCGCGCTTCTGGCTATTCGGTGTGGTGCACCTCGGCGCGCTTGTAGACGGGCGTCGGGGTGCCCTCCATGCGCGCTTTGAGCTGCAGGGCCAGGTAGAGGGAGTAGTAGCGCGACAGGGCAAGGTTGCCGCCGTGGAACCACAGGCCCTCCTGGGCCGTCGGCTTCCACATGTTGCGCAGTTCGCCCTCCCACGGGCCCGGGTCCTTCGTCGTGCCCGAGCCGAGCCCCCAGACCTTCCCGACCTTGTCGGCCATGTCCTGGCCGATGATGTCGGAGGCCAGCTGATTCATGGAGCCGTAGCCCGTCGCGTAGACGACGAGATCGGCCGGGAGCCGGGTGCCGTCACCGAGGACGACCTCGTCCTCGGTCAGTTCGACCACCTGCCCCTTGGCCAGCTTGATCTCGCCGTTCGCGACAAGCTCGGAGGCGCCGACGTCGATGTAGTAACCGGACCCGCGCCGCAGGTACTTGAGGAACAGGCCGGAGTCGTCCTCGCCGAAGTCGAGGTCGAAGCCTGCCTGCTCCAGCCGGCGGTAGAAATCGGCGTCACGCTCCCTGATGGCGTCATAAACCGGGGCCTGGAGCGTGTGCAGGATCCGGAACGGCAGCGAGGCGAAGATCGTGTCGGCCTTGAATGTGGTCACGCCGGCGGCGAGGGCGCGCTCGGAGTAGAGGTCGCTGAGTCCAAGGTCCATCAGCGAGTCGGACCGCACGACGTGGGTCGAGCTGCGCTGCACCATAGTGACGTCGGCGCCGGCCTCCCACAGCGCGGCGCAGATGTCGTGCGCGGAGTTGTTCGACCCGATCACCACGGCCCTCTTGCCCTTGTACTTATCGGGGCCCGGGTGAGCCGAGGAGTGATGCTGGTCGCCGCGGAACTTCTCGCGGCCGGGGATCTCGGGGACGCTGGGCAGGCCGGACGCTCCCAGCGCCAGCACCAGCTGCCTGGGCCTGAGCGTTATCTCCTCGACTGTGCCGTCAACCCCTGTGCGGTCGACGACGACGGCCCATCGGCCACCCTCCCGGACGGCGGACCTGCAGGTCGTCGAGCCCCAGTAGTTGAGCTCCATGACCAGCGCGTACATCTCGAGCCAGTCGCCGATCTTGTCCTTCGGCGAGAACACCGGCCAGCTCGCAGGGAACGGAATGTAGGGCAGGTGGTCGTACCAGACTGGGTCGTGCAGCGCGAGGGACTTGTAGCGCTTGCGCCACGAGTCACCCGGCCGCTCGTTGCGCTCGACGATGATCGTCGGGACCCCGAGCTGGCGCAGCCGCGCACCGAGGGCGATGCCGCCCTGGCCACCGCCGATGATCACCACCTCGGGCTGCACGGTGTAGCCGAGCTCGGTGGCCTCACGGACTCGGCTCTCGGCCCACGTGACCCGGTCACGGAAGGCGCCGTGGCGCACGCCACTTGGCCGCCGGTCGTTGATCGGCTCCTCGTGGCCCTTGAGCTCGTCGAGCGTCGTGAGCAGGGTGAACGCCTTGCCATCAACGAGCCGCAGCAACCCGCTGCCCCGCCCGGCCTTGGTCTCGAAGGCGATCAAGGCGGTGATGACACCGTCCTGCTCGGTCGGCTCCTCGGTGAGCAGGAAGCCGACGGGATCGACCTCGTCGAGCGTTGCCCGCAGCAGGTCCGCGACGCCCGCGCCTCCCTCGACCGTGGTGATGTTCCAGGTGAACGAGACGATGTCGCGCCAGTAGCTCTCGCTGGCGAACAGCGCCGCCGCCGCGTCGGCGTCGCGTGCCGTCAGGGCCTCCTGGAACGCGCTAAGCCACGCGTTGGCTGCGGACGCGGCAGCGCTCGCCTTCTGGTCGACGGACTGGGTCACTCGTGGCCTCCTCGCCATAAGACGACTGTCCTGCCAGCTTGGCAGCTTGCCGGCCAGCTAGTCGAGCAGCGCGGTGAGCTTCTTCGGTGCGAGGATCCGGTAGCTCTCGGTCACGAGCTCACGGATCTCCTCCCAGTCCGTCACCACGCGTCCGTTCGGATAAAGGAGCCTTGAATTTCCGAACGGAAGCGTGGCCTCTCACCATGCCTGCTTCATTACCCGAGGCTGCAGGCGCAGAGCTTGTTGTTATTAGCCAGGTCGGCCGGTTATCGTGACCGCGGCGGGCGTTGCTGGCGCGTTTGCCGCGTCCCCGGCGTAACTGGCGGTGTAGGTATAGGTGCCGCGGACGTGGAGGGCATCTGTCACCGTGAAGGTGCCGTCGGCCGCCGTGATGGCGGTCAGCGTCTCGACCGGGTTCTTCCCGGCGCCGGAGATGGTCCTGGTGATCGTGACCTTCGCGCCTGGCAGCGCGGCCTGCGTCCCGGTGAGCAGGGTGGTGAGCTGGCCGGTCAGCGTGACGCGGCCGTGCGCCGTGCCTGAGGCGGGGCCGCTCAGGGTGAGGGTAGTCATGGCTCGCGCGTCCAGCGCCTCGACCGTGAACGAGACCGGGTCTCCGGTCGTGTCGTTGTTCTGGATGACCGCGTACAGGTTCTCGGAGTCCGCGGACAAGGCGAGGGCGGCGACGATGACGGCCGGGCTCTCCAGCGTGTAGGCCGCCCTGTAGCTCGAGAAGCTCGTGGCACCGGGCGGATAGACGAACACGTCCGGGGTCGTATCGGGGAAGCCGGAATACGGTGGAGCGGCCACCGCGACGGTGCCATCGCCGGCGGCGGCGGCGTCGACATCGTCGGTACCGTAGAACACCTGCGGGCTCAGGTCCGCGGTGCTGTAAGACACGCCATTGCAGAGAAACGCGGCACCGCCGGTGAGGACGGCCAGGCCATTCGGCGCCCAGCAGGATTGAATGGACTGCGTCGAGGCGATCTGGGTGACCGCGGCCGGGTTGGAGACGTTGAAGCTGGCTACCGTCGGCGGGTTAGTCCCCAAGCTCGATGTCACCAGGGTGCCGCTCTGGTCCGCCGGGTCGGCGGAGATCAGCGGCGGGAACCCCTCCCAGCCCACCGGGAAAGGCGTCGCGTCGAATGAGCCGGTCGACGGGTCGATCGAGCCGATGGCGAAGAATGCGCCCACTTCGTCGTAGCTCACCCAGAGCCGGCCGCTTTGCACCGCCACGGAATAGGCGGGGGAGCCGATGCTGTAAAAGCTGGTCTGCTGGAGGGTCGCCGTGCTGAACGCGGCCACCCCGCCGTCCTCGGCCACGTACAGCGTCGTGCCATCTGGCGACAGCGTCATCCCGTCTACCCCGAGGGGGCCGGGAAGCGTGGCGACAGGGTTGCCGCTGAGGTCCGTGACGAGGATGGTGCTGCCAGTGGGATATAGCTCGTAGCTGGGCGAGGTTCCCTCGCTGATGAACAGATGCCCGTGGGCGGTGTCGGCGATGACCTGATACGCGGCCGGCAGCGGCGTGATGGTGGCCGCACGCGCGACCCCGCCGGTCCAGGCCGGCAACGCGACTGCGCTTAGCGCAGCCAGAAATGCCGAGGCGAGCAACATTACCTTGCGGCGTACGGATCCCATCCTGGCCTCCTGCGGCGGTGGATTTAGGTGTAGCTTCCGGCAGCGTTCTTGACTCCTTCTTCCCTCCGTCTTCCGCCGCCAGGTCAAGACGCAGGGGCCATCCCGACCTCGGCGGTGCAGGCAAGCCGCCCTGGCGGCGGCCGGCGTGCAGGCCGGGGCAGCGACCGGCAACATAAGGCTATTGGTGCTACTACGAATAGCTTTATACTGATGGGCATGGGATGCCATCACCGCCCCCGCTCCACGGCCCGGCCGCGCTGCGGGGCGCCCGTGCGGCCTGGCGGCACGCCGGCAGCCGACCCGGGAGTCACTGTAGGGGTCCTAGGCCCGGTGCGGGCCTGGCAGGCCGGGCGGCTGCTGCCGCCGGGCCCGGCGCAGCGGCAGCTGGTGCTGGCCGTCCTGGCGCTGCGAGCCGGGACGGCGGTGCCGCGCGAGGAGCTGGTGGACGCGCTGTGGGAGCAGGCCCCGGCCAGCGCGGTCAATACTGTGCACAAGCACGTCTGCGCGCTGCGCGCGGTACTGGAGCCCGCCCACCCGCGCCGCGACGGGCAACTGCTTGCCACCGTCGCCGGGGGGTATGAGCTGCGGCTGGCCCCCGGCGCGGTAGACGCGCTTGCGTTCGCCGCCGACACCGCCCGGGCTCGCCAGGCGGCCGCGGCCGGAAACCTGCCCGCCGCCGCGGCCGGGCTGTCGGCGGCGCTGCGGCGCTGGCGTGGCAGCGCGCTGGCCGGGCTGGACGGGCCGCCGGTCCCGGCCCTGGCCCAGGCGCTACACGATGCCCGGCTAGCCGCCGCCGAGGACCACGCGCGCGTGCTGCTCGCGCTGGGGCGGCCCGGCCAGGCCGCGGGGGCCCTGGCCGGGCGGCTGCCAGGCACCGGCTGCGCGAGAGCCTGTGCCAGCTGCTCATGCTGGCCTGCTACCGGGCCGGCGACCTGCCCGGTGCGCTGGCCGCCTACCACGGCACCCGCCAGGCGCTGGCCGCCGAGCTAGGCACCGACCCCGGTCCCGCGCTCAGCGGCCTGATCCAGCAGATCCTGCGCCGCGACCCCGCCCTGGACCTGCCCGCCGCCGTGGCGCCCAGGGGCCTGCCAGGGGATGGCAGGCAGGCGGTCACGTAGGTAGCCTGGTGCCATCATGGCTAGCACCAGCAGCCCGATCCGGCCGTTGGACCCCGCTGATCCCACCGCGCTGCACGAGCAGGCTGCCGCGCAGATCCGCCGCGCCATCGCCGAGGGCCAGGCCGCCCCTGGCGAACGGCTGCCCCCTGCCCGCGACCTGGCCGCTGTCCTCGGCGTCAACCGCAACACGGTGCTGCGCGCACTGCGACTGCTGCGCGAGGAGGGCGTGGTGGAATTCCGTCGCGGTCGCGGCATCACCGTCACCGCCGCCGCTCCCCAGGCTGCCGGTCTGGTGGCCGCCGCGCGCGACCTGCTCGCCCAGGCTCGCCGCAACGGCTACGACCGCGACGACCTCATACGCCTCATCCAGGCCCTCCCGGACCCCTGACACCTTCATCGCCCGGCGGCGGGCCTCCTGGGCGGACTGGCGGCGCCTAGAGCGAACCAGGCGCTTGCGGCACTGGGCGGGCCGTCACCGGGTGAGACTGGTGGAGCTAGCCGCGATGGTTTTATCCTGGGCGCATGGTGATGACGCCGGCGCCGCCGCGCCCGTCCGGCCCCGACCGCGGGCTGCACCTCCACCCGAGGCTGGACCCAGACCCAGGGCTGCACCTCCACCCGGGGCTGGACCCCGACCCGGGGCTGGACCCGGCCGAACCGGTGGTTGCCCCTGACCCCGGTCCAGCGCTCCCTGGGCCGCGCCCGCCCGGCACCGCCGGCGAGCCGGACGGCATCATCACCTGCCGCGTCCGTCCCCGGCGGTGGCGCAGAAGGCGGCAGGCCGTGCCTGCCGCCGTGCTCGCCGCTGTGCTCGCCGCCACCGTCTGGGCCGGCGTGCTCATCTGGCGTGCCAGCCCCGCCGCGCCCAACCGCGCCCATGCCGTGACCCATGCCGTGATCCATGCCGCACCCGGCCCGCCCAGCCCCGCCGCGTCCCGCCCGCCGAGCCCCGCCGTGTCCCGCCCGCCGATCCGCGCCCAGGCCCTCCAGCCCCGTGCCGTCATCCACATGGCCCGCGCCCGCCAGCAAAGCCGCCGCCAGCGCACCGCCCAGGCCGCCGCCGACACTGTTACCGTCGCCGGCGGCGGAACCGCCGTCGGCCTGCACCTCCACGGGCATCCCGGCACCTCGCATCCCCAGCCCGGCCCCCCCAGGCTCCCCGGTCCTGGTCAAGGCCCCGATGGCTGGCTGCTTGTTCCCGGTGCCGGGTACGTGACGAACTCCAGCTCGTGCTCGGTCGGGCTCTGGACGTCGCAGGTATCGGCCGGCGACCCGGCCTACGTCACCGCCAACGCGTACCAGATGGGCGCGCCTTACCCGTGCCAGGCGATGGTCGAGACGTCGGCCGACGGCGGCCGGACCTGGACGCCGGGCACGCCGGTAACGCTGCCCGCCGGCACCACCACCGACACGTTCGCCGCCAATACCGGCGCCGTCTACGACGGTCCCGGTTACCTCGCCCGGGCCTGCGCCCAGGCGTCCAACTCGACCCTCGCGTGCACCGCCGCGGCCAGCCTCGGCTCAGGCACCGGCGCCCCGCCCGACCCGGCGCTGCCGGCGAGCACGAGAGTACGCGGCACCAGCGTCGGCAATGCAACGGTGACGTGCAACGCCAGCCTGAACTCGACCGCGAGCGCGAAGGGGCCTGGCACGCTGGTGGACGGTGAGTTCATGGCAGGAAGCTCGTTCAGCACGACCAGTGCACTGTGCGAGGGCTGGCTGGAGACCTCCGCTGATCAGGGCGCGACCTGGCAGGCATCCCCGCCGGTGACCTTCCAGGCCCCCGCGAAGTCCGTCACCTACGACTTCACCGGCACCACCGCGGACGGCACCGGACTCCTCGCGCGGGCCTGCGCCGAGGCACCGACGGTGTCGGCGACGCCGTACTGCTCGTGGGCCTGGTAGCGCCGCCAACCGTGCGCTTAGCTAGTCGGGGTTACCCTCGGCCGGGCCGCATCAGGGCGGCGGCCAGTTCCTGGCGGCTGCGGACGCCGAGTTTGTCGAAGACCGCCCGCAGGTGTTCCTGGACGGTGTACTGGCTGATGGCCAGCTGGCCGACGATCTGCTTGGTGGAATAGCCTCGCAGCACTAGCGAGACCACCCGGGTCTGAGCGCCCGTCACGCCGTGGCTGGTCAGGATCAAGGACACCAGTTCGCCGGGGCCGGGCTCCTCGAGGATCAAGACAGTGGACCGCTCGCCGCTGCCGTGCAGCGGAGAGGCGTGGACGGACAGCCAGTCCCCGCGGACTGTGCGCAGCCGTAGGGTGGGCGCCGGGCGCTCCGGGGCCGCCCCGGCGTGGCCGGCCGCGACGAGTAGAGGCAGCGGCAGCTGGCACGAGCTGGGCCAGTCGCTTTCGGGGATCTGCGCCAGCCAGCGCTCCGCGGCGTCGTTCACCGAGGTGACCGAGCCAGACGCGTCGAGGATGACCACCCCGTGCCCCAGCGCCGGGTAGGAATCCCGGGCATGCCCGGCCAGCAGGGCCCGGCGGAGTCCCTCGGCCACGTGCGGGGCGATCCTGGCCACGATGTCGCGCTCCTGGGACGAGAACCCGGTGGCCCCGGCCTGCCGGTGCAGGCACATTACTCCCCAGCACGCCTGCCGGGTCCGCAGCGCCACCCGCAATTCGTCGCCGAGGCCGAGGGGCCGCATGATGGCCGCATGCCGGGCGCTGCTGTCCCGGTCGCCGCGGGTGGCCTCATCTAGCGTCCGGACTAGATCCGACCCGGCGGCGAGGTCGATGAACCGGTTGACGTCATGCCCGTCGAGCTCGTTGGCCAGGAATGCGGGCGCCGCCTCGATGAGCGGATCCTCGCTGATCGCAGACGTGAACAGCAGCGTCGCCGGGTCCACGGTGGCGATGAACGCGGCGTCCACGCCGGCCAGCGCCTTCAGGCGGCTGGCGACCTCGCGGCGAAGCGCGGAGTCGTCCAGACCCGCGTAGCAGCGCTCGATGAGTGCGTCCACCCGGCGCTGGATGGGTTGCGGCGGCATAACCCCACGGTACGGAACCCGAAGCGGGGATGACACCCCAGGAAACTGGCATGGTGACCGCCGTGCGCAGGGCGCAGCCTGGGGCCATGACAACCTTCGGATTGCACCTGACCAGTTACCCAGGGCCGGACGCGGGAGTTTCGATCGCCGCGTACACGCGAGAGGTCGCCGCGGCGGCCGAGGACTCCGGCGTGTTCAGCACGCTGTGGCTCACCGATCACGTCCAGAACCCGAACCCGGCGGCCCTTGAGGCTCCGGTGCCGGAATCGCATCTCGTCCTGGCTTCAATCGCGGCCAGCACCCAGCAGATTGAGGTGGGCCTGCTCGCCGCTTCTGTGGTGTACCGGAATCCGGCGCTGCTTGGCAAGATGATCACCACGCTCGACGTGCTGTCCGGCGGCCGCGCCATCCTCGGGATCGGCGCCGGGCACCCGCGCACCCAGGCCGAAGCCGAGTCCTACGGCTTCCCCTTCCCGCCGGTCCGGGCCCGGATGGAGATGCTCGACCACGCGCTCGAGGTCATCCGGCCTATGATCGGTGCCAGGGTAACCAGCGGTGCCCCGCCCAACTGGCCGCGGCCGCTGCGCCCCGGTGGCATCCCGGTACTCGTGGCCGGCAGCGGCGAGCAGCGCCTGCTCCGCATCGCGGCCAAGCACGCCGACATGATCAACCTGTCACTGCCGTCCGGCGACAGCCTCGCCCGCATCCCGCACAAGCTCGACGTCCTGCGTCAGCACTGCGTGACCGTCGGGCGTGACCCCGCGCAGATCACCGTGACCTACAAGGCCACGATGGCCGTGGCCGAGTCCCGCGCGAAGGCCATGTCCGCGTGGGACCAGTGGGCTCCGTCGTTCGGCCTGCGCGAGCCGGCCGCCGAGGCGGGGGCGTTCGTCGGCGAGCCCGCCGAAATCGCCGGCATGGTCATGCCCTTCCTCGACGCTGGCGTCGATCATGTCATCGTCGAACTGGCCGGCGGTACCCGGCCGGAATCCATCGCGCTGGCCGCCAAGGCGCTCGCCCCGCTAATGCCGGCCACCGGCAGTCGCGGCTGATGACCAACCGCACCGTCAGACTTCTGACGGCGCGCAGATTCCGATCGCTGAGCCGCCGGAGGCTGGCACACTTGGCCTGTGGACGGCGAGGCCTACGTCGAAGTCAAGCGCGACGCCAACCTGTGGCGTGACCGGATCCGGGACTACCGGATCTTCATAGACGGCACCGAGGCGGGAAGGGTGCGGCACGGATCGACGTGGAAGCTTGCCGTCCCTCCCGGACCTCACTACATCCGGATGGCGATCGACTGGGGCCGCAGCCGTGAGGTCGGCTTCGCTGTCCAGCCGGGTGAGACCGCGTGCTTCCGCTGCGGCCCCAGCGCCGGCTCCTGGAGGATCCTCTACGACATGACCCTCGGCTGGAACCGCTATATCTCGCTCAGGCGCCGCTGACTCACTCAACCAGCGGCACGGCACAACTGACCGGCCTTGTCGCTAGCAGTCGGTGTGGCTTGGCTCGTAGCTGGGCGGGGCCGGGGTGATCAGGTAGCCGGTGCCACTGGGCACTAGGTAGAGGTTGAGTACCCAGCCGTTACAGGCGCTGCCGTCGACGCTGTCGGAAGGCGACTGACGACTGGTGAACCGCACAGTCGCGGTCAGGTCACCATCTCCCGTCGGCGCCAGCGAGGTGAGCGTCATGCCCGAGTCGACGGTCGTCGCGTAGCCGGAGTCGAACGACGACTGCGGCTGGTCCTGTTTGCCCTGCGCGGTCTGGGAGCTTGCGTACTCCGCGTAGTTGTGGTCGTTGATCCCCTGGAAGTAGTGGCTGAGCACGACCTCCACCGGGGCCGAGGCCGATCTGACGCCGGGGGCGATGCTGACGACGCTGGGCGACGCGGACGGGGACGGCACGGCGGAGTGGGACGGGGACGCAGCCGCGGTCGGGGAGGTGGACGCCTGCAGGCTGGCCGGCTGCGTGCTGGCCGGATGGGCCGACGGCGTCGTCCCCCGCGCGGCCACGGTCGACGTCTGTCCGTGCGGTTGCGCCGTCGGCCTGCCGCCGGTGGCGTTGACGAGCGCGTACGCGCCCCCGCCGACCGCGAACAGCACTACGACGGCTCCCGCGATCCACCAGGTCCGCCTGCCGCTCGGCTCGCGGTCATGGGATGGGCGGGCTGGGTACGAAGGCCCGGCCGGCGCGGGCGCGCTGGGCGTCAGCGCTGCGGCCCGGGCCGTCGGTGCGATGGTCGTGGTCGGAGGCGACGCCTCGTCGTCGGCCGCCACGCCGAAGTCGCGGCCGCAGCCGCCGCAGTACCGCGTGCTCGTCGTCCGCGCCCGCCCGCATTCCGGACAAAAGCTCATGCGCATTCCCTATCGATCGTGGTCCCCTATTACGCATGATCTCGTGGTTATGATTTAGTGGTAATGCTACCCCGGAAAGCGTGTCGAGGACAGCGCTCGTTCACCGTCGAAGCAACTGCGTGGGGGAGATTGTTGATGAATGACGATGTGCGTTTTGCCGAGATCGAGTTGGTTCAGCAGCACATCATTGATGCGCTCGTCCGGACTAATCCGCCGACCACGCTATCGGAGAAGGAGCAAGACAACCTGCTCGCGCAGGCGTGCTCCGAGGCGTGCGGAATACTCGATCGTTGGGTCAAGAGCTCCACCTGGAAAGAGCTCCGGCCGAACAAGCGCGGGCCGATCGCTGACGTTATTCAGGATTGGCAGGCAATCCGGCCGTTCCTCCTCCCGCTTGGCGTGGCGCTTGGCCGGATGAGCGAGCGTCGGCCGTCGGCGCCCGGGATTGCGGAGATCGGCGAGCCCGAGAAATACATCAATAAGCTAGTCACGCAGACCGAGGCGACCAGCCGGCGTCATCCGAAGTTTGACCCGGCAGATCTGTACGAGGACGCGACGAAAAGGATCGAGACTTTGCGATCGAGCGTGTGCTCGATAGCAGGCGACTTCGCGAAAGACATCAAGAAGAGCCGGTCACGGCTCCGGGCGGTCGCCCGGACCGTGCTCAGGCACGTGGGCAACTTCCTGGTGGCCGCGGCTCTCATCTCCGTCGGCGTGACCACGCAGGCAGCGGCGCATGACATGTCCACCGCAGTGCACGAGGCGGTCTCGGTGGTCTTCGTGCACCAGGCGGCGCATACCGCGCAGCCGACCGTGCGGGTCGCCCCGCCCCAGGTCGGGCCCCAGCTCGGCCCGCGCCTGCGCTAGCGGGCCTGGACGCGGTTGTCGGCCCGGCCACGAAACTCGGTGAACTGCAGGAGGAACGGCGCCTCCAGTGGCACCAGCGCGATGCACTGGCCTTTCTGCAGGCCGGACAGGTGCCAGTCCTCGATCACGTTTCCGTCGACGATGGTCTGCCGCACCCCTTCGTGCCGGACCGGCGCGTAGGTGGAGATCTGCTTGCGGTTGGTGCCGTACCGCTCCCGGACCAGGTCCCGGCTCACCTTATCGGCCAGCCGGAACGCAAGCACGGTGCCGAAGCCGGACAGGATGCTCTCCCCGGCGCCGCCCGGGTAACCGTGGAAGACCTGGTTCACGTTCTGGGTCGCGACCAGGAACCGGAGCCCGAGCTCGCGGCCGAAGTTAATGCCGTCGCCGACGTGCGACAGCCGGGGGAGCAGCGCGAACTCGTCGAGGATGAAGTAGAAGTTGTCCGGCACCTTCGCCGTCGTCTGCAGCCGCTCCCGGCCGAAGCCGAGCGCCGCCTTCATCGCCAGGTCCATCAGCACCCGGTAGACGGGCAGCAGGCCGCTGCCGACGGAGATGTCGTACTCGATGAACAGCGCCCGCCCGCCCCGGCCGCGGACGAAGTCCTGGACCGAGAAATCGCCCGACTCGCGGAAGATCCCGGAGAACGCCTTCCGCAGCGTGGGCTGCAGGAACGCGAGAATCGCCTGGACCTGCTGCTCGCCGCCCTCGAGGTAGCGGGCCGTCCCGGCCAGGGTCTCGCTGGTCTGGAAGAGGTCGAGCATCTCCTCGGCCGAGCCTTCAAGCGTCGTCCGCAGCTCCGCGTTGGACAACGCCGCGTCGGCCCCGGAGTTCGCCGCCATCAGCTCCATCACCCCGGCGAAGACGTCTCTGGCGGCGGAGGCGAAGAACATGTTCTGGGCGGCCGATTCCAGATCGTCGCTGAAGATCGTCGAGGCGATCTCAAACGCCTCCTCCGTGCGCTGCCGAGGGTCGTCGGACAGGTCACGGAAGACGTTCCACACGACGCCGCCGCGTTCGGCGGCGCCAGCGGTGGATATGACGGCGTCGCCGGGCCGGTAGAAGTTCCTGAGGAAGTCGCCCTTCGAGTCGAAGAAGACGAAGAGGTCATCCCGGGCGTTCTTGTCCCTGAACTGCCGAACCAGGTGCTTCATCGCGTTGGTCTTGCCGGTGCCGATCCCGCCCAGGAACAGGATGTTCGTCTCGATGAGCTTGTCGAAGGAGAACCGGTCAGGCGGCGGAGGCTCCCGGCGCAGCTGCATCCCCTCGAGAATGGTGATCGTGCTGTGCTCGGTGCCGGCCGCCCCCGAGTTTGCGCTGGGCGGGCTCACTGGGCCGCAGCCGCCCCCACCGCGCCGACCGGGACGGCGATGTTCCAGTCGGGATAGGCCATCGTGCCCCGCGTCTGCAGGTCGATGATCAACGCCCCGAGCTCATGCAGGAGGTCGTTGGCGTCGTCGCCGGGATCTCCCTTCATGACGTCGAACGCGGTGTAGGAGCGGAGGAAGATGGCGATCGGGAAGATGAGCAGGCGCCCCAACGAGTCCAGGAACCCGCGTTCCCGCGGATCATGCCCGAACCAGATGGGACTGTTGCCGATCTCCCGCGAGTTGATGGCCACCCCGACGTCGCCCCGTCGGCGGGCGTCCCTGACCAGCGCGATGACGAGCAGCGCGGTGACGATCGCGAAGATGAAGGTCAGCGGAAGCAGCAGCGTGAGCAGCGTGCCGAGGGTCGCGAAACCGAAGACCAGCGTCAGCACGACCAGCCCGAGGCTGAGCCGCCGCGACACGTTCGCGGAAAGCCCGCTGATGTCCTCGAGCTTGGTCTGCTGGAACACCGAGCTCGCCTTCTGCGTGCCCTGCGGATAGACCTGGGCGTAGAAGACCACCCGGGCGTCGGTCACGTAGAGGGTGCCGTGACCACGCTGCCGCTTGAATAGGCCGGGGCGCAGCACGACCACGTCATAGGCCTTGAGTATTTGCTCGCCATGCGCGAGGCGGAAACTTAGCGCTTTCGCAGCCGCGATAGGGCTGGGCGGCGGGAGGAGGCGATTGGCGACAACCGGCCGCTCCGCCGGGCTCGGCGCCTCGGCGTAACCAGAGAAACTCGAATAACTAGTGCCGCTGGTCCCGTTAACCGTCGGCGACGGCTGCGCGAACATCCCGTCGGCGCTAACGGGCTCCTCCTCGGGCACAATGAGAGCGCCGCACGTCTCGCAGTACTTGTTTGATGGATCTTGTTGCTTTCCGCACGATGGGCAATCCATTGGTCCTCCCCATGCGCACGCTCGAAACGACACCACTCACGGATTGACGAAAATAATCCCCGACTGGCCATCGCGAGCATGCGTCCCCTTCTGCCACCCCAGACAAGGTGAGATTAACACGTTGCGCTGCAAATGGCAGAGATCGGATTCAAATCTTTACCGACGAGAATCCGCTCCATAAGGGAATTCGCTATAAGGGACGGCTTGCCGCCGCCGGAGCAGGCACACCGCCCGGCCGCGACGGCAATCGCGGCCAGGGCGAGTGTGCCCGGGCGAATTCCGGCGACGGCCACGAGCGCGCCAGCCAGCGGCATGCTGGCGGTCTCGGTGGCAGTCTCGGCATGGGCTTTGGTGCAGTCCCCCCTTGGACACTTGATCCATTTCTCTGACCTGCGCTAGTCGATGCCCCGCTCGGATCGTGGCCGCTCAGGACGGGGCGAGGTCGAGCGCGGGATTCCAGATGATCTCCCAGAGGTGGCCGTCGGGATCTTGGAAGTATCCCGAGTAGATGCCCCACGGCCGGTCGTGAGGTGAGTCGGTCACGGCTGCCCCGGCTGCTTTGGCCTGCGCGATGACTTCGTCGACCTCGGCTCGGCTGGCTACCGCGTGCCCGATGCTGAACTCGCCCGGCTTCGCCGCGGTCAGCGGGACGATGGCGTCCTTGGCGAGTTCGGAGCGCGGATATATCGACAGCATGAGCCCGCCGTCGAGGTGGAACACCGCCGTGGTCCCGTCGGGAGTGGCCTCGTCCCCTTTGAACTCGGTGCCGATCAGGCCCTCGGTCCGGAAGCCCAGCCCGTCGCGGTAGAACGCCAGGGCCCGATCGAGGTCAGCTACCGCCAGGGTGATGACATGGATGCGCGCCTTCATGGTCGGGCTCCTCTCACTCTCGGTCGGTGTGCTCCAGACAATGATCGGTGCGCGAGACCAGCGAGGTCTTGAATGAAACAGACATGCAGCAGGAACGGCTCCGCCACCGGCTAGACCGCCGCGGTGCCTTATTCAAGGTGTTCCGCTAATTCGCCGTTTGTAGGCGGACGGAGTCTCCCCGCAGTGCCTGGCGAAGGACCGGGCGAACGCCCCGGCGTCGTCGAAACCCACGGCGATTGCGACCTCGAGGACGGAACGGTCCGGCTGGGCCAGCAGGGCCATGGAACGAAGCACACGAGCGCGGAGCAGGTAGCTTCGCCACGACATGCCCAAGTGGGCGCTGAAGATGCGGCGCAGTGTTCGTTCCGAGACCCCGACCGCGCGGGTCACGTCACTGAGCGTGACGTAGCCGAGGTGAGCGCGGGTGTAATCGGTGGCCGCGGTGACAACCGGATCGCCCGAGGCCGGCAAGTGCAACGGCCACTCGTCATCCAGCGCTTCCGCGACCACGTACCCGAGGGCCTGAAAGAACGAGTCTGCTTCCACCCCCGACTCGGTACGCGAGATCGGCCACCGTACCGAGTAGAGCATCATCTCGCGAAGCAGCGTGGAGACGGCGATAATCCGGACCCGGTTCCCGGCCACCGGGACGAGTCCTGGCTCAAAGAGCACCGCGAGGGTCTGCACGCCGGCGTTCAACGTCGTCTGATGATGCAGGCCCGCCGGGATCCACGCCGCCTGGTGGGGTGGCAGCAGGTAGTGGCCGGCCTCCGTCTTGACCTCCACCATCCCGCGGCAGGCGTACTCGATCTCGTGCACGTCGTGAAAGTGCCAGCCGGTGACCAACTGCTCGCCGCCGTCATACAAGAGGCTGCCCCCGGCCCAGCGGCTATTTTCTCGCAGGTTCACCAAGCCAGTGGTGGCCGTTTGAACCTGATCTTTGGCCGAATCCGCAGGGACGGTCATACCCAGGAAGCTTACAGTCGGTTTCTGACGCCAACCGTGCCCTCGCCGTGAACGAGGGCACGCCGAGTAAGGAGGCCTGATGACCACTTTGATCTACTCCATGTCCGTGTCGCTTGACGGTTACATCGCCGGACCGGACGGCGCCATCGACTGGTCCGCGCCCGACGAGGAACTGCTGCGGTTCAAAACCGAGCAGACCCGAGAACTCACCGGGCACCTGTCCGGGCGTGGCCTCTACGAGGACATGCTGGTCTGGGAGACGGCCGAGCAGACCTTCACCGACCCCTTGGCACTCGAATTCGCCCCCGTCTGGACGGCTATACCTCAAGTGGTGTTCTCAACCAGCCTGACGACCGTAAAAGCGAACGCCCGCCTGGCCCGCGGAGACGTCGCTGCCGAGGTCGCCGAGCTGAAGAACCAGCCGGGCGACGGCCGCGTCGGCGTCGGCGGCGCCGGGCTCGCCGCCTCCCTTGCCGAGAAAGACCTCATCGATGAGTACCGGCTGTTCATCTGTCCTGTCGTGCTGGGGGGCGGCACCCCGTACTTCCCGCCACTGCCGAAGAGACTCGACCTCGAACTCATCGAGACGCGGACCTTCTCGCAGGTCGTCTACCTCCGGTACCGGCGGAACTAGGAGGGGGCGGGTCAGCCGCCGTGGCTGCCGAAGCTCACCTTGAATTGATGCTCGGACGTTCCGGCGGCAGGGGTGCCGCCGGAACGCCGAGGGATGTCGCCGGAACGCCCAGGGGAGAGGCCGTCGCCAAGCCGGCGAGCTAGAGCTAACCGCGAACTCAGCCCGGTCAGGTCGTGATCTTCCAGGTCCTAGTCGCCGCGGTCGAGCAGGAGACCTGGACAAGGGGAGCGGAATTAGCCGTCGAATCACCGGAAGGGGCTACGCACAGGCCGGAGTTCTTCGCGATGACCTGGTACACGCCCGTGCCGACAGAGTTCAACGTGAACTGCTCGTTGCTGTTGTAGTTGCACGGGTACTGGTCGACCGCCGCGCCGGTCGAACTCGAGTCGCCGTTGATGTCCACGCAGTTATCCGGGGTCATGGGCTGGATGAAGTACGTGCTGCTGCCCGCGGCGGTCGGGACGAAGGTGAACTCCTGGTTGGTCCCGCCGTTGCAGGTGTACTGCTGGAACTGCGCCGCGGACACGGTGGTCCAGTCGTTCTCGTCCATGCACAGGCCGCTGCCCTGGCTGACCAGCGTGCTGCTGAACGCCGCTCGCGAACCCCGGCGTGACGTACACCGCGAAGGCGTCGTGCGGACGCCTGGAAGGTGACGGGTACCGTGACGGAGCCGCTCGACGTGCTCATGATCTGACTCGACACCACCTGCGGCGAGTTAAGCGGCGACTGGTCAGGGATCCGGTACACGGTGACATTGACATCGCCGTTGTTCGCCAGCCAGGGCACCGACGACAGCCCGCTGAACGTCACGGACGCGGCGCCGGTGTACCCGTTCTCGTCGCCGATGACGGCCACCGCCCGCCGGCGTGAACTGTCCTCGGCCGCGGAGATCGCCGTGGTCCCCACTTCGCCTGAAGTGGAAACCAGGGAACCGGTGAGGTCGGCGTAGGTGCGGAGCGTCCACCACTGGCCGGTGTAGGAGTAGCCGCCGCTCCCGTTCGACACGATGACGCCCGCCAGGTTAGGCGTCAGGCAGCAGTTCCCAGTTGCCGCGCGCCGCGTTGGCGTACCCGGACTGGGCGAATCGGGCCAGGTACCAGGCGGACTGGCCGGCGGTCTGCTGATTCTGCGGCAGCCACTCGTTGGCCGTCAGCGGGATGGCGGAGATGCCGTCGGCCGACAGGTCGCTGTCGATGGACTTGCGCCACGGCGACCGGGTCGTCGCCGTCGCCTTCGAGATGGTCAGCAGATCTCGGTGGGCAGCGGTCCCGGCCGACTTGGCATGGGCGAGCCAGGTCGTCCACTCGCTCGGGTTCTGCGCTGGGTCGGCGGCAAGCGACGGCCCGACGATGGTCGCGCCCGGGGCGATGCTTCTCGATCTCCTTGACGCCGGTGTCCCACATGTTGAAGTACTGGGTGGTGTTCATGCCCGGCGCCCAGAAGATGGACTCATCGGGCTCGTTCCAGACGTCGTAGGCGACGTGACCCCGGAACGCCTTGATCGCGCCGGCCACGTCGTCGATGAAGGTGGTCCAGTTGGAGCAGTTCCCGCCGGCGCACGGGTACGTCGTGTTGGAGGGCTGGCTTCCGTCCGCGCCGTAGAGGTCCGCCAGGATCACCTGGTACTGCGCGTGATAGCCCGGACGCGGAAAAGCGCTTCGCTTCGCGATCACCTCGGCCACGTCCGCCTTGGTGCTCGTGCCGTAGGTGTAGCCGTCCCCGATCCAGCCGCCGCCCGAGGCGTGACCGCCGCCGCGCAGCGCGGTGATGCCAAGCGGCAGCAGGAACTGGTCAGGCGGCTGGGTCGCGTCCTGGCTGATCCCGTAGAGGAAGCCCTCGCCGACACTGGTCGCCGTCCCCGTCACCGACGCCAGGTTCACCGTCAGTGCCTCGGCGGCCGACGCGTTCTGTGCGCGCGCCAGCAAGGGGGTGGCCAGCGCCAGGACCGCCGCGGCGATCACCGCCAGGCGCCTGGGGCTAGGTCTCATCGTCATCGAATCCTCCTTCGTTTCCTCGCCACGGTGGTGTGGCGACGACGGTGCCGGCCCGCGTCCGCGAACCGCTTAGCCGAATGTGATCGCTCACAAGTCGCTATTAAGGCAGTTCAACTGGAAGTTAACTAAGAGGAGGTTTAAAAATAGTTAGCGTTAACATCAATGGCAGGCGGACACGTCAGTACCTTGCCTGCTCGACGGGTTTAGGTGTGGCCGTGCTGCGAATCGTTTCGCATCCGGATCATAAAATCAGGTCCCGGGTCCGTCAAGGGCAGGCCGCTCCGCCCCTTGACTGACCATCGAATATGTCTAGTCGCTGAAATAGGGGTGATGCGAATACACAATCCCAGCCTTAGACTCGGCGGTGCGGAGTGACAAGCGGTGTGAATCGATTCGCGAATCACAGAGGGAGGCGGAGACAGGTGTCGGAGTTCGCAGGCAGCAGGCGTTGAGCGCCCGCCGGGCTACGATCCGCGACGTCGCGGACAGGGCCGGGGTGACGATCAGCACTGTCTCTTACGCCCTCAGCGGCAAGCGCTCGGTGCCCGCCGATGTCAGGCTGCGTATCCGGCGAGCCGTCGAAGAGCTGGACTACCAGCCCAACGCCAGCGCCAGGGCGCTCAGGCAGCAGGCGACCAGGACCATTGGCCTGCTCGGCCCCGCTCACGACGATCCGCACGACGCGCCGCACCTTGAGCTGACGAACATGATCGTCCAGGCGGCTACCGCTGCCGACTATGACCTTCTTGTCGCTCCAGGGACGGACAGCGACCGTGTCGTTGACCGCCTGGTCCGTGGACGGCGAGTTGACGGGCTGATCCTCATGGACGTCAGGCGTCACGACCCGCGAGTAGATCGGATTCAGGCCACCGGGGTGCCTCTGGTCTCGATGGGGCGGCCGGAGAAGAACTCCACCGTCGCCCTGGTTGACCTCGACTACGTTCACATGGTGCGCGTCTGCGTCGCGCACCTGGCGCAACTCGGCCACCAGGAGATGGCCCTGATGAACAAGTCGGCAGCCACGCTGCGCGAAGGCTTCGGGCCGAGCTGCGACGCGCTCGACGGCTTCGAGGCGGCAATGGGCGACCTAGGCCTGCGCGGGTGGCGGCGTGCTGCGATCATGACGCGGGCGCCGGCGAGCGGTGGGTCACCGAGACGCTGGCCGCGCAGCCCGGGGTGACCGCCATGGTGACCGTCAACGAGGCCGCGCTGCCCGGGCTCTACCGCGGGCTTGCCGCAGCGGGCCGCTCCGTCCCTGCGACATGTCGCTGACCGGGGTAGCGTCGAAACGGTGGGCCACGGCTTTCACCCCCGAACTCACCGGAACGGACCTGCCGGTCGGCCAGCAGGCGACCGAGGTGGTGCGCATGCTGGTCGACCGCATCAGTGACCCGGCGATGCCGGTGAGCCAGCTGTTGCTAAAGCCCGGCCTCACGCTGCGGCGCAGCACGACCTACGAGCATCGGCGGGTAGTCCTTGACCTTGGACAGCGGCCACTGCGGCGCGCGCTTCTCCAGGAAGGCGGTCACGCCCTCGCGCGCGTCGGCCTGGTTGCCCATCCAGCGGAACACCTGGTGCTCGATGGTGTGCGACTCCTCCCGGTCCTGGCCGAGCGCGTCGTAGACGAGCTCCTTGGTGGCCGCGACCGACACCGCCGAGGTGTTCGCCGCCAGGTCCCTCGCGAACTCCTGGGCGGCGGGCAGCACTTCCTCGGCGGGCAGGGCCCGGGAGAACAGGCCCATCTCCGCGCCCTCGGCACCGGAGAAGATCCGCCCGGAGAGCAGCAGTTCCATCGCCCGCGACACGCCGACCAGCCGGGGCAGCATCCAGCTGGAGCCCGCCTCTGGCACGAGGCCGCGCCGGGTGAACACGAAGCCGTACTTGGCGTCGGCGGCGGCGAACCGGATGTCCCAGCTGACCGGCAGGGTGATCCCCATGCCGACCGCCGAGCCGTTCAGCGCGGCGATGACCGGGGTGCGCATCCGGCGCGGCTCGGCCCGCTCGGCCCGTTGCTGCTGCTCGGCGGTGTCCGCGCTTGCCGACCGGCTGAAGGTGCTGCCGCCGCGGCTGCCGAGGTCCGCCCCGGCGGAGAAGTACTTTCCCGCGCCGGTGACCACGATGGCCCGCACCCCGTCGTCCGCCTCGAACTCCCCGAACGCCTCGTGCAGTTCGCGGGTCATGTCGGGGGAGAAGGAGTTGCGCCGCTCCGGCCGGTTCAGCCAGATCGTCGCGACCTTGTCCGCTACGTCGGTAAGGATGGTCTGGTAGTCGCTCACTGGGGCACCCTCTTCCGCCCGCCGCTTACAGAATGCGGTACTAGAATTAGCTTCTATTCCGCGGCGGGCTCATGTCAAGAGCCCGCAGTGCCCCGCTAAGGGCAGTGCCCCGCCAGCCGCAGGCGGGCTGGCGACGACCGGTAATCAGAAATGCTAAGTGCCACAGGGAATGGCGGCGATGATACTTGCGTCTGCCTGGTGAGACTGAGTATCGTTTGATGATATTGAGTTTCATAGGTGGTGGGTCTCGTGGACGATGCGGTTCGCAGTGAATCTGGCCTGCCCATCCAGGCTGTCTATGACGCCGACGCGCTGGCCGGGTTCGACCCGGGTGCCGAGCTCGGCGAGCCCGGCGAGTTCCCCTTTACGCGCGGGGTCTACCCGTCGATGTACACCGGGCGGCCGTGGACGATGCGGCAGTACGCCGGGTTCGGCACGGCGAAGGAGTCGAACCAGCGGTACCACGAGCTGGTCGCCAACGGCACGGGCGGGCTGAGCGTGGCGTTCGACCTGCCGACGCAGATGGGCTACGACTCCGACGAGCCGGTCGCCCGCGGCGAGGTCGGGAAGGTCGGCGTGGCCATCGACTCGGTCGAGGACATGCGGGTGCTGTTCGACGGCCTGCCGCTCGACAAGATCTCCACGTCGATGACGATCAACGCCCCGGCCGCCACCCTGCTGCTGCTCTACCAGCTCGTGGCGGAAGAGCAGGGCATCGCCGGTGGCAAGCTGACCGGGACCATCCAGAACGACGTGCTCAAGGAGTACATCGCGCGCGGCACCTACATCTACCCGCCGCGCCAGTCGCTGCGGCTGATCAGCGACATCTTCGGTTACTGCCAGCGGGAGATCCCGCGCTGGAACACGATCTCCATCTCCGGTTACCACATGGCCGAGGCGGGCGCCACGCCCGCCCAGGAGATCGCGTTCACCATCGCCAACGCCAAGGAGTACGTGCGGGCCGCGATCGCCGCCGGCCTTGACGTCGACGACTTCGCGCCGCGGCTGTCGTTCTTCTTCGTCGCCCGCACGACGATCCTCGAGGAGATCGCCAAGTTCCGCGCGGCGCGCCGGATCTGGGCGCACGTCATGCGGGACGAGTTCGGCGCGAAGAACCCCAAGTCGCAGATGCTGCGGTTCCACACCCAGACCGCCGGGGTCCAGCTGACCGCGCAGCAGCCGGAGGTCAACCTGGTCCGGGTCACCGTGCAGGCCCTCGCCGCCGTCCTCGGCGGCACGCAGTCGCTGCACACCAACTCCTACGACGAGGCCATCGCGCTGCCGACGGAGAAGGCGGCGCGGCTGGCGCTGCGGACCCAGCAGGTGCTCGCCGCCGAGACGGACGTGACCAAGATCGTCGACCCGTTCGCCGGGTCCTACGCGATCGAGTCGATGACCGGCGACCTGGAGGCCGCCGCGCTTGAGCTGATCCAGGCGGTCGAGGACCGGGGCGGCGCCGTCGCCGCCATCGAGCAGGGCTTCCAGAAGGACGAGATCGAGGCGTCCGCCTACCGCGTCGCCCGGGAGATCGACGGCGGCACCCGCACCGTCGTGGGCGTCAACAAGTACGTCACCAGCGGAGACGAGCCTTACGAGCCGCTGCGCGTCGACCCGCAGATCGAGGCCGACCAGCGTGAGCGCCTCGCCGTGCTGCGCGCCGAGCGGGACAACCGGGCCGTCACCCGCGCGCTGGACGCGCTCCGCGCCGCCGCCGAGGGCACCGGCAACGTGCTGCCTCCCCTGCGCGAGGCGCTGAAGCTGCGGGCCACCGGCGGCGAGGTCGCCCACGCCCTGCGCGACGTCTGGGGCGTCTACCGGCCGCGAGACAGTTTCTGAACCGGCGCCCCGGCCAGGAGCAGGCGGGCGCCCCCGAAGCACACGGTGGCGAGGGCGTTACCGCGCTCGCCACCGTGATCAATCCCCGAAGATCACAATCATGATCATCCCGAACGACTTCGTGCTCCGCGCTCCCGCCATGGCCTACCGCGGCCCGGCCCGCCGCCACCGCGGCCCGGCCCGGCCCGCCACCGCGGCCCGGCCCGCCGCCACCGCCGCCCGCCCCGCCCGCCGCTGCCGCCTGGCCCCGCCACCGGCCGCCCGGACCATGATCATGTGGCTTCCGCAGCTCATGAGCTGCGAAATCCACATGATCATGAAAATCTTTGCGATCATGCCGCGTCCGCGCGCGGGCGCCGCGTACCAGCCCCCACACGGCCCGCACAGGCACCACGCGCCACTTAGTCCACCTGGCGCAGAGTCCGTGCGCCGGTGGAAGTCAGCCGCAGTCGTTCTGGATGACATGAATTTGACTTTCGCTGGTGCCGTAAGTCCTTGATCTCGCAGATGGCGGCGCCGCTGGCGATGGTGGCGCCGGCCTGCGCGGTCAGGCCGGTGATGGTGCCTGACTTGTGCGCGTTCACCGGCTGCTCCATCTTCATCGCCTCGAGGACGAGGACCAGGTCGCCGGCGGCGACCTGCTGGCCCTCGGAGACGGCGACCTTGATGACCGTTCCCTGCATCGGGGCGGCGAGCACGTCGCCGGTGGCCGCGGCGCCCGGCTGCCGCGGCGCGCGCTGACGGCGGGACTTGGCCCCGTTCGCCGGGGGAGTGGCGGCGCCGGGGGCCAGGGTGGCGGGCAGCGTGACCTCGAGGCGCTTGCCGTCGACCTCGACGATGACGGTCTGCCTGTCCGCCGCGCCGTCCGGCCCGTCCGTTCCCGCGCCGTCGGCGTGCCACGGCGGGAGGTCGTTGCGGAACTCGGTCTCGATCCACCGGGTGTGCACGGTGAACGGCCCCGGGTTCCCGTGGACCTCGGGGGCGAAGGCGGGGTCGGTGACGACGGCCCGGTGGAACGGCAGGGCGGTGGCAAGCCCGCCGGCCTCGAACTCGGCCAGCGCCCGCGCGGCCCGCTGCAGCGCCTGCTCGCGGGTCGCGCCGGTGACGATGAGCTTGCCGAGCAGCGAGTCCCAGGCGGGGCCGATCACCGAGCCCGCCTCGACGCCCGCGTCAAGGCGGACGCCGGGCCCGGTGGGCGGCCGCCAGGTGGTGACGGTGCCCGGCCCGGGCAGGAAGCCGCGGCCGGGGTCCTCGGCGTTGATTCGGAACTCGATCGAGTGGCCGCGCGGGCGCGGGTCGCCCGGCGCCGCGGCCCCGTGCTGCCGTCGGGCCACGGGCCGAGTGGCTCGCCGTCGGCGATGCGGAACATCTCGCGGACCAGGTCGATGCCGGTGACTTCCTCCGTGACCGGGTGCTCGACCTGCAGGCGCGTGTTCACCTCGAGGAAGGAGATCGTGCCGTCCTGGCCGACGAGGAACTCGCACGTTCCCGCCCCGACGTAGCCTGCCTCGAGCAGGATCGCCCTGGACGCCGCGCGGAGCACCGCCTCCTGGTGCCCGGTCAGGTACGGCGCGGGCGCCTCCTCGACCAGCTTCTGGTGACGGCGTTGCAGCGAGCAGTCCCTGGTGGAGACGACTACCACCGTGCCGTGGGTGTCGGCGAGGCACTGGGTTTCCACGTGCCTGGGCCGGTCCAGGTAGCGCTCGACGAAGCACTCGCCGCGGCCGAACGCGCCGACGGCCTCCCGCACGGCCGACTCGTACAGTTCGGGGATCTCCTCGAGCGTGCGCGCGACCTTGAGGCCGCGGCCGCCGCCGCCGAAGGCCGCCTTGATCGCGACGGGCAGGCCGTGCGCCTCGGCGAACGCGATCACTTCCGCCGCGCCGGAGACCGGGTCGGCGGTGCCAGGCACCAGCGGCGCGCCGGCCCGTTGGGCGATCTTCCTTGCGGCGACCTTGTCGCCGAGGTCGCGGATGGCCTGCGGGGGCGGGCCGATCCAGGTCAGCCCCGCATCAAGCACCGCCTGCGCGAAGTCGGCGTTCTCCGAGAGGAACCCGTAGCCGGGGTGGACGGCGTCGGCGCCCGACTTCGCGGCGGCGGCGAGGATCTTGCCCGCGTCCAGGTAACTGGCGGCGGGGGTGTCGCCGCCGAGCGCGAACGCCTCATCGGCGGCGCGGACGTGCGGCGCGTCCCTGTCCGGGTCGGCGTAGACCGCGACGCTGGCCAGCCCGGCGTCCCGGCAGGCACGGGCGACGCGGACCGCGATCTCGCCCCGGTTGGCGATGAGGACCTTCGCGATGGTCATGCCGGCACCTTTCCCTCGGCCGTTCCCGTGGCGGCTCCCTCTGCCGTTCCCGTGGCGGCCCGCCCGACCATCTCGACGATCGACGTGAGGTCCGCGCCGGGGGTGAAGACAGCCTGGACGCCCATGGCGCGCAGGACGGGGATGTCGGCGGCGGGGATGATGCCGCCGACGATCACGCGGACGTCCGCGGCGCCCTGCTCCGCGAGCAGGGTGATCACGTCCTGCGTGGCGGTCAGGTGGGCGCCGGACAGCACCGACAGGCCGACGACGGAAGCGTCTTCCTGGATCGCGCAGGCGACGATTTGCGCCGGGCTCTGGTGCAGCCCGGTGTAGATGACCTCGTGGCCGGCGTCCCGCAGCACGCGTGCGATGACCTTGGCGCCACGGTCGTGGCCGTCGAGGCCGGGCTTGGCGATCACCACCCGGACCGGCGTACCGGCCAGGGGCGGCCGCTGGGTCAGCGTGTTCATGGTCCTCCTCGGGGAATCAGCGCGGCAGGGCGGAGGCACGCCAGGAATGCGGGCCAGGACGGGGAAGAGCGGCCCGGGTGCGGGAGCCCTCCGTCCACCGGGACGGCCGCGCGGATTCCGCCGCGGGCGCGGCGGGGGTCGCGGGCGCGGCGGGGGTCCGTGCGGACAGCAGCACGGCCACGACGGCGGCGATCTCGGCTTGTGTCGCCAGCCCCCGGGTCACGGTGATCACCGGTTGCCCGCCGGGGTGACCGGCGTTCGCGCTGGTCATAGCGGTATGTTGCCGTGTTTTTTGGGTGGGAGGGTTTCGCGTTTGGTGGCCAGCGAGACCAGGGCCCTGGTGACGGCGGTCCTGGTTTCCGCGGGGCGGATGACGGCGTCGAGGTAGCCGCGCTCGGCGGCGGTGTAGGGGTTGGCGAGGGTGTCTTCGTATTCGGCGGTTTTGGCCGCGCGGAGTTCCTCAGGGTCGTCGGCGCTCGCCAGCTCGCGGCGGTAGAGGATGCTGACGGCGCCGGCGGCGCCCATGACGGCGATCTGGGCGGTGGGCCAGGCGAGGTTGACGTCGCCGCCGAGGTGCTTGGAGCCCATGACGTCGTAGGCGCCGCCGTAGGCCTTGCGGGTGATGACGGTGACCTTGGGGACGGTGGCCTCGGCGTAGGCGTACAGCAGCTTGGCGCCGCGGCGGATGATCCCGGAGTGCTCCTGGCCGACGCCGGGCAGGAACCCGGGCACGTCCACGAACGTCAGCACGGGGACGTTGAACGCGTCGCAGGTGCGGACGAACCGGGCGGCCTTCTCCGAGGCGTCGATGTCGAGGCAGCCGGCCAGGTGCAGCGGCTGGTTGGCGACCACTCCCACGGGGGCGCCGGCGACGCGGCCGAAGCCGACCACGATGTTCCGCGCGAAGCCCTCGTGGACCTCGCAGAACGTGTCTTCGTCCAGGACCGTCTCGATCACCCGGTGGATGTCGTAGGGCTGGTTGGGGGAGTCGGGGATCAGGACGTCGAGTTCCTCGTCCGCCGCGCTGAGCGCGTAGTCCGGGGATGACCGGGACGGCGGGCGGCTCGTCGAGGTTGTTCGACGGCAGGTAGGACAGCAGCAGCCTGGCGAACTCGATGCAGTCTTCCTCGTCGCTGGCCTGGTAGTGGGCGACCCCGGACTTGGTCATGTGGGCGGCGGCGCCGCCGAGTTCCTCGAAGGTGACGTCCTCGCCGGTGACGGTCTTGATCACGTCCGGGCCGGTGATGAACATGTGGCTGGTGCCCTCGACCATCAAGGTGAAGTCGGTGATCGCCGGGGAGTACACCGCCCCGCCCGCGGCCGGCCCCATGATCAGGCTGATCTGCGGGATCACGCCCGAGGCGCGGGTGTTGCGGAAGAAGATCTCCGCGAACAGACCCAGCGCCACGACGCCTTCCTGGATGCGGGCGCCGCCGCCGTCGCTGATCCCGATCACCGGGCAGCCGACCTTCATGGCGTGGTCCATGACCTTGACGATCTTCTCCCCGTACACCTCCCCGAGCGACCCGCCGAACACGGTGAAGTCCTCGGAGTAGACAGCGACCGGCCGCCCGTCGACCGTGCCCGGTGCCGGTGACGACCCCGTCCCCGTACGGCCGGTTCTTCTCGATGCCGAAGTCGTGCGCCCGGTGCCGGGCCAGCTCGTCCAGCTCGGTGAACGACCCCTCGTCGAGCAGCAGCGCGATCCGCTCGCGGGCGGTCAGCTTCCCCTTGGCGTGCTGCTTCTCCACCGCCGCGGCCGACCCCGCGTGCACCGCCTCATAACGGCGCCGCTCCAGGTCAGCGAGCTTGCCCGCCGTCGTATGCGGATCCGGCGCGGGCAGCCCAGCCGACCCGCCAGGAACAGGATCGCTCAGGGTAATCACCTCTATGAAACTTGATCTCGCGAGAACGATACTTAGTATCGCATTAGCTCGCAAGAGCCTGTGACGGAGTCCGCGAGTGGCGGCGGCCGCGCAGACCAGGGAGGATGAACGGTCATGGACAAGCTATCGGCGCGTGACCGGCTCGCGCAGGCCGCGTTCGACCTGTTCAACGAGCGCGGCTACGAGCAGACAACCATCGACGACATCGCCGAGCGGGCGGGTCTCGGTCGCGCGACCTTCTTCCGGCACTACCGGTCCAAGGAAGACGTCATCTTCCCCGACCACGACCGGCTCCTGGACCGGGTCCGCGACCGGTTGCGCTCAACCGGCCACGGCACCGCCCTGGCGGCGGCCTGCGACGCGGTCCGCCTCGTGCTGCTGCACTACCTCGACGAGGGGGACCTGGCCAGGCGGCGGTACCTGCTCACCAGCACGGTGCCCGCCCTGCGCGACCGCGAGATCGTCAGCGTGGCCCGCTACCAGCGGCTGTTCCGCGAGTACATCGCCGAGCGGATGGCCGACGGTGAGCCCGCCGTCAGCGGTGAGCCCCCGGCAACCGGCGTGTCCGCCGCGCTGCAGGCCGAGCTCATGGCCGCGGCCGTCGCCTCGGGACACAACCACGTACTGCGCCGCTGGCTGCGCGGCGACAGCGCCGACCCGGCCGGGGAACTAGACGCGGCCATGCACCAGGTCATCGCCCTGTTCACGCCCCGCGCCCCCGGCCTCGACACCGAAGGCACCACCGTCCTCGCCTTCCGCACCGGCCAGCCGCTTGAGGCACTGCTCCCCGCCATCCAGCAACTGCTCGAGGCCTGACCGATTGGAGTCACCTCGCTCCCGTTCGGTGGAAAGCCTTTGGTTGTCTACCCGTCGCCGTCCCAGGTCCAGATCGGGACTTCCCGCAGCGGGTGCAGCCCGTCCTCGGTGGCGGCGTTCGAGTTCTGCATCGCGACCCGGGAGCCGAACTCCAGGTGAGCGCGAACGGCGTCGCGGAATGGCTTGTCGTCGGGCATGCCGACGGCGTCCAGTGCCGCCAGGTAGAGCTCGACGAACCGCTGCCGCTGCTCCTCGGTGATCTTCAAGTGGCGGTGGACGTCGATCAGGTGCCTGAAGCCGAGCTCGCGGCTGAAGCGGTCGGGCCCGCCGAAGGATTCCGCGGTGAACCACGTCAGGTGGTCGACGTGCGTCGGCTTCCCGGCGCCGAACAGCGGCTGCAGCAGGGGATCGGCGAGCACGCTTGAGTAGAAGTGATCCTCGAGCCTGTGCAACCCCTCCGTGCCGCCGGCGTGCTCGAACAGCGTTTCCTCGGCCATGTACGACAGTCTAGGAAGCCGATTTCTCCCCGGGCCAACAGGATTTGCCGATGGATCCACGGGCGCGGCTGGTACCGCACCGGTCCGGCGTTGGTCGCATACGCTCGGTTAGCGTGAGCACCGAGCCGGATCGGGCGGCGGACCCGTCGCTCGACACAGACCCGCCGCGCGCGCGCCGCGCGGCCAGATCCAGTGGCCAAGAGCGCAGAGACGACATAACCGCAGCTCAACTGCCCAGCCTGGAGAGCATCAGGAGATTCGTGGTTGTCGCGGAGGAGCTCAGCTTCACGAGGGCCGCCCGCAGGCTCAACGTGGTGCAGCAGACGCTCAGCGAGGGGATCGCGCAGCTGGAGAACACGCTCGGGCTGCGCCTGTTCGAGCGGGCCAGCCGGCCCGTGGCCCTGACGGACGACGCCGCCCGGTGGCTGCCATACGCGCGGGAAGTGATCGAGGCCGCCGGCCGTGCCCAGGACGCGGCGCGGCAGCTGCGCGCCGGGCACACGGCCAGGCTGCGGGTCGGCCTCGCCGCCACCGCCGCGTTCCCGCTCACCCCGGTGCTGCTTGAGGCGTTCAGGAACGGTCACCCGCAAGTCGCGCTCAGCACCAGGCACTTCGGCTTCGGCGATCCCGCCGGTGGCCTGCTCAGCGGTCAGGCCGACGTCGCGATCGTGCGCCCGCCCTTCACCGCGGACGGCCTGGAACTGCTCGTGATCGCCAGCGAACCGCGTTACGTCGCGCTGTCGGACCAGCACCCGCTCGCCGGCCGGACGAACGTCAGCTTCGCGGAGATCGCGGACGAGCCGTGGATCGAGGTCAGCGAGTCAGACCCCGTGTGGTGCGCCTTCTGGCGGCTGACCGCATTCCGCGGCGAGCCGCTGCGCGTGGGAGCCAGCGGGCAGTCTCTCGAGGACCTGCTCGAGGCCGCCCGCACCAGGCAGGCGGTCGGCGTCGTGCCAGAATGCGTGGCGCGCGCACAGCCGTGGCCGCAACTCACGTTCGCCAGGGTCACCGACATTCCGCCCTCCGACGTCGCCGTCGCCTGGCACGCCGGGGACAAGCGTCCGCCGGTAACCGACTTCATCAAGATCGCCCGCCAACTCGCGCCCGGCTAGGCAGAGCTGGCCCGCGCCGTGAAAAACCCGCCGTGAAAAACCCGCCGTGAAAAACCCGCCGTGAAAATTGGCGTGAAAGTTTAAGTCCCGCTGCGCGGGTAGACCCTGCCCATGCTCAGAGTCAGGCGATGGTTCGGCAAGAGGCGGCAGGTTATCTGGGCCGAGCCGGAGCTACCGCCCTTCATCAAGGTTAATCCAATGGCCGCCGCAACCCCCACCGACACCATCCAGCCTGGTGACATAACAATGGGAATAATGGCTAGGGAGTTCCTCAACATCCCGGACGAAGACCCGCAATAAGCGCCGCACGCGAACTCTCCATTCGGCCCTCGGCTCGGCCCTCGGCGGGATCGGCGGGATTCGGCAATGCCGTTGACTTGGGCGCTTCCGCCCCGCGCGGGCGCTCCCGCCCGCGCGGGCGCTCTCGCCTTCGCGGGCGCTTTCGCCTTCGCGTCGGCCAATGCGTGCCCGTTCGGGTTTGTCCCGGCGGTGCCGCGGCCCGGAGCATGATCATGTGGATTCCGCATCTTATTTGATGCGGAATCCACATGATCAAGGAAATCCCCGCGATTACGCCGCGCCCTGCGTGCGCGCGCACGTCCCAGCCCGCGCATCGCTCTCACGGTCACCATTCGCACTGATAGCCCCGCGGGTGCGCGCGGGGCTATCAGTGCTCGAGGTCCCAGGGCGCCGGCTAAGTGAGCGTTTGATAATCGCCTGGATGCTTGGCCGGGCTGGGCGAAGGGGCTCCGCGTTGAGATGGGCGGGCGCGGGCCCCGCGTTCCCGATGTGTGACGACCAGGAAGACACAAGGGCCCGCGCATGCCCAGGATATGCGCCTGGCCAGGGGTTATCCCAGTGACCTGACCGATGCCCAGTGGCAGGTCATCGTGCCGTACCTGCCCGTACGAGCGCCAGGCGGGCGGGGCCGGCCGCGGGTCTGGCCGCTGCGGACGGATCATCGAGGCGATCTTGTACCTGGACCGGGCCGGGTGCGCCTGGCGGTACCTGCCCAAGGACTTCCCGCCCTGGCGGACGGTATACGGCTACTTCGCCGCCTGGCGCGATGACGGTACCCTGTCCCGGCTGCACGACGGGCTGCGCGCCCAGGTCCGGGCCGCGGCCGGCCGGGACGCCGAGCCGACCGCGGCGATCATCGACTCCCAGTCCGCCCGCGCCGCCGACACCGTGTCCCGGGCCACCCGGGGCTGGGATAACGCCAAGAAGGTGAACGGCCGCAAGCGGCACATCGCGGTGGACGCACTGGGCCTGCTGCTGGCCGTGGTGATCACCGCCGCGTCCGTCCAGGACCGCGACGCCGCCCGGCCGCTGCTGTGGAACCTGCACCGCACCTCCCGAAGCATCCGCCTGGTCTGGGCCGACTCTGTTTACAACGGCAAGCTCGTCGGCTGGGCCGCCAGCATGAAGATGACCCTGCAGATCGTCGCCCGGCGCCAGCCGCACGCCTTCGAGGTGCTGCCCCGCAGATGGGTCGTCGAGCGCACGTTCGCCTGGATAAGCAAGCACCGCCGCACCGTCCGCGACTACGAGCGCCTCCCGGCCAGCCACGAAGCCATGATCATGTGGGCCATGACCGCCCTCATGGCACGCCGCCTGGCCCGCCCCGCCCATCTATCAGGCACTCACTTAGGTCCGGCCGCAGCCGCCGGGCGTGCGACTGGCGGCATCATCCGGTGTGCGGCGCCGGCCGGCTGGCGACGTATGCAGTGCGAAGCCCTGGCCGGAACCCCAGTGCCTCGTAGAACCCGTGGACGCCCGGGTCTGCCCGGCCGCTTTGCATCAGCACGTGGTGACAGCCGGCCGTCCACGCATGCGCCAGGGCGGCCTGCACGACAGCCTTGCCGTGACCCCGCCCCCTGAGCTCCGGGTGGCTGACAACGTTCTCCAGGAAGCCGTGCCGCCTGCCTTCACGCAGCAGGTTCGGCGCAGTGATGAGCATGCACGTCGCAGCAATGCGATCGACGTGGTCGGAAACGAACACGTAGGCTCCCCGCTGCGCCAGGGTGTCTCGCCAGATGCCCTCGGCACGCTCGCGCGGCTGCGCCGCAGCACTCACCTCCGACACTTCAAACAGAGCCAGCAAAGACGGCAAGTCGGAGGCGCGCGCCAGCCGGGCAGTGGGCATGGTGCACATTCAAGCACTGCTCGCCGGGCGCAATGAGCCAGGCCATCAACCAAGGCTCATTCTGCCTGCATTCACCATCCGCCCGGCGCTCGCGACACAGGACGCGAACCCGGCGCCCCGTGCTCACGAGGCCGGGAGCTGCTCAGGCAACGCCGGCGGAAAGCGAAGGACCGGCACCTGCGCACTTCCCAGGTCCTGCCACGCCGCTGGGTCGCCGAGTGCACCCCTGGCACGGATCACCAGCTCACAACGCGGTCCGGAACTACGAGCGGCCCCCCCGGACACCACGAGACCATGATCCGGCGGGCCATGATCACTACCATGAGCCGCCGCCTCGCCAGACAGTCACAACCACCCAGAGAGAGTACGGCCCGAGTTTCCAAACACTCACTAAGACGGTCGGCTGCCGCTGACCCCTCCGGCCGCGCGACGACCTCAGCGGTTTGCATAAGCGGAGCGTCGTTCCGTATAGTTACGGAACGACGCTCCGCTTTGGTTCATGGTACAGAACACACGGCACCGGACGAAGCGTTCGCCACACCTGGACCGCAACCTAAGGAGACCGCATGCGGTACCGCACCCTCGGCAGGACGGGCATCAAGGTCAGCCCGTACGCGCTCGGCGCGATGATGTTCGGGGCCGTCGGCAACCCCGACCACGACGACTCGATCCGCATCATCCACAAGGCGCTTGACGCGGGGATCAACTTCGTCGATACCGCCGACGCCTACTCAGGCGGCGAGTCGGAAGAGATCGTGGGCAAGGCGCTTAAGGGACGTCGCGACGACGTCGTCCTTGCGACCAAGCTGCACCTCCCGATGGGCGATGACCCGAACCGGCGGGGCAACTCGCGGCGCTGGATCATGACCGAGGTCGAGAACTCGCTGCGCCGCCTGCAGACCGACCACATCGACCTGTACCAGATCCACCGGCCTGACCCAGAAACCGACATCGAGGAGACGCTGTCCGCGCTGTCGGACCTGATCCGTAACGGAAAGGTCCGCGCGATCGGGTCATCCGCCGATGCCCGCCTCCGACATCGTCGAGGCCCAGTGGGCGGCCGAGCGGCGCGGCCTTGAGCGGTTCCGCACCGAGCAGCCGGCCTACTCGATCCTCAACCGCGCCATCGAGGCCGAGGTGCTGCCCGTCGCCCAGCGCTACGGCATGGGCGCGCTGGTGTGGAGCCCGATGGCCGGGGGCCTGCTCACCGGCCGGTACCGCAAGGGCGAGCAGGCCAATACGCACCGGGCCGGCTTCGGCTTCAGGCACCTGAGCGACGAGCGCCGGCTCGACGCCGTCGAGCTGATCATTCCGCTCGCGGAAAAGGCGGGCCTGCCGATGACGCACCTCGCGATGGCGTTCGCGATCGCTCACCCCGGCGTGACCAGCGCGATCATCGGGCCGCGCACGATGGAGCAGCTCGATGACCTGCTCGCCGGCGTCGACGTCACGCTCACCGATGAGATCCTCGACCAGATCGACGAGATCGTCCCGCCGGGCACCGACGTCGGCAGGCTCGACATGGCCTACCTGCCCCCGGCCCTCCAGCGCCAGGACCTCCGCCGCCGGCCCGCGAACGAACGCGCGGCCGCCTGACGCCTGATCACTCACCGCTTGCTCCCAGGATGGGGGGTCCGGTTGCGCACCCTTAATGAAAATGATTACCATAACGGTATTCGTTTCCAATCCCGTGCGCCCCGCGGCGCTTCCCCTCCTGGGAGTACAAGGTCATGCGAACCCGCTCCGGCGTCCTCGCCGTTGCCCTGCCCCTGGCAGCAACGCTGCTGGCGAGCGCGTGCTCGTCCTCGTCCGCCTCGTCGAGCGCGGCTGGCGGCAGTTCGGCTGCCGCCGCGTCAGTTACCAAGATCACGGCCATCGGGGCCGAGAACGAGTACGCCGACGTCATCGCGCAGGTAGGCGGTAAGTACGTGCAGGCCGCGTCGATCATGAGCAACCCGAACACCGACCCGCACACGTTCGAGGCGAGCCCGGCCGTTGCCAGGGAGATCACCGCCGCTAAGTTGATCGTGCAGAACGGCGTCGGCTACGACAACTGGGCGACCACCATCGAGAACGCCGACCCGAGCGGCGGCCGCAAGGTGATCAACGTCCAGCAGCTCCTCGGCCTGCCGGACAGCACGCCCAACCCCCACCTGTGGTACGAGCCGACCACGATGCCGGCCGTGGCCAGCGCGATCGCGACCGACCTCGGGCAGATCGACCCCGCGCACGCGTCCTACTACAAGGCCAACGCGGCCTCGTTCATCGCCAGCCTGGCGGGATGGACCAACGCGATCGCGGCGTTCAAGGCGGCCCACCCGGGCATCCCGGTCGCCACCACGGAGCCGGTGGCCGACTACATGCTCCAGGCGGCGGGCGTGAACAACCTGACTCCCTTTACGTTCCAGGCCGACATCATGAACGGCACCGACCCCTCGCCGCAGGACACGGCACTCGAGGACTCGCTGTTCACCCAGCACAAGGTCAAGGTGTTCCTGTACAACCGGCAGGTCACCGACTCGCTGACCGAGTCGTTCATCAAGCTGGCGAACGAGAACGGCATCCCGGTCGTCGGCGTCTACGAGACCATGCCGACCCCCGGCTACACGTACCAGACCTGGATGGAAGCCGAGGTCAACGCCCTGAACAAGGCCGTGACCGCCAAGGTCTCGACGGAACACCTCTGATGCCAGCGCACGTCAAGGCAGTGCAGGCCAGCGGCCGAGGATGACCAGGTCGGCCTCGGCGATGCGGCCGGGATCGTCGAGGAGGTCGATCGCGACGATCCTCGCGCCGGTGATCGTGAACGCCGTGAGCCCGATCGGCCTCCCCTCGGCGGCGTTGACGGCGCCGACCGCTCCGTTGATCAGTGCGGGGAGCGTGACCTGGGCGAATCGCGAGAAGGCGAGCGCGCGTCCGGCGACCGCCGCCGCACCACGGACCACGTCGGCGCCGTTGGAGCGGACCACCACGTCCGGGTCGAGTGCCTTGAGCAGCGCTTCGAAGTCGCCGTTGCGCGCGGCGGTGAGGAAGGCGTCGACGATCTCCCGCTGCCTGGTCTGGTCGGTGTCGAGGACCGGGGCAACGCCCTGGACCCGCCGGCGGGCGCGGCTGGCCAGCTGACGGGCCGCGGCGGGCGAGCGCCCGACGATGGGCGCGATGTCGTCGAACGGGACGGCGAACATGTCGTGCAGGACGAACGCGAGCCGCTCGGCGGGCGCCAGCGTGTGCAAGATGACCAGGAGCGCGGGACCGATGGAGTCGGCGAGCAGTGCCTGCCCTTCGGGGTCGACGCCGTCCGCGTGGCTGACGGCCGACTCGGCCAGGTGCATCCCCACCGGCACTTCCCTGCGCGACTGCAGCATGTTCAGGCACACCCGGGCGACGACCGTCGTCAGCCAGCCGCCGAGGTTCTCGATCTGGCTGGCGTCGGAGCGGCTCAGCCGCAGCCAGGTTTCCTGGACGGCGTCGTCGGCCTCGCTCGCCAGGCCGAGCGTCTGGTAGGCGACCGCGCGCAGCCGGGCCCGGTGGGTCTCGAACCGTTCCGCGAGCACGTCATGTTGGTCCATCGGTCACATTCTCTCTTCGTTGCCGGACATAGAGCTGACCAGCCAGACCCCGCTGATGTGACGGAGGAACAGCGTGCAGCCACCGATCCTCGAGGCCCGTGGCCTCATGAAGCGCTACGGCAAGATCCAGGCGCTGGCCGGGTTGGACCTCGTCGTCAGCCCGGGCCGGGTGGTCGCGCTGCTTGGGCCTAACGGTGCGGGCAAGACGACGTTCGTCCGGGCGGTGGCCACCTTGCTTCGTCCGGACGCGGGGACGCTGTACGTCGACGGCATCGACGCCCTGCGCAAGCCCGCCAAGGTGCGGCAGGTGGTCGGCCTGGCAGGTCAGTTCGCGGCCGTGGAGGAGGCGATGACCGGCCGGGAGAACCTGCAGATGGTCGGACGCCTCTTCGGGCTGGACAAGAAGGAGGCTAAGGCGGCGGCGGCCAGGGTCCTCGACCAGATGCAGCTCACCGCCGACGCCGACCGGCTGGTGCGCGGCTATTCCGGGGGCATGCGCCGCCGCGTCGACCTGGGCATCAGCCTGGTCGGCACCCCCCGTCTGCTGCTGCTCGACGAGCCAACGACGGGCCTTGATCCTGGCAGCCGCATCCAGCTTTGGGACGCGATACGGAGCCTGGTCGTCGCCGGCACTGACATCCTGCTGACAACCCAGTACCTCGACGAGGCCGACCGGCTCGCCTCGGACATCGTCATCATCGACCACGGCAAGGTGATCGCCGCCGGTACGCCCGCGGAGCTTAAGACCCGCGCCGGGGACGACATGATCGAGGTGCACGTCCGTGACGCCTGCCAGCTCCCGGTGGTCTCCGGCATGCTGGCCACCATCGGTCACGACCCGCGGATCGACCTCCCTCGGCATCGCGCCTACGTGGCGGTGGACGACGGCAGCAGCCGCCTGATGGACGCGCTGCGGGCACTGGACGGCCACGGCATCGCCGTCGAGGACGTCTCGCTGCGCCGGCCCACGCTCGACGAGGTCTTCCTCGCCCTTACCGGGAAGCCGGCGCAGGCCACCGACTCACCCGCGCAACCCGCCGATGCCTGACCGTCCCGGCTGGAAGGAGCCATCATGACCGACACGTACGCAATCACGCCATCGCCTGCTGTGCCACGGGCCACGGTCAATACCGGGGCCAGGTTGTGGGTCAGCTCTCTCGTCGTGGCGGGGCGGATGGTGCGCAAGTTCGCCAGGACCCCGCAGCTCATCGTCTTCACCACGATCCAGAGCGCCTTGTTCCTGCTCATGTTCCGGTTCGCGTTCGGCGGGGCCATCGGCACCGGGGGTTCCCTGTCGTACGTCAACTTCCTGGTGCCGGGGTTCATCGCCAGCAGCGTCCTGTGGTCGGGGATGGGGGCGGCGACCGGGGTGGCCGAGGACGTCGAGCACGGCTTCGTCGACCGGCTCAGGTCCCTGCCCATTCCCCGCGCGGCGGTGCTCATCGGGCGTAGCCTCGCCGACGCCGCCCTGCTGGCATGGGCGCTCGCGGTCGCCGCGGTGCTCGGGTTCGCCGTCGGATTCCGCCTGACCGGCTCGACTGGCGATGCCCTGGCCGCGTTCGGGTTGTGCTTGGTGTTCGGCTTTGCCTTTGAGTGGGTCTTCATCGTGATCGGCCTGGTGAGCGGCACCGCGCGCGCGGCACAGTCGATCGGCCTGCTGGTGACACCGCTGGTGTTCCTCTCCAGCGCCTACGTGCCGGTCAAGAGCATGCCCGCCGGGGTAAGGCAGTTCAGCGAGATCCAGCCGCTGACCCCGATGGTCAACGCGGTGCGCGCGCTCGCCACGGGATCCCGCGGGCAGGCGCTGCTCGACCACGGCACCGGCTACTACGTCGGGCTGTCGCTGGCCTGGGCGGCGGCGATCTTCGTGGTGTTCGGGGTCCTCGCCGTCGTGCGCTTCGCGCGGCGCTGAGCCGGCGCTTCGCGCGGCGCTGGGCCTGCCGGCGTCCTCGGCCGCTGGCTTGCGGCCAGCAGGCCCTGGATCAGAAGTTGAGGCCGCCGGTGGCCTGGATGTTCTGGCCGGTGATCCACCGGGCGTCGGGGCTGGCCAGGAAGGCGACCACGTCCGCGATGTCGGCGGGCGTGCCCAGCCGGCCCAAGGCGGTGAGCGCGGTGGCCTGCTCAAGCGATTCCGGGGAATTGGCGGCGCGCAGCAGGTCGGTGTCGGTCGCGCCGGGCGAGACGGTGTTGACCGTGATGCCCCGCGGGCCGAACTCGTACGCGGCGACCTTGGTGAACTGTTCCAGGGCGGCCTTGCTCGCGCAGTACAGCGCGATGCCAGGGGCGGGTGCCGCGGTGTTGAGGGTCGAGATGCTGATGATGCGCCCGCCGTCGCGCAGCAGCGGCGCGGCCCGCTGCATGGCCAGCAGGGGGAACTTCGCGTTCACCGTCATCGCCTGGTCGAACAGTTCCGGCGTGATGTCACTGATCGGGGCGGGCGCGGTGATCGCGGCGTTGTTGACGAGGATGTCCAGGCCGCCGTCGACGGGCTCAAACAGCGCGTCGAGGTTCTCGAGATCCTCCTGGTCAGCCCGGACCGCCACCGCGTCGCCGATTTCCCTGGCGAGCGCGTCGGCGGCGGCCTTGTCGTCACGGAAGCTGAACACGACCCGCGCGCCGTCCGCGGCGAGCCGCCGCACGATCGCCCGGCCGATGCCCCGGGATCCCCCCGTCACCACTGCGGTCTTGCCGGCGAGCGTCATCATGGCTGCGATGCTAACCGGGGAGCAGGAAGCACCGCCAGCAAGACGGCAGCGGGGCCCTCGTGATCCGAGGGCCCCGCTGTTCTTCGTTATCCGTTATTCGCGGTGTCCCGCCGCGCTCCGCGCGTCCTGCCATCAGCGCGCCATCAGCTCAGCTCGGCTTCGGCTCCCGCTCGTACAGCCGCCGCGACCAGGCGTACGACAGCACCGCCACCCCGACGCACCAGGCGATCGTGATCACCAGGTTGTCGCCGATCCTCGTTCCGGTCAGCAGTCCGCGCAGCGTCTCGTTCACCGGGGTGAACGGCTCGTACTCGGCGAACCAGCGCAGCGCCGTCGGCAGCGAGCTGGTCGGGACGAACCCGCTGCCGAGGAACGGCAGGAGGATGAGGAACATCGGCGAGTTGCTCGCGGTCTCCACGCTCTTGGCCGACAGCCCCAGGCCGACGCACAGCCACGTCACGGCGAAGGTCAGCAGCAGGACCACGCCGAAGGCGGCGAGCCACTCGGCGGCGTTCGCGTGCGGACGGAAGCCGACGGCCAGCGCGGCCGCGGTGACGACCACGACGCCGATCAGCGTCTGGATGGTCGCGCCCACGACGTGCCCGGTCAGCACCGACGACCGGGCGACGGCCATGGTACGGAAGCGGGCGATGATGCCCTCGGTCATGTCCTGCGCGACGGCGATCGCCGTGCCCTGCGCCGCGGCGGCCACGGCCATCAGGATGATCGCCGGGGCGACGTAGTCGGCGTACGCGGCGCGGCCGCCGTGTAGGCCGGCCGGCATCCCGCTGCCGAGCCCCGACCCGAGCGTCCCGCCGAAGATGTAGACGAACAGCAGCAGGAAGACCAGCGGCATCAGGGTGATCATCAGGGTCAGCGACGGATAGCGCTGCATGTGCCGCAGGTTGCGGCGCAGCATGATCCGCGCGTGGACGAGGGCGTGGGAACGAGTGTCGCCCGTGGTGAGGCCCTTGCCGAGGCCGGTGTCGGCCATCGTCGTGGTGCTCATGTCAGGCTCCCTTCTTGCCGGTGAGGCCGAAGAAGACGTCGTCGAGATCGGGGGTGTGCACGGTGAGCGCCTCGACCTCGACCGAGGCGTCGTCCAGCTGCCGAAGCAGCGTCCGCAGGGTGCTGACGCGGCCGTCGCCGGCGAGCTGAAGCGTGAGCGCGTCGTCGTCGCGGTCGGTCGGGGCGAGCACCATCGCTGCGGCGTCGAGTTCGGCGCGGTCGGCGAAGGCCAGCTCGATGTGCCCGCCGGGGATGCGCGCCTTGAGCTCGGCGGGCGTTCCCTCGGCGACGATCCGGCCGCCGTCAAGCACCGCGACGCGGTGCGCGAGCTGGTCGGCCTCATCCAGGTACTGGGTCGTGAGCAGGATGGTCGTCCCCTCCGCGACCAGCCCGCGGATGATTTCCCACATCGTGCGCCGGCTGCGCGGGTCAAGGCCCGTGGTCGGCTCGTCGAGGAAGATCACCTTCGGGTTGCCGACCAGGGTCATCGCCAGGTCGAGCTTGCGCTTCATCCCGCCGGAGTAGGTCGACGCCGCCTTGTCCCCGGCCTCCGTCAGCTCGAACCGCTCAAGCAGCTCCTCGGCCCGGCGGCGTCCGACCTTCTTGGGCAGCAGGTGGAGATCGGCCATCAGCATCAGGTTCTCGCGGCCGGTGAGATAGCCGTCGATGGCGGAGAACTGGCCGGTGACGCCGATCGCGCGCCGGACCGCCTGCGGGTTCTTGGCGGGGTCCTGGCCGGCGATGCGAATCTCGCCGGAATCGGGGCGGAGGTAGGTGGTCAGGAGGTGGACGGCGGTCGTCTTGCCGGCCCCGTTCGGGCCGAGCAGGGCCAGGATCGTGCCCTGCGGGACCGTCAGGTCGATGCCGTCGAGCACGGTCTTCTCGCCGAAGGACTTGCGCAGGCCGCGGGCCGAGATCGCGGCGCCAGTGCTGGTAGCGGCAGTGGTGGTCACGCCGGTGGTGGGTGTCACGGTGTTCACGCTTCCTCGTTCATGCGCGGTGCGCGGCGGATGGTGACGTCGCCGAGCTTGGTGCTGGCGTGCACCTCGACGGTGTCGGCCTGCTCGCCGGCCTGGGGGGCGTCGGCGGAGGCGAGCTCGTTGTAGACGCGGCCGACCCCGGTGTTCAGCTGCAGGAAGGCGGCGCTGCCTTCGCGGACGCCGACCTCCACGCTGCCGTTCTTGGAGGTGGCGGACACCGTGCCCCGGGTGACCTCGCCGATCCTGACCTCGCCGTTGGCGCTGGCGGCGGTGATGCCGGACAGGGCCAGGTCGACGGATACCGAGCCGTTGGAGGCCTTGACGGTCGCGGGTCCGGTGACGGCGCCGACCCGCACCTTGCCGTTGCTGCTTGAGACGTCGGCGGTGCCGTCCACGGCGCCGATCTGGATGTTGCCGGAGCTGGCGTGCACCTCGGCGGCGCCGGTGACGGCCTCGACGGTGATCGCGCCAGCGCCGTTGCGGACGTTCAGCGGGCCGGTCTCGGCGAGGCGGACGGCGCCGAGGTCGGTCTTGAGCGTGACGGCGCCGAGCGTGCCTTCGGACTGGAAGTCGCCGAGGCCGGCCTCGCCGCGGACGTCGGAGCCCGCGGGCAGCTGGATCAGCAGGTCAATGGACTCTGGGCGCTTGCTGCTGAAGTTGACGAACCGGCTGCGGGGCTTGCGGGAGGTGATGCTGAGCGTGCGGGTGGCGTCGTCGTACTCAACCCGGGTGTTCTCGGCGGCCTTGACGTCGGCGGCCTTGCCCGGGTCGCTGGGGCGGACCTCGACGATGGTGTCGGCGCGGTCGGCGGCGGCGAGGCGGACGTCGGCGACGTACAGGTCGAGGGTGACGGCGATGGGGGAGGGGGTGCTGAAGTTCGAGCGGGCCATCTCGGATTCCTTGTCCTTGGCGAGTTCCATGGCTCTAATATGGCACCACTTTGGCACCTATGCAAGTCCTTTTGGCTCACTATGGCATATATGCAGCTCATCAGTGGTGCCATGGTGTGCGGAGGCGGCACCAAGCGGCACCACCTGCGGCCCGCGGCCTCGCGTGATGCCGCCAGCGCGGCCGGGACATGCAAGGATGGCCCATGAGCAAGCTGACCGGACGGGAGATCGCAGGCGAGGGGCTGGACGGGTGGGCATACCTGCTCGGTGGCCTGCAGACCCGCATCCGCACCAAGGACTTCGCGACCGGGCTCGCGGTCGTCAACGCCATCGGCGCCGTAGCCGAGGAGATGAACCATCATCCCGACCTCACCCTGCGCTACACCCACATAGACGTTCGACTGACCAGCCACGACGAGCATGCGGTCACAGACCGCGACATCCGGCTGGGCCGCGCCATCTCCGCCATCGCGGCCGCCGCCGGGGTGCGGCTGGATTCCTCGGGCGTGTCCCGGCTCGAGCTCGCCCTCGACACTCCGGCCCGCGAGTCGATCCTGCCGTTCTGGGCCGCGGTGCTGGCGACAGAGCATCTGTCCGGGCCCGACTTCGGCGACGAGCTTCGCGACCCAGCCGACGGGCTGCCGACCGTGTGGTTCCAGGCGTCCGGCAGCGAGGAACCCCGGCAGCGCTGGCATCTCGACCTGTGGGTAGATCCTGCGCAGGTCCAGCCACGCATAGACGCGGCGCTCGCCGCCGGCGGCACGCTGGTCAGCGACGCTGAGGCGCCGAGCTTCTGGGTGCTCGCCGACCCCCAGGGCAACCGGGCCTGCCTGTGCACCTGGCAGGACCGCGGCTGACACCAGACGACGCCAGGAGCCAGGCGCGCTTCAGCCTCCTCGGCTGAGGTGCTTACCGGTCACGGCGGCGCTCCAGGTACTCGCGTTCGGCGGTGTCATGGGTCAGGCTGATCGCGCTTTCATAGGCCGCGACGGCCTCTTCTTTTCTTCCCAGCTGGTCCAGCAGGTGCGCACGGGTGGCTTTGGCCGGCTGGAAGCGGCGGGCGTCCTGACCGGCTTCGGCCAGCAGCGCGTCGAGCGTGGCCAGTCCCGCCGCGGGCCCGTCGACCTCGGCGGTGACGGCGGCGAGGGCGACACTGCTGCCGAGCGAGGGCGCGACCGCGTGCAAGACGCGGTGCAGGGTGAGCAGCGCCGGCCAGTCCGTCGTGCCGTCGCGTCCCCTGGCCCCGTGGCTCCTGGCACAGTGCACGGCCTGGATCGCGGCCTCGAGCTGGAACCGCCCCAGCTGTCCGCGCGCGTGCGCGGCCCGCAGGTGCTCGTGTGCCCGGCTGATCAGGCGGGGGTCCCACAGCGAGGGATCCTGGTCGGCCAGCGGGACGAAACGCCCGCCCGCGTCAACCCGCGCGGGTGCGCGTGCGGCCGACAGCTCGATCAAGGCCGCGAGCCCCCGGGCCTCGGGATCGCCGGGAACGAGCGTGGCGAGCACTTCGGCGAGGTGCAGCGCCTCCGAGGGCAGCCGGCGGGCTTGCGGACCGGTCGCCCAGTCGATGACGTAGGCGCCGTAGACCGCCTCGAGGACCGAGGTCATCCGCGCCGGGAGGTCCGCCCGGTCAGGAATGCGGAAGGGAACGCCGGCGGCCTTGATGCGCTTCTTCGCCCGGACCAGGCGCGTCGCCATCGTCGACGGCGGCATCGAGAAGGCCCGCCCGACCTGCTCGGCGGTGAAGCCGAGCACCGTGTTGAGCATCAAAGGCGTGCGCACCGCGCGGTTGATCGCCGGGTGCGCGCACACGAGCATCAGCTCAAGCCGCCGGTCAGGGATCGAGTCGACGTCAATGTCATCGATATGCGCCAGTGCGTCCCTGGCGGCATCGAGGGGGACGGTGCGCTGCTCCCGCGCGGACTTCCACTGGTCGCGCAGCCGGTTGCGGGCGACGGTCAGCAGCCACGCGTCGGGGCTGCCAGGCACCCCCTGCGACGGCCACGTCCGCAGGGCCCGCTCGAACGCGTCGGCCAGCGCGTCCTCCGCCGCGGCGAGGTCACTGGTGGAGGCGGCCAGCAGGGCGAGCAGCCGGCCGTAGCTGTCCCGGGCCGCCACACCCGCAGAGCGGGCCGCCGGCCCCGGCTCACCGTGGCCAGGGCCGGCTTCCCGCCTGCCGCCGCCGGACGTTGTCAGTGTGTCCACGCGCCGTCGACGAACGCGGTCGCGGTCGGGCGCACCTCGATCACGCCCCACTGCGCGCCCGGGCACTTCTCGGCCCAGCCGATGGCCGCGTCCAGGTCGGGTACCTCGAGCACGAAGATCCCGGCGAGCGCTTCCTTCGTCTCGGCAAACGGCCCGTCCTGCACCCGCAGGCCGCCGTCCCTGAAGGTCACGGTCGTCGTCGCGGCGGACGGCTGGAGCACGTCGGCCGACAGCAGCACCCCAGCGGACTCCAGTGCACGGCCGTAGGCCCCGAACGCCTCCTTGGCCTCCGCGATCGCCTCCTCGCTGATCTCCCCGTCGCCGGGCTCCCGGTAGTGCATCAGCAGTGCGTAACGCATCGTCCTCGCCTCCCATCCCAGTGTCGCGCCGACCGCGACATCTGCACCAGGATGACGATCGGACAACCCGCAGATCGTCACTTGGCAGATCGTCAGCCCTGGGGAAGCACCCCGTCGTGAAGGCTTCGGGATCCACGCCCAGAGTGCCGCCGCGGCGGCGAAGCCCACCATGCCGCTGACGATGATGCCGCAGGCCAGTCCGGCGACAGCGGTGACGGCGGAGAGGATGACGGGGCCGACGCCTGAGCCGGCATCGGCTAGCTCGCGCCAGATGCCGAGGAAAGTGGGGCGCCCGATCGCGGGGGAGGTGTCGGCGGCAAGGGTCATGACGATGCCGGAGCCGATGCCGTTGCCGAAGCCCATGATCATCGCGGTAAACGCGAGGGTGAGGGCGTCATGGGTGAGAGGCATGAGGACGAAGGAGATGCCCATGATGATCACGCAAGGCACGGCGACCCAGCGGCGGCCGTAGGCATCCATGACCTTGCCCGCGGGATAAAAGGTCAGGGCGTCGATGGCTCCCGCCACGCCGTAGATGATTGAGTTGGCCGTGGGAGACAGCCCGATGTGCGCCGCCCATAGCGGGATGACCACCTGCCTCGTCTGCCTGATGGCCGATAGCAGCAGGACCCCGGTGCCCAGCGTGACGAAGGTGCGCCAGTACTGCTTCAGGACGCGGCGTGAGGTCACTTGCGCGGCAGCCGCCTTGTGCTGGTCGCTCACTTCGAGGTCAGGCACCCGGTAGACGATGACGCCGGCGGCGACGATCGCCGCGAGGCTCACGTAGTACGCGCCGGGCAGCCCCCATAGTTCCATCGCGCCTGCCCCGAGGAAGGGGCCAAGGAACACCCCGATCCGCAAGGTACCGCCGAGGGTTGACAGTGCGCGGGCGCGCATGTGCGGCGGCACCATCTCGGTCAGGTATGACTGCCGCGCGAGGCCATAGACCGAACTCGCCGCGCCGATGAGCAGCACGCCGAGCCCGTAAGTCAGCAGTGACGCCACGCCGTGACCGAGGTCGATAAGGCAGAGGGCCAGGCCGGCAACCGTTGCGATCGCGGCCACGAGCATCGATTTCCGCTCGCCGATCCGGGTGGCGAGGATCCCGGAGGGAATGTTCGTCACGATTGACCCGATGCCGAGGAGCGCACCGATAAGGGCGGCGATCGAGGTGCTGGCACCGCGGTCGATGACGCTCAGCGTGATGACCGGGAGCATCGACCCTTCTGCTAGGCCGAACAAGGTCGCAGGACCGTAGGCGGCAACCGCGACAGAACGGAGGCGGAACTCCTCGCTCACGTCGGCAACACATTCGCACGATATCGTCCGGAATGTAACTGACCTCGACCGGGTCAGTGTCTAATGTCAGCCCTTCAGCAGCCGGCGGAGCCGGGTCGACCCGGCTCCGCCGCGGCGGCCGGGCATCTGGCGGCGATCTGGGAGTGTAGCTGTCATGGGCGGTGAGCAGGGCACGGCGGGCGGGCGCCGCGGGCGAGCGGTGGCGGGGCGCTGATGGCCGCGGCGCGCGGCGGCGGGGCATGGGACTCGGCGCTGTCCGTCAGCGAGTTCGCCGCGATCAGGGCTGTCGGGTTTGAGCCGGTAGGCCAGGTATTCGGGGCGGCCGTGTACTACCTCGCCACGGTGGCGGGAGTCAGCTGTCCTGGGACGACGGCCGCGGGCTACCCGCTGCCCGGCGCCACGCCCGGGGCGGCAGAACCCTCAGGGAGGAGCCTTGTCACCGGCTTCCCTGGTACGGCGGCGCGGCTGGCGCAAGGGCTGTACGAGGGACGGCGGACGGCGATCGACCGGATGGTCGGCGAGTGCGCGGATCTGGGCGGCCACGGCATCGTGGGCGCGGTGCTGCGGGTCGCGGAGATCCCCGCGACCAGCTTCACCGCCGCCGCCATCAAGTTCACGGTGACCGGCACGGCGGTGCGGGCCGGCGGCTGCCCGCCCCTGGCGCGCCCGTTCGCCGCGGACCTGTCGGGCCCGGACTTCGCCAAGCTGATCAGGGGCGGCTGGATGCCGGCCGGGATCGCGCTTGGCATCTCGGTCGCTGGGCTGCACGATGACCTGGTGACGACCAGTTCCGGCCCGTGGGGCGCGGGGAACGCGGAAGTGCCGGCCTACACCGGCCTGATGACCCGGGTGCGGCAGGATGCGCGCGATCGCCTGGCGCAGTCGGTGCGCGCGCTGGGCGCCGACGGCGTCGTCGTGTCTGCCATGACCTTGCACGTCCGCAGCGATCGCTGCCACGCTCGTGCGGGCGCCACGGATCATTTCGCCGAGGCGGTCACCACCGGCAGCGCGGTTGCGCGATTCGCCGGCCGGGACGAGGCGACCCCGCCGCCAAGCCGCACTGTCGTGCATCTAGACGGCCACCCAGGTGTCGGTGGACCACCGCCATATTGACAGCGGTCAGTGCCAGGTAGAGCCTTAGCAGGGGGCAGGAACCTTATTAAGCGCGTGTGCCGCCCTGGACCCTGACGGTGCACCCGGTTCGTATCGGGTGTCTAGTAGGGGACGGGAGCGTGATTGGCGTGCGAAGTGTCGTCTCGGATGGTTCCGGGTTCCCTGTCCGCTGGTTCGACGGGTTCGCGGTCGTGCAGTTGCCGGCCGGCAGGGGATTGCTCACCGCCCCCGCTCTTGCCGGTGCGCTGTGCGCGGTCTTGGAGGCGGGCGCTGCGGGGCTGATCGTCGACTTGCCCAAAGGCGCGTGTGATTCCGCGTGCCTGGACGCCTTGATGCGGACGGCCAGGCGGGCGCGGGGCTGGGGGGCGTGGCTGCGGCTGGTCATCCCCGACCCGGGTGCGCGCAAGATGGTCCGGCTGGTGGCGCTGGATGAGGTTATGCCGGTGCACGCGTCGGTAACCGGGGCAGTCGTGGCGGCGGCCAGGGCGGCGGCCGCGGTCGCGGCGGGCGGCGATTGACCGTCAGCGCCGCGTGCCGCTGGCGCTGGTTCGTTGTCGAAGATTGCCTGTATGGGCGATGAGTTCGGGTTCGCCGGGACGTCGTACGGGCAGACAGGCCCAAGCAACCGCTATCGCAGGCAAGGAGGCCGCGATGAGCCTTCCCAGGATCGCCACGCGTGAGGAATGGCTAGCCGCTCGCAAGGAGCTGCTGGCAAAGGAGAAGAACCTGACCAGGCAGCGCGACGCGCTCAGCGCCGAGCGCCGAAACCTGCCCATGGTCGAGATCGTGAAGGACTACCAGTTCGACGGCCCCGACGGCAGGGTGCGCCTCATCGACATCTTCGAGGGCCGATCCCAGCTCATCATCTACCACTTCATGTTCCACCCGGAGTGGGAGGACGGTTGCCCCAGCTGCACCGCCGGCACCGACGAGCTGTCGCGCGGCTTCACGGAGCATCTCCACGTCCGTGACACCAGCTACGCGATGGTGTCTCGGGCGCCGCTTCCCAAGCTCCAGCGCTGGAAAGCCAGGAAGGGATGGGAGCTGCCCTGGTACTCGTCCTTCGGGTCCGACTTCAACTTCGACTTCGGTGTCACGATCGACGCCTCTCGCGGCTTCGGCGAGTACAACTACCGCTCCCTCGACGAGTACGCGGCCGCGGGCCAGGAGAGCATGAAGACGGCCGACCAGCCGTACGACATGCCCGGTCGGAGCTGCTTCCTGCAGGCGGACGGCCGCGTGTTCCACACGTACTCGCAGTACGCCCGCGGCCTGGAGTGCACCGGGGGCTCCTATTACTTTCTCGATCTCACCGCCCTCGGACGGCAAGAGGAGTGGGAGCAGCCCGCCGGCCGCAGCGACTCTGCCAGGTCCGCCACTCCCGACTTCGCATCGTGAGTTCAGTAAATCGCAGCCAGCGGCCGGGCTTGACCTCAACAGCAGTTGAGGTTCTACCCTCACCCAAATGAGCACGGATGCGGACAGGAGCCCAACGGCGCCGACCAGCCTGGCAGGCGGGATATGGACGCCGGCGTACCGCACGCTGACGGTCGGTCTCGTGCTCGCGGTTACTTTCGTCGCGTTCGAAGCGCTCGCCGTCGCTACCATCTTGCCGGTGGTCGGCCGCCAACTGGGAGGCCTCCGTCTCTACGGGTGGGTGTTCAGCGCATTCCTGCTGGCAAGCCTGATTGGGATCGTGCTAGCCGGAACGCTGGCCGACCGTGTGCCGCTCGGGCGGCCGATGCTCGCCGGCCTTGCCCTGTTCGCCCTTGGCCTGATTATCGGCGGGACCGCGCCGGACATGGTGGTTCTCGTGGCGGGCAGGGCGGTGCAGGGCCTTGGCGCCGGAGTCGTGCCCGCAGTGGCCTACGTGGCGATCTCCCGGTGCTATGCCGAGGAGTCCCGGCCGAGAATGTTCGCCGTACTGTCCACCGCGTGGGTGGTGCCCGGCCTGATCGGGCCAGGCATCGCCGCCCTCGTCGCCGCGGCCGTTGGCTGGCGCTGGGTATTCCTGGGCTTGCTGCCGCTGGTGATCGCGGCTGGAGTGCTGGTCGTGCTGGCCTTGCGGCATGTTCCGCCACCCGCGAGTCCGGGAACGGCCACGGTGCCGTACCTGGCCGTGCTTGGCGTGGTCACCGGCGCAGGCACGGCGCTAGCGTCGCTCAGTTCCGGCGTCGTGCCGGTGGTCGCCGCGGGCGGTGTCGCCGGCGGCGCCCTTCTCGCTGTCTCAATGCGCGGTCTGACACCTCCTCGGTATCTGTCCGCACGGCCAGGGCTGGCCGTCACAATCCTCAGCCGGTCCCTGCTGACGTGCTGCTTCTTCGCTGGTGACGCATATGTCCCGTATGCGATCGTGACCGTCAGGCACGCCCCGACGACGCTGGCAGCGCTTGCGCTCACGGCGTCGACCCTTACGTGGACGGCCGGATCCTGGGTACAGGCCCGCTACATTGCCCGGTGGGGTCCGCGCCGCCTGGTCCGGCCTGGCGAGTGCCTGGTCGCTGTTGGCCTCGGCGCGATGTGCGTGGTGCTCCTGCCGTCGGTGCCTCCCGCGCTGGCGGTCGCGGCCTGGGCGCTGGCCGGCGCGGGGATCGGTACTGCCTACGCTCCGCTGTCGGTGACCACGCTCGATCGCGCCGCGGCGGGCGAGGAGGGACGCGCGACTTCGGCTCTTCAGCTCTGCGACGTGCTCGGTCAGGCCATCGGCACCGGGGTGGCGGGGGCCATCGTGGCCGGCACTTCCCGGATAGGCCACGGCCCCGGAGTCGCGCTGGCGTTCTCTTTCGCTATCGCGGTCGCCCTCACCGGGGTCATCGTCGGAGCGCGGCTTCCCGGTCAGCTCGCATCCGGTAGGTCCTGGCGCAGGCTGATTTGCGGAGATGAGGATGCAATGTCGCAATTACCGCTTGATGTTGGTAAACAAATGAAAAACTTACGCTTGCGACTGTCTTGTCGCCGGTGAAACACGAGAGCAAGCTACGGGTAGCGCACCGCCGTCCCGGGAGGAATGCCATGCCGGCTCGCTCTCACCCACGCCGTCTCATCGTCGCGCTCGTTACCGGCAGCATTCTGCTCCTCGGATCGCTCGCCGGCTGGTCAGGATCGGCCCGGGCTGCCGGAACGGCGTTCAGCCCCAGTACTTGCGTCACCACCCCGAGCGCAGTTGTCCCCGGCGTCCAGATCGCCGACCCGGCGTGCGAATTCAACGGTGCGGCCTACACCGCGCCGTTCAGCCCGATCGCCAACGGCAGCGGCCAGCTGTCCCGGGTCTGGACCGGCATCGCCACCGACGGGGCCTCCTACCGGGTCGAGGTTCCGCCCAACTGGAACGGGACCCTCGTGATGTTCGCCCACGGTTACCGGGGCACCGGCACCGTGGTGTGGGTCGATGATCCCCAGTTGCGCCAGTACTTCGTCGACAACGGGTTCGCCTGGGCCGCGTCGAGCTACGCGATGAACGGCTACGACCCCGGCGACGGCGTCGTGGACACCCACGACCTGCTACAGGCATTCCCGTCGATCACCGGACTGCACTCCCGGCAGGTGATCATGAGCGGGCTGTCGATGGGCGGCGAGGTCACAACGGCCGAGATCGAGGCGTACAAGGGCGACTTCGCGGGCGCCATGCCCTACTGCGGGGTGCTCGCGGGCAACAACCTGTTCGACTACTACCTGGGCGACAACGTCACGGCAGCGGGCCTCACCGGGACGACGATCAGCTACCCGACGACGCTGGCGGCCGGCCAGGCGTACGCGCCCACGTACCAGTCCACGGTGCAGTCGGAGTTGCCCGCCCTCGGGATTACCCCCGACCCGAACACCGGAGGGCAGACGTTCACTACCAGCCTGACCAAGACCGGGACGCTCTGGGCCGACACCGTCGAGCAGTTGTCCGGCGGTACCCGTCCCGGCTTCGCCAGCGCTGTGGACTACTGGGACAGTTTCGGGTTCGCTCCGCTCACCCAGGTCCCGTTCCTGTTCGGCGTTTACCCTGGGCTCAACGGCGGCACCCTTGGCTTCGCCAACGGCAGCGTGGCCGGCAACCAGCACACTTTCTACACGTTCAGTGACAATCCGCTGAGCAACCTGCCACAGGAGATCGCACTCAACCGCGCCGTGCTGCGGGTGCCGGTCACGGCCACCTCCTCGGCCGACGCCCTGTCGCCCGCGGAGCTGCCGGCGATCCACGGCGACCCGGGCATCCCGGTGCTATCGGTCCACGGGATCGGAGACCTGTTCGTTCCGTTCTCCATGGACCAGCAGTACGACGCCATGATGGTGGCGCACGGCCAGGGCGACCTGTTCGTGAGCCGGGCCATCCGCGAAGTCACCCACTGCGGATACACCACCAGCGAACTGTCGTCCGCGTTCTCCGCCCTCGTGTCGTGGATCCACACCGGGAAGCGGGCCGCCGGCGACAACATCCTCAACCCGAAGACAGTCGCATCGCCGCTGTTCGGCTGCCGGTTCACCGACCCCACTCCCGGTGCCCACCCGGAGTTCAAGTCCACGGTCTCCTGCCCGCCAAGCACCCGGCACTAATACCTCCATCTCGGCGCACGCGGGTCTGGCTTCCGACCACCTCAGCCTCCGGCCGGAAGATTCAGGCTGGCGTGCCGACGGGCATCAACCAGCACGGCAGGGCCGCAGCGGTCAAGGCCCGCGGCCTAGCAACCCCAGTGGATACCGCTCGCGGTTAGCGGGTCCGCTGCGGAAATCTGGCGAGATTTCCGGCGTGTCAGCGATATCCTCTATCGTCATAACCGGTCCGATCGCCAGTTCGAACACGGAGGCTCTCACCACGGTGGCGCGCGCGGCAGAACTGACAAGGACCTCGGAACCGGTGACGGCTGAGGACAAGCCCATCGAAGCCAAGTCACTCCGCCCGGGGAAGGCAGCCAGTGCTGTCGTCTCAGACGGCCGCGCCGTCCGCGATGCAATCGAGGCGGTCCTGGCTGCGCCGGGGGAATCCCGGGAAGTAGCGCGACGAGCGTATGAGGCGGTGCGCGACCAGATCGTCGCCGACGCGCTTGACGTGATGCCGGTGGACCGGCTCAGGGACCTCATCCGCGGGAAGGTCACGTTCGCGCCCCTCATAGACGCGGGCCTCGAGACGGTCGGCAAGGTCCTCGCGGCCGGAGCGGAGACGCTCAGGCGAATCCCGCGGGTTGGCCGCAGGACGGCCAAGCGCGTCATGGCCGCCGCATCGCAGGTGCGGGAGTCCGTCGAGAACGGCACCCGGGTTCGCATCGACCCGGACGCTCGGACTCCTGAGCAGAGCGCGCTCATCGCCGCGCTGCGCCGCTACGAGCGCACCAGGTCCGCGCTGAAGGGTCCGGACTTGAGTCCGCTGGCGGGCGAGATCGGGCGCCGCCTTGACCCGGCCGCCCGTGGTGCGAGCCGGCGGAGAATGCTCTTCACATTCTCGGGGCGGAAGAAGCAGGAAGCCCGTGTCGCCCTCACCGAGTTGGACGCCATCCTCAGCTCCAAGCCGGTCACCACGGCACGCAAGCGGCTGTCAAGGGCCGAGGCTGAGCTGGAGAAGGCCGGCAAGGAGCAGCGGGTCACCCGGCTGTGGAATGACTACCTCGCCCGCCCGGTCACCTACAACGGCCTGCTGATCGAAGTCGCGGAACTCGACCAGGCGCGGGAGGCCAGCCAGGGCTTCCTCCCCGCTGACATCGCCGAGCAAGTCCGTGTATTTCCCCTTGACCAGTCCCTACTCAAGACATCGTTGCGCGGCTACCAGGCGTTTGGCGCGAAGTTCGCGCTGGTCCAGGAGCGGGTGATCCTCGGCGACGAGATGGGCCTAGGCAAGACGATGCAGTCACTCGCCGCGATGTGCCACCTGGCAGCCAAGGGCGCGACGCACTTCCTGGTCGTCTGCCCGGCGAGCGTGGTCATCAACTGGACGCGCGAGGTGGAGCGGCACACGCTGCTTGAGGCCCGCCGGCTCCACCTGCCAGGCGCGAAGCGGCAGGCGGCCGAGCAGGAGTGGGCGGCCAAGGGTGGCGTTGCCGTCACGACGTTCGAGGCGCTGCGCACCATGTCTGGAGACCTAGACGTCTCGGTAGCGATGCTGGTGGTCGACGAGGCACACTACGCGAAGAACCCGAACGCGTTGCGCTCTCAGGCGGTCAGCGAGTGGGCGGGCCGGAGCAGGCGGGCTCTCTTTCTGACGGGGACGCCGATGGAGAACAAGGTGGAGGAGTTCCGGGTTCTGGTCGGGCACCTGCGCCCAGAGGTCGCCGAGAATTTGGACATCGCAGACGAGGCGCTGGATGGCACCAGGTTCCGGGAGCGGGTAGCGCCGGTCTACCTGCGGCGCAACCAGGAAGACGTGCTCAGCGAGCTGCCGGATCGGCTGGAGACGCAGGAATGGGTGGCGCTCGAGGGAGCGGCAATGCGCGCGTACCGGAAGGCGGTCCTCGAAGGTAACTTCATGGCGATGCGCCGGGCCGCGTTCGACCCGGGAACGGTGAAGGGATCGCAGAAGCTGCGGCGGCTGGTGGAGATCGTCAGTGAGGCAGCAGACGGCGGGCGCAAGGTCATCGTGTTCTCGTACTTCCGCGACGTGCTTGAGACGGTGGTCGAGGTGCTGGCCGGACGTGACGGCGTCGCGGGCATTCCCGTCATCGGGCCGCTGACCGGGGACATTCCGCCGACCGACCGTCAGGCGATGGTGGATGAGCTCGCGAACGTCAAAGGACCCGCGGTGCTGGTCTCCCAGATCCAGGCGGGCGGCGTGGGCCTGAACATCCAGGCCGCGTCGGTGGTCATCATTGCCGAGCCGCAACTGACGCCATCGATCGAGGAACAGGCGATCGCCCGCGCGCACCGGATGGGCCAGGTGCGTCCAGTGGACGTGCACCGGCTGCTGTGCGAGGACAGCGTCGACCAGCGAGTCCTCGAACTGCTTGCAGGCAAACGCGAGGCGTTCGACGAGTACGCGCGCCGCAGCGACATGGCGAACGCGACGCCTGACGCGGTAGACACCGGCTCCGAGACCGTTCTGCGGCACGCGATCGTGGCCGCGGAGCGCACACGGCTCAAGGCGGCGTGACCCGAGCCTTTCCCGTTCGCGTCAGCGGAACGCCGACCTTCACTCGCCGGCCGCTGGACCATATCCTCACATTTCGGCGGGCGGGCGAGCGTGAGCCAACCGAGTGTTGCTATGCAGCCCGGCTGACAGCACCACGGGAAGGACGAACGTGACCGAGGCGAAGCTCGACGGCAAGCCGGTGGCGCCCAGCCCCGAGGAACTGATCAGTCGGGCGCGGTCGCTGATCCCGCTCCTGCGCGCGAACGCGAGTCTGGCTGATCGACTGGGCCACTTGCCGGACGAGAACGTGCAGGCCATCGAGGAAGCCGGCCTGTTCAGGATGCTGATGCCAGTGAACCGCGGCGGCTACGGCACCGGCGCCGCGACGGCGGCGACCGCGATGACCCACATCGCGAGCGGCTGCCCGTCCACCGCCTGGGTCCTGCAGATCTACAGCGGCATCGGCCGCATGGCGGAAATCTTCCCCGAGGAAACGCTGGCCGAGATATATGCCGAGAGCCCCAACGCCAGGTTCGCCGGCACCTTCGGCTCCGCCGGCGCGGTCTGCGAGGCGGTCGACGGAGGCTGCCGGATCCGCGGCCGGGGACGCTGGCCGTACAACAGCGGCTGCTACCACGCGGACTGGGATCTGCTGCGCGTTTCGATCGAGGAGCGCGACGGAACCGTCTCAGACGGGTTCTGCCTGATCCCGCTGTCCGAGCTGACGATCGTCGATGACTGGCACGTCATGGGCGCAGCGGGCACCGGGAGCAACTCCGTGGAGTGCGGGGAGTTGTTCGTCCCCGAGCACCGGGTGTCCCGCCGGATCGCCGACGTCTTCAAGTTGCTCCAGGTCGGGGACATGGGCTACGCGTTCGTGGCGGCGTTGCCGCTCGGCATGGCGCGCTACGCGCTCGAGGCGTTCCACGACCTGGCCAAGGGCCGGGGCATCAGGATGCTCGGCTACGAGAAAATGTATGACGCCGCGGTCGTCCAGACGGCGATCGCCACCGCGCACACCAACATCAAGATGATCGAGGCCTACCAGCACTGGGTGCTCTCGACGCTCAAGCCGGGCGCCGAGCGGATCACCGACCCGCAACTGACGGGCGCCGGCGGAACCCTCTGCTACAAGCTGGCGCGGGAGGCGATCGAGCGGCTCTTCGAGGTCTGCCCGACGGACGAGATCCGACTTGACCGTCCCATCCAGCGGCTCCTGCGGGACCTGATCGCGTTTACCCACCAGGGCGCCATGGCGCCGTATGTGAACTGGGAGCGCTACGGGCGGCACCTGGTCGGCGCCAATGGCGGCCCCCCGACCTCGCTGCCACCGCCCGGGCGCTAGGTGCTGCTCCTCGGTCAAAAGCCTGCCCAGTCGTGTCGAGATCCCAGGGCGTTCCTAGTGCGGCTCCACCCCGTCTTCGTGCGCCATCCAGTGCACGAAGCGATGCAGCGGGTACATGGCATCGTGCGGATTGCCGATGGTACTCGGCCCGGCCTCACCTAGCCGGACGATGCGCTGGGCTCCGCGGCTCGCGAGCCGGTCGCGATAGTCCGGCATTCGCTCGAACGGATAGAACCCGACCGTCTGCGTCGCCACGTTCACGTACCTGATGGCATCGTCGAGCGAGTCCGCCCGGACCACGTTAACGGTCTTGTTGATGGGGTGGAAGTCCACCGGCTCGTCTGATCGGATCACCAGCCCCTTGCCGTCGGTCTTGCCCCACACGCGGAACTCGTCGTCGAGCATTACCAGCATGTCGATCTGTTCGCGCAGATCCAGGTCGAGCGGCCTGGAGTCGCCCGAGGCGGCCGCCTGCTCGACGATGTGCGCGTGCAGCCGCTCGCAGAACCGGTCCGTGTCGCGCTGGTCCGCCTCGATGAAGATGAACCGGCTGGCGACGCAAGCTTCCTGGTTGAGGACCATGACATCGGCGGCCGCGAGCTCGGCGGTGAGGTCGAGGGCCTCGTCGCCGGAGACAGCCTCCCGGCCGACCATCGAGATCGACGTCTTAGGATCGAACGACACCAGATGGAAGCCCGGCCCGAGATACTTGATCACGTTGCTGATCGCGTCGCCGCCGCCCCAGGCCACGATCTTGTCGAAATACTGGGGACGGTAGAGAATCCGCTCCACCGCGTCGTCGCCCCCGCGCCAGTAGACCGCCGACATCGACTTCACGATGGGATGGTCCCGGTCGATGCCCGCCATGGTCTGCAGGACCGCGACGGTGGTGAAGGGATCGCTCGAGGACATCTTGAACAGGTTGATGGCCTTGACCATCGCTCCCTGGGCGATGGACTTCACCGCCACGCCAGGGGAGTTACCGGGCAGCACGTGGATCAGCCTGGGCGCGAAAGCGCGAACGAAGCTCTTGCGGCCGGTGAAGTCCCGCTTGGGCACCCATTCGTCCAGTGCCTTCGGATCGGGGAAGTTCTGCTCGACCACCGTTTGCAGCAGCCGCCTGTCCAAATAGGCGGCCGCCCCCCTGGTCTGCCTTTCCAGTACTGTGCGGGGCAGCACGTGGGTGACGGACATGCGATCGACGCACTCCTGCACGAAGGGGTTGTTCGGGTCGCGGATTCGCTGGCCGGTCTCGACCAGGAAATCTATGATCTCCGCGAGCGGAACGTTGAGCAGCGGCGGGACCTCGGTCCGCGGGTGCACCACCCGGTCCAGGGCGATCCGCGGCGTGGCGAAGGCGACGCCCAGGTCGCGCGAGCGGTGAATGGCATCCTGGCCCTCGAACAGTTCGCCGCGCAGGAAGAACGGCGCGGAGACGACCGCATCGGCGGGCTTGAGTTCGGCGTTGATCGCGTTCACGACAGGCCCCGCACGTAGGCGTCGACGGTGCCCGCGCAGCCGATCTTGTCGTCCCCCTGGAGGTCCGCATAGCGGACGATGCTGTTGCGCACCGACGCGCCCTTGCCGCCACAGGCACAGGGACTGAAATCGAGGGAGATCTTGTCACCGGTGATGACTCCTCCCCAGCGCCCGTCAATCGAGAGATCGAAGAAGGCGGCGCGACCTTCGATCTCGCCGGTCTCGTGCGGCAGCAGGGTAAGGCCTTCCTCGTCCAGGATGAAGGGCACGAGCCACGGCGGCACGTGATACCGGTCGCCCTGCTGGCACTTGGGCATACCGGAATTGAGTTCCTGCATGGAATAGTTCTGGAAATCCCGGTTGGCCGGAATATTGAATGTCTGGTGGACAAATTCCCGGTAGTCCGGCGGCAACTGCGCGCGTTTGAGCCCGCCGCCGACATAGATGCAGTTATCGGGGTGAAAGTCCTTGGCTGAATACCCCAGGTCGCGGACGATCTTGGCCACTTGGTACAGCGCGTTCCACAGCCCCGAGATATAGAGCTTCTCGTCCCGGTACCTGATGAGCGCTTCCGCACCCGCCAACATCGCCCGGTCGAGCGCTTCCTGCCGCGCCTTGGCCGTCTGCTCGTACTCGGCCAGTCCCTCGGGCGGCGCGGTGCCGTCGGCGATCTTCTTGCGGAGCACGATCATCTGAGTCAGCGACCCGACCGTGATCGGCGGGATCGGCAGCCTGAACCGTTGCTTGGCTGGGTCGCCGAAGGCCGCCTGCTGCGCCTCGCCGATGACCTGGTTCTTAGGGACGGCAGCAGTGGGCGCGAGGCCCATCATCCGGCGGTCCCGCGTCGGCAGCACGCCCGAGCCCCAGGAAAAGACATTGACCGTGTCGGTGCGCGACCAGTCCATGTCCCTGTCCGAGGCGACCAGCATGGCCGACTTGCCGGTGGTGCCGCTGGAGCAAGAGACATAGTGTCCCTTGGCCTGAAGCCGTTCGACCCAGTCGTCGATACCGGTGACGTCCGAGATCTCGATCGGACTGATCGGATAGGGCGAGACGGTGCTTAGCCACCTGCCGAGACGGTCCCACCTCTCCTCGATCAGGAAGCTTTCCGGATAACTCTTGTACACGGTGTGCGGGAACAACAGCGGCACCATGTCCTCGCGACCGCGGATCTCGGTGACGCCAGCCTCGCGTGCCCGGTGGCCTAGCAGCTTGATGCGCTCCTTACGCTCCTGAAACCGCTCGTCGAGCGCCGCCACCTGCGTCTCGCGGAGGTCGGCGGCAGAGTGCTCAAAGCGGTCCTCGGCTGTAGCCAGGCGCATCAGCTTCTCGATCGCTGAACTCACTGGGCCGCCCTTCCGTGGGGTCGTCGCCGGACTGGATAAATAGCACCTCTCGTGTATCATTGTGGACGATTGGAGCGAGAATGCAAGAGGTAGATCTGGCGAGGCCGACTTGACGCAGGCAACCTCCACCGTGCGCCGCGGGGCAGGGCGTCCCACCCGCGAACAAGCCGAGGCACGCCACGAGGAACTGCTCGACGCCGCACTCGACCTGTTCCTTGAGCACGGTTTTGAGCTGACGACGATCGAGATGGTGGCCACCCGTGTCAGCATGACCAGGCGCACGGTCTATGCCCGCTATGCCGATAAGGCCGCGCTGTTTCGCGCCGCTGTGCAACGGGCCATCGAGCGGCAGATCGTGCCGCCGGAGGTGCTGGCCCGCTTCGACCAGGGTGATCTCGCCGAAACGCTAGAGTCAGTCGCCCGGCTGCGCATCGGCCAGGTGATGACGCCGAACGGCCTGCGCCTGCAGCGCATCATCAACACCGAAAGCTACCGATTCCCCGAGATCTTCACCGCCAACCTTGAGCAGAGCGCCAAGCCGGTGATGGACTTCGTCGCCGGCGTGCTCGACCGCGCCGTCGTCGCCGGCCAGATCTCGCCCACCGACTCCGCCTTCGCCGCCTCCGCCTTCATGAGCATGGTGGTCGGCGGCCAGGTGCGCGCGATCGTTAGCGGCCGCGTGCCGACGCCAGCGGAACTGGACAGGAAGGTCCACTTCACCGTTCGCCTACTGCTCGACGGCCTCCGGCCACGCGGAGACGAGAGGGAGGAAGCACCGTGACAATCGATGCGAACCGGCGCGTAGCGCTCGTCACCGGAGCCAGTTCAGGCATCGGGCAGTCGGCCGCCGTCAGGCTGGCAGCGCTCGGCTGGCAGGTAATCGGCGTCGGCCGCGACCCGCGGCGCAGTGCCGCCGCCGAAGCCGAGATCGCCGCGGCGGCGCGGGACGGCGCCTTCGCGATGGTGCGAGCCGACTTCACCCTGATGGCCGAGGTCAAGCGGGTGGCCGACGAGGTAAGGAGCCGCACCGGGCGTCTGGATGTCCTCGTCAACAACGCGGGCGGCGTGCGGGACCGGCAGGTCATCACCGCCGAGGGTACCGAGGCGACCTTCGCCGCCAACTACCTCGCGCCCTTCCTGCTGACGCGGGAACTGATGCCCCTGCTCAGGGCGAGCGCGGCCAGCCGGCCGGCAGGAACGACGCGGGTGATCGCCGTGTCATCGAGCGCCCACCGCGTGGTCGAGGGGCTCGACTGGGACGACCTGCAGAGTCTCGGCGGCGACTTCCGTCCCGTCCTGGCCTACGGCCGGGCGAAGCTGGCCAACATCCTCTTCACCCGCGAGCTGGCCCGCCGGGCCGCCCCGGACGGAATCGTCGCCCAGGCCATGCACCCCGGCGTGGTCGCGAGTAATTTCGCCTCCCACGGAGACGAGGCAATGCAGGCGCACATGGCCGCGGCTGACACCGTGTCGCCCGACGAGCCGGCCGAGACGCTGGCCTGGCTGGCCACCGAGTCCGAAGGGGGCCACCGCAACGGGCGCTACTTCTACCGGAAGGCGGAGGAAACGCCCGCCGCAGCCGCACAAGACGATGCAGCCGCCAGGCACCTGTGGGCGGAAAGCGAGATGCTGCTAGCCAGGCTCGGCTTCTAGCCCGGCGATCGCGCACGTAGAAGCGGGCTGCGCAGTTTCGACAACACCATGCCGCGCGGCCTGGCCGTGTTCGAGGCGCCCGGCTGGAGTACCCCGGGATCAGGACGTGTGAGCCGCTGGGCTTCCGCCGGGGTTTCTCGTTTTGTGGTAGGCAGCGTCGATGGCCGTGCGGGCACGGCGCCCGCTGGCATTCCCAATCACGGGATTTCCGAATGCTTACTCACGATCTTCGAGGGAAATTCCTAGATGCGGCGGCTGATTCACATAAAAGGGCATAAGTGCCGCTGGAGTATTGCACGTCCGCGGAATCCTGTACTCAGTTCGATGCTCCGGCGGGCTTGATATTGAACGCCGCCGCTACTACTGTCGGGCAATGACGAGTGGGGGATGGCGCGCCAACTGTGCTCGGACTGTCGAAGACCCTGACTATGCAATCTATGCGCCCATCCGACATTCGCCTTAGCGCGGACTCATTCCTCACACCAACGACACAAAATCGCCGTCACAGCCTAGCGCCTGATTTTGGCCTGCGCGGAGTTAACCAGCAGTCTAAAGAATGATGTCACTTCATGGAGGATGCGTGAAGATTCCCTTCGTAAGTTCCGGCCTCGTGACGGTGACTGCCGTGGCGGCGCTGGGACTGGGCATGATCGCCAGCAGCGCCGGGCCCGCCGTGGCCGCGACCCGCTCGAGCGCGGTCAACGCCCCCGTCTTCACCCTGCCGTTGCACATCGTCGGACAGGTCAACCTCAGCGGACTTGCCCGGGCCGAACATCGCCAGCGGGTGCTGACCCAGCGGCAGGGCGCACCCATCTCCCGGGCGACCGTCAGCGGCAGGCGCTACCGGGCAGTGGACAATGCCCTGGTCACCCGCCATGCGGCCCGCGGGGCGTCCGCCCCAAGCCCCGCCCGTCGCGGCCTGTCCACGAGGAACGTACCCGGGGAGTTCGGATTCGCCGCCCTGAGCGGAGTCCAGCAGGCCGCGACGGCGGGCGGCATTGACCTCGAACCGCCCGACCAGGGCCTGTGCGCGGGTGGCGGGTACGTCATGGAGTTCGTCAACAACGCCCTGGCCATCTACGACGAGTCCGGATCCCAGCTGCTGGCCCCGATCGGCTCGGCGCAGGCATTCAAGCAACCCGCCTCGGACTTCTTCAGCGACCCGCGCTGTTACTACGACGCTCCCACCAAGCGCTGGTTCTACCAGGAGTTCGTCATCGGGAAGACCACCAGCAGGCAATTCGAAGCTGTGAGCAACACGCAAGACCCCACCGGCGGCTACACCGTCTATTCGTGGAACACCACCGACGCCAAGACGAAGGGCTGCCCCTGTTTTGGCGACTACGACAATCTGGGTGCCGACTCCAACGGCATTTATGTCACTACCGACCAGTTCGCCATCGCCCCGACCGGTCCCTTCAATGGGGTAGTCATCTACGCCATTTCCAAGGCCGAGCTCGAGAGCGCCGCCGAGACGGGCATCCTGCCGACGGTGGTCGGCTATCGCCTCACCAAGGACCCCTTCGGTCAGCCCTACATAGTGGCCCCGGCCAGCACTCCGCCCGGCGGGAGGTTCGCTCCCGGCACGGAGTACTTCGTCGAGTCCAATGGGAATGCGGGCTGCGACAACCACCTCGTGGTCTATGCCATGAACGACACATCCGAGCTCACGCTCGCCAGCAGCGGCCCGCCGGCGCTATACCGCACGGAGGTGACCACACAGCGATACGCCGTGCCGTCGGATGCGACCCAGAAGCCAGGGCCTCGGCCGCTCGGGGCGGCCTACCAGGCCCCGGCCGGAGGCATCCAGGCCGACTTCGACGCCGCGATGGAACCGACCTACACCGACGGCGATATCTACGCCCAGCTGGACACCGGGACGGCCAGCGGAAGCAACGCCGCCGCCTGGTTCATTCTCAGGCCAGCCCTGTCGGGAACGAGGCTATCGGCCAGGCTCATCCGCCAGGGCATGGTGGCGGTAAAGAACACCAGCCTGTTGTACCCGTACACCGCGGTGAACGCCAAGGGCCAGGGCTACCTGCTGTTTTCGCTGAGCGGACCGCACAACTACCCGAGCCCGGCCTACATCAGCTACGGGGCCGCGGGCCCCACGGGCCCGGTAATCGAGGCGACCGCCGGGGCCGCCCCGGAAGATGGCTTCACGTGTTACGCGGCCTTCGTCGGCCCGAACTACGGGGGATGCCGCTGGGGTGACTACTCGATGGGCGTGTTCAGCGACGGGCGGGTGTTCATGGCGACCGAGATGATTCCGCAGTCGTTCCGCGACACGCTGACTAACTGGGGCACCTACATCTGGAGCGCGCCACCACCGAGTGGGTACCGGAAATAGCGTCACCTACGCGGTCAGGAAACGACGGAAGATAACCGGCACGATTCGGTCAATGCGGACACGAAAACGGGCCGCCCCGCTCCCGAGCGAGGCGGCCCGCCAAGTGCCGTAGCAAGTGGGGGATGAACTCCGGCGGCAGGCCTAGCCAGCGAAGGTGCCCTGCGGCCGCCCAGCCGTTGACCAGGTAATCTCCGAGAGAATACTCCGTGCGCGTTAGTCCTCGAGCACGACACAAGGCACCCGGCTTCCGGTCAAAAATCATCATTCTGGAGTACTCCATGAGAGACTACTCCAGGAGTACTCTCTCGGTTATGAGTGTTCCGCTGACGCTGCGTGACCCGCTTGAACAGGGGCCGGACCACGGAGACGAGACTCCCGCCGCTGGTAGGCCGAGAGCCTGGGCGGCTGCGCTATCGGTCATGATCGCGACTGCTGTCTGCGTCTGGCTCGCTTGTTCCTACCAGGATGACTTTCACGTCTACATGGCGGGAGCACATGGCCTGTTCTCGGGAACGCTCTACTCGACGTCGACCCGGGGAGACCTCTTCACGTATCCGCCGTTCGCCGCGCTTGTCTTCGTGCCGCTGGCGTGGCTCCCGAGCACGACCGCCGCCCAGGTCGTGTGGGCGCTGCTGAACGAGGCCGCGCTCGTCGCCCTGCTCACCATCGCGATCCGGGCGGTGCGCCCGGACCTCCGGAGGCGATCGAGGCGGCTATGGGCTCTCGGACTCGCCGCGCCCGCTCTCTTCCTGGATCCGGTCCTCCTGGCCGTCCGCCACGGCCAGGTCGACATACTCATCACGGTCCTGGTCCTGTGGGACCTGGCTGGCCCCCGAAGGCTCGCCGCGCTGACGGTTCCGCAGGGAGTTGCGACTGGACTGGCTGCGGCCGTCAAGCTCACGCCCCTCATCTTCGTTCCGTATCTCCTGCTCACCCGGCGCGGCCAGGCAGCGTGGCGCTGCCTCGGGACGTTCGCGGTGGCCGAGGCCGTCGCATTCGCGATCTCTCCTGGCGCGTCGATGGCGTACTGGACCCGTGACCTGTTCGACTACAAGCGAGTGGGCGGGTCTCTGGGCCTGCAAGGGTTGTTCGCGCCCACCGATCAGAGCCTTCTGGCCACGCTCGCCCGGATCGACCACGGGACCGTCTCGCCTGGACTGCAGTGGACCCTGGCGGGCGTCCTTGGTGTCCTGGGCGTGGCACTGGCCGCGTACGTCCACTTCCGCTGGTCGCCCTTCCTCGGCGTCGCGTTGTGCGCGACCTCGGGCCTGCTGGTCTCCCCGGTCACCTGGACGCACCACATGATCTGGGTCCTCCCTGTCGCCGTTTGGCTTGGTGCCGCACCCGATCGGCCGAACTGGGGGCGCGGGGCGGCGGCGTTCACGACGGTGCTCTTCTGGGTCTCGCCAATCTGGTGGGTGGCCGGCGCGGGGAGCGGACCCCTGCATGAAAGCGGCTGGCAGCTCATCGCGGGCAACTCGTTCTTTCTCTGGATGGTGCTCCTACTCGGAGCCTGCGCGGCGGCAATGCTTCAGGGCGCCGGATCGGCCAGCCGCAGGCGCGGCGACCAGGCACGCCCGTCATCCCTCCGATACTTCTCCAGAGAGTACTCTAGGAGTATTCTCTCGGTTATGACTGTTCCGCTGACACTGCTTGGCCTGCTCGAACGGGGGCCAAGCCACGGATATGACCTGAAAAGGGACTACGACGCGTACTTCGCGCGGGGGAAGCAACTGCGCTACAGCCAGGTGTACGCGACCTTGAACCGGCTGGCGCGCGACGGGAAGGCCGTCGCCGGGCCCGTCGAGCAGGGCGCCGGGCCGGAACGCCACCTTTACGTGATCACCGACGAAGGGATCGCGGACGTGGAGCGCTGGCTGGCGGAGCCGGTTCCGCCGGAGCCGGACCTGCAGAGCGAACTGTTCGCCAAGGTCGTGCTCGCCCTGATGCTCGGCCGGCCAGCCGACGGGTACCTCGACCGCCAGCGGGCGGCGCACTTGCAGCGGATGCGCGAGCTCACCGACCTCAAACACGAGACGGATCAGATCGGCGTGCTCCTCGCCGACCATGCCCTTTACCGACTGGAGGCTGACCTTCGATGGATCGACCACACCGCGGCCCGATTGGACCTGGTGGCCCGATCAGTGCAGTCATGACTGCCAATGTCTTGGAGGCGCGGGACCTTCATCTGTCCTTCGGTTTCACCCCGGCGCTGCGCGGCGCGTCGCTCAGCGTCCGGCCGGGCGAGATCGTCGCGGTTATGGGGCCGAGCGGCTCTGGCAAGTCCACCCTGCTGCACTGCCTGGCGGGCATCCTGGTCCCTGATGAGGGCGAGGTGGGGTTCGACGGGCAGCGGCTTGACACCCTGAGCGACGAGCGGCGCAGCGCGATGCGCCGTGACCGGTTCGGGTTCGTGTTTCAGTCCGGCCAGCTCGTCCCTGAGCTCACCGCCGAAGAGAACGTCGCCCTGCCCCTGTTGCTGTCCGGCACCCGCCGCGGTCCGGCGATGACGGCCGCCAGGAAGTGGTTTCCCACGCTCGGCCTGGACGGCCTCGAGCACAGAAGGTCCGGGGAGCTGTCCGGCGGGCAGGCGCAGCGGGTCGCGCTGGCCCGCGGGCTGGTCGCCGAACCCGAGGTGCTGTTCGCCGACGAGCCCACCGGGTCGCTCGACTCGATGTCCGGCGAACTGGTGATGGACCTGCTTACCGCCGGCGCCCGCCAGCACGGCACCACCGTCGTCCTGGTCACGCACGACGCCCGGGTCGCCGCCTACGCCGACCGCGAGGTCATCGTCCGCGACGGCAAGGTCAGCACGCTCACCGGGGCGCAGCCGTGATCGCACTCGGGCTGCGGCTGGTGATCAGCGGCGGCCGCGAGGCGATCACCCGGCTGGTCATCCTGACGATCGCGGTCGGCCTCGGCGTCGGCCTGCTGCTGACCGCCGTGGCGGCGACCAACGCGACCGTCACCTGGAACAACCGCCACGCCTGGTTCTGGACCGGCACGCAGTCCGTGCCCGCGAGCACGGTGTCGGCTAGCACTGTGTCGGCTAGCACTGGGGCCGACGTCGACCCGCTGTGGTGGCACCCCACCGGCGACCTCTACGCCGGCCGGCAGATCGAGCGCTTCGACGTGGCCGCCGAGGGCGCGTCGTCGCCGGTACCGCCCGGCATCCCCGGCGACCCGGCACCGGGAACGTACTACGCTTCGCCCGCGCTGATCGCGCTCATGCGCGCCGTCCCGGCGAGCGTGCTCGCCGACCGCTACCCCGGCCACCTGGCCGGCCCGATCGGAGACGCCGCGCTGCCGTCGCCGAGCTCGCTGGTCATCATCGTCGGGCGCACCCAGGCGCAGCTGTCGCAACTGCCGAACACCGTGCGGGTGACGTCCATCGCCGACGTGATGCCCGGCGGCTTCGCGCACCAGTGCTTTGGCCCGGGCTGCCCGTCGACGCCGAACCCCCAGGGGCTGGCCTTCTCCCCGACCGACTCCGGCGGCGGCAAGAACTCCGTCGACCTCATCCTGTCCGTCGTGGCGCTGGCCATCCTGATCCCGGTGCTGATCTTCATCGCCACCGCGACCCGGCTGTCGGCCGCCCGCCGGGAGGAGCGGTTCGCGGCGATGCGCCTGGCCGGCGCCACCCGCAAGCAGGTTTCGCTGATCGCGGCGGTGGAGTCGACCACGGCCGGGATCCTGGGCGTGGCGGCCGGGTTCGGGATCTTCTTCCTGCTGCGCATCCCGGTCGCGGGCATCCCCTTCATCGGCGAGCCGTTCTTCCCCGCCGAACTGACGCTCAACCTGCTGGACATCCTCGCGGTCGCGATCGGCGTGCCCGTCTTCGCCGCCATCGCGGCCCGGCTGGCGCTCCGGCGGGTGAACATCTCCCCGCTCGGCGTCGCCCGCCGGGCGACGCCGAAGCCGCCGGGGGCCTGGCGGGTGGTGCCGCTGCTGGCCGGCCTCGCCGAGCTCGGCTTCTGGACCGTGCACGGTCACCCGGCCTCCGTCTCCGGGCAGGTCCAGGCGTTCGTGTCCAGCTTCGCGCTCATCCTCATCGGCCTGTTCATCGCCGGCCCGTGGCTCACCATGGCCGCCGCGCGGGCCATGGCCCGCTGGACCAGCCGTCCCGGCACGCTGATTGCCGCCCGCCGCCTCGCCGACGACCCCAGGGCCGCGTTCCGCGCGGTGAGCGGCCTGGTGCTCGCGCTGTTCGTCACCACCGTGGCCGTCGTGGCGATCACCACGCAGAACACCAAGAACGTGACCAGGTTCGGCACCGTAGCCGAATCCAATATGGTGACTGACCAGATCGCGACCGAGGCGTCCAGTGGCTTGCACCTCTCGGACGTTGGGCCCGCCGCGGCCGCCGCGCCGCTCACCGGCCAGCTGCGCGTGGTTCCGGGTGTCACGGGAGTGGTGGTGCTGCGCGCGGACCCTGGGCTGACCATCCCCGGGAAATTTCATGACTTCGGCGTCGACCCGAACTCAGGCAAGGCCAGCCCGGTTCCGGCTGACGTGGTCTCGTGTGCGCAGCTCGCGACCATGCCCGTCCTGGGCCGCTGCCCGGCCGGGGCGACGGCGGCGAAGTTCGTCGCCGGCGCGTACAGCCCGTACAGCGTGCTGGGTGGCATGAGCACCGCCGGGATCACCTGGCCGGCCGCGAGCGTTCCCGCCGCGCGGCTCGCCGCCCTCGGCGTTGACGCCGTCAACGTGGGCACGGACGGCAGCACGGCGGCGATCGAGCAGGCGCGGACCCTGCTTGAGAACGCCTTCCCCGCCTTCAGCCCGCCGACCACCCTCCGCGACATCGTCGCGCAGGACAACTCCACCAACAGCGACTACCAGCAGCTCGCGAACGTGGTGATCCTGATCAGTCTGCCGATCGCCGGCTGCACGCTCGCGGCCGGCGTCGCCGCCGGGCTCGCGGACCGCAAGCGGCCGTTCAGCCTGCTGCGGCTCACCGGCGCCAGGCTCGCGACGCTGCGCCAGGTCGTCGCGCTGGAGGGCGCCGTCCCGCTGCTCGCCGTCGCCGCCGTCGCGATGGGCGTCGGCTTCGCCGGCGCGGCGATGTTCGCCACCATGTCGCAGGGCCGCCCGATGGTCGCCCCCGGTCCCGGGTACTACCTGCTCACCGCGGGCGGGGTCATCGTGTCCCTCGCCATCATCGCGGCCACCTTCCCCCTGCTGGCCCGCATCACCGGCCCGGAGGTCGCAAGAAACGAGTAACTGGCGGCCGCGCAAGCGCCCTGCCGACTCGTAGCCAATTTAAGCGTCATGCGTTGGCAGCAGCCTGCCCTGAAGCAGAAGAGAAGGAGTTTGACCTGTGACGTCTGGTACCCGACCTACGACGATGCGGCACACGCTGACCGCGTCGGCGGTCACCTCGCTCGCCCGGTGGACGCCATACCTGGAAAGCGAGATGTGCGGGCTGCGGGCCCTGGTCCGGCCCGGCAGCGTGTGCATCGACGTGGGATCGGCCGCCGACCTGTACACGACGGTCTTGTCGCGGCTGGCTGGCCCGGCCGGGCGGGTGTACAGCATCGAGCCGCTGCCCTTCGCCCACCTGCTGTGGGCCCGCTTCCTCAGCGCGAGGCGGGCGGGCAACGTGCGCCACCGCTGCCTTGCGCTAGGGACGGAGGCGGGCACCGCGCCGATGAGCGTTCCCGTCGGCCGGTACGGGCTGGTCACGGGCAGGTCGTACCTGATGCGGGACACCGGGGGCCCGGACTCGAACGCCGAGTTCGATGGCCAGGTCCCGGTCATCGTATCGGTGGACCGGCTTGACGACTTCTGCGTCCGCGAGGCGATCGACCGCGTCGACTTCGTCAAGATTGACGTGGAAGGAGCGGAGCTGCAGGTGCTGGGGGGCGGCAGGGAGGTGATCGAGGCGCACCGGCCGACGATGCTCATCGAGATCGAGGCGCGGCACACCGCCCGCTACGGAAACTCGCCGGAGGATGTCAGCGGGTGGCTGCTCAAGCGCGGTTACACCATGCATATCTGGCGGCGCGGCTGGCGCGAAGCCGATGGCTTTGCCCCGGGCACCCGGAACTACCTGTTCCGCCCCGAGCCCTTCAGCGGGCCGGGCAACGGCTGATGCCCGCAACCGAGACCGGGCCGGCGCAGCAGCGTCGCCTCGCCTGGTGGCTCACCGTGTTCGCGGGGTATGCCGCCATCGTCGCCGTCGTCACCCAGGGGCCCAGCCGTACGTGGGGAACGTGGGCGGCAGCGGGCTACGCCCTTGCCGCCCTCGCTGCCCGCCGGTCGCGCGGAGCCGCGCTGTCGCTCCTGATCGGCGCGTGCGGCGCGGTGGCGGCGCCCACCATCTGGCTAGCGGCTAGATGGCAGCCGGGCAGTGAGCCGGCCGTGGTGGCCAGGGCGGCGTTCCTGCTAGTGCGCCACGGGAGCCCGTACCTTCCGTCCAGCCAACTGCCGTCCGCGCAGTCCTACAACCCCTACCTGCCCGCCATGTCAGTCTTCGGGTTCCCGCGCCTGGCCGGGCTGACGGGCGTGTTCGGCAGCCCGGCGTCATGGATGGCGGTGACCTCGCTCGCGCTCGTCGCGGCGGCGATTGGCGTCGGCCCGCCGCAACCAGGCGGCAGGATCGTGCTCTGGTACACCGCCCTGGCCGTGGTGACCCCTGTGCTGGCGTTTCCCATGGCCCTGGGCGAAACCGACCCGCCGGTAATCGCGCTGATGTGCCTGGCCCTGGCCTGCGCCAGCCGGTCAGCGGCCAGCACACCGGCGGGCGCCGGGCCGTGGCCCGGGGGCACGGCATCGCGCTGGATCACCTGGAACGGGCTGGCGGCCGCCGCCGTCGGCACGGCCTGCGCGATGAAGGCCGTCGCATGGCTGGCCCTCCCCGTCCTCGCGGCCATGATCGTCACGCGCGAGGGTCCCCGCGTGGCCGCCCGCTTCATCGGCGCCGCGGCCGCGACCGCGGTGATCCTCACCGTCGCGTTCGCTCCCGCGCTGCTCGCTCAGCCGGGCGCGTTTGCCGACAACACCATTGCCTACCCGCTAGGGCTGACGCCCCACCTGACCCCGGCGGCCAGCCCCCTGCCCGGCCACCTACTGGCAACCACCGGACCCGGCCGCCTGGCCGCACTCGGCTTGCTGCTGGCGGCAGCCGCCGGGGTCGCAGCGTCGCTCGTCCTGCGACCACCCAGGAACGCCCGGGCGGCGGCGGTCCGCCTCGCACTGGCGCTCGCGATCATGTTCGCGCTCGCACCGAACGCGCGGTTCGGTTACTTCGCCTACCCGGCCGCACTTGTCGGCTGGGTAGCCCTCACCGAGGACCCAGTCGCGCATCATTCCGCACGGGGTCCGGAATCGACTGGGTCTCACCCCACCGCCCCTGGGATGACTTCCTCAACTTCATCTTCGACGAGCACGAAATGACCGCTGGCGGCAGCGGGTGGCTGCCGCCAGCGGGACGGACCGCAGTTATGTCCTGATGGACTTAGTTACAGGCGGTTCCGTTAATGGAGAAGCTGGTCGGGCTAGCGTCGCTGCTCGTCCAGGTGCCCTGGAAGCCGTCCGTGATGCTGGCGCCTGGCGCGATGGTGCCGTTGTAGCTGGCGTTGGTGAGGGTCGCGTTCTCACCGGTCTGGGAGAAGCCACCGTTGAAGTTGCTGGTGATCTTCTGGTCGCCCGGGAAGGTGAAAGTCAGCGACCATCCGTTGATCGTGGTCGTCCCGGTGTTGGCGATGGTCACCTGGGCGGTGAAGCCACCGGGCCATTCACTGTTCTTGGTGTAGGTGACGTGGCAGGTGCCACCGCCACCGCCACCGCCGCTGATGTTCCAGGCAAAGCTGGCGGTGCCAGTGGCGCCTGTGCTGTCCCTGACGGTGACGGTGACGGTGTTGTTGCCCGATGCGGTGGGCGTGCCGGAGATCAGGCCGGTGGAGGCGTTGATCGCCAGCCCCGCGGGCAGGCCGGTCGCGGAGTAGGACAGGGTCTGTCCCGACGCCGAGTCGGTGGCATGGACCTGGACGCTGGCAGCGGTGCCGACGGTCCCGGTCTGCGTGCCCGGGTTGGTCACCGTCACCGTGTTGCTGCTACTGCTGCCTGCGAGCGTGTTCTGCACCGCGGCGAAGGCGGGCTTGGGGTTGTAGTTCTGGTCGAACATCGTGGCGGCGCCCTGGCCGGAGAACGTGCCGGGGACCCAGGAGTCGGCGTCGCCGACGGCCCACTGGGTCACGCCCACGCAGCGGGAGACGCCCAGGCAGTCCTTGACCACGGCGGAGAAGTCGGTGGCCTGCTGCTGCAGGTTGGCGCTGGTGGCCGGGAGCGTGATGCGGTCGTCAAGCTCGGTGACCGCGACATCCAGGCCGAGGTTCGCGAACCGCTGCATGTTCGCTTCCATGTCGGACGGGACCTGGCCGAGAATGAAGTGGCTCTCGAAGCCGATGCCGTTGAGCGGGACGCCCTGTGCCAGCAGCGACTGCGCGAGGCTGAACATCGCGTTGCTCTTGGCGTTCTCACCCTCGATGTTGTAGTCGTTCAGGTACAGCTTGGCGTTCGGGTCCGCGGCGTGCGCGGTCCTCAGCGCGTCGGCGATGTAGCCGCTGCCCATCGCGTTGTAGAACGGGTCAGCCACGAACGATCCGTCGCTGTTGAACGGCTCGTTGACCACGTCCCACGCGTAGCAATCGCCCTTGTAGTGGCTGGCCTCGGTGGTGATGTGGGTCTCCATCGCCGCCTGCACCTGGCTAGCTGGCAGGGAGGACACCCACGAGGGGAGCTGGCTCTGCCAGACCAGGTTGTGACAGCGCACCCGCTCGCCGTTCGCCTGGGCATAGGAGACGATCTGGTCGCCCGGGCCGAAGTTGAACGTGCCGTTGGACGGCTCGGTGGTGTCCCACTTCATCTCGTTGCCCGGCGTGACCATGTTGAACTGCTGAGACTGAAGCTGGGTCACCGTCGACTGGGACAGCAAGTTTCCAGTCATGTCACTGCCGAAGTACCGGCCGCCTGCCGCCTGGGCGAGCGTCTTCAGGGGCGTCCCTGGCGCCAGTGCCGCCTGCGCGGTGCTTCCGATCGCCAGTGTTGCCATGGCTGCCACGGTCGTGGTTATTGCCCCGGCTGCAAACATCCGGCGCCGCGAGGCGCTGCCAGGGGACCTGGTCGCATCGGGCGCCGGGCGGGATCGCCACATCTTCATGACCCTCCTCGTCATCGAAAGTTATCGGAGAAAGTTGCGATAACTGCATGAAGTGAAGGACATCACACGCTCTGCCCACAAGAGCCCAGGGCGTTTCCCCTGGATAGTGCGCGTTGGTTCTGAAAATTACACGCGCGCGGCCGTGCATCAGCCGCACGGTGGCCGCCCAGTCCGGCGGCAGCCTGGTGGCCGTGGCCGCCACCCAGAGCACTGCCGAAAGTTTCGGCGTATCAACAGAAGGCGAACGCCGACTTCGGGCCGCTGGATCCGCCGCCGGTTCTTCGGCGCCGGCTTCCCCGCATCATCCGTCTCGGTCGCCCTCGGCGGCGCGCTCCTCGCCGCGGTCAGCGCCTCGCTGGGTACGGGCAGGTGACCGCAGGCCAAGCCGAGCCCTAAGTCAGTCCGCGCGCAGATGGCCGCCAGCGGAGAGCCCTACAGCGTCGCCGCCCGCAAGCTCGGCAGTACCGGAGCCGCGGACGAGGCCGCGGCCTGGGATGAGGTCATCACCCGGGCGGAGGCCACGCTCGCGGCCTCCAGCGCCCGGTTCGAGGTACGCAAAGAGGTGACGGCCGACCCGGCGACCGCGCCGGCCCAGGATCGGCACCGTCACGGCCCGTTCAAGCGGCTGGCCGACAACACCGTCAAGACCGCTTGGGACCACATGGTGCCTGAGCAGGATCGCACGCGGCTGCGCACCGCGGCCTCCGGCATGGCAAGGGGCATCATTGAGCCGTCCGCCCGGCGGTTTCAGCACCACCAGGTCCAGCAGGACTCGGGCACGCTTGCCCTCGCCATGATCATCACCCGGCCGGAGTTGGGCGGCACGCCGAATGCGCACGTTATCAAAGAGGATCCGCTGGAACTGCTCACGCGCCTGCGGTCCGTGACCGCAGCCCGGTACGCAGGAGACGAGACGATACGCGAAGCGCGCTGCCGTAAGATCGCCGCCACCGTCAGCGGCAGCACGGCCGGGTTCACGGTCTGGGTAGACGACGAGCATGTCCGGCAGATCCAGGCAGTGATACTAGAGACCAGGGAGCGGGTTGTCGTCACCGTGCTGGCGACGACCACAGTGACAGCTCAGCTGTGGGACTTCGGCGTTCCCGTCGATCCGATGGACTGGCCGGCTCTTCCCCCGCGCGCTGACCGAGTACTGCCTCTAATCCAGCGCCGGCGCCGGGTTAAGCTTCACGCGCCCCCTCGGCCGGGCCAGGGGGTTCCTGGAGCAGGCCAGCGGTAGTCGGCGCAAGGTAGCCCGGCGCCCTGCCTGGACCGGCCAGGCCGAAGGCAGGCGATTCTCCAATCGAGGCGCGCGCAGAACGTCCAGCTTCGGCGTCCGCTGCCACCGGCCCCTTTCCCCGGCGCAGCCGCCCTTGAGGAGAAACCGACAACTTCCGCGGTCCTTATCGGGGGAAAGGCGACCGTTCGACCGACAAGTGTCCCGGCCTGAACCGACATCTTCGGCGAATCCCTACATGCTCGAAGGCCAGTGAGATCGTCGGTCCTGCCGTCAAGTCCCTCTGATCCGCCGCTACCTCGCCGAGCCGCCTGCCTGCATACCGCGTCGCGTACCTGCCCATGCCAGGCCCTCGCGCTCTCTCGCTCCGGGATGAGCATGCACTTCGGCGCACTTCGTGACTGCTCGCCGACAGTAGGCCGGTGCAGCAGTGCCTGGCGCGTCGTCCGCTGGGCTCAGCGAGCCTGGCGATAGGCAGCCCATGATTTCGCGGCTTGGGCCATCTTGGCTGTCCAGTCGCTGGTGCTCGCCTGCGCGATCTCGTCCCACAGTCGGACGTTGGCTGCGGCGAACAGGTCGATGTGCGCCGGGTGGGCGGCCTGGAACGCGGGGAGGCGGGAGGCTTGCCGTTCGGCCTCGTGCGCGGTGTGGCCGCCGGAGGCCATGAGGCGGAGCACCCAGCAGGCGGGGTCGGTCCAGGCGGCGCCGAGGGTGGGCCAGGCCCAGTCGATCAGCCAGGCGCGGTGCTCTGATACCAGCACGTTGTCCGGGGTCCAGTCCGAGTGGGTCAGTACCGGCCCGGCGAAGACCGCGGCCGTTTCCGGGTCGTCAAGGTAGGGCTTCCAGCGGTCCTCGGCCCGCTTGAACGGCCCGGGATCGTCCGGGACCTTGATGGCACTTAGCGCGTCCATGAGCTGCACCAGCCGGTCGAGGTCGGGTGAGCCCGGGGAGTAGTCGGCGTGGCGGCCGGGCGCGTACTGGTAGCCGAGGACGTTCCACCCGGCCTCGTCGAAGTGCCACAGCAGGGCCGGGGAGATGTCCTTGACGAGCGGGGCGACCGCGGCCTCGCGGGCCTGGGTGATGACCCGGCGGTGGGCGGACGGCAGGCCCTTGGCGAATACCTTGCCGTTGCGCGGCGTCGATGATCGCGGCCAGCGGCGAGTTCTGCCCCGCGCTCGCGATGCGGACGCCCGTGATCGGGCCGGTGCGGGCCTCGATCGCCTGCTTCAGCGGCCCGGGCAGGTCGTCCCACGCGATGCGCTGCTCCACGGTGCTCCTCACCTCGTGTCTGAGGGGACCCGGCCGGTGCCGGGTCCCCTGTCAGGCCGCGCGGGCTGCCCAGCCTCAGTAGGGCTGGTCGCTGCTCGCGCTGCACGCGCACATCGTGAGCAGCGTATCGGTGTCGGCGACGAATTCGACGGCGTCCGGCGCGAGTGCCGGCAGCGTGCCTGCTTCCGCCACGCCGACCGGCTCAGGCGGGCGGGTGAGCAGTTCCACGGCGACTGCGGTCATGAGCGTTTCACCTCCTTCCTCGGGCGAGTAGCGGGCGTTCTCACCTCCCTCCGTGCTGGCAGAACACTTCGAGCGGGGCCTTGGCCTGCCGGTAGAGGCTGGCCAGCGGCATGCAGGTCCCGCAGGTCTTCTGGAGGGTGCAGCCGGTGCAGCCGCCGTGCCGGGTGAGCAGCGAGTCGGCGGCAGCCGCGAGCCTGCGCAGGCCGTCGGCGCCCTCGGCGATCAGGTCGACCTGGGGGTCGCGGCCGACCTTGCAGATGGACGCCTTCCCGTGCGGGTCGGCGTGGAAGTGGGTGATCCCGGCGTTGCACCCGGTGTACGGCTTGCGCGTGCGGAGCATCTCGCGGGACTGGCTGGGCAGCACCTCGCCGCCGCCGTGGATGGTGGGGCTGATGTTCGTGTACTCGAACGACTCGATGCCGAACCGGTCGGCGATCGCCTTCATCGCCGGGACCTCGTGGGCGTTGCGGTTGGACACGACGATGTTGATCCGCATCGCCAGCCTGGCCTCGTGGGCGGCGGCCAGGCCGCGCATGAACCGGCGGAACGATCCCCGGCGGCGGGTCATCCCGTCGTAGGACGCCTCGGTCGCCCCGTACAGGCTGAGCGTCAGCCGGTACGGGCGGCGGGCCGTCAGCAGGTCGAGGGTCCTGGGCCGGTCGAGCCGTGACCCGTTGGAGGAGATCTGGATCATCATGCCCATGTCCCAGGCGGCGGCGTGGGTCTCGGCGAACAGCGGGTCGATCAGCGGTTCTCCGCCGGTGAGCTGGAGCCACAGCACCCCGGCGTCGGCCATCACCTTGCAGCAGCCGCTCGCGGCCGGGCCAGTCCATGCCGGCGAACATCTTTTCCCCGAGGTAGCAGTGCTCGCAGTCGTAGTTGCAACCGAGGTTCACCTCGTAGCTGGCGCGGGCGTACCCGTAGGCGGTCTCCGGCCGGATCAGGATCGTTTCACCGATCAGGCGGCCGGCCAGGTCGGTGCCCCACCCGGCTCGGACCGGGCCGGCGAGCCAGGCGGGGACCAGGGCATCGGCAGGTGCGTCGCGCAGTTCGGCGTATCGGTCGGCCCCGATCCGGACCGCTCCGTCGTAGCCGGGCCGGACGACGACGTGCCCCTCTGGATAGGGGCTGGCGATGAGCTGATGGGTCATGAGCGCCTCCGTGGCTGAGGGGTATGCGGGTCAGGCGAGCAGCGTGTCGGTGTAGGCGTGGAGCCGGGCCGCGAGCCGGCCAGGGTCGGGAAGCCGGGTGAGGTTCCGGAGGATGAGGGCGGCGGCGACCAGCTGGGCGTATCTGCCGCTCGGTGTGTTCAGCACGTCCGCCAGGGCCTCGTGGACCTGGTCGGCGACGGCGGGGACTTCCAGTGCCGTGAGGTAGAGGTAGGCGGCGCCGTAGCCGGTGACGGCCGAGCACCAGTGCTCCATGTCGAGGATGCAGAAGCGCGGCGCGGTGATGTTCTGCCAGTTCAGGTCGATGTGCTCGGTCCCGAACGCCGGAACACAGTCGGCGGGGACCGGACGGCGGTAGGTCGCGCCGAGCAGGTAGCCGTACTCCTCGGCATCATGGACCGGGAACTGGCGGTCGGTGGGATACGCGCGCAGCGCCGCAAGCGACGCGCGCAGGTCGCTGAACCAGTCCGCCGGAAGGTCCGGGGCCGTCCGCAGGAACCGCTCCCGGGAGGCGGGCGGGTCGGTGACGAGCGTGAGGACTTCGGCGCTGACCGGGACGGGCGGCGGTCCGTCGGTGTGCCACTCGATCCGGTGCAGCAGCGCGGGCTTGCTGACTCCCGGGATCGCCGCCGCCTCGGCGGTGCCCCGCCATGCCTTCCCGCTCATCTCGTGCTCGAGGAAGGGGCTCACCCGCAGCCACGCACGCTGCCCGCGGAACATAACCGGCGAGCCGACAAAGCCCCAGCGATGAACACGCCCGCCAGGATCCAGGAGAGCGCCCAGTCGCCTTGCCGATTCTTCGAGCAGGCCCGACTGCCATTTCTCGAAGTCATCGATTCGGACCGGTAGCCAGCGGTACCTGGACGTTCGCGTGATGCGCATGGCCTAGCTCCTCTTGTCTTCCCGGCCGAGTTCGCACCAGGTCACCTTGCCGCTCGGGGTTCCGCGTCGGGTACCAGCCCCATCGCTCGCTCAGCGTTTCCACGAGAAACAGGCCCCGGCCGCTCTCCGCATCGACCTCGGGAAAGCCGTTTTCGAGCACCCGGGGTACCGGCGGCTGGACGTTGCTGTCCCATACCTCGATGAGAAGACGGTCACGGTTAGCAGAGAGGCGGACGTTGACCGGACAGGTCGTCTGACGGTGGCCCGTGCCGCCTGCACCGCATTGGTCACAAGTTCGGAAAGCAGCAGCTCAGCAGTCTCAGCGACCTCGGAAAGACCCCATTCCCACAGCACCTGCCGGGCGTGCAGCCGGGCACAGGGCACGGCGGAGGGAAGCGCGCCGAGCAGCAGCGAACTGCGCCGAGGAAAGCGCACCTCGGCATGGGTCATCCTGACGGCAACTCCGTCGGCTGCAGCATCGCGGCCCGATGTCGTTGGCTTCCGTCGCCGCTATGCTCTGGCAATCCATCGGGCTCGCCTCCCTCGCCTTCGATTCCGCGCCGGGTGTACCGGCTGGTTCGAGGCTCGCATCGTCACGCCGGCGTCGGCTATGACGAAACGGGCATGACGCATATACATGTGGCGTATATAAGCCATGACGCTCCGCAATGCGTGCGGTTAAAATTGCCAGGCAGGAGCTATGTCCCTTTCCGGAATCAGGCGGGAAAGACAAGATGAGCACCAATGCCCCGAGGTACTGCCGGTGCGGGAACCGTCTTGCCTGGAACCACGCGGGTGCCCTGTGCGGCTCCTGCGAGCGGCAAGCGGTCCACCGCCGCGCCGCACCGCCAGCGGTGTCACCTGCCTTCTGGGACACTCCAGCACTCCGGGACGCGCTCGCTGCCCAGCACATCGGCCGCGTTGCCCGCGCCTACCGTCGGCACAGCGAATTCGCGGCACGCTACGGGCGTGACGGCGTCTCCCAGGAACTGCTCGGCACCTGGCTCGGACTCACCCAGGCACAGGTCAGCCGGATCGAGAACGGTCCTCCCGTCCGCAACCTGGACACCCTCGCGCACTGGGCGCGAGTCCTGCAGATCCCGCCCCACCTGCTCTGGTTCAAGCTCCCGCCCGGCCGTAGCGTTAACGACGCCAGGAGAGAATCCCAGCTCACGACAGCTACGCCGGTGCCAGCGGAGACCTCCCGCCGCCTGCCAGTTGCCGACGGACTGGCCCATGACCCGGACGCCGTAGCCATGAGGGCGTTCCGGACGGCCGATCTTCAGGCGGGCGGCGGTCATCTGTACGCCAGCGTGGTCAGGTACCTGCAGGCCGACATGGCGCCCCGGCTCTTCGGTACCGACGCAGGAGCCAGCAACCCGGCGCTGTTCACCGCGGCAGCGGCCCTGACCGAGATGGCCGGGTGGATGGCGCACGACGCCGGGCGCGATGCGAGCGCCAAGCGGCATTTCGGCCGGGCGCTGGCCCTGGTCCAAGTCGGCGGCGACCACCAGCTCACCGCGCACATCCTGGGCAGCATGAGCCACCTCGCCAGCTACCTCGGTGCTCCGGACGAAGCCGTTGCCCTGGCCCGCCGGGGACAAGCCGCCCTGCACGCCGGAGCAGCCAACCCCGCTCTCGAAGCGCGCATGCTCGCGCTCGAAGCCCGCGGAGTCGCTGGCAAGAACCCGGCCGACCCGGCCGAATGCACCCGGCTGCTGCTGCGTGCCGAACGGGCACTTGAGGACACCCCCGCTGCATCGGTCTCGACCTGGGTGAGCCATTTCGATGAGGGATCGCTGGCCAGCGAGACGACCCGCTGCCTGCGCCAGCTCGGCGACCTGGAGCAGGCCCGCCAGCAGGCCGAGCGCATCATCAGCCTCCGGCCCAGCCACCGCACCCGCAGCCGCGCGTTCGGCCAGCTCGCCCTGGCCAGCGTCTTGATCGCCCAGCAAGAACCAGACCAGGCCTGCGGCATCGCCGCAGACGTGCTCAACGCGACCCAGTCCCTCGGGTCCTACCTGGTCATCAGCCAGTTGATCCAGCTCCAGCGGCAGCTAGAGCCATACTCGCGGTAACGCGGTGGTCGCCGAGTTTCTAAACTGCCTCCAAGACGCCGTCCGCGACCGGCTGGCGTTCTACCAGCTGACCGCCGAAGGCCAGCAACACGCGGGCGAGGCTTGGGAGGGACCGTGAGCACGGACGGCGAACTGTACGAGCGCGACCCCGAGGCGTGGAACGCCTACCTGGCCGAGGGCAACGCGAAGCAAGCCCGCAAGCGCGTCAGCGCCGACGCCATCGTCCGCGACTCCTCCGGCCGCATCCTCCTCGTCGACCCCACCTACAAGCCAGACTGGGACCTGCCCGGCGGCATGGCCGAGGCCAACGAACCGCCCGCCGACGCGCTGCGCCGGGAACTGCGTGAAGAACTCGGACTCGACATCCAGCTCGGAGACCTGCTCTGCGTCGACTGGGTCTCACCTCACGGCCCCTGGGACGACCTCCTCAACTTCATCTTCGACGGCGGAACCCTCAGCGACAGCGACATCAAAGGCCTGCGGCTTGTCGACAGCGAACTGCGCGCCTTCGAGTTCTGCGACGAGGGCCAGGCCAAAGAACGCCTCCGGCCCTACGTCTGGCGCAGGGCAAGCGCCGCAATGGAAGCGCTGGGGACCGGCCGGGCACGGTACCTGCAGGACGGGTACGCCTGACCCGACATAGGACGATGCACCTCGTTTGTACCTGGCGTATACCCGCCTTGTACCTTGCGCCCATCTGTCGGCGCATCGCCCCCACTCACGACCGCATAGACCGTGCCGGGATCGCGCCGCTGGGGTCAGCACCGATTCAGCACGGGGTCCGGAAACGGCGGGAAACAACCGGCATCAACCGAACAATCCAGACATGAGAACGGGCCGCCCCGACTCGGCGCCGGACGGCCCGTTTCCTAACCAGAAGAACCCAAGAAATCGCTGGTCAGCGGCCCATTTTCAGCCCTTGAGCAGCTGCCGCGCCATCACCACGCGCTGGATCTGATTCGTCCCCTCGTAGATCTGGGTGATCTTCGCGTCGCGCATCATCCGCTCGACCGGGAAGTCACGGACGTAGCCGTAGCCGCCGAGAAGCTGGACCGCGTCGGTGGTGACCTGCATGGCGGTGTCGGAAGCGAAGCACTTCGCGGCCGAGGAGACGAAGGTGAGCGTGGGTACGCGTTGCCCCCGCATGGCGAGTTCTGACAGGCTGGCCGCGTGGTAGGTGAGCTGCCTGGCGGCCTCGACCTTCATCGCCATGTCGGCGAGCATGAACTGCACGCCCTGGAAGTCGCTGATCGCCTGGCCGAACTGGCGTCGTTCCCGCACATAGCCGGCCGCGTAGTCAAGTGCGCCCTGAGCGATGCCGAGCGCCTGGGCGGCGATCGTGATCCTGGTGTGGTCGAGCGTGGCGAGCGCCGTCTTGAAGCCGGTGCCCTCGTCCCCGATGATTCGGTCGGCCGGGACCCGCACGTCCTCAAGGATGACGGTGCGGGTGGGCGAGCCCTTGATCCCGAGTTTCTTCTCCGGCTTGCCGAAGCTCACGCCAGGGTCAGACTTCTCCACCACGAACGCCGAGATGCCGCGGGCGCCGCGCGCCGGGTCGGTCACGGCCATCACCGTGTAGTACTGCGAGACCCCGGCGTTCGTGATCCACATCTTGGTGCCGTTGAGTACCCAGTGATCCCCGTCGCGCACGGCCCTGGTCTTCATCGCGGCGGCGTCCGAGCCCGCCCCCGCCTCGGAAAGCGCGTAGGAGAACAGCGCCTCGCCGCGCGCGACGGGCGGCAGGTACTTCCGCTTGAGTTCCTCGGACCCGGAAAGCAGCAGCGGCACGGTGCCGAGCTTGTTCACCGCGGGGATGAGCGAGGATGACGCGCAGACGCGGGCCACCTCCTCGATGACGATTGCCGCGGCGAGCGCGTCCGCGCCCTCACCGCCGAACGCTTCCGGTATGTGCACGGCGTGCATGCCGGCCGCGGTCAGCGCGTCAAGCGCCTCCTGCGGGAACCGCGCCGCCTCGTCAACCTCGGCCGCGAACGGCGCGATCTTGGCCTCGGCAAGCTCGCGCACCGTCTGGCGCAGCAGCTCGTGCTCTTCTGACACGGAGTTCACCCATCTCCATTGCGATACTCAGTACCATTTTAGAGTACTGAGTACCTAAGCAGGTGGCAAGATCGGCCGGCCGGTGGCGTCCCGGCCGGGGGATCGGGTAAGGATTGGGCGGTGACCAAGCCATCAGCACGGGACCGGCTCGCCCGCGCCGCGTTCGCCCTGTTCGACGAGCAGGGATACGAGCAGGCCACGGTGGACGAGATCGCCGGGCGGGCGGGACTGGGCCGCACCACGTTCTTCCGGCACTACCGGTCCAAGGAAGACGTGATCTTCCCCGATCACGACCGCCTGCTCGAGCAGGTCAGGAGCCGGCTGCGGGCGTCCGGCCACGGCACCGCCCTGGCCGCGGTCGCGGACGCCGCCCGCCTGGTGCTGCAGGGCTACCTCGACGAGGGTGACCTTGCCCGCCGCCGGTACGCCCTGACAAGCACGGTGCCCGCCCTCCGCGATCGCGAGATCGTCAGCGTCGCCCGCTACCAGCGGGTCTTCCGCGAGTTCCTCGCCGACCAGGCGGGCGATCCGGCGGAGCACTGCGCAGTTGCGCGCCGAGCTGGCGGCGGCGGCGGTGGTCGCCGCGCACAACCACGTCCTGCGCCGCTGGCTCCGCGGCGAGAGCCAGGAGCCGCTGACCGATCTCGACGCGGCCATGCGCCAGGTGCTCGCGCTCTTCACCAGCGGCGCGCCCGGGCAAGGCACCACCATCGCCGTGTTCCGCACCGACGAGGACCTTGACGCCCTGCTCCCCGCACTCCGCCGCCTCACCCGCGACGCGCGTAAGGCTTAACCGCGGCTGGATCGCGGGCCAGTCGGGCGCGCTTCATTGTCCTGTCCTAGTCGAGGCCGATGAGGCGGGCCGGGTTGTCCCTGATCATCAGCCCGATGTCCCGCTCGGAGACCCCGCTGTCCAGCAGGTCGCCGACGACCTGCCGGTACGCCTCGATCGGCAGCGCGTTGCCGACCTGGCCGAGGTCTGAGCCGAGCGAGGTGCGCTCGGGTCCGATGAGGCTGATCCACTCGAGCAGCTCGGTGAACGGGAAGCGCCGCTCGTTGTGGTACATGCCGAGTTCGTGCTCGATGGTCGCGCCAAGTCCGGCCAGTTCGACGGCCTGCTGGCGCTCCATCGCGACCACGAAGTTGGGGTGGCTGACGATGAGCCTGTCGTGCCCGGCCGCGACGGCCGCCTCGACCAGCGCCCGCGCGGGCCCGGGTCCTAGGTGACCGGTGGAGATCAGCGCCCCGGCCTCCCTGGCCTGGCCGATGATCTGGTGCACCTCGGGCCGCAGGTCGCCGTCCTCGCCGAAGATCGAGATCTCCTCGCTTTGCATCATGCCGCGCGGCTGGAAGTGCGCCCGCACGTCCTCGTCGCGGGCGGAGTGGCACAGGTGCGCACGGGATGAGATGGTGGGGAACCAGATAACCTTGCCGCCCATCTTCAGCGACCGGTCCACCGCGAACGGGTTCAGCCCGCCGTTGTGGCTGTTCAGCGCGATCCCGCCGAATACTTCGACGTTCAGGCCCGCGAGCAGCGGCGCCATCGCCAGGATGTCGGTCACGGTGTCGTGGTAGTGGCACTTGGCCACGATCGCGCGGAACCCGGCCTCGTCGGCCTGCCTAGCGGCCTCAGCATGCGTGATCCGCCGCGGCATCGGCGACGGACCGGAGTGGCAGTGCAGGTCCACCGCGCCGATCAGGAGATTGTCGACCGCGCCCATTCATGCTCCTCCCGATGCCGATGATGATGTCCCGGAAGAGCCGCTTGAGCAAGGGCGTGTCGCTCAGGTCACGCGGTACGCGGTATACGACACGCTGTCGGCTCCCCGCACCGCCGAGGCGACGAAGATCGACCGCTCGAGAAAGTCGAGCCGCGGCGCGGACGTCTCCAGGTACACCGCCACCCGGAAGTAGTACGACGCCGGGTCAACGTCCTCGCCACGCAGCAGCGCGGCGAGGACCGGTGGCGGCCCGCTGCGCACCCCCGAGGTACGGAAGTGCACGTGCTCGCCGGCCGGGGTCCGCGCCGAGTACCGCGTGTCGATCTCGATGGTCCCGTCCGGCCTGACCACCTGCCAGTCCGCGCCGCCCGGCAGGATCTCCGCGTCGAACAGCCCGCCGACTCGCCCGCCGGCGATCGGGACGACCCGCCGGTGCCCGGCCCGCGTCACCCCGTGGTCCTCAAGCGGCCCGAGGCGCGCCTCCACGGTGAACGCGGGCTCAAGGCCAGGCACAGGAGCCACAGGAGTCACGACAGCCTCCCAAGAAGGTGTGGAGATAGATTTCCTCTTCTTCCGAACGAGTTCGGCTGACTCCGGCCGCGCCCATGACTCGCGAAGCTTGGGTCAGCTCACCCGGACGAGCAGCTTGCCGAAGTTCCGCCCCTCCAGCATTCCGATGAACGCCTCCGGCGCGTTCTCAAGCCCGTCCACGATGTCCTCGCGGCAGCGCAGCGACCCGTCGCGCACCCACGGCGCGGCCCGCTGCAGGAACTCCGGCTGGTGCGACGCCATGAAGTCGCTCACGATGAACCCGCGCACGGTCAGGCTCTTCCTGAGGATCGCGCCGAGCAGCAGCGGCGTCCGGTCCGGCCCGTCCGGCAGCGAGGTCATGTTGTAGGAGGCGACGAGCCCGCACACCGGCACCCGGGCGAACTGGTTGAGCCGGGGGAACACCGCCTCCCAGACATGCCCGCCGACGTTCTCGAAGTACACGTCGATCCCGTCGGGCGTCGCCGCCGCCAGGTCTGCGTTGAACGTGGGCGAGCGGTGGTCAAGCGCCGCGTCGAACCCGAGCGACCGCACGTACTCGACCTTCTCCTGTCCGCCCGCGATCCCGACCGCCCGCGCCCCGAAGATCCTGGCGAGCTGCCCGACGGTCGCCCCCACCGGCCCGCTCGCCGCCGCGACCACGACGGTCTCCCCTGCCTTCGGCTGCCCGATCTCCATCAGCCCCACGTAAGCGGTGCACCCCGGCATGCCGAGCACGCCGAGGGCCGCCGTCACCGGGACTCCGCTGGCGGGGTCGAGCTTGGTCACCATGTCGGCATGCGCCACCCCGTAGCGCTGCCACCCGGAGTACGCGAGCACGAGATCGCCCGGTGCAAGGCCGGGCGCCCTCGACTCGACGACCTCGCCGATCGTCGCGCCCACCATCACGCCGCCGACCTCGACCGGCGGGGCATAGGACGGCGCGTCGCTCATCCGCCCGCGCATGTACGGGTCGAGCGACAGGTACCTGGTGCGCAGCAGCACCTGCCCGTCACGCGGTGCGGGCAGGGCTTCCCTGGTGAAGCTGAAGTTGTCGGCGGTCGGCCGCCCGTTCGGTCGCGACGCCAGCCGTACCTGCAGGTTCTCTTCACTCACCAGCGCAGCGTATCGCCCATGGCGACGGCTTACTATGTGGCGCATGACCTGGGACGAGCTGCTCGCGTACTGCCTGGCCAAGCCGGGTGCCTGGCAGGACGAGCCCTGGGAGGGCGACGTGGTCGCCAAGGTGGGGCCGAAGATCTTCGCCTTCCTCGGCGCGGGAATCGCGGGCAGGGACGGCCTGAGCGTCGGCCTCAAGTGCGCCGCGAGCAGGGAGGCGGCCGACGAGTGGCTGCTGCGCTTTCCCGCGGACGCCTCGGCCATGCGCTACATCGGCCGCTCCGGCTGGAACACCCTGGCGGTCGGCGGCGGCATCCCCGACGACGAGATCCGTGAGGCCGTCGACGCGTCCTACGCGATGGTGGTGACCAAGCTCCAGAAGAGGGACCGCCCCGTCTCATTACCCCCGCCGGCCCTTACCCCCGCCTGCCCAGTCGTGGAAACGGATAACAGCAAGAAGCTAGCCGCTGATGGCGTCCAGTTCGGCGACCGTCGCCGCGTCAAGTGACAGCGACGCGCTCGCCACGTTCTCCCGCAGGTGCGCGACCGATGACGTGCCCGGGATGACCAGCAGGTTGGGTGACCGCTGAAGCAGCCACGCGAGCGCGACGGCCTGCGTCGAGGCGCCGAGCCTGGCCGCGACGGACGCGAGGGTCCCGGACTGCAGCGGGGTGAACCCGCCGAGCGGGAAGTACGGCACGTAGGCGATGCCCTGGCGCGCCGTCAGCTCGACGAGTGCGTCGTCCTCGCGCCGTGCGACGTTGTAGAAGTTCTGCACGCACACGACCGGCGCGATGGCCTGCGCCTCGGCGACCTGGTCCGCGTCGACGGTGGACAGCCCTAGGTGCCTGATCAGCCCCTGGGCCCGCAGCTCGGCGAGCGCGCCGAACGGCTCGGCGACCGACCCAGGCACCGGCGAGTGCCCGTCGGACCCGCCGCCGACCCGCAGGTTGACGACGTCAAGCGCGTCGAGCTTGAGGTTGCGCAGGTTGGCGTGCACCTGCCCGCGCAGGGCCGCAGGGGATCGGTCCTGGATCCAGCCGCCCGCTTCGTCGCGGACCGCGCCGACCTTGGTGACGATGTGCACGTCGCCTGGATACGGGGCAAGGGCCTCGTGGATGACCTCGTTGGTGACGTGGGGACCGTAGAAGTCGGCGGTGTCGATGTGCGTGACGCCGAGCTCGACGGCCGCGCGCAGCACGGCGACCGCCTCGGCCCGGTCGGCCGGCGGCCCGAACACCCCCGGCCCGGCCAGCTGCATCGCACCGAACCCGACCCGGCTGACCGTCAGGTCCCCAAGCCCGTAGCCGCCGCCGGGCAGTGACTTAGTTGTCGTCATGGCGTCTTGTCTCCTTGGCTCTTTTTCTGACGGCTCCACTGTGCCCCCAGGCGACTCGCATAGGCAGAGCCCCGCGCATCCTGGGAGTGACGGGACCACGCTAGACGGACACGCTCCGCTTACATTGGATGGGTGACGGCACAGAACACGCTGGGCGAGTACCTGCGCGCCCGCCGCGAGCTCGTGGACCCGAGGGAGGTGGGCCTGCGGGTCGCCGGCGTGCGCAGGACCCCTGGCCTGCGCCGCGAGGAGGTCGCGACGCTCGCCGGCATCAGCGCGGACTACTACCTCCGCCTGGAGCAGGGCCGCGACCGCAACCCGTCCGCTCAGGTGCTTGAGGCCCTGGCCCGGGTCTTCGGCCTGGACGGGACGGCGACGGAGTACCTGCTGAGCCTGTCCGCGCGGCGGCCTGCGAAGGGGCGGGCGCGCCCGCGCCAGGAGACCGTGCGCCCGGGCATCCGCCAGCTACTCGGCGCGCTCAACCTGCCCGCGTTCGTGGAGAGCCGCATGTTCGACGTCCTGGCCGCGAACAGCCTCGCGACCGCCCTGTCGCCCTGCATCCGGGCCGGAGAGAACCGGCTGCGCTCGGTGTTCCTCGACCACGAGGAGCGGGACCGCTACGCCGACATGAACAAGGCGCTCGGCGGCATGGTCGCGTCCTTCCGCGCCTCGATCGGCACCGACACCGACGACCCGCGCGTCGCCCAGCTGGTCGGTGAGCTTTCGCTTGCCAGCGTGCAGTTCCGCAAGCTCTGGGCGCGGCACGACGTCAAGGCCCTGGCAGGCGGGGAGTTCGTGATGCGCCATCCCGAGGTCGGCGAGCTCTCGCTGCGGCGCGAGAAGCTGCCGCTCGGCGAGTCGGGCGGGCAGCTGCTGGTGATTTACCACGCCGAGCCAGGCTCGGCGAGCGCCAGGGCCCTGTCGCGGCTCGCCGCGGGCACCGCAACGCCGGAGAGTGCGCCGTCCCGTGAGCGCGCGCGGTGACTCGAATCCTTATCAGTCGCGCAAACGACCGCCCAGGGAATGTGCGAATTGAGGAACATGGGGGAGATGAACCTCATGGAACCCGAGATATGGCCAGGGCAGCCGTACCCCCTTGGTGCCAGCTACGACGGCATCGGCACTAACTTCGCCCTGTTCTCTGAGGTCGCCGAGCGCGTCGAGCTGTGCCTGTACGGGCCCCGCGGCAAGGAGCAGCGGGTGGACATGTCCGAGGTGGACGGCTACGTCTGGCACTCGTTCCTGCCAGGCATCGGGCCGGGGCAGCGCTACGGCTACCGGGTGCACGGGCCGCATTACCCCGACATCGGCCTGCGGTGTAACCAGGCGAAGCTGCTCATCGACCCGTACGCCAGGGCGCTCGACGGCGAGGTCAAGTGGGACCCGGCGGTCTACGGTTACCCGCTCGGCGGCGACGACCGCGAGCTATACGACGCCAACAGCGCGCCGTTCGTCCCGCGCTCGGTGGTCACCAACCCGTGGTTCGAATGGGGCGACGACCGCCCGCTGCGCACCCCCTGGCACGAGACCGTGCTGTACGAGTGCCACGTCAAGGGCCTCACCATGCGGCACCCGGCGATCCCGGAGGACCAGCGCGGCACGTACGCGGGCATGGCGCATTCCGCCGTCATCGAGCACCTCACCAGGCTCGGCGTCACCGCGGTGGAGCTGATGCCGGTCCATCACTTCATCCACGACCACTACCTGGCGGACAAGGGCCTGCGCAACTACTGGGGCTACAACTCGATCGGCTTCTTCGCCCCGCACAGCGCCTACTCGTCGTGGGGCGTCGAGCAGGTGGTCTCCGAGTTCAAGTACCTGGTGAAGACCATGCACGAGGCCGGCATCGAGGTCATTCTCGACGTGGTCTATAACCACACCGCGGAGGGGAACCACCTCGGCCCGATGCTGTCGTTCAAGGGCATCGACAACCCCGCCTATTACCGGCTCGCCGACGGCGGCCGCTACTACTTCGACACCACTGGCACCGGCAACACGCTGAACATGCGCCACCCGCACGTGCTCCAGCTCATCATCGACTCACTGCGCTACTGGGTGAGCGAGATGCACGTGGACGGCTTCCGCTTCGACCTCGCCGCCAGCCTGGCCCGCCAGTTCCACGAGGTCGACCGGCTGTCCGCCTTCTTCGACCTCATCCAGGTCGACCCGGTGGTCTCCCAGGTGAAGCTGATCGCCGAGCCGTGGGACCTCGGCGAGGGCGGTTACCAGGTGGGCAACTTCCCGACGCTGTGGTCGGAGTGGAACGGCCGCTACCGGGACACGGTCCGCGACTACTGGCGGGGCGCCGACCGCACCCTGGCCGACTTCGCCTACCGGCTGACCGGCAGCTCCGACCTGTACGGCAGGACCGGCCGCCGCCCGTACGCCAGCGTGAACTTCGTGACCGCGCACGACGGGTTCACCCTCACCGACCTGGTCTCCTACGACCACAAGCACAACGAGGCGAACGGCGAGGACAACAGGGACGGCACCGACGACAACCGCTCGTGGAACAGCGGCGTGGAGGGCCCGACCGGCGATCCCGAGGTCGTCGCGATCCGCGAGCGGCGCCGCCGCGCGCTGATGACCACGCTGCTGCTCAGCCAGGGCGTCCCGATGATCAGGCACGGCGACGAGCTCGGCCAGTCCCAGAAGGGCAACAACAACGCCTACTGCCAGGACAACGAGCTCTCCTGGCTCGACTGGGAGCACGCGGACCTGGACTTCCTCGCCTTCTGCGCCGATCTCGTCGGCTTCCGCAACCAGCACCCGGTCTTCCGGCGGCGCCGGTTCTTCGAGGGCGAGCCCATCTTCGGCGGCGAGCTGTCTGACATCGGGTGGTTCCGGCCGGACGGCGCGGAGATGACGGACGAGGACTGGCACGCGGGCTTCGCCAAGTCGCTCAGCGTCTTCCTCAACGGCGAGGCGCTGCCCGACCCTGACCCGCGCGGGCGGCACCTGCGCGACGACAGCTTCCTGCTGCTGTTCAACGCCCACCACGAGGACGTCACGTTCGTGCTCCCTGGCAAGGAGTGGGGCCGCCGGTGGGTGACCGAGCTGACCACGGTGAGCGACCCCGGCGTGCGCAAGTCGAAGTCGCCTGGCGCCAAGGTCAGCGTCGCGGGCCGCAGCGTGCAGGTGCTGCGCCGCGTCGAGCACCCGGCCGGGAGCTCCGCGCGCCGGCCTCCCATCCGATAGCACTGAATTCATTATTATCAATCAATGTGAATTGAAAGAATTGGCCAAAACTGGTGCCCTCCGGGGCCGGTCGTGCCATTTCTCCGCTAGCCTGGCTCCGTTCCTGTGCTGTTCCTCCACTTTCGCACACGTTTATGCAATGGCTGGAGATGTTGACATGGGTCTTGTGGGAGCCGATGTCGCCCACCTGAACGCGGCGGCGGCGGCAATGGCACCGATCACGAGTACCGTTAACGGCCAGGCGACGGCGATCCGCTCGGCCGGGTCGCTGGCCGCGGGCGCCGCGGGTGATGCCGGCCTCGGCGGGACGATCACCACGGTGGCAGGGGCGGTGGCGACCGCGACCGGCGACACGGGCACGGTCGTCGGGCACTTGAAGAACGCGGTGGAGGTCTCCGCCTCCAACGTCGCGACCGCCACGGCCACGAAATGAGTGCGCCGGCGTTCGCCGTGCCGGTTGGCGACCCGGAGACCCTGAAGCGGGCCGCCGGGACGTTCGGCACACTCAGCAGCGATCACCAGGGCCAGCTCACGGCGTTCAACGGCCAGGTCCAGAACGCGCTGGCGAACTGGCGCGGCCCGGTCGCCGAGCAGTACGCGGTGGTGGCGGGAGACGCGGCGCGGCGGTTCTCTGCCGTGGTCACGGCGCTGACTGCTGTCCAAACGGCGCTCGGCGGCTATGCCAGCGCGCTCGAAGCCGCGCAACTCGCGATCGGCTCGCTTAACCGCCAGGTGGCCGCCAAGAGCGGCGCGAGCGCCCAGAACCAAGAGGCAAACAGCCTGAGCGGCCAGGAGTCCGGGACGGCGAGCACGCTGCGCCAGGCCGCGCGGACCTGCGAGCAGGCGCTGCAGGCGGCCCAGACGGCACTGGCGGCGCAATGCCCGGACACGATGACGACCCAGCAGTTCGTCCAGGTCGTCAAGAATGCCGAGAGCCGGCTGAACAACCCGCAAAAGGGCGACAACCCCGTGGGCCTGTACTCCGGACTTGAGTACATGCTGACCGCGTACGCGCTGTTCGCCTCGGCCAAGGGCGGAGTGCAGGGCGCTAAGGCGGGTACCGAGCTCACCGAGTCAGAGAAGTTGCTCGACGCGCTGCAGACCAAGCTCAACCCGATGGCGCAGAAGATGATCGCACAGCTCAAGGACCCGGGCGAGCAGGCCAGGCTGCTGCGCGGCTGGGAAGACGTAACGCTGAGCGTGGAGAAGGAAGTGAATGCGGCCAAGGCCGCCACGGCCATCGAGGGCGGAAGCTTCCTCGAAGGCATGCTCAAGGCGCAGAACGTTGAGATCGAGGCGGAGGGAGCACACGCCGCCACCAGCGCCACCAGCGGCGCCGCGGCCCTGGACGCGCTGTTCCGCACCAGCAAGATCGACGTGATCCTCGCGCCGGTCACGATCGCGTTCGGCATCCACGACCTGATCTGGCCCCCTGGCGACAGTGGCTGGGAAAAGACGGGGAACAGGGTCGCGGGCGGTGTTGGCGCGTTCGGCGGCGCGCTGGCGCTCGCCACCTGGGCGGGCGGCCTGTTCGGCGTGACCTGGGAGATCCCCGGCGTGGACATCGGCACGGGGGTGATCGCGGGCGCCATGCTGCTCGCGGCCGGCCTGTGGGCCGCGGGCGACGCCGTCTACGACTTCCGGCACCAGATCTGGGACGGGCTCAAGGACGCGGGCGAGGGGACCTGGCACGGCCTGAAAGACGCCGGCGAGTGGACCTGGGACGGACTGAAGCAGACCGGCGAGTCGATCGCGGACATGCCCGGCGAGGTCGTACACGGACTTGAGCACCTGGCCGACCCGCTGGACTGGTGAGATGCGCGAGCCACTGCTGTCCGTCATCAAGGACCTGATCGACCGGGCCGGGGCGGCGCCGCTGCCGGTGATCGCGCTTACCGATGAGGAGATTGCCGCGCTCGACGGCGACCTCGCGGAGCGGGGTCCCGTGCCGTTGCCGTGGCTGAACGGCAAGGACAAGGCCGCCCGCGAGCTGGCCTGCCAGGTCGCGCTGCGCGGGCTTGCCGCCCGGCGCCTGGTGGTCCCGCTTGGCACGGAGGACAGCGGGGCGGGCGGGGAGGTCGGCAGAGGGGCGGGGGGCGGGGAGGTCGGCAGAGGGGCGGGGGGCGGGGAGGTCGGCAGAGAGAGAATTGCGCTGCGCGACGACCTGCGGGCGGTGCTCGCGATGCGCCGCTCGGCGCATGCCGTGGCATTCGCGCTGCGGGAGTCCGACGGCCGGATGCGCCTGTTGTACCTGGGCACGTCGGGCGCGCTTGAGGAAGCGATCAGCCCCGGCGGGCTGCACGGTTTCACGGTCGTCGCCCGCGCCGCCGCGGCCGAGCGGCTTGCGGCCTTCGCCGACCCGGAGGAGGCCGCGGCGGCCTCGCTCAAGCCCGGGCGGGAGTCGGAGCCACGGGTGCTGGCACTGGCCGAGATCGCCAGGGGCGCGGAGATTCCCGCGATGGCGGGTGTCCGATCTGTCACGATGGTGACGCGGCTGGTCTTCGGCTCGGACGCCGGCGAGCAGCGACTGACGGTCTATGCGAAGGAGGCGGGCGTGGTAGTAGCGTGCCCTGCGGATGCCAGCGGTGCGCCGGCCCTCCGATTCGCCGAGGTGAGCAGGTCAGGGCTGCGGGAGCGCCTGGCCGACCTCCTCTGCATTCAGGAGCCCGTCGCTGAGTCCAGGGATCAGTCGTGAGCGGCGGCGATTTCCCCGAGCCCGCCGTCCTCATCAGGACCGCCGCCGATGCGGGCCGGGTCAGGCAGACCGTGCACCCGTTCCGGCTTAACGGGCGCGGCCTGGCCGGCTTCCTGATCGCGTGGCTGTTCCTTCCCGTGGTCGTGTTCCTGATCGCGCTCGCGGCGGGTGCCGGAGCGCTCGTCCCCGCCCTGTACATACTCGTGATCGCGGCGGCCGGGCTTGCCTACCCGTTCGCCGCGGTCGTCGGGGCCAGGATCCGGATCTGCGAGTACGGCTTGATCGTCAGCACCCTTCCCGGCAACCGGATGCGGTTCTTCATCCCCTACAGCACTATCGACCCGGGCAGCGTCATGGTGCACCCGGTGCCGCGGCGCGGTGGCGCCTACCGGTACAAGCCCATCGCGGCGATGAACGAGGCCTACCCGTGGCCGGCGATGGGCCGGTACATCCTCGCCGCGTGCCCGGTGCGGCCCCGGTTCCTGTCCGGAGTGCCTTACGGCCAGCCACTCAACGTCTGGGGCGCGCCCTACAGCAAGCACGGGATCAGCTTCCGCGGGTTGCACCCGGTATTCGCCAGCCCGTGGTGGCGCACCCGACCGGCGGTGCGCGGGCACCCGGCGCGGGCCCAGTGGGTGCTCGGCGCGCTGCGGCCGCTGCTCGATTATCCGGAGTTGCGCCCCGTCCTGATCTACGGCGACCAGCCGGTGATGCGCTGGATGTTCGGCACCGACCGGCCCGACCTGCTCCTCCGCGCCATCGAGGAGGCCATGGTGGCGGCCCGGGTACCGGGTGGGCAGGGGTTCGCCGCCGGGCCTGGGCACCACGTACGACCGTCCGCCGAAGGACATTCCCGCCGACCCGAGGCTCTGGTAACGCCGCTGAGCGGTAATCCCGCTGGTCGTCCCGCAGACGCATCAAACTAGGTTGATGTATTATGTTGGCCATGGAATCAGGCACGCGACAGTGAGCTGCGGTTCGCGCGGATGGCGGCGGATCCGCTGCGCTGGCGGCTGCTGCGGGAACTGGCACGCAGCGACGCCGGGTGCGGGGAGCTGGCTGGCGCTGGCAGGCGAGCTGCAGAACCTGGTCTCCTACGATCTAGGTAGAGCTGCGGGCCGAGGGGCTGGTAGACGCCAGGCGCAGATAGCTTCGACGGCCGCGACACCTATTACCACCTGGACCTGGCGCGGTGCGCGCAGTCACTGGCCTCGGCCGGGGCGGCGCTGCACCCGGGCCTGCGGCTGGATCCCGCACCGCCCGCGGACCACCGCCCGGATGCGTGCTCGGTGCTGTTCTTGTGCACGGGCAACAGCGCCAGGTCGCAGGCGGCTGAGGCGCTCGCCCGGGCGCGCTCCGCCGGCCGTGTTCAGGCGTTCAGCGCGGGCAGCGATCCGAGGCCACTGCACCAGAATGCGGTGCGGGTCATGGCCGGGCGCGGCATTGACTGGCAGGTCGGCACTCCAAGCATCTGAGCGTGTTCGCCGGGCGGCGGTTTAACTACGTGATCACCTTGTGCGACCGGGTACGGGAGGTCTGCCCGGAGTTCCCTGGCCATCCAGGTTTCCTGCACTGGAGCATCCCCGACAGGCCGCAGGCGGCGGCAACGACGAGGACAGCTACCCGGCATTCGAGCAGATGGCGGCCGAACTGGAGACCCGGATCGGGTTCTGGCTCGCGGCCATCAGCGCGGGACCTGCGCCCGCATCCCTTCAGGAGGCGTGAATGAGCGGCCCAGAAGACATGGTCAACGTCCGCTACATGGTCGATGACGTGCAGGCAGCCATCGACTTCTACACCACCCACCTCGGTTTCACGCTGCGCTTCAGCGCGGTCCCCGCGTTTGCCGACGTCACCCGCGGCGGCCTGCGGCTGCTGCTGGCCGGGCCGCAAAGCTCGGCTGGCCGCCCGATGCCCGACGGCCGCACGCCCGGGCCGGGCGGGTGGAACCGCATCCACTTCATTGTCCCGGATATCGCAGTCGAGGTCGCCCGACTGCGCGCCGAGGGCGTGCCCTTCCGCAACGAGATCATCGCCGGCCCCGGCGGCAAGCAGATCCTGGTCGAAGACCCCGCAGGCAACGTGGTCGAACTGTTCGAGCCCGCTCGGCGGAGCTGAATGTTTACCCGCCCGGGCACCAGCTCGGCGCGCTGCGGCCGCTGCTCGATTATCCGGAGCTGCGCCCCGTGCTTGATCTACGGCGACCAGCCGGTGATGCGCTGGATGTTCGGCACTGACCGGCCCGACCTGCTCCTCGGCGCCATCGAGGAGGCCATGGTGGCGGCCCGGGTACCCGGTGCGCAGGGGTTCGCCGCCCGGGCCCTGGGCACCACGTACGACCGTCCGCCGAAGGACATTCCCGCCGACCCGAGGCTCTGGTAACGCCGCTGAGCGGTAATCCCGCTGGTCGTCCTACCGCTGGTTCCCGTGCCACTGGTCGGGGTAGCGCGGGTCGCCCTTGCTGCCGGGGGTCGGTGTAGCGCGGGTTGCCATACTGGGGCTGCTGGCCCTGCCCAGGGTGGCTCTGCGGCTGGCCGTACTGCGGCTGGCCCTGCCTGGGGTCGCCGTACTGAGGCCCGCCGTACCGCGGGTCCGCGTACTGTGGCTGCCCGTACTGCGGGTCCGCGTACTGCGGCTGGCCGTACTGCGGGTCCGCGTACTGTGGCTGGCCGTACTGGGCTGGCCGTGGCCGGGCTGACCGTACTGTGGCTGCCCGTACTGCGGCTGCGCGTACTGCGGTTGTCCGTATTGCGGCTGGGCGTGCGGCCCGGCGGGCGACCCCGTCTCCGGCTGGTCGATGCCGGAGCGCGACATGTAGATGAAGGACGCCACGACCAGGATCAGCGTCACGATCGACGTCGTGCCGTGCCCCAGCCCCATGCCGCTGATGTCCTTCGGCATCCCGAAGTAGTCCGCGAACGACGCGCCGATCGGCCGCGTCAGGATGTACGCCACCCAGAACGTCAGCACGGGGTTGACGCCAAGCCGCCACGCGATGAACGGCACGAAGATCAGCCCGGTGAACACGAACGCCGACCCGAGGTACCCCAGGTGCAAGGTGGTCGCGAGCAGGTCGCCGAGCGCCGTGCCCATCGCGAACGTGAAGATCACCGCGAGCCAGTAGAACACCTCGCGCCGTCGCGTCACGATCGAGTGGATGTCCAGCGTCCGCTCGCTGCGGTACCAGGTCACGAACGTCACGATCAGGCAGACCGCGTAGAACGTGGCGGACACCGTGTACGGCAGCCCGATCACGATGTGCATGACGTCCGCGCACATCGTGCCGAAGACCGCCACCATCGCCACCGCCGACCAGTAGGGCCAGGTCCGGTACGTGGGCGTGCGGAACTGCCACGTGATCGCGAGCGCGAAAAGCACGAACCCCACGACCACCGCGAGGTACTTGTTGACGTCATTCACCAGGTAGTCAGACACCGCCTCGCCCATGGCGGTGGTCAGCAGCTTCACCACCCAGAAGTACGGTTTTACCGCCGGGACCTTCACCGCGTTCCCGAAATCCGACCCTCGATACTGGTGCCCTGCTGCCATAGCTGCAAGCGTGCCACACGACCATGGCCGCGGTTCGCCGACTGATGTGCACACCGGCTGAGAATTCACTATGAATCCGCTAAGATCTGACTAACGTTTGGACCGGGAAAACCGGGCGCCCGCTGGTCGCGCCGCGCTAGCCCGCGGTGACAACCGGCAGGGGAGCGCCGAGTAGACTCGGCCAACATGGACGACGTCGCCGCGGTTGAGCAGCGAGCTCAGCTGTGAGTCCTTTTTTTTCTGATAGTGCTGGTCAGTCAGATCGCCAGGGCGAAGGGCAGAACACCACCGGCTCAATGAGGACGCCGGGGCCGCTGCGGCTTGGCGGGCGCGAGTTCGCAGTCGAACGGCCGCTGGTGATGGCGATCGTCAACCGGACACCCGATTCGTTCTACCGGCCGGGCCTGACCTGGGATGAAAGCGCTGCGCTCGAGCGCGTCCACGCCGTGGTCGCTGAGGGGGCGGACATCCTCGACGTCGGCGGCGTGCCGGCCAAGCCGGGCGTCGAAGTGACGGTGGCCGAGGAGATCCGCCGCGTCGTCCCGTTCATCGAGCGGGTCCGCGCCGCCTACCCTGACCTGGTCATCAGCGCGGACACCTGGCGGCACGAGCCGGCCAGGGCGATGTGCGCCGCGGGCGCGGACCTGATCAACGACACCTGGTCCGCCTGGGACCCGGCCCTCGCCGAGGTCGCCGCCGAGTTCGGGGCCGGCCTGGTGTGCTCGCACGCCGGCCTGCTGACGCCGCGCACCCGCCCGCACCGCCCGGCCTTCGCCGACGTGGTGGCCGACGTCCTTGACCGGGTACTGCTGCTCGCCGAGCGGGCGGTGAAGGCGGGCGTCGACGCCGACAGGATCGTCATCGATCCCGCGCACGACTTCGGCAAGAACACCTGGCAGTCGCTTGAGATCACCGCGCGCTTGTCCGAGTTGACCGCCACCGGCTGGCCGGTGCTCCTGTCCGCGTCGCACAAGGACTTCGTGGGGGAGACCCTCGGCGCCGGGGTGGATGACCGCCTGGCGGGCACGCTCGCCGTGACCGCGGTGGGCGCCTGGCTCGGCGTCAGGGTCTTCCGCGCGCACGACGTCAGGGAGACGCGGCAGGCCCTGGACATGGTCGCATCGATCAAGGGCGACCGCCCGCCCTCCCGCACCGTGCGAGGCCTGGCATGACCGCCGCGTCGATCGTCGTGCCTGCCACGGTGGCCAAGGACGGGACGCCGTGATCGTCGCCGCGGCGATCTGCCCGTCACCGCCGCTCCTCGCCGCCGAACTGACCGGCCAGGCCGACATCCTGCCCGAGCTCCGCGCCGCCTGCGCGGCCGCGGTGGCCCGGCTCCTCGCCGCCGCCCCCGACGTGGTGGCCGTGGTCGGGCCCGCGGAGACGACCGGCCCCTGGGACCCGGCTGGCCAGCTTGGCCTGGCCTCCTTCGCCCCCGCCCTGGGCCAAGGGCGCCCCCTCGCCGATAACAGCAAGAAGCGTGACGCCGGGCCCCTAGTCGCCGCACCGCCCTTGCCGCTCGCGCTCGGCATCGGCGCGCTGCTTCTCGACCAGGCCGGCTACACCGGACCGCGGACGCTCGACGGAATCGCCGAAGACGAGCCCGCGGCCACCTGCCTCGCCCTCGGCCGGCGGCTCGCGGCGTCCGCCCGGCGGGTCGCGCTGCTCGCCGTGGGCGACGGCACCGCCCGCCGCTCCGCATCCGCCCCCGGCTACCTGGACGAACGCGCCGCGCCGTTCGACGAGGCGGTAGAGCGCGCGGTTCGCGACGGCGACCTGCCCGCGATCGCCGCCCTTGACCCGGCCCTCGCCGCCGCCCTGCTCGCCGCCGGCCGCCCCGCCTGGCAGGCCCTGGCCGGCGCGCTATCCGCCACGGATCCCCGAGCCGCCGGCCTGCGGCCCACCGATCACTCCGCCGCAGGCCGTCCGCAAACAGCGATCTTGTACTCCGACGCCCCGCTCGGCGTCGCCTACCTCGTCGCCACCCTCATCCCCTAACCCGCACCCACCTCCCTAAGTCGCCACCCCTCACTGCCTGCACCCACCTCCCCTAATAGGACAAAGAGGGCACGTCGCTCACGGCACCGTTCCCCAAAAGCTCTCGTGACGCACAATGCCGTTGGCTAAGGCGCTCCCCGCCTCCGCACCGGCCCGCGCGGGCCCGCGCCTGCCCGTTTCGTCCGGGTTGTCCCGGCGGCGCCGCGGCCAGGCCCATGATCATGTGGATTGTGCAGCTTATTAGCTGCAGAATCCCACATGAAAAGCGAAATCCTGCACGATCACGCCGCGCCCGGCGCGCAGGCGCCGCGCGCCCGCGAAGGCCCGCGCCCGGCCCTGGCCCAGAACTCCCTGAACGACCCCCAACGCCGCGACCGGCGACTTCGCGCCGAATGCCGAGCAAAACAAAACACGGCGACTCCCGCAAGAGCAAGAGCAAGAACAAGAACCGAAGCGGCCTAGACCCAGGCGGCGCGTGCTCGCGGGAGCCTGGTCCTGGAGCAGCACGGTGAGCTGGACGCGGGAGGAGATCTCCAGCTTGCTGAAGATGTGCTCCACGTGCGCGTCGACGGTCCGCTTGGAGATGAACAGCCGCGTGGCGATCTCGCGGTTGGACAGCCCGCTCGCCACGAGCTCCGCGATCTCCCGCTCGCGCCTGGTCAGCAGGCCAGGTGCGGCGACGCTGCCGACGGCCGCGACCGGATCGCCCGCGGCGTCGCCGCCCCGCGGGCCCGACGCCTCGCCGAGCTCGTAGGCGGCCTCCCTGACCACGGCGTCCAGGTCGAGCGCGGCGCCGTGCGCGTAGGCGGCGGTGAACCGCCGCTCGCCGAGCGCCCTGCGGGCCACCTTGACCGTGCGCTGCCGTGACTCCTCCATGAGGGCCACCCCGCTCAGCCGCCGCCCGGTGCGGTTCCACAGCTGGTCAGCCGCGCCGATCAGCCACGCGGTGCGCTCGTATTGCTCGCGCCGCGCGGCCAGCCAGGCCAGCGCCTCGACCGCGTACGCCGTCCCGACGACGTCGCGGAGCTCGTGCTTAGCGGTCAGCGCGCGGCACAGCGCCTTGGCTGACGCGTGTTCCCTGCCTGGACGTTGCGCGAGCGCGAGCCCGGAGACCAGGTACAGGTACCCGCTGACCCACCGCTCTCCGCCGGCCCTCGCTGACTTCGACTGGCCAAGCAGCGCGAGGCCACGGTCGGAACGCTCGATGGCCTCGTCAACATTTCCCGTCATTTGGTACAGGTGCGCGAGCTGCGCCTCAAGTCCGGCGACCCCGATCCGGTCGCCGCAGGCCACCAGGCGCTGCCGTGCGGTCTCCGCGGCGGCAAGCGCCTCCGCGTGCTGGCCGGTGAAGGTGAGCGCCAGGTTGAGGTACAGGTAGCCGCGGCCGGCGAGTTCCGCGCCGTGTTCCGCGGCCTCGGCCAGCCTGATGGACTCGTTGATGTCGGCGACAGCCGTGGCCAGGTCGCCCTGGAGGGTGGCCAGGCGACCGCGGGCCCCGAGCGCCCATGCGCGTTCCCGCGCCGGCTCAGGGAACAGGTCGGCCACCCTGCCCAGCCACTGCCTGCCCTCGTCGAGCAGCCCGGAGATCTGCCAGTAGCCGCACAGGCGAACGGCGAGATCCGCGCCGAGCCGCCATCGCTCAAGGACGGCAGCGGGCGCGGGGGCCGGCGGTTCCTGCGCGCCGAGCGCGTGGCTGAGCACCGCGCGGATGTTCTCGTAATCCCGGTGCAGAGCGCGGGAGGCCGCCACCTGATTCACTTCGGTCCCGTCACCCGGCCTGCCGTCATGAAGACGGGTGCTGCCACGGAACCGCTCGTCGAATTCCCTGGCCATGGCGACGCAACGGGTGGCGAGACGGTCGAGGAAGGGCTCGGGCCCGCTCGTCTCCGCGAGCCGGTCCGCCCCGAACTCACGCAGCGCGGCGAGCAGCCGGTACCTGGACGGGTCGGCGGCGTCCCGCAGGACCACGGACTTGTCGACCAGGCCGACCAGGGCGTGGACGATCTCCGACTGCGGCAGGGCGTCGTCCGCGCACACCTGCTCGGCGCCCCGCACGTCGAAGGTCCCCGCGAATACGGAGAGGCGCTCCCACAGTGCCTGCTCGGGCGGCGTGCACAGCCGGTAGCTCCACTCCACCGCGGCGCGCAGGGTCTGGTGCCTGGGACTGGTGCCGCGGCGGCTGACCGTCAGCATCCTGATCCCGGATTCCAGCTGGCTGGCCAGCTCGGCGAGCGGCAGCGCGCGCAGCCGCACGGCGGCGAGCTCGATCGCGAGCGGGATGCCGTCGAGGCGCTGGCACAGCCGCACGACGTCCGCCCGGTTCTGCGGCGTGACGGTGAACCCGGGGACTACCGCCGCCGCGCGCTGTGCGAACAGGTCCGTCGCGTCATCCTCGGCGGGCAACGGGGGCAGCGGGAAGGCATGCTCCCCCTGGGCGTCGAGCGGCTGCCGGCTGGTGGCGAGCAAGGTCACACCGGGAGCGGCGCGCAGCACGGTGTCGGCGAAGGCCGCGCAGGCGTCAACCAGGTGCTCGCACGTGTCGAGGACGAGCAGCAGCCTCTTGTCGCGCACGTAGCCGAGGAGGGCCGCGCCCGGTGCCGCGTCATCCTCGTCAGGCAGGCCGAGCACGGCGGCGACGGTGGGCACGAGCAGGTCAGGATCGCTGATCCCGGCCAGGTCGGCGAGCCAGACGCCATCGGTGAACTGGTCCGCCGCGAGCGCCGCGGCGCGCAGGCTGAGCCTTGTCTTACCCACGCCCGCCGGGCCGACGACCGTCACCATGCGAGCGGTCCCGAGCAGCGCCGTGATTCCGGCGAGCTCAATCGTCCGACCGACGAAACTGGTTGCCTCCGCGGGCAGGCCAAGCCGTCGCGGGCCGGTGACCTGGCCTCGGCTGACGACAAGGACCATGGTTACCTCACGGATCTAAGGGATGCGGCCACCATAACACCGGGTCGCCCATCGTTGCACATGCAACGCTGTTCATGCCGCCCGCGTTTTCGCGGGTAATCCGGTCCCGGCTTGAAATGGGCAAACCCGTCCTGACGTGGTAGTCAAGAGGAAGAACTCGATGTTGAGGAGGGGCGCCATGCGCGACGCGGTGATCGTGGCGGCGGTTCGGACGCCAGTGGGCAAGCGGAACGGCGCCCTGGCCGGAGTTCACCCGGTGGACCTGTCGGCGCACGTGCTGAACGCGGTCGCCGAGCGCGCCGGGCTGGCGGACCCGGCCGAGGTCGACGACGTGGTCTGGGGCTGCGTCAGCCAGGTGGGCGAGCAGACCTTCGACATCGCCCGCAACGCCGTCCTCGCCGCCGGCTGGCCGCAGTCGGTGCCTGGCGTCACCGTCGACCGCCAGTGCGGATCGAGTCAGCAGTCCGTCCACTTCGCCGCGGCGGGCCTGGTCAGCGGCCAGTACGACGTGGTCGTGGCCGGCGGCGTCGAGTCGATGAGCCGGGTACCGATGGGCTCGTCGATCGGCCCCAACCGGGTGAACCCCTCCGGCTCCGGGCTTGAGACCGTCTTCCACGGCGTCGCGCCCAACCAGGGGATCAGCGCCGAGATGATCGCCGAACGGTGGGGACTGACCCGCGCCCAGCTGGATGAGTACTCGGTCGCATCGCACGAGAAGGCAGCCGCCGCGATCGACGGTGGCCGCTTCACCGCGCAGATCACCCCGGTGAAGCTTGAGGACGGCACCGTCGTCGACACCGACGAGGGCGTCCGCCGCGGCAGCTCGGTCGAGAGCCTCGCCAAGCTCAAGCCGGCCTTCCGGCCGGACGGCGTGATCCACGCCGGCAACAGCTCGCAGATCAGCGACGGTGCCGCCGCGCTGCTCATGACGACGAGCGAGAAGGCAGCCGAGCTCGGCCTCACCCCGGTCGCCCGGGTGCACACCGCCGTCCTCGCCGCCGACGACCCGGTCGTCATGCTGACCGCCCCGATCCCCGCCACGCGCAAGGCCTTGGCGAAGAGCGGCCTGAGCCTGGCTGACATCGGCGTCTTCGAGGTCAACGAGGCGTTCGCCCCGGTACCGCTCGCCTGGCTCGCCGAAATCGGCGCCGACCCGGCGAAGCTCAACCCGAACGGCGGCGCGATCGCCCTCGGCCACCCCCTCGGCGGAAGCGGCGCCCGCCTGATGACGACCCTGGTCCACCACATGCGCGACAACGGCATCCGCTACGGCCTGCAGACCATGTGCGAGGGCGGCGGCCAGGCCAACGCCACCATCCTCGAACTCCTGTAAAAAGCCAGAGACCAAAACCAGGATCGCACCGAACGACTGCGGCTGACTCCCCGCGCGCCACCAGCCTGCCTGCCGCCTTCTCGGCTCGCCCCGTGGTTCCCTGCATGCGATAGCGTCTTCGTGACGTGAGCGCATGAAAACGTAGAGTATTGGCCTCGGCGAGGTTAGAGTCGACCGGTCTAGCGAGCTGGCGCGGTGTCAGGGAGGGCACGATGGCGACCGGACTTCAGTGGATCAGGGAAGACGCCCCGCGGTGGGACGCGGACAAGCAGCGGCTCTTCGGCCCGGCGGAACTCGCGGCGACCGCCCTGACCCCGCCCGCGCCCGGTGCCCCGGTCGCCGACGAGTGGTGGCACGTCGCCGACGCGGCCGGGGTCATCGTGGGCTACGGCTGGCTTGACTCCGAGTGGGGCGACGCGGAGGTGATGTTCCTCGTCGCCCCTGACCGGCGCGGGGAGGGGATCGGTGAGTTCACCATCGACCACCTCGAAGGGGAGGCAGCCGCCCGCGGCCTGAACTACATCTACAACGTCGTCCCCGCGACCAGCCCCAACCCGGGGTGGGTCACCGCCTGGCTCACCGGCCACGGCTTCGTCGCCGGCGACGGCGACCTGCGCCGCCGCGTCCGCGAGGGCGCCCCAAGCCCTCAGTGACCGAGCGCGGTCTCGACGATCTTGACGATCACCATGATCATCGCGATCGCGAGGTAGCCGCGCAGGCCGAGCAGGCCGATCCGGCGGGCACCCCTGATCACCGGCGTCGGCAGCTCGCTCAGCGGCGGCATCCGCCACGACAGCTTGTCCGCCGGCCCGGGCGCCGCGTCCGTCGCCGCCTCAGCCGCGGCTTCGACGTCGGCCCCGGCCCGCGGCGCGTCGGTCAGCCCGCCGACCGCCGCCAGCTCGGCGGTCCCCAGCTCAGCGGCCTCGGCCAGCTCCGCCACCTCGGTGAGCACGGCGGCCTCGGCCAGCGCGGCCGTCCGCGCCGACCGCCTTGCGTGTACCAGCGCGAATCCGCCGCCTGCGACCGCCACGACCGCGCATCCCGCCATGATCGCGAAGATGGCAGAAGCGGTGATCGCCGGGAACATCACCGAGGCGGTCAGCACGATCGACAGCGTGATCAGCACCGCGATCACCGCGCCGGTGAACGCGTTGGTCTTCGCCGTGTTGACCCAGGGGCCGAGCACGGCCCGGTCGTTGCAGAGCATGAGCAGGAACACCGTGGCGGCGGGCAGCAGCACGCCCGCGAGGACCTGAACGCCCTCGGTGATCAGCCCGAGCGGGGAGCCGGGCAGGAGCACGATGACCGCGGCACCGCAGATCAGCGCGGCGTACAGGGCGTAGAACCCCTTGGCCTGCCCGACGCCGCGGTGCAGCGAGTGCTTCATGCCGAGGACGTCGCCGATCGCGTAGGCCGAGGACAGCGAGACGGCGAAGGCGCCGATGACCGCCGCGTCGAGCAGCGCGACGGCGAACAGCGCGCCGGCCACGTGCCCGGCGTAGGCGGCGATGCCGCGCGCCAGCCCGGCCGAGTCGGTGAACTGGGCGCCTGAGTGCGCGAAGGCGACGGCGGTGGTGCCCATCAGCGCGGCGGCACCGACGACCACGATGACGATGCCGATCCAGAGGTCGGCCTTCTCGTACTTCATGAACCGGGGGGTGATCCGCTTGTCGATCACGTACGACTGCTGGAAGAAGAGCTGCCACGGCGCGATCGTGGTGCCGACGATGCCGATCACCAGCAGCATGACCGCGGCCATGCCGCCCGTTGCGGCACGCCGCCTGGCAGGCCCGGCGTGGTGAACCCGGTCGCCATGGAGGAGGCGGACGGGTGCGCCATCAGGTACAGCGGCACGAGCAGCAGCGAGCCGATGCAGAAGAACATCGCGATCCGCTCGAACGCGCGGAATGAGCCGGTGAACGCGGTCGAGATGATGATTCCGGCCGCGAACACCACCGCGAGGACCTTGGGCACGCCGAGGTAGCCTGCCGCCAGCGTGATCCCGATGAACTCGGTGACGATCGTCAGCCCGTTGAGCAGGAACAGGTCGATGACCTCGAAGGTTCCCCAGAACTTACCGAACCGCGACAGGATCAGCCGGGCGTGCCCGACCCCGGTGACCGCGCCGAGGCGGAGCACCATCTCCTGGTTCACGTACAGCACCGGGATCAGCAGCAGCAGCGTCCACAGCAGCTTCGTGCCGTAGACCTGGCCGGCCTGCCCGTAGGTGGAGAACGCGCCGGCGTCGTTATCGCCGACCATGACGATCAGGCCGGGGCCGACGACCGCGAGCAGCGTCTTGAACTTCGCCGACAGCGTCGTCCGGGCGGCATGGTCATCGAGCCTGATCGTGCCGAGGGCGCCGCGGATGTCACCGACGTGCGCCTCGTCAAGCACCGCGGAACGGGCGGTGCCTGTCACCTCAACATCAACTGCAGTCACTGGAGTTCACCTCTTTCGCGCTTTCACTCAAGCGGGATCGAGGCACACGCGCACGCAGCGAAGGATCGCAGGCGCCTGTCAGGCGAGATATCCCGATTTATCGGGATATCTCGTCAACACAGACGGCTGACCGTCACGCCCTGCAGCGGGCGGGCGATCGAACGAGTCAAGGCAACAGTTGCGTCAGCGTGTGCCTGGGACAAGCAGGAACAGCGGCGGGAAGGGCCGACTTCGGCCCGGACTATCAGAGTCCATCGCACGCCTCCCTTCGTCCGCGGCGCTCGCGCACGCCAGCACAATGACACCAGCCAAGAGAAACCGTCCATGACGGTGGCAGGGATGCATCCCTGCCAGCCAGGAGGTCACCTCTCTCGTAAGAGCTTTGGCACTCCACGGCGTAGCGATGCTGCGCAGCCACTTGGCCTGTCCCCTTAGGCCGGGGAGAGGTGTCCTGATCCGGAGCGTCTCTCGACGGTTGGGATCAGTGGCCTATGTCCGTGAAGACGCCTCACCGAACGAGGTGTCTAACTTGATCAACCCAAGGATGCCCGTTTCGCTTCCCGAATGTCAAACCGAACCGACTTCATCTTGATCCCGCCGTGCCCGGTTCACCGCCCGGTCATCGCGTCGTCCGACGAGGGGAACAAAACCAGGATAAGATTAGTTGCCATCAAGCAACTAATCTGACCGCACCCTTCCCTTGCCCAACGGCCTTGCCTCGTTACGGAGGAAACGCATTGCCCGCCCCATCGTCCGCACCCGCACCGGAGCCCAACGCAGCACCGACGGCAGTGAACGCCGAGGCCCGACCGGCCATCGGCTCGCGCTACAAGTGGATCGCCCTGTCCAACACCACGCTCGGCGTGCTGATGGTCACCGTCAACTCGTCCATCGTGCTGATCGCGCTGCCGAACATCTTCCGCGGCATCGGGATCAACCCGCTGCAGCCAGGTAACACCACCATCTTGCTGTGGATGATGATGGGCTTCATGGTGGTCACGGCCGTGCTCGTGGTGAGCTTCGGCCGCCTTGGCGACATGTTCGGCCGGGTCCGGATGTTCAACATGGGCTTCGCGATCTTCTCGCTGTTCTCCATCCTGCTGTCCGTCAGCTGGCTGCAGGGCGAGGCCGCCGGCTGGTACCTGATCATCATGCGGATCCTGCAGGGCATCGGCGGCGCGATGCTGTTCGCCAACTCGAGCGCGATTCTCACCGACGCCTTCCCCGCCAACAAGCGCGGCATGGCCCTTGGCCTCAACCAGGTCGCGGGCATCGCCGGCAGCTTCATCGGCCTGGTCCTCGGCGGCGTGCTCGGCCCGGTGAGCTGGCGCCTGGTGTTCCTCGTCTCGGTCCCGTTCGGCGTCATGGGCACCGTGTGGTCCTACCTGAAGCTCAAGGAACTCGGCGTGCGCAAGCCCGCCAAGCTCGACCTCGGCGGCAACCTCACGTTCGCGGCCGGCCTCATCGCGGTCCTCGTCGGCATCACCTACGGCATCCAGCCCTACGGCGGCCACGTCATGGGCTGGACCAGCCCGCTCGTGATGTCGCTGATCGGCGGTGGCCTCGCCGTCCTCGTGATCTTCTGCTACATCGAGACGAAGGTCCCTGAGCCGATGTTCCGGCTCAGCCTCTTCCGCATCCGCCCGTTCACCGCGGGCAACCTCGCGGCCCTGCTGTCCGGCCTCGGCCGCGGCGGCCTGATGTTCATCCTGATCATCTGGCTGCAGGGCATCTACCTCCCGCTGCACGGCTACAGCTTCGAGAACACCCCGCTGTGGGCGGGCATCGCGATGCTCCCGCTGACCGTCGGCTTCCTCCTGGCGGGCCCCGTGTCCGGGTACCTGTCGGACCGCTTCGGCGCCCGCCCCTTCGCCACCGGCGGCATGGTGCTCGCCGCGCTGTCCTTCGGCCTGCTTGAGATGCTGCCCGTCGACTTCACCTACTGGCAGTTCGCCGCGATCCTGCTGCTCAACGGCATTGGCATGGGCCTGTTCGCCTCCCCGAACCGGGCCGGCATCATGAACTCCCTGCCCGCCGACCGCCGCGGCGTCGGCGCCGGGATGTCCGCGACCTTCCAGAACTCGGCCATGGTCCTGTCGATCGGCATCTTCTTCAGCCTGATCATCCTTGGCCTGTCCTCGTCGCTTCCGGCGCACCTGTTCACCGGCCTGACCGCGCAGGGCGTGCCCGCCGCAGACGCGAGCCGGCTGGCGCACCTGCCGCCGACGGCGGTCATGTTCGCGGCGCTGCTCGGCTACAACCCGATTCAGATGCTGCTCGGCTCGGCGCTCACCAAGCTCCCGGCCAGCCACGCGGCCTACCTGACCGGCCACTCGTTCTTCCCGAGCCTGATCAGCGCACCGTTCCAGGCCGGACTCGACATCGCGTTTGACTTCGCGATCGTGGCCTGCCTGGTCGCGGCGGTCGCCTCCCTGCTGCGCGGCAAGCAGTACATCCACGAGCTGCACGGCGAGTCCGCGGTCGAGGCCACGGCCGATGTCGAGTCCTCGGCCGATGTCTTCGCCGAGGCCGACCTCGCCGAGGCCGACCTCGCCGCGGCGGGCGCCGGGGTGGCCGGGGTCCCCGCCCTGCCGCGGGCCGTGATCGCGGAGGAAATCCGGGAGTCATCGCAGCGACTGGATGCTTCGCCAGAACCCGCCACGCGCACCTTCAAGGAGCGGTAACCACCAGCCGGAAGTGCTGCCCGCCGGCTGGCGCACCGCGACCTCACCGCGCAGAAGGCCCGTCAGCCGTGACCCGGCAGGCGGGCCTTCTGTCACCCCCGGGACGTGAGGACAGTGACGGCCGCGTTATAGGGCTCGACCTGGCCGTCGGCCCGGATGATGACAAGGACGGGCGTGAGGTAGCCAGTGCAAAGCCGCTCGCGCTCTTCCTCGGTAGGCATCCGGGCGATGACCTGGTCGCCCGGGTACAGCCTGACCAGCTGCCTGTCCGGGGTCGTCGCCACGAAGGTGCCAACGCCCGGCTTGGTGACCACCAGCCCGGCCTTGCGCATCTCCTCGACGGCCATCGCGCCGGTCAGCCGGTTGACGCCCCATTGCCGTTTCATCTGCGCGCCGCTCGGGATTTGCGTGCCAACCGGCAGTTCGCCACTGATGATCATGTCGCGGATAGTTCGCGCGATTTGCAGGTAGACGCGCTCGCCGGAGTCGTAATCTACGCGGACACGCGACACCGTCTTATCCTCATTGGCCTCATTGGCCACAAGGGCCTCCGGGGAAAGGTGTGACATTACTTGCTGGGGTGACTAGACAGCTAGATAGGTAATAGGTAGTGTGGGGTCCGCACGGTAGGTAACCCAAATGACTCCACCTGATTACGTATCGTGTGCATGCACAAGACTCCGGGGGGCTCGAGGGGAATCCCGTGGGGGAGTGCGCGCGCGTGCCCGGTCCTCGGTTCGAGTTGTTCCCCGCCGTCGGGCCGGGCACGAACGCCCTCGCAGCCGATTTACCGCAAGAAGTGTATGAAAGGGAGGTGAGGCTGCGATGGCAAGCGCCATGGATAATCCGCGGGGCCAAGCCTTTCCCCGTCCGGATTTTCCGCCTGTAGTGACCGCCGTGGATCAATGCCCGGTCGGCGGGCTGCACGCATCTCCGCGACATTAATTAATCGTCCACTATTTTAGTGCGAATCCCGTGCCCGTCGGCGCGGGAGATCAAATGAGCCGGTAACCGCCAGGGTTAATGGGGTTTCCGGCAGCGTACCGTAAGGCCCGTCCCCCCGCACGCTTGTCTAGGTACTGCGGCGGGTGAGTTGGCACCTGACGTGCGCTTTGGCTGCCCGGGGCGGTGCACGCGGCCACGTGCCCGGCGCGAGCGGGCAGGCCCGCCACGTAATTGCGCCGCGGGCCGGACATTCCCACCGGGCTCTGCGTAAGGGGCTCGCCGACGTCACCCGGCGCGGCAATTCCCCTGGGTCGCGAGCCGCGAAACGGGACCGAATGGACAATGCTGCCGCCAAAGTTTGTGCGGCGCAAACACTGGTTTCCTGACCCGTCGGCGGGTAAACGGGGGCGCCGACGGTCCTTGGGCTTCCCGTGCCGAACGCTCACCGGCGCGGGAAGCCCACTGGTCCGGCCCGCGTCAAATGCGAGTATTCGGCCCTCAAGCGGACCTTCGTGACTCGTGCCGCATTACCCCGCGGATATGCCGGCACTCTCACCGGCCGCGCTCGACGGCTGCATCGGCGAGCTGGTCGCGGCGGAGCACGCGTCCAGGCGCGGCATCGGCCGCGCGCTCGCCGACGCGTGGGCCCGTGGCCATGGCCTCGCGCACCTCACCCTGCGCACCTCACCCTGCACACTGGCATCTTTAACACCAGCGCCCGCTCCTTCCAGGCGGCCCGGGGGCTTCGCCGAGGAGGAAGACGGCCCCACCCGCCCGGCAAGCCGCCCCTAGGGCCGCCCTCCGCACAGCCAGTGGCCAATAGCGCGAAATCCGGGAGACCACGGGGACCCGAGGGGCCCGTGGGGTGCCAGCCAGGCAGCGCCCGCGTCATGATCACGAGGCCCTTTCATGATCATGTGGATTCCGCATCGAATAAGCTGCTGAATCCACATGATCATGGTGGGGCGCGGTGCGACGGGACGTTCCGCGTGAAGACGGGACGTTCCGCGTGAAACGGCCACGCCTGGCCTCGACGCGGAAGGCCGGAGCGGCCCACGTTGACGGCGCCCGATTCGGCGGCGGGGCGGGTCCCCGGCACGACGAGCGCCCTTAGCCGAACCGCCGTAAGAGGCGGCAAAAGGCAATTAGCGTGCCCAATACACTACTCGGATGACGTCGGCCGCTCGTTCTCAACTATCTCAGCAGGCACCTGAGTCACTGCGAGAACGGAAGAAACGGCTGACACGTGAGGCGATCTTCGCCGCCGCCCGGGCCCTGTTCAGCGAACGGGGCTTCAATGACGTCACCGTCGCCGAGATCGCCGACGCGGCCAACATCTCCGTGAAGACGCTCTTCACGTACATCGGGTCGAAGGAAGAGCTCCTGTTCAGCGGCCGGCCGACCGTGCTCGACGCCGTCGTCGAGGCCGTCAGGAACCGAAAGCTCGCCCAGACACCGCTTGTCGCCGCGGGGCAGGCGCTGCTCGCGGCGGTCGATGACAACGACCCGGACAAGAACGTCGACGCCTTCCTGCGCATGGCCGCCAGCGGCCCCGCCGCCCGGTCCCGGCTGCGCGCCCTCTGGGACGAGACCGAGGACGCCCTGACCGAGGCGCTGGCCACCGGCAAGGACGGCCCGCGCGAGCTGGCCGCGCGGCGGCTGACCGCCGCCCAGATCATGGTCCTCGTCCGCACCGTCACCAGCACCGAGGTCGGCGACCTCATCGCCAAGGCGGCGGACACGGAGCAGGGGCGGAAGGAAGCGCTCAGGGACTGGATCCGCGACGCGGCCGGCCACCTGGCCCGCGGCCTCCAGGCGGCCGCCCGCTGACCCGCCGGTCCGGCGGAAGGCCTCCTCCAGGTTGGCGCGGGATGGGGACTAGTGCCTGCCGCCCTTGTTCGGGATAATTCGTCTTAAATTCACGCTGTAAAAAAAGTCATACCCGCCGAAGGGAAGCTGCCAATGACGCCCCAGCTCACTGTCGCCGAGCAGGCGGCGCTGACCAGCGGCCGCGACGCGTGGCACACCACGCCTGTCGAGTCCGCCGGCCTGCCCGCCATCACCGTCACCGACGGGCCGCACGGCGTGCGCCTGCAGGTCAACCCGCGCGACCTGCTGCGCGGCCAGCCGGCCACCTGCTTCCCTCCGGCGGTCGCCAGCGCCTCGACCTGGGACCCTGACCTGCTGCGACGGATGGGCGAGGCGCTGGGCGACGAGTGCCGCGCGATGGACGTCGCGGTGCTGCTCGGACCCGGCATCAACCTCAAGCGCAGCCCGCTCGGCGGCAGGAACTTCGAGTACTTCTCCGAGGACCCGCTGCTCGCCGGCGTGCTCGCGGCCGCCTGGGTCAACGGCCTGCAGAGCAGGAACGTCGGCGCGTCGCTCAAGCACTTCGCGGTCAACAGCCAGGAAACCGACCGGCTGCGGGTCAGCGCCGACATCGACGAGCGGACACTGCGGGAGATGTACCTCAGCGCCTTCAGGCGGGTGGTGACCCAGGCGCGGCCGTGGACCGTGATGTGCGCCTACAACAAGATCAACGGCGTGTACGCGAGCCAGCACCACTGGCTGCTCACCCAGGTGCTGCGGGACGAGTGGGGCTTCGACGGCGTCGTCTTCTCCGACTGGGGCGCGGTCGCCGACCGGGTCGCCGCCGTCGCCGCCGGCCTCGACCTGACCATGCCAGGGCCGGACGACGCGGGTGACGCGGAACTGGTCGAGGCCGTCGCGGCCGGCCGCCTCGACCCGGCACTGCTCGCCCGCGCCGCGGACCGGGTGCGCGCGCTCGTCGAGCGGGCGGCCACCAGGACGCCAGGCAGCTACGACCAGGCGGAGCACCACGAGCTCGCCCGCGAGATCGCCGGCCGGGCCATCGTGCTGCTCAAGAACGACGTCCTCCCTGGAGACAAAAGGGGCCTGCTGCCGCTGCGGGCCGGCGCCGACGGCCAGTCCGTCGCGGTGCTCGGCGAGTTCGCCCGCACCCCGCGCTACCAGGGCGGCGGCAGCTCCCAGATCACCCCGACCAGGCTCGACGACGCCCTCACCGAGATCACCGCCGCGACCGACGCGACGGTGCTCTTCGCGCCCGGCTACACCGTCGACGACGGCGCGGAGCGTGACCCGGACGCGGACGAGCAGGACCTCCTCGTCGAGGCGGTCGCGGTCGCGCAGGCCGCCGACGTGGCGCTTGTCTTCGTCGGCAGCGCGCGCGAGACCGAGGGCGCCGACCGGGACGGCATCGACCTCCCGGCGGACCACCTGCGGCTGATCGAGGAGGTGGCCAAGGTCAACCCGCGCACCGTCGTGATCCTGTCCAACGGCGCCGTGCTCGCCACGAGTCCATGGGACAAGGCGGTCCCCGTGGTCATCGAGGGCTGGCTGCTCGGCCAGGCGGGCGGCAGCGCGATCGCCGACGTCCTGTTCGGCCGGGTCAACCCGTCCGGGCGGCTGGCGGAGACGATACCGCTCCGCATCCAGGACCACCCCTCCTACCTAGACTTTCCCGGCGAGTTCGGGCATGTCCGCTACGGTGAGGGCCTGTTCGTCGGCTACCGGGGCTTCGACGCGCGCGAGCAGGAGGTGGCGTACCCGTTCGGCTTCGGGCTGTCGTACACGACCTTCGGCTACGGCCAGGCGACCGCGACGGCCTCGGCAGCCGGCCTCGAGGTGCGCGTTCCCGTCACCAACACGGGCGACAGGGACGGCAGGGAGGTCGTCCAGGTGTACGTGAGCCTCCCGGGGTCGACGGTCAGCCGCGCGGAGCGCGAGCTGAAGGCGTTCGCCAGCGTGCCGGTCAAGGCCGGCGAGACCGCGGACGTCGTCCTCACCATCGACCGGGACGACCTGGCCTACTGGGACACCCGCCTCAACCGCTGGATCGTCGAGGGCGGCGACTACCACTGCGCGGTCGGCGCCTCCTCGCGCGACCTGCGGAGCACCGCGGTCGTGGCGGTCCAGGGCGATGACGCGCGGGTCCCGCTCACCGGCGACTCGACGCTCGGGGAGTGGCTCGCCGACCCCCGCGGCGCGCAGGCGATCGGGCAGGCGTTCGCCGCGCTGCCAGGCGAGGAGTCCGGGCCGATGGCCGCGTTCTTCGCCGATCCGACGATGATGCTGTTCCTCAGCAGCACTCCTCTCGTCAGGATGAGCGCGTTCCAGGGCAGCCCGCTGACCCCCGAGCTCATCGCCAAGCTGGTCGCCGACGCCAACGACTGACGACCGACCGACGACCGACGGCTGACGACCGACGGCTGACGACTGACGGCCACGGCCGGCGGATACGCGACGCGGCCGGCCGCCTCGACCCGAGGGGTCGAGGCGGCCGGCCGCTGACGCGCCTAACGCCGGCTACCGGGATCACCGGCGGATCACCGTCCGATGCCGAGGTCAGGGACCTGGCCCGCGGATCCGATGTACAGGTACCCCTCGCCGAGGCTAGCGACCTGGCTCGCGGGCGGCGCGGTGACCGACACCCGGACACCGAACCCCCAGAAGGTCACGTCGTAAGTGGTAGTGAAGTCACGGGTGGCATGGGTTGAGGAGAAGGACAGCCGCCACCCGATGGTCGTCGTCAGTCGGCGGACCCGCCCCTGGTTATCGACGTAGACCGTTCCGCTTTCCGTCACGATGCGGCCCCCGGGCTGGCGGGGGGAGGTGAACGCGTACTTGGTGCCGGTCCAGCCGGGCCCGGACGCCGGCCCGTCGGCCTGGACCGAGCCGGCCGACTTGAGCAGCCCGAGCAGCGCGCCCGGGTCGATTGGCTCGTTACCGGTGAAGCCCCCGGCTGCCGCCTGACCTGCTATGGCGGGCGGCAGCGGTGGCGGTACCTGGCCCTCCATCCAGGTCTTGCCTGGCGGCTGCTGCCCGGGGAACTTGGCGTACATGTGCCCGCCGACGAAGCGGACCTGGGTCCTCCCGTCCACGATCTCCTCGCCGAGCCCGTGCCTGAGGTCGAAGACACCGGTGACCTGCGGCGGCACCGGCTTCTCGTCCCCCTGCGAAATGCTCTCGGTGACGCGGAAGCTGGCCGCCGAGGTCTTCGCCGCCGCCGCGGTCACCGCCGCGAGCGCGGCCGGAGCGCCGGCGACCGTCGCCGTCAGCGTCACGCCGAGCGCGACCGCGCCGCCGAGCGCCGCGACCGCCCCCGCGGGCACCAGCGCGCGCACCCGCCGCCGCCGCGAGGTCCGCTGCCGCATCCGCCGCAGCAGTTCCGCGCCGGCCAGCCCATTGCCCGCCAGTACCTGGCCGGCCGGCACGGTCTCGAACGCCGCCGCGAGCAGCCGCCGCCCCTCGGCCTCGGTGGACGCGTCCAGGTCCTGAATGTCTTCCATCTCTTGCTCCCGCACTGTTCGTCTCATCCCCTCGCACCGTCGCGGCCGGCGCTCTCGTTGACCGCGAACGGGCCAAGGTCGCCGAGCGACGCGCGCAGCGCCCGCAGGCCCCGGTGCGCGTGCGTCTTGACCGTGCCAGCCGAGACCCCGAGCAGGCCTGCGACCGTCGCCTCCGGCAGGTCCTCGATGTAGCGGAGCACGAGCACGGCCCGCTGCTGCCTGGGCAGCCCGGCCAGGGCCGAGCGGACAAGGGCACCGAGCGCGTACCCGTCGGCCGGGTCAGCGCCGCCGGCGGGATCTGGCCGGTCAGGCACGGCGGCGACCGGCGACTCGCGCCGCCACTTCGTCTGCCACCAGGACCGCCGCGTGTTCACCAGGATCTTCCGCAGGTACGCGTCCGGTGCCGACTCCGGCGCGTCAAGCCGTGGCCAGGCCTGGTACAGCCGGACCAGGCTCGCCTGGAGCAGGTCCTCGGCCTCCGTCGGCGAGCCGGTCAGCAGCACGGCGACGCGCAGGAAGTGCCCGCCGCGGGCCCGCACGAACGCGTCGAAGCTCTCTTCCAGGTCAGGTCTCATCACAGCCTTCCGGTACGGATGCCAGTTCCGTTCACTCACACTCGCCGGCCAGGCCGCCAGGTTGACAGGGGCGGAAGACAGGCACCACCCTTCGTTCGGGATGATCGTTTTTGATCGTGGCGGGAATGCCCGTCGCGCGATAAAGCGTTGGCATGTTCCGGTCCCCATCGTCTAGTCTTTGCCGCCGGTGAACGAACCTTCCGTTAGAGCCAAGCAGCGCGCCGCGTCCCGCGAGTCCGCGCTCGCAGGCATAGCCATTCGCTACCCGGAAGAGCTGCCGGTCAGCCAGCGCAGGGACGACATCGCCGCGGCGATCAAGGACCACCAGGTCGTGATCGTGGCGGGGGAGACCGGGTCGGGGAAGACCACGCAGCTGCCCAAGATCTGCCTGGAGCTCGGCCGGGGCGTCACCGGCCAGATCGGCCACACCCAGCCCAGGCGCATCGCCGCCCGCACGGTCGCGGAGCGCATCGCCGAGGAACTGGGCACGCAACTGGGCGACGTGGTCGGGTACAAGGTCAGGTTTACCGACCGCTCCGGCGACGCCACGGCGGTCAAGCTCATGACCGACGGCATCCTGCTCGCCGAGATCGGCACCGACCGCAACCTCACCCGCTACGACACCCTCATCATCGACGAGGCCCACGAGCGCAGCCTGAACATCGACTTCATCCTCGGCTACCTCAGGCAGCTCCTCCCGCGGCGCCCCGACCTCAAGGTGATCATCACCTCCGCGACGATCGACCCGGAGCGCTTCGCCGAGCACTTCAAGGACCAGCGAACGCAGGCGCCCGCCCCGATCGTCGAGGTGTCCGGCCGCACCTACCCCGTCGAGGTCCGCTACCGCCCGATCAACGACCAGGAACGGGACAACGACGAGGACCGCGACCAGGTCACCGCCATCACCGACGCGATCGGCGAGCTTGGGCGCGAGGGACCGGGCGACATCCTGGTGTTCCTGTCCGGCGAGCAGGAGATCCGCGACACCGCCGACGCGCTCAAGGGGAAGGCGGGCCTCGACATCCTCCCGCTGTACTCCCGCCTGTCGTCCGCCGAGCAGCACCGGGTGTTCGAGGTCCCGGCCAACAGGAGCAGCACCAGCCGCCGCGTGGTCCTGGCCACCAACGTCGCGGAGACCTCGCTCACCGTCCCCGGCATCCGCTACGTGATCGACCCGGGCACCGCCCGCATCAGCCGCTACAGCCTGCGCACCAAGGTGCAGCGCCTGCCCATCGAGGCGATCTCCCAGGCGAGCGCCAACCAGCGCAAGGGCCGCTGCGGCCGCGTCGCCGACGGCATCTGCATCAGGCTGTACTCCCAGGAGGACTTCGAGAGCCGTCCCGAGTTCACCGACCCGGAGATCCAGCGCACGAACCTCGCCAGCGTCATCCTGCAGATGGCCGCCGCCCGCCTCGGCGACGTCCGCAAGTTCCCCTTCGTCGACCCGCCGGACCCGCGGGCGATCACCGACGGCGTCAAGCTCCTCGAAGAGCTGAACGCCGTCAAGGACGACCGCCTCACCGAGACCGGCCGCCAGATGGCCCGCCTGCCCGTCGACCCGCGGATCGCCCGGATGATCATCGAGTCGGGCAAGCAGGGCTGCGCGCGCGAGATCCTCATCATGGCGGCCGCGCTGTCCATCCAGGACCCGCGCGAGCGCCCGACGGACAACCAGCAGGCGGCCGACACCGCGCACCGCCGCTTCGCCCAGCCCGAGTCCGACTTCCTGGCCTTCGTGGCGCTCTGGGACTACCTCGCCGAGCGGCAGCGCGAGCTGTCCGGCTCGGCGTTCCGCCGCCTGTGCCGCGCCGAGTTCCTCAACTACCTGCGCGTCCGCGAGTGGCAGGACCTGCACGGCCAGCTTGCCTCGCTCACCCGCGATCTCGGGATCAACACCAAGACATCCTCTTCCGAACGAGTGCGGGTTCATACCGCCCTGCTCGCCGGTCTGTTGTCCCAGGTCGGCATGAAGGTGGTGCTCACACAAGCCAGGCCAGCCGCTCGGCCGACCGGGCGGGACAGAGCGCGGCCGGCGCCCGCTGCCTGAGTACCTGGGCGCCCGCGGCACGAAGTTCGCGGTCTTCCCTGGCTCCGGCCTGGCCCGCAAGCCACCGGACTGGATCGTCGCGGCCGAGCTCGTCGAGACGTCGCGGCTGTGGGCGCGGACCGTCGCGGCGATCGAGCCTGAGTGGGTGGAGCCGGTCGCCGCGCACCTCGTCAAGCACTCCTACAGCGAGCCCCGCTGGTCGCGGAACTCCGGTGCCGCGGTGGCCACGGAGAAGGTCACTCTCTACGGCATCCCGATCGTGGCCGACCGGACGGTACTCCTGCACCGCATCGACCGGGTGCTGGCCAGGGAGCTGTTCATCAGGCACGCCCTGGTGGAGGGCGACTGGCAGACCAGGCACCACTTCTTCCGCGACAACGCGAAGCTGATCGAGGAGGCCGCCTCGCTTGAGCAGCGGGCCCGCCGCCGCGGCCTGGTCGTGGGGGAGGACGCGCTGTTCGCGTTCTACGACGCCCGCGTGCCTGCCGACGCGGTGTCCGCCCGCCACTTCGACACCTGGTGGAAGACGGCCCGCCACGAGACGCCAGACCTGCTCACCCTCTCGCTTGACGACCTGCTCTCTCCGGCCGCGGACGAGCTCGACGTCGGCGCGTACCCCGAGGTGTGGACCTCCGCGTCGCCCGGCCTGCCCGCCGCCGGCGGGCAGGCCGCCGGCCTTGCCCTGTCCTACGCGTTCGACCCGGGCAGCGAGTCCGACGGCGTCACGATCGACATCCCGCTGAAGACGCTCAACCAGGCACACCCGGAAGAGTTCTCCTGGCAGGTCCCCGGCCTGCGCATGGAACTGGTCACCGAACTGATCCGGTCGCTGCCGAAGCACCTGCGGCGCGAGCTCGTCCCCGCGCCGAACGTGGCCCGCGAGGTACTCGCCGACCTGGGTGACGGCACCGCTCATGACGTCCGCGACACCCTGTCCCGTGAGCTGCTGCGGCTGCGGGGCGTGCGGGTCTTCCCCGATGACTTCGACCTGGACAAGCTCCCGCCGCACCTGCGGATCAACTTCCGTGTCATGGACGGCCCCAAGGTCGTGGCCGCGGGCAAGGACCTGGCCGCACTCCAGCGCCAGCTGCGGCCCAAGGTGCGCGCGACCCTGTCGGCCCGCGCGACCGGGCTGACCAGGACCGGCGTGACGTCATGGGACTTCGGGCCGCTCCCGCGGGTCTTCACCGACGGGGAAGTCAAGGCGTACCCGGCGCTCGTCGACGCGGGCGCGGCCGTCGACGTCCGCCTGTTCGAGAGCGCCGCCGCCGCCGCGCGCTCAATGCGGGCGGGGACCAGGCGGCTCGTCCTGCTCGCCGTGAAGTCCCCCGCCAACGAGGTCGCGAAGCGGCTCACCACGGCGCAGAAGCTCGCGCTCAGCGACAACCCCCACGGCTCCGTCCCCGCCCTGTTCACCGACTGCGTCGGCTGCGCCGTCGACGGGCTCATCACCGAGGCAGGCGGCCCCGCCTGGGACGGCGAAGGGTTCACCCGGATCGTCGAGCACGTCAGGCCCCGGCTGCACGCGGCGACCTACGAGGTGGTCACCTGGGCGGAAGAGATCCTGCGGGCCGCGCACGAGGCGCGGATGCGCCTCGGCACGCTGCGCAGCCCGGTGCTCGACCCCGCCGTCGCCGACATCCGCGCGCAACTCGACCGCCTGATCGCCCCCGGGTTCCTCACCACGGCCGGCGGCACCCGGCTGCCCGCGCTCGCCCGCTACGTCAAGGCCGTCGGCCGCCGCCTGGACAAGCTGGCGGAGAACGCCGGCCGGGACGCACAGCAGATGGCCGTGGTGCACCGGGTCCAGGACGCGTACGAGACCGCCCTGGCGGCACTCCCCGCCGAGGCCAGGTCGAGCGACGCCGCCAGGGAGATCCGCTGGCAGATCGAGGAGCTCAGGGTCAGCCTCTTCGCCCAGACAATGGGCACCCCGACGCCGGTCTCCGAGCGCAGGATCATGACCTCGATCGAGCGCCTCGCCGATTAGAGGCGGACGAGCCGGAGCAGGTTCTTCTTGTAGACCATGATGGTCCAGTTGCCCACCTTGTACGTCGCGGCCGGCGGGCCGAAATCGTGCCGGATCAGGGAGGCCGGGAGCCGTTGGGCCGGGTTGGCGACCGCGAAGGTGGCGTCGTGCCGCGCCGGGTAGTACCAGTCTTCCCTGACCTCATAGTGAGAACGCTCGAGCCTGTATCCCACGTGAAGCACCTGGAGCTGGACCCGGTTACCAGAAAGCACGGTGACGGTGGCGCCGTCGTCGTAGGTGCCGAGCCCGTAGGTGAGCCCGTGCGCTTCGAGCCAGGCGGCGAGGGGCGCCTTGGGCGACTGGTAGGCGGGCCGGGTGGCGGCGTAGGCCAGTGGCAGGGCGGCGATGAGCGCGGTGGCGGTGACCGACGCGAACGCCGCCTTCGTGGCCCTGATCCGCGCGGGCACCAGCGCCCGCGCGGCGAGCGCCGCCCCGCACGGCAGCACCGCGGCGAGTTCATGGGGCTCGCCGGGGGTCGCGAACGTGGAGACGGCGAAGATGCCGCAGTTGAAGACGACCGCGGCGGCGATCAGCTGTTCGGCCCTGCTCGCCCGGCGCCACCGCCACGCCACCCACGCGAAGCCGAACGCCCCGGCCAGCGCGCAGGCCAGGCCGAAGTAGCCTTTCCAGCCTGGTACGACGCCCGCCACGGGTGCCCCGCCGAACAGGACGCGGATGTTCGCCAGGGTGACAAGCACATGATGCGGCCACTCGTGAGCGGGTGCGAGTCCGCCCCGCGGCTGGGCGGTGGTGAACCCGCCGAGGTGGACCCACAGCCGGCCGAACAGTGCTGACAGGGGGACCGAGGCGAGGGCGGTGCCGGCGAGCAGGGTGTCGGGGGAGCGGGGTGAGCGGGTGGCGAGGGCGCGGTAGGCGCAGACGGCGATGATGGCGGGGACGGCGACGTAGCGGACGGTGAGGTCCTCGAATTGCCCGGCGGTCAAGATCACCAGGAGCAGCGGGGCGGTGAGCCGGCGGGCGGGGAGCCGGTCGATCAGCAGGATCGAGCCGAGGATGAACAGGGAGGTGCCGGTGTGGTCGGGTTCTTCCAGGACGAGGAAGGTGGTGCCGGCGAACAGCGGGGCGGCCATGACCGCGAGGACCGCCGCGGCGCGGGCCGCCCGGGCGGCGCCGCGGCTGCCGGTCACGGCGATCGCGGCGGCGGCGGCGGTGATGAGGGTGTAGGTGAGGGCGGAGGAGACGTGCTGGGCGAGGTCGCCGAGGCCGAAGACCGCCTCGGTGAGGGCCATGAGCGGCAGTTCGAGGAAGTAGTAGTTCGCGTCGCCGATCTGCCAGCCGTGCAGCAGCAGGTGGCCGTGCAGCAGGTCCCAGGCCTGCAGGGCGTTGTTCCCGCCGTCGGACATGACCCGGGCGGTCAGTGAGATCCGCACCAGCAGCGCGGTCAGGGCCAGGCCCGCGCCCAGCCAGGCGGCCGCGGCCAGCCGCCGGCGCCCGGCCGGGCGCGTGACAGTGCCGGGCCCGGGGCCGCCCTGCGGCGGCGAGTCGGGCCCGGGTGGCGCCGGCGCACCCGCCGCGTCGGGGGCACCGTGAAGCCGCCGGCCGGCTCCGGCTGAAATGCGCATAGCGCGGACCGTAGCAGCACACCGGGCTACGCATCTGGACCTTTACTGGTCGCGAACTTAATGCCGAGGAAAGGCAGCGGGACCAGCAGGGCGCGGAGCAGGGTCATGACCTCGATCAAACACATGGCCTAACAGGCTGACGACAATCGAATACCTCAACTGCGAGATTCTTCGCGTTTCCCCCTCAACCGGCGTGTCATTCGGCCAAGGACTACGCCAAGTGCTAGGTTACTCCCCATCTAGCACGCTCGCCCGCCCACGCCACCGCGGTTGCCGGCGGCAAGCGCGCACTCCCGGAACCCCCTGGGATGCCCCCGATGAGGAGGAAGGCACCGTGACCGGATCACCTCCCGTGAGGCGCCGTCTGCTCGGCTCGGCGCTGCGCGAGTACCGCGAGAGCCTCGGCTACAACCTGGACGAGGCCGCGAGGATTCTCGAGTGCGACCGCTCGAAGATAAGCCGGATCGAGACCGGCGAGCGCGGCATCCGCGCGAAGGAGCTGCGAGAGCTGCTCACCGAGTACGGCGTGCCCGCCGGCGAGCAGGAGGCACTGCTCGCCATCGCGCACCGCGGCAGGGAGAGCGGCTGGTGGCTTGACTACCGTGACGTGCTCTCGCCTGCCGCTCAGGACTACGTGATCATGGAGGTCGCCGCGACCGAGATCCTCGCATACGAGCCGAACCAGGTTCCCGACCTGTTGCAGACTCCGGATTACATGCGGGCCGCGGCCGCGGCGGATCCCCGCTACACCTCCGACGAGCAGCGGGCCCATGCGATGGAGGTGAAGCTGAACAGGCAGCGCATCGTGGTCGCCGGGCGGGCGCCCCGCCTGGACGTCGTGCTGACCGAGGGGGCGTTGCGGCAGACGGTCGGTCCGCCCAGGGTGATGCGCGAGCAGCTTGGCCGGCTCGCGGCGCTAGCAGAGACGGGGTTCGCCGACGGCCTGCCGGACAGTGACGTCCCCGAGGCGGAGCGCTCCCGCGTCTCGCTTCTGGTCTTGCCGTTCGCGGCCGGCGCGCACGCGGTGGCGGGGTGCGGCCCGATGACGCTGCTCCGGTTCGCGGAGACACCGGAGATCGGGGTCATCCACCTGGCCGCGCTGTCTGGCGGGATCAGCCTCGAGGGCCGGGGGGAGGTCGCGCGTTACCTCAAGACCTTTACCGAGCTCCGCTCGGCGGCACTTCCTTCGTCGCGATCGGCGCACCTGATCCGAGCCGTCGCCAGGTCGTATGACCGTTAGGTACTAGACGCGTCCGCGGGTTCGGCCTCTGGCTGGGTGTCGACTGCGATCGCCCGGATCGGGAGCGCGAGCTTCTTGTTGACGTCCGCGAGCTTGGCGATGAGGTCTTGGATGTCGCGAAGCTGCTGGGTGTCGTCCCGCACGTCGTTGCCATAAGTCATGGACCAGAACTCCAGAGTCGAGAAGGGGGACTCGACGGGTAGGCATGCGTCTTTGGGTGCCTAGCTAGCGCTATCTTACCGTGATTTGTCGGACTTGTCGCCAACTTCGGGGGTGGTATTTGCCCTGCCTGAGAATCTCTGGGGCTGTCGGCGTCCGGGTGCGCAAAGCTTATAGGGCGGCGGGGGCGTCTTGCCGACAAGATGATCGAAAAGGCATGAGAATTGCTGATTCCGCAGGTCAGGTGCGGTGTCCGGGCTTCAAGCTGGTCCTATTATGTCCATTTTCTAATGCATATGGTCATTGGCGGATGCACGCGCGCCTGATCGCTGTGCGTATGCACGTGCATCGGACTCGTTGTCATGGTTAATAGCAGTTCGTGCACCCAAACTATGCACACGATTGCTGCACCAGAAAGTGCACGCCTGAAAGGCGCGTGCGCATGCACGTGCACGAGCGGATGGTTAGCGGCGGGTGGCGGGGCGCTGGCCGCGCGCGGTCATCAGGTCCGCGAGGTCGCCGGCGGTGGGTGCGGGCACGGGGAGCTCTGTCACCCCGGCGCGCGCCGGGCGCAGGCCGTCCACGATCATGGTCAGGTACCTGCGCCACACCTCGGGGTTGGCGGAGGCGGCGTACTCGGCGATGGAGGCGAGCATGAAGGCGATCATCTTCACGTCGGTCGCCTGGAAGTCCCCGCGGAGGTCGCCGGATGCCTGCGCGCGCTCGACCAGCCTGGTGATGACCGGGCGCATCCGGTCGCGGGCGTAGCAGACCTGGTCGCGGTCGTAGGTGGCGAACATCATCAGCTGGCGCAGGCCCAGGTCGCCGGCCAGGGCGGTGGCGGCGAACTCGAGGTAGGCGACCAGGCCGTGCCACGGGTCGGTATCCGCGCAGGCCTCTTCCGCGACGGTGACCAGCGCGTCGATCCGGTCCCTGAACAGCTCGGAGACCAGCGACTCCTTGTCGGGGAACCGCCGGTAGACGGTGCCGATCCCGACGCCGGCGGCCCGGGCGACCTCGTCGAGGGTCGCGTCGAGCCCGCGCTCGGTGAATACCTCGGCGGCGGCGGCGAGGATGCGCTGCCTGTTCCGCTCCGCGTCCCGGCGGAGGGGGCGCTCGCCCGTCCCGTCGTGAGACGTTTCGTCCGTTCGAAGCGTCATACGTTATAGCCTATCCCGAACGGAGGTGGTTCCTCCGGTTCGTGTTATGCTCCTGCCTATAAGCGGAACCATACCCTCCAGATTGGCGGATGTAATGTCCGAGGCAAGCGTCCCCGTGCCAGCGGGGGAAAGCAGCGGGACGCAAGAGGGCTGGGGCGCGACGGCCGCCCAGCCGGACTCGCGCCGCTGGCTGATCCTGGTCGTCATCGCGGTCGCCCAGCTGATGGTCGTGCTTGACGCCACGGTCATGAACATCGCGCTCCCGTCGGCGCAGCGAGACCTGGGCTTCAGCAACGTGGACAGGCAGTGGATCGTGACGGCGTACTCGCTGTCGTTCGGCAGCCTGCTGTTGTTCTGCGGCAGGCTCGCCGACCTGATCGGCCGCAAGGTCATGTTCATCACCGGCCTTGCTGGCTTCGCCGTGGCCTCCGCTGTCGGCGGCGCGTCGGTGAACTTCGGGATGCTGGTCACCGCCCGCGCCTGCCAGGGCGTGTTCGGCGCCATGCTCGCGCCAGCCGCGCTGTCGCTGCTCGCCACGACCTTCACCGACCCGAAGGAACGCGGCAAGGCGTTCGGCATTTACGGTTCGGTCGCGGCCGGCGGCGGCGCGGTCGGGCTGCTGCTTGGCGGCGCGCTGACTTCTTACCTGTCCTGGCGCTGGTGCCTGTACATCAACCTGATATTCGCCGGCGCGGCGATCATCGGCGGCCTGCTCCTGCTGCACAGGCAGCAGAAGGCGCCAGGTGCGCGGCTGGACGTCCCTGGTGTCCTGCTGGTCTCTGCCGGGATGTTCTGCCTGGTCTACGGGTTCTCCAACGCTGCGACGCACGACTGGTCCACCCCGTCGACCTACGGCTTCCTCGCGGTTGGCGTTGTGCTGCTCGCCGTGTTCGCGTTCTGGATGTCGCGCGCCAAGTACCCGCTGCTGCCGCCCCGGGTGGTCCTTGACAGGAACCGCGGCGCGGCCTACCTGGGCATCCTGATCGTGGGCGCCGGCATGTTCGGCATCTTCCTGTTCCTCACCTACTACCTGCAGGACACGCTGCACTACTCGCCCGTGATCACCGGCGTCGCGTTCCTGCCGATGATCGCCGGGGTCGCCACGTCGTCCAACGTGTCCAACATCGTGCTGATGCCCCGCATCGGGCCCAAGCCGATCGTCACGGCCGGCCTGGTGCTCGCCGCCGGGGGCATGGCCTGGCTGACGCAGATAACCCCGCACTCGAGCTACGCCGCGAACATCCTGGGCCCGATCATCGTGACCGGCCTCGGCATGGGCCTGATGTTCTCGACGGCGTTCAACACCGGCACGTACGGCGTGCGGCCGCAGGACACGGGCGTCGCCTCGGCGTCCGTCAACACCGGCCAGCAACTCGGCGGCGCGATGGGCACCGCGCTGCTGAACACCATCGCGGCCAGCGCGACCGTCGGCTACCTGACTAGCCACGCCCGCGGCAAGCCGACCACGGCGCTGACGCAGCTGGCGTTGGTCCACGGCTACACGACCGCGTTCTGGTGGTGCGCCGGGATCTTCCTGTGCGGGGCGGTCCTGTGCGGCTCGCTGATGCGCCGCGGCCCGCTGCAGGGCCGCGCCGTCCAGGCCGCGCCTGGCTCCGCGGCTGCGCGGGCCGACGCTGCGGCGACGGACCCGGTCACCACCCCGGAGTGAGCTACTTCCTGCCCGTCCGCGCCGGCTCGGCCGGCGCGGACGTCTCCGCGAGCCCGGCGAGCACGATCGTGAAGCGGGTCATGCCTGGCCGGCTGGTCACCAGCACCGCGCCGTGATGGGCGGTGACCACGGCGTCGACGATCGCGAGCCCGAGCCCGGTCGATGAGGCGTCGGTGGCGTGCGTGCGGGAGGTGTCGGCCCTGGTGAACCGCTCGAACAGGTCGGGCAGCAGCGCGGCGGGGATGCCGGGGCCGTCGTCGGTCACCGAGATCACCAGCCGGGGCGCGGGCGGCAGCGTCCCGTGCGATACCGACTCGGTACCGCTGCCTGGCTCGCCCGCGGGCAGCGCGCCGCTGACCCGCACGGTGACCGTGGTGCCGTCCGGGGTGTGCCGTCCGGCGTTGGACAGCAGGTTGCCGAGCACCTGCCGCAGCCGGTGCTCGTCGCCAAGGACAAGCTCAGGGTCGTCGGGCAGTTCGAGCACCCAGCGGTGGCCGGGGCGCGCCACCTGCGCGTCGCTCGTGGCGTCGATGGCCAGCCGCGTCATGTCGACGGGCTCGCTGCTCAGCGGCCGCCCGGCGTCAAGCCGGGCGAGCAGCAGCAGGTCGTCGACGAGCACGCTCATCCGGGTGGACTCAGACAGCACCCGGTCGAGGGCGTGCGTTACCGTCTCGGGGGAGTCGCCCGGGTGCCGCAGGGCCAGCTCGGCGTAGCCGCGGATGGCGGCCAGGGGCGTGCGCAGCTCGTGGCTGGCGTCGGCGGCGAACCGGCGCAGCCGTGACTCGCTCGCCGCGCGGCGCCGCAGCGCGGTCTCCACGTGACCGAGCATCCGGTTGAACGCGATCCCTACCTGGCCGGTCTCGGTTGCCGGGTCCGTGTCGGGCACTCCGGCGGGCAGCGATACCTCGCCTGACTCGAGTGGCAGCGCGGTCACCTGCGACGCGGTGGTCGCCACCCGGCGCAGCGGTCGCAGTGAGAACCGCACCCAGAGGGTGCCGAGGACCCCGGCGAGCAGCACCACGGCGCCGAACACGGCGGCCTCCACGAGCGCGACGTCACTGAGGAAGTCGTGCAGGCTGGCCAGCGGCAGGCCGGTGATGTAGATGTTGCCGTCGCCGTCCGGGTCGAGGATCGCCGTGAGCAGGTACGAGCCGTGCGCCCAGCCCAGGTAGGTGTTGATGGTCGGGACGTGTCCGCTACCGCCTCCGGCGGGCGTGTCCGGCGATGGCGTGATGCTGAGCAGTGTGTTCGTGTCGGCGGCGGACAGCGTCGGCGCCTGTTCGCCAATGAGCAGGCACTGCGGTTTCCCGTGCTTGATGACAGCGACGAAGGTCCCTTCCCCCAGCCCCGTGCATGACGTGGAGATGGGAGAGCCGGACGGGTTGGCACCCCCGCTGGCCGTGGGAACGGAACTGGGCGAGGGGCCGGGGCTCGCGTCCGCCCCGCCCGTGAGCTGCTGGCTGCCCTGCCCGTCGCTGTCCGCATTGGAGTGGAACCCGGTCGCCCAGCAGTTGTACGCGAGTCCGGTCGCGGTCTGCAGCTCGCTGTTGAGCTCGCCGGACAGCGTCCGCTGCACCGCGAAGTAGGTGACGAGGCCGACCGTCGCGCAGCCGAGGGCGAGCAGCGCGACAAGCCCGGTGATCAGCCGGCCGCGCAGGGTGCGGGGCAGCGGGATACGGGGGCGCAGCTTCTTCACGACCATTGACCTGGAGACTCGCCTGACCAGGCGCTAGCCGGCCGGCTTGAGCACGTACCCGACGCCGCGCACGGTGTGGATGAGCGGTTCCCGCCCCGCGTCGATCTTCTTGCGCAGGTAGCTGATGTACAGCTCGACCACGTGCGCCTGGCCGCCGAAGTCGTAGTTCCAGACCCGGTCGAGGATCTGCGCCTTGGACAGCACGCGCCGGGGATTGCGCATCAGGAACCGCAGCAGCTCGAACTCGGTCGCGGTCAGGTCAATGAGGTCGCCGCCGCGGCGCACCTCCCGTGCGTCCTCGTCCATGGTCAGGTCCGCGACGGTGAGCGCTCCCTCGCCGCCGGTCGTCCGCGCGAGGTTCGCCCGGCGGAGCAGCCCCCGCAGCCGGGCGAGCACCTCCTCGAGGCTGAACGGCTTGGTGACGTAGTCGTCGCCGCCGGCGGTCAGCCCCGCCACCCGGTCCTCCACGGCGTCCCTCGCGGTGAGGAAGAGCACGCAGATGCCCGGGTGCTCGGCGCGCAGCCGCCGCATGACCTCAACGCCGTCGAAGTCGGGGAGCATGATGTCGAGCACGACCGCGTCCGGGCGGAACTCCCGGCCCGTCTTGACCGCGTCGGCCCCGGATCCCGCGGTCCGCACGGACCAGCCCTCGTAGCGCAGGACGCTGGACAGCAGCTCGGCGAGGCTCGGCTCGTCGTCCACGACGAGCACCCGGACGGGGGTGCCGTCCGCGTGCTGCGTGCCCGCACCCCGCCCGAGCGTCGCCACGGGGGCGGCGGGCGCGGCGGGCGCGGCGGTGGTCGTCGCCGTCGCCGCGCCGGCCATCACGGCCTGCGGGTACGCGCCGCCGGCCGACGCTTCGTCCCTCGGATCATCAGGCATCATCGATCGCTCATTCGTAGCAGCTGAGTTACGGGTTTGCCCCTACAGCATGGCAAGTCCCCGAGACCCGAACCCCGAAAATTGCATATGGATTTCCTCTGAGAATCTGCGCCGCCGGCGCTCAGTAGCCGGTCAGCGCCCTCAGCTATCGAGCACGCGCGCGAGCTTGGACGCGTGCCCGGCCGGCCGCGCGCCGGCCGCGAGCAGCACGTCGGCCGCCGCCCGCTGCAGCGACGGGTCGGCGGTCGGCACCTCAACCTCGATCTCCCGCCACCGCAGTTCCGGCCCGGCCGGACGACCCTCCGGCGTCGGCTCGCCGCCTGGCGGCAGCCGACGCGCCGTCACCAGGTCGTCGGCGACCTCCGCCACGACGCGGCCATCGCCGCCACGGAGCGTCACGACCGTCCGTTCCGTATTGAGGATGGCGATCGGGCCGAGCGGCTGGCCGCCGGTCACCTCGGCCACCCGCGCGGCGAGCACCTCCGGCACCTGCCGTTCGGCCGTGCCGAGCGGCGCGTGCACCTCCCTGCGCGCGCCGGAGCCTTCTGGCAGCTTGAGGTGCCACCCCTCGTCCGTGCCGCCGGTGCGCCGCCGCAGCGTGATCTTGCTGGCGGCGAGCCGCCCGTCGCCGGTGTCGAAGTAGGTGGCGGACAAATGGTGCAGCACCGGCGCGGCCGCGCTGACCCCGAGCCGGGCGAAGGAGGGGCGCTCGAACCCCTCGTCTACGTCGAACTTCTGCTCAATCTCCACGAACTCCGACATGCTCGCCATCCCTGCCTCTCTTAGGGTGACCGAAGTCTAATGAATGCGGAGCGAATGGTGTCTTCGCCCGCCCCGTCCGCGGTCTTACGTGCGGCGAACGGTAAGTAGCGGATGAGTCACCATGCGTTGCAATAGGCTGCCGCCCATGCGAGCAGACGCCGGACCGACCATCCGGACCGGGCCGTCCAGCCGTCAGGGCGGGGCCAGCCGTCAGGACCAGGGCGGCGCGACTCGTGACCGCGTGCTCCTCGCCGTCGGTGCCGCGGTTGCGGCGGCGGCCGCGATCGCCTACCTCACCGCGATCGCCACCCACCCGATGGCCGCCATGCTCAAGGGCTTCGACCTGCGGGTGTACCTCGGTGGCGCGCGCCAGGCGCTCAGTCACTCTGGCCGGCTCTACGACTGGACCTACGCTGGCCACCCGGGCATCAAGTTCACCTACCCGCCGTTCGCCGCGCTGCTCTTCGCGGCGGGCCTCGCGCTCCCGTTCACGGCGCTGATGGGCCTGGTCACCGGGATATCGCTGCTCGCGCTTTGCGTCACCGTCGCGATCGCGTTCCGCGAGCTTGGCTGGCGGGGAGCGCGGCGCCTCGGCGCGAGCCTGCTCGTCGCCGGCCTGGCGCTGTGGACCGAGCCGGCGCAGCGCGCGCTCTTCCTCGGCCAGGTCGAGATCGTGCTGATGGCACTGGTCACCTGGGACCTGTGCCAGCCGGACGGGCGGCGCATGAAGGGCGCGGCGACTGGCCTCGCCGCGGGTATCAAGCTCGTGCCGCTGCTGTTCATCGTCTACCTCCTGCTGACCGGGCGGTTCAGGCAGGGCGCGGTGGCGACGGCGGCGTTCGCGGTCACCGTCGTCGCGGGCCGCGCCGCGTTCCCCGCGGCGTCCGTGACCTGGTGGCTCGGCGGGGACTTCGTGCGGGCGGGGCGCACCGGCTTCGTCGGCGGCCAGCAGAACCAGTCGCTGCGCGGCGCGCTGACCAGGCTGGCAGGCTCGGTTAACGGCGCGCAGCCGGCCTGGCTGATCGCCGCGGTCGCCGTCGCGCTCGCCGGGCTCGCCGCCGCCGTCCTCCTGCACCGGCGCGGGCAGGCGTTCGCGGGGCTCATGGCTTGCGCGCTCACCGCGCTGCTCGTCTCGCCGGTCAGCTGGGACCACCACTGGGTCTGGCTCGCCCCCGGCCTCGCGCTGCTCATCGACGCCGGTCACCGGGCCGGCCGCGCTGCCCGCTCCCCTTGGCCCTCCCCGTGTGCCGTTCGGCCGGCCATGGCCGGCCTAACGGCACACAGGGACACGCTGAGCGCCGTTCGTGGCGGCCGCGCCTGGTACGCGCTCGCGGCCGCGACCTGGGCGATGTTCGCCGCCTGGCCCGACTTCTGGTCGGCCAAGGCCGGCCTGCTGCAGGGCGGCCTTATCGGCTACGCCCCCGCCTCCGCCTGGGCCTACGGCGACAACCCGGCCTACGCCGAGTACCACTGGCACGGCCCGCAACTCCTCGCGGGCAACCTGGAACTCCTCGCCGGCCTAGCCCTGTTCGCCGTCCTGCTGGCCGCGGCCGCCGTCCATGCGCGACCCACGAAGCGCCCTCAGCTCATCGCTCGGTGGTCGCGTCAAGGACCGGCTTGACGTCAATGACAGGCGTCTTGTCCAGGGCTTCCAGGCCCTGTACGTGAATCCGCAGCCCCTCGGCGGCGAGTACCCGCACCCGGTGCAGTCCGATGGGATTAGGCCGGTCGGGGGAACGGGTGCTGAAGACGCCAGTGAGCGGCCGCCGCGGGTCGTCGCGCGGCTGAGTGACCAGCACCCCTCGGTCGGCCCTGTCCAGCCACGTCAGCAGTATGATCTCGCTGCCGGCGGCGACGTCGCGGAGTCCGTCCGCGACGGCGGGCTCGAAGACGAGCCAGGCGTCCGGTGCGCCCTCGTCGCCCTGTCGCGGTGCCTGCGCCCGGTCGGTCAGCGGTGATTCGACCCAGCCGATCGGCTTTAGCTGAAACCCAGTCATGTCCCGCCCCGTCCGGCTCGATTCGCGTGCGATGAAGAGCTCAGGGCTGATAGGGCGGGGCGACACCCCAGCCCCAGTGGGGTACCGGGGCCTGCTGCACGACATCGGCACCGGGCTGGGAGTTGTGCATGGCCAGCCGGGTGCCCCACTCCAGGTAACCGACCAGCGCAGCCCGGAACTCCGGGTCTGACGGCAGGTCCGCGTCGTCCGCGGCCAGGCTCATCAGCGACGCGAACCGGAACCGCTGCTCGGCCGTGATGCCCAGGTCACGGTGGTGAGCGAGCATGGCCGGGTAGCCGCCGAGTCGCTCGGTGTACCCGGTGGGCCCGTCGAAGACCTCGCACCACCAGGTGGTGACGTGCTCGCGGTGCGCGGCGCTGACCCCGCCGGGGAACAACGGGCTGAGCAGGTCATCGCGCTCGACCCGGTCGTAGAAGCGGTCGATCATCCGCTCGATCGCGGCCCGGCCGCCCGCCCACTCGTACAGCGTCGGAACCTCGCTCATACTGGAACTGTAACACTGTAATCATGCCGGCATGTCGAGCGCGCGGATGCCCATCAAGTCGACGCAGTGCATGCCCCGTACCTGGGTGATGACCACGAGCACGCCATCGCAGCTGCGGCAGCGGATGACCGTCCCCGGGCCGCCCGCGTAGAGGCCGCTCTCGCCGATCGGTGCGACGGCCCCGCACGACGCGCACGTCGCGACGGCGACGGTCATCTCCATCCCGAAGATCTCTTGCAGCAGGCCAGCAGCGCCGTTTCCGTCTAGTTCGTCCATCATGGTCCTCCAGTACCGCCGAACCGTTCGGTCTTGACCCGGCCAGGCTCGTAGCCGAGCGCGACTAGCCCCGCGGCCACGGTCTCCACGAAGCTTGTCGGCCCGCACACGAACGCGAGCGGGTTCTTTCCCGCCGGCCACGCGGTCTCGGCCAGCAGCGCACGGTCGACCCGTCGCGCGTAGCCTGTCCACCCGCCGGGCTGCTCCCGGGTCAGGGTGTAGATGATCTCTACCCCGTCGTGATGGCCGTCGAGCTCATCGCGGTAGATGAGCTCAGACAGCGTGCGGGCCGAATAGAGCAACCTGACCGGGACGTCGCTTCCGCTGTGCTCGCGCTGGCGCAGGATAGCCCGCAGCGGAACGATTCCCGAGCCGCCGCCGACGAGAAGCAGCGGGCCGCCGTCGGCCGTTTCCCATACGAAGTAGCCGCCGACCGGGCCGCGTATTTCCAGCTGGTCGCCGACGCGCAGGTCCTCGGTGAGGTACGGGGAGACCTCGCCGTCGTCGAGTCGCTCCACCGTAATGGCTACCGGGTCGTCGGCGGCGGCCGCGATCGAGTAGGACCGCTCCGCGCTGTAGCCGTCCTCGGCTGTCAGCCTGACGTCGAGGTGCTGCCCGGCACGGTGCCCCGGCCAGGACGGGACCGCCAGTCCGATGGTGCGCACGGACGGCGTCTCCCGCGTCACGGCTGTGACCGTCGCGACTTGCCAGGGCCGGGGGCCGGAACTCAGTCGCCTTGGTACCGCTGTTCCTTCCATGGGTCTCCGTACATGTTGTAGCCGTAGGTCTCCCAGAATCCGGGCCGGTCCTCGTCCATGAGCTCCAGGCCCCTGACCCACTTGGCGCTCTTCCAGAAATACAGGTGGGGTACCAGGAGCCGGGCCGGGCCGCCGTGCTCGGGCTCAAGCGGTGCGCCTCCGTAGCTGAAGGCCACCCACGCCTTGCCGCCCGTGACATCCTCCAGCGGCAGATTGGTCGTATAGCCGCCGTCGCTGAACGCCATGACGTACCCGGCGTCGTGCTCGACCTGGTCCAGCAGGGTGTCGACGGAAACGCCGCGCCATTCGGTATCCAGCTTCGACCACCGCGTGACACAGTGAATGTCCACGGTCACCGCCTCTGCGGGCAGCTGCTGGAACTCCTGCCAGGTCCAGGACTTAAGCATCCTGGAGCCGCGACGGACCGAGAAGGTCCATTCCGTCAGCGGGGTATGCGGAGTAGGCCCGGCAGACAGCACGGGGAATCCGTCGGTCAGGTACTGTCCAGGCGGCACCCGGTCCGCGGCACCCTCCGGCACGGTGTGGCGTCGTCGGAATCCGTGTGATATCGGGCTCATTTCCGGTCATCCTCTCGTGTGGCAGCCCGTCATGGTCAGCTCTTACCCGCCTGCCATCGCCCCGACGATGAGGTAGGGCTCTTTCCCGGCGGTGACAGCATCAGGCAGCGGGTCGTCGGGCGGGTCGTGGGACAGGTCAAGCTCGCAGGCGAAGAACCGGATGAAGGCGCGCCTGGGGCCGCCGTCGTGGCCGCGGATGGTCCCGCGCAGCATCGGGTAGCGGGCCTCCAGGGCGTCAAGCACCGACCGCTGGGTGACCGGGCCGGTGATGTCGAGGTGCACCTCGCCGTGGATGTGGGCGAGGGCCCGCAGGTGCGCGGGGAGCACGACCCGGATCATGGCAGCGTCTGGACCTCGACCGACAGCACGGCGGGGAGGTCGCGGACGATCGGCTCCCAGGTGTCACCGGAGTCCGCCGAGGCGTAGACCTGGCCGCCGGTGGTGCCGAAGTAGACGCCGCACGAGTCGAGCGCGTCCACCGCCATCGCGTCGCGCAGCACGTTGACGTAGCAGTTCTCCTGCGGCAGGCCGCGGGTCAGCGGCTCCCAGTCATCGCCGCCGGTGCGGCTGCGGTAGACCCGCAGTTTCCCCTCGGGCGGGAAGTGCTCGGCGTCGCTGGTGATCGGGACCACGTAGACGGTGTCAGGCTCGTGCGCGTGCACGTCGATGGGAAAGCCGAAGTCAGTCGGCAGGTTCCCTGAGATCTCCCGCCAGGACTCGCCGCCGTTGTCGCTGCGCATCACGTCCCAGTGCTTCTGCATGAACAGCACGTCCGGCCGCGACGGGTGCATTGCCAGGCGGTGCACGCAGTGCCCGACTTCGGCGTCCGGGTCGGGGATGCCCTCGGACCGCAGGCCCTGGTTGATCGGGCGCCAGGTCTGGCCCGCGTCATCGGAGCGGAACGCTCCCGCCGCTGAGATCGCGGCGAACATCCGGCCCTGCTGCACGGGGTCAAGCAGGATCGTGTGCAGGCACATCCCGCCCGCGCCCGGCTGCCAGGACGGGCCGGACTTATGGCCGCGCAGCTCGGGCAGTTCCTGCCAGCTCTGCCCGCCGTCACCCGAGCGGAACAGCCCGGCGTCCTCGACGCCGGCGTACACCGCGTCCGGGTCGTCCAGCGACGGCTCCAGGTGCCAGACCCGCGCGAACTCCCACGGGTGCGGTGTCCCGTCGTACCACTGGTGAGTGCCGGGCGTGCCCTGGTACGCGAACTGGTTACCAACGGGCGCCCAGGTCGCGCCGCCGTCGTCTGATCGCTGGATCACCTGCCCTGACCAGCCGCTGGACTGCGACGCGTACAGCCGGTCCGGGTCGGCAGGCGAGCCTTTCACGTGATAGATCTCCCAGCCGGCGAAGTGCGGGCCGCTGACCTTCCACTGCTTCCGCGTGCCGTCAGAGGTCAGGACGAACGCGCCCTTGCGCGTGCCTGCGAGTACCCGTACACCGCTCACGCCCTACTCCCCTCAGTCCCGCCCGGCGCGAGGGCGCGCCCGGCCCGGCCGGGCACGATCACGCCGGCCTGACGACCGCCGCCAGGCACCGTTATCGCGGCCCGTTGTCATTCTGACGCGAAGCAGCCGCCAAACTCATCGCGGCGGCGGGAATCGCGCAAATACCCGCGACTGGGGGTTGCGCGCCGCAATTAGCCTGGTCAACGCCACGTCGGCGCCGGAAAGCCCGTTACCGTGACTGGGCCGGGAGACCGCCGGTCCGCCGCCCGAACGTACGATGTAAGCGTGACGTCGGGCGGAGTGATCCTTGCTGGCGGGCGTTCTTCGCGGATGGGAACGCCCAAGGCGGCCCTGGAGTGGCACGGGTCGACGCTGCTGCGCCGGACGGTCGGCATCCTCGCCCGCGCGACGGTCGGCCCGGTGGTCGTCGTCCGGGCGAGCGGCCAGGATCTCCCCCCGCTGCCCAAGGGCACGATCGTGGTCGATGACCCGCGAGAGGGGAAGGGCCCGGTGCAAGGGATCGCGGCCGGCCTCGCCGCGCTCGTCGGCCTGGCCGACATCGCGTTCGTCACCTCCACCGATTTGCCGTTCCTGCACCCGGCCTTCGTTAGCCGGGTGCTGCGCGTCCTCGGCGCGCCAGGCAACGGCCCGGAGGTCGCGCTGCCGGTGGCCCGCGGCTACCAGCAGCCCCTGGCCGCCGCCTATCGCACGGGCCTCGCCGAGCCCACCGAGCGCCTCGTCAAGGAAGACCGGCTGCGCCCCGCGCTCCTCTTCGCCGAGTGCCAGGTCGAGCGACTCGACGACGCCACCCTGCTCGCCGACCCGGCGCTCGCCAAGCTCGACCCAGACCTCGACTCTGTGCTCAACGTGAACACGCCCGACGACTACCAGGCGGCCAGGCGACGGCCGGCGCCGGAGGTTACCATCCAGCTGTTCGGCGCCCTGGTCAAGGCCGGCCGTCCGGCCGGCCAGCGGACCGTCCAGGCGGCGACAGTCCAGGCGGCGGCGGACGAGGCCGGGCTGGCGTTCGACCGGCAGGTGACGGCGGCGCTCAACGGCGACCAGATCACCCGCGACCCCATGGTCCCGCTTGCGGCCGGCGACACTGTCTTCTTCATGCCCGCCAACGCGGGAGGCAGTGCATGAGCGAAGGCGGCTACTCCGCCAAGGAGATGGGCCGACGTCTGCGCTGAGCAGGCCGTCGCTGTCGGCGTTGTGGCGGGCGACAAGGCGCGCGCGGGTCGTGTCGGGGTGATCCCCAGCGGTCCGCGCGCCCCATGGACGAGCCAACCCGTCGGCTATACGATGATTGTATACAGTCGACAAATACATACTGTAGACAATCCGCGTTATTGGAACGGAGGTGCGCGCGATGGGCAAGCAGAGGACCAGGGACCTGGGCAAGCAGCTGCGGCTCACCGAGCCGCTAGTCCGGGAGAACGGGGAACTGCGCCCCGCGACCTGGGAGGAGGCGCTCGACCGCGCCGCCGTCGGCTTCGCCAGGGCCAGGGAAAACGACCCGCTGCGCTCGTTCGGCGTGTTCAGCTGCTCCAAGGCGTCGAATGAGATGAACTACGCCGCGGCGAAGTTCACCCGCGGCGCCATGAGAACGAACAACATCGACTCATGTAACCGCACTTGACACGCCCCCAGTGTCGTCGGTCTGGCGGCAGTTTTCGGAGCCGGTGGCGGCACCAGCTCCTACCGGGAGGCGGAAGACGCGGACCTCATCGTCATGTGGGGTTCGAACGCGCGCGATGCACACCCGATCTTCTTCCATCACGTCCTGAAGGGCATGCGTAACGGCGCCAAGCTGTACGCCGTTGATCCGCGCCGGTCGAGCACCGCGAAGTGGGCGGACGCCTGGCTCGGCATCCACGTCGGCTCGGACATCAGCCTGGCCAACGCGATCGCCAACGAGATCATCCAGGCCGGCCTGGTCGACGAGGAGTTCATCAGGCGCGCCACGGTCGACTTCGAGGCGTACAGGGAGACCGTCGCCAAGTACCCGCTCGAGCGGGCCGAGCGCGACTCCGGCGTCCCGAAGGAGCTGATCCGGCAGCTCGCGCACGACTACGCCAAGGCGGACAGGGCACAGATCTGCTGGACGCTGGGCATCACCGAGCACCACAACGCGGCGGACAACGTCCTCGCGCTGATCAACCTGGCCCTGCTCACCGGGCACGTCGGCAAGTACGGCTCGGGGCTGGTCCCGCTGCGCGGCCAGAACAACGTCCAGGGCGGCGGCGACATGGGCGCGATCCCCAACAAGCTCGCCGGCTTTCAGGACATCGAGCTCAACCACGACGCGCGCGAGCGGTTCGGCGCCAAGTACGGCGTGCCGATCCACCCGAAGAAGGGCATGCACCTGTCACAGATGTTCGACGCCATGGCGCGTGGCGAGCTGACCTGCGCCTACGTCATCGGCGAGAACCCGATGAGCTCCGAGGCGGACACGCACCACACCCGCAAGATGCTTGAGGGCCTGGAGTGCCTGGTGGTCCAGGACATCGTGATGACTGAGACCGCCAAGGTGGCCGACGTGGTGCTGCCCGGCACCGCGTCCTGGTGCGAGTCCGAGGGCACGGTCACCAACAGCGAGCGCCGCGTCCAGCGCGTCCGCAAGGCGATCGAGCCGCCCGAGGGCGCCCGCGACGACATCTGGATCATCGGCGAGCTCGCCAAGCGCCTCGGCTTCGACTGGGGCGACCCGAGCGCCGAGGACCTCTGGGAAGAGCTGCGGGAGCTCTCGCCGATGCACCGGCGGCATGAGCTACGAGAAACTCGAGCGGCTCGGCGGCGTCCAGTGGCCGTGCCCGGACGAGGAGTCGGAAGGCACCCTGTTCCTGCACGCCCGGCTGTGGGAGGAGGACCCGGCCAAGCGCGGCGCGCCCGCGCCGTTCCACCCGGTGGAGCAGGAGGACCCGCTCGACACGCTCACCAGCGAGTACCCGATCAGGCTCACCACCGGCCGCCGGCTCGACTCCTACAACACCGGCGTGGCGACCAACCATTCTCCCCCCCGCTGCGGCAAGGAGACGCTCAACATGTCGCCGGAGGACGCCGCGCGGCTCGGCATCGCCGACAACGACGATCGCGCGATCACCTCGCGGCGCGGCTCGGTCCTCGCCCCGGTGCACGTGGACCGGACGTTGCGGCCGGGGCTGGCGTTCATGACCCTGCACTTCCCCGACCAGGTGGGGACGAACATGCTGACGCTCGACACGTGGGACCCGAAGTCGGGGACGGCGGAATTCAAGGCGACCGCCATCCGGGTGGAGCAGGCCACGCCCGAGGAGGCCGCCGCGTCTACGAGCGGTGGAGCGCACCGGTCAATGAATAGACGGGGGTGATCCTTAGTGGATCTGCGCCTGACGGCGAAGGCGCCCGCGACGGACGAGGAACGGGCCGCCGTCGATGCGGTGCTCGGCCCGCCGCCCTCGCAGCTGGGAGGGCGGCGCGCGCCGCGCGCGAGACGCACACGGCGCGTTCGGCGGGCACGCCGCCCGTGGCGCGGCGCCACCTGCTCATCCCCGTGCTGCACGCGGTGCAGGAGCGCGTCGGCTGGATCAGCGCCGGCGCGCTCGACTACGTTGCCGAGCGGCTGGCGGTCCCGCCGGCCGAGGCGTACGGCGTCGCGTCCTTCTACGCATGTTCCGGACCGAACCGCGCCCGGCGCGGTGGTGCACGTCTGCGACGACATGGCCTGCCAGGTCGACGGGCGCGCAGAAACTGTGTGCCGCGCTGAGCCGCCGGTTCGGCCGCGAGGGCACGGAGGCCGCGCTCAACGGCACCGGCGTCACCTGGCCGCGCTCCCCGTGCCTCGGCAGTGCGACCGCGGCCCGGCCGCGCTGATGCTGCAGGCGGGCGCGGCGGCCCGGCGCGACCTCGCGCCGGTCGCGCCGGACGCGGTCTGGCAGGCGCTCGCCGCCGGCGGTCCGCGGCCGCGGTTCCGCTCGGGGTGCTGGTCCCGCAGTTATCCGGCAAAGCATCATCGCGAACGGATCGCCTCAACGCCGCCGCACCCCGCTGGTCCGCCGGCACCGCGGCCTCGCCGGCCGGCCGCGTGTCCCTGCTGCGCCGCGTCGGCCACGTCGACCCGCGTCCCTCGGCTCGTACCGGGCGCGCGGCGGCTACGAGGCGCTCCGCCGCGCGCTCGAGCTCGGCCCCGCAGGGTGTCATTCGCGAGGTGAGCGACGCCAAGCTCGTGGGCCGCGGCGGCGCGGCCTTCCCGACGGGCATCAAGTGGGAGGCCGTCGCGCGCAACCCGGTCCGCCCGCACTACGTGGTCTGCAACGCGGACGAGTCGGAGCCGGGCACGTTCAAGGACCGCGTGCTCATGGAGGAGGACCCGTTCGCGCTCGTCGAGGCGATGACGATCGCCGGCTTCGCCGCGGCGCGGAGCAGGGCTTCATCTACGTCCGCGGCGAGTACCCGCTCGCGCCCGAGACGGCTCGCGCACGCGATCGCTGAGGCGCGCGCCGCCGGCTTGCTCGGCGCCGACATCCTGGGCGCGGGGTGCGCTTCGACATCGAGATCCGCCGCGGCGCCGGCGCCTACATCTGCGGCGAGGAGACGGCGCTCTTCAACTCCATCGAGGGCAAGCGCGGCGAGCCGCGCAACAAGCCGCCCTTCCCGGTCCGTCGGCCTGTTCGGCAAGCCGACCGCGGTGAACAACGTCGAGACGCTGGTGAACGTGCTCGAGGTCCTGCGGGCGGCGGCGCGGCGTACGCGGCGGTCGGCACCGCCGGAGTCGACCGGCACCCGGCTCTTCTGCCTGTGCGGCTGCGTCGCGGTGCCCGGCCTGTACGAGGTGCCGTTCGGCGTGACGCTCGCGCGACCTCATCGACGCTCGCCGGCGGCGTGCGCCGGCGGCCGGCCGCTGCAGGCGGTGCTCCTCGGCGGCGCCGCGGGCGCGTTCGTCGGGCCCGACGAGCTCGGCGTGCCGCTCACGTTCGAGGACGCGCGCGCGGCGGCGCGACGCTCGGCTCGGGCGTCGTGATGGTCTTCGACGACACGGTGGACCTGCCCGACTCCTGCTGCGGCGCATCGCCGCGTTCTTCCGCGACGAGTCGTGCGGGCAGTGCGTGCCCTGCCGGGTCGGCACCGTGCGCCAGGAGGAGCTGGTGCACCGGCTCGCGGGCGGGCCGCCATCGGCTCCGTGCCGCCGAGCTGGCGCTGCTCGAGCTCGGCCAGGCCATGCGCGACGCCTCGATCTGCGGCCTCGGCCAGACGGCGCTCTCCGCCGTCGAGTCCGCGGTCAAGCTCGGCCTCATGTCGGACGCTGGGAGCCTGCTGGCGCATGACCCCGCGCGACCGACGTGCCGACAGCGGCCGGCGATGTCCTCAGTACGCCTCGAGCCCGCCGAAGCGGCTGGTCGAGCTGGCAGATCGACGGCGAGGAGGTGAGCGTGCCCGAGGGCGCGACGCTCCTCGACGCCTGCCGCGGCGCGGGCATCGACACCCCGACGCTCTGCTACCTGGAGAACCTCACGCCGGTGAACGTCTGCCGCGTCTGCGTCGTCGAGGTCGAGGGCTCGCGCATGCTGGTGCCCGTCCTGCTCGCGCAGGCCGAGCCCGGATGGTGGTGCGCACCGACTCCGAGCGCGTGCGCACACGCGGAGCTGGTGCTCGAGCTGCTCGCCTCGTCGGTGGACCTCTCGACTGCGCCTCGGCCGACGTGCAGCGCTGGCTGGCCGAGTACGGCGCCGATCCCGCGCGCTTCGGGCCCCCGCGCTCCGGCCCGCGGCGGGCGAGCGCGACGCGGCCCGGCCGGGCGACCACCACGCGCCGCCGGATCGGCGACCGCGGCCACGGTCGCGCAGCCGGTGAAGGTCGACAACGAGCTCTACGTGCGCGACTACGCCAAGTGCATCCTCTGCTACAAGTGCGTCGAGGCGTGCGGCGACGGACGCGCAGAACACCTTCGCCATCGCCGTCGCGGGGCGCGGGTTCGACGCCCGGATCTCGACCGAGTTCGACGTGCCGCTGCCCGAGTCCGCCTGCGTCTACTGCGGCAACTGCATCGGCGTCTGCCCGACCGGCGCGCTGATGTCCAGCAGCGAGTACGACATGCGCGCGGCGGGCACTGGGACGAGTCGCGCGCAGACCGTGCACCGAGACCATCTGCCCGTACTGCGGCGTCGGCTGCAACGTCGACCTCCACGTGCAGGACAACGCGATCGTCAAGGTGACCTCCCCGCTGGACCGACGTCACCCACGGCCACCTCTGCATCAAGGGCCGCTTCGGCTTCGAGTTCGTCCAGCGCCGCCGCCGGGAAGAGTAACCGGGTACCCGCTGGGCCAGCAGCCGCGGACCGCCACCGGTCTTCCGGCGGTCGGCCGACGAGCCCGCTTGTGCGAGGGAACCGGGCTCGCCGTGCGCGGGGAGCGAGGGTCAGAGGGTGATGTCGCCCTCGATCCGCTTGAGGCTGTGACGGGCGAGGGCCAGGTTCGCCTTCTGGCGGTCGAGGACCAGGTAGAGGAAAAGGTTGTCGCGCCTGCCGTTCTTCATTAGCCGAATCAGGTGGTACTGCTTGGTCAGCGTGATGAGAATGTCCTCGATCCTGTCGTCGAGGCGGAGCGATTCCATCGTCCGCATCTTCGCCCGGATCACCTCGGTGTTGCCTGCGGCCGCGACGTCGAGGTCCAGGTACTTGCCGCCGCCGACCGAGCCGAGTGCATGCCGCTCTCCCAGTCGACGAGGGACGCGCCGAGAGCCCATCGATGTTCATGGCTTCCTTCAGGGCCGCCTCAATATTCATGTATTGCCCCCTTCTGATAACACTGGCCTGGTTAGTGCAACGTTAGCGAAGTGCGGGCGGCATGCCGGTAATATGCCAAGAAAAGTGATTACTGAATGATTCATAGCAATTACTTAGAGTAAATCCAATGGCGTTGAACCAGTCTTAATCAGTGAATATCTATGGAGATCTGCCGTAAGCGTGACATAACAGTGACCAGCGGGCAAGGTATTGAGGACGCGAGTGGAACGGTACGCTTGCCGTGACGCATTCGGCATCGGCGAAATAGCGCTAATGTCCGATTTGAGCAACTATGCAGTAGAACGTGGGCATATCAGCGTATTTCGCGCTATCGAGTAATTTCTGAATTCCCGCATTCTGCCACGGCCATCGGGGGGTCAATCGGTGGTAGCGACGCACGAGGAGCTCGGCCAGGCCGCGGGTCATGACCGCGCTCGAGGACCTGGTGGCGCAGGGAGGCGTCAGGTGTCCTGGACGTCGGCCTGAACCCGTCCGGGGCCATCTACCTGGACGGCGGCCGCATCGCCTTCGCCCGGGCGTCGTGGGTTCCCGGCCTCGCCGCGCGGCTGCGCGCCAGCAGCCCGGCGCTCGCCGGCTTCGCGGAGGTGTCGCCGGGCCGGGAGGCTGACGACGCGGACGACGCCGCCGTCGCGGGGCTCGCCCTGCAGCGCGGGTACCTGACGGCGGCCGGGCTGCACGAGCTCATCCGGTCCATCGTCGTCGACGCCTTCCTCGTCCTCACGGTCCCCCTGGCGACGGACTCTCCCGTCGCCGCGATCCGCTTCACCTCCACGCGCACCTACTGGACGGAGATGTTCCCCCGGCTCGGCATCGACTTGGTGCGCGAGGAGGCCTACCGGCGGGCGGAGCGGCTGGCCGAGCACGGCCTGGCCCCGACCACCGCCGTGGCGCTCTGCGATCTCAGGGCGCGGGCCGCGGTCCTGACGCGGGAGCAGTCGGCGGTCGCCTGCCGGATCGGCGCGCACGCTTCGGCGCTTGACGTTGCCGCGCGGCGGGGCACCGCCCTCATCGACACGCTCGACTGCCTGGGCAGCCTCACCCGGGCCGGCCTGTGCGCACAGGTCCGCGTCAGCGAGCGCGGGCAGTCGGCGGCGCGGGTCCCGGGCCGTG
>CAVXAB010000022.1:0-267397 GCA_963759545.1 uncultured Actinomycetota bacterium
AGACCTCCTACAAACTCAGCTCTTCTGGCGCGGGCACGATTGACGAATCGCAGCTCGAGGTGCTGCCCAAACCGGACAAGGCATGCTTCGTGACAGTGACAGGCGAATCCGAGGGCAGCGTCGTTAGCGTGGCCGCGGCGACCGCCCAGTTCCCGTAGGAGGCATTTGGTCTTGGCGTGCCAGGGCGGCGGCGCGGAGGTGGGGGTCTTCGACGATGCCGAGTTGGCGGAGGAGGCTCAGTTCGTCGCCGAAGAACCAGGCCTCGATCACTAGGCCGTCCACCAGGCGCCAGATGCCCGCTTCCAGGATCTCGATTCGCTTGCCGGTGGCCGGGATGCCGAACAGCTGGCCGGTGTGCGTGCCGCGCATCGTCCAGACCGCCCACACCCGGTCGTCCTTGGCGATCAGGTCCTCGATCGTGTCCATCCGGTCCGAGCAGGTGCTCGCGTCGTACCCGGCGCCGTCCTTCATGCCGCTGACGTCGGCGAGGGACGCGAAGCCCCAGCGGTGCCTGACCATCGCCGGGTGCATGTAGTTCTGCCGCTCGCGGAACGGCGCGGAGCGCAGCTTCAGCACCGTCTCGATGTTCGCCTGCTCCCGTGGCGTGTATGACCGCGGGTCGGTGCCGGGCGGGAGCAGGGCGGAGACGAGGCTAAGCATGGACAAGCTCGACCTCGAGGCTGATCGTGACCTTGTCGGACACGACCGCGCCGCCGGAGTCGAGTACCGCGCCGAACGAGACGCCGAAGTCCTTGCGGTTGATCGCGGTCGTCGCGGAGAATCCCGCCCTGGTGGCGCCGCGGTGGCTGATCACGCCGCCGAAGGTCGCGTACAGCGTGACCGGCTGGCTGACGCCCTTGATGGTCAGCACGCCGGGGATGCGCCACTGACCGTCCGCGCCTGGGTCCGCGGGCTCGGAGGTGAACGTGATGACCGGGAAGCGCTCGGCGTCGAGGAAGTCGGCGGAGCGGATGAGCTCGTCGCGCTTCTGGTGGCCGGAGGAGACGCTCGCCACGTCGATGGAGACGCTCACGGTGGCGGACAGCGGGTCGCCATCCGGCACCTTCACCTCGCCGCTGACGGCCGCGAACCGGCCGGTCACCCGGGCAACGGTCATGTGCCTGACGGAGAACTCAACGAGCGTGTGCGCCGCGTCGATGGTCCACGTGCCTGGCTCAAGCGGTGCCGTGGTCATGATGGAACTTCCTTTCGTTTGGCGGGTAAATCGGTCAGTCACTGGTGGCGTGGGACGCGGCGACACCGCGGGCGGCCTCGACGGGGCCGCTGAACCTGGGCATCACCTCATCGATGAACCGGCGCAGCGACGCCGCCGCCAGGGCGGGATTGAGCTGGCCGTAGATGAAGACGAGGGTCATGTGATCGACGCCGGCGGCCTGGTACTCGGCGATCGACTCGGCCACGCTGCCGGGGCCGCCGACGATCATGGCCTTGTTCAGGAAGCCCTCGCGGTCCACGGCGGAAACACCGACGATGCTGTTCTTGAAGCCGGCGCCCTCCGCGGTGCCGCCGAATGACTTCGCGGACTGCCTGGCCAGGTAGTTGAGCGGTTCGTCGACGTCGGCCACGGCCTGCTCATCCGACTCGCCGACGTAGATCATCTTCTGCACCATCGACCATTCGCGGCAGAACGCGAGCGTCGCCGCGTCGTGCCCGGCCGCCTCAAGCGTGGAAGAGTAGAGCTTGAGCTTGCGCGCCGTCTCAGGCACCGCCTCGCGCGCGGTCATCAGCGCCCAGCCATGCTCGGCGGTGTAGACGATGGACTCGTCCGACAGCGCGGCCCGCGCGAACCTGGGATGCGGCTTGGTGAACGAGGTAGGCATGATCCGCCTGGTCAGCACGCCCGCCGAGTGCGGCGTACGGTAGGGCAGCTCAGGGCCGTCCTCGTCCTTGGCCAGCGCCTCGAGGGCGACCTGGATGACCTCCTCCATGAGGGCGCCGCGCCGTGCCGGGTCGCGGCCAAGGCCCTTGTACTCCTGCGGCGACCCGCCGGTACCGACGCCGATCACGCACCGGCCCCTGGTGAGCAGGTCCAGGGTGTTGACCGCCTCGGCGAAGTTCATCGGGTGCCACAGCGCGGGCACGGCGACCGACAGCACCACGTGCGCGTTCTGCAGTTGCGGCGCAAGGTACGCGCCGAAGGTGAACGGGTTGCCGTAGGTGTTGTAGCCGGTGAAATGGTGCTCGGTCAGGCAGATGCCCGCGAAGCCGGACTGGTCCGCGAGCACGGCCTGGGCAGTTATCGCGTCGATGACGTCCAGATCGTATTCAGGACCAGGCGACTGAGCGTTTAGGTAAATCGAGAATCGCATGAACGTCTTCCCTCGGTGATAGGACGGACGCATTCTTGGTACAAGAAGAAATTCAACAGCGCACGTCACGCATCAGGCAACGGTTTACCGTGTGCAGTTTTACACAATTGATTATTAGGAGTGTATTTCTGCACATACACTTGCCGGCCGCGAACTAACGGTTCCATGCTGACCGCAAGCGTGGCATTACCTGACCGACGGAGGGCCGCATGACCGCGTGGGAGACCTCAGTTTTCTTCGACTGCATGTCGATGTCCGCCCCGGTCAACCTGGCCGGCTACGGCGTCGCCCCTGACCACTTCCGGTCGCTGGCCGCATCGCTGCCCACCGGGGTGAGCGTCATCACGACGACCGGCCACGACGGCGAGCCGCTCGGCATGACCTGCGGCACCGTCTGCTCACTGTCGTGCGCGCCGCCCCTGCTGCTTGCCTGCGTGAGCCGCGGTTCCAAGACGCTGACCGCATTGCACGAGCGCAAGGCGTTCGTCGTCAACGTGCTTTCCGCGGACGGCTCCGGCCTGGCGTCCCGTTTCGCCAGCTCGGTCGGCGACAAGTTCGTCGGCGTCGAATGGGCCAGGGGCAAGCAGGGCCTTCCTGTCCTCGGCGAAGGCACGGTCGCACACGCCGAGTGCGAGCTGTACCGGGTCGTCAACGCCGGCGACCACGCGATCGTGATCGGCCTGATCCTGGACGGCGAGCACAAGCTCGGCGTCAGCCCGCTGATGTATTTCCGCCGCGCTTATTCAGGATTCCCGGTCGACTAACAAGTCGCCGAATGCAGGAAACTAAAATTATCCGGCCTTGCGCTTCAGCCGCTCCAGGTCGAGGATGATCACGGTCTTTGGCTCAAGCCGGATAATGGACCGCGCGGCAAGCTCGGACAACGCCTTATTTACGCTCTCCCTGGAAGCCCCGATGTGCTGGGCGAGTTGCTCCTGGGTCAGGTCATGGTGCACCCGCGTCCCGTCAGGCACCGGCTCACCGAACCGTGCGGCCATGTCGAGCAGCGTCCGCGCCACCCGCCGGGGCACGTCGCCGTACAGCAGGTTCTCCAGGGTGTCGTTGACCCGCCGCAGCCGCCGCGCGAGCAGCCGCAGGAAATGCCACGCCGCGTCCGGCTCGGCCGCGAGCCAGGACTTCATCGCGGACGCGGTGAACTCGGCCAGCTCAACGTCGGTGATCGCGGTCGCGGTGGCCTTGCGTGGCGCGGGGTCGAAGAGCGTGAGCTCCCCGAACAGGTCCCCTGGCCCGAGCAGCGTGAGCAGGTTGTCCCGCCCGGGATCGGCCGGCCGCGTCACCCGCACCTTCCCGCGCAGGATCACGTACATCGACGCGCCGGGCTCGCCTTGGCGGAAGATCACGTCGCCGTGCGTGACCTTCCGCCGCTCAGCGACCTTGCCTAGTCGCTCCGCCGCGTCCGCCGGGAGCCCCTGGAACAGCACTGTCCCAGCGAGAACCTCGTCCATGGACCACTCCAAACCCACGATTTCCCCTGCATCATGCCCCTACCAGGCGTTTGTGACTAGGGCCCGCCTCGGGAGAGAGCCGCCGCGGCAGCGGCCAGGCTCAGTCACCCAGGTACGCCTCAAGGACCCTGGGGTCGGCCTGAACCTGCGCGGGGGTACCGGAAACGACGGGCGTACCGCGGTCGAGGACGATGACCGGGTCGCAGACGCGCATCACGAAGTTCATGTCGTGCTCCACGATCAGGAACGTCATACCGCGCTCATGGCGGTCGCGGATGTGGCGTTCCATGGTGGCGATCATGACCGGGTTCACCCCGGCTGTCGGCTCGTCAAGCATGACCAGTTTCGGGTCGCCCATCAGGGCGGCCGCGAAGTCCAGGAGCTTGCGCTGGCCGTAGGAGAGCTGGGCGGCCTTCTTCGCCGCGTGCTCGGACAGGCCGAACTCCGCCAGCATCTCCATTGCCTGCCGCCGGTCCGCGGCCGAGACCCGGCGGCCGAACAGTGCCCTCCAGTCGCGTTTCGCCGCTACGACGAGGTTTTCTAGCACGGTGAGCTCTGGGAAGACCCTGGCCTGCTGGAACGTCCTGGTCAGGCCCGCCCGGTACATGCGGCGGGGGTCTGGCCTGGCGTGGTGGATGCCGTCGAAGTGGACCTCACCTGAGTGGGCGGCCAGGTAGCCGGTGATGATGTTGAACGCCGTGGTCTTGCCCGAGCCGTTGGGCCCGATCAAGCCGGTGATCGTGTGCGGCGCGACGGCGATCGAGCAGGCGCTGACCGCCTGGACGCCGCCGAAGCTGCGGTGCAGGCCGCGCGCCTCGAGCAGGTGCCTGGTCTCGCTCACCTGGTCACCCCCACGGGCTCGGTAGCGGCCGGATCTGGGACGGCGACGGCCCGGGTGGCGCCGCCGCGGCGCTTGCGCAGCCACTCCCCGAGCGACGGGACGATGCCGCGCGGCAGCAGCAGGATCACGACAAGGAAGATCGCGGCGTACGACACCAGGTACAAGTCGCTCGCGCCGAGGCGGAACGCGAAGTACTGCTGCGCGGGCACCACGATCAGCGCGCCGATGGCGGGGCCCCACAACGTGCCCTTGCCGCCGAGGAACGCGGTCAGCGCGGTGCCGATCATGACCAGGGGGTCGATGGCGTACTGGGGCATGACGAAGGTCAGGTAGTAGGCCCAGACGCCGCCCGCCATCGCCGTTATCGCGACGGAGACGGCGAAGGCGCCGATCTTCAGCGGCTGGGTCGGAACGCCCAGGCCGCGGGCCTTCTCCTCGTCCTCGCGCAGCGCGGTCAGGGACAGGCCAAGCCGGGAGCGCCTGACCAACTCGAAGATCACCACGCACAGGGCGAGCAGGATGAGCATCGCGTAGTAGAACGGCTGCTCGAACCAGGCGGCGGGGAACGGCGGGGCCGCGACCGCGAGGCCCGCGGACCCGCCGGTGAGGCCGGTCAGGTTGAAGGCGAGGGTCTGCACCATGAACAGCAGCGTGATCGTGACGATCGCGAACGTGACGTGCCTGGTCCTGAGGATGATCCAGCCGATCGGGATCGCGGCGGCGCCGACCGCCAGGCCGATCGGGATGGTCAGCAGGAAGGGGCCGTAGCCGGACAGCGACGCGGTGCCAGGGCCGGCCCACAAGGCGAGCGCGTACGCGCCGATGCCGAAGAACGCCGCGTGGCACAGCGAGATGTACCCGGTGTAGCCCGCCAGGAGGTTCCATGAGGAGGCGAGCACCGCGTACATCAGGCCGAGCACGGCCAGGTTGAGCACCCAGGAGGCGGTGAGCACGAACGGGACGCAGCCCAGGACCGCGAGCGGAACCACCACCCGGACCAGCCACGACTGCGCGAACCGAGCCCGCAGGGAAATCACAGGGCACCTCGTTCCACGGCGCCGAACAGGCCCTGAGGCCGGACAAGCAGCACCACCATGAGCACGACGAGGAAGGTGAACGGCGCCCAGACCGGGCTGATCGTCGCGGCGACGACGGCCTCGGCGACGCCGAGGGCGAGCGAGCCGACCACCGCGCCGATCACGCTGCCCAGGCCGCCGAGCACGACGATCGACAGCAGCCGGGACACCAGGTCGTAGGAGCTGTTGGCGTTGAACGGGTAGATTAGCCCGAACACGGCGCCCGACGCGCCGGCCAGCGCGATGCCCAGGCCCATCCCGAGCGCCCCGACCCGGTCGGTGTCGACTCCAAGCAGCCGGGCCGACGTGGGGTTCTGTACCGTGGCGCGCACGGCCCGGCCGAACTCCGTCTTGTTGAGCAGCAGCCAGAGGGCAGCGAGCAGGACAACCGCGAGCGCGAACGCGAGCACGCGGACCACGGAGAACGTGTAGCCGGCGACGGTCCAGGAGGAGTTCGCGTAGCTCGTGGTGATCGAGCGGTACTCGGCCGTGTAGCAAAGGTCGACGAGTCCCTCGATGCCCACGGCAAGGGCGAACATGATCAGCAGGGTCTGCTCGAAGCTGACCTCGGTGCGGTCGCGCTTGACCGGGCGAATGAAGGCCAGCTGGATCAGCACCCCGACGGCGAACATCACCGGCATCACGATGACGATGGTCGCGAACGGGTCGATGCCGAGCTTCTGGTGGACGGTGTAGGACAGGTAGGCCGACAGGATCACCAGCATTCCCTGTGCCACGTTCACCACTCGCATGACGCCGAACACCAGGGTCTGGCCGGTCGACATCAGCGCGTAGACGCCGCCGGTGAGGACACCGAGGATGAGAGCCTGCATGAAGGTGTGCACCGCGGCGTCACGCTCCCCAGGCGGGCTTGGGGTTCAGCGGGAGCGCCGCCGCGGCTGCCGCCGGGTAGACGGGAACGAGCTCGTGGTTGACCCACTGCAGCAGCAGGGTGCTGTGCCCGTCCGTCGCCCCGTCGGCGTTCCAGGACAGGGTGCCCTCGATCGTGGAGAACGTCCCGGCGTGGAGCGCGGAGATGATCGCCGCGTTGGCGACGGAGCCGGTCTTGGCCGCGACCTCCTGCAGGAGCTCGCCGCACGTGTAGGCCTCGGCCGAAGTCGGGTCGATCTGGTCGGCGGCGCCGCCGTACCGGCCGAGGTAGGCCTGGATGAACGCCGCGTTCCCCGGGTCCTTGGCCAGCGCCGACCAGGTGTCGGCGGTATAGATGCCGTCCACGTTGCCCATCCCCACCTGGGCGGGGAAGTCCACCGGGTCGGAGGCATCGTTCGGCATGAAGAGGAACCTGGGGCTGAACTTCTGCTGCACGAAGTCCTTGACCGTCTCGTAGCCGTCCTCGCCCTGGGTGCCGTCGACTACCAGGTCGGGCTTGGCCGCGACCACCCGGGCCACGACCGGCCCCAGGTCGGCCTGCTCCGACGGGTAGGTCTGGGTCAGCACCGTCTTGATGCCGGCCGCCTGCAGCTGCTGCTGGACGAGGGCGACCACCGGGGAGGCGAACGGGTTGTCGACGCTTGAGTAGGCGGCGGTCTTCGGCCGCTGGGCCGCGGGCAGCGAGAGGATGTAGTCGACGAAGGACTGGCCCAGGTTGAGGACCGGGGACGCCTGGGCGAGGAACAGGTTGTGCAGGTGGAGGTCGAACACGGTCTGGGCGCCGCCGGCCGGCTCGAGGAACGCGTAGCCGTACCTGGCCGCCACCCGCGCCGCGGGAACGGTGAGCAGGCTAGAGACCGGGCCGAACACCAGGTCGACGTGGTCCTGGGTGATGAGGGACTGGTAGTTGGTTACCACCTGGGTGGCCGAGGTGGTGTCGTCGACGATCTTGAGCTGGACCTGGCGGCCGAGGATGCCGCCCGACTTGTTGACCTGGTCGGCCCACAACTCGTAGCCGCGCTCGGCGGCCTTGCCGGTGTCGCCGAAGTCGCCGGTGAGCGAGAGGGAGATGCCGATCACCAGCGGCTGCTTGGACCCGGTGGCCACGGCCGCCCCGCCTGCCTGGGCGGTCCCCGCGGCCGGTCCGCCGCTCGACGAGCAGGCGGCCGCGCCCGCTATCAGGACCGCGGCCACGCAGCCCGCGCCAAGCGCCCTGCCGGACAGAATGCGTCTACGCATCTGTTCCTCCTACCTTAAAGAATGGCAGCTAGTGCCCTGTTACGCTCACCTACAATTCCGGTGCGGGCAAGGCGATGTTAAAAATTGCACAGAGCGGAGACCGGCACGGTTGGCGTGTTGAAAAATGCACACCCTGGAGGCTGTCAAGGGGCGTGCCGCGCTCTTGACGCATCCGCTTAGCCAGGCCTAACATCGGCGCAATCGATTGCTTCAGCAGCCCGCAAACACACCGCAGCGAGGTGCCGTCATGACCGTGGCAGAAGAGACAGAGCCGAACTCGCAGCCGCTGCTTTCTCTCAGTGACGTCGTCGCTGGATATGGCGCAGGTGATGTCCTGAAAGGCGTTTCGCTGAAAATATGGGAAGCCCGGGTAACGTGCCTAATCGGTCCTAATGGGGCCGGGAAATCCACTGTGCTTAAGTGCATAAGCGGCCTGCTCAAGCCGAAGGCGGGCCTGGTCACCTTCGGCGGCGAGGACATCACGACCGCCACCCCGCGCGCCAAACTCGGCCTCGGACTGGTCCATGTCCCCCAGGACCGCAGCCTGTTCCCGCACATGACCGTATGGGACAACCTGCTCATGGGCGGCTACAGCGTCCGCGATCAGCACGCCGTCAGGGGGCGGATGGAGGAGGCGACGGCGATGTTCCCGATCCTGGACCGCCGGCGGCACGCGCACGCCGGCTCGCTGTCGGGCGGCGAGCAGAAGCAGGTCGAGATCGCGCGGACGCTGCTGCTCAACCCGCAGCTGATCATGCTCGATGAACCGTCGATCGGCCTGGACCCGAAATCACGCAAGCTCGTCTTCGACGCGATCGGCTCGCTGGCCGCGGCGGGCCGCACCGTGCTGCTCGTCGAGCAGAACGCCCGGTCGGGACTTGCCGCCGCGCATGTCGGCGCCGTCCTTGAGTCAGGCGTCGTCCGGCTGGTCCGCCCCGCGGGCGAGTTGCTTGCCGACCCCGACGTGGCGCGGCTGTACCTCGGCGGTCACGCCACGGCGGCCAAGTGAGGTAACCGGGTCAGTCGGGTACCTCGGCCGAATCCACGGTCATGGACTCGAGGAGGGGGCCGCCGAAGGTGGTCGCCACCGCGACGTCGGCGGCGTCGCGGCCACGGGCGATCACGACCCTGCCCTTGCGGCGGGTGTTGTTGCGGGGGTCGAACGTCCACCAGCGGTCGCCCAGCCACACTTCCATCCACGCGGCGAAGTCCATCGGCGCCGGATCAGGGGAGACGTCCATGTCCGGCAGGTAACCGAACGCGTAACGGGCGGGGATGTTCAGCGCCCGGCAGAACGAGATCGCGAGGTGGGCGAAGTCGCGGCACACCCCAAGGCGCGTGGCGTTGACGTCCGCCGCCGTCGAGGTCGCGGTCGTGCTGCCGTACTGGAACGTGAGGTGCTGGTGGACGTGATCGCAGATCGCCTGCACCCGCTTGTAGCCAGGCGCCAGGGCGCCGAATCGCTGCCACGCCTCGTTGGCCAGCAGGTCGGGCAGGCAGTAGCGGCTCGGCAGCGTGTAGAGCAGCGTCTCGTCGGGCAGCGCGCCCGGCGACACCTCAGGCGCGTCCTGGTCGGCGTCCTCGGTGGCATTGGGTACCACGGCCACGGCCGAGAACCCGAACATGGACCGGCCGACAGGCAGCACCGTGCGAGCGCACTCGTTGCCGTAAATGTCGGTGTAATCGTGGACGGGGACGGACGGATCGGTGAGCCAGCGGCCGCCTTCCATGGCAACGGCCGCCGACGCGGCCGGGCGCACCATGAAAACCGCCGCGGTGGGCACCTCCGCCACGTACGTGAACTTGCACCCGATGCGGACCTGCCGTAGATCTGTCATCGCCCCACCATCACCCCACGGTATTTCCCTAGAATTACCGCTAAATCATCCCACGGTATTTCCGCGGAATTACCGCCAAGCGCGGCGTGGCGCTCATCCGGGCAACGCCTCATCCGGCCAGGTGCGATCCGTCAGGCGGTACCGATGGACGGCTACCTCGCCCACGCGGCGGACCGAGACCAGGGTCATGGGATTCGCGGCGGTGTGCGGGTAGGGCGCGGGAAGGGCAAACCTCGGGGCGGCGGGGTCTCCGACGAAGAACGGGGCGATGGCGAGGCGGAGTTCGTCGGCGAGATTGGCCGCCAGGAGGTCGCGCAGGATCGTGGCCCCGCCTTCCGCCAGGAGAGTCAGCACCATCCGTTCTGAGTGGAGGTCTTGGATAACGGCGGCTAGGGACAGTTCCGCGCCCGCGTCGATGACGACTGCCTTGTCTTGCAGGTTCTTCCTTGCCGTGGCGGCGCCGGCCGTCGCGGTGTAGACGAGCGGGGTGCCCGGGCCGGTGAAGAAGCGGGCCGCGGGGTCCAGGTCGCCGGTGGCCGTCACGGTGACGCGCAGCGGGTGCGGCGACTTCCCTGCTGCTTCCCTGGCCGCTACGCGGGCGGGGTCGCGGACGAGCAGCCGCGGGTTGTCTTTGCGGATGGTGCCGGCGCCGACCAGGATGGCGTCGACGCCGGCGCGGAGCGCGTCTACCTCGTCAAGGTCTTCCTGGCCGGACAGGATCAGCCGGCTGGGCGTCGCGTCGTCCAGGTAGCCATCGACCGAGACCGCGCAGCTCACGATCGTGCCTCGATCAAGGGCGGCGCTGTCATGCGCCGCGAAGCCGTCGAGCACGCTGCACAGGATACCCGGGGATGCCACGCGCGGTCGGTGCCCGGGTCAGGAGCGGTCGGCTACGGGATACCACGAGGCCGGCGCGGATGATTTACTTGCTATTTATGGCAGGTCATGCGGTTTCACCGGTCGTTCCGGCATGGGGCATGCGGGAGACGTTCGAGTCGGTCAACCCGGGGACCGGCGAGGTGCTCGCCACGTACGGGATCGACGGGCAGCGGGAGGTCAGCCTCGCCGTGCGCCGGGCACGGACGGCGGCGGCCTGGTGGGGCGGGCTCTCCTTCGCCGAGCGGCGGTTGCGGCTGCTCGCCTGGAAGTCGCACCTCACCCGGTACATGGGGCGGCTGGCGCAGCTCGTCCACGACGAGACGGGCAAGCCGCTCGATGACGCGACGCTGGAGATCGTCAACACGATCCTGCACCTGGACTGGGCGGCGCGGCACGCCGCGTCGGTGCTGCGGCCGCGGCGGGTGCCGTCGGGCATCGCGATGCTCAACCAGGCCGCCTCCGTGGAGTACCAGCCGCTCGGCGTGATCGGCGTGATCGGGCCGTGGAACTACCCCGTGTTCACCCCGATGGGCTCGATCGGCTACGCGCTCGCCGCGGGGAACGCGGTCGTGTTCAAGCCTTCTGAACTCACCACCGGCGTCGGGCAGTGGCTCGTGCAGTCGCTGACCGAGGTGCTCTCCGAGGTGTTCGGTGACACCGAGCCGGTGCTGCAGCTCGTCACCGGGCTCGGCGCGACCGGGGCGGAGCTGGCCAAGTCCGGGGTGAACAAGCTCGCGTTCACCGGGTCCGCCGCCACCGCCAGGAAGGTCCTCGCGGCGGCCGCGGAGACCCTGACGCCCGTGCTCGCCGAGTGCGGCGGCAAGGACGCGCTGCTCGTCGCCGCCGACGCGGACCTAGACGCGGCCGCCGACGCCGCGGCGTGGGGGGCGATGTCCAACGCCGGGCAGACCTGCGTCGGCGTCGAGCGCGTGTACGTCGTGGAGGACGTGTACCACTCGTTCCTTGAGAAGCTCGGGGAGCGAGTCTCCCGGCTGCGGCCGGGCGATGACGCTTCCGCCGCCTACGGTCCGATGACGCTGGGCGGACAGGTCGACGTCGTAGAGCGGCACCTGGCCGACGCCGCGGCGCGGGGCGGGCGGGCGGTCTTCGGCGGCCTCGACTCGGTCCACCCGCCGTACGTTTCCCCGGTAGTCCTCGTCGACGTGCCCGAGGAGAGCACGGCGGTGCGCGAGGAGACCTTCGGGCCGGTCGTGACGGTCACCCCGGTGGCCTCGCTCGCCGACGCCGTGCGGCTCGCCAACGCCTCCCCGTACGCGCTCGGGTCGGCGGTGTTCACCAAGCGGCGCAAGGCGGGCCTGCGGGTGGCGCGGGCCCTGCGCGCCGGGATGACCTCGGTGAACTCGGTGATCTCGTTCGCGGCCGTGCCCGCGCTGCCCTTCGGCGGGGTCGGCGAGTCCGGGTTCGGGCGGATTCACGGAGCCGACGGGCTGCGGGAGTTCTCCCGGGCCAAGTCGATCACCCGGCAGTGGATGAAACCGGTGGTGCGGACCACCACCTTTACCCGGACATCGACCGACATGGAGCGGATCGTCAAGCTGGTCACGGTTCTCCACGGCCGCCTGTACCAGCCGAAGAAGCGCCGCTAGCGGTCTCCCCCCGGGTGCCACAGGACGTCTCCGCTCCCGGCGTTGGCTGCTCTCGCGAGGATGAACAGCAGGTCGGAGAGGCGGTTCAGGTACATGGCGGGCCAGGCGCTGATCGCGGCGCCGTGGGCGGCTACCGCGGACCAGGCCGTGCGCTCCGCGCGTCTGGTCACGGCTCTTGCCGTGTGCAGCAAGGCCGCGCCGGGTGTTCCGCCAGGCAAGACAAATGACCGCAGGGTCGGGAGCATCGCGTTGTACTCGTCGCAGGCGGCCTCTAGGGCCGTTATATAGCTCTCGTCGATGCGGAGCTGCGGGTACTCCGGTGGCGTCGCTGGCAGGGGAGTGGCCAGGTCGGCGCCCGCGTCGAAGAGTTCGTTCTGGATGCGGCGGAGCAGTTTCACCATGTCGTCGGGGAGATTTCCAAGGGTGATCGCGACGCCGATCGCGCAGTTAGCCTCGTCTGTGTCGGCGTACGCGGCCAGGCGCGGGTCGGTCTTCGGCACCCGTTCGCCGTCGGCCAGGGCGGTGGTGCCGTCGTCGCCGGTGCGCGTGTAGATCCTGGAGAGCACGACCGGGGTGTCGCGGCTGTCGTCCGTCATACGGAACACGGTAGCTCAGTCACTCTAAGTAGTTGTCTGATCTATGTGATCATGGCGTTGACCTGGGTATTGAATCCGGACGTACAAATGAGGGACCATGAAAGTGACACTGGGTAGTCACAAGCGCCAACTGGCCAGGGTCCGGCGGTTCTCGGGGGCCCGCCGGACCCTGGTTTGTTTGCCCAGGTTGGGCCCTGGTTTGCCGCTAAGGTAACCATGTGTTCGACTATGTGATCGTGGGCGGCGGGAGCGCGGGCTGCGTGCTGGCCGCCAGGCTTGCCGAGGATCCGGGCACCCGGGTGCTGCTCCTTGAGGCGGGGCCAGACGCTGGCGCCGTCGAGGAGGCCCGCATCCCGGCGGCGTACAGTCGGCTCTTCCGCAGCCAGTACGACTGGAACTACGTCACGATCCCCCAGGAGCGGGCCGACGCCCGCCCGGTCTACTGGCCGCGCGGTAAGGCGCTTGGCGGCTCGTCCACGATCAACGCGATGGTCTACCTCCGCGGCCACCGCGACGACTACGACGCCTGGCGGAGCACCTACGGCTGCACCGGGTGGGGGTACAACGACCTGTTCCCCTACTTCCGCCGCGCCGAGGATAACTCCCGTGGCGAGAGCCAGTACCACGGCGCGGGCGGCCCGCTGCCTGTCCAGGACCTGCGGCACAAGTCCGAGCACGCCCAGCTCTTCATCGAGGCGGCCATCCGGCGCGGCGCCCTGGCCAACGACGACTTCAACGGGGCGCAGCAGGAAGGCGTCGGCTTCTACCAGGTCACTCAGCGAGACGGCGTGCGGTGCAGCGTCGCGGACGCTTACCTGGCCACCAAGCCGCAGAACCTGACGATCATCACCAACGCCCTCGCCACCGGCCTCCTCATCGAGGGCGGCCGCGCCGCGGGCGTCACCTATCGCTTTCAGGGCAGGGAAGAGACGGCGCGCGCCGGGGCCGAGGTCATCCTGGCCGCGGGCGCGATCGGTACGCCGCAGCTGCTCATGCTTTCCGGCATCGGGCCCGCCGACCACCTGCGGGAGGTCGGCATCTACGTGCTCGCCGACGTGCCCGCGGTGGGCGCGAACCTGATGGACCACCCGGCCGTGCCGGTGCTCTGGTCGACCCCGCGGGTGAAGGGCCTGTGGGAATCCACCAGGAACCGGGACTTCGCCCGGTGGCGGATGACCCACAAGGGCCCGCTCACCTCCAACATCGCCGAGGCGGGCGGCTTCGCGCGCAGCGACCCGCGGCTGTCCGCGCCCGACCTGCAGTGGCACGTCCTGCCGGTGGCCTTCCGCGAGCAGGGCCTTACGGACCCGGCCAGGCGCGCGATGACCGTGCTCGTCACGCTGGTCGACGCGGCAAGCAGGGGCCGCCTCAAGCTCGCCTCCCGCGATCCGCGGCACCGCCCGCTGATCGACCCCGATTACCTGTCCGACGTGCGTGACCTCAACGCGCTCGCGGTCGGGGTGCGGATGGCGCGCGACTACGCCACCGCCGCGCCGCTGTCGAAGATCTGCGCGGAGGAGCTCACGCCGGGCGACGGGGTCCACACCGACCACGAGATGCGGGACTTCATCAGGAGCAGCGTGGTCACCGGGTACCAGCCGGCGGGTACCTGCGCGATGGGGGGCGACGTGGCGAGGTCGGCGAGCGGCTACGACAGCGTGGTCGACCCGCTGCTGCGCGTCCGCGGCCTGGCCGGCCTGCGCATCGTGGACGCCTCGGTGATGCCGACGCTCCCGCGCGGCGGCCTGCTCGCTCCGGTCATCGCGCTCGCCGAACGCGCCGCCGACCTTATCGCCGGCCGCGCCCCCCTGGCGCCTCAGGACCCGGCAACCGCCCAGGCCGCCACTGCCGCCCCATAGCGGGCCGCTCAACGCCCATTCGCGCCGGGCCGCGCGTGCCCGTTCCGTCCGGTTTGTCCGGGCGGCTCCGCGTCCCGGTCCATGATCATGTGGATTCAGCAGCTAATACGATGCGGAATCCACATGATCATGAAAATTCCTTTCGATTACGCCACGCCCTGCCGCGGGCGCCGCGTCCCAGCGCGCGCACGCGTCCCTGCCGTCACCACCCGCCACAGAAGTCAACGGCACTGGCTGGCACGCGGTGAAGTCCGGTGGCCAGTCACGGGCGAGGCCGCGGTGATGCCGGGCGGAACATGGCACTGCGGGGCAGGCGGCTCAGGGCTTCCCGCCTGTGGCGCCCGGGAGGAGACCGGTTACGAGAAGTCGCCCAGGTGGGAGCCGGGTGGAGAGGCCTCAAGCCAGGCAAGGAACCCGGTCAGCGCCTGGTCGGTCATGGCGAGTTCGACGTGCTCGCCCGCGTCGGCGCCGGAAGCATCCGAGACAGCGACCTCCACGACGATCCGGTCCGTGCCGAGGGCGACCGCCTCAGACGGGTCCGCGGGACGGCGGGAGATCACGCTGAGCGCGCGCCGGTGGAAGATGCGCTCGGGCCTGAGCAGCACGCCGAGCGCGCCGTACCAGCGCAGTGAGTCGTGCTGGTAGGAAAGCACGCCGAGACGCCACGCGCCAGCCTTGGCGGGCCGGCGCAGCGCGCACTCGACGGTCCCGCCGCTGCGCTCAAGCAGGTAGCGGCGGGAGGCGAGGGCGGCGGCGGCGAGGATGATCAGCACCAGGACGACAGCGAAGATCCATACAGCGTCCGTTAGCGCCCTCGCTCCTCCCACCGCCGCTCCGCCGGAACCCTAACCTGGCCGGACTCAGGTCTGTTCGCCCGCGGCCCGCAGCCGGGCGCGCGCGTACCTGACCTCGACCGACTCCTCGGCCGCCGACGCCGAGCCTGCCTCGGCGGCAGCGGCGTCCAGGTCGGCGCGCGCCGCGGACACTTCCACGTCGTCCGCGAGCAGGCCGACCGAGGTGAGGATCGACACCCGGTCGTTGGTCACGGACAGGAACCCGTCCCTGACCGCGGCCCTGACCTCCTCACCGGACTCGTCGCCGCTCGCCTCCGGCTGGATGCGAACCAGGCTGCCGGGTGACAGGATGCCGAACACCGGCGCGCGCCCGCTCAGGATGCCGATGTCACCGTCGATCGTCTTCGCGATGACCATGCCTGCCTGGCCGGACCAAAGCGAGCGGTCCGGCATCAGCAGCTCCACGTGAAGGGTCACGAGCGCTCCAGTTCCTTAGCCTTGCGCTCGACGTCCTCGATGCCGCCGACCATGTAGAAGGCCTGCTCAGGAAGGTTGTCGTACTTGCCCTCGGTGACCGCCTTGAACGAGGCGACCGTCTCCTCAAGCGGCGTGAACACGCCCGCCTGGCCGGTGAACTGCTCGGCCACGTACATCGGCTGGGACAGGAACCGCTCGATGCGCCGGGCCCGCTGGACCGTGATCTGGTCGTCCTGGGACAGCTCGTCGATGCCGAGGATCGCGATGATGTCCTGCAGCTCCTTGTACCGCTGGAGGATCTGCTGGACGGTCCGCGCCACGTTGTAGTGCTCCTGGCCGATGTACCTGGCATCCAGGATCCGGGAGGTGGAGTCGAGCGGGTCCACCGCCGGGTAGATGCCCTTCTCCGTAATCGCCCTGGACAGCGTGGTCGTCGCGTCGAGGTGGGCGAACACCGTGTGCGGAGCCGGGTCGGTGATGTCGTCGGCGGGCACGTAGATCGCCTGCATCGAGGTGATCGAGTGACCACGGGTCGAGGTGATCCGCTCCTGGAGCTGGCCCATCTCGTCGGCCAGGGTCGGCTGGTAACCCACGGCGGACGGCATGCGGCCGAGCAGCGTGGACACCTCGGAGCCCGCCTGGGTGAACCGGAAGATGTTGTCGATGAACAGCAGCACGTCCTGCTTCTGCACGTCGCGGAAGTACTCCGCCATCGTCAGGGCGGACAGGGCGACCCGGAGCCGGGTGCCAGGCGGCTCGTCCATCTGGCCGAACACCAGCGCGGTGTCCTGGATGACGCCGGACTCGGTCATCTCAAGGAAGAGGTCGTTGCCCTCACGGGTCCGCTCGCCCACGCCGGCGAAGCAGGAGACGCCACCGAAGTTCTTGGCGACCCGGCGGATCATTTCCTGGATGAGGACGGTCTTGCCGACGCCGGCCCCGCCGAACAGGCCGATCTTGCCGCCGCGCACGTACGGGGTCAGCAGGTCGATGACCTTGATGCCGGTGACGAACATCTCCGTCTTGGACTCGAGCTGGTCGAGCGGCGGGGCCAACCGGTGGATCGGCCACCGCTCGGTGATGTTCAGTGACGACTTCGGCACGTCGAGCGGGTCGCCGAGCACGTTGAACACGTGGCCCTTGGTCACGTCGCCCACGGGCACCGAGATCGGGGCGCCGGTGGAAATCACCTCGGCGCCGCGGACCAGGCCGTCGGTCGGCTCAAGCGAGATCGCGCGGACCATGTTGTCGCCGATGTGCTGCTCGACCTCGAGGGTCAGGGTGCGCGTCTCACCGCCGTAGGTGATGTCCACGTGCAGCGCGTAGTAGATCTCCGGCATCGCCTCAGCCGGGAACTCGATGTCGACGACCGGGCCGATGACCCGGGCGACACGACCCGTGCTGGTCGCGGTCTCGTTTTCTACGGTCGCGGTCATGATCAGTTCTCACTCCCTGCGTTCGCTTCAGCGAGCGCGTTGGACCCGCCGACGATTTCGCTGATTTCCTGGGTGATCTCGGCCTGCCGGGCGTTGTTCGCTTCCCTGGTCAGCCGGTCGATAAGGTCGTTGGCGTTGTCCGTCGCGGCCTTCATCGCGCGCCGCCGCGCGGCCAGCTCGGAGGCCGCCGCCTCAAGCATGGCGTAGTAGATCCGGCTCGCCACGTACTGCGGCAGCAGCGCGTCGAGCACGACGTCCGTGGACGGCTCGAACTCATACGAGGGCAGCGCGCCGCCTGGCCGCTCGCCCTCCCGCTCCTCGATCTCCATCGGCAGCAGCCGGCGGACCACCGGCCGCTGCGTCAGCATCGAGACGAACTCGGTGGAGACCAGGAAGATCTCGTCTACCCCGCCGTCCCTCGCGTCCCGCTCGAAGGCGTCGAGCACGGCGGTGGCCAGTCGCTCGGCGTCGGCGTAGCTCGGCTGGGCGGAGAACCCGGACCATTGCTCCACCATCTCGAGGTCGCGGAACCGGTGCCAGCCGATGCCCTTGCGGCCCGCGACGTAGTTAAGCGTCTTGACGCCCTCGTCGGAGTTGCGCTGCCGGAGCCGGCTGGCCTCGCGCAGCACGTTGGCGTTGTAGGCGCCGGCGAACCCGCCGTCGCTCGTGAGGACGAGCACCGCGGCACTGGTGGTGGACTCCGGCTCGGTGATCATCGGGTGGCTGATCGTCGTCGAGCGGCTCACGACAGCCTCCACGGCTGTCGTGAGCTCGCGCGCGTACGGCTCGGCCGCGCGCATGCGCTGCTGCGCCCGGACGATCCGCGACGACGCGATCAGCTCCTGGGCGCGGGTGATCTTGGCGATCGACTTGACCGCCCTGATCCGCGCCCGGACCGCGCGAAGCTGTGCTGCCATGGCGCCGCCTACTCCCCTTCGGCCGGGGCCGGGGCCGGGGGCTCGTACCTGGCGATGGACTCCCGCTTTGCCTCGTCATCGCCGAGCGCGGGGACGGCCTCGTCGCTGGCTACGAGCAGCTGGCCGCCGGTCACCTCGAACGTCCGGCGGAACCGGTCGGTCGCCTCCTTGAGCGTGTTGACGTTGTCGTCGGTCAGGTCGTTGGTCTCCCTGATCGCCGTCAGCAACCCGCCGTAGGAACGGCGCAGGTAGTCGAGGTACTCGTTCTCGAACCGGCGGATGTCCTCCACCGGCACGTCGTCAAGCTGGCCGGTGGTGCCCGCCCAGAGCGACACGACCTGCTCCTCGACCGGGAAAGGCGAGTACTGCGGCTGCTTGAGCAGCTCGACGAGCCTGGCGCCGCGGTCGAGCTGGGCGCGGGAGGCCGCGTCCAGGTCGGACGCGAACGCCGCGAACGCCTCAAGGTCGCGGTACTGCGACAGCGAGAGCTTGAGCTGGCCGGCGACCTTCTTCATCGCCTTGACCTGGGCGGCGCCGCCGACTCGGGATACCGAGAGGCCGACGTTGATGGCCGGGCGGACACCGGAGTTGAACAGGTCCGTCTCAAGGAAGATCTGCCCGTCGGTGATCGAGATGACGTTCGTCGGGATGTAGGCGGAGATGTCGTTGCCCTTGGTCTCGACGATCGGCAGGCCGGTCATCGACCCGGCGCCGAGGTCATCCGACAGCTTCGCGCAGCGCTCGAGGAGCCGGGAGTGCAGGTAGAAGACGTCGCCCGGGTAGGCCTCGCGGCCCGGCGGGCGGCGCAGCAGCAGCGAGATCGCGCGGTACGCCTCGGCCTGCTTGGACAGGTCGTCGAAGATGATCAGCACGTGCTTGCCCTGGTACATCCAGTGCTGGCCGATCGCGGACCCGGTGTAGGGCGAGATGTACTTGTAGCCCGCCGGGTCGGACGCGGGCGCGGCGACGATGGTGGTGTACTCCATCGCCCCGGCCTCTTCCAGTGCCTGCTTGACCCCGGCGATCGTCGAGCCCTTCTGGCCGACCGCGACGTATACGCAGCGAACCTGCTTCTTCGGGTCGCCCGACGCCCAGTTGGCCTTCTGGTTGATGATCGTGTCGATCGCGATCGCGGTCTTGCCGGTCTGCCGGTCGCCGATGATCAGCTGCCGCTGGCCGCGGCCGATCGCGGTCATCGCGTCGATGGCCTTGATGCCGGTCTGCATCGGCTCCTTGACCGGCTGCCGCTGCACGACCGACGGCGCCTGCACCTCCAGGGCGCGCAGCGTGGTGTTCTCGATCGGGCCGAGGCCGTCGAGCGGCTCGCCGAGCGCGCCGACCATGCGGCCGAGGAACGCGTCCCCGACGGGCACGGACAGCACCTCGCCGGTCCGCTTGACCGTCTGGCCCTCCTCGATGCCTGAGAACTCACCGAGGATAACGACACCGATCTCGCGCACATCGAGGTTCAGCGCGATGCCGCGGATGCCGTTCTCGAACTCGAGAAGCTCGTTCGCCATGGCCGAGGGCAGGCCCTCGACGCGTGCGATGCCGTCGCCACACTCGACGACCGTGCCGACCTCTTCGCGCGCGACGCCCGCGGGCTCGTACTCTTCGACGAACCGCGCTAGCGCGTCGCGGATCTCATCCGGCCGGATTGTCAGCTCCGCCATCTTCCTCATTCCGTTCGTGAATAAAAGTCGCGGTTTGGATCTAGCCTGTCGGGCGGCTCAGCCCGCGAGCTTGCGGCGGACCGCGGCAAGGCGGCTGGCCGCGGTCCCGTCTACCAGCTCATCCCCGATCTGGACGGAAATGCCACCTATGACCGCCGGATCGTGCACGACGTTCAGGTGAATTCCCTGCCCGTACGCCGCGGTAAGGGTGTCAAGTAGCCGCCGCCGTTGCGCCACCGACAGGTCCGTGGCCGCCCGTACCACCGCGATGAGCTGCTGCCGCCGTCGCGCGGCGATGCCGGCGGCGACGTCGAGCGCCGCCTGCGGCGAACGGCCGCGCGGGTGGGTGAGCAGCTGGGTGATCAGGCTCAGCGAGGGCCCGCTGACCTTGTCAGACAGCAGGTCGGCCAGCAGCGACGTCTTCGCGTCCGTGGTGGTCGGCCCGATCAGCGCGGCCCGCAGCCCGGTCTGCCCGGAGACCACGCGGGCGAACCTGAACAGGTCGTCCTCGAGGTCGTCAAGCGTGCCGCCGTACTGCGCGGCCATCGTGAGCGCCTCGATCGCGAGCTGCTCAAGGGCGTCGGCGAAGTCGTTCGAGGTCGCCCAGTGCCCCGCCGCGGCGTCGGCGACCAGTCCCTCGGTCGCCTCCGACACCTTGCCGTGCAGCAGCCGCCTGGCCACGGCCGTCTTCTCGGCCGCCGGCTTACCCGAGTCGGCGAGCGCGCGGCGCAGCCCGTGCTCGGAGTCGAGCAACCGGACCACGGCGAACAGCTGGTCGCCGATCTGCTCGGCGGTCGCGGTATCGACCGCGACCCCGCCAAGCTGGTCGCGGAGCCCGGCGTACGATGCCCTGCTGGCGCCGCGCATTACTGCACGACCCGGCTGTTCTGCGCCTCGAGGTCGTCGAGGAACCGGTCGACCATGCGGCTCTGCCGCGCCTGGTCGGCGAGCGACTCGCCGACGATCCGGCTGGCCAGCTCGGTCGCCAGCGACCCGACCTCGGACCTGAGCGAGATCAGCGCCTGCTGCCGCTCCGCGTCGATCTGGGCCTGCGCGGCCTCGGTGATCCGGCGGGCCTCGGCCTCGGCACGCTCGCGCATCTCGGCGATGATCTGCGCGCCCTGCTCACGGGCTTCCTCGCGCATCCGCGAGGACTCGTGCTTGGCGTCCTCAAGCTGGGCGCGGTACTGCGCGAGCACCGCCTGCGCCTCGGCCTGCGCCTCGTCGGCCCGGTTAATGCCGCCCTGGATCGCGTCCTCGCGCTCGTTCAGCGTCTTGACGATCCGTGGGAGCAGCAGCCTGGCGAGAAAGCCGAACACCACGACGAAGACGACGGTCCCGATGATCAGCTCAGGCCAGGTGGGAATCAGCGGATCCTGCGCCGCCGCGTCCGCTAGGGGAAGCATCATATCGGCCTGTCCTTTCCCTGCTTTGTCCTCGTCAGGATGCGAAGATGAACGGCGCCACGAGGCCGATCAGGGCCAGCGCCTCGGTCAGCGCGAAGCCGATCCACATGTAAAGCGTGATGCGGCCGGCGGCCTCGGGCTGGCGGGCCATGGCCTCAATGGCGTGACCGAAGACCAGGCCGATGCCGATGCCGGGGCCAATGGCCGCGAGACCGTAACCGATAGCACCGAGACGCTGAATGTCAATCGTCTGGGTGGCGGCGAGGACGGTAGACGCGTCAATCATTGATTTTCCTTTGCGTTCGGTCCGGCGGCTAGGTCCCCGCCGGGCTGTTGTGCCGGGATCAGATGGTGTGGTGGCTGGAAACGGCTTAGTGCCCGTGCTCCAGCGAGTCGGCGATGTAGGTGGAGATCAGCGTGGTGAAGATGAATGCCTGCAAGACGCCCACGAGCATCTCGAGCAGGAAGACGAAGAACACCATGAAGAGCGAGCCTGCGGCGAAAATCAAGGTGTAGGACAGGGTCGTCATGTACCAGGTCGCGAGCATGAAGATCGTCAGCAGCAGGTGCCCGGCGAACATGTTCGCGAACAGCCGGATGCCCAGGGTGAACGGCTGGACGACGACGTACTTGAGTATCTCGACCGGGATCAGGATGATCAGGATCGGCCACGGGGCCTCAGGGATCCAGGACCTGAAGTAGCCGACGAAGCCCTTGGCCTTGAAGCCCAGGTACCAGTAGAGCACGTACATGATCAAGACGAGCGGCCAGACGAAGCCGATCCGCGACATCACCGGGAACTGGAGGACCGGGATCAGTTCCATGTAGTTGCAGATCAGGATGTAGAAGAACAGCGACACCATGTACGGCAGGTACGAGTCGCCCTTCTTGCCGAGCGCCGGGCGGATGATCTGGTCCCGCACCGCGAGGATGGCAAGCTCGCCCAGGGACTGCGTCCGGCCGGGGATCATCTTGGGCTTGCGGAACGCCGCCCAGAAGAACCCGATCACCGCGAGCCCGGCGATGATCGCGAGCAGCTCGGGCTTGGTGAAGCCCCAGGAGCCGATCGTGAACAGCGGCTTGAACTCGAAGTTATTCAGCCCGGGCGCCGGGTACCCGCACCCGTTATGGAGGTGCGAGTTGTTGACGGTGCAGTTCGACGGGCGTGGTGGCCGCGAGAACTCCGGTCACCGATCATCTCCCTTCGGGGGCATCCCCAGCTCGTGCGGCCTGCCGTACCGGTAGATGATCCAGCCGACCGAGATGGCGAGCCCGACCAGCATGCCGATCGGGAAAAGCAGCGAAACATGCGTAAAGTGACCGATCAGCCAGCCGATGCCGCCGTAGGCGAGCATGCCGGCGATCAGGTAGCTGAAGATGGTGTAGCCGGTCCCCTTGCTGAGCCTCTCACTCGCGGCGTCGTCAGGGTAAGCGCGCAGCGCGCTGACCCGCTCCGGACGGCGAGCGCTTCGCATGCCCGTGATCACGGCGCGCCCCTCAGCTCTTCCCGTCGGGCTCGACGTACAGCATGTTGAGCTTCATCGAGGTGATGACCTGCGACGCCGACCAGGCGAGGATGCAGGCGAGCGCCGTGAAGCCGAGCATCTTGCCGTTGAACGCGGTGGAGTGCCGCAGCACGGCGAGGACGATCATGAACGCGATGATCTTGCCGAGGAACGTGCCAAGGGCGGCGATCATCATCGCCATCGGGTTCACCCGGGCGGCCCGGCCGACCACGATGATGCTGATCGCGAAGAAGGCCGTGACGACCCCGACGCCGATGAGCGCACCGTAGGCGCCCTTGGACCCGCCGAGAGCGGCGCAGAGCACCACCGCGACGGCGGCGACCACGCTTGTCAGCGCCAGCGACCACCGTACAACGCGGGCGTACTGCGTCGTCATTGACTTACTCCCTGAGGACTAGCTGAACGCTTGTGAAGGCTATCACAAAGTTCTTGACTTTAACTTTACCTGCAGGACGACTTTACATGACTATCGGGCGGGAACACGAGGGGCCCCCACCTAACCGAGAGTGGCGTTGGTTGGTGATCCGCCCCAAAGCCCGCGCGTGCGGGCATCCTCCGCCGGGTCGGCGTTCCCGCAGGTTACAGGAGATTAAACCACAGATCGCCCGTCTTGCCCCGCCGGGGCTGGCTGTGGGGCCGGGAGGCGGAGCAGGCACTCGTTCTGACTTACCGGCTTTGGAATTTTTACCTGGGCGGATGGCGCGGTCAGGTGCGGCGTGACCAGGGCGGCGGGGCCGGCGGCGCCGGCTCCGTGCCGCCCGGCCCGCGGCTCGGTGGCGGCCGCCGCGCGTGCGCGCCGTTGCCCGCCGCGGTGCCGTTGTAAGAGGGGCCGTTGTGAGCGGGGCCGTTGCGTACGGGGGCACTGCCAGAAGGAAGGGCGGAAGGCGGCAGTACGCCTGGTACCGGCCCGCCGACCGGTGCGGCGAGGTCGGGGGTAGCGGAGAGCGGATCGTCCGAACGAATGCGGCTTCCTCTTGGCCGCTCCCGCTTACCGCCGCCGGTGGAGCGCCACGGGCGGAGCTTCGGCGCCGTCGCGAGCAACAGGGCCCCGATGGCGCCGAGCGTGATGACGGCGTACCAGATCAGTTCGATCCGCAGCACCGACAGGCCGACCACGAGGCCGGAGAAGAGCGCCGCCCACAGGTACATGAGCAGCACGGTCTGGCGGTGCGAGTGGCCCATGTTCTGCAGCCGGTGGTGCAGGTGCTGCCGGTCGGCGTCGAACGGCGACATGCCCTTCATCGTCCGCCGGACCACCGCGAGCAGCATGTCCGTGTAAGGGATGATCCAGATCGCGACCGGGATCATCAGCGGCAGGATCGTCGGGAACCGGTTGACCGGGTGCGCACCTTGCGAGAAGTGGACCAGGAGGTTCTGGTCAAGCGATGCGGTGGACGAGATAGGCCCGTAGGCGAGCATGCAGGCCGAGCAGCATCGACCCGGTGTCGCCCATGAAGATCCGCGCCGGGTTGAAGTTGTGCGGCAGGAACCCGAGGCACATGCCCGCGAGGACCGCGGAGGTCACCGCGGGCACCGACTGTGACGGGATGCCGACCGAGTTGGTCAGCTCGTAGGAGTAGATCAGGTAGCCGACCGCGGAGATGCCGACAACGCCGGCGGCGAGGCCGTCGAGGCCGTCGATGAAGTTCACCGCGTTGATCGTGGCGACGATGATGAGGATCGTCACCACGTAGCTCAGGTCCGGCTCAAGCAGGAAGTACTCGCTGTTTGCCCACGGGATCCACGGCAGGTACGCGCCCGACCACACCACGATGCCGCCGGCCGCGATCTGGGCGGCCAGCTTGGAGATGGCGCCGAGGCCCCACCGGTCATCGACGATGCCGACGGCCACCAGCAGGCCGCCGGCCAGCAGCAGCCCGTTGATGGGGCGCGAGGACGGGAACGCCTGCCGCAGGTAGTTGCTGAACCGGTCGGCGACGAGCAGCCCGGCCACCAGGCCGCCGTACATCGCGACACCGCCAAGCAGCGGGGTCGGCTGCGTGTGCACGTCCCGTTCCCTGGGGGCATGCTGCGCGTGTATCGCGATCGCACCCTGTCTCACCAGCGGGGTGAGGAGATAGGTCACCACCGCCGCGATGATCAGGATGAAGAGATACTCTCTCACGGCGGCCGGCGATCAGTCGCCCGGTCCGGGGTTGTCCGCCGGATCGTCCGGCTTGCCGTCATTAGCCGCATCGGCGGCATTGGCCGCGTTCGCGGCGGCGATCGCCGCCGCGGCCCGCCGGTCGGCCGGGCTGAGCTCCGGCTCGGCGCCGGGGGCGGCGGGCAGGTCGATGACCGGGACGACCTTCCTGAGGTCGTCGATGGAGAGCGCACCCGCGCGCAGCAGCCGCGGTACCGTCCCCGTCAGGTCAAGGATCGTGGAAGGAACGTTATCCGCGCACGGCCCGCCGTCCAGGTAGACGGAGATCGCGTCACCGAGCTGCGTCTGCGCCTCATCCGCGGTCGTGGCGGCGGGGAGGCTGTGCCTGTTCGCGCTCGACACGGCCATCGGGCCGGTGCGGCGCAGCAAGTCAAGGGCGATCGGGTGCAGCGGCATGCGGACCGCGACCGTGCCAAGCGTGTCGCCAAGGTCCCACATGAGCGTCGGGCTGGCGCGGAAGACGAGCGTCAGCGGCCCCGGCCAGAACTCGTCGATCAGGTCCTGGCCGAACGCGCCGAGCGACTCCGTCAGCGCCGCGGCCGCCCGCACGCTGCCGACGAGGACGGGCGGCGGCATGTTCCTGCCGCGCCCCTTGGCGGCGAGCAGGTCGGTCACCGCTTTCGGATTGAAGGCATCCGCGCCGATCCCGTACACGGTGTCGGTCGGAAGCACCACAAGCTGGCCCTCCTGCACGGCGGATACCGCCGCGACCAGGCCCTCATCCCGCTGCTGCGTGTCGGCGCAGTCATATCGAGCGCTCATCGGTTACATCCTAGGCGCTATTCGCCTGGCCACGTTATGTTTTGGCCCGGGGGCACGGTTACTCTCCTGGCCACATGGCAGTGACGAACCGGTCTTTGCGCGTGAGGTCCTTGTGGTTGGCCGTGTCACGCCAGCCTGCCTCTTCCGCGAAGATCCAGAAGACGGCGGTGCCCTGCACGTCAGCGTGCTCGACGGCGACCAGGCCGCCGGGCCGAAGCAGCCAGCGGGCTACCCGCTCCACCGCGCGGAGGGCGTCGAGGCCGTCACCGCCGCTCCAGAGCGCGGCAGGCGGGTCGTACTCCGCCACCTCCGGCGGCACGATCGAGCCGAGCGGGATGTACGGGGGATTGGAGACCACCAGGTCGACCCTCCCGGCCAGGCCGGCGAGCTCGCCGAGCCCGGCGCGCGGGTCCGGCGTGGTGAAGTCGCCCGCGTGCAGCAGCACCCGGCCCGCGGTATAGCCGTCTACGTGCTTGGTGATGTTCCGCTCCGCCCAGCTCCTGGCCAGCGGGTCGCCCTCGACGGCGTGCACGGTGGCCCTTGGCACCTCCTGGGCGATGGACAGCGCGATCGCGCCCGAGCCGGTGCCGAGGTCCACGGCGACCGGCTCGGCGACGTTGATCGCCCTGAGCTTGTCGATCGCCCAGCCGGTCATCACCTCGGTCTCGGGGCGCGGCACGAACACGCCGGGGCCGACGTCGAGCTCCAGGTAGCGGAAGTACGCCTGTCCCGTGATGTGCTGCAGCGGCTCGCGGTTCTCCCTGCGGCCGATGTCGACCCAGAACCGCGCGTCGAAGTCCTTGTCTGGCACGCTGTGCAGCTCGCCGCGCTTGACGTTGTGCACGTGCGCCGCGATCAGCTCGGCGTCGGCACGCGGCGAGTCGACGCCGGCCTCGGCCAGTCGCGCCGTGGCGAGCGCGATCTCATCGAGCAGCAGGCTTCGCCCCTGCGCTCCCCCGCTCGCATGAAAACCAAGGCTCGCTCGTTCCGAGGGCTCGCTCTTGCCCCAAGGCTCGCTCATTACTCTGCGGCCAGCTTCGCTTCCAGGTCGGCGGCCGCCAGGGCGTCGATCACGCCGTCCAAGTCGCCGTCGATGACCTGGTCGAGGTTGTACGCCTTGTAACCCACGCGGTGGTCCGAGATGCGGTTCTCAGGGAAGTTGTACGTGCGCACCCGCTCGGACCGGTCGACCGTGCGGACCTGGGCCTTGCGCTCGGCGCTCGCCTTCGCGTCCGCCTCGGCCTCGGCCGCCGCGAGCAGTCGCGACCGCAGCACGCGCAGGGCCTGCTCCTTGTTCTGGAGCTGGCTCTTCTCGTTCTGGCAGGAGACGACGATCCCGGTCGGCACGTGGGTGATGCGGACCGCGGAGTCGGTCGTGTTGACGGACTGACCGCCGGGGCCGCTGGAGCGGTAAACGTCGATGCGCAGGTCGTTCTCGTTGACCTGCACGTCGATGGGGTCGGCTTCCGGCGACACGAGCACGCCCGCGGCGGACGTGTGGATCCGGCCCTGCGACTCGGTGACCGGCACCCGCTGCACGCGGTGCACGCCACCCTCGTACTTCAGCCTGGACCAGGCGCCGGTGCCCTTGCCCGCCTTGACGGCCATGGTCGCGTCCTTGACGCCGCCGAGGCCGGTGAGCGTGGAGTCGATGATCTCCGTTTTCCAGCCATGCCGCTCGGCGTAGCGCTGGTACATCCGCAGCAGGTCGCTGGCGAACAGCGCGGACTCCTCGCCGCCCTCGCCGGCCTTGACCTCGACGATGGTGTCGCGGTTGTCGTTCGGGTCCTTGGGGACGAGCAGCTTCCTGAGCCGCTCCTCAAGCTCCGCACGCTGCTTGACGAGGGCGTCCGCCTCTTCCGCGAAGCCGGGGTCCTCCAGCGCCAGTTCCCTGGCGGCCTGCTCGTCGCCGCTGGTCTGCTGCCACTCGCGGTACGCGTTGACGATCGGGGTCAGCTCCGCGTAGCGCTTGGCGAGCGTCCTGGCCTGATCCGCGTCCGCGTGCACGTTGGGATCGGCAAGGGCACGCTCAAGCTCGGCATGCTCGCTAGCCAGGTCACCTAGCCTGTCGAACAAAGGGATCGCGACCTTTCGTTACTTGTACCTCCGACAACATAGCGAAAGCGCCCGCGTGCCCAGCGGGCACACGGGCGCTTACAAAGCGCTACTTCTTGCCGGACTTGCCGGCCGTGCCCTGCACCTTGCCCTTGCCGAAGCGGGCCTCGAACCGGGCCACCCGGCCGCCGGTGTCGAGGATCTTCTGCTTGCCCGTGTAGAACGGGTGGCAAGCCGAGCAAACGTCGGTGCGGATCACGCCGCCCTGGGCGGTCGACCGGGTCACGAACGAGTTGCCGCAGCCACAGGTCACGTTGGTGACCTCGTAAGCCGGGTGAATCTCAGCCTTCATTACTCTCTGGCTCCTTGCCTCAAGCGGCCGCCGGGTCGTCGTACCCTCGCTCACCCTGCTGGGGCGGGCACTGAAATGACGTGAACCGGAGCTGCGAACTAAGCGGCTTTAAGTTTGCCACACGCCTAAACCACGCGTGACCGGTGTACATTCCGGGCTGGTCATGATCGCCGTGTGCCGTTGAGCCGGCGATGGCCGGCCCAACGGCACACGCGGATCACTGACCTGCGTCCTACCTATCCCGATCGTTGCCCAGGGTGGTCTTCTGGACCTGCATCAGGAACTCCGCGTTGCTGCGGGTCTTGCGCATCTGCTCCATGAGCAGTTCCAGGGCCTGCTGCGGCTCAAGGGCGTGCAGCACGCGGCGGAGCTGCCAGACGATCTTGAGCTCATCCGGCGCGAGCAGGATCTCTTCCTTACGGGTGGACGAGGCGTCCACGTCGACCGCGGGGAAGAGCCGCTTGTCGGCGAGCTCGCGGCGCAGCCGCAGCTCCATGTTGCCTGTGCCCTTGAACTCCTCGAAGATGACCTCGTCCATCCGGGACCCGGTCTCGATGAGGGCCGTCGCCAGGATGGTCAGCGAGCCGCCGTTCTCGATGTTGCGCGCCGCGCCGAAGAACCGCTTCGGCGGGTAGAGCGCGGTCGAGTCGACACCACCGGACAGGATCCGGCCGCTGGCCGGCGCCGCCTGGTTGTAGGCGCGGCCAAGCCGGGTGATGGAGTCGAGCAGCACGACCACGTCGTGCCCCATCTCGACCAGGCGCTTGGCCCGCTCGATGGCCAGCTCGGCAACCGTGGTGTGGGCGTCGGCCGGGTTGTCAAAGGTCGAGTGGATCACCTCGCCCTTGACCGTGCGCTGCATGTCGGTGACCTCCTCTGGCCGCTCGTCCACGAGGACGACCATGAGGTGGCACTCCGGGTTGTTCTTGGTGATCGCATTGGCGATGGCCTGCAGGATCATCGTCTTGCCGGCCTTCGGCGGCGACACGATCAGGCCGCGCTGGCCCTTGCCGATCGGGCTGATCAGGTCGATGATCCTGGTCGCCATGTTGGTCGGGTCGGTCTCAAGCCGTAGCCTGTCCTGCGGGTAGAGCGGGACCAGCTTGGAAAAGTCCGGCCGGCGCACCGACTCCTCAGGGTCGAGGCCGTTCACCTTGTCCAGCCGGACGAGCGCGTTGAACTTCTCTCGCCGCTCGCCGTCCCTCGGCTGGCGCACCGCGCCCTCGATCACGTCGCCCTTGCGCAGCCCGTGCCTGCGGACCTGGGAAAGCGAGACGTACACGTCGTTCGGTCCCGGCAGGTAGCCGGTCGTCCGCACGAACGCGTAGTTCTCAAGCACGTCCAAGATGCCCGCGATCGGGACAAGCACGTCGTCCTCGGCGATCACCGTCTCCGGCTCGCTGCCCTGCCGGTCGCCGCGCCGCCGGTTGCGGTTGCGGAACCGGTCGCGGCCGCGCCGGCCGCCGCGGTCATCGTCGTCGTCGGACCGGTTGTCCTGCCGGTTGTCGGACCGGGTGTCCTGCCGGTTGTCCGGCCGGTTGTCGACCGGGTGTCCTGCCGGTTGTCGGACCGGGTGTCCTGCCGGTTGTCGGACCGGTTGTCCTGCCGGTTGTCCGGCCGGTTGTCCTGCCGGTTGTCCGACCGGTTGCCGCCGGCGCTCCCGCCCTGGGCGTTCTGGCCGTTGCGGCTGTTGCTCGCGGCGGCGGGCTCGCGGTTCTCGCGGTTGTCCGTGCGCTCACGGCGCTGGTCGCGTCCGTTGCCACCCTGGTCGTCGCGGCGCCGGTTGCGGTTGCGGTCCCTGCGGCCCTCCTGGCCCTGGGACTCGTGGCCCTGCGACTCGGTGCCCGCCTCGGCGGGCGCCTCCACGGCGCTTGCCGCTCCGGAGTTCGACTCAACGGAGGGTGCAGCTTGCTGTGCCGTCACGGTAGCCGTGCGCTCGGCCTCACCCACGCCGGAATGACCGGCGCTGACCGGCGCATCGCCGATGCCGCCGCCTGCCGCCGCGGGTGCGGCCACGCCAATTCCAGACCGGACGGATGTGTCTGCTTCCATAGCGTCCTGATTCAGGGGGCGAGGCGCGTCGGCTCCCGCGGACGTGCCCCGCGTGGCTGTTTGACTTGCACTGCGTGCGGTAGAGCGACCGCCACCAGTCCGCTCTTGGATCGCGGCGACGAGGTCCCCCTTCCGCATTCGCCCTGTCCCTGAGATACCAAGTTCCTGGGCGATCCGCTGCAGATCAGAAACAAGCAGCTTGGACAGGTCTCCGCCGCCACTCCGGCTCGATGACCGTGGGGCGGCACCGGCGGGCTCGGTGGCCGGGTGACCGATGGGGGGTTCCTCGGGCGCGGGGGACGCGCCGCTGAGGACTTCGGTGGTGTCGCTCACTAATGGTCCTTCCATTATGATCCTCGGCCGCCTGGGCGTCTTCTCGACCCCGGTCCGCCTGCGCCAGCCCGATCCGTATCGCTTGCGAGGCTCTCACTAAGGCATGATTTCGCTCGCAACTACGCTCGACACCTCCGCCGGAACGTCGAGTTTGTCCGTGTTTGCGGACTCTCCGGGACGACCAGCGTAATGATGTGCAACGGGGTGGCGCTCAGGGGAACGTGCCGCTCTCCTGGGGTGACGCCAAGAGCCCGATCCCTGGGCAGGTATACGTTACCCCCCAGGCGACGCGTGGATGAACAGCACCTGCCCCGCAGTGGGGCAACCGATGCTGCACCCAGCCTAACACCGACAGCGCCCACGGCATTCCTTTGCAGCCATCCAATGTCGCGGAAAAGGGGGTCAACCGGCTAGGCGAGGACTACTTCAGCATCAGCGTCACCGGGCACCGGGAACGCCCGGTGTCACGCTGGCACCCTGTCGCTCGACGGCTAGCGGGCTTATGTGCCAGTCGATACCCGTTTCTACCGCGATCGAATCCAACCGTTTCACCTCATCCTGTGTCAGACTTTCCGTCAGGAACGCGAGGACGGACGGCCCCGCGCCTGATACGACCGCGGGCACGCCCGCCGCGCGCAACCGGGCGACGAGATCGTGCGTGTGCGGCATCGCGGTAGCCCGGTAGTCCTGGTGCAGCTTGTCCTCCGTGCCTTCGAGCAGCGCGTCGGGCCGTGCCGTCAGCGCGGCGATGAGCAGCGCCGCGCGCCCGGCGTTGCGCGCCGCGTCGGCGTGCGGCACGACCGCGGGCAGCAGCCCGCGCGCGACCTTGGTGGACACCGGCGCCGGCGCGATGAACGCGACAGGGAGCACCTCGGGACGCGGGTCGAGTTTGATGGCGCGCGCCTCGGGCAGCCCGGTGGCCCCGGTCGCGACCCACGCGATCGTCAGCCCGCCGAACAGGCAAGGCGCCACGTTGTCCGGGTGGCCCTCAAGCACGCTGGCAAGCGGCAGCACGTCCTCGGGCGCGACGCTCGCGCCAGCGAGCGCGCGGGCCGCGAGGACGCCCGCGACGATCGCGGCCGCCGACGAGCCGAGGCCGCGCCCGTGCGGTATCCGGTTCACACAGCGCAGCGCGAAACCGCCGGGCTGGGGAATGTCCAGTTCGTCGAGCGCGACCCGCAGCGCGCGGACGATGAGGTGCTTCTCCCCCGCGTCCGCGACGTCCGCCGCCCCCTCGCCGGTGACCTCGATGTCCACCCCGGACGACGTCACGACGATCCCGACCTCGTCATACAGGCCGAGCGCAAGCCCCAGCGAGTCAAATCCCGGCCCAAGATTCGCACTCGTCGCCGGCGCGCGCACAAGCACCGCCCGCTCAGCCAATCCCATCAGACCTAGCTCCATCCGGGGACGCGCTCAGGCCAGGCCAAGGGCGGCCGCCGCCGAGGCGGCGTCGACCGGGACCGTGGTCGGTGCGGGAGCGCCGGACAGGGCCCAGTCCGGGTCTTTCAGGCCGTTGCCGGTGATCGTGCAGACCACGCGGGAGCCGGCCGGTATGCGCCCGTCCGCCGACGTGGCGAGCAGGCCGGCCACGCTGGCCGACGAGCCGAGCTCGCCGAACACCGCCTCGTCGCGCGCGATGATCCGGTACGCGGCGAGGATGTCCCTGTCGGTGACCTTGTCGATCAGGCCGCCCGATGCGTCCCTTGCCTCCTCGGCGAGGTGCCAGGACGCCGGGTTGCCTATCCTGATCGCCGTCGCGATCGTCTGCGGGTGCGAGACAGGCGCGCCGTCCACGATCGGGGCCGCGCCCGACGCCTGGAAGCCGAACATCCGTGGCTTCCTCGACGAGAGCCCGAGCGAGAAGTACTCCTGGTAGCCCATCCAGTAGGCGGTGATGTTGCCCGCGTTGCCGACCGGCAGGCAGTGGATGTCCGGGGCGTCGCCGAGCGCGTCCACGATCTCGAATGCCGCGGTCTTCTGGCCCTGGAGCCGGTCCGGGTTGACCGAGTTGACCAGCGCGACCGGGTACTCGATCGACAGCTTGCGCGCCAGCTCAAGGCAGTCGTCGAAGGACCCGTCGACCTGCAGCAGCTTGGCTCCGTGCACCAGGGCCTGCGCGAGCTTGCCGATCGCGATCTTGCCCTTGGGCACGAGGACGGCGCAGGTCAGGCCGGCCCGCGCCGCGTAGGCGGCGGCGGACGCGGAGGTGTTGCCGGTCGAGGCGCAGATCACCGCCTGGGCACCCCTGGCGGCGGCCACGGTGATCGCGGTCGTCATGCCGCGGTCCTTGAACGACCCGGTCGGGTTGAGGCCCTCCACCTTCAGGTACACGTCGCAGCCCGTGCGCGCGGAGAGCACGGGCGCGGGCAGCAGCGGCGTGCCGCCCTCCTGGAGCGTCACGGCCGGCATCCCCGCCGTGATCGGGAGCCGATCGCGGTACTCGGTGATGATGCCGCGCCACGGCGCGCGCGCCCCGGTGGTCACCGCGGCTTCGGAGCTCATTACTGGTCTCCCTCCCCTTCGACCCGCATCACGCTCGCCACCGCCCGGACGACCGGCAGCGCCTGGAGCTCGGAGATCGTCGCGGCGAGGTCGGCGTCCCTCGCCTCGTGCGTGACGATGATGAGCAGGGCGTCCTCGCCCCTGCTGGTCTGCCGCACCGCCTGGATCGAGACGCCGTGCCTGGCGAACGCCTCGGCGACGGGGGCGAGCACGCCCGGCTTGTCGGCCACGTCCAGGGATACGTGGTACCTGGTCAGCGTATCGCCCATGGGCAGGACCGGCAGCTCGGCGTAGGTAGAAAGCTCGGGGCCCTTGGTGCCGGCGAGCCGGTTGCGCGCGACGGCAACGATGTCACCGAGCACCGCCGACGCCGTGGGGGTCCCGCCTGCCCCTGCGCCGTAGAACATCAGCCGTCCCGCGGAGCCCGCCTCGACGAACACCGCGTTGTACGCGCCGCCGACGGCCGCCAGGGGGTGGGTGCGCGGGATCATCGCCGGGTGGACGCGCACCGCGACGCCGTCCGCAGAACCGCCGCGACCCGACCGCTCGCAGATCGCGAGCAGCTTGACGGTCCTGCCGAGCGCCTTCGCCGACGCGATGTCCGCCGCGGTCACCTCGGTGATGCCCTCGCGGTAGACGTCGGCGGCGGTCACCCGCGTGTGGAAGGCGAGCCCGGCCAGGATCGCGGCCTTGGCCGCGGCGTCGAACGCCTCCACGTCGGCGGTCGGGTCGGCCTCGGCGTAGCCGAGCGACTGCGCCTCCTCGAGTGAGTCGCCGAAGTCCGCGCCCGAGCTGTCCATCCGGTCAAGGATGAAGTTGGTGGTGCCGTTGACGATGCCGAGCACGCGGTGCACCGTGTCGCCGGCCAGCGACTCGCGCAGCGGGCGGAGGATCGGGATGGCACCCGCCACCGCCGCCTCGTAATACAGGTCGGCGCCAAACGCCCGCGAGGCCGCGTGGATCTGCTCGCCGTGCTCGGCGAGCAGCGCCTTGTTGGCGGTGACCACGGACTTACCGCTTTCCAGGGCGCCGAGGATCAGCGACCTGGCCGGCTCGATGCCGCCGATCACCTCGATGACAATGTCCACGTCGGAGCGGGTCGCCAGGCCCATCGCGTCGGTCGTGAGCAGCGCGGGGTCCACGCCCTCGCGCGAGTGCGAGAGCCGGCGCACCGCGATGCCCACGACCTCGAGCCGCGCGCCGGTCCGCACGGCGAGGTCGTCGGCCTGCTCGGCGAGCAGCCGCGCGACCTGGGTGCCGACGACGCCGCAGCCGAGCAGCGCCACCCGCAGCACCTTGCCGGGTTTATCTTCGCCAAAGCTCATCCGACGTCCAATCGCAGCAGGTCATCTAGTGTCTCGCGGCGGACGATCTCCCGCGCCGCCCCGTCGGTCACCGCGACCACGCCCGGGCGCGGCAGGTGGTTGTAGTTCGAGGCGAGCGACCGGCAGTACGCCCCGGTCGCCGCGACGGCGACCAGGTCACCCGGCGCGAGGTCCGCCGGCAGGTAACAGTCCTTGACCACGATGTCGCCGCTTTCGCAGTGCCTGCCGACCACCCGGGAGAGCACCGGCGGCGCGGCCGACGACCGGGACGCGAGGACGCAGGTATAGGACGCGTCGTACAGCGCGGTGCGGACGTTGTCGCTCATCCCGCCGTCCACGCTCACGTAGGTCCTGATCCCGTCGACGTCCTTGATCGTGCCGACCTCGTAGAGCGTCACGGTCGACGGCCCGATGATCCCGCGGCCCGGCTCGATCGTCAGCCGTGGCTGGGGAATGCCGAGGACGATGCACTGGGACGCCACGATCGCGCGCAGACCGGCCGCCAGCGTCTTCACCTCTGGCGCGTCGTCCTCTGGCACGTACGCGATGCCGAACCCGCCGCCCAGGTCAAGCTCGGCCACGTGCACGCCGTGCTCGGCGTGGATCCGCCCGGCTAGCTCGAGCACCCGGTGGGCGGCCACCTCGAAGCCGCCGGTGTCGAATATCTGCGAGCCGATGTGGGAGTGCAGCCCGGCGAACTCAAGCTGCGAGAGCGCGAGCACGCGGCGGACCGCCTCGTCGGCGGCGCCGGAGGCGAGCGAGAAGCCGAACTTCTGGTCGTCGTGCGCGGTGGCCATGAACTCATGCGTGTGCGCCTCGACCCCGGTCGTCACCCGGACAAGGACGCGCGGCCGTGCGCCCGCCGCCTCCGCGTGGTAGGCGAGCCTGGCGATCTCCTCGAACGAGTCGACCACGATGTGCCCGACACCCACGGCCACCGCCTGCTCGATCTCCGCGGGCAGCTTGTTATTGCCGTGCAGGGTGATCAGCGCCGGGTCCACCCCCGCCGACAGCGCGACCGCGAGCTCGCCGCCGGTGCAGACGTCCACGCCAAGGCCCTCTTCCGTGACCCAGCGGAGCACGGCGCGGGAGCAGAACGCCTTGGACGCGTAGTACACCTGCGCGTCCTCGCCGAACGCGTCCATGTACTCGCGCGCCCGGCTCCGCACGTCCGCCTCGTCCATGATGAGCGCCGGCGTGCCGAACCGCGCCGCCAGGTCACGGACGTCGATCCCGCCGAGCGTCAGGACACCGCCGACGCGGTGCGCGCCACGCGGCCAGATCGCCGGGTCAAGCTCGTTCAGGTTCTCTGGCGGCGCCGGCGGGTGATCGGCGGGCAGCACGTCCCCATGACGTGGCCCAGCTGGGTGGGCAACACGGCTCACAGTTACCTCCCGGGGGAGCGACCCCCCGTACCCCCCGATGTCCGCTCGGTCGGGGGCCGATGGCAAAAACCGTCATTGTATCGGCCCCGACCGCGAGGACGGGAGGCAATCGTCATTGGTTGGTTAGTCCGTCAAAGGCGGTCTGGCGCGGTGACTCCAAGCAGCCCGAGCCCGGCGGCGAGGCCGGTCCGCGCCGCCCTGGCCAGGGTTAGTCTGTCACTCCCTGGTGCCCTGTTACGTTTTGGGCCGCTTCCTGGGTGGCGCGCGGAACTCAAGACGTCAATGGTGACGCTGGCCAGATCCTCCAGGTAGCGGGCGAACTCGTCGGGCCGGCCACGGCGCGCGGCGGCGGCGACCCGTTCAGGTAGCCACGACAGCGCGTCGAGCAGTGCCAGCTCCCCCGGGTCGGCGGGAGGGCCGGGCAGGGCCGTTGCCTCCCGCAGGGGAACACCCGTATCCCCTGCGGCCGGAGGGGAGTACGGGAGGTCGCCCCCCCGGGAAGTAACTGCCCAGCGCACCCCGGACGCGGCGCGGGCGTGCGCGTACCTGACAGCATAGGCGGGATTTGCGGGCACCCGCCGCGCCATTATCTCCTTGTCGAGTCGCAGCGGCTTGCCCGGGACGGCCCTGGCCAGGGTAAACGTGACCGCGTCGCGGCCCGCGAAGGAGACCGCCACCGCGACGGTTGTCTCCGGGGGGCGACCCCTCGTCCCCCCGGTTGTCTCCCGGGGGGCGACCCCCCGTACCCCCCGATGCGGGTCCCGGCGAGCCCGATGGCAAAACCCGCCATCGTATCGGGCCCGCCCGGCCCCGCGGTCCCCTGCCGCTCGACCCGGGCGGGCGGCTCCCGCGAGTCCGGAGAAGGCGCGTGGGCCGGGAGAGTAAGCCGATTCCGTTCGGTGCCTGCGGGATCGGCGACCGTCGCACCCGCGGCGGCGGCGAGGCTGGCGGTCAGTCGCGCGGCGAGTGCCGCTCTTGCCTTTTCCCACGTGGGGGCGGCCAGCGGGTCGGCAGGGGAGGCGGCGGGGACGGTCACTCCGGCGAGTGCGTCGCTGGTGACGCAGGCGGGGCCCGCCGCCGCGACGACGTCCGCGACGGCGGCGAGGCTCTCGGGGGTGACGGTGACGGTGAGGTAACCGGGGCCGGTGACCTCGGCGCTTGCGATCCAGCGCTCGGCCCGGAGCCCAGCGGCGATGGCCGCGGCGGTCGCCGCGGGGTTAGCGCCGAGGGCGAGGGCGACGCTGGCGGCGTACTGGCCGGGGGTGCCCGTCGGGCGCAGGCCGGGCTCAGCGGCCGCATCCAACCCGGCGGCGGCGACCGCACGGGCGAGCGCGCGCCGCAGGTCCCTGGTGATCACGTTCTGCCGGATCTGGTGCCGGTTCAGGCGGGCGGGGCGCCGGCCAGCTCGCGGACGACCCGGATCATCTCGCCGGGATCGAAGGGCTTGGTCAGGTAGGCGTCGGCGCCGACATTCGTCCCGCGGGCGATGTCATCTTCCTGGGCACGGGCGGTGATCAGCACGACCTTGATGTGCGCGGTCTCCGCCGTCTTGCGCAGCTGAACCGCGGTCTCCCAGCCATCGAGGCGCGGCATCATGACGTCAAGCGTGATCACGTCGGGCGCGATCTCCTGCACGTGGTCAAGGCAGTCCTGGCCGTCCACCGCCGTCGCCACCTCGAACCCCTCAAGCTGGAGGTTCACCGCGATGAGCTGCCGTATCACCTCGTCGTCGTCGACAACGAGCACCCGCCCCAAACCTTGCGTCACACTCGGTGAGGGTACCGCCTTTCTCGACATGTTGCCTAAACAGAGGCGGCATCTTGGCTGAGGATAAGCTGAGGAGACCAGCGCGTCCGGCGCGCGTGTCACAACCGCCGCCCTGTCCTGGTAGCCTTTCTCCGTTGGTGAGCCCCCATAGCTCAGGGGATAGAGCACTGGCCTCCGGAGCCAGGTGCGAAGGTTCGAATCCTTCTGGGGGCACCTTCCCGCCGATCACATTCTCATCGCTGCCAGCGGGGTTTCCGCGTCGGCAGCGTGCGGCCAGGGTTTCGCTGCCCGGCCCGCGGCCCCCTGTTTCCTGCGGCGGACATGGTTACGGAGCGAATCGGCCGAGGTGAAGGTCTCGTACCCGAGCTCCTTGAGCCGGTCCAGGTCCGTTTCCGCCGGGTCGAGCACGAGGATGACGGGATTGCCCCGGCCGGGCCGCAGGCCTTCCGGCCAGCACGCCTCGGCGATGGCAAGCACCTCGCCCGTCGCCGGATCTGACACCTCGCAATCGACCGCGGGGTCCGCGTAACCCAGCTCGACAAGCTCCGCGACGAGGGCCGGCGGCGGCTGACTCGTGGCGGAATCGGGGTCTGCCGTCTCCTGCGTGACCACCGTCAGCCGGGCAAGTGACCCACAGGACCCGGGCGCGTCGCCCGAGCGGAGCCGGCTGAGAAAGCTGTTGGCCGCCGCGGCTAGCAGCTCACGGCGGGCGGCGAGGAAGTCGGGATAACGGTCGATGCGCCAAAGTGCCCGGTCCTGGGGTATCCACTGCGAGGCGAGCGCGCCAGGCTGCCTCGCCTCAACCGCGCCGCAGTACTCGTCCGGCTCGCGTTTCGCGATGACCAGGCTGGTTTCCCTGGTGAGGAAGCAGAAGTTGGCGACGGCGTTAACCTGGCCGCTCGGGTACCCGGCCGCGAGCAGCATCGCTTTGGGGAAGATGTGGTGGACCTGCAGGGTGGCGGGCTGGCCGGGCCGCTGGGCGTGCAGGGGCAGGCCGGTGCCGAAATCCATGGCGCCGTGCACCCGGGTGAGCAGGTACAGCAGCGGGTAGCACCGCGAGCCCTGGCCCGAGCCGGCGAAATCCTGGCCGTCGATGACCAGGTTCCCGCCGCGCCAGCGCTCGAGCGAATCGATCAGGCCACCGATGCCGGACCGGCTTGCCGTGTCGCAGTCGTTGTTGAGTAGGGTCTCGCCCGAGCCGGCGTACCGCCCCCAGAGGGCGGAGTGAATGTACCAGTACAGGACACGAGCGGTTTGCGCCGGATCGGCGAAATGGCCGCCAGTTTGGTGCAGCATGCGGCAGATTACCGGGAAGGCGTACCTGCCCGTCAGCACTCGATTGTGGTCAAGTCCGAGATTTCCGACCACGACATCAAGGAAATGGCTAACGTACCCGGCGGAGGCCTCAAGCGCCCGCTGGAAATCGGCAACCTGGATCGTGTCCAGCGAGCCAAATCCGGCCCGGCCGGTCGCGACGGCGCTGGTGATGCGCAGCAGCCAGTCCAGGGTGAAGGAAAATCCTTCTTTCTCCCAGCGGTCCAAGTGAGCGCGCATGGCGCCGCGGGCCTCCGGCCAGTGAGCGCATTTCTTGGCCAGCGCGATATCTCCCTTGGACAATTTTGTGCCGCCCGAATTGACCAGGTTGAAGATATCGATCACCTCATCGATGCCCTTATCCTCACCGGTGATCTTTTCCTCGTGAAAATCCCGCTCGAGCACCTGCCGCAGCCTGGCCAGCCGCTCCACGTAGGAGATGACCCGCGGCCGGGTAGCCGGGTGGGCGTTCAGCGTCCCGATGTGGGGCTCAAGCCCCCCTGTGTACAGCGACGTGACATCGATCCAGCGTGGATCGTCGCGCATCTTGGCGGGCGCGTAGAACTCGAAGATCTCGTCCTCCACGTGGAACCGCAGCCCGGAGAATGCCTTCTCATCCCCCTGGAAGAAGGCCGGCGGCCGCCCGCGGGTGATCCCGTACAGTGAGGTGATCCGCTGCTGTCCGTCCAGGATAAGCACCCGGAGGGCGGGGATCGCCGCGGCCGCGCCGCGGACAAGCGAGCCGTCGGCCCGCGTCTCCCAGGTCAGCAAGCTGCCGACCGGGTAGCCGAGGTACAGAGACCGCATGAGCCCACGGACCTGGTCGCGGTGCCATACGTAGCCGCGCTGAAACTCGGGTAGCAGCACGCTGCCAGAATCGATCTGGTCAAGAATGGCGGCCAGCTTGGTCACGACGCTCCCGTCACGTGAGTCATACAAGGTCGCAGGCAGGAATATAGTTGACCGGCGTGAGCTAGGCCGATCTGCAATCTACTTGCTGCGGACGACAGTTGCGGCGTCCAAAGCTGGACAGATTCAACTTAATTGAATCTTTTCTTTCGCGATCGCAAGTGGTGCCGAGCGGTTTCTGGGACAGTGACAGGGGGACAAGGCGGTGGCACGCCTGGCGATCGGTAAGGGCTTTCTGACCGAATACGGGAGGCTGGACAAGGATGTGCAAGGTGCCGTCGATGCGGCAATCGCCAAGTTCGCCAAGCACCCCCATCCCGGTTCCCATCTGGAAAAGCCGCAGCGCAGCTGGGACGACCGCATCCGCACCCTGGAGGTGGACAACCGCTGGCGCGGTATCGTACTGGCGCCCATGACCGGTGATACATACTGCCTAGTCACGATTTTGCCCAAGGATAAGGCGAAAGCCTACGCCACCAGCCACCGGTTCAGCGTCAATCCAGCGCTCGGAGTGCTCGAAGTCCGGGACGAGGAAGCGATCCAGCGGCTGCAACTGCAGCTGCAGGAGGCCTCCAAGCCCAATGGCAAACGGCTATTCGCCGATGTTAGCGACGGCGAGCTTGCCCGGCTTGGCGTCGACGCGCAAATCCTGCCGACGATCCGGCTGATGACCAGCGAGGCGGACCTGGAGACGCGGCAGGCGGCGTTGCCTGAGGCGCAGTACGCGGCGCTGCACGCCCTGGCCTGCGGCATGACCCTGGACGAGGCCAGGGAGGAGGTTGCCAGGCTTTACGCCGCGGGCACGACGCCCGAGCAGGTAGACACGGACGACCTCGTCTCGGCGATGGAGCGCAGCCCGAGCCAGGTCACCTTTGTTGCCGGGCATGAGGAGTTGCGGCTAATCCTCGCGCACCCGTTCGCGGCGTGGCGCATGTTCCTGCACCCAAGTCAGCGCAAGATCGCTTACCGGACAAGCTACTCAGGCCCGGCACAGGTGACGGGCGGCCCTGGGACGGGCAAGACGGTTACCCTGCTGCACCGCGCGGCTTTCCTTGCCGCGCGCGCGGCGATACGACCAGCAAGCGAGTCAAGAGCGGACGGCCAACCGCATCCGGCGGCGCCAGGCGCCGCCCAGGTGCTGGTAACGACCTTCAACGGCACCCTGGCCGCCGCCCTCGGTACCCAGCTAGACCTGCTGATCAAAGACGACGGCGCGCGCCGCGGTATCGAGGTGCTCAACGTCGACCGGCTGGCCTACCGCATCGTCAAGGCGGCGAGGGGCGCTGCCGTCATCGCCGACGAACGGATCCTGCGCACCCAATGGGCGGCGGCCGCCGCCGCGGCGGGGCTTGACTTTACCCCGGCGTTCCTGAAGAACGAGTGGGAGCAGGTCATCCTGGCGCAAGACCTGCAGACCGAGCAGTCGTACCTGACCTGCCTGCGCACCGGCCGGGGACGACCGCTTACCAAGACTCAGCGCAGCCAGGTCTGGCAGGCCGCACAGCAGGTCACCGCCGAACTCGCCAGCGCCCGCCAGTCCACCCACCTGCAACTGGCCAACGAGGCCACGCACTTGCTCCGCGAGACGGGAGCGCCGCGGTACCTGCACATCCTGGTGGACGAGGCACAGGACCTGCACCCTTCCCAGTGGCGGCTGCTCCGCGCGGCCGTGGCGGCCGGGGCGGACGACCTGTTCATCGTGGCCGACCCGCACCAGCGCATCTACGACAACCGGGTCTCGCTCGCCAGCATGCGGATCAGCGTGCGGGGCAGGAGCCAGCGGCTGTCGCTGAGCTACCGAACCACTCAGGAGGTCCTGACCTGGGCGGTAGCGCTGCTCGGCACGGATCCGGTGACCGGCCTTGACGGCGAGGTTGACTCCCTGCTCGGCTACCGGTCACCGATGCACGGCCCGCGCCCGCAGCTTCGGATGACGGCGACACGAGCGGAAGAGTTCAGCCTTCTTGCCGAACAGATCCGCTCATGGCTCGCACTCGGCATCGAACCGCAGGCCATCGGTGTGACGGCCAGGTCCGCCAGCCTGGTGCGCGAGGCGCGCCTGGTGCTGAAGGCCGACGGCGTCATGACGGTCCCGCTGAGCGGGCGCCACAACGCGCAGGCGGTCCGGGCCGGCACCATGCACGCGATGAAGGGCCTTGAGTTCCAGGCCGTCGCGGTCATCGGAGTTGAGCGCGGACTGGTCCCGGAACCCGCGACGATCACCCCGGAAAGCGAAGACCCGGCCGCGTACGCCCAGGACCTGCAGCGCGAACGCTGCGTCCTGTTCGTGGCGTGCACTCGGGCCAGAGACCATCTCTACGTATCGGGCACCGGCCAGCCGAGCACCTTCTTGCCGGCCCGCGAGTCGGATCCGCCACCGCCCGGCCGGGACGGCGCGGCGCCGGCCGGCGAGGGCGCGGTCGCTGCTTCTCCGCCGAAAGTCAGCATGAGGGAACTGCTTTGGTCGCGTGAGGACTCATGGCGGCCACGGCTCAGATGTGCGTCCCTCATCGCGGAAGCGGATCTTCGTCCTGACCACACCCGCCAGGTGGCGGTCGTCCTCGGCCGGCTCTACGCGGACCTGCGGCACCCGCGGTCCGAGGGGGAATCGCTACTGTCGCGCTGGCCGGCCTGCCTGGCGGCGGCCATGGCGGGAGTGGCGGCGACGGATAACGCGGGCGAAACGTACTGGCGCGCGCTGTGGGAGGCTGCCTGCTTCCAGGGCACGACAGAGGATGAGGTGATCTGGGGGCACGCGTTCAACACGGCGATCGGCCGCCTTGGGATGGCGATGTTCCCAGAACTGCCGCTTCCCTCCGCCGGCGCGATCTTGATGCACGCCGGCGTGCCCGCGTACTGCCTGGGTGATTACCTCCGGCTGCTGACTTCCCGCCGCCGGCTTGACCCAGGGATGGACGCGGAGAGCTTTCTCGCCTGGGCGACGGCGGCCGGTCGCGAGACGCGCCTGTCTCAGCTCGACGAGCCCGCCAGGCGATTCCTGCTCAACGGGGGCGACTACGCCCACGACATGGTGGACCGCACGCTCGGCCTGCTCGACCGGCTCACGGAGCCTGACCCCGACCTTGACGGCGTCGGGCTGCCCGGCTACCTGCTCGAGGCGGCTAGGGCGGAACTCGCGGCCGGCCATCTCGACCTTTCCGGTATCGGCAGGCGCCGTGCGGGCGGCCAGGGTGCCATGATCATCGGACGGCAGGCAAAGCCGCGGATCGCGCTCGATCCATACGGGCAGGGCGTTCACGTGCTGCTGCCCGCCGTCGATGGTGATCCGCCAGCCGGCGGCGCGGCCTGGCGGATCACCGCGGATGGCGACGCTCATCACGTGCCTGGGGGCACCACGCGGGCCGGCGCGGCCGGGACAACGCCGCACGCCGGCTTCCCGCTCAAGCCGGTACGCACGGTGCTCGTCTCACTCGCCGGCCACGAGGGCCCCGCCACCGAACTCCGCGTCGTCGACCATGCCGACCCCGTTCTCTTTTTCACCGAGGACGGCCGCCGGCTCGCAGGTACCGTGTCCCTGCCGCGGGGAAAGGTCTGGATCATCCACCCGACCGACCGGGAACTTGAGTTCACCGGCCGGGTCGCGCAGATCGTCGGGCCGACGGTCGCCGTTGGCTGGGACGGCTGGCTGCAGCGGCTCGTCTCGCTGGAGAACGTGCAGGCCGTCGGCTTGCCTGGCTGCCGTTCGCATTCGGTGGCGGCCCGTGCCAGGCCGCGGCTCCTGCTTGACGATCCGCTTCCCGGTGTAGCCACGCCCGCGGGCTCGCCCGTGTACGCCGTGCCGCCGCGACTCCTGCTCCCGCAGAACCTGGGTGCCAACATCCGCTGGCATGCCGAGGTAAGGCGAGTCGGCGGCGGCGCTCCGCTCGCCAGCCGCTTCGCGGGCCCGGCAGGCGAGATCGATATATGGGAAGGCATTCCGCGCCCCGCGCTCGGCTCGTTCGAGATCACCGTCCGTGGCCCGCTTGGCCGGGGACTGCGCGCCGCGATCTTCGTGGCAGAGGGCTTGTCCGTCGCCTACCAGCCTCGGGTGCGCCCGCTGACCGGAGCGGGGCTGGCTGCCGGGACAGCCAGGCTAGCGGCGATAACAGGCGCGACGGCGCAGCCGCCAGCCTTGCGCTTCGGCCCCCGTGAGCACGCGCACGCCGTCGATTACCGCACCGACGCGGAGTCCGCACCACTGGTCGTCACGCCGCCGCACGTCGCCGTCCTGTGCTCGGGCGCAGGCGTGGCGACGTGGACAACGGCCCAGATTCACCTGGTCGCCGAGGACTTCGCCGCCGCCGGCCGCCTGCTCATTCGCGTCCCGCCCGGCCAGGTGGCGGGCACCGGCAGCCAGAACCGGCCCGAGCTAGCAGTTCTCGTCCGCGGGCAGCAGGTACAGGTCATCGAGGCGACCGGCCAGCAGCCACCTGGGCTGGTCGGGTTCGAGCTGGCCCGCGCCGCGGAGACAATCGCCGCGTACGGCCGCGCGGAACTGGCGGTGGACATGGGTGGCGTGCTCATGCCCGTTGGTCACGTCCGTCCGCGGCGGGTGGCACTCGGCGTGGACAGCATCTTTAACGGCCCCTGCTGCTCGCTGCACCACTAAGCCGGTACAGGGGCAGTCAGCCGCCGGCGGCGCGCTGGCGAAGCTCGCGGCGCAGCAGCTTGCCCGTGGGTGTCTTCGGCAGGTCGGCGAGGACCTCGACGTGCCTGGGGTACTTGTAGGCGGCCAGCTCCGCGCGGCAGAACTCGATGAGTTCCGCCGGGGTCGCGGCGGCGCCAGGCCGGAGGCTGACGTAGGCCCATACCGTCTCGCCCCGGTAGGGGTCGGGGACGCCGATCACGGCGGCCTCGCGCACGGCGGGGTGGCGGACCAGGGTGTCTTCCACCTCCCTGGGCCAGACCTTGTACCCGGCGGCGACGATCATGTCCTTCTTCCTGTCGACCAGGTAGAACCAGCCGTCGCCGTCCATGAAGCCGACGTCGCCGGTGCGCAGTTCACCGCCTGGCAGCGTCCGCTCGGTGGCGTCCGGCCGGTTCCAGTACCCGGGCACCACCATCGGGCCGCTGGTGGCGATCTCGCCGACCTCGCCTGGCGGCAGTTCGTTCCCTTCGTCGTCGAGGATCCTGACGACCGTGTTAAACACGGGAACCCCGACAGAGAGCGCGCCGCTTGCCTGGTCCACCGGGGCGCGGCGGCCGAACGGCACCGCGTGCGACGGCGAGGTGGTCTCGGTGAGGCCGTAGACGTTGTGGATGTACGGGCCGACCTCGCGCTCGAACCGCTCGACCATGCTCGGCGCGATCGGCGCGCCGCCGCTGTAGGCCTTGGTCAGCGTCGACAGGTCGGCCTCCTTGACCGAGGGATCGTTCGCCAGCGCGGTGAATGCCGTGATCGCCATCACCGTGAACGTGCAGCGGTGCCGTTCGGCCAGCCGGATGATCGTGGCGGGCTCGAAGCGGTAGCCGAGCACGATCGGCATGGGCACCAGCATCCCGACGGCGATGTGCGCGATGAGGCCGGTGATGTGGAACAGCGGCGCGCCGCCGAGCACCACGTCGCGCGGTGTCAGGCTCATCCAGTCCCGGAACGTGCAGGCGTTGAACACCACGTTGCCGTGGGTGTTCATCGCGCCCTTCGGGTCACCGGTCGTGCCCGAGGTGTAGGTCAGCAGCGCCACGGCGTCCGGGCCGAGCGCGACCGGGGCCGGGTGTTCCCCGGCGTGCTCGCGCACCAGCTCGCCGAGGTCGGCCGCGCCGGGGGTCGCCATCCGCGAGACGCCGTCGAGCACGGGCGGTGGCCGCTGGTCCAGGTAGTCGAGCGGGCTGGTGGTGATCGCCACGGTGACCTCGGTGCCCTCGACCGCCCGGACCCCGACCGCGTTCCACAGGTCCTGCAGGCTGATCACGGCCTTCGCGCCGGAGTCGGCGAGTACGTAGCGCAGCTCGCGTTCCTTGAGCATCGGGTTGACCGGGACCACGATCGCGCCGAGCTTCCAGGCCGCGAGCATCGCGATCACGAACTGCGGGACGTTCTGCAGGAACAGCGCGATCCGGTCGCCCAGGCCCACGCCGCGCGCGGCGAGCGCGACGGCCAGCGCGTCACTGTCCGCGTCGACCTTCGCCCCGGTCAGCGCGGTCTCAAAGTAGTAGAGGAACGGCTTGTGCGCTGCCTCGCCTGCCCCCGCTCCGCCGTGCCACACGGCCAGCGCGTCGGGGTATCCGGGCGTGATGTCGGACGGCTGGCCCGGTTGGTAAAGACGCAGCCACGGCCGTTCCTGGTAACCAGTCACCCTTCCACTCCAACACCGGGTCCCCGCCCCCGGTCAAGTGCGTCGGCCGTCCGTGCCGAACTTCACAAATACCTGCCGCAGGTCTAAACGTGGTAGGTACGACGTCGGGTAACGGAGGGTCATGGCTACCGAGTACCAAACCGAGACGGTCTTCACCTGGGGCGCGCCGCCGCTCAAGTTCGGCGTGGGCGCGCTCGACGAAATCGGCTTCGACCTTGGCCAGATGGGGTTGTCCAGGGTGCTCATCGTCACCGATGAGGGGGTGGCGGCGACCGGGATCCCGCTGCGAGCGGCCGAGTCCATGCGGGGCGCCGGGCTGAAGCCGACGATATTCACCGGCGTGCACGTCGAGCCGACGGACCAGAGCATGCGGGAGGCGGCTGACTTCGCCCGCGACACCGAATGGGACGGATTCGTCGCTATCGGCGGCGGCTCGTCGATCGACACCGCGAAGGCGATCAACCTGCTGACCACCAACCCGGGCGACCTGATGGACTACGTCAACAAGCCGGTGGGCGACGGCAAGGCGCCGACCGAGCCGCTGAAGCCGCTGATCGCGGTACCAACGACGGCGGGAACGGGCTCGGAGAGCACCGCGATGTGCATCCTTGACGTGCTGGCGCTGCGCGTCAAGACCGGCATCAGCCACCCGCGGCTGCGCCCGGTGCTTGCCGTGGTCGACCCGCTCACCACGCTGACCCTCCCGCCGCACGTCACCGCCGCCACCGGGCTCGACGTGCTGTGCCACGCCTTGGAGTCCTACACGGCACGGCACTACCAGTCCTACGCAAGGCGGCTGCCTCAGCAGCGCGCGGTGTACGTCGGCAGCAACCCGGTGTCGGACGCGTTCATCGAGAAGGCGCTGCCGTTGCTTTCCCGGTCATTCCGGCGGGCCGTGCTCACCGGGCATGACCTGGCGGCGCGCACCGACATGATGATGGCCGCGTCCTTCGCCGGCATGGGGTTCGGCAACGCGGGCGTGCACCTGCCGCACGCCTGCGCGTATCCGATCGCCGGCCAGGTGCGCGGTTACCGGCCGCCCGACTACCCGCAGGCCGAGGCGATGGTGCCGCACGGCGAGTCGGTCTCGCTTACGGCGCCCGCGGCGTTCCGGTTCACCTTCCCGTCCAGTCCCGAGCGGCACCTGCGGGCCGCGGCACTGCTTGACCCGGGTGCCGCGGACTCCGGCGATCCGCGGGAACGGCTGCCGCGGGCGATCGTGTCGCTGATGCGCGATATCGGCATGCCGAGCGGGATCGGCGCGATCGGCTTCAGCACCGGCGACATCCCCGACCTGGTGGAGGGCACGCTCAAGCAGCAGCGGATCCTCTCGATGGCACCGCGCGACGTCATGCAGGAAGACCTGGCCGCGATCTTCCGCAACTCGATCGACAACTGGTGACCAGGTGCCGCCTGCAGGTAGGCGCGGGCGGCGGGCGACCGAGCGGCCCATGCCCGGCCGCCCCGAACACGGCGATGGTCTTGGACATTTGGTTCGCCCCCGGGCTGTGGCGCAGGCATCTCGCCCTGCTCCTTGACGGCTTCCGCGCCGAGGGCGCACACCCGCTACCCGAGCCCCCGTTGCCTTCGGAACTGGCACACCCAGCGGCGCGGGATTAACCGACGCGCCCGGCACAATGGGGTGGTGGGTAACGTTCCCGCCGCACGCCATCTGCTGCGCGCCAAGGACCTCGCGGACGCGCGGTACTTTGAGCCGCTTGCCGTGGCCGACCTGGCCGCCGCCGCCGGGCTGTCGCCTGCCCACTTCAGCAGGCAGTTCAAGGCGACCTTCGGCGAGTCGCCGCATCAGTACCTGCTGACCAGGCGGCTGGAGAGAGCCGCCGCGCTGCTGTGCGCGACGGACTGGTCGGTGGCTACCATCTGCTTCGCGGTCGGTGCGCAAAGCCTCGGCTCGTTCACGGCGAGCTTCCGCCGGATGTTCGGCATGGCGCCGCTCGCCTACCGGGCGGCTTACCCGCCGGCCGAGCGGCACCTGCGCATACCGCGCTGTGTCGCACTGGCCTACGGGCGGCCGCAGAACCGCACTTTTCGAGAAGACAGGGGTGCCGCATCTCCCTAGCGTTGACCTCAGGAAACGCACAAGGAGGACCGATGATCAAGATCGCGAACGCGCAGTTCTGGGTGCATGACCAAGACGAAGCCCTCGCCTTCTACACGAAGCAGCTCGGCTGGGAAGTCAAGTCGGACGTGACGATGGAGGCATGGAGCTTCCGGTGGCTGTGCGTCGGGCCGCCCGGCCAGGATGGCACCGCCCTCGTACTCATGCCCGTCCCCGGGCCGCCCATGCTGGACGCCGAGAGCAGCGCCAGGCTGGCCGAACTGGTGGCCAAGGGCGCCGGAGGCACGCTGTTCCTTGAGACCGACGACTGCCAGGCCGCCTACGACGACTTGTCGGCTCGCGGCGTTAAGTTCAACGATCCGCCCACCAAGCAGGCCTACGGCATCGACACGTCGTTCCGTGACCCTTCTGGCAACAACATCCGGCTCACGCAGGTGCTGGAATTCGACCAGGGACGGGTCTGAGGCTGCCTCACCGTTCGAGGTACGCGGGATGCCCGTTTTCACGTGCCTGCCACGCCTCGGTGAGCCGCCGCGCACCGGGTGGTTCCATGCGGGAAACCGCCTGCTCGAGCGGCAGGAACGCGAAGTCGTCTAGTTCCTCCGCCTGAAGGTGCACCCCATCCGGGCTGGCCAAGGTGCCGCAGTCGAAGACGAAGGCGAAGGTCGCCCGACGCGGGCCGGCAGGCGGCATCCAGTGCACGGCCAGCAGTGCTGTCGCGGTGACAGCGACGCCGATCTCCTCTGCGGCCTCACGTTCAGCGCACTGACGCGGCGACTCTCCCGCTTCGGTGACACCGCCTGGCAGGAGCCAGTGATCGCGGTACCAGGGCTTGACCAACAGCACCGCGCCAGACTCGTCCGTCAGCAGTGCCGCCCCGGACGCGGTAAAGCTGGGCAGGCTGGCATACCACTCAGCATCGTCCATGAGCGGCTTCCTGCCGCCCTGCGATTGCGTCATCGTGCTGTCCAGCCGCCGTCGAGCGGGTAAGAGCCGCCGTTGGCGAAGGACATCGTCGGGCTGCACAGCAGGACGGCCAGGTTCGCTACCTCCGCCGGCTCGACGAGGCGCTTGACGGCGGGCTCGGTGAGCATGATCTTCTCGATCACCTCGGATTCCGGAATGCCGTGGACGCGCGCCTGGTCGGCGATCTGCTTTTCGACCAGGGGCGTGCGGACGTAGGCGGGGCAGATCGTATTGGAAGTGACGCCGCGGGGGCCGCCTTCGAGCGCGATCGTCTTGGACAGGCCCTCAAGGCCGTGCTTGGCGGCGACGTAGGCGCTCTTGAACGGCGAGGCGCGCAGGCCGTGCACGGACGAGATGTTCACGACCCGCCCCCATCGCGCGGCGTACATGTGCGGGAGGGCGGCCCGCACCAGGCGGAACGGCGCCTCGAGCATCAGGGCGATGATCAGGTGGAACTTCTCCTCAGGGAAGTCCTCGACCGGGGAGACGTGCTGGATGCCCGCGTTGTTGACGATGACGTCCATGCCGCCGGCGAGTGCCGCCGCGTCGAGCGCCGGGTCGGCGAGGTCGACGCCCACGGCGGTGCCGCCGAGCGGCTCCGCCACCTTTCTCGCACCTCGTTCATCCAGGTCGGCTACGGTGACGGCCGCGCCCGCGGCGGCGAAGGCGGCCGCGCAGGCCGCGCCGATGCCGCTCGCGCCACCGGTGACGAGTACCCTGCGCCCGTTCAGTTCAGCTGGCATCCACCAGCAGTACCCGGCGGACCCAGGGGGTCAACGGCCGAGATTGTTACGTTCCGGTCACGCCCGCCGGGTCGCGGTAATTGGCTTGCCCGGGCGCGCGCCGTTACCGTTGCCTGCCTCCTGCGGCCGGGAGCACCGGCGCGGCGCCGGCTAGCGCGAGACGGTGTCCAAGTCAGTGACCGGGACGTCGGCCCAGCGGGCCGCCTCGGCCAGGGCGCCGTCGAGCAGTTGCACGTCGCGGAGCGCCAGCTGCGGACGGCTGATGAATGGCTCGCCTGGCAGCGCGTCCGCGACCCGGGCGAACAGCGACGCGGAGCGCACGTACTGCCGCTCGTTCTGACCGCCGTCGCCCCCGCCCGGTGACCCGGGCGCGAGCGCGGCGGTGACGGCGCCCACGGAGTCGGCGAACTGGCGGCGGGCGACGGCGAGACTGTCGGCGGCCCGCGCGTCCAGGTCGGCGTACCTGGTGGAGGCGTCGAGCAGCAGGTTGAGCGCGTAATGCCGGGCGGCGACCGCCGTCGCCATAAACCCGGCGATCCGCTCCGCGAAGCTGCCGAACAGCGGCGTCCGCATCGGCCGCACCGTCGCCACGAGCGCCTGGTGGGCCACGTCCACCCGGCGCGCCGCGGCGCGCAGCTGCAGGTCGGAACCGGCGGCGCTCGCCGGGTCCGCGAGCCGGTCAAGGCAGCGGTCGACCAGGTCAGCCAGGGTCTCGAGCTGCTGCCTGGCCGCCACGCGGGCCACCCGGCCGACGTGCAGCGGCAGCACGAGCAGCACAGTAAGGATCGCCACACCCGCGCCGACCGACGTCTCGGCGAGCCGGAGCAGCAGCAGGCTGTTGGAGAACTCATCGAGCTCCACGTACAGCTGCGACACCATCACGGTGATGCCGACGACCATGAACGCGTAGTTGACCCTGAACAAGTACAGGCCGAGGAAGAGCGAGACCATGATCACCACGATCTGCAGCCACACCACGTCCCCGACCAGGTGCGCGAGCACGGCTCCGACGATCACGCCGACGACCGTGCCTGCCACCCGGAAGACGCTCTTGCGCAGCTGCTCGCCGGCCGTGTTGGCGCCCATGAACGTGATGAACGCCGCGATCACCGCCCAGTAGAACCGCCGCCCGGATATCGCGTCGCCCACGATGATCGCGCCGCCCACCGCGATGCCCATCTGGATCGCGATCCGCGCGTACGGCGCGAGCCTGATCCGCTCGATCAGCCCGCTGCCGCCCCGCTCCTGCGAGGCCGCGCCCGCGATGGCCGCCGAGCCAGGCAGCCAGCCGCCGAAGGTCGCCACCTGCGGCTGGAACTCCCCGTTCCCAGTGTCGGCAGGCCCAGTGTCAGCAGCCAGCGCCTCATCGGGCGGCAGGGTCGCCGGGTCCTGCCGGAGCGCGCGCAGCGCGGTGCCGAGGTCCGTGACCGAGGTGGCGAACCGCTGCAGCACGATGCAGTCATCGGGGCCGATCTCGCGACACTGGTCCTCGACCAGTTGCCTGGTGCGGGCGGCGCTGTCGAACACCGCGGTCAGGTCGGCGTCGCGGACCCCCGCCAGGGCAGCCACGATCAGCGCCGGAGCCGGCGCGGGGAGCGGCCGCCTGGCGAGCGTGAGCGCGAACCTGGCGACGTTGCTGAGCGCCACCTCGGCGTCGAACAGCCGCTGGTGCAGCGCCGCGGCGCTCCAGCCCGCCGGCACCGCCGCCGGGCTGAGCTGCGCGTCGATAAGGAGAGCGGCCTCGTTCAGCCGCAGCAGTTGTCGCTGGAGCCGCTGCTCTTCCCGCCGGTTCGCTTCGTGTTTTCCCGCACGGGCGGTGGCTTCGTACAGCTCCGCCACCTCGCTCGCCAGGGCGCGGGCACGCGCCGCGTACGACCGCTGCATCCGGCGCACAGCGTTTTCCATCCGGGGCCGGAAGAGCGCGAAGTGCACCACGATGATCCCGGCGACGCCGATCAGTACCTCCGCCGCGAGCCAGCCGAAGTCGGACAGGGACACGTAATCCTGGATGAAGAATCCCAGGAACGCGCCCATGAACCCGAGCATGCCGCCCATGAACCCGGGCGGGCCGAAGCGGCGGCAGTAGGTGCCGACCGCGAGCACGACGGCGAGCAGCGCGAGCGATATCACCCGGACGTGCACGGTAAGCCCTACGGCGAGCAGGGCGAGCATGGGCAGCGGCAGGAAGAGGATCAGGGCGAGCTGAGCGCGAGCGGTGCCGAACATGCCGACGCCGAATCCGCCGATCAGCGCGAGGATCGCGCCGAGCATCAACGCGATCACCGTGAGGGCGTGGTTCAGCATCCACAGCTGCGCCGCCGCGGCCGCCGGTGCCTTCGGCGGGATCGGCACCTGGAGGGCGCCGGTGGCGCGGACGAAAAGCCACTCGGCCGCGATGACGACCCCGATCGCGAGCACGACCTCGGTCGCCATCCTGAGCCGCAGCTGCCCGGGGTCGGTCGCGTCGAGCCAGTCAAGCCAGGCCGGCCGGCGCCGTGGCGGCGGCGGCAGGGGCTCGTCGTCGTGGCGGTGCGGGCCGGCGTCTGACCGTACTGTGTGCGCCGTCACAGGTTCACGCAAAGAACGATGCCCATAAAAGTTAGTTTACCTTCAGCAATTATCTACGCCCCGCGCACGGTTCCCTGCCGCCTGACGGCATCGACGAGCAGGTCAAACATGCGCGCACGCTGCTGCTGGCCGCCGGCCAGCGACGTGGCGGTGAACGCGCCGACGATCATGGCCACGACGTCCTCGGGGCGGACGTCGTCCCGCAGCGTCCCGTCCGCGACGCCGGCGTCGACGATCGTCGCCACGGCGACCGTGAGTTCCTCGCGGGCCTGGGAAACGGTCACGCTGCCCGCGGCGAACACCGCGCGAAGCGCGTCCGCCATCTCCCGCTTGGCGGCCACGTAGTCCGCGAACACGTCCATCCAGGCGCGCAGCGCGCGCTCGGGGGCTTGCGACTCCACTAGCTCGCCGGCGGCGGCGCACAGGTCCGCGAGCTCCTTGCGGTACAGCGCCTCGACAAGGGCCTCGCGGGTCGGGAAGTGCCGGTAGAGCGTGCCGATGCCGACCTCGGCGTCGCGCGCGATCTGCTCAAGCGTCGGTGTTTGCCCGGAAGAGAACGCGGCCTTGGCGGCGTCGAGCAACCTTGCACGGTTGCGCTCGGCGTCGGCGCGCGGACGTTTGGCCTGAATCTGCTCCGACATTAAGCGGAGGATCCTCCGTTTCCCTGCTACGATGAGACGAGAACCGGAGGAACCTCCGGTTCTGCTTACCCATAGTACGACCTACTAGCGGAGGATCACGCGATGACTTCAGCGATCCGGCGGACCGGTCCGCTCACTCCCGCGCCTGGTGGCCGCCCCGCTCCTGGAGGCACTGTCGAGCTGGCCGGGCGGCCGGTCGCCCGCATCGGTTTCGGCGTCATGCAGCTGGAGCGATCGGGCGCGGACAAGAACGCGGCGCTGGCGATCTTGCGACAGGCGGTCGGCGCCGGCGTCAACCACCTCGACACCGCGCAGTTTTACGGCGCATGCAACGAGCTGATCCGTGCGGCCCTGGCGCCCTACGACGATGACCTGGTGCTGGCGACCAAGGTCGGTGCCGCCTGGGACGCCGACGCCAAGCCGCTACCGCTCATCCCCGCGCAACGTCCCGCGGAGCTGCGCGCCCAGGTGGAGGCCAACCTCGCCTCGCTCGGCGCCGAACGGCTAGGCGTGGTCAACCTGCGGCGCCTCGACGCGCGGCCCGGCATCATCGCAGAAGGCGAGCAGCGGGTCGATCTCGACGACCAGCTCGCGGAGCTCAGCGCGCTGCGCGACGCGGGCAAGATCGGCGGCATCGGGCTCAGCAACGTCTCGGCCGACCAGCTGCGCCAGGCGCGGCCGGCCGGGATCGCGTGCGTGCAGAACTCCTACAACGCACTCGACAGGACCGCCGAGCCCGTCCTCGACTTGTGCCGCGAGCACGGCATCGCCTGGGTCCCGTTCTTCCCGCTCGGCTCGTCCGGCTTCGCGAACACGCTCAGGGTGACCGATGACCCCACGGTGGCCGCCATCGCCGCCGAGCTCGGCGTCACCCCCGCCCAAGTTGGCCTCGCCTGGCAGCTCGCGCACTACGACCACACGCTGCTCATCCCCGGCACGGCGAACCCCGCCCACCTGGCGGAGAACCTAGCCGCCGGAGACATCGCGCTCCCCGAGGCATCGCGCGCCGCCCTTGACCACCTGCCGGCCGTCGCGGGAAAGGAGTAACCGTGAGCACCAGCACCCCGCGCCAGACCGTCGAGCGGTTCCTCAAGGCCGTCGTCGGCCCGACCCCGGGAGACCTGGCCGACTGCTACGCCGACCAAATCGTCATCGAGATGCCGTTCGCCTCCGGATTGGTGCCCGAGCGCCTTGAGACAACCCGCGAGGAGATCCGCCAGCGCTTCGCGGCAGGCGCCGCGTCGCGCCGGTACACCGGGCTGCGCGACGCGCGCGTCCACGAGACGGCCGACCCGGACGTCATCGTGCTCGAGTACCGCCTGGACGGCACGCGGATCGCCGATGGCGAGCCGTTCACGATGACCTTCGTGATGGTACTGACCTTCCGCGACGGCCTAATAGCGCACTCGCGCGACTACACCGACCCGATCGCGGGCGCCCGTGCCCTCGGCAGGCTTCCAGAACTGGTCGCGACGCTCACGGCAAGCACTTAGCGCCCCGGCGCGCGCGGGCGCCCGGCGCTTTTCACATCCGGCGCCCATTGCCTGCTTAGCGGATAACCCAATGCCGTTGACACCAGTGGCGCGTGGTGACCGTGAGGGCCGGGCGCGGGCTGATACGCGGCGCCCCCGGGCATGGCGCGGCGTGAGCGCGAGGATTTTCCCTTCCATGTGGATTCCGCAGCTCATGAGCTGCGGAACCCACATGATCATGGCCCAGTCGGCGGTGCCGCCGGGACAATCCGGATAAAACAGGCGTATGGCCCGCCGGGCACCCGCAGATCTACGGCGAGCTGCGCAAGCTGCGCGAAGACGGGCTGATCGAGGTCGAGTCCGAGGGACCAAGGGGCCGGACGACCTACCGCACCACCGACGCCGGGCTCGCGGAGGTCCGCGCATGGCTCAACTCGGCCGAGGTCGATCACACGATCCGGCTCGAGTCACTGCTTCGCTCGGTGTTCTTCTGGCTGATGACGCCGGAGGAACTGGCCGACCACCTCGACCGCGAGGCGGAGTACTTTCACCACGCCGCGGCGCAGTACCGTGCGCTCGCCGTGGCGAAGGACCGCGGCGACTTCGGCCACAGCCCGCAGACCCAGTCGCTGCGGATCGCCGCCGAGGCCGGCATCAGGATCACCGAGACGCTCGCCAACTGGGCGATCTGGGCCAAGGAAGCACCACTCGAGTCAGCGGAGTGAGACGTCGCTAGCGCAAGTGGCACCGTAGCTGACGTCAACCGTCGCCATCTGGCTACCGTCCCTCTCAGGACTGCGTTTCCCTGGACAGGAACTCGCGCGGCAGGGTCGTCTCGTCCGCGTCGTCGTCGCCGTCGGAGTCGATGTCGACGACGACAGCGGTCACGTTGTCGTGGCCGCCCGCGTCGTTGGCCGCCGCGACGAGCGCTTCCGCGGCCCGCTGCGGGGTGCCGACCTCGAGCAGCGGCAGGATGACCTCATCGGGTAGCTCGCTGAACAGTCCGTCCGAGCAGATCAGGTACCGGTCGCCGCCGATGGCGGGCAGCAGCCAGTGGTCGGGGAGCAGCCCGGCGTCGCTGCCCAGTGCCCGGGTGACGACGTTCCTGCGCGGGTGGGTCCGCGCCTGCTCCCTGGTGATGACGCCGGAGAGCACAAGTTCCTGCACCTCTGAGTGGTCCACGGTCAGCTGCTCGAGGCGGTCACCGGAGAGGCGGTAGACGCGCGAGTCGCCGATGTTGAAGACCATGAGGTGATCACCACCCGCCGTCTCGAGCGCGGCGAGCCCGGTCGCCGTGGTGCCCATGCGGTTGGCCGCGTCCCGTTCGATGATGTGCCGGTTGGCGTGCTCAAGCGCGGTTAGCACCGCCTCGGCGAACAGCGGGCGGAGCGGCACGCACGATCTCATCTCCTCGATCGCGATCCTGCTCGCCAGGTCGCCAGAGCCGTGCCCGCCCATCCCGTCGGCGACCACGAAGAGCGGCGGAACCGCGAGGTAGCTGTCCTCATTCACGCGGCGGACGCGGCCCACGGAGGTGGCTGCGCCATGGCTAAAGCGGATCATGTCACCTGCCGAGGGGGCGCGAGCGCGAGCGGTTCGGGGATCGCCACTCCACGCCCTCCCATCGTGGCCGGTACCCGCTGCAGTATGCCAGGGGATTTACGGATTTGGGGTGTAATGCTGTGTTGTTCGCGGGCCCGCCAACTGGCACCATCCCGGTGAGGTACCCATTCGATTACTGGGTGTACTTCCGACCAAATACGGTCACTAAGTACCCCCGATCATTTCCGATATCGGGATATGTCGCGGTTTGGGAGGTGGGTGGGCGGAGCCGCGCGGGAGGGGGCGGCGGAGCCACGCGGGAGGGGCGGCGGACGGGGCTAGCCGGGGGCGGAGCCGCGCGGGCGGGTTCGCTTGGCCTCGGGGCCACGCGGGGCCACGAACCCGTTCGGGATAGCTTTGTTCTGCCGAACTTGCTGAAGGGGAGCGCATGCCGCAGCCGGGTGTTGCCCTGGAGAAGCTTGGGTTCCTGACGATCGGGCTGTTCGACGGGCAGGATCCGGGGCCGGGGCACCAGGTGACGCTTGAGATGATCGAGCTTGGCGAACGGCTTGGGTTTGACACCGCCTGGGTGCGCCACCGGCACCTGCAGTACGGGATCTCCTCCCCCGTCGCCGTGCTCGCCGCCGCCGCGCAGCGCACCTCGCGGATCGAGCTAGGCACCGCGGTGATCCCGCTGGGCTGGGAGAACCCGCTGCGGCTGGCCGAGGACCTGGCGACCGTGGACATCCTGTCCGGCGGGCGGCTCAACCCGGGGTTCAGCGTCGGGCCGCCGCGTTACTGGGAGGACGTACGCGAGGCGCTTTACCCCGATACCTGGGAGAACGAGGATTTCTCTTATGAGCGGGTGTCCCGGCTGCTGCGGTTTGTGGCCGGGGAAACCGCGGCGACGCTGCCCCGGCAGGAGGGGTTCGAGCAGTTCTCCTCGCGGGTGGAGCCGCACTCGCCAGGGCTGCGGTCGCGGATGTGGTACGGCGGCGGTTCGCTGGCGTCCGCGAGGTGGGCGGGCGAGAACGGGGTGAACTTCCTGGTCTCGTCCGTGGTTAAGGCGGAGGAAGCGGATGACTTCGCGTCGGTGCAGCTCTCCCATATCAGGGCTTTTCGTGAATCGCACCCGGCCGGGCCGACGGCGCGCGTGTCGCAGGGACTCGTGGTGATCCCGACCGATTCCGCGTCTCCCGCGCAGCGGGCGAAGTACGCGGCATACGTGGCGGCGCGGACGCCACGGACCGCGGCGCCGATCGGGCCTGCCCGGATGATGTTCGCGCGGGACATCCTCGGCACTTCGGCCGAGATCGCCGCGGCGCTGTACGCGCACGCGGCGTTCCGCGAGGTCACCGAGGTCGCGTTCGCGCTACCGTTCACCTTCGAGCACGAGGACTACGTGCAGATCCTCACCGACATGGCGACGAGGCTCGGCCCGGCCCTCGGCTGGGCGCCCAGGGCTTAGTAGCGCCCGAGGCTTAATAGCGAGGGAGGTGCGAGTTGCCGCGACTGCTCGTCGTCCATCACACGCCGTCGCCCGCGCTGCAGGCGATGCTTGAGGCCGTCATCGCGGGCGCGCGCGACCCGGAGCTTGCCGGGATCGAGGTCACCGTCGTGCCCGCGCTCGCCGCGGGAGTCACCGACGTGCTCGCGGCCGACGGCTTCGTCCTTGGCACGCCCGCGAACATCGGGTACATGTCCGGCGCGCTCAAGCACTTCTTCGACCAGGTCTACTACCCAACTCTCCTCGCCAAGCCGGGCGCGCCCTACGGGCTCTACGTGCACGGCGCCAGCGACACGACGGGCGCGGTCCGCGCGGTTCGGTCCATCGCGGGCGGTCTCGGCTGGCAGGAGGTCAGCCGGCCGGTCGAGCACACCGGCCAGGTCGCCCGCGACGCCGAGGACAAGTGCTACGAGCTCGGCGCGACCGTCGCGGCGAACCTCCTCGGTTAGGCATCGGCGGCAGCCAACAGCCCCGTGAAACATCAGGGCTGGGTAGCCGCATCACGCCGCAAATAAATCCGCCACCCGTCGCCTTTGTTGCTGCTATGTTTAATCCCGCCTTGTTTAGGTTTGTCACCTGTACAGCTTTTCGGCATCCTGTAGAGAAATGTTCGCTTTGTGCTAACCGTTGGCGACGAATGTTTCCGCTGGCTGGAGCCGGAGGAAAGGAACCCCGTGAATTTGTTCAAGCGCGTCACCGCGCGGGCGGCGCTCGGTGTCCTGGCGACCGGGACGCTCGCCTTGGCCGCGCCGGCCGCCGCTCATGCGGCCACCGTCACCGGAGCAGGGACGTCGGTGACGTTCTCCGGCACCGGCGGTGACTACATCACTCAGGACCAGGCCTGGTCCTACGACCCGTCCAACTCCGCTATCACGGCCACGGCCTCGGCTGACGATAATTTCGTAGGGGTGAACATCAGCGGGGACACGACGTGGACCCTGGATTTCGCCGCACCGCAGGGTCAGGCCCTGACCGCCGGGACGACCTACGACAACGTGGCGCGTTACCCTTTCCAGACTTCGACCCAGCCGGGATTGTCGCTGTATGGCGACGGGCGGGGCTGCAACACCGTGACCGGCTCCTTCACCGTCAATAAGGCCGTTTTCGGACCGAACGGCTGGATCCAGAGCTTCGACGCCACCTTCGTACAGCAGTGCGAGGGCAGCACGACTTCTGAAGCCACCGGCGAGGTCGACATCGAGAACGGTCCGGCCCCGGCGGAACTGGCCGTGACTGTTACCCCGGCCGCTACCTCCACGGTGGACAAGGTGAGCGGGCAGGCGACCATCACTGGCACGGTGACGTGCAACGAGAACGCCACAGTCGGCCTTTCTGGCGCTCTCAACGAGACGCTCACAAGGACCAAGCTGGCGACGGGTAACTGGTCGGTCAGCGGCATCGCTTGCTCGACCACCCCCGCTACCTGGACCGCGACCGTTATCCCGACCGGCAACGTCCCCTTCGCAAGAGGGAAGGCCCAGGTCAGCGGCAGCTACTCGGCAACAGACCCGGTCTACCAGGTCGCTACGAGCGGGACATTTTCCCAGGACATCACACTCCGGCACTAGTAGCTTGACGCCGCCGGTATCCGGCAGCCGCACGGAAGTCACAGGCTTCCTGGCTCGCTGAACAGGAACGAGAAAGGGCCAGGCGTATCCAACGGCTGGCCCTTTCTCGCGTCCGCTCGCTGAGTATCAGGCGGGGCGCATCACCTCGGCGGGGTCGTGGCCCAGGTCGTGCAGCAGGACCATGGCGGCATTGCGGCCGGGTGCGCCGGTGATGGAGCCGCCGGGGTGAGTGGTCGCGCCGGTCTGGTACAGGCCGGCGACCGGCATCCGGTGCGCGCCCCAGCCGGGGGCGGGGCGGAGCGCGCCGGCTTGCGCGATGCCGCGGTCTCCCCCGTGGAACGCGCCGTGCACCATGTGCGGGTTGAGCCGTTCGTAGTCCTCGGGTGACTTCACCAGCTGGGCCAGTATCACGTCGTCGGTGAAGTTCGGTGCCGCCTTGCGCAGGTGAGCCAGCTGGCGCTTGGCGTGCTCTTGCTTGGCCGCGTCCCAGTCGGGCACGTCGTAGACGTTCTGGCTGAGCAGCTTGACCGTGTGGTGCCCGGCCGGCGCCCTGGTCGGGTCGGCCAGCGTGGGCGTGGCGACGAGCAGCCACGGTACGTCTTCGACGAACCGGCCCGCGCGCAGGTCCTCGCCAAGCCTGATCACGTCACCCGGCCAGCCGACGGTGCCCGCGGAGACCGCGGTGTGCGGAGCCCTGTCCGCCGTTTCGAACACCGGCGGCGCGCTCGTGGCCAGGTACACACCGAAGCCGGGGATGCCGACGTCGTAGGTGTCGACGCTGTAGTGAAACTCTTCCGGCCACATCTTCCCCGGTGCCATGTCGCGCAGGTGGGTGACGTGGATGGTCGAAAGCACGGCCTTCGCGGCCCGGTACTCACCGCCGTCCGCGGTCGCGACGCCGACGCAGCGGTCACCGTCGAGGATCAGCCGGGTGACGGTCTTGCCGGTCGCGATCGTCGCGCCGTGCTCGGCCAGGTAGCGGGTGAGCGCGTCGATCAGGGTGCCTGAGCCGCCTGGCAGGATCGACCAGGACCGCTGCTGCCTTCCGAAGACCAGCGAGTAGGCGAGCACTCCCGAGCCCGGCATGTCGACGGCCTGGTTGGTCTGGAACGCCATCCACAGCATGAACGCCTGGACGTGCGGGTCGGTGAACTCGTGCCTGATGACGTCCCAGGGCGACAGCTGGCGAATGCGCTGCCATACCTTGCCGCGCGGGTGCTCCGCCAGCCGCTGGTCGAGCGACGGGCCGAAGCCCACCGGGGTGAACTGCGAGCCGCTGAACGCCGACTTCACCTCGTCGTAGTCGGCGAGCAGGCGACGGTACGCCCGCGCGTCGTCCTTGCTGAAGCGGGCGATCTCACCGATCGTCCGCTCCTTGTCCAGCCACATCGTGAGCTGCTCGCCATCGGGGAACGCCACGTGGGCCACCGGGTCTGGGTCGATGTAGCGCAGACCGTAGTTCTCCCTGAGGCCGAGCTCGTCCCTGGTCAGCAGGGGGTTCACCCGGATCAGGGTGTGCCCGGTGGCGCAGGTGTCGATCTTGTAGCCGGGGAGCAGGACCTCCTCCGTAGTCGACCCGCCGCCAGGGACGTCCCTCGCGTCGAGAACCAGGCACCGGTACCCGGCCTTGGCCAGGTAGCAGGCGGCGATCAGGCTGTTGTGCCCGGCCCCGGCAACGACAACATCCGCGTCCATGACATCCGCACTCATATGCAAACGTTCGCATCCGGGCCAGCCAGGCACAAGAGCCACGCACAGAGACGGCACGCACGAGAGGCACGCACGAGAGCCACGCACGAGAGGCACGCACGAGAGGCACTCAGGGCGAGCCCTTAGGGCAGGGACGCGATCAGCCGGGTCCAGGCCATGGCCGTGGCCTCGGCCAGGCAGCCGTCGACCACCACGTCCGTGCCGTGGGCGCTGACCTTGACCTCTGGCAGCACCGGGGCGATCTCCGCCAGCGCCGCGGTGACCGCCTCGGCGAAGCCCGGCGCCTGGCCGATGCCGCCGCCAAGGACAATCAGTGACGGGTCAACGACGGAGATCACGCAGCAGATGGCGGCGGCGATAAGGCGTGCCTCGCCTGCCACCACGGCGGCCGCGCGCTTGTCGCCTGCCGCGGCGGCCTGGAACACGTCCTGCGCGGTGGCCAGGCCGGTCAGTCCGGTCCGGCGGGCGGCGCGGACGATCCCGTCGGCGCCGGCCGCGGTCTCCAGGGTGCCACGCCGCCGCGCCTCCGCCGGGTCGATGATCACGCCCTCGGGACCTGCGCTCACGCGCTCGTCGGGGCAGTCGGCGGCCGCGCCGTACTCCGATTCAACCGACGAGGCCCAGGCCTGCGGGTCACCGCCAAGCGGCATGAACGCGATCTCGCCTGCCACCCCGTGCACCCCCCGGTGCAGCCGTCCGCCGAGCACCAGGCCCATGCCGATTCCCGTACCGACGTGCACGAACGCGAAGTCGTCGGCCTCCTGGCCGACGCCGAGCGCACGCTCGGCGAGCGCCGCCGCGTCCGCATCGTTCTCGATGGCGAGCGCGGGACCGAACGCCGCGCGCAGCCCGGCAATGGCCTCCGGCTGATCCCAGCCCGGCAGGCAGCCGGTCAGGGCCATCAGGTCCCGCTGCGGGTCGTAGACGCCGGGGCTGCCGACGACCGTCTGGGTGACCTCGGCGCGCGTTATCCCGACGCGCGCGCACAGCTCGTCCGCGAGCGCGACAAGCTCGGCGACGCGATCGCCCAGCGTGGTCGCGTGCACCGGCGCGGACAGCCGGACCCGGACCTCGCCCGCGAGGTCGGCCACCGCGCCGCGCAGGTAGCGCAGGCCGATGTCGAGGCCGAGCACGAACCCGGCCTCCGGCCTGACCTCGTAAAGCAGGGCGGTCCTGCCGGGCAGGCCGGTCCGCTGGCCGGCCAGCCGGATCAGGCCGGCCCGCTCAAGGTTCGCCAGGGCGAGCGAGACGGTCGGCTTGGACAGCCCGGACACGCGCGCAAGGTCGGCCCGCGAGTAGGGCCCTGACGTGCGGATGTGGTCGAGGAGCAGCTGCTCGTTGAGCGCCCTGATCAAGGCTGGACGCGCGGCGATGAGGCCGCTCGGCGCCATCCCATCGACCGGGACCTCTGCCACGGTACCTCCCCAGGATCGCGCATCACGGTTTAGCGACGAGGGCTAGTCAGCCCATTGATAGTTAGGATACTGTCCTAACTATATCGCAAAGGCGACAAAACTCACAGAGCACCCAAACGTCACGGGCGACACTAGGGACACATCCGACACGACACCCAGTGGAGGGCACCCCCGATGAGACGCTTCCTCATGACCGGGGCGGCGACGCTGCTCGCCGCCGCACTCGCTGCCTGCAGCTCCTCCTCACCCTCGGGATCGTCCGGTGGCGCCGGCGCCAGCACGGGCAAGGGCCCGAGCGGCACGCTGACGATCTCCAACGAGCAGGGCACGCAGTGGAACTGCAGCTTCAACCCGTTCAACCCAGGCAACCTCGGCGAGGGCGTCACCATGGGCCAGGTGTACGAGCCCCTGGCGTTCATTGACACGCTGGAAAACGCCAAGGCGACCCCCTGGCTCGCGACGAGCTGGGCGTGGAGCAACGGCAACAGGACGCTGACCTTCACGATCAGGCAGGGCGTCAAGTTCAGCGACGGCACGCCCATGACCGCCGCCGACGTGGCCTACACCTTCAACCTGATTAAGAAGGTGCCCGCCCTCGACGTCAACTCGGTCTGGTCGGTGCTCAGCAGCGTCACCCAGTCCGGTGACAACGTCGTGATGGACTTCAAGAGCCCGTCGGTGCCGTACTTCTACTACATCGCCGACCAGGTACCGATCGTGCCTGAGCACGTCTGGTCCAAGGTCTCCAACCCGGTCACCTACGCCGACTCGGACCCCATCGCCACCGGCGCCTACACCGTCAAGCCGTGCACGCCGCAGAACATCACCTACGTGGCCAACCCGGACTACTGGCAGCCGGGCGAGCCCAAGATCGCGAAGGTGCTTTACCCGGCGTTCACGTCCAACGACCCGGCCAACACCTACCTGGCCACCGGCCAGGCCCAGTGGGGCAGCCAGTTCATCCCGAACATTCAGGCGTTCTACACCTCGAAGTCGCCGAACAACCACTACTGGTTCCCGCCGATCGCCAACGTCTCGCTGATCCCGAACCTGACCCTGCCCGGGCTCAGCAACCCGCTCGTGCGGCAGGCGATCGCCTACGCGATCGACCGGAGCAGAGTCGCCAACATCGGCGAGTACGGCGAGGAGCCGGCCGCCAACCAGAACGACATCGACACGCCGACCTTCACCTCCTGGATGAACACCGCCGACGCCGCCAAGCACAACTACGGCTACAACCCGGCCAAGGCCAAGCAACTGCTCACCCAGGCTGGCTACACGCTCGGCAGCGACGGTATCTACGCCAAGGGCGGCCAGAAGCTGTCGTTCAGCGTCATCAACATCGGCGGCTACTCGGACTGGGTCGCCTCGATGTCGGTGATACAGCAGGAGCTGAAGGCCGTGGGCATCCAGCTCACCCCGGACAACCTGGCGCAGAACGACTTCCTTTCCCGGCTGTACTCGGGCAACTTCCAGTTCGCCTACTACGCGCAGACCGGCGGCCCGACACCGTACTACGAGCTGCGGCAGTGGCTCTACACGGCGAACTCCGCGCCGATCGGCAAGAACGCGTCGTCCAACTGGGAGCGCTTCAGCAACCCGGACGTGGACGCGCTGCTCAACTCCTACGCCTCAACCACCGACAGCGCCACGCAGCACGTGATCGTGAGCGAACTGCAACAGGTCATGCTCAGCGACGTGCCGATCATCCCGATCACCGAGGAAGTCGGCTGGTTCCAGTACAACACCTCCTCGTTCACCGGCTGGCCGTCGCCGAGCGACCCCTACGCGCTGCCCGCCGCCTACGCCTACCCCGACATGGGCCAGGTGCTGCTGCACCTCGCGCCCAAGTCGTAGCGTCACCGGAGTTCCCACCCGATGAGATACGTACTGCGCCGGGCAGGGTTCTTCCTGCTCACCCTCTGGGCGGCGGTCACGCTGAACTTCTTCCTGCCGCGGATGATGCCGGGCAACCCGGCCATCGCGATGATGGGGAAATTCCGCGGCAAGATCGGCGGCCAGGAACTGCAGGCGCTTGAAACGATCTTCGGCGTCGGCAGCGGGCAGTCCCTGCCCTCGCAGTACGTGCACTACCTGGGCGACATCTTCACCGGCAACTTCGGCACGTCGCTGTTCTACTTCCCTTCCCCGGTCAGCCAGGTGGTGGGCACCGCGATCTTCTGGACGCTCGGCCTGGTCGGCGTCACCGTGATCCTGGCGTTCGCGCTCGGCACCGGGATCGGCATCCTCTCCGCCTGGCGGCGCGGCGGGCTGACCGACAGCCTCGCGCCGCCGCTGCTTGTGATCGCCTCCGCGATCCCGTACTTCTGGGTCGGGATGATGTTCATCCTGATCTTCGGCCTCAAGCTGCAGTGGCTCCCCTGGTCCGGCGGCATGAACCTGACCGACACGCCGGCCTTGACGCCGTCCTTCATCGGCGACGTCCTCGAGCACGCGCTGCTGCCCGGCCTCGCGCTGCTGATCACCACGATCGGGACCTGGACGCTGACCATGCGGAACAACATGGTCAGCACGCTGGCCGAGGACTACGTGCGGATGGCCCGCGCCAAGGGCCTGCGGCCGCACCGGATCATGCTCAACTACGCCGCGCGGAACGCGATACTGCCGAACCTCACCGGCTTCGCGATGTCGCTCGGCTTCGTGGTCAGCGGTGCGATCCTGATCGAGTACGTCTTCAACTACCCGGGCGTCGGCTACATGCTGCTGCAGGCCGTCGAGAACGAGGACTACCCGCTGATGCAGGCACTCTTCCTGCTGATCACGGTGGCGGTGCTGGTGGCGGTCCTGCTCGCCGACATCGCGACCGCGATCTTCGACCCGCGCACCAGGAGCAGCCAGTGACCGGGCGGTTCTGGCGCGCGCTGGCCCGCTCACCCAAGGCGACCGCGGGCGCGATCCTGCTCGCCGCCTTCATCGTGCTCGCGCTCTTCCCCGGCCTGTTCGCGCGCGACAGCCCGACGGCCGAGGCGTACGCGCGCAACCTCGGGCCGAGCGCGGCGCACCTGTTCGGCACCACCGGCCTCGGCCAGGACATCTTCGCCCAGGCGGTCTACGGCACCAGGCCGGTGCTGCGTGATCGCGTTCGGCGCCGGGCTGGCGTCCACCGTGATCGCCGCGCTCATCGGCGTCGCCGCCGCCTACCTCGGCGGCTTCTGGGACGGCGCGCTCAACCTGTTCACCGACGTGGTGCTGGTGATACCGCTGTTCCCGCTGCTGATCGTGATCGCCGCCTACGTGCACAACTCGGGCACCCTGCGTGCTGATCGCGGTGCTCACCTTCACCGGCTGGTCCTACACCGCCCGCCAGCTCCGCTCCCAGGCGCTGTCGCTGCGCGGCCGCGACTTCCTCGCCGCCGCGCGGGTCCGCGGCGAGCGCGCGGCCTACATCATCGCGGTGGAGATCCTGCCGACGATGAGCTCGCTGCTCGTCGCGGCGTTCCTCACCAACGCGCTTTACGACGTGCTGTTCGCCTCCAGCCTGCAGTTCATCGGCCTCGGCGACCCGAACTCGGTCGCCTGGGGCACCATGCTCTACTGGGCGCAGAACAACGAGGCGCTGCAGACCGGCTACTACCTGCAGGCGATCGTGCCTGGCGCGGCCATCGCGCTCCTCGGCGCGGCGTTCGCGCTGCTCAACTACGCATTCGACGAGGTCGGCAACCCGGCGCTGCGTCCCGTGCGCGCGCGCAGACGCGGCTGGCACGGCGCGACCCGAAGGATCCGGAGGCTCGCTCTGTGAATCCTTTTCCTCCTGACGTTTCCGGTCAGCCAGACCCAAGGATGAAGGGCAGGACGAAAAAAATTCATGCTTGAGGTATCCGGCCTGACCGTCGAGTACGCGGGCACCACGAACACCGGGAGCGAGAACCCGGTGCGCGCGGTGGACGACGTGTCGTTCAACGTGGCGGCGGGCGAGTTCGTCGGCATCGTCGGCGAGTCCGGCTGCGGCAAGTCGACGCTGCTGTTCGCGGTCGCCCAGTTGCTCTCCCCGCCGGCCGCCATCACCGCGGGCTCGGTCACGTTCCGCGGCCAGGACCTGGTCGCGATGACCGGACGGCGGCTCGCCGCGATCCGCTGGCAGAACCTGTCGGTCGTGATGCAGTCCGCGATGAACGCGCTCAACCCGGTCATGTCGGTCGGCGCGCAGTTCGCCGACGCGCTCCGCGCGCACGGGATGTCCTCGCGGAAGGCCATCGCCGTCCAGGTCCGCCGAGGTGCTGCGGCTGGTCGGGATCGACGCGGTGCACCTGAAGAGCTACCCGCACCAGCTGTCCGGCGGGATGCGGCAGCGGGCCATGATCGCGATGGCGCTGCTGTTCACCCCGGACCTGGTGATCATGGACGAGCCAACCTCGGCGCTCGACGTGGTGGCGCAGCGCTCGCTGATGACGCAGATCAAGGAACTGCAGCGGGAAATCGGCTTCGCGGTCATCTTCGTCACCCACGACATGTCGCTCGTCAGCCACTATTCCGACCGGCTCATGGTGATGTACGCCGGTCAGGTCGCGGAATTGGGCCCCACCAGGCGGATATTCGACAACCCGCTGCATCCCTACTCACGCGGGCTGCTCGAGGCGTTCCCCGGCATCAGGGGGGCCAAGGTTCCCCTGAAGGGAATCCCCGGTGCGCCGCCTGATCTTTCCGTCATTCCGAACGGATGCCGGTTTTCTCCTCGCTGTCCCGCGAAAATGCCGGAGTGCGAGACGACCGCGCCTGCGCTGCTTGACCGCGATGGCACCAGCGTCCGCTGCCTGCTGTACGCCCCAGAGTTCGAGAACGCGGGAGAGAAGAGCATTCATGACCGAGCTGCTGCGGGCCGAGCATTTGACCAGGCACTTCAAGATCGGCGGCACGCTGGCCCGTGGCACGCTGCACGCCGTCGACGACGTGTCCTTCAGCATCGGCGAACGGGAGATCGTCGCCCTCGCCGGGGAGAGCGGCAGCGGCAAGTCGACGGTGGCCCGGCTGCTCGCCCGGGTGTACAAGCCGACAAGCGGGACGGTGACCTTCGAAGGAGAAGCCGCTTACCGCGTTCAGGTCCCGGCGGGACGCGCTCCGCTACAGCGGCCAGGTCCCGATGGTGTTCCAGGACCCGTTCAGCTCACTCAACCCGGTGTTCCGGGTCTCGCACGGGGTACTGCGCGCGCTCAAGCTGCACCGGCGCGAGCTCTCGGCCGACGAGCGGCGGGCCGAGGCGGCGCGGGTCTTCGACGTGGTGGGCCTCGGCGCGGGCATGCTCGGCCGCTATCCGCACGAGCTGAGCGGCGGGCAGCGGCAGCGAGTCGGCTTCGCCCAGGCGCTCGCCACGAAGCCGCGGCTGATCATCGCCGACGAGCCGGTGTCCATGCTCGACACCTCGATCAGGATCGGCCTGCTGAACCTGATGGCGAAGCTGCGCGACGAGGAGGGCGTCTCGATCCTCTACATCACCCACGACATCGCGAGCGCCAGGTACGTCGCGGACCGGCTGATCGTGATGTACGCGGGCCAGGTCGCGGAGGCGGGGCCGATCGAGGACGTGCTCGCGGCGGCGAAGCACCCCTACACCCAGCTGCTGCTGTCCGCCGTGCCCGACCCGAAGGCGCCGCCGCCAAGCCTGGAGGCGCTGGCCGCGGCGACCGGCGAGCGCGGTGAGCCGCCGAAGGTGATCGACCCCAAGCCTGGCTGCCGCTTCATGCCCCGATGCCCGGTATCGATAGAGCCGTGCGGGCAGGTCACACCTGAACTGAAGGTGCTTGGCACCGGCGAAGTGGCGTGCCACGTTGCACAGACCGGCGCCGAAGTAAAGGCGTTCTCGTGAACCAGTCGTGGATTGGTGGAGGTCAACGTGAAGCTTGCTGTTATCGGCGGCGGGTCAACCTACACGCCTGAACTCGCGGACGGGCTCGGGCGGCTCGCGCCCCAGGTCACCGAGCTGGTCCTGGTTGACCCGGACGAGACCCGGCTGGCCGTGGTCGGGCCGGTGTCGGCGCGGATCATGCGGGCGCACGGGCACCGGGCGACCGTCCGGTGGACCACCGACCCAGAGGACGGTGTCGACGGGGCGGCCGCGGTGCTCATCCAGCTCCGGGTCGGCGGGCAGGCGGCGCGCGACAGGGACGAGACGTGGCCGCTCGACTTCTGCTGCGTGGGGCAGGAGACGACCGGGGCGGGCGGGCTCGCCAAGGCGCTGCGCACCGTGCCGCTCGTGCTGCAGATCGCCGAGCTCGCGCGGCGGCGGGCCGCGCCTGGCGCGTGGCTCATCGACTTCACCAACCCGGTCGGCATGGTCACCAGGGCGCTGCTCGACGCCGGGCACCGCGCGGTGGGGCTGTGCAACGTGGCGATCGGGCTCCAGCGGTACTTCGCCGCGCTGCTCGGCGTCGCACCTGAGTCCGTGTCGCTCGACCACGTGGGGCTGAACCACCTCACCTGGGAACGGGCGGTGCGCGTCGACGGCGCGGACAGGCTGCCCGGGCTGCTGGCCGGCCACCTCGCGGAGATCGCGGACCATGTGCAGTCACCCGAATCCGTTCTGGATACTTATTCTTTTGTTCCTTCTTATTACCTGCGGTACTACTACCTGCACGATTCCGTCGTGGCGGAGCAGCGGAAGACGGGGACGCGGGCCGCCGCGGTCGCGGCGATCGAGGCCGAGCTGCTGAGCATGTACGCGGACCCGGCGCTCGACAAGAAGCCTGAGCTGCTCGGCAAGCGGGGCGGCGCGTTCTACTCGGAGGCCGCGGTCGCGCTGCTCGCGTCGCTGCTCGGCGATGCCGGTGACGTGCAGGTGGTCAACGTGCGCAACGGCGGCACCTTCGGCTTCCTGGCCGACGAGGCGGTCATCGAGGTGCCCGCGGTGATCGGTTCCGCCGGGCCGGTGCCGGTGCCGGCCGAGCCGCTGGCGCCGCTGCTGCGCGGGCTCGTCGGGCACATGTCGGCGTACGAGGAGCTCGCGGTCGACGCGGCGCTGCGCGGCGGCCGGTCGCGGGTGGTGTCCGCGCTGCTCGCGCACCCGCTCATCGGGCAGTACGACCTCGCGGAGAAGATGGCCGACCGGCTGATCGCGGAGAATGCACGGTTCCTGTCCTGGGCATGACCGCACTAAGGAGGCAGGTTGGCTGACGGGCAGGCCGCCGTGCTCGCGATCGACGGCGGCAACAGCAAGACGGACGCGGCCCTCATCGGCTGGGACGGGACGGTGCTCGCCGCCCTGCGCGGGCCTGGCGCGTCGCACGAGGGGCACGGCATCGACGGTGCCATGCGCCGGCTCGGCGAGCTGGTCCGGCGGTCGCCGACAAGGCCGGCATCGACGGGTCCGGCGTCATCGCCAGCCACGTCTCCGCGTGCCTGGCCGGCGCCGACCTGCCGGAGGAGGAGGAAGCGCTGACGGCGGCGCTGCTTGCGGGCGGCTGGTCGCAGACCGCCGTGGCGGTCAACGACACGTTCGCCGTGCTGCGCGGCGGGGTGGACGAGCCGTGGGGCGTGGCGGTGACCTGCGGCGCCGGCATCAACTGCGTGGCCGTCGCGCCGTCCGGCGCCGTCGCGCGTTACCTCGCGCTCGGCACCCTGACCGGGGACTGGGGCGGCGGCTTGGGACTGGCCCAGGCGGTGATGTGGCACGCCATGCGCGGCTGGGACGGGCGGGGTCCCGCGACCGCGCTCGGCGCCGCGGCGGCCGACCACTTCGGCCTGCCCTCGATCCGCGACGTGGCCGTCGCCGTGCACAAGCGCGACCTCGGCGAGGCCGACCTGCACCGGCTGACTTCGGTGCTCTTCACGGTGGCCGCGCACGGTGACCAGGTCGCCCTGTCGCTGGTGGACAGGCAGGCGGCGGAGATCTGCGTGATGGCGGCGGCCGCGATGCGGCAGCTCGAGATGGCACCGGCGGGAGTGCCCGTCGTGCTCGGCGGCGGCCTGCTCGAGTCGCGCGATCCGCTGCTGCTCTCGGCGGTCGACCGCCACCTCGCGGCAGCGGCGCCTGGCGCCACGGCGCGCGTGCTCGACGTGCCGCCGGTGGCGGGCGCCGCCCTGCTCGGGCTGGATTACGTCGGCGCGCCCACCGCGCCTAAGCTGCGGCTGCGCGCCTGCTACCGGCCAGGACCCTGACACGTGCCGGTCGCCGTGGCCTCTCCCTGCGGCGAACATCGCCGGCTTAAACAGCCGGCGATGTGCACCGCATCCCCCCCAAAATGTTGCGGCCACGGCGACCGGGTCCCTACTGCGTCGCGAGCGGTCCCCTCACAAAACCGGCCGCGACAGGGCCCCTACGGCATGCCGAGCAATGACGTAGAGCCCACACATCTCAGCGAAGCCTGTCCCAAGGGACGAGGAAAAGTGAAGCTCTCGTGTACCCAACAGGCATTGACGCTAAACTAAAAGGCCATCGCGCCGCATCATCTGAAATATGTAGGACAGTATGCAGATGCGGTCCCATCCGCCACTGGGGCACCAGTCGCCCCGGCTCCGGATCGAGGTGCAGACATAAGGTCACATCTGCCTGCCGAACCGAACAGCTTCGTCGGCCGTGAGCGTGAGCTCGACGAGCTGCGGGAGCTCGTGTGCGCGACGCGGATGGTGACGCTGACCGGCCCCGGTGGCATCGGCAAGACCCGGCTCGCGCTGCGCGCGCTCGGCGGGCTTGCCGAGGAGTTCCCCGACAACGTGCGGTACATAGAGCTGGCGGACGTCACCAGCCCCGACCTCGTGGTGGCGCGGGTCGCGTCCGTGGTCGGCGTGGCCGAGGAGAAGGGGCGTGCGCTGCTTGACACGCTCGCCGCCGCGCTTAGCCCGCGCACGATGCTGCTCGCGCTCGACAACTGCGAGCATCTACTCGAGTCCTGTGCCCGCCTCTGCCAGCGGCTGCTCGCCGCCGCGCCTGACCTGTGCCTGATCGCCACCAGCCGCGAGCCGCTGCGGGTGGCCGGCGAGCGGATCTGGCAGGTCCCGCCGCTGGCCGTCGGGTCGGCCGACGGCTCGGTGGCGGAGGCCGTCCGGCTTTTTACCGATCGAGCGGTGGCGAGCGCTCCCGGTTTCGCGCTGACCCAGGCCAACGCGGACGCGGTGGCGGCGATCTGCCGGTCACTCGACGGCATACCGCTCGGCATCGAGCTGGCCGCCGCCCGGGTCCGCGCGCTGTCGGTGGACCAGATCCGGATGCGGGTCGCCGACCGGTTCGCCCTGCTGACCACTGGCGACCGGGCGGCCGCACCACGGCAGCAAACGCTGCGCGCCGCCATCGACTGGAGCCACGACCTGCTCACCGAACGCGAGCAGGCGCTGCTGCGGCGGCTGTCGGTCTTCGCCGGCTGGTCGCTTGAGATGGCGGAAGTGGTGTGCACCGACGAGCTGGTGCCAAGGTCGGCCATTCTTGACACGGTGGCCGCGCTCGTCGACAAGTCCCTGGTGGTACGCGAGCCCGAGGCACTCGGCCAGGCCAGGTTCCGGATGCTTGACACGATCCGCGAGTACGCGGCGGAGAAGCTGGCGGTCGCCGGAGAGAAGACGGAGATACAGCACCGCTTCCGCGACCACACGCTCGCGGTCGCCGAACGGAACTTCGCCGTGGGCATGGCGCTCGTGCCCGCGCCGTGGCGGGACCGGGTCGAGGTGTTCCGCCGGTACGACGCGGAGGCGGGCAACGTGTGGCTGGTGCTCGGCGAGTGCCTGGCCGAGGGCGACGTCGCGACCGGGCTGCGCATCTGCACGGCGATCCGGCCGTGCATGCTGGTGCGCGGCGAGTTCGCCCTCGGCTGCGAGTGGCTTGACGCCTTCCTCGCCCTGCCCGCGGCGGCCGACGTGGACCAGCGGATCAGGGGACAGGCGCTCATCGGGCGGGCCCAGCTGTCCATGTCGGCCGACCCCGCGGACGCCGAGCCGGTCGCGCGGGCGGGCCTTGACCTTTGCCGTGGTTCTGGTGACGCGTTCTGGACGGCGGCGGGCCTCAACCTGCTAAGCGAGATCGCGGTGCACACGGCCCGCCCGGACGAGGCGGAGACCCTCGGCCGCGAGGCGACGGCCATCGCGGAGGCCGCGGACGACGGCTGGAACCTGGGCTGGGCGCTCGGCATTCGCGCCGCGGTCGCCGGGCTGCGCGGGAACATGGGCGACGCGGCCGCGCTGGCCAGGGCGTCGATCGAGGTCATGCGCTCGATCGACCACCGGTGGGGCGTCGCGCGGGCCCAGCTTGGCCTCGGCGACCTCGCCCGGTTGCGCGGTGAACTCGACGGCGCCAGGCGCATGTACACCGACGCGCTTGGCTACCTGCGCGAGATCGAGGCGCGGCCGGAGATCGCCCGGTGCCTGTCCGGCCTCGGCCGGGTGGCACTCGACCTTGGCGACGTCGAGGGCGCCAGGGAGTACCTGGCGGAGAGCCTGCGGCTCAGCCGGGACATCGGCACGCACATCGGGATGGCGCGCGGCCTCGAGTCGTGCGCCGCGCTCGCCGCCAGGGAGGGCGCCGCCGAGCGCGCGGTGATGCTGGCGGCCGCGGCGGCCGGGCTGCGCGCGACCTCGGGCCTGCCGCCGCTGCCCCCCGGGCGCGCCGACCGGTACCTCGCCGCCGTCGGCCGACTCGACGAAGGCGCGGCCGCGCTGCTCTGGTCGCGCGGGCTTGCCCTGTCCCCTGAGGCCGCCATCGACCTGGCGATCGAGCAGGCGCTGCGGGCGCCGCGCCTTGGCGGCGCGCCGGGCGCGCCGGGCGCGCCCGGCGCTGTCGGCGCTCCCGGCGCCCTCGGCGCCACGACGGCGTCCGCGGCGCACGGCGGGCTCACCGCCAGAGAGCGTGAGATCGCCGTGCTGGTCGCGAGCGGACGGAGTAACAAGGGCATCGCCGCGGAGCTGGTGATCAGCCCGGCCACCGTCGCCAGGCACGTCGCCAACATCATGGCGAAGCTTGACTTCAGGAACCGGGCGCAGATCGCCGCCTGGATCACCGGCTCTCAGGCCTCCGGCTGACCAGGCGGGAGCCGCGTCATCACCTGCTGGCCCTGGCCTCCTCCACGGTCAGCTCGGCGGCCGGGTCCGCCTCAAGCCGCGGGTCAGGTATCGGCTTGCCGCTGAGCACCGAGCGCCCGTAGGTTCCCGCCTCAAGCCGGGCGAGCGCCCGGTCGATCGCGCCGAGCCGCTCGCGGAGCTGCTCGGCGACCGCCTCGTCATTCGCCCCCTCGGTCAGCGGCAGTCCTTCGTCGCCGTAGTCGGTGGCGCTGTCGGGTGCCTGCTCCTCGATGCTGACCGCGGCCTCGGTCTCGTGCAGTAGCGTGGCCACCTCGGCCCGCTCGGCCCGCAGCAGCGCCCGCGCCCTGCTTTCATCCATTGATCGCACCACCCTTTCGTCACTCGGCGGGCAACATACCCACCGACATTCTTCACACGCCTACGGGCTAACCTCATCACTACTCGCTGACCCCACGGGTGAAATCAGCGGGAAGGATGACGTCGTCGGGAACCAGGTCGCGGACCGACTGGCGGCCCAGCGCGAGCAGCGCCGAGTCGATGCCCGCGCGGAGGATGTCGAACACGTTGCGGACGCCAGCCGGGCCTCCGGCGGCCAGCCCCCACAGGCAGGGGCGGCCGATCATGACGGCGCGGGCGCCAAGGGCGAGCGCCTTGACGACGTCGCCGCCGCGCCGGATGCCGCCGTCGAGGAGGATCTCGGCGTCGCCGCCCACGGCGGCCGCCACCGCGGGCAGGGCCCTGACGGAGGCCGGCGTGCCGTCCAGGTTGTTGCCGCCGTGGTTGGAGACGGAGATCGCGGTCGCTCCCGCGTCGACCGCCCGCCGCGCGTCATCGGGCCGCATGACGCCCTTGACAAGGAACGGCCCGCGCCAGCGGGCCCGCAGCCAGGCGATGTCGGCCCAGGTCGGCGGCGGAACGGCGGTCCAGGCCCGGTAGGCATCGAAGAAGCCGGGCGCGGGGCCGCCAGGGAGCGCCATGTTCGGCACCGTGAGGTCGGGCAGGCCCCCGTGGCGGAGCCAGTCGATCAGGTAGGCGGGCCTGGCGAGGCCGGCCGGGGCGAGCCTGGCAAGGTTCCTCAGGTCCAGCCGTTCCGGTATCGCGGGGCTGCCCCAGTCCCTGCTGCCGGGGAACGACCAGTCGAGCGTGACGATCAGGGCGGTCGCGCCGCGGGCGCGGGCGGTCTCGGCGCGCTCAAGCAGCACCTCCCTGTCCGCGGACCAGTGCACCTGGAAGAACAGCTTCTCGTTGACCGCCGCCACCTCGGCGGCCGGCTTGCTCGCGAACTCGCTCAGCCCAAGCGCCGTCCCCGCGTCGCGCGTTCCGATGGCGACCCCGACCTCGCCGAGCGGGTGAACGGCCTGCGCGCCGACCGGCGAGGCGATCACCGGCAGGGCCAGTTCCGTCCCGAGCACCGTCGTACGCAGGTCGCGGCAGGCCGGCAGGTCGGCGAGCCGCGGCGGCGCGAACCTGATCTCACCGAACGCGGCCACGTTGTCGGCCCGGGTGACGCCCGCCTCCGCGCCGGCCTCAAGCGCCATGAACACCGGGCGGGGCAGCCGCCGCCTGGCCCGCCGCCGCGCCTCGGCGACACTCTCGAACCAGTCCCGCGTAGACGCCACGGCTCACTCTAATCACACCCGCGGCGCACCCCGGCCGGGGGGACCTCAGGTCCAGTGGCCGCCCAGGGCGGACGGCAGCTGACCGGCGCACGCGTCGTACGCGGCGAGCATCGCCTCGACGGTGCCGTCGCCGCCTGACTGCCATGCCTGGTGAGCGGTGAAGACGAGCCCGCCGAACACCGCGGCGGCGATCCTCGGGCGCAGGTCGGCGACCGGATCGACGCCCTCGCGCTCGGCGAGCACGCGGACGATCTCCTCATCCTCGTCATTCCTGACGCCCAGGTGCGCGGCGAGCAGCGTGGGCGTGGTCACGATCAGCATGATGACCCGGAGGTAAAGCGATTGCCCGCCGGGCCGCTCCTCGCCCGCGGTGAGCGCCCCAAGCGACACGCGGAAGGCGTTGCCGAGCGCCGTCATCGGCGGCTCGGCGGCCGGCCGGGCCGCGAGCTCGGTCATGAGCGCGGCCGAGCCCTCCCTGATGAACGACAGCGCCAGGTCTTCCTTGCTCGCGAAGTACCGGAAGAACGTCCGCTCAGACACGTCCACCGCGTCGGTGATCTCGCGGACCGCCGTGTGGTCGTAGCCCTTGGCATCGAACAACGTCAGCGCCGCGTGGACGAGGGCGTCGCGCGTCTGGCGCTTCTTCCGCTCCCGGCGCTGCGACTCCACCGGCGCGCCGCCCGTCGCCGTCGACGGGCCCGCTGACACGTGCTGCATGCCCCTAGGTTACCTCGTCGTCATTTAGTGTCAAGTGACAGAACTTGCAAAGTGTCATTGACTGACATACGGTAGCTCCTGACATCCACGCAGAGGTCAAGCACCGACAGGGGAGCACCGCAGTGAGTCATCAGGTCGACATCGCCACGAGCGAGCGCGCAGCGGGCACGTTCGCCAAGCGGAAGGGCATGCGCGGCAGCCCCGGGCTGACGCTGCTCGCCGCCGCGCTCGGGGTCATGATGGTGGCACTCGACGGCACGATCGTCGCGGTCGCCAACCCGGCCATCCAGAGCAACCTCGGCGCGTCGCTCGCCGACATCCAGTGGGTGACCAACGGCTACCTGCTGGCCCTGGCCGTCACGCTGATCACCATCGGCAAGATCGGCGACCGGTTCGGGCACAGGAAGGTCTTCCTGACCGGCATCGTCGGCTTCGGCCTCACGTCCGCGGCGATCGGACTGTCCGGCGACATCGCCCACTCGATCGCGCTCATGATCGCCTTCCGGGTCCTGCAGGGCGTCTTCGGCGCCATGCTGCAGCCGACCGCGCTCGCGCTGCTGCGCAACACGTTCCCCGTCGAGAAGCTGAACAGCGCGATCGGCATCTGGGGCGGCGTCCTCGGCGCGTCCACGGCTGCGGGCCCGATCGTCGGCGGCCTGCTCGTGCAGCACATCAACTGGGAAGCCTGCTTCTACGTCAACGTCCCCGTCGGCATCATCGCGCTCGCCGTGGGCATGCTCGTGCTGCGCGAGACCCCGTCGTCGTCCGCCGCCCGCTCGTTCGACATCCCCGGCATCGGCCTGCTGACCGCGTTCCTGTTCCTGCTCGTATGGGGCCTCATCAAGGGCCCGGACAACGGCTGGGCCAGCGGCCAGACCATCGGCTACTTCGCCGGGGCCGTCGTGGCGCTCATCGCCTTCATCGTCCGCGAGTCGAGGGCGAAGGAGCCTCTCCTGCCGCTGAAGCTGTTCCGCTCGGTGCCGCTGTCCGCGGGCACCTTCCTCGTGATCACCCTGATGTTCGCGATGTTCGGCGCGATGTTCTTCATGACGTTCTTCATGGAGAACGTGCACGGGCTCGACCCGATCGCGACCGGCGTCCGGCTGCTGCCGATGACCGGCATGATGATCGTCGGCGCGCCGCTCGCCGGGCAGGTGATTACGAAGATCGGCCCGCGCATCCCCATGGTCGTCGGCATGCTGCTCGCCGCGGTCGCGCTGTTCGGCCTGTCCAGGATCAGCATGACCTCGGGCATGAACGACACGATCATCTGGTTCGCGCTGCTCGGCCTCGGCCTCAGCCCGGTCATGGTCGGTGCGACCGAGGTCATCGTCGGCAACGCCGCGGTCGAACTGGCCGGCGTCGCGGGCGGCCTCCAGTCCACCGCCATGCAGGTCGGCGGCACGATCGGCACCGCCGTGCTCGGCGCGGTCATGTCCGCCAAGGTGAACGCCCTGCTCCCGGCCCGCTGGGCCGCCGCGCACCTGCCCGCGCTCAGCCCGGACCAGCTCGCCGCGGTGAAGTCGGCCACCACGGTCGGCGTCGCGCCCGTCTCGAAGGGCATGTCGCCGCAGGTCGCCGGCGCCGTCGCGGACGTCACGCACGCGACGTTCATCAGCGGCATGACCGCGTCGTTCCTGGTCGCCTCGGTGGTCGCCGTCGTCGGCGCCCTCATCGCCCTGCTCACCAAGAAGGGCAACGCGCCGGCCGAGGGGCACGTCGCGGTCCACTAGGCGCCGACCGCCGACGGGTGAATGTGCCGTTGGTGTCGTAAGAGCGACACCAACGGCACATTCATGTCGTGAGTCAAGCTGAGAGGATGGGCGCATGGAGATCGACGACGCCATCGAGTACGTCCGGACAAATCACCACGCGGTCCTCGCCACCATTAAGAAGGACGGCTCGCCACAGCTGTCGCCCGTCACGGCCGGGGTCGACGCGGAGGGCCGGGTGATCATCAGCACCCGGCAGGCCGCCTACAAGGTCAGGCACGTCCGCCGTGACCCTCGCGTATGGCTCTGCGCCTTCCCTGACGGCTTCTACGGCCGCTGGGCGCAGCTAGAGGGCACGGTCGAGATCGTGGAGCTGCCCGAGGCCATGGACGGCCTCATCGCCTACTACCGGGACATCTCGGGCGAGCACCCCGACTGGGACGACTACCGCGCGGCGATGGAGCGCGACCAGCGCGTCCTGCTGCGCATCACGATCACCAAGGCGGGACCGAAGGTCAGCGGCTAAACCGCCCGCCCGGAGGACTTAGGGCCATTTCGCGTCCTTCGGCCGCCTGGTATATCCGGATATATCGTGGTACGCGCGAGCAGGAAGTGGCCCTAAGTCGCTGAGATCCGCCGCCGGGCGAACGTCAGGCGACGTCAGCCGTCGGCGGGGCGGAACTGGTAGCCGACGCGGTACTCGGTGACCAGGCACCTGCCGTAGGCGGGGCCGAGCTTGCGCCGAAGGCGGCTGACGTGCACGTCGACGGTGCGGCTGTCGGCGGTAAAGTCCCGCTGCCAGACCTTCCTGACCAGGTCGGCACGGCTGAACACCGTCGCCGGGTGCGCGGCGAGGAAGGCGAGCAGCTCGAATTCCTGGAAGGTCAGCGTGACCTCGGCGCCGTCCACCAAGACTCGCCGCTGCTCGTGATCGAGCAGCAGCCCTGGACGCTCACCGGCGGACCGGCCCCCGGCGCCGGGGCCGGCTAGCGCCGCGCCGGCCAGCACCTGGCCGGCGCGAACAAGCACCTCGGGAAGCGGGCCAAGCGGGACGGTGCCGGCCAGCCCGCTCTCTGGCGCCGTCACCGGGTACCCGACGATCGCGAGCGACGTCCCCGTGCCGGGGATCGGCACCACGGCGAGCAGGGTGCCTTCCGCACCCGGTGGCCGCGCCGCGCTGTACTCACCACCACGAGCCGCACCGCGATCGGCATCACCACGGGCGGCGCTCACCACCACGGGCGCGCTCATCGCCACGGGGTTCACCAGCAGGCTCGCCACCGGGCGCACGGCCAGGCCCGCCGCCGGCTTCCGCCTCGGCGCGGCCAAGCATTCGGGTACCGATCTGCACGTGCCCTGGCACCTCCTCGGCCTCCGGGCCCCCATGCAATACTCTAGTAAATTGGTCGGCTTTGTCAAGAAAAGACTATGCCGAGACTGGGAAATACCGGTAAACAAGCGCTACCGAGAGCGCGTCAGCCAGCCCGCCGGGCCCGCAGACCTTCTACCTCTTGGTCCTCCCCGTTAGTTACCGCGAAGGCCTAGTCCAAGACGAAGAAGGTCCGTCAGGCAGTTCCTCGCCGTACCAGTACTCGATCAGCCGCCTGGCGATCGAGGAGGTCGGCGCGAGGCCGAGGTCGCCCGCCTCGATGGCCGCGCGCAACTCGGCCCTGGTGAACCAGCGCGCCTCGCCGATCTCTTCCTCGTCCACGGCGATCTGCTGCCCGCCCGCGGCCCTCGCCTCGTAGCCGAGCATCAGCGAGCGCGGCATCGGCCACGGCTGGCTGCCCAGGTAGCGGACCTGGCCGACCACGATCGAGGTCTCCTCGTAGACCTCGCGCGCCACGGCGTGCTCTGCCGACTCACCCGGCTCGACGAACCCGGCGACGACCGACATCCGCCCCTGCGGCCACAGCGCGTTCCGCGCCAGCATGAGCCGGTCCTCTGGGTCGATGACCAGCATGATCACCGCCGGGTCGAGCCGCGGGAAGTGCTCGGTCCCGTCCTTGGGGCAGGTGGTCAGGTGCCCGGCGGGCGCCGGCACCGTGGCGGTGCCGCAGCGCGGGCAGTGCGTGTGCGTGTCATGCCAGTAGGCCAGCGCCACCGCGTGCGTCAACAGGCCCGCGTCGCGGTCGCTCAGCAACGCGCCCGCCTGCCGCAACGCCATGGGTTTCGCGTCAGGGAATTCCGAACGGGTTCCCTGATCCTCGTCAAGCGCCCCGCTTACTCCGAAGTAGGCAATGCCCTCGGCATCGAGTCCGAGGAGGAACCGCGTCCCCTCCGGGGCCTCCGCCGGTGACACGAACACCAGCTCAAGCTGGCCGTCACGCGTCGTGACAAGCGCCTGGGAATCGCGCACCACGAGCACCCTGGTGCGCGGCTCGGCCCACGCTTCCGCCAGCCACGCGGTGTCGCCCCGGCGCTGCGTCGCCCGGTCGACCGCGGACCGGGACAGCGCGAGCCGCCCGAGCGGCCCGTCATCTAGCTGGTCGATGTCGGAGCGTACTCACGCTTCGCCCTCGGGGGCGTTCCGCCAAGCTCTTCCCACAGGTAGGCGACTGACTCAGCGCCGCGAAGCAGCCGGGAAAGATCCACGTACTCATTGGGTGCGTGAATCCGGTCCGCGTCAAGGCCGACGGCCACGAAGACCAGCGGTGCGCCAAGGATGTCGGCCAGGTCGGCCTCCGGGCCGCTGCCGCCCTCCTTGGTGAACAGCACCTCGCTGCCGAACGCCCGTTCCATGGCGCGGCGGGCCGCGGCCACGGCGGGCGAGTCGATCGCCGACCGGCACGGACGCACGCCCGGCTTCGCCGTGAGAGTCACCACGCACCCGTTCGGACTGGCTTCCTTCAGGTATTTGCCGAGAGACTCCACGACCTTCGCGGGCTCCTGGTCGGCGACCAGGCGGAACGACAACTTGGCGTGCGCCGCCTTCGGGATGATCGTCTTGCCGCCTGGGCCGGTGTGCCCGCCCCACAGGCCGTTGACCTCGGCGGTCGGGCGGGCCCAGATCCGCTCAAGCGTGCTGTAGCCGGCCTCGCCGTAGGTCGCGCGGCTGTCGCCGGCGTCGGTGAGCCAGGCCTTCTCGTCGAAGGGAAGCTTGGCGAGCAGCGCGCGCTCCTCGTCGCTGAGCGGCAGCACGTCGTCGTAGAAGCCGGGGAGGGTAATGTGGCCGTTCTCGTCGTGCAGGCCGGCCAGGAGGCTGGCCAGGACGTGCGCCGGGTTGGGTACGCCGCCGCCGAAGGAGCCCGAGTGCAGGTCACGGGTCGGGCCGGTGACGGTGATCTCGGCTTCCGCCAGCCCGCGCATGCCCGTGCAGATCGACGGGGTGTCCGCCGCCCACATCGTCGTGTCGCTGATGACGATGACGTCCGGGCTGAGCTGGCCCTTGCGCTCTTCCAGGAGCTTGGCGAAGTGGGGCGAGCCGGACTCTTCCTCGCCCTCGATCAGCAGCGTGAGCGTGACCGGGGGCGCGCTCTCGCCGCTTGCGGCCAGCGCCGCACTGGCTGCGGCACGGGCTGCGGCACGGGCGCCGAGGGCGTGGAAGAGCACCTGGCCCTTGTCGTCGGAGGCGCCGCGGCCGAAGATCTTGCCGTCCTTCTCGTATGGCGCGAACGGCTCGTAGTCCCAGCCGTCGTCGAGTGCGGCCGGCTGGACGTCGTGGTGACCGTAGACGAGGACCCGCGGCGCGCCCGGGTCGGCGGCCGGCCAGTGCGCGTAGACGGCGGGCAGCCCGTCGGTCTCCCAGATTTCCGCCTCGGGGAAGCCGGCCTGCTTCAGGTAGTCGACCAGCCACTGCGCCGACTTCCTGACGTCACCGTGGCGAGCCGGGTCGGCCGAGACCGAGGGGATGCTCAGCCAGTCGCGCAGCGCACGCGAAAATTCCGCGGCGTTGGCCGCGATGAAGTCCCGGACATCCATAGGACCTAACGTACAGGCCTTGCTTAGCTTGCCGGCCCGAAGGTGTCGCCCTTGCCCTTGAGCCCGACTGCCGGGATCGTGACCGTGCGGCCAGGGTCTGCCGTGACGGTGCCGATGCGGGTCGCGTCCTCGCCCGCGCCCTTGAGCGCGTCGACCGCGGCCTGCAGGTCTTCCTCGCCGACCACCACGCAGAACCCGATCCCCATGTTGAACGTGGCGTACATGGTGGCCGCGTCGACCTCACCCGCGCTGGCGATGAGGGCGAAGATCTCCGGCGCGTCAGGCAGTGCGTCGAGCACGTACGACACGTTGGCGGCGAGCCTGGTGATGTTGAGCAGGCCGCCACCGGAGATGTGCGCCATGCCGCGCGGCGTGATGCCCGCCGCCCACAGCGCCTCGGCCGCGTTCACGTACACCCGGGTCGGCTGGAGCAGCGCGTCAGCGAGCCTTCTGTTGGTGCCGGGAACCGTGTCGCTCGAGGCGCAGTCCGCCCTTCTTGAACAGCGCGTGCCTGGCGAGCGAGTACCCGTTGCTGTGCAGGCCCGAGCTGGGGAGCCCGATCACCGCGTCGCCCGGCCGCACGTTGCCGCCGTCAAGCGGCGTGCGCTCGTTGGGCACGGCGCCGATCGCGGTGCCGACCAGGTCGAGCGTGGGGCCGCCGGACGCCGACTTGGCGAGCATCTCGCCGATCTGCGCGATCTCGCCGCCGGGGATGGAGATGCCGGCCAACTCCGCGCCGAGGAACAGGCCGCGCGCCACCTCGTCAAGCACGCCCTCGTCGATCCGGTCGGTAGCGATGTAGTCGAGCAGCGCGAGCGGCACCGCGCCGACGCAGATCAGGTCGTTGACGTTGTTCGCCACGCAGTCGACGCCGATCGGCTCCCAGCGGCCGACCTCCTCGGCCAGCATGATCTTCGTGCCCACCCCGTCCGTGGTCAGCGCGATCGCCGGACCAGGCGGCAGGTGCATGATCGTGGCGAAGTAGCCGCTGGCCAGGCCGGTGATGCTGGTGACCATGTCCGAGCGCACCTTGGTGCGGGCCAGCCACGGGCGCATCACCCGGGCGAACGCGACCTGTTCCCGCTCCTCATCCACCCCCGCCTCGGCGTAGGTGGACGGCGTCGGTTCGGGAGTCTGCGGCGTCGCGTTCATGACCAAAAGGTTAACCTGTCGTCTCCCGGGGGGACGACCCCCATACCCCCCGATCAGCCAAAGCTGCCTGCCCCCGATCAGCCAAAGCTGCCGAGGTGGCTCGTACCGCTAGCCTTTGGGTCATGCTCATCGCTTTCTCTGTCACCCCGCTCGGCGTCGGCGAGGGGGTCGGCGAAATCGTCGCGGAGGCCGTGCGAGTCGTGCGCGCCAGTGGCCTGCCGAATCAGACCGACTCGATGTTCACCACGATTGAGGGCGACTGGGACGAGGTCATGGCCGTCGTCAAGGACGCGGTCGACGCGGTCGCCGCACGGGCCCCGCGGGTGAGCCTGGTGCTGAAGGCCGACCTCCGCCCCGGCGTCACCGACGGCCTGACCTCCAAGGTCGAGACGATCGAGCACTACCTGGAGTCCTGACGGCCACGGGCGATTACCCGCCCGCCGGCCGGACCAGGCCGTCAAGGATCTTGTCGATCAGCCGGTCGAAGTGGACGGCCGGGTCGAACGTCTCCGGTTCGCCGCCACTGGCGATCGCCGCGGCGAACCGCGGGTACCTGCCGGTGGCGAGCAGTTCCGGCAGCAGCGCGAACTGCCTGGCCTGCTCCTCAGGATCGGGCACGCCGGCCAGTTCGGCGCGCACGGAGTACAGCACGAATCCGTTGATCATGGCGATCGTCTCAAGCCGGTCTCGTGCCGAGAGCCCCGCGGGCTCCAGGGCGCCAAGCCCGAACTCGAGGAATGCCAGCGTGGCGGGGCCGAGTGGCTGCAGGTGCGACACGGCCGTGACCAGCCACGGGTGCCGGTGCGCGAGGTCGCGCTGCATCCCGGCCGCGACGTGCATGTCGGCGCGCCAGTCGCCCGTCGGCTCCGGCAGTTCGACTTCCGCGCTGACCAGTTCCACCATCTCGTAGACCAGTGCCTGCTTGTCGGGTACGTAGTTGTACAGCGACATCACGCCCGCCCCGAGACGCGCGGCGACGGCCCGGAACGTCACGGCGTCAAGGCCGTCTCCGTCGGCGATCGCCACCGCGGCCCGCACCACGTCCTCGCGGCTATGCCGGGGCCGGGGCCCGCGGCGACGGGGCGACGGCGGCGTCGCCCCTGATGCCGGCGTTGCGGCCTGCATGATCCCTCCTGGCTGCGTGCGCTTGCCTTCCATCTTCCCTGGTACTCGTCAAGATCCTCCCTGCACGCTAGCGGGTTGCCACCCCGATTTAATTACGTACAAGGTACGTCGTACAATGTACGTAGTTAATCTCTAGTGGAACGGAGGGCGCTCGATGATGGCGATCGAGGTGGAGAGCCTGCGGAAATCCTTCGGCAAGGTCCAGGCACTGCGCGGGATCGACCTGGCCGTACCTCAGGGCAGTGTCTGCGCCCTGCTCGGCCCGAACGGCGCGGGCAAGACCACCGCGGTCCGCGTGCTCGCCACGCTCACCAGGCCCGACGGCGGCACCGCCCTGGTGGCCGGCCACGACGTGGTCCGCGAGCCAGGGAAGGTGCGCCAGGTCATCGGCCTGGCCGGCCAGCACGCGGCCGTCGACGACGACCTCACCGGCAGGGAGAACCTGCTCATCCTCGGGCTCATGCAGCACCTGGGCAGGCGCCGGGCGAAGGCGCGGGCCGCGGAACTGCTCGAGCGCTTCGGTCTGGCCGACGCGGGCGGCCGCCTGGTGAAGACGTGGTCCGGCGGGATGCAACGCAGGCTTGACCTGATCGCCAGCCTGATCGTCACGCCGGCGGTGCTGTTCCTCGACGAGCCCACCACGGGCCTCGACCCGCGCAGCCGGTCAGAGATCTGGTCGGCCGTCCGGTCACTGGCGGCGGAGGGCACCACGGTGCTGCTGAGCACGCAGTACCTGGAGGAGGCCGACCGCCTCGCCGGCCAGATCGTGATCATCAACGCCGGCCGGGTGACCGCGCAGGGGAGCCCGGATGACCTGAAGAACTCACTCGGCAGCCGCGTGGACGTGGTGCTCACCGACGACGCCGCCAGCGGGGGCGCCCTGACGACGGCGGAAACGGTGCTGCGCGGCATAACGGGTAGCCAGCCGCACGTCGACAGGGAAGCGCGCCGCCTGACCGCGGCGATCTCGGCCGGCGCGGTCACCCTGCCCGAGCTCGTCAGGCGGCTCGACGCGGCCGGCGTCGAGGCCGAGGACGTGAGCATCCGGCGCCCCACCCTTGACGAGGTCTTCCTGGCAGAAACGGAAACAGGAACGGAGGCGGCGGCATGATCGGCGCCGTTACCGACGGGGCCGCTGCGGCGGAGCGCCAGCTCACCAGGCTCAGGCACGATCCTGGCGTGATCGCGCTGACGCTCGGCGCGCCGGTCGTGCTCGTGATCATCTTCGGGTACATCTTCGGCAGCGCGATCGAGGTACCCGGTGGCGTGAACTACCGCGAGTTCCTGGTCCCTGGCCTGTTCGCGACGACCGCGGCGAACATCCTGCCTTCCATGGTCGCGATGGCCAGGGACAGCTCCCGCGGCGTGGTGGACCGCTTCCGGTCACTGCCGATCACGCGGATGGCCGTGCCGCTCGGCCAGGCGGCCGCGACCACGATCTACGGCCTTGGCAGCTTCGTCCTGATGGGGGTTTGCGGGCTGGCCGTCGGCTGGCGGATCGAGCGCGGCGCGGCCTACGCGATCGGCGCGCTCGCCCTGGTCGCGGCCTTCCAGTTCGCCGCGACCTGGGTCGGCATGTACCTGGGGCTGGTCATCGGCAACGAGGAGGGTGCCGGACAGGCATCGATCCTCGTCTTCCCGGTGACCATGCTGTCCAACGTCTTCGTGCCCACCTCGGGGATGCCGACCTGGCTGCGCACCATCGCCGACTGGAACCCCGTGAGCGCGCTCGCCGCCGCCATGCGGTACCTGTTCGGCAACCCGACCGCGCCCGCCAACGGGGCATGGCCGCTGCTGCACCCCGTCCTCGCCTCCGTGTGCTGGGTGGCCCTGCTTCTGGTGATCTTCGTCCCGCTGTGCGCCGCCCGCTACGCCCGCGCCTTATGGTCAACCGCCTCCGGTCGTCGGCGGCGGCGGTCCGGTCAGGGGAACCGATTCCCCGGCGCGGGCGATCAGGTCATAAGGACATGAGCAACCACGCATTCCTCGATCCCTTCCTGAAGGGCCGCCCCGCGGACGCCGCCCGGCAGGCGGCCACCCGGATTCTCGCTGGGCCGCACCTGTCGGTCCTGGCAACCACCAACAGGGACGGCTCACCCCAGACGTCGGTGATCTTCGTCAAGCCAGACGGCGACGACGTGCTCTTCAGCACGGTCAAGGGCCGACTCAAGACGTTGAACATGCAGCGCGATCCGCGGGTCAGCCTCCTGGTCCACAGCCTGCCAGGCGAGAGCGGGGAGGTCACCTACGCCGCCATCTCCGGTAGCGTCCAGCTCACCGACGACCCGGGAGGCGCCTTCCACCAGGTCATGTACGACCTGCACATGGGGGGCGCCACCCCGCCGCCAGAACCGGGCGCGGAACGGCTGACCGTCCGGCTCCGGCCGAAGCGAATCTACGTCCCGCCCGCGTTCGTCGTCACGGCCGAGTAGTCCCACGCTGTCGTAGTACTGGCCATGCGGTCCGGGCCAGGTTGTCGAAGATGGTGGATCGTTAGGTGTGCTGCAGCGCTCCTAACGATCCACCATCACAGTTGCCTGGCACGGCTTTCGCGGCCGGCCCGGCGGCCCGGCTCCGCCCGACCGCCTAACGGCCCATATCGCATTCACCGCGTTAAATAGCCAGCAATTCAAGATCATTCGAAAATGATCTTGAATTATAATTGTCTTTCTCGAATTCATTTGCTAAACTGAAAGCACGCGAGCGGCGGGTGCGCCCACCGGCGGCGGCACAAACTCGCGGCGTTCCCGGGGAGGTGATCAGTGTGTGTGGTGACGGCGGTCAGGCATGCAGCGTCGATGTGCCCGGCAGCGTTGCCGAGGCGCTGCGGATGGGGGACGCATTCGCGGATTACCTGAATTCTCCGGCCGCAGCTGAGCTTGACGGGGCGGCGTGCGGCGACGTGCTTATCGCGCTCGGCGAGATCCAGACGAAACTCGCCGCCGCGCAGGCCGCGTTGCTGCGCCGGTTTGACGCCGCTAACGCGCACGACGCGGACGGGTACGGCTCGTCCTCGGCGTGGCTGGCGGCGAAGGGCCGGATGACGAAGCGGGACGCGCTGGCCGCGGTGCGGCAGATGCGCCAGTTCAGCCAGCGGCCCGGGCTGCACCGGGCCGTCGCCACCGGGGACCTGTCCAGGTCCTGGGCGGACGCGATCGGCCGGTGGACCAGGAAGCTGCCGGCCGAGATGCGCGATGAGACCGACAAGATCCTGCTGGAGGCCGCCGCTGCCGGGGCGTCCCTTGAGGACCTGGCGACAATCGCCGCCGCCGCGATCGAGCGGTGGCGCTCCACCCGGCCCGACCCGGATGACGACTTCGACTTCCGCGACCGGCACGTGCGGGTCGGCCTGACATTCGGCGGGGCGGGCGTGATCCGGGGCGACCTGACGCCCGAGTGCGCGGCCGCGGTCACCGCCGTGCTTGAGTCCCTGGGCAAGAAGCAAGGCCCCGAAGACGACAGGAACCAAGGGCAGCGGTTCCACGACGCGCTCGCCGAGGCCTGCCACCTGCTGCTCCGTGCCCGGCTGGCCCCCGGCCGGGCCGGCGCCGACACCCAGGTCATCGTGCACGTCCCGATCGGCCAACTCCGCCAGGTGCCCGGCGCGGCCGACCTAGAGGACGCCTGGCTCCGGGCCACGCTCGGCGAGCCCGCCGACCCGGGCGCCGCTTACCTCGCCGGTCAAGACGCCGAGGTAGCCGCCTGCGACGCGCTGATCGTCCCGGTCGTCACCGGCCACGCCGACCTGAGCGTGATCGACAAGATCATCGCGCTGGCCAAGGCAGGCCCCGGCGGCGGAGCGGGACCGGAAGACGGTGCGGCACAGGCGGGCACCGCACCGGACGGGGCCTGGCAGGCGCACCGGTACGCCATCGCCCGGCTGGCCCTCGACTTCGTGTCCGGACCCGGCGGGCTGGCGTCGGCGCTGCGCACCGGCCTGCTCGAACACCCCTACAGCACGCCGTCACTGCCCCTGGACATCGGCTACTCGAACTCCATCCCCGGCCACATCCGCCGTGCGGTCATGCTCCGCGACCAGCACTGCTCTTGGCCCGGCGGCTGCGACCGCCCGGCCTCCGCCAGCGACGTCCACCACATCACGCACAAGAGCGACGGCGGCGAGACCTCACTCCAAAACCTCGGGCTCTTCTGCGAATTCCACCACGAAACGTGCATCCACCGCTGGGGCTGGAAGGTCATCCTCCACCCCGACGGCACCACGGAAGCCCGCAGTCCCGACGGCAGACAGGTCCTCAGCAGCCACGCCCCTCCCACCCAGCGCGCTGCCTAGTGCCTCATGTGGTCGCGCCCGTCCCGATCACTGACGTCAGCCTGCGCGTCAGGGATTTGGCGAGTAGATCCAGACGTGGACGTCGCGGCCGCCGTGCTTCAGCCAGTAGTTGAGTGAGATGTTCTTCTGCGCCGGGGTATGTTGCGTGATCAGTGGGACTCCCTTGGACATCCCCGTGATGATCCCGACGTGGCTGATCCCGGAGAAGCTCGAGCCATTCCAGTTCGCGAATATCGCGTCGCCCGGCTGCGCGTTCTTCGGGTTCAGGATGCGCGTGCTCTTCATGTCGACGAGATGCACGGCGAGGTCGTGCGCGACGCTCCATGAGTGGCTGTAATGGCGGCCGAACTTAACCGTGAAGTAGTACCAGTACTTGTCGTTAGTACTGTTCGTAACGATCACGGACGGCACGTACGAGAACGGGTACCCGCCCGCCTGCAGCGCCCGAGAGACAAAGTCGGCGCAGTCGTCAGCGAAGGAGTTGTTGGTACCGTTGACGTGCGCCAAGGCCCAGGCGACGGCACTCTTCTTGCTGTACTGGGATGCCGCGGTCGCCTTCGCGCCGACTGCCGCCGAGCTGGCGTGCGACGCGGCCGGCAAGGTCGTCGCCGCCGTGGCGGCGCCGGAACTCGCGAGCGTGGCCGCCGCGACCGCCGTGCTCCCGAACAGCAGGGCCACTACCAGGCGGATTCTTTTTCTGGCCGACGCGAACTCCACTTTTTTATGCACGTTAGCCCCCTGTCCGCGAATCGCCGTAGACGAAGGCCAAAGCTAACTCGATATCACGCGATTCGTCAATAGTCATCGTAAGCGCAATACCGGTCATGAAGTGAGCTCGCCGCAGTTCACTCCTGGCGGCGGCGCGATCGTGGAAAGTGTTTTCTTTGGCAGTAATTCCGAGTGGGGCGGAGTGCCGCGCGCCAGCCGGCACCTCGCTGAGCACGACATCGGTTCGCTCGTCACGGCAGCAGTGTGCACAGACGTCCAGGGCACTCACGGACCGTAGTGGTTTACAGTGACAGAGTGAGCACTGGCGATTTCCCCAGCCCACTCCGCCGCTTCCTGGCTCAGCTAGAGGAGCTGCGTTCCGCCGAGGTCCTCGATATGGACCAGGTGGGGCGGGTGCTGGTGGAGCTGGCCGCTGACGAGGAGTATCTCGGTCCGCTGATCGCGGAGATGCCCTCCGAGTCAGCTGGAGGGAAGTGGCTGGTCAAGCCCGAACGGGGTCCCCGCCTGGTGCTCTTCCACCGCCCGGAGGGGGTGATGGCCTACACCCATTCCCACCATTGCTGGGTTGGGATCGCTCCGGTCCGCGGAGTGGAGACCCATCAGCGGTGGGACGCAGTGCGCCATGAAGACGGCCAGGCTGAACTGCGCCTTGCAGATGATCGCGCCATGCAACGCGGTGATGTGGCGACGCTGGTCCCGCCAGGCGACGTCCACAACCATGGCCATGTTCTCGGCACGGGTCCCAGCCCCTACTCGCTCATCCTCCTGGGAGACAACATGTACCTCTTCGAGCGGAATGAGTACGACCCCCAGCGGGGGACGTGGCGGAACCTTGCACCCGGCGACCCGGGCCGGTCGCACCGCTGATCTCCTCTCGGAAAGCCCGTCCACGGGACCCGGCCTAGCCAGCTAGCGGGACTCTCGCGATGAGGGCCTTGAGGCCGTCGGCGTCGAGGAGGTCGGCGGGGCGGATGGTGTTGTCGCTGCGGACGTAGTAGAACGCGGCGCGGACCTTGTCAAGCGGCACGTCGGCCAGGGCGGACCAGGCGAGGCGGTAGGCGGCCAGCTGGACGGCGACCGCGTCCCTCTCCTGCCTGGTGCGCGGCAGCTGGCCGGTCTTCCAGTCGACCACGTCGTAGCCACCGTCCTGGTCGGCGAAGACCGCGTCGATGCGGCCGCGGATCTGGCGGTCGCCGATCTGGGTGTCGAAGGGGACCTCGACGTCGCGGGGCCAGCGGCCGCCCCACTCGCCTGCCTCGAAGCGGGCCTTCAGCTCGATCAGGTTGTCGTCAAGCTCGGCAAGGGCCTCGTCGAGGAACAGCTCCTCGTCGTCGATCAGCCGCTGCTGGCCGAATCGCTCCTCAAGCCACAGGTGGAACGCGGTACCCCTGCGGGCCTGCCTGGCGGGTGGCTGCGGCATCGGGCGGCGGACCTGGCGGGCCAGCTCGTCCGGGTCCCTTGCCAGGGCGACAAGGGCGGACACCGACAGGCGGGCGGGAAGGACAACCTCGACCGGGCCGTCGCCGGCGGCGCGGTGGGCATCCCGCTCGGCGAGCAGCAGGCCCGTGTCCAGCTCCCAGGCCGCGACCAGCTCCCGCTCGTCCTCCGTCAGGCCCTGCTCGTCGGCGGAGACCTCGTCGCTGGCCGCCTCGTCGCAGTCCGCCGCACCGCCGTCCGCCGCCCCGCTGGCCACCGCGCCGCCGGCCGCCACGCCGCCGCGCGCCGCCCCGACCATGGCCGCCGCCGCGGTGACCGCGGCGTAGTGGCGGCCCGCCGGGCTCGCCGGCCAGTCGTCCTCGTCCACCTGGGCGAGCAGCGGGTTGTCCGCGTCGGCGGCGGGCTGGTCCGCCCAGCGCGCCACCGTCCCGGCGCCGGCCTCGCACGCGGCGCGGACCTCGGCAAGGAACGGCGACGGGCCGAGCGGTGAGGTCGCGTCGCCCCACCAGTAGCCGGAGCAGCCGAGCCAGAACGCGGCCCTGGTCGCCGCGACGTACGCGAGGCGCCGTTCCTCCGCCAGGTCGCGGCCCGCGCACGCCTCGTTGAACTCGGCGAGCGAGTCAGCGTCAAGCGCGCGCAACTCGGGCAGGTCGTCCCTGTCGCCGCGCAGCGGGAACGGGATCAGCCGCGGGTTACGGGTCCACCTCGTCGGCACCCGCGGCTTGGCGGGGAAGACCTGCGACTTCTCGCCCGCGGCCAGCCCCGGGATGAAGACCGCGGGCCACTGCAGGCCCTTGGCCGCGTGCACGGTGAGCAGCTTGACCGTGTCCGTCTCGCCCACCCGGCCGGTCTCAAGGCCGAACTCCTCCTGCTGGGCGGCGGACAGGAAGGCGAGGAACGCGCCGAGCGTCGGCTCCGGCTGGTCGCCCGCGAACGTGGCGGCGACGTCGGTGAACGCGTCCAGGTCCGCCCGCGCCGCGGCCAGGTCGCCGCCCGGCCTCGCGGCGACCTCGATGTCGAGGCTGAGCGCGCGCTCCACCTCGGCGATGAGGTCCGCGAGCGGCCTGGTGACGTGCTCGCGCAGCCGCCGGGTCTCCGTGGCGAGTGCGGAAAGCCGCGCGTACCCGGTCTCCGAGTACTCCGCGGGGTCGCCGAGGTCGTCGAGCGCCTCGACCAGTGACGCGGCGCTGTCCGCCGTGGTGAGGTCGGTGACGGCCTCGGCCAGCGGGTCGAGGGCGGGGGGCGCGGCGTCGCCGGGGTCGTCAGAGTCGTCGGGGTCATCGGGCGCGCCGCGGGCGAGGTCGCGGGCGCGGCGGCCGAGTGCCACCAGGTCGCGGGGGCCGATCCGCCACCTCGGCCCGGTCAGCAGGCGGGCGAGCGCGTCCGAGGAGGCCGCGTCGTGCAGCACGCGCAGCGTCGCCACCACGTCCTGCACTTCTGGCACGGACAGCAGGCCGCCGAGCCCGACCACCTCGCACGGGATGCCGCGCGCGTCAAGCGCCCGGCGCAGCGGCACGAACTGTGACCGTTTCCTGCACAGCACGGCGATGTCAGAAGGGCGTACCCCGGCGAGCCTGCTGTCCGGCCACAGCTTGCCGTCAGGTGCCATCCCCGCGGGCAGCGCGAGCAGCGCGGCGGCCTGGGCGGCCACCCACTCCGACTCTTCTGTCACCGTCGGCAGCAGTGCCGCGCACACGTCGCCCCTGGCGCCGCGGTCGGGCGCGGGTTCGAGCACGGGGACGTCCGGCGCCTGCGCCCGCAGCTCCCGCTGAAGCACGGCGGCCGCGTCGAGCACGCGGCCGGCGTTGCGGAAGCTCGTGGAAAGCTTCTGCACCGTGGCCGGGCTACCGGACCTCGCAGGGAAGTCACGGGCGAACCGGCGCAGGTTGCCCGCGCTCGCGCCGCGCCAGCCGTAGATCGACTGGCACGGGTCGCCGACCGCGGTGACCGGGTGCCCGTTGCCGAACAGGGCGTTCAGGAGCTTGAGCTGGGCGTGGCTAGTGTCCTGGTACTCATCGAGCAGTACCACCTGGTACCTGGTCCGCTCGGCGGCGCCCACCTCGGGGTGGCGCATGGCGATCTGCGCCGCGAGCCTGACCTGGTCCCCGTGGTCGAGCACCTCGCGGGCCCGCTTGGCCGCGGCGTAGCGGTCGACGAGCGGCAGCAGCTGCTCCCTGGTCCGCTGGGATTCAATTACCTTGCGCACCCCGGCGAGGCCCCTGCCTGGCCACCTCGCCGCCTCGGCGTTCAGCCACTCCCCCACGCCCCGCACGTCATCGGACGACCTCAGGTGCTCGGCGAGGTCGCCCGCGAGGTCGAGCACCGCCGCGGTCACGGTCTGCGGCGTCCACTGCACCTCGTCCATCGGCCCGTCGTAGGCGGCCACGATCGACACGGCGAGCTGCCAGGAAAGCGCGGCCGTGATCAGCCGCATCGACGGCTCAAGCCCCTCGCGGAGCGCGTGGTCGCTGACCAGGCGGCCCGCGTAGGCGTGGTAGGTGCTGATCACCGGCTCGCCCGCCCACGGGCCCGCCTCGTCGTCGGCCGGACTCCCCGCGAGGCTGGCGCGGCGCAGCGCGTCGAGGCGCAGGCGGACCCGTTCCGCGAGCTCGGCCGCGGCCTTCCTGGTGAACGTCAGGCCAAGTACCCGGTCGGGGCGGACCATGCCGTTGGCGACCAGCCACACGAGCCGCGCGGCCATCGTCTCGCTCTTGCCTGAACCCGCGCCCGCGATGACGGCGAGCGGGCCGAGCGGCGCGGCGATGACCGCCGCCTGCTCCGCGGTCGGCTCCGGCAGCTTGAGCACCCGCGCCAGCTGAACGGGCGTGTACTTGTCCACGCTCTCATTCCAGCAGACCGCACCGACATTCGCGGGCCCGTCGGCGGGGACGATGCGCGCGGCCTCGGGCCGGCGCGGACCCTTCTTACTCGCTCGCCAGGTCGTCCGCGGTAGCGGGCGGCAGGCCGTAGAGGTCGACGCCCTCGGGTGAGCGTTCACGGACCAGCTGGCCGCGGGTGACGAGGACCTCCAGGTGGGCGGCGGTCTCTCCGGTGGCGAGGAGCTGGTTCATCACGTCGAGCTCGGCGAGGCTGCGCTTCCTGCGGGTCCACGGCAGCGCGCCGGCCGCCTGGAAGGCCGTGACGGGGCCGTCGGTCGCCGCCTCAAGCGTCTGCTCGAGCCTGGTCTCGTGGTGCTCAAGCAGCTGGTGTACTCGCGCGTGGGTGGACACCTGGACCGGGCCGTGCGCGGGCAGCAAGGTCGCGTCGGGCAGGGCGAGCATCAGCCGCAGCGAGTCAAGGTACTGGTTGAGCGACGACCGCGTGATGACCGGCTGGAACCCGATCGACGGCGTGATGTGCGGCAGCACGTGGTCACCCGCGAACAGCAGGGCGGCGGCCTCGTCGTGGAACACCACGTGACCGGTGGTGTGCCCCGGCGTGTGGATGGCGCGCAGCGTCCTGCCGGGTAGTTCGATCACCGCGCCGTCGGGCAGCCACTGGTCGGGATCGGACCACTCGAGCTTCGGCTTGGGGTCGGCGAGGCGCGGCGTGAGGAACGCCCTGACCTGGGCGGCCAGGTCGGCGGCGCCCATCGCGGGCAGCATCTCGATGAACCCGACCTCGGCCCGGCCGGCGGCGACGTCCCTGATCGCGTCCATGTTGGCGCGCTCCTGGTCGCCGAGCGTGACCTGGCCGCGCAGCGTGGTCCGCAGTTCGACCGCGAGGGTGTAGTGGTCCTGGTGGATGTGGGTGATGAAGAAGTTCCTGACGTCGGGCAGGCCGTAGCCGAGCTGGCTTAGTGCCTCGGTTAGCCGCTCGCGTGCCGCGGCGATGGCCATGCCCGCGTCGATCAGGTCCACGCCGTCATCGCCCACCATGGCGTAGACGTTGACCGCGGTCAGCGCGTCGCCCGGCAGGGGCAGCGGTATGCGGTAGAGCCCGCCGCCGAGGGCTTCCACCCCCGGCTCCGCCCAGGCGTGCCGGTCCTCCCATGTGGCCGACGCCCTGCTTGTCACGTAATCCACGGATGCTACCTCCTGCCGGTCCAATGTACAGGCAGGTGAAGTTCCCGTTAATGCGCTCACGCGCGGTGTCGCCGCGCGTTACGGCGCCACCTGTCCGCCATCGGGGTTCACCGGGCAGCAGGACGCTACGGGACAGGTGCGGCAGCCGGGGTTGACCCTGGCCCGGTAGACGGGGCCCGCCATCCCCTCGGCCACCGCGTCGACGAGCTTAAGCGCCCAGCCGGGGTCCGGGTCATCGGGCAGCGCTTGCTGGCGCTGCACCTTCGCCTTCGCGGTCAGGCCGGCCTTGCCGACCTGGACGAGCTCGGCGCCACCCGGCTCGATCACGCCAAGCCGCTCGAACGCGCCGAGCAGGACCGCGAGCTGGTAGACGCCGAGCTGCGGGTGCCGGTCAAGGTCTTCGTCGTGCGGCGCGGTACCACCGGTCTTCAGGTCAACGATGACGCCACGGTCCTGGCCGTCCTTTTCCAGCCGGTCGACCCGTCCGGTGATCTCCACCCGGCCGACTTGCACCTTGAGCGCCTGCTCGGTCGCGAGCAGTTCCCTCGGGTTGGCCCTGTGCCAGTCGAGGAACTTGCGGACCATCTTCTCCGCGAGCTCCCGCTGCCTCGTCCCGTACCAGACGCTGCCGAAGTCCAGGTGGTGCCAGATGTCGTCGATCCTGGACGCCACCTCGTGCTCGGTAGCGCCCTCGGCGATGAGCTGGGCGGCGGCGTGAATGACCGTGCCGAGGTGGCGCAGCACGTCGGGGTGCCCCGCCCCGACCGCCGACTCAAGCAGCCAGCGCAGGCCGCAGCGGGTGAACGTCTCCACGTGGGACGGCGACAGCCGCACCCGCTCGCCGTCGCCGACGATCGGTGCCGCGTCGGACAGCGTGGTCAGCGCGTACCAGTCTTCGGGGCTGGCGCCGCGCACGCCGGCGTCCGCGAGCCGGGCGAGCTCGCCGGCCGCGGCCCGCCTGAGCGCGGCCGGCTTCCCAGGATCGGCCGCGGTCCTGCGCAGGTCCGCGACGAGCGCGGGCAGGGAGAGCCACCTGGTGGCGGCGCTTGCCCGCTCGATCTCGATGTCGTCGCCCGCGAGCTCGGCGAGGAACCGCGACGGGCGCTTGTCCTGTTCGTCGCCGCCGGAGGCGGTCACCACGAGCAGCTTCCTGGCCCGCGTGGCCGCGACGTAGAACAGCCGGCGCTCCTCGGCGAGCAGCCGGGCCGCGAGCGCCGCGGCGGCGACGTCTCGCGGCGTTCCCGCCGCGGCCGCACTCGTCGACGGGCCGCCGGTCGCCTCGGCGAGCTCGTCGGCGCCGAGCAGCGAGCCGTGCAGCCGGAGGTCGGGCCATACCTCTTCCTGCACGCCGGCGACGACCACCACGTCCCATTCGAGGCCCTTGGCCCGGTGCGCGGTCAGCACGCGGACGCAGTCCTCGCGGACCGCGTGCTCGGCGAGCGTGTCGCCCGCGATCTCCTGGCCGGTCAGGCTGTCAAGGAACAGCCGGGTGCTGCCGGGAGGAAAGGCCTCGGTGAAGCGCTCCGCGGCCTCGAACAGCGCGAGCACCGCGTCCAGGTCATGATCGGCGGCGCTGTCGTGCTCGGCCCGCTCCTCCCACTGCGCGGCGAGTCCGGACTCCCGCCAGACCGCCCACAGCACGTCCTCCACGCTCTTGCCCGCGTCAAGCTGCTTGCCCGCCGTGGTCAGCAGGCTGGCCACCCGCCAAGCAGGCGCGGCCACCCGGTCGCTGACCGGGCGCAGCTGCCGCAGGTCGGTGAGCACCTCGCCGAGCGGCACGCCGCCAAGTGCCCGCTTCAGCTTCCGCAGGCCGAGGCTGTCGGTCTGGCCGAGCGGCCCGGTCAGCAGCTCGGTCGCGGTCTCGTCATCGAGCCTGCCGGGCTGCACGGCGCAGCGCAGCAGCGTGAGCAGCGGCCGGACGCCGGGCTCGGCTGGCAGCGGCAGCTCATCGCCCGCCACCGTCACCGGCACTCCCGCGGCGGTCAGCGCCCGGCGCAGGGCAGGGACCTGGCGCTGCGCGGAGCGGACGAGGACCGCCATGCGCTCCCACGGCACCCCGTCCGCCAGGTGGGCCCTGCGCAGGGTGTCGGCGACGACGGACGCCTCCTGCGCCTGGGTGTCCGCCACGCAGATCCTGACCTGCCCGGCCGGGCCGCCGCTGCGCGGGATCAGCCGGCGGTGCGCGGCGATGTCACCGCTGTGCTTGTCCGACGGCCGGGGCGGCGCTGGCAGCCGGCGCGCGACCCGGCGGGAAGCGGCGAGCAGCACCGGGCCGCTGCGGCGGCAGGCGCGCAGCGCCACGACCGGGGCGGGCGCGCCGTCCGGGCCGCGGAACCGGTCGGGAAAGCTGGTGAGCACGCGCACGTCGGCACCGCGGAAGGCGTAGATCGACTGGTCGGGGTCGCCCACCGCGACCAGGTCCCTGCCGTCGCCCGCGAGTGCCCGCAGGAGTGCCTCCTGCGCCGGGTCGCAGTCCTGGTACTCGTCCACGAACACCGCGTCGTACGCGTCCCGCTCTCGCTGCCTGGTCGCCTGCCTGGTCAGCAGGCTCGCCGCGATCCTGACGACCTCGGCGTAGTCATAGGCGGGCACGGGTGCAAGGTCGAAGCGCGCCGAGTAGCGGTCGATGAACGCGCCGGCCGCCACCCAGTCGTCGCGCCCGGACCCGCGACCGAGCTGGCGCAGCGCCTTGCCGTCGAGCCCGCGCTCCGCCGCCCGCATCAGGAGGTCGCGCAGCTCCTCCGCGAAGCCCCTGGTGGCAAGCGCGGGCCGCAGCCGGTCCGGCCAGTTACCGCCGCCGTCCGCGACCTCGCCGCGCAGCATCCGGCGGATCTCAAGAAGCTGCTCGGGTGCGGAGAGCAGGCGCGGCGGCTGGTCGCCCGCCAGCACGAACTCCCTGCGGACGAGCGCGTAGGCGTAGCTGTGGAAGGTCAGCGCGAGCGGCTCCGACGTGGTCCTGCCGAGCCTCGCGGTGATCCGGTCACGCAGCTCGCCCGCCGCCTTCCTGCTGAACGTGAGCACCAGGATCCGGCTCGGGTCGATGCCGCGCCGCTCGATCCGCTCCGCGACCGCCGCGACGATCGTCGTGGTCTTGCCGGTCCCCGGGCCGGCGAGCACGAGGAGCGGTCCGCCCTTGTGGTCGACCACCCGCTGCTGCGCTTCGTCAAGGGCCGGCGGGGCGGGCGGGGTCAGCGACAGCTCGCGGCGGACGAGTCGGTAACCGTTCATCAGGATTCGATTCCACCACGCGCTACCGACATTCTGCTGCTAGTTCAGCTCGTCCCCCGCCAGCGAGCCCTGCGCATGTCCACCCGCACCGGCGGGGCGCCCGGGCGCAGCGGCGTCCCTTCGGCCAGGTAGTGCGCGAGCGCCTGCGCGTCGTGTCCAGGCGCCGGCGTCCCGTCCGCGTGGATCACCCGCCACCAGGGCGCTGCGCCGCCGTAGCGGGCCATGACCCGGCCGACCTGGCGCGGGCCGCCCGCCCCGAGGTACTCGGCGACGTCGCCGTAGGACATCACCTGCCCGGCGGGAATCGCGTCGACCACGTCAAGGACGCGCGCGGAGTACTCGTCGATCTCCGCCATCAACGCTCACCGCGCGGCTCGCGGGTCTTGCGCACGCCGACGAGCCCGACGAGCCCCACCGCGAGCGACACGAGCGCGAGGACGATGAACAGGTCACGCTGGCCGTCACCGCGCGCCGCGACCGGCGGCGCGGGCACCGCCGCGGTGCCGCCGCCGAAGTGCGCGGCCAGCGGCACCTGCGACGCCGCCGGCCGCTCCTTCGTCAGCTGTCCCGCCTTGGCGAGCGCCGCGCCCGCGTCGACGATGCCGAACCCGGTGTTCACGTCGTAGCTGCCCGCCGGGGTCTGCTGCGCGGTGGCCGTCAGCGCCTCCGTCACCAGCGCCGGGGAGATCTTCGGGTACCTGGACTTGATCAGCGCGGCGACGCCGGCCACGAGCGCGCACGCCGGGCTCGTCCCGTCGACGGTGTAGTAGGAGCCGTTCCTCCCCTGGGCCGGAACGCCCTTGCCCGGCGCGGCGACCCGGACGGAGAGGTTGCCGCTAGAGAAGCTGGCCTGCGTGCCGGCGATGGTAACCGCGCCCACGCCGAGCACGCCTGGGTACTCGGCGGGGAACGATACTGGCGCCAGGCCGGGGCTGCCGTTGCCGTGCCGCGTGTCGTTGCCGCCAGAGTTGCCTGAGGACGCCACCAGCACGGTGCCGTGCTGATAGGCGTACGTGATGGCGTTGCGCACCACGCCGCTCGGCGCCGAGTAGCCGATCGACATGCTGATGACCTGGGCGTGGTCCTTGACCGCGGTCATGATCCCTTGGGCGAGCTCGTCCTGGATGGTCTGCTCTGGCTCGTCGTTGTAGGCACGGTAACCGGGATCACCCTTGTCCGGTATCACCCGGATTGAAAGGATCTTGGCCTCGGGCGCGATCCCCATCACCCCGTCGAATCCGCCATCGGTGCCGTGCCCGGCGATGATGGACGCCATCCACGTGCCGTGCGAGCCCCAGTTGGGGTTCTGCGGCGAGGTGTGCAGCCCGGTGAAATCGGGGCCGGAGATCACCGTGCCGCCCGACAGGACGGACACGTTCGAGTCCACGCCGCTGTCGATCAGCGCGACGGTGACGCCGGAGCCCTCCGTCACCTGCCATGCGGGCTGGACGTTCATCATGTTGAATACCCACTGCTGCGAGTCCCGTATGGAGTCGCCTGGCGCGCTGACCGCCCCGGCCGCGGGCAGCGCGGGCAGCAGGCCGAGTGCCGCCGCCAGGCCGCCGCAGGCCAGCGCACGGCGAAGCGTTCTCGGCGTCCTCAGCATCCAGGCGCCCCCGGGCAGCTGGGCGGCGGCACCGGGGCGGCGAGCACGGACAGCACGTCGTGCGCGACCCCCGCTCCGGCGCTCGTCATCTCCGCATCCGTGTAGCTATCCCCCGTGACCGGCTCCTTCGGCCGAGTGTCGGCGTAACCGACGGTGTAGAGCACGACATACGTGCCCGCGGAGACGACACCCGACAGCTGTCGCCGCTTGTCGGTGAACGCTGCGGCCGGGGTGCCCGTGACCGGCACGGCGTGCAGGGCGGAGCGCACCCCGTCGGCGCCGGCGATCGCCCGGGCCGCCGACGACGCCTTGGCGGTGCCTGGCAGCACCGCGGCGCCGACGGTCACCACGTAGCTGTCCGTCCCGTCGACGTAGGTGGCCCGCAGGATGGCCGCGCAGCCGTCGCGGTCAAGCACCGCCGCGGCGGCGGGGTCGGTGGCCGAGGCGCAGCTTGCCTGCTTGGCCACGCCGAGGCGCTCCGCCGACAAGCTGAGCGAGGGATCATCGTTGAGTGCGGCAGGCGCGGGGTAGCTGACCGACGCGGGAAAGATCGCGCCCGCCGTGAGGTCACGCCAGCGCTTGCCGAACTGCCAGTCGGTGATCTGCTGCCGCTGCTCCGCGGTGAACTTCCTCGGCATCGCCTGGACCAATGCCCCGACCCCGAAGCCGACGAGGCCGAGCCCGCCGAGCACGAGAACGGCGATCGCGATTTTCCTGGTGCGGCTCCGTGCCAGCAGGGCGCGATCCGGTGGCGGCGGCCCGCCGTAAGGCGAGCCTCCGTAGGACGAGCCTCCGTAGGGCGAGCCCCCTTGCGGCGGACCCGTGCGGCGGGCCCCCTTGCGGGCGGGCCTCCTTGCGGGGGGCCTCCTTGCGGGGGTCCGCCATAGGGCGGCCCGTAGGGCGGCTGGCCCGAGTACTGCGGCTGGGCACCCTGCCACGGCTGTCCGCCGTGCGTGCCGCCGTAGTCCGTTGCCACACGGAAATGTTAGGGCTTGTTACGACCGGACGGTCCTCCTGTATCCGTTTTGGTTATTACTTGGACCGGACAGTAACGGCCGTCGACGAGCCGGGTCACCGACGATCGGCCCGCCAGCACCAGGAACGCAGCGGCACCTCGATCACCGACCCGGCGTCCGCCCGGCTTAGCAGCACGTCCGCGCACCGGGCCAGGCCTGCCTCCCTGTCGGCCGCCGGCGCGGTGATGACGTTGCTGTTCGTCGCCAGCCACGCGAGCACGTCGCCGGTGAGCATCGTCCGCGCGAAGCCGAACGACGCGGTCTGGGCGGGCCCGAACGCCGATCCCGCCGGAAGGTGCACCGCATGATGACGGCCAAGTTCGGCGCGCACCTCGGCCAGGGTCCGCGGCGCGTCGTGGTCACCGCGCGGGCGGTTGTCGGCCCCGCCTGGCCTGAGCAGGTCGAGCTCCGCCACCCAGTCTTCGTTCCTGTCCCTGGTCGTCCAGATGACGCCGAGCCGCCCGCCCGGCCGCAGCACCCTGGCGATCTCCGGTACCGCCCGCGGCAGGTCAAGCCAGTGCCAGGCGGTGGAGACGAACACGGCGTCCGCGCTCGCGTCCGGCAACGGCATGGCCTCGCCCGTGCCCGCCCGCACGTCGAGCCCAGGCGAGCGGCTCGCGAGCACCTCCCGCATCCGCGCGTCCGGCTCCACGGCCACCACCCGCGCCACCCGGCCGAGCAGTGCCCTGGTGAACAGCCCGGTCCCCGCGGCCAGGTCCACCGCCACCTCGCACCCCGCGGGCACCAGCCAGTCGACCGCCGCGGGCGCCGGGCCTGGCCGTACCCGGTCGTAGCTGTCGGCCACGCTGCCGAACGACGTGGCTTTCTCCTCATTCACAGTCACAAGATTCAATTATTCCGAACGACTTCGGGTTCCACGCGCCAGGTCACGCTCCTCCCGCGTCGGCGGCGAGCCCGCGCGGTAGGGTCGAAAAATGAAGCTGACCAAGCACGAGCACGCCTGCGTCGTCCTGGAAAAGGACGGGGCGTCCATCGTCATCGACCCTGGCTCGTTCTCCTCCGGCGCGGCGGAGATCATCGCGGGCGCCGACGCGATCTTGATCACCCACGAGCACATGGACCACGTCAACGAGGCGGCGATCACCGGCGCGCTCGCCGCGCGGCCCGACCTGCGGGTGTACGCGCCCGCGGCGCTTGGCGCCATGCTGGCCGCCCACCAGGGCCAGTTCACCCCCGTCGCGGCGGGCGATGAGCTGTCCATCGGGTCCTTCGCCGTCACGGTGCACGGCAGCGAGCACGCGGTCATCCACCCGGACATCCCGGTCATCCCCAATGTCGGTTACCTGATCGACGGCAGCCTGTACCACCCCGGTGACGCGTACTACGTGCCGGAGGTGCCCGTGTCCGTCCTGCTGCTGCCGACGAGCGGCCCGTGGATGAAGGTCGGCGAGGCGGCCGACTACGTGCGCGCGGTGCGACCGCAGCAGATCGTGCAGATCCACGAGATGCTGCTCAGCGACATCGGCCTGTACCTGGCGAGCAACCTGCTCGGCGAGCAGGGCCTCACCGGCCTCCCGCTGACCGCGGTCGACGCCGGTAAGTCACTCAGCGTCTGAGACGGCCCGTTCCGAGTCCGCGAGCCGCGCACCGGACCTGGCGCACTGCACGACGTCGCTGATGGCGGTGGCGACCAGGTCGGGGTCGCCGAAGTTCAGGTAGTGGTTGGCGCTGTCCGACTGGACGTGCCGGCTGTTGGCGGACAGCCCGGCCAGGTCCCTGTGCAGGTCGTGCCAGGCCCGGTACACGGGGTCGGGCACCGTGGGATCGCCCGGCGCGCAGGTCAGCACCACCAGCGGCCGGTCACCGAGCCCGCCGGGCGGCAGCGTGGGCGGCGCGTCGGTGATCCGGCGGAACGTCCGCCACTCGCGGATGATCGAGCGCCGGTCACCGCCGCGGCGCGACTGGCGCGACTCGCGAATGATCGCCGGGATCACGAGGGCGGTGTCCAGCCGGTGCTTGGCGGACCGCAGCGGGTCAAGCACCGGCCGCTGGCCCTCGTGGCTTGACTCGACGAGGATCATGCCGGCCACCCGGTCCAGGTGCGCCGCCGCGTAGGCGCGGACGTAGATACCGCCCGCGGAGTGCCCGACGAGCACGACGGGGCCGGTCACCCCGAGCGCCCGCAGCAGGCCGTCCAGGTCGGCGGCGATGTCCCGCGGCGTCCTTGTGTCGCGTGCGGCGCTGCTCGCGCCGTACGGCGCCCGGTCGTAGGTGATGACCGTCGTCTCCTCGGCCAGTGTGCGGGCGATCTTCTCCCAGTCCTCGGCGGCGCCGCCGAATGAGGGTTCGATGACCACGGCAGGCGAGCCCTCGCCGAATACCGTCGCCGCGAGCTGGTGCCGTCCCACCGAGATCATTACCGTGCCGTCCGTCATACTCCACCTACCCGAGAACAATTAGCCGCGCAATTGACCGTGCGCATTACGGTAACTGTTCTGCTTTGCGGTGACTAGACGCGAAACCGGTAATGCTCGAGAATTCAATTTGCACGCCTAAATGCGATAGGCATCTGCACGTGCAGATGCATTTTCAATAACCGGGAAAGGTAGCGTGCGCGGCGCCGGAACGCTCAGGAATCGAGACCGCTGCCAGCGATGAACGCCGTGGCGGGACCCGAGACCGCCACCGCACCGTCCGCCGCGGAAAGGTAGCACGATTCGCCCCTGGCGACCTTGAGCGTGCCCGAGCTCGCGCGCAGCGTCCCGACGCCGTCGACGCACAGCACGATCCTGGCGCCGCCGCCAGGCAGGGTCACCTCGCCAGGACCGAGCTCGGCCCGGTATAGCCGGAACTCCGGCGCGGGCGAGTCGTAGACGGACACACCGCCGCCAAGCGGCCGCGGCGCGATGACCGGCACGTCGACGGCGGGGTCGGTGAGCTTCAGCAGCTCGGGGACGTCCACGTGCTTGGCGGTGAGCCCGGCCCGCACCACGTTGTCTGAGTTAGCGAGCAGCTCCACGCCGGCCCCGTGCAGGTAGGCGTGCAGACCGCCCGCGGGCAGGAAGACCGCCTCGCCCGGCCGCAGGACCGCGTGCCTGAGCAGCAGGGACGCGACGATGCCGAGGTCGCCCCGGTGCTCGCCCGCCAGCCGCGCGGTCGCGGCGCACGCGGCCGCGTACTCGCCGCCGCGCGCCGCGATCCGCTCGCAGGCGGCCACCACGTCTCCGACCAACGCGCCGCGGCCCGCGGCGGGCCAGGTCAGGATCGTGGCGAGCGCCACGGACAGCGCCGCCTGGTCGGGCGTGCTCGCCAGTGCGGTGGCGAGCGGCGCGAGCTCGCTGACCGCAAGGGCGCGCAGCAGCGCGGCGGCGTCCGCCGTGGACCGCATCCCCGCAAGGATCTCGAACGGGGTGAGCGCGCAGAGGATCTCCGGCTTGGGCCAGTCGTCGACGTAGTTGCGCGACTTGTCGCCTGGCGCGAGGCCGCGCTCGTTCTCGGCCAGGTAGCCGGCCTCGGCCTGCTCCCGTGACGGGTGCACCTGGATGGACAGCGCCTGCTCGGCGGCAAGCACCTTGAGCAGGAACGGCAGCCGCCCGCCGAACCTGGCGGCGCACCGCGGGCCAAGTTCACCGGCCGGGTCCGCGGCGATCACCGCGTCCAGGGTGGTCCGCGTGCCCGCCCGCTCGACGCCGGACGGCGCCGACGGATGAGCGCCCATCCACAGCTCCGCCTCGGGCTTGGCGGTCGGCGCGGGCCGCCCCTGGAGTTCGGCGATCACCGTGTGCGATCCCCACGCGTACGGCTGGGTAACCGGCTCAAGCAGATCCACCCACGAATGCTATTGCAGGTTCCGCCTGGGGGAACGACCCCCTTACCCCCGATATCCTCCTGCCGCGGGCGGCTCTGCGCCCGCTACTGACGACTGCCGTGCGTCATTGCGCCGCGGAGGTATCGGCCGGGTGCTCGACGAGGGCGATGATCCGGCTTGCCATGAAGCGGGCGGTGCGCACCACCGTCCCCGTCCTGGTGACCTCGGTGACCTCCACCACGCCGCGTATGGTGCTCACCTCGACGCGCCGCCCGGCCCGGGTGGCATCCACCTCATAGGTCTTCGCCCCGTCCCCGGTATCGACCACGATCTCGACGCGGTCCCCCTTCATAGCACCCCCTGGGACGGAACGTGTGTTCTGTTACATACCACCCGGAACCCCACCGGAAACCAGGCCCACCGGCCGATGGCTTTGCGGGTCGGCCCTGGGCCGGTGATCGGCTGGGCGCTTCGATGATGGTGGATCGCTGGACACGCTATAGCGGCCACAGTGATCCGCCATCTTGCGCCCGAGAACGCGCCAGCTCTCTTTATGGTCACTGATTAAGCAAAGCCGGCATTGTCGCGGTAAAAAGTTTCGGAAATGCCGAGATGCGGCCGTGCGCCGGCCCACCGGTGCCATTGCGGCAGCACGGTGAAGTGCCATGGACTTGTCACCTGAGCGGCAGCACTGCCAAGCGCCCAAGGGAGACCCGGATACAGCGGTTTTCCTGGCGTTAGGTAGCGGGGACACTCACCGGTCCCCGCTACCTAACGCAACGGGACTAGTAGGTCGGGAGCGACGGGTCGACCTGGCTGACCCAGGCGAGGACGCCGCCGCCGACGTGCACGGCGTCGGAGAAGCCCGCCGCCTTCAGCACGGCGAGGACCTCGGCGCTGCGGGCGCCGCTCTTGCAGTGCAGCACGATCTGCTTGTCCTGCGGCATTTGCTCAAGGGCCGAGCCGTTGAGGAACTCGCCCTTCGGGATCAGCGTGGCGCCGGGGATGTTGACGATCTCGTACTCGTTCGGCTCGCGGACGTCCACCAGGAAGATGTTGTCGCCGCGGTCAAGCATGCCCGCCAGGTCCTTGGCGCTGATCGTCGACCCGACCACCGCCGCCTCGGCCTCCTCGGAGACCGCGCCGCAGAAGGCCTCGTAGTCGATCAGCTCGGTGACCGTCGGGTTCTTGCCGCAGATCGCGCAGTCCGGGTCCTTGTTGACCTTGACCGTGCGGTAGTTCATCTCCAGGGCGTCGTAGATCATCAGCCGCCCGTTAAGGCTGTCGCCGATGCCGGTGATCAGCTTGATCGCCTCGTTCACCTGGATAGAGCCGATCGACGCGCAGAGCACGCCGAGGACGCCGCCCTCGGCGCAAGACGGGACCATGCCCGGGGGCGGCGGCTCCGGGTAGAGGCAGCGGTAGCAGGGGCCGTAGTCCGCCCAGAACACGGACGCCTGGCCGTCGAACCGGTAGATCGAGCCCCACACGTACGGCTTATGCAGCAGCACGCAGGCGTCGTTCACCAGGTAGCGGGTCGCGAAGTTGTCCGTGCCGTCGATGATCAGGTCGTACGGCGCGAAGATCTCCATCACGTTGTCTGAGTCAAGCCGCGTCTTGTGCAGGATGACCTTGACGTACGGGTTGACCTCTTCGATCGACTCCTTGGCGGACTCGGCCTTCGACTTGCCCACGTCGGAGACGCCGTGGATGATCTGGCGCTGCAGGTTCGACTCGTCGACGGTGTCGAAGTCGACGATGCCGAGCGTGCCCACGCCGGCCGCGGCCAGGTAAAGCAGCGCCGGCGAGCCGAGGCCGCCCGCGCCCACGACAAGGACCTTCGCGTTCTTCAGGCGCTTCTGCCCGGCCATGCCGACGTCGGGGATGATCAGGTGACGCGAGTAGCGCTTGACCTCATCGACCGACAGGTCCGCAGCCGGCTCAACCAACGGTGGCAGCGACCGGGTGGTTGGCGACCCAGTGGTTAGCGGCACTGTGCAAACTCCAGTCAGGTTTGTGGGACTTCACCGAGCATCAACCGGGTCGCGACGGCCGGAATTCCCCGCGTCCTCTCCTCGGTCCCTTGTCTCCGCAACCATCTCACGGAACAGGGCAGCGACGAGGCCTGGCCGTTCCATCTGCCCGAGATGCCCCGTATCCGACAGGACCAGCACGCGGGCGTCGCGGAAGACGCGGGTCGCACGGTCCGCCAACTGCGGATGCACCAGGCGGTCGTGCTGGCCGAACAGGACGAGGCACGGTGCCGTCACCCGCTCCGCGGCCCGCCAGAGCGAGAGCGGCGCTGGCCGGAGCGTCTCGACGACCAGCGTGCGGGCGGCACCGACGAGTGACGCGGGCTCGTGGCTGAGCGCGTCGCGACGGCGCAGCGCCTCGACCTCGGCGGCGAACCGGTCCGGGTGCAGGCGCGACGGGTCGGCGAAGCAGGTCTCGAAGACGCCGGCGACCCGGTTCTCCACCGGGTAACGCAGCGCCCACTGACGTACCAGCCGCTCCCCGACGAAGGGCAGCGCGAGCAGGGGGAAGTGCATCACGGAGCGCGGGACCTTCAGGTCAGGCATGGCCGGCGAGACCAGCGTGAGCGTCTTCACCAGGTCGGGGCGGCGGGCCGCGATCCTGACGGACACCGCGCCGCCCATCGAGTTGCCGACCAGGTGCACCCGGCCGGCCCCCCCGTGACGGGAATCACTGGTCAGGGCCTCGATCAGGCGGATCATGGTGCCCGCCTGCGCGCTGACCGAGTACCCGGCGCTCGTTTTCGGCGGCGGGGAGAATCCGGATCCAGGCAGGTCAACCGCGACGCAGTCGAAGTCGGGCGCGAGCTCCGCCATCATGTCGGTCCAGTTGGTGGCCGCACCGGACATCCCGTGCACGAGCAGCACGAGTTCCCGCTCAGCCGCGGGCGTTTCCGCGAGCCAGACCCGCTGGCCGCTCGTCAGCTCGACCATCCGGCCGGGCCAGTGCGGTACTGGGGTCGTCACGCGCTCTTCTTCCTGCGGCTGGCCGCCGGCTTGCGCTTGGCCGGCGTCGCCGGCTCGGCGTCGCCGTTCGCGTCCTTGGCACGGTTCGTCTTGGCGGCCTCGACGCTCGCGCGGAGCGTCTCGGTGAGGTCGGCCGGGCCGCCTGGGGTGCCCGCGGGGACCGCGGCGCCAGCCGGGCGGACCACCTCATTGCCCTCGATCTTGGCCTGGACCAGCGCCTCGAGTGCTTCCCGGTAGGCGTCTTTATAGAGCGACGGGTCGAAGTCCTCGGTCATCGTGTCGATCAGCGACGCCGCCATCTTCAGCTCCTGGCTCCTGATGTCGACGTCCTCGTCGAGGAACTTAAAGTCGGGGGCGCGCACCTCATCCGGCCACAGCAGCGTCTCGAGCACGAGCACGCCGTCTCGCACCCGCAGGGCGGCAAGCGCCTCACGCTGCCTGATCGCCACCTTGGCCAGGGCAACCCGGCCTGATCGCTCAAGTGCGTCGCGGAACAGCACGTAGGCACGCACCCCGGCGGGCTCCGGCTCCAGGTAGTACGCCTTGTTCGCCAGGATCGGGTCGAGCTGGCCCGCCGGGCTGAAGTGCAGCACGTCGATCCGTTTCGCGCTGGCGAGCGGCAGTTCCTTCAGGTCATCGTCGGTCAGCACGACGACGTCGCCGGTGGCGAGCTCATACCCCTTCGCCACGTCGGCGTACGGCACTTCGTTGCCGTCAAGCGAGCAGAACCGGCGGAACTGAATGCGCCCGCCGTCCTCCCGGTGCACTTGACGGAACGCGACGTCCCGCTGCTCGGTCGCCGTGTAAAGCTTGACCGGGATCACCACCATGCCGAACGAGATAGCACCGGCCCAGATGCTCCGCATGGCTTCTTCCCTACCCAGAACGCGGCACCGCTGATACATCCGGCGTTGTCCGAATTTACCGATTCGGCAGTACATTCGAGGGCAGTTCCCCCGGGGAACCTGCCGACCTAGAATGGCCGACAGGGGTAAGCCAGTCACCGGTTGCGGAGGTCGGGCAATGAGCGAGCTTGCGAGCGAATCGGTAAGCACAGTGCGTCCGCGAATGCGGACTCCGAGCGCCAGCGAGGTGGCCGTATGAGCGAGCCAAGCATTGAAACGCCGGACGAGGACGCCGCCGAGCAAGCCCGCGAGGTCCCTGAGGAGGACGACGGAGAGGAACTGTCTGAGCTGCCACTCGAGGTAGATGAGGCCGACGCCGCGGAGCAGATCAGGGACGCGGGGTATGACGACGAGGACTATCGTTAGTAACCATCGTCCCGACTCGGAGAATATGGTGACCGCCACTTCTACCACTCGCCCCAGGGGAACCCGCCTACCGCGGCTCGCTCGCCGTCGGCAGTTGCTCGACGCGGCCATGGAGGTCTTCGTCGCGCACGGCTACCACGCCGCGGCGATGGATGAGATCGCGGAACGGGCCGGCGTCAGCAAGCCGGTCCTCTACCAGCACTTCCCCGGCAAGCAGGACCTCTACCTGGCGCTACTCGACGAGAGCGTCGGCCGACTCGTCGAGGCCGTGACCGGAGCGATCCGCTCAACGACCGACAACAGGCAGCGGGTCAACGCCACCTTCGCCGCGTACTTCGAGTACGTGGCGGAGCACAGCGGGACCTTCAAGCTCGTCTTCGAATCGGACTTCACCAACGAACCAGCCGTCCGCGCCAGGCTCGACGCGGCCACTCAGGAGTGCGCCGACCTGATCAGCCAGGTGATCAGGGAGGACGCCGGCCTGGCAGACGACGAGGCCTACCTGCTCTCCATCGGGCTCCTCGGCATGGCCCAGGTCAGCGCCCGGTACTGGCTGAGCACGCTCGGCTCGATCCCCAAGGAGTCGGCCGAGCAGCTCGTCGCGCGGCTCGCCTGGCGGGGCATCAGCGGCTGGCCGCGCACGTCCGACCAGGGCTAAGCCCACTCATAGGGAGAATCGTGGAAGTCAAGATCGGCATGCAGTCTGTCCCGCGTGAGCTCATCGTTGAGACTGACGCGACCGCCGAGGAAATCGAACGCGGCCTGGCCGCGGCGCTCGCCGCCGCGGACGGCAAGGCCATCTTCGCACTCACCACCCAGAAGGGCGGGCGGGTGCTGGTACCGGCGGACAAAATCGCCTTTATCGAGTTCAGTACGGATCAGGCGCGTCGGGTCGGTTTCGGCAACATCGTTTGATTCGGGAACATCATGTGGTTCCCTAGAAAGCTCCGGGGTACGGGGGGTCGTCCCCCGGGAGGCTACAGGAATGTCATAGAACCAGTTCGCGTTGGGACTAACGCGGCAGCTCGTAGATCATGTGCCTGAACACCAGGCGCGGGCACGGGTGATGCGCGCACGGAGGAACCCCTGACAACTCAACCAAGCAAGTCCGAGGCAAGCGACGAGGCACCAGCCAGCCCCCCGGCAACCGGGCGGGCGCACGCAGTGCCGTTCCGCGACCTCGGCATCGACGAAGTAATCTGCACCGCACTTGACGACGCGGGCATCTATACCACCTTTCCCATTCAGGCGCTGACGCTGCCGCTGGCCATCGACGGCCAGGACATCATCGGGCAGGCGCGCACCGGCACAGGCAAGACCCTCGCGTTTGGCGTTCCCGTGCTGCACCGGCTGGCGACCACGCTCGCCGCCGCGCGCGCGGCCAGGCAGCCGGCCTGCCTCGTCGTGGTCCCCACCAGGGAACTGGCCATCCAGGTGGCCGACGACCTCAAGCGGGCAGGCGCCAGGCTCGGCGCACGCGTGCTCACCGTCTACGGCGGGCGGGCCTACGAGCCGCAGATCGAGGCGCTGACGGCCGGCACGGACATCGTTGTCGGCACCCCTGGGCGGCTGCTCGACCTCGCCAACCGCAAGAACCTTGACCTCAGCAAGATCCGCACGCTCGTGCTCGACGAGGCGGACAAGATGCTCGACCTCGGGTTCCTGCCCGACGTTGAGCGGCTGCTGCGGCTCACCCCTGACGACCGGCAGACCATGCTGTTCTCCGCCACCATGCCTGGCGAGGTCGTCACGCTGGCCAGGCGCCACATGCGCCGGCCGACCAACATCCGCGCGGAGGAGCCGGACGAGTCCGCGCCGCCGCCGCTGACCGCGCAGCACGTCTACCGGACGCACCACCTGGACAAGATCGAGGTACTCGCGCGCGTCCTGCAGGCCAAGGACCGCGGCCTTTCGATGGTGTTCTGCCAGACCAAGCGGGCCTGCGATCAAGTGTCCACCGCGCTCACCGACCGCGGCTTCGCCGCCGCGACCGTGCACGGCGACCTCGGCCAGGCGCAGCGCGAGCGCGCGCTGCGCGCCTTCCGCAGCGGCAAGGTCGACGTGCTCGTCGCCACCGACGTCGCCGCCCGCGGCATCGACGTGGACGACGTCACGCACGTGATCAACTACGAGTGCCCGGACGACCAGCTCGGGTACCTGCACAGGATCGGCCGTACCGGCCGGGCCGGGCGGACCGGCGTCGCGGTGACGTTCGTTGACTGGCGCGACCTGCACCGCTGGAAGCTGATCAACGACGCTCTCGGCCTCGGCCAGCCGGAACCCGCCGAGACGTACTCCACGTCGGAGCACCTGTTCACCGACCTGTCGATCCCGCCAGACGTCACCGGCACGCTCCCCCGCGAACAGCGCGGCGCACGGGCCGGGCTGGCCGCGGAGGCGGAAGAGGACCTGGGCGAGACTGGTCCCACCCGCTCCAAGCGGCGTTCAACCGGCGGAAGGTCACGGAGCCGCTCCAGGTCGAGGAAGACCGGCGACGACCTCGTGCTCACGCAAACCGACGCGGACAGCGAGCCAGGCGATACCGCCGAGGCCAGCGCCCCGCGCCGCCGGCGCCGCACCCGCGGCGGCCGTGACGTCAACCGCGAAGCGGCCGCGGACTCCCCCGTGCTTTCGCAAAGTACAGCGCCGCAGGAGAGTGCACAGCAGGCATCCTGACATGTCCACGCCGACCTCGCTTGAGCTGCCCGAGGGGACGCGGCGAGCCACCGTCGTAACAGCGCGCGGCGAGTTCGCCGTGCTTGACGCGATGCCTGCCGCCGGTCCCTGTGAGCTTGGCACGGCACTGCTCGTCCCCGGGTACACCGGCAGCAAGGAAGACTTCATAGCGATCCTCGGCCAGCTCGCCGCGGCAGGCCGCCGGGTCGTCGCGGTCGACCAGCGCGGACAGTACGAGACGGTCGGCCCGGATGACCCGGATGCCTACGACCTGCGAGAACTCGGTGCCGACATCACGGCGCTCGCCGACGCGACGCACGCGGCCCACCTGCTTGGCCATTCCTTCGGCGGCCTCGTCGCCCGCGAGGCGGTACTCGGCGGCTGCTCGCCCGCGTCGCTCACGCTGCTGAGCTCGGGCCCGGCCGCGCTGCCCGGGCCGCGCGCCGAGGAACTCCACTTCATGCTCAACTACCTGGACGGCACGCCGACGTCCGGCCTGGGCGACAAGGTCGCCGAGGTCTGGAATGGCGTACTCAAGCCGGAGGCGGTGGCGGCGGGTGTCGCGCACCCGGTCATGGCCTTCCTCGAAGAGCGCATGCTCGCCAACAACCCCACCGGCCTGGTGACCATGGCGACGCACCTGCTCAAGGCGGAGGACAAGACCGCTGAGCTCGCCGCCCGCGGCATCCCGGCCTTCGTGCTTTACGGCGAGGATGACAACGCCTGGCCCACCGCGCAGCAGCGCGACATGGCGAGCGTCATGAACGCCGAGCGCACCTGCATCCCCGGCGCCGCGCACAACCCCAACGTGGAGGCACCGGCCACCACGGCCCACGCGCTCACCAAGTTCTGGAACGCGGCCGAGCCGTGACAGACGAGTCCTGACAGGCGCCCAGGCTACGGGAGCTCGGCGAGGGCGTCCCAGGGGCGGTGCGGTGCCGCGGCCGCCTGGCCCGCCGGACAGCTGCGCAGGTAGTCGCACCAGCCGCAGGCAGGTCCCGTCCGCGGCGGGAACACCTCGTCGTACTTCTCCTTGGGCAGCGAGGCGCGCATCCGCTCGTCGGCGTCCGCGCACTCGTCGGCGACATCCTCGGCCCGCCGCAGGTGCCGCCGCAGCGATTCTTCGGTGTGCTCCCAGGCGAGCACCTGCCCGGATGGCAGGTGGTGCAGTTCTACCCGGCGGCACTCACGGCGCAATGCGCGGGAGGCGGCGAGCGCGTAGATCGCCAGCGCGAGTGAACTGCGGGCGTCATCCACGGACAGCAGGTGGCGGCCGGTCTTGTAGTCGACCACGACGAGCTCTGTCCCGTCGGCACTGGCTTCCTCGGCGCTTGCTTCCTCGGCACTGGCCGCGCGCGGGCGGGCGTCGAGCCGGTCGATCCGCCCGGAGACCGCTATCTTGTCGGTCCTCGTCGCGACCGTCCGCTCCACGCCGACGGGCTCGTCGGCCGGGTCAAGCCCGCTGACGTACTCCTCCACCAGGGATCTGGCCCAGTTCCGGTAGCGGGCCGACTGCGCGTCGCCCGCGAAACCCTCGCCGATCCAGCCCTGCGTCACGAGCGCGCCCGCTGCCTGCACCGTGCGCCGCGGCAGCGGCAGCCGCCACCAGCCCGCCAGGGCGTTGTGCACGGACGCGCCAAGGCTGTTGTGCGCCCACGGCGGCCCCTTGGGCGGGACCGGCCGGTCCAGGTAGCTCATCCGGTACCTGCGCGGGCAGTCAAGCCAGGTGCTGAGCCGGGTCGGCGTACACGAGTACAGCCGCCTCGGCATCCCCTCGAATCCGAGCTGTTCCATCTCCATCGGAGTCTCTAGCCAAGCTCCCCGCCGGGCCCGGCCGACACCCAGCCGTCGAACCGCTTGGCGGCGTCGCCGATCGTGCTCTCCTCGCCGTGGCCGGGCAGCACCCGGGTCACCGCGGGCAGGTCGAGTAGCCGCTCGCCGATCGCGGTGAGCTGGCCGGGGAAGTCCGCGAATACCCCCTCGTGCGCTACCGGGCCGTTCGCGGCCAGTACGTCGCCGGTGAACACGACCCCGAGGTCCGCGCAGTAGAGGCTGACCGAGCCCGGCGTGTGGCCCCCCGTGTGGAGGACCTCAAGCTGGACGTCCGCGACGTCGAACCGGCCACCGTCGGCCATCTCGATCTCCGGGTCGCCGCCGCGGTGCGCCGTGCGCCACAGCAGCCGGTCCGCGCGGTGCAGCGCGACCGGCGCCTCGTCCCGCTCCGCGACCTCGACCGCCGCGGCGACGTGGCTGGGGTGCCCGTGCGTGCAGATCACCGCGAGGATCTCGCGGTCGCCGACCCGGTCAAGCACGCTGCCTGAGTCCTCGCCCGGGTCGATGACGATGACCTCGTCGTCGTCACCGATGACCCACGCGTTGGTCTCGCTGGTCTCTGGCACCCCGGTCTCATGCTCACCGTCGTCAGCGAGGGCCACCGGCTCACCCACGCGTGGCGACCACACTCGCTCGATCCGAGCTTCCACGAATCGCACCTCCGCCACAGGCGCCTCAGCTGAGCGCCGAATCCGACCCCACTGTGCTAGCGGCCACTTTAGCCCTACCCGCCCGTGCGCGCGTGCTTATGGATGCGGGATAGAAAAGGCCCAAGGAAGGGCCTTTTCTATCCCGCATCCGCGATCAGCGCGCCCGGGCGGCGGAGGCCAGGGCGAGCAGCCGCTCGTACTCCTCGGGCGGCGTCGTCTCCGAGCCCAGGCCACGGTCGTTGGTCTCGGCGGGTACGGGGTCGTCCCCCCGGGTGGTAACTGCCGTGATCGTCGCTGCCGCCCGTCATGATCAGGTTCAGTGACCCGGCGAGCTGAGCGAGCCGCGCCCGCTGCGACTGATCATGGTCGAAGTGGAACACCTCGATGCCGCACAGGCCCGTGCCTGCGAGCGCCGCGATGACCTCATCGGGGACCTCATACCCGGGTGAGCGGGGGTGCGCAAGCACGGGGACGCCGCCCGCCGCCCTGACCAGCCCCACCGCGCGGGCGAGGTCGGGCGCGTAGCGGTCGACGAAGGCGCGGCCGCCGTCACCGATCCAGTCGGCGGTGAACGCGTCGGCCGGGGTCGCCACCGCGCCGGAGGCGGCGAGGGCGCGGGCGAGGTGCGGGCGGCCGACGACCGCGCCGCCTGCGATCGCGGCGACCTGCTCCCAGGTCACGTCGGCGCCGAGTTCCCGCATCCGGTCGACCATCGCCCGCGCGCGGTAGGTGCGGTCATCGCGGATCTGGGCCGTCTCGGCGCGCAGGGCCGGGTCCTGCTGGGTCGAATAGGTAGGCAAGCAGGTGCACGCTGCGCGTCTGGGGGGGTCGTCCCCCCGAGGGGGCAGAGCTGAGCTGGCAGGACAGCTCCATGCCGGGGACCAGGGTGAGGCCGTCGGGCAGCGCGGCACTGGCCTCGGCCAGACCAGCCTGCGTGTCGTGGTCGGTAAGCGCCACCACGTCGAGGCCGGCGACCGCGGCACGGCGCATCACCTCGGCCGGGTCGTCAGTACCGTCCGAGGCATTGCTGTGGACATGCAGGTCAATGCGCATAACCAACCTTCCAGCTACCGCAACCACTGACTACGTGCTCGGCGCCGCAGGCGCCGTCCCGGGGCTCCGCCCCGGCGAGGGGGATATGGGGGAGGGACTCCCCCATGCGTGGGGGTCCCCGGGGGGGTCATCCCCCCGGGGGTAATACTGGCAGCCTCGGGGATAGCGCGCCGAAGGGCAGGTCAAGCTCCTGCTCGCGGTCGCGCAGGTCGCGCAGCGGCAGCGGCTCGACGAGCAGCGTCCCCGCCGTGTCCGGCCACAGCACCAGCCACAACCAGCTCGCCGACACCTCGCCGACGAAGATCGCCTTCCCGTCCGACTCCACCAGCCAGAGCGGCGCCTCGTGATTGGCGACCTTGACGGTGGCGTGCGGCTGGCTGGCCGCGAAGCCGTCGCCCGGGTCGGGCCCCGGCAGGCCGGCCAGGCCCGCGCCAAGCCCCACACCTGGTTCCTCGGCGATGATCAGCATCTCCGCCGGGCCGCCGAGCGGGTTCGGCCCGGACAGTGCCATGACGGAGCCCCGCGTCCCGGTACGCTCGTCGCCCGCGCCGGTGAAGCCGCTGACCAGCCAGCCCGACGGCAGCGGCCATGGCAGCCAGACGGGGATCTTCGCCTGCCGCACCAGCACCTGCAGGCCTTCCATCGTGGGGAGCTTCGCCGGGGCAAGCGGGTCAATTTCGCCGTGCAGGTCACAGCGCCACGCGCTTGACCACACCGTCGGAGCGCGCGCAGGACTTAGGCATCGCGGGCATACCGCTCTCATCACCACGTTGGCGCAGTATTTACCCGTACAGTTCTCGACCACACCCAGTAGCTCTGGCCGGCGCGGGAGATAACAGCCCGGCGGCCCTGCCCTTCGCCACGATCCCCAGCGCCAGCTTGCGGGATGCCTCGTCGATCATCTCGCCGTCGAGCATGACCGCGCCGCGCCGGTCCACCGACGTGGCCCGCTCGTAGGCCTCCAGGATGCGCACCGCCTGCGCATAGTCATCGGTGGCCGGCGTGAACGCGTCGTTGACGACCTCGACCTGGGCCGGGTGCAGCACCCACTTGCCGTCGTAGCCGAGGGCGGCGGTGCTCGTCGCCGCGGCGCGCAGCCCCTCGATGTCAGCGATCTTCGCGTACGGGCCGTCGATGGCCTGCAGGCCGTGGGACTTGGCCGCGACCAGAATCCGCATCAGCGGGTAGTGGTGCGCGTCGAACGCGTAGCCCTCCGGCTGCCCGCCCACCATGAGCGAGCGCATCCCGATCGACGCCATGAAGTCGGCCGGGCCGAAGACCAGCGAGACCAGCCGGGGCGACGCGGCCGCGATCGCCTCGACGGCCGCGAGGCCTGCCGCGTCCTCGATCTGCGCCTCGATGCCGATCCGCCCAGGCGCCAGGCCGACGGACCGCTCAAGCTGGCCGAGCAGCAGGTCGAGCCAGACGACGGCGCCCGGGTCGCTCACCTTGGGCAGGATCAGCGTGTCGACGGCGCCCGGCGCGCCTTCTGTGACCGCGATGACGTCCCGGTAGGCCCAGGGGGTCGTGACGCCGTTGACCCGCACCGCGACGAGCTTGCCGGCCCAGCCTCCGGCCCGCAGCGCGGCGACCGCGAGCTCGCGCGCGGCGGGCTTCGCGTCGGGGGCGACCGAGTCCTCCAGGTCGAGCATCACCTCGTCGACGGGCAGGTCGCGTGCCTTGGCGAGAAACCGCTCGCTGCTCGCAGGCACCGACATGCAGGTACGGCGCGGCCGGTAGGCGTCCCGCGGGGGCGACGCGGGCTCTTCACCCGGGGTAGCAACAGTCACCCTGGCACCTTATCGCCGACCCTCGCGAGCCACCTTGGCGCCGCCAGGGGAACCAACGATCCGTTCTGGATGATTATGTTCTGGTTGATGGCAGGTTATGAGCAGGTGAACGTTTCGTTCATCGGCACCCCTCTGGGGTGCCGGCGATTTAGGTAAACCTATGCTGGCTCCTGGCCGGCCAAGCTCCCCCGCGCGGCGGCACACGGATGACCCCGAGGAATGCCGGATGGTTATGCGCCATAGACGCCTGCTCTCCACCGCCTGCACTGTGGTCACAGGCGTGCTCACGGCCGGCCTCGCCGCAAGCCTCACCGCCTGTAGCGGCCCCGTGGTTAGCGGCACCGCGGCGCAGCCGTCGAACGTGATCACCGTCAGCAGCAACCAGTGCGGCGGGAACTGGAGCGTGCCGGGTCCCGGCTGGCACACGTTCGAGATCGACAACCAGTCGACCGGCGGCGGCGAGATCGACCTGATCGACCCGGCGAACGGCGCGATCTACGCCGAGGTCGAGAACACCGGCCCTGGCACGGTCACTCCGATGAGGCTCAACCTCGGCTCGGGGACGTACGCCTTCATGTGCAACTTCACCGACTTCAACCCGCAGGTCGCCGCGATGGTCACGGTGGGCGGGCACGCGAAGGGCACGCCAGCCATCCTCCCGGTCTCGTACAACGAGACGATCCCGTACGCCAAGAAGTACCAGGCCTATACCGAGGCCGGGCTCAAGGTGCTCGCCGGGGAGACCGCGACGCTCGCCGCCGCCGTCAGCGGCGGCGACCTGGCGACGGCCAAGCGGGACTGGCTCACCGCCCACCTGCAGTACCAGACGCTTGGCGCGGCGTACGGGACGTTCGGCGCCTACGACGACGAGATCGACGGGCGGGCGGACGCCGTCGGGGTGAACAGCCCGCGGTGGACCGGCTTCTACCGGCTGGAGTACGGGCTGTGGCACGGGCAGTCGGCCAAGGTGCTGACGCCGGTCGCCGCGACGCTCGCCAAGGACGTGAACGCGCTGCTCGCCTGGTGGCCGACGCAGCAGATAGCGCTGTCCGACGTCGGCCTGCGCACCCACGAGATACTCGAAAACGCCCTGGAGTTCCAGCTCTCCGGGCACGACGACTACGGCAGCGGCACCACCCTCGCCACCACGCTCGCCAACATCGCGGGAACGCGCGAGCTGCTCGGCCTGCTGCGCCCGCTGCTCGTGCCGCGCTACCCCGGGCTGCCCGCCGTCTACTCGGGACTGTCGCGACTGCAGTCGCTACTGGAAAAAGAGAAGCTTCCGAACGGAGGGTGGGTTCCCGTCTCAGCCCTCTCGACTTCCGCGCGGGAGGCGATCGACGCGGCATGCGGCGCGGTGCTGCAGTCACTCGCCCCGATCGCGTCGATCACCGAGCCGAGGAGTACCGCTAGTGACTTCTGAGCCAGCTTCGGGTGAAGCGCTGCCCTCCCCGGGGGAAGCAGCGACGCCCGGCGGCCCGCGGCCGGGGCGGCGGTCGTTCCTGCGCGGCATGGCGGGCGGCGTCGCGGGCGGCGTGGTCGCCGGCGGTGCCGCGGGCGCGGCCGCCGGCTACTTCTCCCGCAGCACCCCGGTCGAGCAGGGCGCTGCCGCGAACGAGGCCGCCGTGACGGGGCGGCTGCCCGCGGTGCCGTTCCACGGGAAGCACCAGGCGGGCATCCTGCCGGCGCCCTCGCCGGCCACCGCGGTCGTCTCGTTCGACGTGACCGCGGAAGACCGGGCCTCGCTCACCGAGCTGTTCCAGACGGTCACCGACCGCGCCAGGTTCCTCACCGCGGGCGGCACGCCGCCGCCCGTCGGCATCGGCGGGCCGCCGTCGGACTCCGGCGTGCTCGGGCCGACGGTCGTGCCCGACGGTCTCACGGTGACGCTCGGTGTCGGCGCGACGCTGTTCGACGACCGGTTCGGGCTCGCGTCGTCACGTCCGGCGCGCCTGACCACCATGACGTCGTTCCCCAACGACGACCTGGACCAGGCGCAGTGCGGCGGCGACCTGATCCTCCAGCTCAGGGCGGGGTCGATGGACACGGTGCTGCACGCGCTGCGCGACATCGCCAAGAACACCCGCGGCGGCATGCAGGTCAACTGGCGGATCGACGGGTTCGCTTCGCCCGCGCGGCCCACCGGGACGGTGCCCCGCAACCTGATGGGGTTTATGGACGGGATCGCCAACCCGGCGGTTACCTCCGCTCAGCAAATGGACTCGCTGGTATGGGTACAGCGGGGTGCCGCTCAGCCGGGGGCAGCAAGGGAGCCGTCCTGGACGGCCGACGGCTCCTACATGGTGGTGCGGCTCATCCGGATGCTTGTCGAGTTCTGGGACCGGGTGGACGTCTTCGAGCAGGAAACGATGTTCGGCAGGCGGCGCGATACCGGCTTCCCGCTGGACGGCTCGTCGATCTACGCCACCCCCGATTTCACCGCGGACCCGGCCGGTGACGTGATCCCGCTGACCGCGCACATACGGCTGGCGAACCCGCGCACGGCCGCGTCCGAGCCGAGTCGCATCCTGCGCAGGGGCTGGAACTACGACCGGGGAATCGACCAGGTGGGCGACCTGGACATGGGGCTCATCTTCACCTGCTTCCAGCAGGACATCCAGCGGCAGTTCGTGGCGGTGCAGACGCGGCTGATCGACGAGCCGCTCGTCGACTACGTGAGCCCGTTCGGCGGCGGGTATTTCCTGGCGCTGCCCGGGGTGACCGGGCCGAGCGACTACTACGCTCGTGCACTGCTGGCCTAGTGTTTTCAGCGTTTCTTGAGTAAAGATGGGCTTTTTCGGGATTTGTTGGCCTCGCGTTTGCCTGCCGGTCACTTTGCCCGCGCTGGAGCGTCATCCGGCTATGGAACCGTTCTGCGCCGGGGAGGTGCTCCGCACTGCCCCGGCGGCGGCCTCGCCTGGGCTCGCCGGCCGAAGAAGTCCCGCAGAACTCTCAGGAGGCTGAGCATGGGCTTTAGCCCACTTGGCAGGAGCAAGCGCAAGCGGCTCCGGCCCTACCTCGCGGTCGCGGCGGCGGTCGCCCTTGGCGCCGGCGCGGCGGCAGGCGCCACCGCGGCGAGCGCGAGCACGTCGGCAAGTCACGCGTTCGCCGGCTACCAGACCCCGGGGACCGTGTCGCAGACGCTTTACCGCGGCAGCACCAGCACGCCGATCAAGCACGTCGTCGTGCTCTTCGACGAGAACGTGTCGTTCGACCACTACTTCGGCACCTACCCGTACGCGGCGAACACCGACGGCACCAAGTTCGCGGCCAAGCCGGGCACCCCCACCGTGAACGGCCTTTACACCAAGATCACGAAGTCCGGCCCGGTCGGCCCGCTGCTCACCAGCAACCCGAACGAGTACAACCCGCAGCGGCTGACCCCGTCCGAGGCCCTCACCTCCGACCAGAGCCACAGCTACCTGCCGGAGCAGAAGGCCGAAGACGGCGGCAAGATGGACCAGTTCGTGCAGAACACCGAGTCCGCCACGCCGGCCGCAGGCTGTGCCCCCGCGTACTGCCCGCCCGGCATCGTCATGGACTACTACGACGGCAACACCACCACCGCGCTGTGGAACTACGCGCAGAACTACTCGATGAGCGACAACAACTGGGACACCACGTTCGGCCCGTCCACCCCGGGCGCGCTGAACGTGACCTCCGGTGACACCCAGGGCGCGACGGCCCTGACCCCGACCTGGTCCTCCACCCCGAGCCAGCCGGCCACCTCGAGCGCCGTCAACGGCGGATCGATGAACGGCGACGTCGACCCGTACTACGACACGTGCTCGGACTCCAACCACACCACCACCGGCGCGCTCGGCGTGATGAGCGGCAAGAACATCGGCGATCTGCTGAACGCCAGCCACGTCACCTGGGGCTGGTTCCAGGGCGGCTTCGCGCCGACCTCGACCGATGCCACCGGCGCGGTCTGCGGCTGCGACGCACAACAACATCGCCGGCGTCACCGACGCGGACTACTCGCCGCACCACAACCCGTTCCAGTACTACGCGTCGACCGCGAACCCGGACCACAAGGCGCCCAGCTCGCTCAACGAGATCGGTTACACCGACCAGGCCAACCACCAGTACGACCTGTCGTTGTTCAGCGACGCGCTGAACGGCACCGAGCGGCGCCAAGCTGCCCTCGGTGTCTTACCTGAAGGCGGCCGAGTACCAGGACGGTCACCCCGGCTACTCCGACCCGCTCGACGAGCAGCAGTTCATCGTCAACGAGGTCAACGCGATCGAGAAGTCCAAGTACTGGGCGTCGACCGCGATCGTCGTCACCTACGACGACTCGGACGGCTGGTACGACCACCAGGCTCCGACGATCATCAGCGGGTCGAACGACGCGACGCAGGACGCCGCGATCTGCACCTCGGTCGCGGTGACCGTCGGCTCCACCAACGACCGCTGCGGCTACAGCCAGCGGCTGCCGTTCGTGGTGATCTCGCCCTACACCCGGGAGAACTACGTCAGCAGCAAGAACATCAACACGGCCTCGGTCGTGAACGTTCATCGAGGACAACTGGCTGCACGGCGAGCGGATCCCCAACTCGTTCGACGCGACCTCCGGCTCGCTTGACGCGCGCGGCGGCGTGCTCGACTTCAACGTCAAGCCGCATTACACGCCCGTGATCCTCAACCCGACGACCGGCGCGGTCGTCAGCGGCGCAAAGTGGTAGCAATCACCCTTCCCCGCTAACCCCGCGTGCCGGGGACGCCGCGTCAAGCGGCGTCCCCGGCACGTAGCATAAGGGGCATGAGCTCCCCGCTTCCCACCCGCGAGCAGGTGCTGACCGCGCTGGCCGGCGTCAACGACCCAGAAATCGGACGCCCGATCACCGAGCTCGGCATGGTCAAGTCCATCGAGATCGGCGACGACGGGCTGGTCGCCGTCGGCGTCTACCTGACCGTGGCGGGCTGCCCGATGCGCGACACCATCACCAGCCGGGTCACCGGCGCGGTGACGCCGTTGCCCGGGGTGACCGGCGTCCGGGTCGAGCTCGACGTCATGTCCGAGGACCAGCGCAAGGACATGCAGTCCACACTCCGTGGCGGCGCACCGGAGCGGGTGATCCCGTTCGCCCAGCCGTCCTCGCTGACCAAGGTGTACGCGATCGTCAGCGGGAAGGGCGGCGTCGGCAAGTCGTCGGTCACCGTGAACCTGGCGGCGTCGCTGGCCGCCGCGGGTCACAAGGTGGCCCTCATCGACGCGGACATCTACGGCCACTCCGTGCCCAGGATGCTCGGGGTCACCGGGGTCCCCACGAAGGTCCAGGACATGATCATGCCGCCCGCCGCGAAGGGCGTGAAGGTCATCTCGGCCGGCATGCTGAAGCCCCCGGGCCAGGACGCGCTGCCGATCCGCGGCCCCATCCTGCACCGGCTGCTTGAGCAGTTCCTCGCCGACTTCTACTGGGGCGACCTGGACTACCTGCTGATCGACATGCCGCCGGGAACGGGCGACGTGGCGCTGTCCCTCGCCAGGCTGGTGCCCGGCGCCGAACTCGTCATCGTGACCACGCCGCAGATTGCCGCCGCCGAGGTCGCCAAGCGGGCCGGGACGCTGGTCACGCAGACCCACCAGCGGGTCATCGGCGTGATCGAGAACATGTCGTACCTGCTCTGCCCGCACTGCGGTGAGGCGATGGACGTCTTCGGTACCGGCGGCGGCGAGGCCGTCGCCACGGCGCTCACCCAGCTCACCGGGGTGGAGGTGCCGCTGCTCGGCCAGATCCCGCTGGACGTGCGCCTGCGGGAAGGCGGCGACAGCGGCAACCCGCTCGTCCTGTCCGACCCGTCGGCGCCTGCCGCGATCCAGCTGTCCAAGGTCGCCGAGTCGCTCTCGAGCAAGGGACGCGGCCTGGCCGGGCGGATGCTAAGCCTCAGCCCGAGGTAGCCGGCGACCGCTCAGGTGGCCTCGATGTCGAAGGGCGGCTCCGCGCCGTCAAGCAGCCTGGCATGCGAGCCGTTGGCGACGGCGGCGTCGACCGCTGTCTCCGTCGCGGCGGTGCCGCCGACTAGCGCGTTCGCGGTGCCGTTGAACTCGTCCATCAGCGGCCGCGTGGCGTCGGACATGTCGTCGAGCAGGTGCTTCTGGACGAACCGGCGCGGGTTCAGGTCCTCGAAGTCGAAGTCCTGGAACTCGGGGCCGAGCCCTTCCCGCAGGTCGGCCTTGGCCCCCTCCGCGATCCGGCGCAGGTCGCGCAGCGCCCGGCCGGCCTGCGAGGCGATCTTTGGCAGCTCGTGCGGCCCGAAGATGATAAGCGCGAGCACCGCGAGAGCCAGCAGCTTGGTCAGCGAAAGGTCAAACACTCAGCTCTCCGTCAGCGGTCGATCGGCACTCATAACCACTCTAAACCGTATGGGCGGCGATGTGGACAGGGTGCGACGAGGCTCACTGGTTAGCCGAACGGGTCGATCACGCGGGCGATCCGGGTGAACCCGCGCCCGAGACGGCTGAGGACCCCCTGTGAACCGCTGCGCGGCAGCGACCCGACGACCTGCGTCATCGTCTGCGGTGGCGCGTCCGCGATCATCGTGTAGACGAATCCTAGCCCCGACCAGGTGACCGAGTGCCCGGACACGAAGGCCTGCTGGCCGCCCACGTCTACCTGCCGCCAGCCGGCCATATTCGCTGCCAGGGTGCCCCGCTGCACGAAGAGCGAGACAACGTAAAGCCCGTCGGAGTACTCGAGGTCGGCGACCTCGCCGCTCGTTGTCTTGGTCCACGCGGCCGCGTACAGCGGCAGGCCCCCTGGCAGGCTCCCTGGCACCCGCCAGCCCTGGGCGGCCAGCGACGTGACGAACCGGGCCGGCGTGGCCGCCGCGACCCAGGCCGGCTCTGCCGCGGCCTGTGCCGTCGTCAGCGACTGCGCCTTGACCGCGGCCGCGGCCGCGGCCGCGAGCTTGGGCACGGCCGGCGCACCGAACTTGACCTGGACGAACGAGTCCTCGCTGATCACGTTGTCCGCGGTGTCAAAGAGCTCGCGGCGTAGCGGCACCATCGTCTGCTTATCCAGCCAGTACCGGGCGGCCAGCGACCCGTCGAAGCGGTAGACCTCGACCACGGTGGCCGCCCTGCCGACGGCGCCGGCGCCGCCACGGTACACGGCGACGTAATGCTTACTGAGCATCGCCACCAGCGACTTGGTGACGCCGAACACGCCCTCGGGGGAATCGCCTACCGGATCGGAGCTTGCGACATCGGCGGCCACGGGCCGTGCGGCGGCCGACACCGTCGTGCCACCCGATGTCTCGACGATCGTCAGGCCACCGCCCTGGTGCCACACCTGGGAGATCAACTTGACGCTGCCCGCCACGCCCGACTGCGTTATCAGCTCGGTGCCCTGGTACGACGCGGCCAGGCCGGCGCTCGCCGCGCCGGTGAGCAGGCGCATGCCCATGACCTGCTGGCCCACCGTCACCCGGCTGAGCACCGTCACGGGCGTGCCAGACGCTCCCTGCACCCCCGCGACGTTGTCGCGCACCATGGCACGGGCCGTCGCCGGCGCCACGGGAAACGGGCCGGACAGCGGGGCACCGTCGAGCGCCGCGGCGCTGACGCCGGTCTCCGCGGCGACGTGCTCATGCCCAACGACCGCCAGCATGGCGAGCAGGCCAGGCACGGTTACCGTCGCCACGGCGGTCAGCAGCAAGCCGTGACGCATCACGGAGTCGCCGCCACCACCGGAACGCGCGCGGACACGTCCGCTGGGTCTTCGAACGGTACGTCACCGGAGGTGATCGCGTGCTGTACGTCGAACACCTCAAGCTGCTGCGGCGTGATCTGCGGCCCCGTGCTTCCGGAGTTCCCGCCCATGCCGAACGCCGCCGTACCGAGCCCGACGACAACGACTGACACGGTGCTCCAGAGCATGTAACGGCCCCGCCTGCGGCGGACCAGCCGCCTGGACGGCTGCGCGGAGTACGGGTCGGCCATCGCGCGGCGGCCCGCCGCCACCCGGCGACGCCTGTCCCGCGTGCGCCCGAGCTGCCTGGCGGCCACCGTGGCAGCCGTGACTTCCTGGCCCGGCTGGCCGTCCGCGTCGCTCATCGCGAGCAGCCGCCTGGTGAAGTCGTCGCAATCGCTCACCTCGGCGAGCGCGCGCAGCTGGTGCTTGAGCCGCCTGAGCGCCTGCGCCTCCACGCGGCAGGCGCCGCAGGCCGCGACGTGGGCGTTCGCCCGGTCGAGCTCCGTACCGCTGAGCTCGCCGTCGACGAGCGCGGACAACAGGTCTCCGAGATGGCCCTGGCTCACGGTTCCCGCACCCGCCGATCCCTGTCCCGGTGTGCGAGAGCCGCGCGCAGCTGAGCACGGCCCCGGTGGATGCGGCTCCGTACGGTGCCGAGTTTCACGCCCATGGTGGCCGCGATCTCCTCGTAGGAAAAGCCTTCGATGTCGCAGAGCACCACCGCCGCCCGGTAGTCCGGGGGGAGCGCCTGCAGAGCCGCCTGGATGTCTCCGTCGAGATGAGTGTCGTCCCACGCCTGCGCGGGCGACTGCTCGGTGCCGGGGATCCGCTGCTCGACGTCGTCGCCGAGCCCCTCAAACCTGATCCGCTGCCTGCGGCGGGCTCCGTCAAGGAAGAGGTTGGTGGTGATCCGGTGCAGCCAGCCCTCGAACGTTCCCGGCGTGTACGTGGCCAGGGAACGGAAGACGCGGACAAAGACTTCCTGAGTGAGGTCCTCCGCGTCGTGCTGGTTACCGGTCAGCCGGTAGGCGAGGCGGTAGACCCTGGCGGAATGCGTGCGCACGATCTCGTCCCAGCTGGGCGGCACCCACTGGGCCTCGGGATCGCGGCCATCCTGTCCAGGAATCGCTGGCTCTGTCACCAGGTAGACGCTCTCGCTCATCGACTTAACTAACGGTCCCCACTAGCTTAAGGTTCCACGGACCAGCGAAATTGGCTAGGCTCACGCGTGAAAAGCCAGTTTTGAACGGGCAGCGCTCAAGGGGGCAGCCATCGACTATGACGAGGCGGCGTACGCGGTTGAGGACGAGCCGCTGCTCGCCGCCCGAGCCAACGCCGCGGACCTCGGCGGCACCGTGCCAGTGCAGCCGTCCGCGGGTGCCACACTGCGGTTCCTCGCTACCGCGATCGGTGCGCGCGCGGTCGTGGAGATCGGCACCGGCTGCGGCAGTTCCGGCATCTGGCTGCTGCGCGGCATGCGCCAAGGGGGCGTGCTCACCAGCGTGGACACCGAGCCCGAGTATCACCGCCTGGCGCGCAAGTCCTTCGGACAGGCGGGCTTCGCCGCCAACCAGGCGCGGCTGATCCTTGGCCGGGCGCTCGACGTGCTGCCCCGGTTGTCCGACGGAGCCTACGATCTCGTGTTCTGCGACGCCGACCAGTCCGCCTATCCGGAGTACCTGACGGCCGGGCTGCGCCTGCTCCGCGCGGGCGGCATCGTCGTCTTCAATGACGTGCTGCCGCCCGGCGCGGGGCCGGCCACCGATGGGGTGCGGGAACTCGCCGACATGATCGGCAGCGATGAGAGGCTCGTCCCGCTGCTGCTCCCCATCGCGGGCGGCATGCTCGCCGCCATCAAGAGATAAAAGAAGATTCATCCGAACGGTCGCCTGTTTCACCACATCGCCCCTGCCTCATCCAACGGCCGCCTGGAGTGCGTCACCGAGCTTCGCGGCCTCATCGGCGGAGAGCTCGACAACGAGCCTGCCACCACCTTCCAACGGGACGCGCATCACGATGCCACGGCCCTCCTTGGTCACCTCGAGCGGGCCATCGCCCGTCCGCGGCTTCATCGCCGCCATGCTGCATCCCCTTCCTTAAACGCACACCTCATGCGAACCGCGCCCGGCAGGCCTCCCGCCCGCGGCCACACCGGACAGCAACAACCGTGTCGATCCGTCGCCCTATTATCCCGTGTTCGGACGCAGAATGGTAATGATCAGCTACGCGTGCCGCCCACCAAACCTGGCTTATCGGCGTGGTTGGCGCCTCTGCGGGGCTCCTCGGTGGCTTCGGACATGACTCTCTTGGGCGTGGTCGCGGGGGCGGAGGGGCGCTCCCGCGCGCTCGTCGGGGCACCGATAAACCCGATCGGTGCCCCGAACACGCGCGGTCGCACCCCGCCGCCCCGCTCCTCACCAAGCGCGGCTGCTCGCGCTACGCGCTCGCAGAGCTCTCAAGACCCATCCGGTCACCCTGCTCCCTGTGGGCCGCCTCGTCGCTTTAGAAGCGCTCATTTGGCCTGTCAATATTGCTCTGGACGCCTGGGTCGGCCAGTCAGCGGCAGCCTCCCCGTCGCGTCCTTATGATCGCGGCGTCGTTTGCGGCGATATTTCGTCGCGTATAACCTAATGCCGTTTACTTTGTGGTGCGCGGTGCGCGTGAGGGGGGTGCGCTTGCTGGGGCGCGGGCTGGAGCGACGCTCGCGCGGAGGGGGCGGCATGATTGCACGGATTTTCGTTTTCATGTGGATTCAGCATCAAATAAGCTGCGGAATCCACATGATCATGGTCCGCGCCGGAGTCGGGGCTAACGCGCTGAGCGGCTGAGCCGCCGACGCCTGCAACAGGGACCTCACCCGCTTCGTGAGGCGCGCAGCGCCTCACATCGGGGGGTTCCGGGGGGTCGTCCCCCCGGGGGATAGCACGAGACGACCCCGGTCCTCGTTAGAGGACAGGGGTCGCCCATGTCTCGTGGAGATGTCGGGATTCGAACCCGAGTCCTCCGGGACCTTTCCAAGTCTTCTCCGAGCGCAGCCTGCTACGTTTTTCTCAGCCCCGGCGATCACGCAGGCAATACGCCGACGGGCTCAGTCACTGTTTGATTTCCTAGCTAGTCCCGTGACCGGACCAGCCAGTTGAGCCTTCTAGCGACGCCAGGTCCCGGGCCGAAGGCGCTCCCGGGCTGACGGTCATACTCCCGAACTCACTTAGGCAGCGAGAGCGAAAGCGGCCTGTGGGGCCTTGACAGTGCTATCAGAATTGGCACTTGTGTTTTGCGGTCGCATTTTTACGAGGTCACGTCCGCCACCCTCGGCTCGCTTCTCTTGGGCTAACCACCGAAGTCGAAACCAGTCATCCCCCTGTTGAGTTGTAGACGACCACGCGTAGCGTGCCCGCCACTCATGATCTTACTTGCCACAACACCGGGCCGGCAACGGAGATTCCCGAGACCGCGACAGCGGACCAACAACGGCAACCACTGGATACGTCCTTGGCGCCGCAGGCGCCGTCCCTGGGCGCCGCCCCGGCGAGGGGGCGATGGGGCGACGCCGCATGGCTCCCCCGCCAGGGGGATATGGGGGGCGGAGCCTCCCATGCCGGGGGGTCGTCCCCCGGACTGGCAGGGTCACCGGGGGGATCATTCCCCCGGGGAGGAAGAGACCGAGGCGCGCTTGGGGCAGGGGTCACGGCATCTGAGGCGGTTGCGGTCCATAAATGAAGATGGCCCCCGCGGGCGCTGGCGGTGGCCGAAACGCGCCCGCGGGGGCCGACCGGCAGGGTCGGAGCCGGCCTTTCGAAGTCCGGGCCTCCCCCGAGATGAGGCCCGGCTCTCACGTGACTGGGCCGCAACCCCCCAAGCGAGCCTCAGTCATATGTAAAGACGCCGGGGAGCATCCGAATGGTTGCTCACGGTGACGGAGATTTTGGTAAAGGTTTGGTAACGGCACCGCATGTCCCCAGAAACCCCTTTCTCATCAGGGCTTCTACCAGCCAAGACCACAGCTCACCCGCTCGCCGCCCACACGGAAATCGACTTGCGGCCACCGCGCTTGGTAACGGAGAGTAATCGAAGCGGAGATGCCGACTCAGGCGACCTTGTAGATCCAGCCGAACGGGTCAGGCTTGTGGCCGTACTGGATGTCGATCAGCTCGGACTTCAGCCGCAGGGTGACAGGGCCTGGCGTGCCGTCGCCGATCGTCCAGCCGCCGGACGCGCCGTCAACCGCGCCGATCGGCGTGACCACCGCCGCCGTGCCGCAGCCAAAGACCTCGGTCAGCTCGCCCGAGGCGCAGTCCTGCCGCCACTGGGTCACCGAGATCCTGCCTTCCTCCACCGGGACGCCAAGCGTCGGCGCGAGCCGCAGCAGCGAGTCGCGGGTGATGCCAGGCAGCAGCGTGCCGGTCAGCTCCGGCGTCACCAGGCGAGCCGACGTCCCTGACCCGTACACGAAGTACAGGTTGTTGCTGCCCATCTCCTCGACCCACTCGCGGGTGGCCGCGTCCAGCCACACCACCTGGTCACAGCCCTTGTCCACCGCTTGCTGCTGTGCGGCGAACGAGGACGCGTAGTTGCCGCCGCACTTGACCGCGCCGGTACCGCCTGGCGCCGCGCGCGTGTAGTCCTCCGACATCCAGACCTTGACCGTCTTGCCCTCGCCGAAGTACGAGGCCGCCGGTGAGGCGATGACGCAGAACAGGTACTCGGACGACGGGTGGTTGACGCCGAGGCCTCGCTGGGTGGCGATCACGAACGGGCGCAGGTACAGGCTCTTGCCCTCGCCTTCTGGCACCCACTCCCTGTCCTGGGTGACGAGCAGCTCAAGCGCCCGGACGAACGCGTCCTCGGGCAGCTCGGGCATCGCCATCCGGCGGCAACTCGCGTTGAAGCGGGCCGCGTTGGACCGCGGGCGGAACATGACGATCGAGCCGGACGCCTGCCGGTAGGCCTTGAGGCCCTCGAAGAGCTCCTGGCCGTAGTGGAATACCGCCGTCGCCGGGTCGAGCGTGAACGGCCCGTATGGCTCGAGCTTGCCGTCGTGCCAGCCGCGCTCCGCCGTCCAGCGCAGCGTGATCATGTGATCGGTGAAGACCTGACCGAACCCCGGTGCTTCCAGTACCCGCGCACGCTCGGCGGCGGGCACCCGCGCCTGGGAGGGGCGGATCTCGAATTGGATCTCGGTGTCGAGGTTTGCGGTCATCGCAGGTCAGGTCCTTTCAGGGCGATATACGACTGTATCGGTTTTGCAGCGCCAAGTGAGCTTGTGGCTGTGTTCCCCGCGCTCGCCTCCGCGCGCCCTAAGCCCGTGTTTTCTCCCTCGTCGCTCGGTCGCTCGTTCCTCGCTCCCTCGCTCCTCAGTCCGAAAACACGGGCGCGCGCTTCGGCTCGCGCTCAGGGCCCGCTACCCGGCTACTCGCTTGGCGATGTCGTCACCGATCTCGACGGTGGTCCGCGTCGCGGGCCCGCCCGCACGGGCGAGCACGTCGTCGGAGACCGCCTGCTCGATCTTCGCCGCCGCCGCGGAGAGGCCGAGGTGCGCGCACAGCATCCCCGCGGACAGGATCGCCGCGGTCGGGTCCGCCTTGGACTGCCCGGCGATGTCCGGCGCGCTGCCGTGCACCGGCTCGAACATCGACGGTGCGGTCTTCTCCGGGTTGATGTTCCCGCTCGCCGCGAGGCCGATGCCGCCTGCGATCGCCGCGCCCAGGTCGGTGAGGATGTCGCCGAACAAGTTGTCGGTCACGATGACGTCGAACCGCTCCGGCTGCGAGACGAAGAACATCGAGGCCGCGTCCACGTGCTGGTACTCGACGGAGACCTCGGGGAACTCCCCGGCGAGAGAGTTCACCGTGCGCTGCCACAGGTCGCCCGCGAAGGTAAGCACGTTGGTCTTGTGCACCAGCGTCAGCTTGCGCCGCGGCCGCCCTTGGGCGAGCGAGAACGCGTACCTGGCGACCCGCTCCACGCCGAACGCGGTGTTGAAGGACTCCTGGGTGGCCAGCTCCTGCGGGGTGCCGCGGCGCATCACGCCGCCCGCCCCGGTGTACGGCCCCTCGGTGCCCTCCCGGACGACCACCATGTCGATCGTCTCCGGCGACCCGTTCACCAGCGGCGAGACGGTACCGGGGTAGAGCCGGACGGGCCGCAGGTTGATGTAGTGGTCAAGCTCGAAGCGCAGCCGGAGCAGCAGCCCGCGCTCAAGGACGCCGCTCGGCACCGACGGGTCGCCGATCGCGCCGAGCTGGATCGCGTCGTGCGCCCTGATCTCCGCGAGTACCGACTCTGGCAGCGTCTCACCGCTCTTGTGATAGCGGCGGGCGCCCAGGTCATAGTCGGTCGTCTCCCAGGTGACCTCGGGTGTTGCCGCCCGCAGCACCTTCAGCGCCTCGGCGGTGACCTCAGGGCCGATGCCGTCACCGCCGACGACGGCGAGCTTGAAGCTGTTAGGCATGAGGAAACCTAGTCCTCCTCATCCGACAGCCAGCTCATCAGCGGGCGCAGCTTGGCGCCGACCTGCTCGATCTGCTCGGCCTGCTCGGCCTGGCGGCGCTTGGAGAAGTTCGGCTGGCCCGCGTCGAACTCCTCGATGAGCTCGCGGGTGAACGTGCCGTCCTGGATCTCGCCGAGGATCTTGCGCATCTCGGCGCGGGTCTGGTCGTTGATCAGCCGCGGGCCGCGGGTGTAGCCGCCGAACTCGGCCGTGTCAGAGACCGACCACCACATCTTGGACAGGCCGCCCTCGTACATGAGGTCGACGATCAGCTTCATCTCGTGCAGGCACTCGAAGTACGCCGCCTCTGGCTGGTACCCCGCGCCGACGAGCGTGTCGAAGCCGGCCTTGATCAGCTCAGAGACGCCGCCGCAGAGCACAGCCTGCTCGCCGAACAGGTCGGTCTCCGTCTCCTCGGTGAACGTGGTCTTGAGCACGCCGGCCCTGGTGGCGCCGATGCCCTTGGCGTAGGAGAGGCCGAGCGCGAGCGCGTTGCCAGAAGCGTCCTGCTCGACCGCCACGAGCGCGGGCACGCCGCGGCCCTCGTTGAACTGGCGGCGGACGAGGTGGCCAGGGCCCTTCGGCGCGACCATGACAACGTCCACGTCGGCCGGCGGCTTGATGAGCCCGTACCTGATGTTCAGGCCGTGCGCGAAAAACAGCGCGTCGCCCGCGACGAGGGACGGCGCGACTGCCTCCGCGTACACCTGGCGCTGGAGGGTGTCCGGGATCAGGACCATCACCAGGTCGGCTTCCTCGCACGCCTCGGCGGGGGTGAGGACGCGCAGGCCATCGCTCTCCGCCTTCTCGCGGCTCTTCGACCCGGGCTGCAGGCCGACCCGGACGTCGACGCCCGAGTCCCGCAGCGACAGCGCGTGCGCGTGCCCCTGGCTGCCGTACCCGAGGACGGCGACGTGCCGCTGCTGGATCAGCGAGAGGTCGGCGTCGTTGTCGTAGAAGATCTCTGCCACTTTGATATGGCCCTTTCTTCGTCGTTGAGTATCAAGTCCTCGAACATGAAACCTTGCTCCGAAGGACTCCACGAGCAGGTCATTGCCGTGGACGCGGAGCACGAATTCGTTCGGGAGTACTCTCTGTTGACTTGTGGTCTTAGGCAGTGCTGGTTCAGGCAGAGCGCTCTAGCGGGCGCAGCGTGCGGTCCGTGATGGACCGGCCGCCGCGGCCGACCGCGATCGTGCCGGACTTGACCAGTTCCTTGATGCCGAACGGCTCAAGGACCCGGACCAGTGCCTCTAGCTTGTCATGGCCGCCGGTCGCCTCGACCGTCACCGCGTCGACTGCCACGTCGACGACGTGCGCGCGGAAGAGTTCGACCGTCTCGAGCACCTTCGACCGGTTGTCGGTGTCGGCGCGGACCTTGATCAGCATGAGCTCACGCTGCACCGCCTGCGTGGGTTCAAGCTCGACGATCTTGATGACGTTGATCAGCTTGTTGAGCTGCTTGGTCACCTGCTCAAGCGGATGCTCCTCGCAGTTCACCACGATCGTCATCCGGGAGATCTCCTCGTGCTCGGTCGGCCCGACCGCGAGGGACTCGATGTTGAAGCCGCGCCTGGAGAACAGGCCGGCGATGCGGACGAGGACCCCTGGCTTGTTCTCGACAAGGACCGAGAGGGTGTGCTGCTCGCTCATGAGGCCACCTCGCTGGCGCTCGGAGTCCGCATTCGCGGACGCACTGTACTTATCGATTCGCTCGCAAGCTCGCTCATTAGTCTGTCGCCTCCCACTCGGGCGCTATGTCGCGGGCGTGCTTGATGTCGTCGTTGCTTGTCCCGGCCGCGACCATCGGCCAGACCATCGCGTCCTGGTGTACGATGAAGTCGATCACCACCGGCTGGTCGTTGATGGCCATCGCCTGCTCGATGATCGCGTCCACGTCTTCCTTGCGCTCGCAGCGCAGGCCGATGCACCCGTAGGCCTCGGCGAGCTTCACGAAGTCAGGGATGCGGGTTCCCGCCAGCTCGGTCTTGCGGTCACCCAGGTTGGTGTTCGAGTAGCGCTCGTTGTAGAACAGGGTTTGCCACTGGCGGACCATGCCGAGGTTGCCGTTGTTGATGATCGCGATCTTGACCGGGATGCCCTCGATCGCGCAGGTGGCCAGCTCCTGGTTGGTCATCTGGAAGCAGCCGTCGCCGTCGATCGCCCACACCGTCGTCTCCGGCAGGCCGACCTTGGCGCCCATCGCGGCGGGCACCGCGAAGCCCATGGTGCCCGCGCCGCCGGAGTTGATCCAGGTCCGCGGCTTCTCGTAGCCGATGAACTGGGCGGCCCACATCTGGTGCTGCCCCACGCCCGCCAGGTAGACGGCGTCGGGGCCCGCCAGCTTGCCGATCCGCTCGATCACGTACTGCGGCGCCAGGCTGCCGTCGTCGAACTCGACGTAACCCAGGGGGTACTTGGTGCGCCACTGGTCGAGGGTGGCCCACCATTCGGCGTAGTCGCCCTTGAGGCCGTGCTCGTGGTCGGTGGTCACGGCGGCGGTCAGCTCGGTGATGACCTCCTTGCAGTCACCGACGATCGGCACGTCGGCGCGGCGGTTCTTGGAGATCTCCGCCGGGTCGATGTCCGCGTGCACGATCCTGGCGTCGGGGGCGAAGGAGTCGAGCCTGCCGGTCACCCGGTCGTCGAACCTGGCGCCGAGCGCCACGATGAGGTCCGCCCGCTGGAGCGCGCCGACCGCGGCGACCGTGCCGTGCATGCCGGGCATGCCCAGGTGCAGCGGGTGACTGTCGGGGAAGGCGCCGCGCGCCATCAGGGTGGTCACGACCGGGGCGCCGGTCAGTTCGGCGAGTTCCTTCAGCTCCCTGCTGGCGTCCGCCTTGATCACGCCGCCGCCGACGTAAAGCACCGGCCGCTTGGCCTCATTGATCATCCGCGCGGCCTCGCGCACCTGGCGCGAGTGCGGCCTGGTGACCGGGTGGTAGCCGGGCAGGTCGAACGGCACCGGCCAGGTGAACTCGGTGGTCGCCTGCATCGCGTCCTTGGCGATGTCGACGAGGACGGGCCCGGGACGCCCGGTGGACGCCAGGTGGAAGGCCTCGCCGATGGTGCGCGCGATGTCTTCCGGCTTGGTGACAAGGAAGTTGTGCTTGGTGATCGGGTAGGTGATCCCGGAGATGTCCGCCTCCTGGAACCCGTCGGTGCCGATCAGGTTCGTGGCGACCTGGCCGGTGATCGCGACCACGGGGACGGAGTCCATGTACGCGTCAGCAAGCGGGGTGACCAGGTTGGTCGCGCCCGGGCCGCTGGTGGCCATGCACACGCCGGTGCGGCCCGTGGCCTGCGCGTAGCCGGTCGCCGCGTGCCCCGCGCCCTGCTCGTGACGGACCAGGATGTGGCGGATCTGCTTGGAGTCGAGCAGCGGGTCGTAGGCGGGCAGCACGGCACCGCCGGGAATGCCGAAGACCACGTCGACGCCGACCCGCTCGAGGGCAAGCACGAGGGCCTGCGCGCCGGTGACCCGGACCGGGGCCGCGAGCGGCCGTGACACGGCCGCGGTCTGCTGTACGCCGCCTGGCTGCGCGCCGGCCGGCTGGATGAGGCCGCCGGGCTGGGCCGGGCTGCCCGGCTGCGCGCTGCCGCCTGGCTGTGCCGTGGCCGGCCGGGGTGGCGCCGACTTAGGTGCGGCTGTCCTCGCCGGGATGTCCAACGGGGATGGAGCGTGCGCCTTGGAGGGGACTGGGCTGCTCTGCTCGGTCATCGGGTGGCTTCCTTGTCACGATGTTGCGCGGCTGTTTATCGTCCGGGGAATCCCCCGTCCCCCCGGAGGAGGCATTAAAAAACCCCTCGTGCCGGGTGGCAGTCGAGGGGCGCGCGCAGGAACTGGACTGGTCAGCTCTCTGCGCGCCAGCCAAGTACGAGAATGTGGTTCCACTTCACGAGTACCACCCTCACCCACAAGCCGGCCTCCCGTCAAATTATCACGGCAATCATCTCAGCATCTGAGATGCCTGTCCGAAGAATTGGTGACTCGCGGACGCTTAGGCGGCGGGTACGCCCGGCTTGGCCGTGCCGTTGACGTCCGGCGCGGTGGCGTTGCCCGCCGCGGCGCCGGACTCGGAGGCGCCGGTCCTGATGAGCGCTTCTACGCCCGGTGCCGCCATCGGCCTGGCTACCAGGAAGCCCTGCCCGTAGCCGCACCCCATCTCGCGCAGTTCGGCGAGCTGGCGCGGGTGCTCGATCCCCTCGGCCACCACCTGCATGCCAAGGTCGCGGCCCACCTGCACGATCGTCTTGGTGAGCATCGTCAGCACGGGGTCCTGGCCGAGGCCGGAGACGAACGACGGGTCGATCTTGATAATGTCCGCGGGCAGCTCACGCAGGTGGGCCAGCGAGGCGTAGCCGGTGCCGAAGTCGTCGATGGCCAGCTTGACGCCAAGGTCACGCAACTCCGCGAGCCGGTCGGCGATCAGCCCGGCGTCCTCGACGAGCATCCGCTCGCTCAGCTCGATAGTGAGCGCGCTCGGCGGCAGGCCGCTCTCCGCGAGTGCCGCGGCCACCTGAGCGGGGAAGTGCGGCGCGTTGAGCTGCCGCAGGGCGATGTTCACCGATACGCCGACGTCCCACGAGTCCTCCCGCCAGGCCGCGCCCTGCGCGCACACCTTGCGCAGCACCCACTCGCCAAGCGCGACGATGAGCCCGGAGTCCTCCGCCACCGCGAGGAAAGCGCGCGGCGAGACCGCCTCGTCACCGCGCCACCAGCGCACGAGTGCCTCCGCGCCGGTGACCCGGGAGGTGGCAAGCTCCACGATCGGCTGGTACTGCAGCTGAAGCTCTTCCCGCGCGATCGCCCGCTGCAGGTCGCTCGCCATGTCAAGGCGGCGCACCACGTCCGCGTGCATGTGCGCGGCGTAGACCTCGACCCGGCTGCCGCCGCTGTCCTTGGCCCTGGCCATGGCCACGTCCGCGTTCCGCAGCACCACGCCTGGCGCGCTTCCGTCGGCGAGCGCGACGCCGACGCTCGCGGTCAGCCCGATGTTCCGCTCGGCGACACGGAACGGCTCGCCCGCGATGATCCCGGCCAGCCGCTCGGCCAGCTCGATGATCTCCTGCGCGCTCGGAGCGTTCTCCATCAGCACGGCGAACTCGTCGCCGCCCCAGCGCGAGACGGTGTCCTGCGCGGGCACGACGGCCCGCAGCCGCCTGGCCGCCTGGGCGAGCACCAGGTCGCCTGCCCCGTGCCCGATCAGGTCGTTGACCGCGGTAAAGCCGTCCAGGTCGAGGAAGATGACGCCCGCGACGCGCTCGCCGGACGGCTCAAGCGCCTCGCGCGCGCGCTCTTCCACGTAGGCACGGTTCGGCAGGCCGGTGAGCCCGTCGTGGAAGGTGAGGTGCGTCACCTGCTGCCGCAGCGCTACCTGGTCGGACACGTCCCGTACGCTCAGCAGCATCCTGACCGGCTCACCAGGCACCCGGTAGAGCAGCACGGCGCACTCAACGTGTCGCCACGACCCGTCGGCGGCACGGACCCGGCAGGCGAACCGGCCGCTCTCCCCCGCCGGCGCGTCGCCTGCCTGCACGACCTTGTCCATCGTCGTCCCCAGCGCCGCGGCCGCGTCCTCAGGCAGGCCGATCACGATGGCGACCGCCGCCCGCGCGGCACCGATGTCCTCGGGGTGCACGAAGTCGGTCAGCGGCTTGCCGATCAGCGCCGCCGTCGGGTAGCTGTAACCGGAGGCAAGCGGGCTGGCGTAGCTGATGGTCCCGTCGAGGTCGCAGATCAGCACCATGTCGCCGGTGCGGTCGGCGAGATCGCGCAGGCTGTTGCTTGCCTCTCGCCACATCCGCATCGCGACGCCGTTCTCTCGCACCAGCATCAGGATGCGCACCGCGATGACGAGGACGGCGGCACCGCCCGCGATGACCAGCGCGAGCCCGGAGGCGGGCGCGCTGGCTAGACCGTTGATGATGATGACAAGCGCGGCGATGACCACGGTGACAGCCGCGATGATGGTGGCCGCGCCCGTGCTCGTGACCGGTGATCTGCGGACGCCGAGCAGGCTCGCCAGGCCGCCGTCGGCGGACCGCGTCGGCCGGCCTGGTGGACGACCGCCCACCCGCGCGTCGAGGTCGAAGCGCGCGGCGATCGACCCGACCCAGGGCGCGAGGCCGAACAGGCAGGCGGCGGCGATCATGGCAAGCTGCTCGAGGATCCCCTGGTGGTTCGCTGAGATCTTGGCACCGACGCCGAGCGAGTCCGCGAAGGTCAGCGCCATCAGCCCGATGTAGGGGACGAGCACCCGCCGCCACGCGACGGTGAGCACTGGCAGCAGCGCGCCGAGCACCGCCAGGTCCGCGAGCGGGTGCAGCAGGTCCTGCAGGAAGGTGCCTGGCCGTTCGTTCAGGTGATGGAACTCAGCGCCGAAGGCGACCACCCAGCCGATGACAAGCAGGGCGACGGCCATCACGTAGCCGTCGGCCAGGCCGGGCAGCACCGAGCCGGTGTCGTCCCGTTTCTCGTCCTCGGCAAGCACCATGACACCGCAGGCCGCGGTCGCCAGGCCGAGCAGCGGCGCCACGTCGGCGAGCGAAAGCGGCTCGCCTGATACGCCAGAGCCGGCGAGCACCTGCGAGATGATCAGTCCGGTGAACCAGAAGACCCCTGCCGCGCCCAGCCAGCGGTACCCTCGCGCGACCGCGCCGGTGTGCCGCCTGGCCCCAACGAGCAGTCCAACGACGGCGCCGGCCGTGGCGAGCATGGCGAGGACGCTCACGGGGCTCCTTCCGGGTTGGGGCCGCTTTGTGGGTCACTGGGTAGCGTGCGGCTTGCGGATCTTACTGGGCTGAGTATTAGGCAACGGATGAGCAACGATCTGTCACCAATGACGGGTACGCTGCGGCGTTCCGCTGCCGGCCCGAACCAGTCGTCCTCCGCCGACTGGCTGCGGCACCGACCATACCGCTCACTCTACGTACCCGAGATCACGCTTCGGTTGAGGAAGAGCGTAGACCGGGAGACAAGTGCGGTCACGGTTAGCGGCGGGCGCCCAGGGAGCGGCGGCCGCTGCGCACATCCTAGGATAGCCGCGCTCGTCGGCCCCTACTGATCACGTCCCTGAGCGCTGTGGGGGACGGGGAATCATCGCAGTTCTTCGTCCGCGCGGGCGGGCCTGATACGATCGCGCCTTTTGCGATCAGGCCCGGCCGCGCGGACATCGGGGGGTACGGGGGTCGTCCCCCCGGGGGAAAACAGCGGGTCTGTGCGGACAAGGCTGGACCGGCGGACAACAATGGGGAGACGAAGAACTGCGGGAGTCTGTCGAGGCGGTAGTCGAATTGCGGAAAGTCCTGATCGCGAACCGCGGCGAGATTGCCGTCAGGGTGGCGCGTGCCTGCCGTGACGCGGGCCTGGCCAGCGTCGCCATCTACTCCGAGCAAGACCTCGACGCCTTGCACGTGCGTGCCGCCGACGAGGCGTACGCGCTTGACGGCGCCACGCCGGCGCAGACGTACCTGGACATCGAGAAGATCATCGCCATCGCGGCGCGCTCTGGCGCCGATGCCGTGCACCCCGGCTACGGCTTCCTCGCGGAGAACGCGGCCTTCGCCCAGGCCGTGCTGGACCAGGGCCTGACCTGGATAGGCCCGCCGCCGGCGGCCATCGTGGCGCTCGGCGACAAGGTGAAGGCGCGGGAGATCGCCAAGCGGGTCGGCGCGCCGCTCACGCCGGGCACCGACGGCCCGGTCAGCGGCCCGGACGAGGTAGCGGACTTCGCCAGGGAACATGGCCTGCCGATCGCGATCAAGGCGGCCTTCGGCGGCGGCGGCCGCGGCCTGAAGGTCGCCCGCACCTTCGAAGAGATCCCGGAGCTGTACGAGTCGGCGGTGCGCGAGGCCACCGCGGCGTTCGGCAACGGCGAGTGCTTCGTCGAGCGGTACCTGGACCGGCCGAGGCACGTGGAGACCCAGTGCCTCGCCGACTCCCTGGGCAACGTCGTGGTGGTATCCACCAGGGACTGCTCGCTGCAGCGGCGGCACCAGAAGCTAGTCGAGGAGGCGCCCGCGCCGTTCCTGTCCGACGCGCAGGTCAAGCAGCTGTACGACGCGTCCAAGTCGATACTGCGCGAGGCCGGCTACGTCGGCGCGGGCACGTGCGAGTTCCTCGTCGCCACCGACGGCTCGATCAGCTTCCTCGAGGTGAACACCAGGCTGCAGGTCGAGCACCCGGTCTCAGAAGAAGTGAGCGGCCTCGACCTGGTCAGGGAGATGTTCCGGATCGCCGCGGGCGAGCCGCTCGGATATGACGATCCCGAGTTGCGCGGGCACTCGATCGAGTTCCGGATCAACGCGGAGGACCCGGCGCGCAACTTCCTTCCCGCGCCCGGCACGATCACCGAGTGGAATCCCCCGTCCGGGCCAGGCGTACGGCTCGACGCCGGGTACGGGGCGGGCCAGACGGTGCCGCAGGCGTTCGACTCGCTGATCGGCAAGCTCATCGTGACCGGGGCAAGCCGCGCACAGGCCCTTGAGCGCGCCAGGCGGGCGCTCGCGGAGTTCACGGTCGGCGGCATGCCCACCGTGCTGCCCTTCCACCGTGCGGTCGTCGACGATCCCGCGTTCGCCGGCGACCAGCTCGCGGTGCACACCCGCTGGATCGAGACCGAGATGAGGGCGACCTTCGAGCCGCAGTTGTCCGAGCCTGCCGCCGAGGCGACCGCGCGCGAGACGATTACCGTGGAGGTCGGCGGGAAAAGGCTCGACGTGACGGTGCCGGCCGACCTGTCGCGGCCGGCCGCCGCCGGCGCGCATCCCTCATCAGAACGAGTGCGTGCGCCGCGTGGCACCGCCCGCCGCTCTCCCGGCCGGGGTGGTGCGGGGAGCGGCGACTCGCTGGTCTCCCCCATGCAGGGGACGATCGTGAAGATCGTCGCCGCCGAGGGAACGCAGGTGAGCGCGGGCGACACCGTGGTGATCCTTGAGGCGATGAAGATGGAGCAGCCGCTCACCGCGCACAAGGACGGCACGGTCACCGGCCTGGCCGTCGAGGTGGGCCAGACCGTCACCGCCGACACAGAGATCTGCCAGATCAAGGACTAGGGGCCAACCATGCGACGACTGCCGGGTGACCCGAGCGTCGTGGGCTGGCTGCTGTTCGCGATCGGCTTCCGGCTCCCGCCGAAGAACCGGGAATGGGTGCGGCACGAGCTGACCGACGCCGGCTGGCGCGGCCGGACCATCAGGCGGCTCATGGTGCTCATGGTGCCGATCTGCGTCGCGCTCGCGTTTCTCCCCGGCCCGGCCTGGCTCCGCGTGGCGGTACCCGGGCTCGCGCTCATCGCGAGCGTCGGCACGGTGCTGATCAGCGCGGACGACGTCCGTGCGGCCCGGCTCAAGCAGCACGGCCTCGAGGTACCAAACGACCGCGACCTCGGCCGCCCCGCCCACTGATGTTCGTCATCGCCATCGACGGGCGGTCGGGGGCCGGGAAGACGTCGCTCGCCTGCGGGCTAGGGTCGGCTCTTGGCGCGCCGGTGGTGACGCTTGAGGATCTCTACGGCGGGTGGGACGGGCTTGAACGCGGGATTGACCTGCTGGTTTCTGAAGTCCTTGAGCCGCTGAGCGCCGGGCGGGCGGCCCGGGTGCCCCGGTACAACTGGGCCACGGCGGCCTGGGAAGCGCCCTGGCTCCTTGAACCGCCAAAAGTACTGATCGTCGAGGGGGTCGGTGCGGGCGCACGGCGCGCCGCCGCCTATGAGAGCACGCTGATCTGGATGGAGGCACCCGAAGTCGTTCGGAAGAAGCGGGCTCTTGACCGTGACGGCGAGACATTCACCCCGTACTGGGATATGTGGGCCAGGCAAGAAGACGCGATGCTGGCCCGGGAGCACACTCCGGACCACGCGGACCTCATCATCACTGCCAACGGCCGCTCTTCCGGTCACGAATTCGAAGATAGCGGATCATAAAGCACGCAATAGCGTGTCCAACGATCCACCATCTTCGCTTAGGCGATCGTGTCGGTGCCGAACTCCATGACGGTGCGGGCGGCCTCGGTGACCGAACCGGACAGGCTCGGGTAAACGGAGAACGTGTGGGCGATCTGGTCGACGGAAAGGTTCTGCTCGATCGCGATCGACAGCGGCAGGATCAGCTCGCTCGCCCGGGGCGCGACGACCACGCCGCCGAGTACCAGGCCGGTGCCGGGGCGGGCGAAGATCTTGACGAAACCGTCGCGGATGCCGCCCATCTTCGCCCTCGGGTTGGTCGCGAGCGGCAGCTTGACCATCCGGGCCGGGACCTCGCCGCGGTCCACGGCGGCCTGTGAGACGCCCACCGAGGCAATCTCCGGGTCGGTGAAGATCGTGGACGCCACGTGGCTGAGCCTGATCGGCTGCACCGCCTCGCCGAGCGCGTGCCACATCGCGATCCTGCCCTGCATGGCGGCCACGGAGGCGAGCATGAGCACGCCGGTGCAGTCGCCTGCCGCGTAGACGCCCGCCGCCGACGTCCGCGATACGCGGTCGACCTCGATGAACCCGCGCGAGTCCAGGTTGACGCCCGCCTCAAGCAGGCCGACCCCCTTCGTGCACGGCGCCATGCCCACGGTGAGCAGGCAGTGCGTGCCGGAGACCTGCCGACCGCCGGCGAGCGTCACGACAACGCTGTCGCCCTTGCGGTGTACGGCCTCGGCGCGGGACTTGCTCAGCACGTTCATGCCGCGCCGCCGGAAGACGCCCTCGATGACCACGGCGGCGTCCTTGTCCTCGTGCGGCAGGACGTGTTCCCTTGACGAGACGAGCGTGACCTGGGAGCCGAGCGCCTGGTAGGCGCTGGCAAACTCGGCACCAGTCACGCCCGAGCCGACGACGATCAGCTCTTCCGGCAGCTCGGCCAGGTCGTACAGCTGGCGGCAGGTCAGGATGCGCTCGCCGTCGGGCACACCGTCGCGCAGCGCCCGCGGCGTCGCTCCCGTGGCGAGGAGCACCACGTCGGCACCGATGGTCACCCCGTCGGCCTCGATCGCGTGCGGGCCGGTCAGCCGGCCTCTGGCCTGGATGATCCGAACGCCCTCGGCGGCGACGTGCTCGACGATGTCGTTCGACTGCGCGGCGGCGAGCGCCTTGATCCGCGCGTTCAGCGCCGGCGCGTCGACCCCGACCACGGGGTTGTCGCCGTTGGCGAGCTGCAAGCCGAGCGAGGCCGAGCGGCCAAGCGAGGTCATGGTCGACGAGGATTCGATCAGCGTCTTGCTCGGGACACAGTCAGTGAGCACACAAGAACCGCCAAGGCCATCTTCGTCTACGACGGTGACGTCGGCACCCAGCTGCGCGGCGACGAGAGCGGCCTCGTAGCCGCCAGGACCGCCGCCGAGGATGGCGACATTGGGACGAGGCAGGGTCACGTTAAGCAATTATCCCGCACGTTCACCACCAGGTTGCACATCGGCCCGAACGATTACCCTCTACGCTTAGGCAGCGTGGCCATATACGCCGCCTACGGCAGCAACATGGATCCGGCGCAGATGCTCCTGCGCTGCCCGCATTCCCCGCAGCGGGGCACCGGGTGGCTTGAGGGGTGGCGCCTGAGTTTCGGTGGCGAAGATCTCGGCTGGGACGGCGCCCTCACCACGGTCGTCGAGGACCCGGCACAGCGGGTGTTCGTCGCGCTCTACGACGTTCCTGAGATTGACGAGAAGGAACTCGATAGCTGGGACGGGGTTAACCTCGGCTTCTACAGCAAGATCAAGGTTCGGGTGCAGACCCTAGAGGGAGACGCTCTCGCCTGGCTGTACGTGCTCGACGCCTACGAGGGCGGGCTGCCCTCCGACCGGCGGCTGTCCATCCTGGTGGACGCGGCGGTCAAGGCGGGTGCGCCGGACGACTACATCGCGTGGCTGAGCGCCAGGCCGTCTAACCCGCCTAGCGCCTAGCGCGGCCGGCGCTAGGCGCTAAAGGCGAGGGCGGCGCTAGGCGAGGGCGGCGATCAGCAGGGCGAGTCCGGGTATGACGACCGCCGCGACAGCGACCAAGTCCCAGTGAGAGACCGGTGCCACCGCCTGGGTCCCTGGTGCGTCCAGCCGTGCCTGCTGCGCGCGCTCGGTGAGCGTGGCAACGACCTTATTGGCGTCCACGCGGAGCGGGTCGCCCTCGGGGGAAGGCTCCGAGCCGAATCCCGCGGCCAGGCCGAAGCCGCCCATGCCGCCGCCGCCACCGAAGCCACCGCGGCTCCCCTGCCTGGACTGGCGCCGCGCGCGCATCTCCGCGGCGACCTGCCGGCGCCGCGAGGAGTGCACCGCCCAGGAGTAGATGGCCCGGCGGGCCGTCCCCGTCCCCGCCTGCCACTCGCACCGGATGCGGAGCAGGTCGGTGGGATCGGCCCCGGCGACCGCCGCCCAGCCAACCTGGTGGTCGCGGACCGGGTTGGCGATCGTCAGCCCGTCGTCATCGGCGATGATCCTGGGCCGCAGCGCGGTGATGTACACGATGCCGGTCACGAACAGCAGGACGAACGCGGCCACAAGCGACAGGTGGTCGCGGCCCTGTACGGCCAGGTCGATCAGGTTGCCGACCGCGAACAGCAGCCAAATCCACCAGACCACGACGGCGCCGACCGACCGGAACACCTGCCTGCCGTCTTGGTCCTTCTTGTCACTCACGCCGCCACTCTAGTCAGCCCGCGGAGGGAAATCGCCAAGCTCACCAGGCCGCCCCGCCGCTACGACCGCCGCTAGCACGCGCACGCCGACGCCGATCGCCCGCTCGTCGATGTCGAAGGTCGGCTGGTGGAGATCGCCTGCGGCGAGCGTCCCCGGCGTGCGGGTGCCGAGCCTGGCCATCGCGCCTGGCACCAGGTGCAGGTACCACGCGAAGTCTTCGCCGCCGAGGCTCTGCGGCGTCTCGGTGACCGCGTCAGGGCCGAGCACCGCGGCGGCCGCGGCGCCGATCAGGGCGGCGCTCGCCGCCTCGTTCACGGTCGGTGGCACGGCGCTGAGGTACTCCACCTTGGCCGTCACGCCGTACGGCGTCGCCACCGACTGGACCAGGTCCTCGATGAGGACGACCGCCGAGCGCCACACGTCGGCGTCGAGGCAGCGGACCGTGCCCTCCACCACCCCCTCGTCAGGGATGGCGTTCGCCGCCGAGCCCGCGCTCACGTGGCCCCAGACCAGGCTCAGCCCGGCACGAGGATCCACCCGGCGAGTCAGCGCCGCGGGAACCTCGGTCACGATCTTGCCGAGCGCGTAGACCATGTCGGCGGTCAGGTGCGGGCGCGCGGTGTGCCCGCCAGGCCCGGCGAGGGTGACCTTGACCCTGTCGCAGGCCGCGGTGATCGCACCGGCCCGCACGCCCACCAGGCCGACGTCCAGCCTCGGGTCGCAGTGCAGCGCGAAGATCCGGCGGACGGAGTCCAGGGCGCCTGCGGCGATGACGGCCTTGGCGCCGCTCGCGGCCTCTTCCGCGGGCTGGAAGATCAGCCGGACGCCGTCGGCGAGCAGTCCGGACGCCGCCCGCTGCGCAAGGAACAGGCCGGCACCGACCAGCATGGCCGTGTGCGCGTCGTGGCCGCAGGCGTGGCACATCCCGGGAATCGCGGACCGGTAAGGCACGTCCTTCTCGTCGTCCATCGGCAGCGCGTCCAGGTCGGCCCGCAGCGCGACGCGTGACCCACCAGGACCGATGTCCACGTACAGCCCGGTCGACCCTTGCAGCAGCACCGGGCGCAGCCCGGCCTCGGCCAGCCGGTCCGCGACCAGGCGGGTCGTGCGGCGCTCGGCGTTGGCCGGCTCCGGATGCGCGTGCAGGTCGCGGCGGAGGCCGATCAGCTCCGTCTCATACCGGGCCAGGAACGCGTTCAGGGCCTCGGTGAGGTCATCCCCCATGCCCACCATCCCCGCGAAGGACGAATTTGTCCTCCGCGAACTCGGTGACAAGCGCGTCCACCACGCTGGTCAGGTCGCCTTCTCCGCTGTGCACCGCGCGCTGCCGCTCGTAGGAGGCCCCGTACTCGAGCACCTCTGAGGCGACCGCGACCTCTTCCGCACAGCCGAGCCGCCATGCTACCGGCTCCAGGTCACGCACGAGCTCATATATCTCATCACGGAGCGGCACGGTCACGCCCGCCTCGTTCGTGACGATGTTCGCGTCGAGCCCGTACCTGGTCGCGCGCCACTTGTTGTCGGCGATGATCCAGGCCGAGCGGGTCGGCAGCCGGTAACCCCGGTCAAGCTGGGAGTCGAAAAGGTGGACCAGGCACTGGACGAGCGCGGCGAGCATGCCGACTTCCCGCAGGGTAGGCACCGCGTCCGCGATCCTGACCTCGACCGTGCCGTAATCGGGGTGCGGACGGATGTCCCACCACACTTCTTTGATCGTCCGGATGGTCCCCGCGCGCAACTGGCCGGCCATGTAGTCCTCAAAGGACTTCCAGTCGGGAAGGCCGAGCGGCGGCCCGGTGTGCGGCAGCGAGGAGAAGACCACGGACCTGGTTGACGCGAGGCCCGTGTCCTCGCCGCACCAGAAGGGGCTCGACGCGGAGAGGCCGAGCAGGTGCGGCAGGTAGACGGCCAGTGCGTTGATGATAGGCATCGCCCTGTGCTCGTCTCGTAGCCCGACGTGCACGTGTACGGCCATGGTTTGCAGCCTGCGAGACGGCCACTGAATCTCCTGGACGAGCTCGGCGTACCGCTGGCTCGGCGCCATCTTCCCGTCCCGCCAGTGACTGATGGCGTGGGTGCCTGAACTGGCCAGCACCATGCCCTGGGATTCCGCGACACGCTGCAGGTCCTTCAGCGACAGGGCCAGGTCCGCTTTAGCCTCGGCGACCGTGCCGCAGATGCCCGTCACCACCTCGACAGTGGACTGCATCAGCTCATGACGCATCTTCGGGTGCTCGCCGCTCTCCAGCAGGCCGGGAAGCCCAGCAAGCACCTGGCACGCCTCCTGCCTGAGCATCCGGGTCCGCGCGTCGACGAGCTGCACCTCCCATTCGACGCCAAGGGTCGGGCCAGGCGGAGGAGTTCCACTCGATCGTCATGACAGGCCTCCAGGGGGATCCACGGGGTGCCCGCGGCGGATTACGCCATACGGGTGCCTCTCTAGCGTTTCCACCCTTGGAATATTGAATCGTCCCCCGATAGACCTGTTTGACCAGTTGAGTCCTGTTACTCCCATGCACGCGGCAGCACCGACGTACCCGCCCACGCGGTTCTTGGGTTTTGGACTTCGACCGGCAAAGAGGAACAGCGGAGCGACCAGGGTCAGCCGCCGTCGTTCGGGCGGATGATCTTAGGAATGTACCGGCGGGAAGCCGCAGCGGTCGCGGACCTGCACCATCGTCTGGCTTGCGATCGCCCGGGCGCGGCGGGCGCCGTCGTTGAGCACGGCGTCCAGGCTGTCCGGGTCTGACAGGTACTTGGCGGTGCGCTCGCGGATCGGCGCGAACGTGTCGGCGACCAGGTTGCCCAGGTCCTTCTTGAAGCCGCCGTAGCCGCCGTCGCCGTAGCGGGCGGCGATGTCGTCGATCTTGTCGCCGGACAGGGCGGCGTAGATGCGGAGCAGGTTCGTCACGCCCGGCTTCGCCTCTTCGTCCGCCCGGACGACCGACTCAGCGTCCGTTACCGCGCGGTTGATCTTCCTCCGTATCGCGCCTGGCTCGTCGAGCAGGTCGATGATGCCCTGCGGCGAAGAGGACGACTTCGACATCTTGCTGGTCGGGTCCTGCAGGTCGGTGATCTTGCTGACCGCGGGCAAGATGTACGGGGCGGGCACCGTGAACGTCTCGCCGAAGCGGTGGTTGAACCGCTGCGCGAGGTTCCGCGACAGCTCCAGGTGCTGGCGCTGGTCCTCGCCTACCGGCACCTCGTCCGTCTGGTACAGCAGGATGTCGGCGGCCATCAGCATCGGATAGGTGAACAGCCCGACGCTTGCCTGGTCCGCGCCGCCCTTCGCCGACTTGTCCTTGAACTGGGTCATCCGGCTCGCCTCGCCGAACCCCGTCAGGCACGACAGCACCCAGGCCAGCTCGGCGTGCTCCTGCACCTGGCTCTGCACGAACAGGATGCAGCGCTCAGGGTCGAGTCCCGCCGCGATCAGCTGCGCCGCGGCCACCCTGGTACGTCGGCGCAGCGTATCCGGGTCGTACGGCACCGTGATCGCGTGCAGGTCGACGACGCAGTAGATCGCGTCGCGGGTCTCCTGCAGGTCCACCCACTGCTTGACCGCACCCAGGTAATTGCCCAGGTGGAATGAGTCAGCGGTCGGCTGGATTCCGGAGAAGACGCGCGGGGTTCCCATGGCGATGAATTCTAACGGGACTCTGCTACCTGGGATGGGTCGCGGGCGGGGTGACGACCACCTCGACCCGCTGGAACTCCTTCAGCTCCGTGTAGCCGGCGGTCGCCATCGTGCGCTTGAGCGCACCCATCAGGTTCATCGAGCCGTCAGGGACGGTCGACGGGCCGAACAGCATCTGCTCGAGCGTGCCGATCGCGCTGACCTTGACCCGGGCGCCGCGCGGCAGCTCGGGGTGGTTGGCCTCGCTGCCCCAGTGGAAGCCGCGGCCAGGCGCCTCGGTCGTGCGGGCGAACGGCGAGCCGACCATGACCGCGTCCGCGCCGAGGGCGAGCGCCTTGGCTATGTCGCCGCTGCGCGTCATCGAGCCGTCGGCGATGACGTGCACGTACCGGCCGCCCGACTCGTCCAGGTAGTCCCGCCTGGCCGCCGCGACGTCCGCGATCGCGGTCGCCATCGGCACCGCGACGCCGAGCACCGCGGCGGTCGTGTGGCCGCTGCCGCCGCCGAAGCCGACGAGGACGCCCGCGGCGCCGGTGCGCATCAGGTGCAGCGCCGCCGTGTACGTGGCGCAGCCGCCGACGATGACGGGGATGTCGAGCTCGTAGATGAACTGCTTGAGGTTGAGCGGCTCGGCGCGGCCGGAGACATGCTCGGCGGAGACGGTCGTCCCGCGGATGACGAAGATGTCCGCGCCCGCGTCAAGCACCGCCTTGTAGTAACGGGCCGTGCGCTGCGGTGACAGGGCCGCCGCGGTGACCACGCCTGCCCGCGAGATCTCCTCGATGCGCCGGCCGATCAGCTCTTCCTTGATCGGCTCCGCGTAGATCTCCTGCAGCCGCCTGGTGGCCGCTTCCTCGCCAAGCTCGGTCACCTCGGCCAGGATCGGCTCCGGGTCGTCGAACCTGGTCCACAGCCCCTCAAGGTCCAGGACGCCAAGGCCGCCGAGCTTGCCGATCGCGACCGCCGTCGCGGGCGAGACCACGCTGTCCATGGGGCAGGCGATCAGCGGGACCTGGAACCGGTACGCGTCGATCTGCCAGGCGATCGACACCTCTTCCGGGTCGCGAGTCCGCCTAGCGGGAACGATGCCGATCTCGTCGAGTGAGTACGCCCGGCGGCCGGTCTTGCCGCGCCCGATCTCGATGTCTGTCACTGTTTTAGTCTTACTTCCTGCCGCTGTAGTTCGGTGCCTCGACGGTCATCTGCACGTCGTGCGGGTGACTTTCCTTGAGGCCGGCCGCCGTGATCTGGATGAACCGCGCCTCCTGCAGCTCGCCGATCGTGCGGGCACCGCAGTATCCCATGGCCGCGCGCAGGCCGCCGACAAGCTGGTCGGCGACCGCGGTGAGGTGACCACGGTAGGGTACCTGGCCCTCGATCCCCTCAGGGACGAGCTTGTCCTCGCGCAGGACGTCATCCTGGAAGTAGCGGTCCTTGGAGTAGGACTTGCCGCGCTCCCGGTTGCGCATCGCGCCGAGCGAGCCCATGCCACGGTAGATCTTGTACTGCTTGCCGTTGATGAAGACCATCTCGCCGGGGCTCTCCTCGCAGCCGGCGAGCAGCGAGCCGAGCATCACGGCGTCCGCGCCCGCCGCGATCGCCTTGGCGATGTCGCCCGAGTACTGGAGGCCGCCGTCGCCGATGACCGGGATGCCGACCGGGCGGGCGGCCAGGGACGCCTCGTAGATGGCGGTCACCTGCGGCACGCCGACACCGGCGACCACCCGCGTGGTGCAGATCGAGCCCGGCCCGACGCCGACCTTGACGCCGTCCACGCCGGCGTCGATGAGCGCCTGGGCGCCGCTCCTCGTCGCCACGTTGCCGCCGATCACCTCGATGTCGGTGTTGGCCTTGAGCTGCCTGATCATGTCGAGCACGGACTGCGCGTGACCGTGCGCGGTGTCCACGATGAGGAAGTCGACGCCGGCGTCGATGAGCGCCTGCGCCCGGCCCTTGGCGTCCTCGCCGACGCCCACCGCGGCGCCGACGACGAGGCGGCCGCCCTCGTCCTTGGTGGCGTTCGGGAACTTCTCGCTCTTGGTGAAGTCCTTGACGGTGATGAGGCCGCGCAGCCGGCCGGCGTCGTCGATCAGCGGCAGCTTCTCGACCTTGTGCTGCTTGAGCAGCTTCAGCGCCCGCTCGGTCTCCACGCCCACGGGGGCGGTGACGAGGGGCATGGGGGTCATGACGTCCGCGACGCGGCGGGACAGGTCACTTTCGAACCGTATATCGCGATTTGTCACGATACCGACGAGCGTGCCGTCGTCGCTGGTGACCGGGACGCCCGAGATCCGGTAGTGCGCGCACAGCCGCTCCACGTCCGCGAGCGTCGCGTCGGGTCCGCAGGTGACCGGGTCGGTGATCATGCCCGCCTCTGACCGCTTGACCAGGTCGACCTGCTGCGCCTGCTCCTCGATGGCCAGGTTCCTGTGCAGGACGCCGACACCGCCGTGCCTGGCCATGGCGATCGCCATCCGCGCTTCGGTCACGGTGTCCATCGCGCTGGACACGAGCGGCACCCGCAGCCGGTACTTGCGGGTGATCCTGGTGCTGGTGTCCGCCTCGCTTGGCACCAGCTCCGAGTGGGCCGGCAAGAGCAGCACATCGTCGAAGGTCAGGCCTACCGGGGAAAACTTCGGAGTCTCCGTCATGATGCCCTCACGGCTCGTCGCTGCCGGAGTGCACTGGTAGATGCACTCTGTAGCAGCAGGTAACGGTGGGATGTGTCTATCCTAGCCAACCGCCGCGCCCTGCCTACCCTTCCGCCGCACGGCGTGGCCTCCCTCACCACCTGCTTACCGTGCCATCACCGCAGCAGGCACTTGAGGGCCGCGGACTTCGTGTCGACACCGATCGGCCCCCAACGTCAGGACCTACGGCTCTGGCACGCGCTCTCGCGGCCGAGTGAAGGTGAAGGCAGGCCACGAGCCTACGTCGGTGTTTGCGCCGCGGCCGTCCGACCGGGACGGAGCGGGAAAGGGGTCAAGCGCGGACAGCAGGGTCATGGCAACTCTGACCCTAGGAGGTCACAAATGACAACTTCAACCATGAGGCCTTACGACAGCACCAGCGGGCGACAAGCGGAAGGCCGCGGCTACGGCCTGATCTTCTTCGCGGTCATCCTGATGTTCGTCATCGGCTTCTTCAACATGATCTACGGCATCGCCGCGATCGCCAACTCGCACGTCTTCGTCGCCAACGCCCACTACGTGTTCGGCGACCTGCGCGCCTGGGGGTGGGTCACGCTCATCATCGCGGTCCTGCAGCTAGTCGCGGCGGGCGGCATCCTGGCGGGCAACCAGCTTGCCCGTTGGTTCGCGGTCGCCGTGGTCGGGCTCAATGCCATCGACATGATGTTCTTCGTCCCGGCCTACCCCTTCTGGGCGCTGGCCATTATCGCCATGGACGTGGTCGCGCTGTACGGGCTTTGCGCCTACGGCAGCCGCAAGAACCTGGAAGCCGTCTAGCAACGCAGTGCCGGACCGGGTCGTGTGGGAACGACCCGGCTCTAGGAGAAAACGGCGAACGCGGGGCGCACGAGTGAACGTGCGCCCCGCGTTCGCGGGTCGTGCAGCCGGAACTAGTGGCTGTGGCCGTGCGAGTGGCCGTGGCCGTCGTCGGCCGCCTTCTCCTCCTCCGGCTTCTCGACGACCAGGGTCTCGGTCGTCAGGAGCATGCCGGCGATGGAGGCGGCGTTCTGCACCGCGGAGCGGGTGACCTTGACCGGGTCGATGACGCCCTGCGCCATCAGGTCGCCGTACTCGCCGGTGGCGGCGTTGTAGCCGTGCCCGGCGGGCAGGTCGACGATCTTGGCGACGATGACCGAGCCCTCCTGGCCCGCGTTCAGCGCGATCCAGCGGGCCGGCTCGGACAGCGCCTTCCTGACGACGCCCACGCCGGTCGCCTCGTCCCCGGTCTTGCCGAGGTCGTCGAGGCCGGACGCGACGTGCACGAGCGCAGCGCCGCCGCCGACGATGATGCCCTCCTCGATCGCGGCCCGCGTCGCGGAGATGGCGTCCTCAAGGCGGTGCTTCTTCTCCTTGAGCTCGACCTCGGTGGCCCCGCCCACGCGGAGCACGCACACGCCGCCGGACAGCTTGGCCAGCCGCTCCTGCAGCTTCTCGCGGTCCCAGTCGGAGTCGGTCGCCTCGATCTCGGTCTGGATCTGGCGGATCCGCTCCTGGATCGCGACCGGGTCGCCTGCGCCGTCGACGATCGTGGTGGTGTCCTTGGTGACCACGATGCGCCGGGCGGTGCCGAGGCTGTCGAGCCCGACCGACTCGAGCTTGATGCCGAGGTCCTCGGACACCAGGGTCGCGCCGGTCAGCGTCGCGATGTCGGCGAGCATGGCCTTGCGGCGGTCACCGAAGCCGGGTGCCTTCACCGCGGCGATGTTCAGCAGCCCGCGGATCTTGTTGACGACGATCGTGGCGAGCGCCTCGCCCTCGACGTCCTCGGCGATCACGAGCAGCGGCTTCTTGGTCTGCGCGACCTGCTCGAGCAGCGGCAGGAAGTCCGCCATCGAGGAGATCTTGGCCTGGTGCACGAGGACGTACGCGTCCTCGAGCACGGTCTCAAGGCGCTCCTGGTCGGTGACGAAGTACTGCGAGATGTAGCCCTTGTCGAACTGGAGGCCCTCAGTGAACTCCAGCTCAAGGCCCATCGTCGGCGACTCCTCGACGGTGACGACACCGTCCTTGCCGACCTTGTCGAACGCCTCGGCGATCAGCTCGCCGATCTTGGCGTCCTGCGCGGAGATGGTCGCGACGTGCGCGATCTCCTTCTGCTCGGTCACCTCGCGGGCCGACTTGAGCAGCGCCTCGGAAACCGCGGCGGCGGCCGCGTCGATGCCGCGCTTGAGGTCCATCGGGTTGGCGCCCGCGGCCACCGAGCGGAGGCCGAGGTGGACCATCGCCTGGGCGAGCACGGTGGCGGTGGTGGTGCCGTCACCGGCGATGTCGTTCGTCTTGGTGGCGACTTCCTTGGCGAGCTGTGCGCCGAGGTTCTCGTACGGGTTCTCCAGCTCGATCTCCTTGGCGACGGTCACGCCGTCGTTGGTGATCGTGGGAGCGCCCCACTTCTTGTCGATGACGACGTTGCGGCCCCGGGGGCCAAGCGTCACCTTCACGGTGTCGGCGAGCTTGTCCACGCCGCGCTCAAGGCTGCGGCGGGCGTCCTCGTCGAACTCCAGGATCTTGGGCATTGACTTACCTCAACCTACGGGTTGGATGTCGGGACAGGCGTCGGGCCTCCGGCCGCGTTTGGGCAGCCAGAGGCCCGACGGCTGCGAACCACTTTCTTTTGACCTGGACACGCGGGCCTTGCGCCCTTGGCCGCATCAAAAGAAAGAAGTTCGGAACTACTTCTCGATGACCGCGAGCACGTCACGGGCCGAGAGCACCAGGTACTCCTCGCCCGAGTACTTGACTTCCGTGCCGCCGTACTTGCTGTACAGCACCACGTCGCCGACCTGGACGTCGACGGGAACGCGCGCGCCCTTGTCGTCGAAACGACCAGGGCCAACCGCGAGGACCTTGCCCTCCTGGGGCTTCTCCTTCGCGGTGTCCGGGATAACTAGCCCGGACGCGGTAACCTGCTCGGCCTCCAGCGGCTGGACCACGATACGGTCCTCGAGCGGCTTGAGAACAACCTTGGTGGCGGTCGTCACGATCTGACCTCCCCCTCCGGAAATGGCTAATGGGTGAGTTTGCTTGCGAGGCGACCAGGGTTGGCCTGCCGTCGCGGGTGCCAGACCTGCCTCGTCGCATTAGCACTCTACAACAGGGAGTGCTAACCCCGAAACCTAGCCGCCCGCTTTGACCGCGTCAACACGGGCGGATAACGGATCACCAGGAACGAAGCGCCGTCGTCGCGCCCAAGGTCTACCGCAAGTTTTAGCGGCGAGTGCACGCACGGCCACGATGAGCTACTAAAGTGATCGCACTCCACAGCCGGAGCGCACGAAGGAGCAACATGGATCAGCCGGGCAACAATCACCTGCTGTTGCGCGCCAGCCAGTCCGCCCCTCCCGCCGTTAACGGACAGCACGCCGCCGCTGACCGGATGCGCGAACTGCTCGCGCGCACGGTGCACGATCACATCGTCGAGGAGCGATCGGTCGCCAGCGCGCTGCACGAGATCCGCCTGCGGCTTGACGCCATGGACGACACGAGCGTGACAGCCATCGCGGCCACCATCGACGGCCTGGCCGCAACCCTCGGCACGCTCGACAGCAAGCTCATCGCCCGGATTGAGCGGCTGGACGAGCGGCTTGACGACCAGTACGACCGGGTGCGCTCGATCGACGGCAAGCTGGACGCACAGAGCGCAGGCATGGAGGAGACGGTGGCCAAGGCCGTCGAGGCCGCCACCGCCGACATCATCGCGCGCGTCGCGTCCCTTGAGGACACGGTGCTCACGCTGGCCGAGGCGCTGCTCCGCCCGGCCATCCGCGCCCCGCAGCCGTCCAACGCCGCACATAACGGCCGGAACTAAGCAGATCAAAAGCAGGATCATCCCGAACGGAAGCGGCTGACTGCGACCGCTCCCGCACCTACTCCCACTCGATGGTGCCAGGCGGCTTGCTCGTGACGTCAAGGACCACGCGGTTGACCTCGCGGACCTCGTTGGTGATCCGGGTGGAGATCCGCGCCAGCAGGTCATAGGGCAGCCGCGCCCAGTCGGCGGTCATCGCGTCCTCACTGGTCACGGGCCTGATCACGACCGGGTGGCCGTACGTCCTCCCGTCACCCTGCACGCCCACCGAGCGCACGTCGGCGAGCAGCACCACCGGGCACTGCCAGACGGTCTGGTCGAGGCCCGCCGCGGTCAGCTCCGCCCGCGCGATCGCGTCCGCCTCGCGCAGGATCGCGAGCCGCTCAGCGGTGACCTCGCCGATGATCCTGATGCCGAGGCCAGGACCGGGGAACGGCTGGCGCCACACGATCTCCGACGGCAGCCCGAGCTCCTCGCCGACCTTGCGCACCTCGTCCTTGAACAGCGAGCGCAGGGGCTCGACGAGGTGGAACTTGAGGTCGTCGGGTAGGCCGCCCACGTTGTGGTGCGACTTGATGTTCGCGGTACCCGTGCCGCCGCCCGACTCCACCACGTCCGGGTAGAGCGTGCCCTGCACGAGGAAGTCCGTCGCCTCGCCGTGCGCGCCGGCGTCGGCGGTGACCTCCCGCGCGGCCCGCTCGAACGCGCGGATGAACTCGCGGCCGATGACCTTGCGCTTCTGCTCAGGGTCGGTGACACCCGCGAGGGCGGCGAGGAACTCGGCGGACGCGTCGACGACGTGCAGCTTGACCCCGGTCGCCGCGACGAAGTCCTGCTCGACCTGCTCGGCCTCGCCCTTGCGCAGCAGCCCGTGGTCGACGAACACGCAGGTCAGCTGGTCACCGATGGCACGCTGGACCAGGGCGGCCGCGACCGCGGAGTCGACGCCGCCTGACAGCCCGCAGATCGCACGGCCCTGGCCGACCTGCTCCCTGATCCGCTCGACCTGCTCTTCGACGATGTTCAGCATCGTCCACGTCGGGCGACAGCCCGCCGCGTCGAGGAAGCGGCGCAGCACCTTGGTGCCGTACTCGGTGTGCATCACCTCAGGGTGGAACTGCACGCCGTACAGGCCGCGCTCCCTGTCCTCGACCGCGGCCGCTGGCGTCGCCGCGGTCTGCGCCGTCACCGTGAACCCCGGCGGCGCGGCGGTCGAGGTGTCACCGTGTGACATCCACACGCTGAGCTCAGGGCCGAGCCCCGCGAGGAGCAGGCCGCCTGTGCTCTGACCCGGCCCGCCCAGGACGTGCAGCGGCGTGCCGCCGTACTCGGCCGCGCCGGTCCGCTCAACCGTGCCGCCAAGCTCGCGGACAAGCACCTGGTGCCCGTAGCAGATGCCGAAGACCGGCACGCCCGCGTCGAACAGCCCGTCGGGCGCCGCCGGCGCGCCCTCGGCGTAAACCGACGCGGGCCCGCCGGACAGGATGATCGCCTTCGGGTGCTTGGCCAGCATCTCGCTCACCGGCATCGTGGACGGCACGATCTCCGAGTAGACGTGGCACTCCCGTACGCGGCGGGCGATGAGCTGGGCATACTGCGCACCGAAGTCAACGACCAGAACGGTGTCAAACCCACCAGGTCCGGACACACCTATCCCTTCCACCAGGGCGTTTCCCCGTGTAGGGGCACAGTGTAGTTGCCGTGGACGCGGGACGCGGGTCTTGCGGGGCGCCCTAGGACGCGCCCTCCGCGGTGCTGCCCCCGGTTAGCTCCGGTTGCGTGCCCGGCTCTGGCGCCGGCTCAGGGAGCGGCGTGACGCGGAGGCGGGCGATGCGGCGGCCGTCCATCTCGGTCACGGTGATCGTGTACCCGGGGATCTCGACCGCGTCGCCGGGCGCCGGGAGCTCGCCGAGTGCCGCGAGCACGTAGCCCGCCACCGTCTCGTAGGGGCCTTCCGGCAGCCTGATCGAGGTCTGCTCGGCGAACTCATCCAGGTTGAGCAGGCCGTCCACCTCGACCTCGCCCTGCGGCAGCTTGGTGGCCGGAGCCTCGCCAGAGTCGTACTCGTCCCTGATGTCGCCGATGAGCTCCTCGACCAGGTCCTCGAGGGTGACGATGCCGGCGGTGCCGCCGTACTCGTCGACCACGATCGCCAGGTGCGCGCGCTCGCGGCGCATCTCCGACAGCGCGGAAAGCACCGTCTTGCTGATCGGCAGGAACTTGATCGGCCTGACCGCCTGGTCGACAAGCGCCGCCTTGTCCGGTGCGGCCGGGCCGAGCAGGTCCCTGATGTGCACGAAGCCGACGACGTTGTCATACGAGCCCTGGTAGACCGGCAGCCGCGAGTAGGGCACGCTTGAGGCGATCCGGGCGGCCTCGCCGACCGTGGTGCCCGCCGCCAGGAACTCGACCTCGGTGCGCGGCCGCAGTACCTCGCGGATCTGCCGCTTGCCCGCGTCGAAGACCTCACCGACGATGCGCCGCTCGTCCACGCTCAGCGTCTGCGTGCCCGCGACCAACTCGCGCACCTCTTGTTCCGTCATCGCCTGGCGGCCCTGGCGCGGGTCGGCACCGAGCAGCCTGACCACCACGTTGACCGAGACGGAGAGCAGCCAGACGACGGGCCGCGCCAGCCGGGAGATCACGTCAAGCGTCGGCGCGGCGAAAAGCGCGATCCGCACGGTGCGCTGCAGCGCCAGGCGCTTCGGCGCGAGCTCGCTGAACACCAGGGTGAGGAAGGTGATGCAGACGGTCACGATGGCGAACGCGAGCGGCGCCGCCGCGTCGTGGCCCAGACCCTGCCTGACCAGCCAGTCGCTCAGCAGCCCGGCTAGCGTGTCGGCGCCGTAGGCGCCGGTGACCAGCGTCGCGAGGGTGGTGCCGATCTGCACCGACGCCAGGAACCGGTTGGGGTCGGAGGCGAGCCGCGCCGCCGTCGCCCCGCGCCTGCCGCGCTTGGCGAGCGATCGCACCTGGCCCTCGCGCAGCGAGACCAAGGCCATCTCCGCGGAAGCAAAGAACCCGCCGATGGACACGATGACAAGAACGATGACAACGTCCAGGATGACCTTCACGTCGCGATCGCCGACTTCCTTAGCTGGTGCTAATGTCCCAGGTCCCGTTTACTTGCGACAGTGTAAAGAACCTCATTGTTTTTTGTCGTTCCCTCCCCGCGGACATCTAGGGGGGTGCGGCCAAGAAAGACCAAGGTTCGGATACGGTATCGGTCCCGTGGAGTCGATAAGCACGCCCGGAGGCAACATGGATACCGCGGCGACGGAAGTCTGGTTCGCTCCGGGGCGCGCCAACCTGATGGGCGAGCACACCGACTACAACGAGGGCTTCGTGCTGCCCTTCGCGCTTGCCCAGGGGGTGACCGCGACCGCGAGCGGGCGGGACGACAAGCTGCTCGTGCTGCGGTCCAAGCAGGCGCCAGACGACCCGGTGACCGTCCACCTGGACTCACTCACGCCCGGCTCGGTGGCCGGCTGGGCGGCCTACCCGGCAGGCGTGGCGTGGGCGCTGCGCGCCGCCGGGCACGTGGTGCGCGGCGCTTCGCTCGACGTCGACTCCGACCTGCCGGCGGGCGCGGGAGTGTCGTCGTCCGCCGCGCTCGAATGCTCCGTGGCCCTGGCGCTTTGCTCGCTTTCCGCGGTGTCGGTGCCGCGCCGGGCGCTTGCCGCGATCGCCCGGCGGGCGGAAAACGAGTTCGTCGGCGCGCCGACCGGCATCATCGACCAGTCCGCGGCGCTGCTCTGCGCGGAGGATCACGCGCTGCTCCTCGACTGCGGAACGCTTGCGGCGACCCAGGTGCCGTTCCGGCCCGCCGCGGCGGGCGTCTCCGCCCTGGTGATCGACACCCGCGTGACGCACGCGCTTGTCTCCGGTGAGTACGCGGCGCGGCGCGCCGAGTGCGAGGCGGCCGCGCGCCTGCTCGGCGTGCCCGCCCTCGGCGTGCTGACCGACCTCCGCGTCCTTGACCGGCTCAGCGACCCACTGCTACGCCGCAGGGCCAGGCACGTGATCACCGACAGCGCCAGAGCCAGGGAGATCGCCGCGGCGCTGCAGGGACCCGGCGCGGTAGACGCGGCCGAGAACGCGCGCAAAATATACCCATTTATCGGGAAATTGCTGGTCGAGGGGCACGCCTCGCTCCGCGACGACTTCGAGGTCTCCTGGCCGGAAGCCGACGTCACGGTCGAGACCGCCATCGCGGCGGGCGCGTATGGCGCGAAGATGATCGGCGGCGGCTTCGGCGGCTCGGTCCTTGCCCTCGTACCCACGGGATACGCGGGTGCCGTGCGCACGGCGGTGACGGAGACGTTCACCGCGCGCGGCTGGACTCCACCGGAGTTCCTCGACGCGGTCCCGTCACCGCCGGCCCGCAGGCTCTCCTAGCGCTGTGTTCTAGCGCTGTGTTCCAGCACGGGGCGCGGCCGGGCTACCGCTCGTCTTCGTCTTCGTCCTCGTCGTCAAGTTCCTCGTCATCCTCGCCGACGACGTGCACCGCAGCTTCCTCCGCGCTCGCCCCGCCGCCGTCGATCCCCGTGTCCTGGCCGAGGAGCTCGCCGTCCTGGATGCCGGGCACGTCCTCGTCGGGATCCCCGTACACGTCCGCCTCCGGGGCCGCCAGCCGCCCGGCGCGGGCGTCGGCGTCGTCGTCGCGTGCGAAGCGCGCGACGTCATTGCGGGTCGCGTTCTCGTCCCACGACTCCTCGTCGGAATCGTCGTCTATGTCCGGCTCTTCCTCGGCGAGCAACTCGTCGAGCGACTCAGAGTCCTCTTCGCCCTCAAGCGCGTAGCGCGTGCCCGCCGACCAGCGGTCGGGGGTGACGATTCCCTGGTCGAGCGGGTCATCGCCCGGGTTGCCGTCCAGGGTGTCGTTCGCGTCGAGAACCGTGTAGTCCTCAAGGTCCTGGGACTCGTGATTGCGGGAGTCGGGCATGACCTCATCTCCTCGTCGCTCGGCGTCACTCACGGTGGTAGCCCCGTGGTCGGTGGCTTACCTGCCACCCTAGCCGCTGTCCGGCGAGCCGAGTCCGGGGGAACCTTGTGAGTCAGCCGCTTCCGTTCGGGATGAACCGCGTCGACGGCCTTCCGCCCGCCCGCGACCGCGGCCGTGTGAGGGACGGTACGTATACCCGCCGCCTTAGCGGACTGTAACCTGCCTGTCATGAGTACTCCCGTGACCGTGACTGTGACCGGCGCAGCCGGGCAGATCGGCTATGCCTTGTTGTTCCGTATCGCTTCCGGACAGCTTCTCGGGCCTGACGTGCCGGTCCGACTGCGGCTCCTGGAGATCACCCCGGCCCTGCAGGCGGCCGAGGGCACCGCGATGGAACTCAACGACGGCGCCTTTCCGCTGCTGGCCGGCATCGACATCACCGATGATCTCAAGACCGCCTTCGATGGCGCGAACGTCGCCCTGCTCGTCGGCGCGCGACCGCGCACCGCGGGCATGGAGCGCGGTGACCTGCTGCAGGCCAACGGCGGAATCTTCGGCCCGCAGGGCAAGGCCATCAACGAGCACGCGGCCAGCGACATCAAGGTTCTCGTGGTCGGCAACCCGGCCAACACCAACGCGCTGATCGCCCAGCAGAACGCGCCCGACGTGCCCGCGGGCCGGTTCACCGCGATGACCCGCCTTGACCACAACCGCGCGGTCTCGCAGCTCGCCGCTAAGCTGTCGGTCCCGGTCACCGCCATCGAGCACCTGACCATCTGGGGCAACCACTCCGCCACCCAGTACCCCGACCTCTACAACACGCTGGTCAACGGCCGCAGCGCCGCCGAGCAGGTGGACCAGGAGTGGCTCGCCGGCACGTTCATCCCCGAGGTCGCTCAGCGGGGCGCGGCGATCATCAAGGCCCGCGGCGCGTCCTCGGCCGCTTCCGCCGCCAGCGCCGCCCTCAACCACGTGTACGACTGGGTCAACGGCACCGACTGGACCTCCGCGGCGGTCGTCTCCGACGGTTCCTACGGCGTACCCGAGGGCCTGATCAGCTCCTTCCCCGTCCGCTCGGTCAAGGGCGAATGGGAGGTCATCCAGGGGCTGCCGATCAACGACTTCTCCCGCGGCAAGATCGACGCCTCCGTCGCCGAGCTCGCGCCGAGCGGGACGCGGTCAAGGCAACTCGGCCTCATCTAGTCGGTTCGCACCGTAGCGAAAGGCCCCCGGGAGCACCGGGGGCCTTCCGCTTCGCCTGCCGTACCGGAGGACGGGGTTTGGGGAGGCAACTCCCCAAACGGCGACTCCGTCGCCGTGCCCGGGGCAAAGCCCCGGCGAAGGGCGATACGCGGGGAGGGACTTCCCCCGTTGGGCCGGTGTCGGGGACCGGGCTAGGCCCCCGTGAGAATTCCGCCCCCTTTGCTTTTAGGCCTGCCTACAGGGCGGCGAGGGCCTCGTTGAAGGTCTTCGAGGGACGCATCACGGCCGCGGTCTTCTCCGGGTCGGGCAGGTAGTAGCCACCGATGTCGGCGGGCTTGCCCTGGACCGCGAGCAGCTCCTCGAGGATGGTGGACTCCTTCGCGGCCAGCGTCTCCGCCAGTCCCTTGAACGCCGCGGCGAGCTCGGCGTCGTCGGTCTGCTTGGTCAGCTCCTGGGCCCAGTACAGCGCCAGGTAGAAGTGCGCGCCGCGGTTGTCGATCGTGCCGAGCTTGCGGCCCGGGCTGCGGTCCTCGTCGAGAAACGTGCCGGTCGCCCGGTCGAGCGTGTCGGCGAGCACCTTCGCGCCCCGCACGCCGGCGAAGTCGGCGTACTGCTCGAAGGAGGGCACCAGCGCGAAGAACTCGCCAAGCGAATCCCAGCGCAGGTAATTCTCGTCGACGAGTTGCTGTACGTGCTTCGGCGCGGAGCCGCCCGCGCCGGTCTCGAAGAGGCCGCCGCCCGCGATCAGCGGCACGATCGATAGCATCTTCGCCGACGTGCCGACCTCGAGGATCGGGAACAGGTCGGTGTTGTAGTCGCGCAGCACGTTGCCGGTCACGGAGATCGTGTCGAGCCCCTGTCGCATGCGCGCCAGCGAGTACGCCGTGGCCAGCTCGGGCGTGAGGATCTGGATCTCAAGGCCGGTCGTGTCGTGCTCGGGCAGGTAGGCGTTGATCTTCTTGATCAGCTCGGCGTCGTGGGCGCGGGACTCGTCCAGCCAGAAGATCGCCGGGGTCTGCGAGGCGCGGGCCCGGGTGACGGCAAGCTTCACCCAGTCGCGGACCGGGATGTCCTTGGTCTGGCAGGCGCGCCAGATGTCGCCGACCTCGACGTCGTGGGCGAGCAGGACATCGCCGGCCCGGTTGACGATGGTAACGGTGCCGTTGGCGGGGATCTCGAAGGTCTTGTTGTGCGAGCCGTACTCCTCCGCGGCCTGCGCCATGAGGCCGATGTTCGGGACGGTCCCGATCGTCGCGGGGTCGAGCGGGCCGTTCTTCTTCACGTCCTCGATGACGGTCGCGTAGACCCCGGCATAGGAGGAATCGGGGATGACCGCGAGCGTGTCGTCCTCGCCGCCGTCGGCCCCCCATAGCTTGCCGCCGTTGCGGATCAGGGCCGGCATGGAGGCGTCCACGATGACGTCGCTCGGCACGTGCAGGTTGGTGATCCCCTTGTCGGAGTTGACGTAGGACAGCCGCGGGCCCGACGCCAGCGCGGCCTCGAAGGCCGCCCTGATCTCGGCGCCGTTCGGCAGCGACGGCAGCCCCGCCAGGATCGCGCCGAGGCCGTCGTTGGCCGAGAGGCCGGCGGCGGCGAGTTCGTCGCCGTACTTTTCGAAGACGTCCGTGAAGTACGCCTGCACCACGTGGCCGAAGATGATCGGGTCGGAGACCTTCATCATGGTCGCCTTAAGGTGCACCGAGAAGAGAACGTCCTCGGCCTTCGCCTTCGCCAGCGCGTTGGCCAGGAAGGCCCTGAGATTGGCGGCCTGCATGACCGTGGCGTCCACGACCTCGCCGGCGAGCACCGGGAGCGACTGGAGCAGCACCTTCCGCTCGCCCGCGGTGCTCTCAAAGAGGATCTTGAGTGTGTCGTCGGCGGGCAGCGTGACCGACTTCTCGTTGGACCGGAAGTCGTGGTCGCCCATCGTGGCGACGGAAGTCTTCGAGTCCTTATCGAAGGACTTGTTGGTGTGCGGGTGCTTGCGCGCGTAGGCCTTCACCGGCAACGGCGCGCGCCGGTCGGAGTTGCCCTGACGCAGCACCGGGTTGACCACGGAGCCGATGGCCTTGCCGTACTTCGCCCGTAGCTCGGCCTCGGCCAGCGTCGCCGGCGTCTCGGGGTAGTCCGGCAGGTCGTACCCCTTGTCCTGCAGTTCCTTGATCGCGGCCTTGAGCTGCGGGACCGAGGCGGAGATGTTGGGCAGCTTGACGATGTTGGCCTCTGGCCGGTCGGCCAGCTTGCCGAGCTCGGTCAGCGCGTCGTCGGCCAGGCCGAACTGAGCCAGGATGCGCCCCGCCAGCGAGATGTCACGGGTCTCGATCTCGACGCCCGCCTTACGGGCATACCCGGAGACGATGGGGAGGAAAGAGTACGTCGCCAGCAGCGGCGCCTCGTCGGTTTGGGTGTAGATGATCGCGGCCATCGCGTTGTGCGCTCCTGCTCTGAAGAATTCTTCTCGACGTCAAGATACCTACCGCAGCCGCAGAAAGGAAAGCGGCGCCCCCCAACAGCCCGCTTAACTAACCGGCCCTGACCCTTAAGTGCGGCAGTACCAGGCCCGCGACGAGCAGGCCGACGCCGAAGATTGTGAGTGTGACGACGTCGTTCGCCCGCTTCCGCATGGCGAGCAGGCCGGCGAGCCTGGACGGGAGCAGCAACCTGGCGACCGCGGCGACGAGCAGCGCGGCTCCGCCGACGACACCCCCGTCACCACCGCCCGCCGAGCCCTCACGCCAGGCGATGTACACGCCGGCGACGGTGACGACCAGGACCGCCAGCAGCGGGATGACCCTGACGATACTCGTGTCTTCCGCGACCCGCTTCGCCGCTGCCTGCGATTGCGGCGAGGCATGCGACGGCTGGGCGGCAGCGCCCCACTGTCTAGTCCGCGCCGCTTCGGCCGCCCGCGCCCCAGAACGGGTGGTGGTGGCACCGTCCGGTCCATGTACCGGTGGCCGACGGTAGCCAACCCGCGCATGCTGCGTCTCGGGTGTCATGATCGTCTCCCGCGGTCGGCCGTGTCTGGGCGGTCGGCCTTTTGGCTGCTCATTAGGCAGTTTACCGGCGACGTCGCGGGGCCGACGTGCACGCCCCGCGATCCCACGAGACTGGGACTCATCCGGCATTCACTACCTTACGCTCTTCTATTGGAAACCTTTCACGGCTTGGACGCACCGGAGGAGAGTAACGCTAGAGTGAGATAAGCGTCACGTCTTAGACAGACGGGAGGGTCGGCGTGGACACGCCTTACATTCGCATAGAGGACACCGGGGAAGTAATTCGGCTGCGCAGCGAGGTCACTACGGTCGGACGTGGCCTTGGGGTGGATGTCCGGCTAGACGACCCGAGCGTTTCCAGGTTGCACGCGGAAATCGTGCGCCGCGGTCCCTACTATTACGTCGCCGATCTGGGATTATCACGTAATGGCACACGAGTGAACGGGCGGCCAATCGCCCGGCGTGTGCTTGACGACGGTGACGTGCTCACGTTCGGCACCGCCCGCTGCCGGATCGAGGGACTGCCGCAGGAGGAACTCGCCGCCGAGGCGGAACTCCGCCGCTCCGCGGCACCTGAGCTGACGCGACGCGAGCTTGACGTGCTGATATCGCTGTGCCGCCCGGCGCTCTCCGATGACGCGTTCGTCACGCCTGCCACGGCGAAGGAGATCGCGGACGACCTGGTCGTGACCGAGGCGGCGGTCAAGCAGCACCTGCTCAGGCTCTACGTGAAGTTCCGTGTGCCTGAGGGAACCAACAGGCGCACCAGGCTGGCCAACGAGGTGATCGCGCTCGGCCTGGTCCGGCCGCTCGCTGAGCACGGCTCAGGGCAGGTGCAGCATGCCCACGGTGTTGCTAAGCAGCCACTTCTGGACGGAGTGCAGCGTCCCGCCGAGGGACGGCAGGCCGGGCATTAGGTGCGGGATCGTTGAGCTCGTCGCCGGCCAGATGATCGGCGGCTGGGAGAAGGCGGACGAGACGACCGCGAGGGCCAGCGCCCAGCCGGAGATGAAGGCGACGGTCAGGGCGGCCTTGCTGCGGATGACCGTCGCGCTCATCCGGCGCAACTGCCTGCGCGGCGCGAGCGACCCTGGGCCAACGCAGTAGAGCGCGACGGCGGCGCCTGCCGCCCAGCTGCCCGCGCCCGGCAGCGTCCCCGTCCTGGTGAAGATCACCGACGCCACCGCGGCGGGCAGCGCGACAATGATCGCGAGCGGGGCGAGCAAGACCGTGGTGAGCGCCGCGCGGACGACGGTCCACGGGGCGGTCGCGATCACGATCACGATGTCGCTCGGCCGTGCGCCGCGCATGCTGCGCCGCTCGGCGAGGTGGGACTGCGCCCGGTCCGCGGCCCGCAACAGGGTGATCGCCGCGAGCGAGATGATCGTGCCCGCCACCGGGAGCAGCACGCTGAGCGCGACCGCGGCGACCCCGGCCGCCAGGCTGAGCAGGCCGAGCCCAGGCGGCTGCCAGTCCGGCTGCCCTTGCCCGACCGCCGGGGCCGCGGCCGGCGCCTGGCGCCGCGGCGGCGCGGGCGCGGGCGCGACGGGCGGCAGCAGGTCAGCCACGTCGCGCGCGGCCTCGGCGGGCGACCGGTACGCGACCCGTACCGGCGGTCCGGCCAGCGGGGCAGGCGGCCGGGAACCCATCGGGACCGGCGGCGGGACCATGGTACGGGTGGACGGGTAGTCGAAGCGGGTCGCGGCCGCCCCTGGCACGGTCATCCGCGTGTCGGCCCGGGGCATGCCGAGTTGGCCCGCCAGCCACCGCGCGCTCGGCCTGGCCTGCGGGTCGGTCGACAGCGCGGCGGTGACGAACGGAAGCAGCCGCGGCGGGATCCCCGCGATGTCCGGCTTCCCCTCGAGCACGCGGAAGAAGATCGTCTGGTAGGTGCCGCTGCCGAACGGCTGACGGCCCGTGGCGGCGTACGCCACGGTGGCGCCCCAGGAGTGCACGTCCGACCCGCCGCTCGATGACGAGCCCTCGATGACCTCGGGCGCGAGGTACCCCGGGGTGCCCATGACCAGGCCGGTCTTGGTCAGCCTCGTGGAGTCGGCTATGTGCGCGATCCCGAAGTCGATGATCACCGGCTGGCCGGCGTCAAGCATGACGTTGCCTGGCTTGAGGTCGCGGTGGATCACGCCGGCCGCGTGGATGGCGGCGAGCGCCTCGGCCAGTCCCTCAGCGAGCGCGTCGAGTGCCATGCCGCGCAGCGGGCCGTCCTGCCGCACCGCGTCCTCGAGCGTCCGGCCAGGGACGTACCTGGTCACGACGTACGGCGCGGGGCCCTGCACGTCGGCGTCGACTACCTCGGCGACGTAGCGGTTCCTGACCCGGCGCATGGTCTCGACCTCACGGGCGAGTCGCTGCCTGGCGCTCGGGTCGTTAGCCACGGCCGACCCGAGAACCTTGATCGCGACCGGGCGCCTTTCCGCGTCGGTGCCAAGGTAGACAACACCCATGCCCCCCTCGCCGATCTTCTCGATCACGCGGTAAGGGCCGATCTTGCGCGGGAGCGAATCCAGTGCTGGCATCGTCTTCTCAGAGTACGGCCCGTTTCCAGGATTTATATAAAACCTTGGTTACGAGCCCCCGTAGCGCTGCGGGGTTCCCTGCCGTCTCGGGGGACGCAACCGCCCCCTGGGCCTACGGCCCGATGACCAGGCGGCGCAGCGCCTCCGCCGCCTGCGCGTTTGACTCGGCGTGGCTCATCAGGGCGCCGGCCAGCGCGGCGGCCCACTGCTGCACCGGGACCGTCTGCCTGGACAGCACCACGCCGCGGACCTCGCGGCAGATCTCCGCGGACGGCCGGCCGTTCTTCACGGCAAGCGTCATGACCTGGTCACCGAGCTTCACCTCGACCCTGGAGACCTCGCCCGGGCGGCCGTGCATCCGGTCGGACATGGACCGCTCGCGCTCCACGTTCACGTAGCCAGGCGGCAGCGCCTCGCTCAGCGACTTGGTAAGGACGCTCGCGTAGATCGCGGCGTCGCCGCTGTCCAGCCGCAGCGCGGCCATGACCATCTCAAGCGAAAGCCCATCACCGTCAGATGGCACGATGTCAGCGGGTGGCTCAGTCACGTCTTCGAGTATGTCACCCTCGGCAAACTACCTTCCCTCGAAGGCGGCCTTACCCGGGCCGTCCTCCATGAAGCTGCGCATGCCCGACTTCTGGTCCTCGGTGGCGAACAGCGACGAGAACTGGAGGCGCTCGATCTCGAGCCCGGTGGCCAGGTCGACCTCCAGGCCCTTGTTCACCGCCTGCTTAGCCGCGCGCAGCGCGAGGGCAGGGCCCGCCGCGTACTGGGCCACCAGGTCCTTCGCGGCCTGGTAGACCTCGGCGTCCGGCACGACCTTGTCGGCGAGCCCGATCGCCAGGGCCTCCGCCGCGGCCATGTGCCTGCCGGTGAAGATGAGGTCCTTCGCCCTGGCGGGGCCGATCAGCCGCGGCAGCCGCTGCGTGCCGCCGGCGCCGGGGATGACGCCGAGCAAGATCTCCGGCTGGCCGACCTTCGCCGACTCGCCAAGCACCCGGAAGTCGGCGCAGAGGGCAAGCTCAAGCCCGCCGCCGAGCGCGTACCCGGTGATAGCGGCGACGACCGGCTTGGGGATGTCAGCGACGTCGTTCAGCGCCGCCTGCAGCGCCCCCGCCCGCTCGGACATCTCGGCGGCCCCGAGCGGTGCCATCTCCTTGATGTCGGCACCGGCGGCGAACACCCGCTCGCCGCCGTAGAGGATGACGGCGCGGACCGCGCTGTCTCCTGATACCTGCGCCGCGGCCGCCGCGATCTCCGCCTGGACCTGAAAGTTGAGCGCGTTCATCTTCGGCCGGTCAAGCCGGATCGTCGCGATCTGGTCCGCCACCTCAACCCGCACGAACTCGCCCACGCAGCCCACCTCCGTACCGAGACCACCCGCGTACCCGCGGCTCTGTCCTCCGGGAGACCTATCCCCGGGCAGCCCTACGTTACAGCGCCGCGCTTCCCGCCCGGCGGCGCAGTGGTCCTGGCGAGGGACGCCTCGCGGCCGTGCGGTAAGCCGTGCGGTAAGACGTCGGACATGAGCCGGTCGCTCCCGCCGTTGGTTAGCGCCGAGAGTGCCGTTGGCTAGCGCCGAGAGTGCCGTTGGCTAGCGCCGAGAGTTAGGCACCTGTATGGGCTCCGCCGCTCATAAGCCAGGGCCGTTGACTTAGGCACTCCCCGCCTGCGCGCCGGGCCCGCACGTGCCCGTTACGTCCGGTTTGTCCCGGCGCCACCGCGGCCCCGACCATGATCATGTGGATTCCGCAGCTCATTTGATGCTGAATCCACATGATCATGAAAATCCCGTACGATCATGCCGCGCCCGGCGCGCGCGCCGCGTATCAGCCCGCGCACGGGCATCACGGTCACCACGGACCACTAAGTCAGCACCTTGCCATATGCGAGGGTCTTGCTCTCGGCACTGGGCCAGAAAGTGATCATGCCTCCAGAGGGTACGGGTAGCCGACTTGCGGTCAGCGGCGGATGCGGACGCAGGGGACGGTGAAATGGTGGCCGCCCCAGGCGTTGAGTGTGGCGCCGCCCGCCGGGTCCCTGGTGCAGGCCGTCACGAGGCTCTGCGCGTAGGGCAGCCAGCGGCCGGCGTTGATCCGCTGAGAGGCGTACCTGAAGTCGGTGACCCAGCCGAAGCCGAGCACGCAGACAAGGAGACAAGCCGCGACAAGCGGCCGGGCACCGCGGCTTCGGATGGCCCAGATGGCCCGGATGGGCCCAGGAGCGCCGATACCCCGGACGGCAACCGACATCCCGGGCGGCACGCACGATTTCCCGGACGGCACCAATCATCCCGGACGGCACCGACATCCCGGCGCAGCACTGATTTCCCGGGCGGGACTGGCTCCCCAGGGCGGCACTGGTCTCCCGGGCGGCACCAATATCGCGGGCGGCACCCATACCCCGGGGCAGCACTGATTTCCCGGGCGGGACGTGGTCTCCCCAGGGCGGCACTGGTCTCCCGGGCGGCACGGTGGCGTCTGATGTAAGAGTCCACTGCGACGATTCCGGTCGCCGCGATGAGCAGGACGGGGATGGTCGAGTAGCGGGCCGCCGCCATGAAGGTTGGCGTGGGCTGCTGGAAGATCACGTACTGCGAGACGGTCGCGTCGAATATCGTCTGCGTGAAGCCGGTGAACAGCGCGATCACGGCGAACAGCCGGACCGGCCGGTCGCCCGCGACGACCGCCCAGCCGATGACCAGGGCGACGAGCGCGCCGACGATGGCGGTGGCGCCGTTGTACCCGGCGGCCGACTTCAGCCAGATCGACAGGTGCCACCCCAGGGCGCGCAGTATGACGTTGTGGCAGTAGAACGCGACCGCCTGGCCCGGCGTCGCCAGCGTGCCGAGCCGCTGCTTGTGCTGGGTGTAGCTGAGCATGACGACCGGCACCTGGAGCATCAGGCCAAGCAGCCAGCCGGCGGTGACCGCGTGCTCACGCACCCTGGGCAGCGCGATCAGCCGGATGAGCAGCAGCGGCGCGTAGATAACGGCGACGATCTCCGACGAGCTCGCGTAGCAGGCGACGAGCGCGGCGGCCAGCATGCCCGGCCATGACCTGGGCCGCCACAGGACCGCGAAGAAGAGTGCCGCCATCGCGTACCAGGGGGAATCGACCCCGCTGTCGATGATGTCGAGCGGCGCGATGGGCAGCAGGACGAGTGCACCGCCGAGCAGCGCCCGCGCCCATGGCGCGCGGATGTAACCCTCGCTCGCGTGGTAGAGGAACAGCCCCGCCGCCCCGCCGATCAGCGCCCCCGTGACCGCATAGGCCACCGACGCGTCCACGATCGGCAGGAACGAGGCGACGATCTGCCCGATGACCCGCGGCCCCAGTTCCAGGTAGCCGCTGTAGGGCACGAGCAGATGCCAGGGCCGGACCAGCGCGTCGACAAGGAACACGCCGTTGTCTTCGGCGTAGGTGCCGTCCCAGGCCGGGATGCCCGCCACGCGAAGTAGCAGGACCGCGGCCGCGGCGCAGACCACCGCGACCTGGACCGCTACGCTGACCGCCCGGCGCCTGGGCCGCCGGCTTGGCACGCCTTCCGCCTCGGAAACCGTTGCCTCAGAAACCCGTGGCTCGGAAACCGCTGCCTCAGGAAATAGCGCGGCAAGCCGCTCGCGCCAGTTGCCCGCGCCGTCGCGGCGCTTCCCGCCGAGGCGCGGACCACGCGGTCCCGCCTCAAGCAGCATGGCATTATCCGCCATCCCGGCATCCCCCACCCGAAAGGTATTAGCTGCGTGGCAGCGCTATGAAATACCGCAGAGGGGGGCTGCTTGTGCTCACAGAGCTTACACAGAAATCTGGCGGCGCACCTTTCTATTTCGCCGACTTTCCGTTTACTCCGCTTTATCGAATTCGCGCCTTAAGGTGCCTTCGCCGTGACACGCGGCGCTGATGGTAATTTCTACCGTCCGCTGGCTGCCCCTCGGGCACACAAGGCCATTGGCGCGTCCGGCCGGTGGCATCTGGGCTACTGTCGATGTGGCCTTGGGGCACACGAGGCCACTCCATTTTGCCCTTGTGGTACACACGGGCACGTCTCGTGGCCTTGAGGCACCCCGGCACGATCCTTTCTGGCCCTGGGTGCCCCAGGGCCAGAAAGGGACTCGCGCGGTTTGGGGGAGTTTGGCTACCTGAGGTCGCCCGTGGACATGCCGGCTGGGGCGTCTGGGTAGGTGACCAGGCCCAGGTCGGCGCGGCTGGCAAGCAGCGGGTGGGACGGGAGGACCCGGACCGTGTAGCCGAACGGGCCAGGCTGGCCAAGTTCCACCGCACCGGAGAACCTGGTGTGCGGTGCCTGCGCCGAGTCGTCGGCGGTGAGGGTCACGTAGGCCGGATCGACGAGCTCGTCGTCCTCGCCAAGGCGGCCGTAAACCACCTCAACGCAGACGTCGTCGGGGGACAGGCGGCCGAGCGAAGTCGTGACCCGGACGTCGAGCACCGCGCCGAGTGACGGCTCCGCGCCGTCCGCCTCGACGTGCTCGACCCGCACGCCTGACCATCCCTGCCGGACGCGCGCCTTCCACGCGGCGAGGCCGCGGGCCGTCCCGTTGGCGTCCGCCGCGAGCGCCCGCGACGCCTGCGCGGCAGGCGCGTACAGCTGCGTCACGTAGTCGCCGACCATGCGGTCCGCCTGGACGAGCGGGCCCAGGCTGCGCAGGCCATGCTTGAGCATCTCCACCCAGCCGTGCGGCACGCCGTTGGCGCCCGCGTCGTAGAACAGCGGCGCGACCGACTTGGCGATTAGCTCGTAAAGCGCGGACGCCTCAAGCTCGTCCCTGCGTGAGGGGTCCTCGACGCCGTCCGCCGTCGGGATTTCCCAGCCGTTGCCGCCGTCGTACCACTCGTCCCACCAGCCGTCCCGCACCGACAGGTTCAGGCCGCCGTTGAGCGCCACCTTCATGCCCGAGGTGCCGCAGGCCTCAAGCGGGCGCAGCGGGTTGTTCAGCCAGACGTCGCAGCCCTGGACGAGGAAGCGGGCGAGCGCCATGTCGTAGTCGGGCAGGAAGACGATCCTGCGCCGCACGGCATCGACATCGGAGAACCTGACCATCTGCTGAATGAGACGCTTGCCGCCCTCGTCCGCCGGGTGCGCCTTGCCCGCGATCACGATCTGGATGGGCCGGTCGGGGTCGAGCAGCAGCCCGGCAAGCCGTTGGGGGTCGTTAAGCATCAGCGTAAGCCGCTTGTACGACGGCACCCGGCGGGCGAAGCCGATCGTCAGCACATTCTCGTCGAGCACGTCGTCGATCCAGGTCAGCTCGGCGCCGGACGCGCCGCGCTGCTGCCAGGACTCCCGCAGCCTGCGCCTGGTCTCGGTGACGAGCCTGGCACGCAGCTGGTGGCGGATCTCCCACAGCCGCTCCGGTTCCGCCGCCGCGGCGCCCTCAGAGTCGCCGAGGTCAGAGACCTCGCGCGCGACCCAGGTGGGCGCGTGCACGCCGTTGGTGATCGAGCCGATCGGCACCTCCGCGGTGTCGAAGCCCGGCCAAAGGCCCGCGAACATCTCCCTGCTGACCTCGCCGTGCAGCACCGAGACGCCGTTGACCCGCTGCGCGAGGCGCATGCCCATGACGGCCATGTTGAACATGTGCGGGTCGCCGCCCGGGTAGGTCTCCGCGCCAAGCGCGAGCACGCGGTCGACCGGCAGCCCGGCGCCGGCGGCGTCGGTGGTGAAATACCGCTCGATCAGCTCGCGCGGGAACCGGTCGATGCCGGCGGCCACCGGCGTATGCGTCGTGAAGACGGTGCCCGCCCGCGACAGCTCAAGCGCCTCCTCGAACGAAAGCCCTGACGCCACGTACTCCCTGATCCGCTCGAGGCCAAGGAAGCCAGCGTGCCCCTCGTTGGTGTGGAACACCTCGGGCTCCGGGTGACCGGTGATCGCGCAGAAGGCACGCACCGCACGGACGCCGCCAATGCCGAGCAGCAGTTCCTGGCGGAGCCTGTGCTCGCTGCCCCCGCCGTACAGGCGGTCGGTGACCTCGGCCTGCGCGGGCTCGTTCTCCTCGACGTAGGAATCGAGCATCAGCAGCGGCACACGGCCCACCTGGGCCAGCCAGACCTGCGCGGTCAGCCGCATGCCGTCGGGGAAGGGCACGTTGATCTTCAGAGGGTCGCCGTCGGGCAAACGGAGCAGGGTCAGCGGCAGCCCGTTCGGGTCGTCGGCCGGGTACCGCTCGGCCTGCCACCCGTCGGCCGACAGCGACTGGGTGAAGTACCCGTGCCGGTACAGCAGGCCAACGCCGATGATCGGGACGCCGAGGTCGCTCGCCGACTTCAGGTGGTCGCCTGCCAGGATGCCGAGCCCGCCGGAGTACTGCGGCAGCACCGCGGTGATGCCGTACTCCGGTGAGAAGTAGGCGATCGCCCTGGGCAGCGTCTCCGCCTCGCCCGCACCGCGGCCAGCGCTGGCCGACTGGTACCAGCGCGGCTCGCCTGTGTAGCCGCGCAGGTCGGCCACCGCCGCGTCGAGGCGGCCAAGGAAGTCCTCGTCGGCCGCGAGCGCGGTGAGCTGGGCCGGCCGCATCGAGCTGAGCATCGCCACCGGGTCGCCGCCTGAAGCGGCCCACCCGGCCGGGTCGATCGACTCGAAGAGCTCAACCGTCGGCGGGTGCCAGGACCAGCGGAGGTTCAGCATCAGGTCATGCAGCGGCGCGAGCGGCTGCGGCAGCGTTACGCGGACGGTGAAACGTCGGATCGCTCTCACGGGCAGTCATCATACGGGCCCCTTATTACTCCTGAGTGAAGTGAGCACATCCGGGTAGCGTTCGATTCAACCGTGCATCGGCGGCACCACAAGGCCCCTCAACCCCAGCCGCAGCACCAGGCGCGCTTGTGCGACGGTCTTCCCCGCAGCCGGGGGGGTCGCCCTCCCGCGGGCAAAACTCTGAGGTACTTTAACCGCGTGATCGGACGCATCCCCATCCTCGATATTGAGCCCGTCGTGGAGTGCGGGCGCCGCCCGGCTAAGGCGGTCGCCGGCGAGACATTTCAGGTCACCGCGACCGTCATCAGGGAGGGGCACGGCATGCTGGGCGCTGCCGTGGTCCTGCGAGATCCGGCGGGCAGGAACGGCCCGCCGGTCAGGATGCGGGAGCTCGCGCCGGGGACGGACCGGTACGGGGCGGACGTGACCGTCACGAGCGAGGGCACCTGGTACTTCCACGTCGAGTCGTGGTCCGACCCGATCGCGCACTGGGAACATGACGCGGGCATCAAGGTCCCCCGCGGCCAGGACGTCGAGCTCATGCTGACCGAGGGGGCACTGCTCTTCGAGCGGGCCGCGCGGGCGATCAGGCAACCGCCTGGCGCAGCCCGCCCCGCCGCGGCGCGCACCGACCTCACCGCGCTCGCGCGCAAGCTCCGCGACCGGAGCCTGCCGCCCTGGGACCGGCTGGCCGCGGCGCGCGCGCCGCGGATAACGGCGATACTCGGCCAGTACCCGCTCAGGGACTTCGTGACCAGGTCGGGCCGGATGCCGGTGTTCGTCGAGCGGCAGCGCGCCCTCTTCGGGTCCTGGTACGAGTTCTTCCCCCGCTCGGAGGGCGTCCAGTTCGACCCGATGGGCCGCAGGGAGCCGATCTCGGGAACGCTGCGCACCGCGGCGCGCCGGCTTGAGGCGATCGCCGACATGGGGTTCGACGTCGTCTACCTGCCGCCCGTGCACCCGATAGGCACCACCTTCCGCAAGGGGCGGAACAACACGCTTGAGGCGCGCCCGGGCGACCCGGGCTCACCCTGGGCGATCGGGGCGCCCGAGGGCGGGCACGATGCCATCCACCCGGACCTCGGCACGTTCGCCGACTTCGACGGGTTCGTCGCCCGGGCCAGGGAACTCGGCATGGAGATCGCGATCGACCTGGCGCTGCAAGCCTCGCCCGACCACCCCTGGGTGAAAGAGCACCCGGAGTGGTTCACCACGCGGGCCGACGGGTCGATCGCGTACGCGGAGAACCCGCCGAAGAAGTACCAGGACATCTACCCGATCAACTTTGACAACGACCCAGAGGGGATCTACGCCGAAGTCGAGCGGATCGTCCGGCTCTGGATGAGCCACGGCGTGCGCATCTTCCGGGTCGACAACCCGCACACCAAGCCGCTCAAGTTCTGGGACCGGTTGCTCGCCGCCATCCGGCAGACCGACCCTGACGTGCTATTCCTCGCCGAGGCGTTCACCCGTCCGGCGACGATGGCCGCCCTCGGGAGGGTCGGCTTCCAACAGTCCTACACCTACTTCACCTGGCGCAACTCCGCCGCCGAGCTCACCGAGTACCTCGAAGAGCTTTCCGGGCCCGCGGCGGCGTACATGCGGCCCAACTTCTTCGCCAACACGCCGGACATCCTGCACGAGTACCTGCAGCACGGCGGCCCGGCCGCGTTCAAGGTCCGGGCCGTGCTCGCATCGATGCTCAGCCCGAGCTGGGGTATCTACTCCGGCTATGAGCTATGCGAGAGCACGCCGCTGCGCCCGGGCAGCGAGGAGTACCTGGATTCGGAAAAGTACCAGTACCGGCCACGCGACTGGGACACCGCGGCAAGGGACGGTCTGGGCATTAGCGGATATATCGCTGACCTTAACCGGATCCGACGGTCGCATGTGGCATTGCACTGGCTGCGTAATCTACGCTTTCATCACGTGGATCAACCTGAGTTGATCTGCTTCTCCAAACGCCTCTACGAGGCCGGTACGATCTCGGAGAGATCCTCCGGGCAAGCAGGACCGGGGGCGGGGGAACAGGGCGGCGACGCCGCAGACACCGTCCTGGTAGTTGTGAATCTTGACCCGCACCAGGCCAGGGAGGCCACGGTGTGGCTTGACCTGCCTGAGCTGGGAATGGACTGGCACGAGGAGTTCACCGTGAGGGATGAGCTCAGCGGCGAGATCTACAGCTGGGGCCAAGCCAACTACGTGCGCCTCGACCCTGCCGTGCGACCAGCACACATCTTCACCGTTACGCATGCTTAAGGCGAGACAGGTCCGGTTAGCCTGGCATACGCGACGGTCGCGCACATCCAGGAGAGTCACGCCGTGTCAGAGCACGAGCCGGCTATCGATCTTCCAGCAGCACCAGAGACGGTCACGGCACCGCCGTTCGCCGCGCCGCCGGGTGAGCGGGTACCCGACTTCACCCTGGACCGTCCCCGTGACCCCGAGTGGTACAAGCGCGCGGTGTTCTACGAGGTGCTCATCCGCGGCTTCCAGGACGCCAGCGGAGACGGCACCGGTGACATCCAGGGGCTCACGTCGCGGCTGGACTACCTCCAGTGGCTGGGCATCGACTGCATCTGGCTGCTGCCGATCTACGACTCGCCGCTGCGCGACGGCGGCTACGACATCGCGGACTACCTGCGGATCCTTCCGGAATACGGCAACATCGCCGACTTCGTCGAGCTGATCGAGCAGGCGCACAAGCGCGGCATCCGGATCATCGCCGACCTGGTCATGAACCACACGAGCGACGCCCATCCGTGGTTCCAGGCGAGCCGCAGCGAGCCGGACGGGCCCTTCGGCGACTTCTACGTCTGGGGCGACAACCCGGACAAGTACGCCGACGCGCGGATCATCTTCGTCGACACCGAGACCTCGAACTGGACGTTCGACCCGGTGCGCGGCCAGTACTTCTGGCACCGGTTCTTCTCGCACCAGCCGGACCTGAACTTTGACAACCCCAAGGTCCAGGACGCGATGATCGAGGTGCTGAAGTTCTGGCTTGACCTCGGCATCGACGGCTTCCGCCTCGACGCGGTGCCCTACCTGTACGAGCGTGAGGGCACCAACGGCGAGAACCTCAAGGAGACGCACGAGTACCTCAAGCGCGTCCGCTCCGAGATCGACGCCGCCTACCCGGACCGCGTGCTGCTCGCCGAGGCCAACCAGTGGCCCGCCGACGTGGTCGAGTACTTCGGCGATGACGAGACCGGCGGCAACGAGTGCCACATGGCCTTCCACTTCCCGCTGATGCCGCGCATCTTCATGGCCGTCCGCAGGGAGCAGCGCTACCCGATCTCGGAGATCCTGGCCCAGACGCCGAAGATCCCCGCCGGCTGCCAGTGGGGCATCTTCCTGCGCAACCACGACGAGCTCACGCTTGAGATGGTCACCGACGAAGAGCGCGACTACATGTACAAGGAGTACGCCAAGGACCCGCGGATGAAGGCCAACATCGGCATCAGGCGGCGGCTCGCCACGCTCCTCGACAACGACCGCAACCAGCTCGAGCTGTTCACCGCGCTGCTGCTGTCGCTGCCGGGCTCGCCCGTCATGTACTACGGCGACGAGATCGGCATGGGCGACAACATCTGGCTCGGCGACCGGGACGGCGTGCGCACCCCGATGCAGTGGACGCCGGACCGCAACGGCGGCTTCTCACTCAGTGACCCGCAGCGGCTGTACCTGCCGCCGGTCATGGACCCCATCTACGGCTACCAGGCGCTCAACGTCGAGGCGCAGCAGCGTCACCCCCAGTCGCTACTGCACTGGACCAGGCGGATGATCGAGATCAGGAAGCGGCACCCGGTCTTCGGCCTCGGCGCGTACGACGAACTCAACAGCAGCAACCCAAGCGTGCTGGCGTTCGTCCGCGAGTACGACGCGGCGGGAACCCTGGCCGCGCAGCGGATCGAGGGCGAACACGGGACCCCCTGGGAGCACGATGCCGCCGACCGGATACTCTGTGTGAACAATCTGTCACGATTCCCGCAGCCGGTCGAGCTTGACCTCCGGAGGTACATGGGTGTAACGCCGGTCGAGTGCATGGGCGGGGTCACATTCCCGCCCATCGGCGAGCTCCCTTACCTGCTGACCCTGCCCGGCCACGGCTTCTACTGGTTTCAGCTCCCGCCTGCGAGGGAGGAACATGACCGATGATCCTTATGTGTTCTAATTTGGCTACCTAGTAACAACACAGCCCCGGCCGGAGCTACCGGGGTCGCCCCCGGAGGAACACTCCATCCAGGGGACGGAGACACCCCGCGGCTTTGAGGGGGTACGGGGGGTCGTCCCCCCGGGAGGAATCAGGATGGCGATCGAGGACGCGCTAGCGACATGGCTAGGTACCCAGCGCTGGTTCGCCGGCAAGGGACAGGGGCTGCGCGATCTGGCGATCGTGGCGGACACCGAACTCGTCTCAGGCGATCCCGAGTTGCGGCACCTGATCGTCGCGGTCTCGCACGGTACCGCCGTCGACTACTACCAGGTGCTCATTGGCCTGCGGCGGCGGCTTCCCGCCAGGCTCAAGCACGCCAGGATCGGCCCGTCCGGTGACGGCAGGCAGGCGTACGACGCACTCCACGACGCCGACCTGACCAAGCCGCTGCTCGCCGGCATCGCGGCGGGCACCGAGATCGGCTCGCTCCGGATGCGCGCGATCCCCGGCGCGCGCTTCGAGACCGGCCGCGACAGCCTCGTGCTCGGCAGCGAGCAGAGCAACACGAGCCTCATCTACGGTGAAGAGTCCATACTCAAGGTGTTCCGCAGGCTCTCCCCGGGTCCCAACCCGGACCTGGAGGTGACCACCGCGCTTGCCAGACTCGGCTCGCCTCAGGTGGCCGAGCCGCTCGGCTGGATCGAGACCAGGCTGGAGGGCGCACCCACCAGCCTGGCGATCCTGTCCAGGTACCTGCGGCTGGCCACCGACGGCTGGACGCTCGCCGCCACGAGCGTGCGGGACCTGTACGCGGCCGTCAGCGACGCGGGCGACAGGGACCAGAACGACAGGACCGCCGACGGCAAGCCCGCGGCCAAGGTGCACGCGGGCGACGCCGGCGGTGACTTCGCCGGAGAATCCCGCAGGCTGGGCATCGCCACCGCCCAGGTGCACGCCGACCTGGCCGCCGCGTTCGGCACCGACGAGCTCGGCACGGACGCGGTCGGCGAGGTCACCGAGCGGATGTACCGCAAGCTCGACCTGGCCGTCGCCGCGGTGCCGGAACTCGCCAAGCACGTCGACATGATCAGCGACGCCTACTCCGAGCTCGCCAAGCTCAGCGGGCCCTTCCCGGTGCAGCGCGTGCACGGCGACTACCACCTGGGCCAGGTGCTGCGCACCGAGACCGGCTGGGTGGTGCTCGACTTCGAAGGCGAGCCGGCCACACCGCTCGCGCAGCGTCGCGCTCGTTCGTCCCCGCTGCGCGATGTCGCGGGAATGCTCCGCTCCTTCGACTACGCGGCCCGCCACCAGCTCATCGGGCATGCGGGTCAGGCCGCGCTCAGCGACGCCGCGCGCGACTGGGTGCGCAGGAACGCCAGCGCGTTCTGCGTCGGGTACGCCGAGGCCGGCGGGCTCGACCCGGTAGCCAATCAGGTCCTGCTACGTGCATTGCAGCTGGACAAGGCTGTATATGAAGTGCTGTACGAGGCCAGGCACCGTCCGTCCTGGCTACCCATCCCGCTTGACTCACTGGCAGAGTTCTAACGTGCTATCGAAGAACGAAACGGTCTCCCTCGGCGAGATCGAGCGACTCGTCGCGGGCCAGCACCATGACCCGCACTCAGTGCTCGGCGCGCACCCCGCGCCGGGCGAAGGCCCCGTGGTGGAAGGCACAGTGATCAGGGCACTGCGCCCGCTCGCCACCTCGGTCACGGCAGTGCTGCCCGACGGCAGCAGGCACCCGATGACGCACCGCCACCTGGGAGTGTTCGAGGTGATGGTGCCAGGGGAAGCCGAATCCGTTCGGGATTACCGGCTTGAAGTCGCCTACGTCAACGGCGACGAGCCGCGGCTGCAGGACGACCCGTACCGGCACCTGCCGACGCTCGGCGAGCTCGACCTGTACCTGATCGGCGAGGGACGCCACGAGCAGCTGTGGCGCGCGCTCGGCGCGCGGTTCATCGAAGTCGGCGAGGGCGAGACGGGCACCGCGTTCGCCGTCTGGGCGCCGAACGCCCGCGGCGTCCGCCTCCTCGGCGACTTCAACTTCTGGGACGGGCGGGCCCACCCCATGCGGTCGCTCGGCGGCGCGGGTGTCTGGGAGCTGTTCGTGCCCGGGGTCGCGCCGGGCACCAGGTACAAGTTCTCCATCTGCGGTCCCGACGGAGCCTGGCGGGAGAAGGCCGACCCGATGGCCACCTACGCGGAGACTCCCCCGGCCACCGCGTCGGTCGTCTACCAGTCTTCCTATGAGTGGAATGACGCCGACTGGCTAGCCGAGCGCGCCGGGCGGCAACCGCTGTCCAGCCCGATGTCCGTCTACGAGGTGCACCTCGGGTCGTGGCGGCCGGGGCTGTCCTACCGTGAGCTCGCCGTCGAACTCGCCGCGTACGTGACCGACATGGGGTTCACCCACGTGGAGTTCCTGCCGGTCGCCGAGCACCCCTTCGGCGGGTCGTGGGGGTACCAGGTCACCTCGTACTACGCGCCGACCTCACGGTTCGGCGCCCCCGACGACTTCCGCTTCCTCGTCGACACGCTGCACCAGGCGGGCATCGGCATCATCGTCGACTGGGTGCCCGCGCACTTCCCGCGCGACTCCTGGGCGCTCGCCGAATTCGACGGCACCCACCTGTACGAGCACTCCGACCCCCGGCTCGGGACGCAGCCGGACTGGGGCACGCTCGTGTTCAACTTCGGCCGCTCCGAGGTGCGGAACTTCCTCGTCGCCAACGCCATCTACTGGCTTGAGGAGTTCCACATCGACGGGCTGCGGGTCGACGCGGTCGCGTCGATGCTGTACCTGGACTACTCGCGGCGCGACGGCGAGTGGACGCCCAACGCTCACGGGGGCAGGGAGAACCTGGAGGCGATCTCGTTCCTCCAGGAGGTCAACGCCACCTGCTACAAGCGGGTGCCGGGGATCATGATGGTCGCCGAGGAGTCGACGGCCTGGCCTGGCGTGTCGCGCCCGGTACACCTGGGCGGGCTCGGGTTCGGGTTCAAGTGGAACATGGGCTGGATGAACGACACGCTCGAGTACATGAAGCTCGACCCGATCTACCGGCAGTACCACCACAACGAGATCACGTTCTCCATGGTGTACGCGTTCACTGAGAACTTCGTGCTGCCGCTGTCGCACGACGAGGTCGTGCACGGCAAGGGCTCGCTGCTGCACAAGATGCCTGGCGACGAGTGGCGCCAGTTCGCCGGGCTGCGCGCCCTGTTCGGCTACATGTGGGCGCACCCGGGCAAGCAGTTGCTCTTCATGGGGTCGGAGTTCGGCCAGGGCAACGAGTGGTCGGAGACGAACGGCCTGGACTGGTGGGTGCTCCAGTTCGACTACCACTCGGGCGTGCAGCGGCTGGTACGCGACCTCAATAAGGCCTACCGGTCACAGCCGACGCTCTGGTCACAGGACACCGTGCCCGACGGGTTCTCCTGGATCGACTCCAATGACGCGCACGGCAACGTCGTGTCGTTCCTGCGCTTCGGCGCGCAGGAATACGGCGTGCCCGTCCTCGCCTGCGTCGCCAACTTCTCCCCCATGCCGCACTCCGACTACCGGGTGGGGCTGCCGCTGGCGGGCCGCTGGCGCGAGGTGCTCAACACCGACGCGGCCGACTATGGCGGCAGCGGCATGGGCAACCTGGGCACCGTGCACGCGATACCCAAGCCGTGGCACGGCCGGCCGGCGTCGGCGTCGATCGTCCTGCCGCCGCTGTCGGTTCTCTGGCTGGCCCCGGAGGTCTAGGGGCCCGAGCGGGCCCTTTCCGACGACGCGGGCGACGCGGCGACGCGGGCTAGGCGACGCGGCGCGGCGCCCGCTCGCCCTGCGGGATGGCCGGCAGGACCGTGGTGAGCGCGGTGCTCACCTGGGCGGCGGCATTGCGGTCTCTGTGTTCCCGCTCGGCCTGCGCCACCACGGCATCGAGCCTGGCGGCGACGGCCTGACGTTTCCTGGCTCGCTGCCTGGCCTTGATGAAATAGGCGGCCAGGCAGGACAGGCCGAGGACCAGCAGTGCGGCGAGGACCAATATCACGTACATGTGCATCAGGTTCCGGTCGATAGCGAACAGAAGACCCACATTGTGCGACCCTGTCATCCCCCGGGGACGACCCCCGGGGCCCGTTCGATGGAAGCGCCAATTATGTCGAACAGGAGTGAGGGGGATTAACGTCAATATTACCTGCTAGAGAAGCCTCAAGAGCCATCCGGGGCCGACAACCGACGCGTTCAGCTCCTCACAGCGCTGCCGTAGTTCCCGATCCGCGGTCACCACCAGGCAACTCTCGTCTGCGGCGACTGCCTCGGCAACCACTCCGACGATCGCGTCGTCCCCCGAACCGGGGGCCGATACCAGGCGCACCGGTGACGGCTCGCGCGCCGCCCCTGCCTCATCTGTCGACGGCGGCACCCAGTCCCCCGGCGGTGCGGTGCCCTCCGCGAGAGACTGGTCATCTTCAAGCAGCGCCACGGCCTCTCTGGCGCGTCCCTCAAGGACGAGCACCCAGGCGCCCGCCGTCTCGTCACCGCGCTGGGCTAGCGCGATCACTTCCCGGCAGAGCCGCAGCGCGGCTCCCGCCCGGTCGTGCCACCAGCCGTCGGCCCTTGCGCCCATTACATTGGCGACGTCGACCACGACCACGGACGCGTTGTTAGCGATGGGGTCACCACCTCACGTTCGGAAGACCTCGTTGATCTTCTTCCCCACGTAAGCTAGCGGCATGGCAGACGCGAGGCTGGCCGCATCTCTCGTTCACATGCGGCAGCGCAGGACCGGCCCGCTAATCCTTGAGCTTGACCTGACGGACGGCATCGCGGAAGGACCGCCGTCCGACCCGGTGTCCGCGCTGCTCACCATGCGCAAGACGCGGCTGCACGACCTGCTTGAGGGGCTGCGGCGGGCCGCCGCGGACGACCGGGTGCGGGTCCTCGTGGTCAAGGTCGGCGGGTCGAGGATCGGGCTCGCCAAGGTACAGGAACTGCGCGCCGCCATCGGCGACTTCCGGCGCTCTGGCAAGTTGGCGATGGCGTGGGCCGAGTCGTTCGGCGACTTCGTCCACGGCAACGTGCCCTACTACCTGGCCACCGGGTTCGACCGGATCTACCTGCAGCCGTCAGGCACGCTCGGGCTCACCGGCGTTGCCGTGGAGCAGGTGTTCCTGCACGGCGCGCTGGAAAAGCTCGGCATTGACTTCGAGGCCGCGAAGCGGCACGAGTACAAGTCCGCACCAGAGCAGCTGACCGAGTCCGGGTTCACCGGGCCCGCCCGCGAGGCCACCGCGCGACTGGCCGAGTCGGTGACCGAGCAACTCGCCGGGGTGGTCGCCGCGGGCCGCGGGCTCTCGGTCGAGCGGGCCACGGCCCTGCTCGGCCGCGGGCCCTTCCTTGCGCCGCAGGCGCTCGCCGAGGGCCTCGTCGACGGGCTGTTGTACCGGGACCAGGTGTACGAGCAGGCCCGCAAGGAGGCAGGACAGGACGCGACGCTGCTCTACCTGCAGCGGTACCAGCGCACGCATTCGCTGAGCGACCTGCCGCGACGGGTTGGCAGCAGCGTCCAGGGCATGGCGCCGGGGCAGCACGAGCGGTTCGTCGCGACGATCTACGCGCACGGCGCCATCAGGCACGGCCGCAGCGGCCGCGGGCCAGGCGGCGGCGGGATGGGCTCGGACACGGTGGCGGCAGCGCTGCGGGCGGTCGGCGCCGACGAGGGGGCGCGCGCCGTCGTGCTCCGGGTCAACAGCCCGGGCGGCTCATACACGGCGTCGGACGTGATCTGGCGCGAGGTGGTCAGGCTCAGGGCCGCGGGCAAGCCCGTCATCATCTCGATGGGGGACGTGGCGGCGTCCGGCGGGTACTTCATCTCGGCGCCCGCGGACGTGATCGTGGTGCAGCCGGGAACGATCACCGGGTCCATCGGGGTCTTCATGGGGAAGCCGGTGCTGCGGGAGCTGTTCGGGCGGGCCGGGGTGACGACCGACTCGATCACGGACGGTGCGGGTGCCGCGAGCGCGACGATGTTCTCCTCGTCCAGGCCGTTCTCCGAGGCCGAGTGGGCGCGGATCAACGAGTGGCTCGACGCGGTCTACGCGGATTTCACGGAAAAGGTCGCGTCCGGTCGGCGGATGTCCGCCGAGCGGGTGCACGAGCTGGCCCGCGGCCGGGTCTGGACCGGTGCCGACGCGATCGCCAACGGGCTCGCCGACGAGGCGGGCGGGCTGCGCGAGGCGATCGCGATCGCCCGCAAGCGGGCCGGGCTGCCCGCGGACGCGCCGGTGCGGATCTACCCCCGGCTCGGCCCGTTCGACCAGCTGCGGCCCGCCGAGTCGAGCGAGGCAAGGCCGGCGGCGCGGGCGCAGCTCGGCGCGGGCGCGCTCGCCTCGCTGTTCGCCGACGGCTGGGGCCCGGCCTGGCGCTTCGCCGCGGCCGCGGGGCTGCCGCCGTACGGCCCGCTCACCCTCCCAGGGACATGGACAATCAGCTAGCTACCGAACGGACGCGGGTGACTGTCAACGGCAACGACCTGCCCGCCGCGCTTTCCGCGTGGGCGGCGGGGGTTACTCTCGTCACGATCGCCGATGACCGCGACGACGTCGGCACGACGGTCAGCGCGTTCATTCCGGTGTCGCTTGACCCGCCGCTCGTGGCCGTGTCGCTCATCGCGGGCTCCTACCCGGCCGAGGTGCTCAGCCGCCCGTCCTTCCCCGCGCAGCGGTTCGCGGTCACCCTGCTGTCATCGGCGCAGAAGGTGATCGCTGGCCAGTTCGCGGCGGAGGGCCGGCCGAGCGCCAGGCTGATCCTGGACGCCGCGCCGCACGCGCGAGGCGCGTTGTCGGGCGCCCTCATCCCGCACGGCGGCCTGGCCGCCCTTGAGTGCTCGGTCGCCCGCCGCGTCCCGGCCGGCGACCACCTCCTAGTGATCTCCGCGGTCGAGGACGTCGTCTACGTGGCCGAGTCCGGCGACCCGTTGGTCCGCTTCCGCGGTCGTTATCCCGTGCTGTAGCCGCGTCGCGGCCGCCAACTGGAGCGGACCTCAAAGACAGTGGACGTTTGGGCACACCCGGATGTGCCCAAACGTCCACCATCCTGCACGCCGGCTTGGATCAGGGGACTGGGGCGCCCGTTATGTCCGGTACGACCGGCTGGCGGCGGCCGGACCGATAGACCGCGTGGACCAACGGGACGCCCGGCCGGTACGCGAGGTGGGCGTGTGACGGGGCATCCAGGATGACCAGGTCGGCGCGCGCGCCGGGCGCCAGGTAGCCGACGTCGCCGCGGCGCAGCGCGCGGGCGCCGCCCGCCGTTGCCGACCAGACCGCTTCCTCCGTTGTCATGCGCATGTCGCGTACCGCGAGGGCAACGCAGAACGGCATCGACGTCGTGTAGGACGTGCCGGGATTGCAGTCGGTCGCCAGGGCGACCGTCACGCCTGCGTCAAGGAGGCGGCGGGCGTCCGGGTAGGGCTGCCTGGTGCTGAACTCGGCGCCCGGCAGCAGGGTGGCGACGGTGTCCGACGACGCGAGGGCGGACACGTCGGCATCGGTGACAAACGTGCAGTGGTCGGCAGAGGCCGCGCCTAGCTCCACGGCAAGCCGGATGCCCGGCCCTGGGCCAAGCTGGTTCGCGTGGACCCGCGGGAGCAGGCCGCGGGCCAGGCCGGCCGTGAGCACCGCGCGCGCCTCGTCCTCGCCGAACGCGCCGCGCTCGCAGAACACGTCGGCCCAGCGGCAGTGCGGCGCGCACGCGGCCAGCATCGGCCCGCACACCAGCTCGAGGTAGCCAGCGGGGTCGGCGGCGAACTCGACGGGCACCACGTGCGCGCCGAGGTAGGTGACCTCGTCCGTGAGTTCCGCGGCGAGCGCGGCGCAGCGGGCCTCGTCGTTCGTGGTGAGCCCGTAGCCGGACTTGCACTCGAACGTCGTCGTGCCCTGCCTGAGCATCTCCCCCGCGAGCCGGTGCAGGCCGGCGCGCAGTTCGGCGTCGGTCGCGGCGCGGGTCGCGGCGACCGTGGTCCTGATCCCGCCGGCCTGATAGGGGCGGCCCGCCATCCGCGCCGCGAACTCGGCGGACCGCTCACCCGCGAATACCAGGTGCGCGTGCGAGTCCACGAACCCGGGCAGCACCGCGCGGCCTGCCGCGTCAAGGAAGTCGTCGGCGGCAGGCGCCCTGGCGGCGGGCCCGGTCCACGCGATGCGGTCGCCGGAGATGACCAGGGCCGCGTCGCTGATCGCGGCGAACCCGCCCGCTCCGCTGTTACCAGAAGCACTGCCGTCGGGAGCGTTGGTGACGAGCTCGCCGATCCTGGTGATCAGCAAGGAAGGGGCCATGCGCGCCGCCGCTAGTCGAGCACCGCGCCGATGGCGGCGGCGAGCTCACCGGGCACGTCAGCCAAGAGCAGGTGGCGCCCGTCGCGAACTATGTCCGCGCCCGACGCCACCACGTGCCTGACGTCCGCCGCGGTCCCCGCGGCGAACACCGCGGCCAGCGGGTCGCTACCGCCCCCGGCCAGCCGGGGCGAGTCCAGGGACAGCGTCACGAGGTCAGCGTACGCGCCGGGCACGATCTCCCCCGCCTCGGGCCAGCCAAGGCAGGCATGCCCGCCGACGGTCGCCGCCGCCAGCAGGTCCGCGGCGCTGAAATGCCCGCGCCGCCTGGTCACCAGGCGCTGAGAAAGCTCCAGCCAGCGGGCCTCTTCGAGCAGGTCGATCACGCTGTGCCCGTCGCTGCCTAGCGCGAGCGGCGACCCGGCCGCGGCGAGCGCAGGGGCGGGACCCACGCCGTCGGCGAGGTCGGCCTCGGTGAGCGGGCACATGCACACCGTCGACCGTGAGCCGGCCAGCAGCTCCACGTCTCGCCCGGTCAGGTGCGTGGCGTGCACCAGCGTGGTGCGCGGTCCGAGCGCCCCGGCCTCATAGAGGACCTCGGCGGGCGTGCGACCGAAGGCGGCCAGGCACTCGGCGTTCTCAAGCGGCTGCTCAGACAGGTGCGCGTGCACGGGCGCGCCATGCGCGCGCGACCACGCCATGATCTCAGGAACCTGGTCGGGCGCGACCGCGCGCACCGAGTGAATGGCCGCGCCGAGGCGGGCGTGCGGTGCCATCATGCCGAGGGTGTCACAGTCGAAGCCGGAGACCCGTTCCGCCCAGGCGTGCGCCGAGCCGTCGCCGAAGCGAAGCTGCACTCCAGCCAGCGGCACCGGATCGCCGCCGGGCACGAAGCCGCCGGCCAGGTAGCAGGCATCAAGCAGGGTGGTCCGCACGCCGGCGGCAGCGGCGGCGTCGATCAGGCGAAGCCCGAACTCGTTCGGATCGCTGTATCTTTTCCCTCCCGCGGCGTGGTGGAGGTAGTGGAACTCACCGACGCAGGTCACGCCCGCGAGCGCCATCTCGGCGTAGACGGCGCGGGCGAGGGTGAAGTAGCGATCAGGGTCGAGCCGCTCCGCGACCGCGTACATCTGCTCCCGCCAGGTCCAGAACGTGTCACCGCCGACCGCCACCGTGCCGCCGACGCCGCCGACGCCGCCGACGCTGCCGCGCAGCGCGCGGTGGAACGCGTGCGAGTGCGCGTTGGCCAGGCCGGGCAGCGTGAGGCCGGGCAGCCGTACCGTGCCAGGCGGGACGCTGGCGGCGGGGGTCCCCGGGGTGACCGCGGTGAACCGCGCGCCGTCCGCTTCGATCAGCACGTCCCTGGCAAGCGGGGCGCCGGCGGCGCCACCGGCTGACGGCCAGGGCGCGGTGCGCGCGAGCCAGGCGAGCTCGGCATGCCAGCGCCGCCTGGGCGCGGTGCCCGCCTCGACCGTCGTCACAGCCACATCATGCCCAGGTCACGTGCCTGAGAACTCGCGTCCATACAATGGCAACGTGTCGATCCCGGAAAGAAACCTCGCCGAGCACCACTATCCCGAGCACCGGGACGTGTCGGGCGGCTGGCTGCGGCCTGCCGTCTTCGGCGCGATGGACGGGCTCGTCACCAACGTCTCGCTGATCGCCGGCGTTGGCGGCGGCGGCGGCTCGCAGCACGCGATCCTGCTCACCGGGCTCGCGGGGCTGGCGGCCGGCGCGTTCTCGATGGCCGCGGGTGAATTCGTGTCGGTCTCCTCGCAAAACGAGCTGGTCCACGCCGAGGTGGACAAGGAGCGGCACGAGCTCACGCACAACGCCGCCGCCGAGCAGATCGAGCTCGTCGGCATGCTGCGCCGCCAGGGCATGAGCGCGGCCACCGCGCGGCAGGCCGCGGCGGAGATCTCCGCGCACCCGGACCAGGCGCTGGCCGTGCACGCCCTCGAGGAGCTCGGGGTTAACCCGTCCGAGCTGCCCTCCCCGTTCGTGGCCGCCGGGGCGTCGCTGGTCTCCTTCGCCATCGGCGCGATCATCCCGCTGCTGCCCTTCGCGCTCGGTTTCGACGCGCTCTGGGTCGCCCTCGGCCTGTCCGCGCTCGCCGCGATCGTCGGCGGCGGCCTGGTGGCGCGGCTCACCGACCGTCCGTTCTGGCGCGGCGCGCTGCGGCAGCTCGTGCTCGGCGCGCTCGCGGCGGGCCTCACGTACCTGATCGGCCTCGCCGTCGGCGGCATGGCGGCAGGCTGACCCGGCTCGCGGGCCTTTCCTCCTGGTAAGGTGCCCCGTGGCCTCAGTGAACCGTCCGCTGCGCATAGCACTGCTGTCGTACCGCAGCAAACCGCATTCCGGCGGGCAGGGCGTGTACGTGCGCCACCTGAGCAGGGAACTCGCCGCGCGCGGGCACCACGTCGAGGTGTTCTCTGGCCAGCCCTACCCGGAGCTCGACGCCAACCCTGGACTCGGGGACTGGCCGATGCTGCGCCAGGTGCCGAGCCTTGACCTCTACCGGGACGACGACCCGTTCCGCACCCCGCGGCCCCGCGGAGCTGCGGGACTGGGCGGACGCGCTCGAGGTCGCGATGATGTGGGGCGGCGCGTTCCCCGAGCCGCTGACGTTCAGCGTGCGGGCACTGCGGGCGCTGCGGGACAGACCGGGTGAGTTCGACATCGTGCACGACAACCAGGGGCTCGGCTACGGCATGCTCGGCGTCCGGCGGCTCGGACTGCCGCTCGTCACGTCGATTCACCATCCGATCTCGGTGGACAGGCGGCTCGACCTGGCCGGGCGGGGCTGGCTCGAGCGGCTGAACAAGCGCCGCTGGTACGGGTTCGTGCGGATGCAGGGGCGGGTGGCACGGCGAGCGGGACCGCTGATCACGGTGTCGTCTTCCTCCAAAGATGACATATGCCGTGATTTCCGGGTAAATCCTAGAAACGTGCATACCATCCCGCTCGGCGTGGACACGCGGCTGTTCCGCCCGCGCCCTGAGCAGCCGCGCGTCCCCGGCCGGATCGTGACCGTGACGAGCGCCGACTCGCCGCTCAAGGGACTGCCCACGCTGCTGCGCGCGGTCGCCAAGCTGGCCACCGAGCGCGACGCGCACCTGGTCGTCATCGGCACCCCGTCCGCCGCTACCAGGCAGCAAGTCACGCAGCTGGCCCTCGGCGACCGGGTCACGTTCGCCAGCGGCCTGCCGGACGCGGAGTACGCGCGGGTCCTCGCCAGCGCCGAGGTGGCGGTGATCCCGTCACTGTACGAGGGGTTCTCGCTGCCCGCGGTGGAGCACATGGCCTCGGGCACGCCGCTGATCGCCAGCAGGGCCGGCGCGCTGCCCGAGGTCACCGGGGACGCCGCGGTGCTCGTGCCGCCAGGCGACCCGGAGGAGCTGTCCGCCGCGCTCGGCGGCCTGCTCGACGATGAGCCCGCGAGGGCGCAGCTAGCGTCGAGCGGCCTGGCGCGGGTGCGCGAGCGGTTCGCCTGGCCCGCGGTCGCCGCCGCGACCGAGGCGCTGTACCGGAAGGTGATCAACGGGGAGCCCGGTTGCTGACCGTCGATTTCACGAAATTTCCTATTAATCCAGGCGACCGGGTGCTCGACCTTGGCTGCGGCGCCGGGCGGCACGCCTTCGAGGCCTATCGCCGCGGTGCCCGCGTCGTGGCGGCCGACCTCGACCTGAAGGAGCTTCCCCCGGTCGACGGCATGTTCGACGCTATGCGCGCGGCAGGCGAGGCCGCGGCGCCCGCGGCGGCCATGGCCCTGTCCGCGGACGCGACGCGCCTGCCGTTCCCCGACGGCGCGTTCGACGCCATCATCGCCGCGGAGATCCTCGAGCACATCCCGGACGACGCCGCCGCCATGGCGGAGATCGCCCGGGTGCTTCGCCCCGGCGGCACCGTCGCGGTCACCGTGCCCGCCTGGCTGCCGGAACGGATCTGCTGGGCGCTGTCAAGCGACTACCACGAGGTCCCGGGCGGCCACGTGCGGATCTTCACCCGCGCGGAGCTCATCGCCAAGCTGACCGCGGCCGGCCTGACGCCCACCGGCGGGCACCACGCGCACGGCCTGCACTCCGCCTACTGGTGGCTCAAGTGCGCGGTCGGCGTCCACGACGACACGCATCCCGCCGTGCGGGCCTACCACCGCCTGCTCGTCTGGGACATCATGCGCAAGCCCGCCCTCACCCGGCTGCCGGAAGCCGCGCTGAACCCGCTCATCGGCAAGAGCCTCGTCATCTACGCGAGCAAGGTCAAAACCACCAAACCAGTCACTCCGAACGGGTTCGTGCTTACACCTCATGCGCCACGCTAAACCTGCGATCCCTGGCAGGCCGACGCCGCCGGCGAACGTCCTGCAGACCGCCCGTGCGATAGCCGGCGGCCAGCGGGCCGACGGCGCGATCCCCTGGCCGGACGGCCACGTGGACCCGTGGGACCACGTGGAGTGCGCGATGGCGCTGAGCGCCTGCGGCCTCGCCGCCCCCGCACGGCTCGCCTACAAGTGGCTGCGCGATACGCAGCGCCAGGACGGCTCGTGGCCAAGGACGACCGGCGGCCCAGAGGCGGCCAGCGCGGACGCGGTGGCCGACCAGGCGGCGGAGAGCCACCACGTCGGCTACGTCGCGGTCGGCGCCTGGCACGAGTACCTGGTCACCGGGGACCGCAAGTTCACCGAGCGCATGTGGCCGACGGTCCGCGCCGCGATCGGCTGGGTGCTCGGCCTGCAGGCACCGCGCGGTGAGGTGGCGTGGGAGCGGGACGCCGCGGGTGAGCCGGGGGCGTTCGCGCTGCTCTCCGGCTGCTCGAGCATCCTGCAGGGGCTGCGCTGCGCGATCTCGCTCGCCGAGCTGGCAGGCGAGCCGCAGCCGGACTGGGAGCTCGCCGCCGTCCAGCTCGGCCACGCGCTCGCTTGCCACCCGGAAGCCTTCGCGGACAAGAGCCGGTTCGCGATGGACTGGTACTACCCGGTGCTCGGCGGCGCGCTGCGCGGTGCCGCCGCCGCCGAGCGGCTCGCCCGCGGCTGGGACACGTTCGTGGTGCCGGGCCTCGGCGTCCGCTGCGTCAGCGACCAGTCGTGGGTGACGGTCGCCGAGACCTGCGAGCTTGTGCTCGCCCTCGATGCCTGCGGCCAGCGGGAGCGCGCCCGTGAGGTGTTCGCGGCGATCGGCCGCCTGCGGCACGACGACGGCTCCTACTGGACCGGCTGGCAGTACGTCAACGAGAATCACTTCCCCGCCGAGCGGTCCGGCTGGACCTCCGCCGCCGCCGTGCTCGCCGCCGACGCGCTGGCCGGCTTCAGCGCCGGCGCGGCCATCTTCCGCGCCGTCCCCGTCCCGGCCGACTTCCGCTCGCCTGCCGACCCCGCCGCCTGCGGCTGCGAGCCAAGCGCGGCGGACGCCCTCACCGGCCACGGCTAGCGTCGGGTTCCTTGCCTACGTGGCGTGGCGGCGGACCAGCCGGACGGTGCCCGCGACGAGCAGCGCCGAGAGGGCCAGGAGCCAGCCGGCCTCGAAGACCTGCATGGGCCAGAACGTGCTGACCGGGTAGTGGTCGCGCAGGTAAAACCAGGTCGCCGCGCCGAGGGCGAGGTAGAGGCCCAGCGTGGCGGCCATCGCGGTGAGGATCCGCCGCGTGAGCGCGCCGAGGAACGCGCCGAGGCAGAACGCGGTCAGCGTCCAGGCGGCGTACGAGACGCCGCGCGTGGCGAACACCGGCGCGGTGAGGACGCTCAGGTTCTCCTGCGCCAGGAACGGGGCGCACCGGGGCGGCAAGCAGCGCGACGCGCAGGCCGTTACCGTAGTGCCAGTCCGTGCTGCCGAAGTAGTTGTTCAGCGGCACGCAGGCGGCCGCGGCCGCCGGATGACAGGCCGTCAGGACGGCGTAGTCGTGGTGGATCTTCGGCCCGGTGATCAGCATGAAGGCCACCGCCGCGGCGAACGCGGCGGCGACGATGATCAGCAACGCGCGGTGCTGCCGCCACGTGACCCACAGCATTCCCTGCCACGGCACGGACCCTGGTCCTGCGCCGGTGTCCCTGCCCGGCTGGACGGACATGGTGCGGACGGTCATCGGCTTGTCTCCGTCGGCTCGGTCTTGGCCCGGTCTAGGCGGCCCTGCGGCGGACCAGCCAGACGGTGCCGGCGAGAAGGAGCAGCGACAGCACGAGCAGCCAGCCGGCCTCGATGAACTGCATCGGCCAGAAGCGGCTGACCGGGATGTAGCTCGTCCAGTACTTGCCGCCGCTGCTCCAGGAGGACAGGAACCACGGGGAGTTGGGCGTGCTCGGACCTGAAGTGAAGGGGATGCTGCCCGGGTTATCCGTGACCACCGCCACCGGGTAGTGCTTGCGCAGCGGCCAGATCCCGAGCGCGAGGACGAGGTAGACGCCGAGGGTAACGGCCATGGCGGGAATGACACGGCGCAGCAGCATGCCGAGGAACGCGCCAATGCAGAATGCGGCCAGCGTCCAGGCGGCGAACGCGATGCCGCGGGTATCGAACACCGTCGCCGCGAGCACGTTCGTGTCCTCCTGCGGCAGGAACGGTTCGAAGAACCACGTGAACAGCTGGCTGAACGCCCAGGCAAGCACGGTAATGAACACGGCGAGCATGGCGAGCTTGGCGATCGTCAGGCGCACCCGGCCAACCCCTTGCGTCCAGGCGTACCTGAAGGTTCCGGCTTCAAGCTCCCGTGCCAGGAGCGGCACGCCCGCGAACATGCCGAGCAGTACCGGGAGGAGGTGCATCAGGATGTTAAGTGTGTTGCCCAGGGTCCAGTCGGTGCCGTTGAAGGTCCTGTTGAGCGTCTCGCAGGCGGCCGAGCCCTTCGGGTGGCAGGCGGTGAGCACGGCGTAGTCGTGATGCACCTTCAGCCCCGCGAACAGCAGGAACAGTGCCAGCGCGCCGAGCACGGCGGGCACGCTGATCATCGTGGCCCGGTGCTGCCGCCAGGTGACCCAGACCATGCGCCGCCATGGCACAGGCGGTGGAGTGATGTCGTGGCCCGGCCGCGCGGGCATGGTGAGCACGGTCATCGTGCCACCTCCGTTGGCTCGATGTGGTTAGCGTTCGCTGGCTTCTGCGGTGCCTCGGCGTGCGGAGCGCGCAGGTAGGCCAGCGTGAGCTCTTCCAGGCTGACGGGGTGCGCTTCCCAGCCGGGCAGCACGGGATCGTCGGTCCCGCTAGATCTGACAAGCAAGTGGGCCTGAGCCGCGGCGCGCTTGACCTGCACGACCGATAGCTGGCTCGCGTAGCGGTCCGCCTCGGCGGTCGGGCCGGTCAGGACGCGGTGGGTCGCGAGCAGGTCTTCGACCTCGCCAGCGATCCTGAGCTGGCCGCCGCCGAGCACGATGAGGTAGTCGGCGACTCGCTCAAGCTCGGCGAGCGCATGCGAGGACAACAGGACGGACGTGCCTTCATCGGCCATGGTTGTCATGACCGTGGCCATGAAGTCCTGCCTGGCGATGGGGTCAAGCGCGGACAGGGGCTCGTCGAGGATGAGCAGCCGCGGCCGCCTGGCGAGCGCCAGGGTGAGCGCGACCTGCGCCTGCTGGCCGCCGGACAGCTTGCCTGACTTCTTCTTGAGCGGGATGCCGAGGTCGGTGAGGCGCGCCCGAGCAAAGGGCCCGTCGAAGCGCCGGTTCAGGTTCCTCGTCAGGTGCAGCATGTCCGCGACCGACATGTTCTTGTACACGGGCGCGTCCTGTGCCATGAACGCGATGTCGTCGAGGGCGACCGGCGACCCGGTGGCCTGGCCGTCGAGCACCTTGGCGGTTCCCGCGGTCGGGAGGGTCAGGCCGACCGCCATGTTCATCAGCGTGGACTTGCCAGAGCCGTTCGGCCCGACGAGCGCGGCCAGGCATCCTTCCGGCACGGTGAGGGTGCAGTCGTGCAGCGCCCACGCTTTCCCGTAGCGCTTGCCAAGCCCGGTGGTCTCGATGACGTTCATGCGACGCCCTCCGTTTCTGAGCCCTTCGCCGGGAGCGTGGGCGGCGCCCTCGCGACGCTTAAAGAAATCCCGCAGCACGCTGGTGAACAGCGCCACCATCCCGTCCTCGTCGAGGCCCGCCTCGTCGGCGGAGGCGAGCCAGCCGAGCATGGACCGGCGCAGGCCGCTCAGCTCGGGCAGCGTGATCTGGTTCAGGCTGGCCTGGACGAAGGTGCCCTGCCCCGGGCGGCCAGCGGCCAGCCCCTTGGTCTCAAGCTCCTTGTAGGCCTTCAGCACCGTGTTCGGGTTGATGGTCAGGTTCGCGACCACGTCCCTGACCTTGGGGAGCTGGTCACCTGGCTCGAGGTAGCCAAGCCGCAGCGCGTGCTCCACCTGCTGCACGAGCTGCAGGTAGGTCGGCACCCCCGAGGACGGGTCAAGCCGGAACTCTATCGGGCTGTTCCCTTTATCTATAGTCATAAGACAAGAGTACAGCGATCGCGCCCGGCGTCAACCCCGCCGCTGTGCGCGGCCGCCGGCGCGAGCGCCTGACTGCGGAGCCCGCCCAACCCACCGTGACCTGCGCAATAACACGTCAATTCAGTACCGGATATGGACAAGAATCGCGTCACGCGAGCTTCTCTCACATGCGACGCAACAGTCTTCGTGTTGCGCGGAATCCACCCGCGTTAACTGTCGCCACACAAATCGGACGCCGTGCCGTGGCTGTTAGATGATCCGCCTGCGCGTCAACGTCTGCACTGCAGGTCAAATAAAGTACGGCATGTAAGAAAAGCGTGCGTCACACGCGCTTTCTCTTCGTCTAGTACAAAATCTTCATGTTGCACGGAATTTACACGTTAATCGGAGCCTGGCACCGGGCAAATAGGGCGGCGAAGGCCTGGTGTGATCGACGCTAGCTTAGCGGCATTGCGCCACGCGAGCTTTGTCCACACGACGCGACAAGTCTTCGCCGCGCGCGAGACTTACTCGCTGATGGTCGCCCCCGCGGGAAGGCGGCAGGCACTCTCCGTCACACGGTTGCCTGAGGTACCGAGCGCCCCTGTCGTCCGCGAGCGGGACGGCAACGTCAGCCGATTAGCCGATCCCTGAGGCCGTGCGTTCCAGGATGCGGAGGGAGCCCTCCTGGCGGACCTCGGTGAAGGCGCCAGAGGTCAGGGCGCGCTGGTAGATCTTGAACGGGGCCTGCCCGCCGTCGGCCGGGTCGGGGAACACGTCGTGGATGGCCAGCGCGCCGCCGAGGGATACCCACGGCGCCCAGCCCTCGTAGTCCCAGTTGGCGGCGGCGTCGGTGTGCCCGCCGTCGATGAACAGCATGCCGAGCGGCGTGCGCCACAGCCTGGCCACGTCCGCGGACTTGCCCACGATCGCGACGACGTCGTCCTCGATCCCCGCCGCCGCCAGCGTGGCGCGCAACCGGGGCAGCGTGTCGATCCGGCCGGCCACGGGGTCGACCATGGTGGGGTCGTGGTACTCCCAGCCGGGCTGGTGCTCCTCCGAGCCCCGGTGGTGATCCACGGTCACGACCTGCTGCCTGATGCCGAACTTGCGTGCGCCGCGCACCCCGGCGGCCAGGTAGATCGTGGACTTCCCGCAGTAGCTGCCCACCTCGAGCACCGGTCCGGCCGCCGCGTACTCCTCGGCCGTCTCGCACAAGGCAAGCCCCTCGGCCTCAGGCATGAACCCGGTCGCGGCCTCCGCCGCCCGCCTTAGCTCAGCTTCCACTCCCGCACCATAGCAGCGCGGACTATTGCGCGGCCGTTCATTACTGGCTAGTAATAAGGGACGGCGGCGCCCGCTGCCGCCTAGGCAGGAGGCGCGCGTGAGCACCTACGACATGTACACGTCACCGGTCGCCACGGAAACCTGGGACATACCCGCGACGGGCGCGGCCAGGTTCTCCTGGGAATACGACTCCGGGCGGCAGCAACTGCTCGACCTGTACCAGCGCGGCAAGGACAAGCAGTGGGACGCGACCAAGCGGATCGACTGGGAGCAGCCGGTCAATCCGCTGCGGGTCATGGAAACCGGCGAAGAGATCGTGCCGATCTACGGGTCGCGCCAGTGGGAAAAGCTGAATCAGGCGGAGCGGGATGAGCTGAGCCACCATCTGTCGTCGTGGCTGTTCAGCCAGTTCCTGCACGGCGAGCAGGGCGCGCTGACCGTGGCGGCCAGGATCGTGGAGTCCGTGCCGGACATGGACTCCAAGTTCTACGCGGCCACTCAGGTCATGGACGAGGCACGGCATGTCGAGCTGTTCAACCGGTTCATCAAGGAGAAGGTCGGCCTGTTCTACCCGGTGAACGACCACCTGGCGAAGCTGCTGGCCGACGCGCTGTCCGACTCCCGCTGGGACCTGCCTTACCTCGGCATGCAGGTGCTGATCGAGGGACTGGCTCTCGCCGCCTTCGGCGTGCACCGCGACATCACGGGCAACCCGCTGGTCAAGCAGCTGCTCGCGTACGTGATGCAGGACGAGGCGCGGCACGTGGCGTTCGGCCGCCTGGCGCTGCGCGACTATTACGCCGAGCTCACCGCGGCGGAGCGCGCCGAGCGTGAGGAGTTCGTGGTCGAAGGCTGCTACCTGATGCGCGACCGGTTCGTCGCGCGCGAGGTATACGAGCGTCTTGACTTCGATGTGGCAGGAGTGCGTGGAGTTCGCCGACCGCTCCCCCACGCAGCTGGCGTTCCGTCAGTTCCTGTTCAGTCGCATCGTGCCCTGCGTGAAGGACATCGGCCTGTGGGGGCCGAAGGTCCAGCGAGCCTACGTTGACCTCGGCGTGATCGACGCGGCGAACAGCAACCTCGACGCGCTCATGCGCGACGACGAGGACACCGCGGACCGGCTTGAGCGCGAGCATGCCGCCGAGTTCGCCGCGCGGAGGCAGGAGGTCGATGCCGCGATCGCGTCCGGCGGCGACTAGGGCCCTGTCGTTAGAAGCGGTTGAGCACGGCCAGGGAAACCCGGGCCGAGGGGCGGTTGACCAGTTCGGACAGGGAGATCTCGCTGCGGCACATCTTCACGAAGGCGCTCCAGCCCTTCGGGGTGTTCAGGCCCCGGTGGAAAGTGCCGGCGTGCCTGGTGAACGCCGTCAGGAGAATCCGGCCCGCGCGCATGTCAGGAACCAGCCGGGCGCTGACCGCCGCGGCGTAGCCCTCGGGGTCGCCCTTGGCGGCGTACTCGCCGGCCAGGGCACCGGAGCGGAGGGCGAAGCTGATGCCCTCGCGGGTCCACGGGTCGAGCAGGCCCGCGGCGTCGCCCGCCACGATCACCCGGCCCTTGCGCAGCGGTGAGCCGTCCGCGCGGCAGCGGGTGAGGTGGCCGGAGTCCTGGACCGCCTCGTAGCCGGCCAGGCCAAGCCGGCCGACGAACTCGCGCAGGTACGCCTTCGTGGCGTCTCCCTGGCCCCGGGCGGCGATGACACCGACCGTGAGGCGGTCACCCTTCGGGAAGACCCAGCCGTACGAGGCGGGGATCTTGCCCCAGTCGAGCAGTACCCGGCCCGCCCATCGCACCGCGACCTGGTCAGGCACGGCGATTTCCAGCTCGAGGCCGAGGTCCACCTGGTCGAACTCCGCGCCGACGTGCCTGGCGGTGACGCCGGAGGAGCCGTCGGCGCCGATGATCACCTTCGCGGCGACCTCCGTACCGTCCGCGAGCCGGGCCGTCGCGTGCCCGTCCGCCTGGTCGATCGCGCGAACCTGGGTCCGCTGCCTGAGCCGCGCGCCGTTCTCCTCGGCCCGCTTCAGCAGCGCGGCGTCGAACTCATCGCGCACCACCATCGTGAGCAGCGGCTCGCCGTGCGAACGGGTGAACTCCTGCCCGCCGCGCAGCGTGACCGTGGCCCGGCGGATCTCGTCGCGTGCGGGCACGTCGATCAGGCCGCCCGCGGCGGCGCGGGACGCGCCGATCAGGCCGCCGCCGCACGTCTTGTACCGCGGGTGCTCGGCCCGCTCAAGCACGATTGTTCGCGCTCCCGCCGCGGCCGCGGCACTCGCCGCGGCCAGCCCGGCCGGTCCCGCCCCGACGACGGCGACATCCCACACATCACGTTCCTGCACACCAAGCAGCTTAGGGGACCGCCACGGGCCGAGCCTGCCAGCCGGACCGGCGCGGCCGCCTACCCGCTGGTCAACTCGCCCGCGGCCGCCTGCCGCGGTTCTGGCCCCGGGGGCCAGACGGCCACATGGCGTCGCGAGTGGCGGCAGCAGATCTCAGGAAAAATCCGCAGAAAAGTTGTTGGTTTCCTGCGGCCTGCTTCCTCATACAAGTGCAGGACCGGGGGCGGCAGGGATAACGGGCCAGGCGCAGATAGGGGGCGCCGGCCGCGCGCCTCTGCCGGGTCCTGCGTCGGGGGGACGGGTCCGGGCCGGCGTTTTAAGGGGGCGCCGCCCGGAACCCGCCCGTCAACCCAAGGCTCAGGCTTGGGACGCCCACTGCGGTCGTGCGGGACCTAGGAGTTCAGGTAGGCGAGGACGGCCAGGACGCGGCGGTTGTCATCGTCGGACGGCGCCAGGCCCAAGTTGGCGAAGATGCCCGCGGCGTGCTTGCTCACCGCCTTCTCGGTGATGAACAGCTTCGCGGCGATCGCGGCGTTGGAGCGGCCCTGGGCCATCAGGGAGAGGACCTCGCGCTCGCGCGGGGTCAGCGCGGCGAGCGGGCCCGATCTCGCGCGCTTGGTCATGAGCCGGCTGACGACCTCGGGGTCCAGGACGGTGCCGCCCGCGGCGACGTCGCGGACCGCGTCGGCGAACGCGGCGTCGCTGAATACCCGGTCCTTGAGCAGGTAGCCGACGCCGCCGGCCTGGTCCGCGAGTAGCTCGCGGGCGTACAACTGCTCCACGTACTGGGACAGCACAAGGAGCGGCAGGCCAGGACAGGCCCGGCGCGCTTGGATAGCGACCCGCAGCCCGTCATCGGTGAAGGTCGGCGGGAGCCGGACGTCAACGATGCCAACGTCGGGTTTCAACTCGGTCAGCGCGCGAAGCAACTCAGGCGCGCTCCCCACCGCCGCGACAACTTCGAAACTGTGCGCCTCAAGCAGCCGGACCAGCCCGTCCCTGAGGAGGAAGAGATCTTCACCGATGACGACGCGCACAGAACCTCGATCTCGACGACGCTGGCCGACGGCCTCCTGGCAACTGAGGGCCATCTCACGTTGTCCGGCGGCCCGGCAAGTAGGGATATAACCGGATACGCGCAAACGCTAACTGGCCCTAAGTCGTGCGGCCGGGCGATAGGGCTGACAGGACGCAGGGGACCTCGAGTACGACGATGGTTGGGCCGCCAAGAGGGCTGTTCACCGCCAGGATGCCGTCGAACGTGGCAAGGCGGCGCTCGATGCCGGCCAGGCCTGTGCCCGCCGACGGGTCTGCGCCGCCGTGGCCGTCATCGACAACTGTGGCGCGGAGCATGCCGTCGGCGTAGCCGATGCCGATCTGGACCGTGTCTGCCCCCGCGTGCCGTACCGCGTTGGTCAGGGCTTCCGCGATGCCGAAGTAGGCTGCCGCCGCGACCGGCATCGGCGGTTCCCCCTGGAGGGTAATGTCCGTGTCCACGGTCATCGGGGCGTCCAGGGCCAGGGCGCGGACCGCGTCGGCGAGGCCCCGGTCGGCGAGCACCGGCGGGTAGATGCCGCGCACCAGGCCGCGGAGGTCGTCTAGGGCGCGGGAGGACGTCTCGCGCGCCTCGGCGACCAGGGCGCGCGCCGCTTCCGGGTTGGCGCGCATCAGTTCCTCGGCCGCGCGCAGGGACATCCCCACCGCGACGAGCCGGGCCTGGGCGCCGTCGTGCAGGTCGCGCTCGATGCGGCGCAGCTCGGCGACGGCGACCTCCGTGGCGTCGCTGCGCGTCTGGGTCAGCCGTGATACCCGCTGGGTCAGCGCCTGGGCCCGCGCCGCCATCGCCGAGTCCGCGTCCCACCGCAGGAGTCGGGGAGCGAGCAGGGCACCGAGAGCGAGAAGGACGACGCCCTGGACGCCGGCGAGCAGTTCCGAGGGGCCGGCGTGAACCAGCACCGCGCCGTAGACCGCACCGTAGAACGACGGCATCCCCACCGTCCGGTACCCGTGCCCGCCGGTCACGATCCATTGCAGGCCCCACCAGATGCCGAGCAGGCCGAAGAACAGGAGGCCGATGACCACCAGCGTCGCGGCGGTCTTCGGCTGCCACCGCACCAGGACCCAGCCCGCGGCGAAGATCGCGACGGTCAGCGCCGACACGTCCATCCCCCAGCTGCTCAACCAGTTCAGGTAGGTCATGACCCAGAACCCGGCCACGAGGGCGAGCACCGGCAGCAGCGCAAGCGGCGGCACGGTCTTCGGCTGCCCGTCGCCGCCGCGCAGCTGCGCGATGGCGCGGTGGATCGCCGGTCCGCCCGGCGCGCCGCTCACCGCGAGCGCCACCGTAGCCACGACGGCGAAGACCGCTATCTCGGCCAGCATCGGCCCGAACCCGGTCGTGCGCGAGGTGAGTTGAATCCCGCCTGGTATCAGGGCTACCGCCCGGGACGCGGTCACCAGCCCGTAACGCACGCTCTGCGTCTCATAGATCACCAGGGAATGCAGCTTGTACAGCCCGTAAGCGCTGTAGGCGAACACAGCGAACGGTGCGAGCTTCGCGCTCTCCGCCGGGGCGAGCAGAACGAGGACCGCCGCCACGATGACGAGCGACAGCGTGACAGTGCCGTTGTACGAGCCGATCAGCGCGATCGCGACCAGTGGCAGTAGCAGGGCGGGCCAGTGCGTCAGCCACTGCCGCAACGGGTTCGCCAGCGGGACGCCGTGGTATCTCGTCATGGCGTCCATCCTGGTTGCCACGCCGGGCCGCCGCTATGGGCCTAGGCCTACATTCCGGCTCGTTCAGCGGCCAAGGACGGAGAGGCGGCTGAGCGCCTCCTTGAGCACCTCGGGGCGCTTGCAGAACGCGAAGCGGACCAGGGGGCGGCCCTCTTCTGGGTGGTCGTCGTAGAAGACGGCGCTCGGGATCGCCACCACGCCTGCCCGGTCGGGCAGGCCGCGGCAGAACTCCATCGCGTCCCGCTCGCCCAGGGGAGAGATGTCCGCGGTGATGAAGTAGGTGCCATCGGGCTCGTAGACGCCGAAGCCGATCTCCCGCAGGCCCGCGGCCATGAGGTCGCGCTTGGCCTTGAGGTCGGCGGCCATGTCCGTGTAGTAGCCGTCGGGGAGGTCGAGTGCCTCGGCGACGGCGTACTGGAAGGGGCCGCTGCTCACGTAGGTGAGGAACTGCTTGGTGGTGCGGACGGCACTGATGAGGTCGGGGGTGGCGGTGGCCCAGCCGACCTTCCACCCGGTGAACGAGAACGTCTTGCCCGCCGAGCCGATCGAGACGACGCGGCCGCGCATGCCGTCGATCGTGGCGAGCGGTATGTGCTCACGGTCGAACGTGAGGTGCTCATAGGCCTCGTCGGTGATCACGAGGAGGTCGTGGTCGATGGCGATCCGCGCGATCGCCTCGGTCTCCGCCCGGGTGAGGACCATGCCCGTGGGGTTGTGCGGGCTGTTCAGCATGAGCAGCCTGGTCTTGCTGGTGATCAGTGATTCCAGCTTGGCCAGGTCCGGGCGGAAATCCGGAGCCTTGAGTGTGAGCGGAACGCGGATACCGCCGGCCATCGCGATGTTGGCGACGTAGGAGTCGTAGTACGGCTCGAACGCGATCACCTCGTCGCCTGGCTCGAGGAGGGCGAGCAGCGCGGCGGCGATCGCCTCCGTCGCGCCGGCGGTGATCAGCACCTCGGTGTCCTGGTCGTAGCGCAGGCCGTAGAACCGCTCCTGGTGGCGCGCGACGGCGCTCCGCAGCTCGGGGATGCCGGTCGCGGGCGGGTACTGGTTGCCCTTGCCCGCCATGATCGCGTCGGCGGCGGCCTTGGCGATCCCCGGCGGGCCGTCGACATCGGGGAACCCCTGGCCGAGGTTGACCGAGTTGGTGGCGACGGCGCGGGCGGACATCACACCGAAGATGGAGTTACCGAGTCCGTCGAGACGGCGATTGAGCAGCGGTCGGGTCACGACTCCATGAGATCACGCCCGCCCAGGCGATAGGCCATCGAGGCGGGCGCGGTTATCGTGGCGGCATGCGTATCGCTTTGTGCCAGCTTCCTGTCAGCGCGGATCCCGGCGTCAACCTGCGGCGAGTGCATGACGCACTCGGCGAGGCCGCGGCCGGCGGCGCGGAACTCGCGGTGCTTCCCGAGGCGACGATGGTCCGCTTCGGTGCCGACCTGCGGGCGGCGGCGGAGCCGCTTGACGGGCCGTTCTGCGCTGGCCTTGCCGAAGCCGCCAAGGAGACGGGGGTCGCCCTGGTGGCGGGCGTGTTCGAGCCCGCACCGGACGGGCGGGTCTACAACACCGCCGTCGTGTTCGACGGCGACGGCGACCTGGTCGCCTCTTACCGGAAGCTGCACCTGTTCGATGCCTTCACGCAGCGCGAGTCCGACCTGGTCGCGCCGGGGTCTGCCGTCGTGGTGGCCACGCTGGCCGGAGTGCCTGTCGGGGTGCAGATCTGCTACGACATCCGGTTCCCCGAGCTGACGCGCGCGCTTGCCGTCGGCGGTGCCGCGCTGGTGACCGTGAGCGCCGCCTGGCAGGCGGGGCTGTTCAAGGAGGAGCACTGGGTCACGCTGCTGCGCGCCAGGGCGATCGAGAACACCGTGTGGATCGCCGCCGTCGGGCAGGTGCCCGACCCGGACGAGAAGCCGACCCGCGCGCCGACCGGGGTGGGGCGGTCCATGCTGATCGACCCGCTCGGCGTGGTGCGCGCGGACCTGGGACCGTCACCGGAGGTGATGGTCGATAAATGCGGATATGTCGCTCGTGGAGACGGTCCGCAGGACGCTGCCGTCGCTCGCCAACAGGCGCCAGGACGTCTTCGGCTAGCCGTCAGGCGTCGCGGGCGACCTGGAACGGTGCGAACGACTGGGCGGTGGCCATCAGCTCGATCGTGTTCACGTTGACGTGCTGCGGCATGGTGGCCGCCCAGTGAATCGACTCGGCGATGTCGTCGGCGGTCATCGGCTGCATGCCCGCGTAGACGTTATCCGCCTTGCCCTTGTCGCCGCTGAACCTGACCAGGGAGAACTCCGTGTCGGCCATCCCCGGCTCGACGCACGTGACCCGGACTCCCGTGCCGTGCAGGTCGCTGCGCAGGTTCAGGCTGAACTCGTGGACGAACGCCTTCGTGCCGCCGTACACGTTCCCGCCGGGGTACGGGTAAGTGCCCGCTACCGAGCCGAGGTTGATCACGTGGCCGCGCCTGCGCGCGACCATGCCAGGCAGGATCGCGCGGGTGCAGTAGACCAGCCCCTTGCAGTTCGTGTCGATCATCTGGTCCCAGTCGTCAAGGTCGGCGTCCTGGGCCGGGTTCAGGCCAAGCGCGAGGCCCGCGTTGTTCACGAGCACGTCGATGGCCGCGAACTCCGCGGGAAGTGCCGCGACGGCGGCGGCGACGGCCGGCCGGTCCCTGACGTCGAGCGCCAGCGGGAGGATCCGCGCGCCGAACTCGGACGCGAGCGCCTCGACGCGGTCCACGCGGCGGGCGGTCGCAACCACGCGCGCGCCGTCTGCGGCGAACCTGCGGGCTACCGCGGCACCGAACCCACTGCTCGCACCGGTAACAAAGACTGTGTTGATCACTTACGTCATCGTAGTCAGTGAACTTCTTCAGCCCGACGGCCCCGGCGGGGTTGGCCCCGCGGACGGGTTCACTGAACGGACGGGTTCACCTAACCGACAGGTTCACTTAACGGATGGGTGACTGCCAGAGCGTCGGCTGCTGCGCGCCTGGCATGCCTGACGCGGTCAAATCGGCGGTGAACCCGACGCCCGTCAGGGTGACGCCGTCGGCGGCGAGCGCCGTGATCGCGTTTTCCGCGGTGGTGCTGGCCAGGCCGGTGCCCTGCGGGGTCGCCGCCGCCCACGCGGTGCCGTCGGTGACCGGGGTCCCGGCCGGCAGCGTCCAGATCACGACCTCGGGCCCGGCCTGGGTGACGTAGGTGCCCGCCGCGGTGAATCCGCCGCCCGCGGCGGTCAGCGCCGTGACCGTGGTGCCTGTTCCTGGTCCGATGTCCGGCACGGGAAGCTGCACTTGAGTCCACGTCGTGCCCGCGTCGGCGGAGACCTCGGCGAACGGACTGCTCGCGCCCGTCGCGGAGAACTCCGTGCCGGCCGCCACCACGGCGCTGCCGTTCGCCGCCACGTAGTCGAGTGCCGCCCGGGCCGCGCCGGACGGCAGCGGGACGGAAGCCTGCTGCCACGTGCGGCCGGTGGCGGAGACCCAGGCGGCCGGGCGCGTATCCGTCGCGCCGACGGATACGAATCCCCGCGCCGTCCCGGTCACCGCGCTCATCGTCTGGCCGCCAGCCGCTCCCTGCTGTCCGCGTGTGGTCACCGTGGCGGGGCGCCACCCGGTCAGGCCGCTCGCGTACCAGGCGGCCGCGACGGCCGTGGCGGAGTGTCCCGCCGACTGGTGACCGACGATCACGTACCCGGCGGGGCCTGCCGCGACCGCCGCCGCGACCGCGTTCCCGGCGATGTCGCCGGTCACGGTCCAGGTGCGCGCGTCGGGCGAGGAGGCCACGAGCGGGCCGCCTTTCCCCGCGAGCGTGGTGCCGACGGCCAGCCAGCCGGCCGTGCCGTGCGCGACGCTGGCCAGCTGGCCGCTGCCGGCCCTGGTCAGCGACGCGGGCCCGGTAATCGTCGCGCGGGTGAAGGTGGCACCGCCGTCGGAAGAGGACCAGAGCGCCGGGCCGCCGTTCACGCCGCCCGCCGCGACCTCGGTGGCGCGGGAGGCGCCGATCGCGGAGAGGATCACCCGCGATGTCCCTGCGGTGCCGGCGAAGCTCGCCCCGGCCAGCCGCGCGGGCGGGAACCCGGCGGCAAGCGCGGACGGCGCCGACGCGCCGCTGCCTCCCCCGCCGGTCACCACGACGACGGCGATGCCAACGGCGACGGCGGCCAGGATCGGCACCGCGAGGCCCATCAGCCAGTTCCGCTTGCGCATGACGGAGAGGACCCCGCTGCTCGTGGCGCGCACGGGCGACCGTGGTGCCTGCTCCGGTTGTGCACGCTGGAGCTGGCGCAGCGGGTCATGCCCGAATGCGTGCCGCGGGCCGCCTGCGTGACGCGGGCCGCGCGGCACCTCGAACTCGTAGCCTGGAACCTCGCCTCTGTTCATTCAGTCCGAGCGTAGCGCGCTGCCCAGCGAAAGGCGGCGAAACGCGGTCGGCGGCGGCGCGGCGACCGAATCCTGGCGGGGCAGAAGCGGCGGAATTTCCCCACAACAGGTCGCCAGAGTCAACAATTATTGCGTCAATCTTTCGATTACCGCCATAACCCAGAAATAGGCCCGCCGGCCGACCGGGCCGCGCTACGGTGCGGCGTGCGTACGCGGCGCGAGGCGAGTCCCCGCTGACCCTTGCCGACCGCGAACGCCAATGCGTGCAGGGTTCAGCGAGGCACGGGAGGCGTGACTCACGCCACACGGGCCAGCGCAGCCACGGGGGCACCATCCCGCCCCCCGTCCACGCAACCGGGCGGTAACCTAGGAGGCGGGAGTCAGTTATCACATCTATATTTTCGGAAGAAGGCGATGTCCGCCGTGTCTTCTGAGTCGCCGCTCGCTGCCGCAGATCTCAGCGCGCCCTCAGCACACCCTTCGTCACAGACTCAGCCCCCCGAATCGGCAGAGTGGGCCACCGCGTCGGCCACCGCCGACTTCGGCCCCAACGAGTGGCTGGTCGACGAGCTGTACGAGCGATACCTCAACGATCCCGGCTCGGTCGACAAGGCGTGGTGGTCGTTCTTCGCCGACTACCGCCCGGTCCGTGGCGTGAACGGCACCGGGCCGCAGCCGGTCCTGACCCAGCCGCCCGCGACACCCGCCGCCAAGGCGCCTGCCGCCAAGGCGCCTGCCGAGGAGCCCGCGCAGCCCCCGGCGAAGACGGCGGCCCAGGCCGCGGGCCAGGCGCCCGTCACGGCGCCGCCGGCCGACGCCGACGTGAACAAGCTCCGCGGCGCCGCGGCCCGCACCGCGCAGAACATGGCGGCAAGCCTCACCGTGCCCACGGCCACCAGCGTCCGCGCCGTGCCCGCCAAGCTGCTCATCGACAACAGGATCGTCATCAACAACCACCTGCAGCGCGGGCGGGGCGGGAAGATCTCCTTCACCCACCTGATCGGCTACGCGCTTGTCCAGGCGGTCAAGGCGCTCCCCGAGATGAACGCCTCCTACGCCGAGGAGGACGGCAAGCCGTTCCTCGCCACGCCGCATCACGTGAACCTCGGCCTGGCCATCGACCTCAAGGCCAAGGACGGCAGCCGCCAGCTGCTCGTGCCCAACATCAAGGGCGCGGAGGAGATGGACTTCCGCCAGTTCTGGACGGCGTACGAGGACGTGATCCGCAAGGCGCGCAGCGGCAAGCTGGCGGTCGCCGACTTCCAGGGCACCACGATCTCTCTCACCAACCCTGGCACGATCGGCACCGAGCACTCCGTGCCGCGCCTCATGCCGGGCCAGGGCGCGATCATCGGTGTCGGCGCCATGGAGTTCCCCGCCGCCTACCAGGGCGCGAGCGAGGAGACCATGGCCAAGCTCGCGATCAGCAAGACGGTGACGCTGACTTCCACGTACGATCACCGGATCATCCAGGGGGCCCAGTCCGGCGACTTCCTGCGCGTCGTCCACCAGCTGCTGCTCGGCGAGAACGGCTTCTACGACCAGATCTTCGAGAGCCTCCGCATTCCCTACGAGCCGGTGCGCTGGGTCAAGGACTTCCCTTACGGGCACGAGGACGACGTCGCGAGGTCTGCACGGGTCCAGGAGCTCATCCACGCCTACCGGGTCCGCGGCCACCTGATGGCCGACACGAACCCGATCGAGACCGTCCAGCGCAAGCACGCCGACCTGGACATCATCCAGCACGGCCTGACGCTGTGGGACCTGGAGCGCGAGTTCGCGACCGGCGGGTTCGGCGGCAAGCCGATCATGCGGCTGCGGGAGATCCTCGGCGTGCTGCGCGACTCGTACTGCCGCACCGTCGGCATCGAGTACATGCACATCCAGGACCCGGAAGAGCGCAAGTGGATACAGGCGCGCGTCGAGGTGCCGCCCGCCAGGGCGGGCCACGACGAGCAGGTCCGCATCCTGTCCAAGCTCAACGTGGCCGAGGCGTTCGAGACGTTCCTGCAGACCAAGTACGTCGGCCAGAAGCGATTCTCCCTTGAGGGCGGCGAGGCGCTTATCCCGCTGCTCGACGTGGTGATCAGCCAGGCCGCCGACGCCGGGCTTGACGAGGCCGTGGTCGGCATGGCGCACCGCGGCAGGCTCAACGTGCTCGCCAACGTCATCGGCAAGTCCTACGGGCAGATCTTCAAGGAGTTCGAGGGCAACCTCGACCCGAAGTCCACGCAGGGCTCAGGCGACGTGAAGTACCACCTGGGCGCGTCGGGCACGTTCACCGCGGCGAGCGGCAAGCACATCCCGGCCAGCCTGGTCGCCAACCCCAGCCACCTGGAGTGCGTCGACCCGGTGACCGAGGGCGTCGTCCGCGCCAAGCAGGACATCCTCGACAAGTCGCAGGACGGCTTCACCGTGCTGCCCGTGCTCATCCACGGCGACGCGGCCTTCGCAGGCCAGGGCGTGGTGGCCGAGACGCTGAACCTCTCGCAGCTGCGCGGCTACCGCACCGGCGGCACCGTGCACATCGTGGTGAACAACCAGGTCGGCTTCACGACCTCGCCGATGGAGTCGCGGTCGAGCGTCTACGCGACCGACGTGGCGCGGATGATCCAGGCGCCGATCTTCCACGTGAACGGCGACGACCCGGAGGCCGTCGCCCGCGTGGGCCGGATGGCGTTCGCCTACCGCGAGACGTTCCGCAAGGACGTCGTGATCGACATGGTGTGCTACCGCCGCCGCGGGCACAACGAGGGCGACAACCCAAGCTTCACCCAGCCGCTGATGTACGACCTGATCGAGGCGCGGCGCTCGGTGCGCAAGCTCTACACCGAGTCGCTGATCGCCAGGGGCGACCTCACGATGGAGGAGGCCGAGGCGGCGCTGCGCGACTACCAGCAGCAGCTTGAGCGCGCCTTCACCGAGACCAGGGAGGCGGCGGAGCTCCCGGCGCAGCCGGGCACCGTGCTGCCGCCCGAGGTCGGCGACCGCCCCGTCGACCACGCGGCCGTGCCGACCGCGATCTCGCTGGACGCGGTGAAGCAGATCATCGAGACGCAGGTGTCGATCCCCGACGGGTTCACCGTGCACCCGCGGCTCAAGCCGCAGCTCGACCGGCGCGCCACCAGCGTCAGCGAGGACACCATCGACTGGGCGACCGGCGAACTGCTCGCCTTCGGCTCGGTGCTGCAGGACGGGTACCCGGTCCGCCTCGTCGGCCAGGACTCAAGGCGCGGCACCTTCGGCCAGCGGCACTCGGTGCTCGTCGACAGGAACAACGGCTCCGAGTACACGCCGCTGAAGAGGCTCGACAACGGCGAGGCGCGGTTCATGGTCTATGACTCGCTGCTTTCCGAGTTCGCCGCGATGGGGTTCGAGTACGGATACTCGGTCGCGCGTCCCGACGCGCTCGTGCTGTGGGAAGCGCAGTTCGGCGACTTCGCGGACGGCGCGCAGACCATCATCGACGAGTTCATCAGCTCCGGCGAGCAGAAGTGGGGCCAGAAGTCCAGCGTCGTCCTGCTGCTGCCGCACGGCTACGAGGGCCAGGGTCCCGACCACTCCTCCGCGCGGATCGAGCGGTTCCTGTCGCTGTGCGCGCAGGACAACATGACGGTCGCGCTGCCCACCACGCCGGCGAACTACTTCCACCTGCTGCGCTGGCAGGCGATAAGCGGCAGGCACAAGCCGCTGATCGTCTTCACGCCGAAGTCGCTGCTCCGCCTCAAGGCGGCCACGTCGGCGACGGTGGACTTCACCCACGGTTCCTTCCAGCCGCTGATCGGCGAGCCCGCCGGATTCGACGCGGGCAAGGTCCGCAGGGTGGTGCTCTGCACCGGCAAGATCTACTACGACCTTGCCGACTACCGCGCTAAGGCTGGTGTCACGGACACCGCGATCGTCCGGGTCGAGCGGCTCTACCCGGTCCCCGCGCAGGAGCTGAAGGCCGAACTGTCGCGGTACCCCGACGACGTCGAGGTTGTCTGGGCGCAGGAGGAGCCGGAGAACCAGGGCGCCTGGCCCCGGATGGCCCTGCGGCTGCCGCAGCTAATCGGCCGTGTGCCGGAGCTTGTGTCGCTGCCCGCGAGCTCAGCCCCGGCGTTCGGCTCCGCCAAGGTGCACGCGGCGACGCACCGTGAACTGATCGAGACGGCCATCACCCGGCATGTCTAACAATGATGAATCGGCGCATGTCACGAACCCGTGAGGTCATTTTTAGACACGCCGCACCGGAGGGCTAGCGATGTACTTCACCGACGCCGGGATCGAGGAACTCGACAACCGTCGCGGCGATGAGCGGGTTGCCGTGTCGTGGCTCGCCGAGCGGCTGCGCGATTTCGTCGATCTGAACCCGGAGTTCGAGACGGCGGTGGACCGGCTCGCGTCATGGCTGGCGCGCCTGGACTCTGACGGTGACCCGGACGCCGACGAAGAAAAAGAGTAAGAGTAAGAACCACGAGATTAATCCGAACGGGTGCGTGTCTTCGCGCTCCGGGTTGCCCGTCTCCGCTAGGGCGGGTGGCCCGGGGTACGCTTCCCGCAGACGCGATACATCTTGACTTTGCCGCGACACGACATATCGTGGTGTGTAGCTCCCGGATGTGCCGCTAAGGAGGACCGCGATGACCCACTGGACCGTTGACGCACCCACGGCGCTTGAGTTCGATGAGGTCACGGAACTGAACGTGCGCCTCATCGGTGGCACCGTGGCCGTTCTCGCGTCCGGCGACCGGCAGTCATCTCCCGGGGGGGCGCGCCTCTCCGGCACGGGGGGCTCCCGCCCCCCGTATCCCCCTGGCCGTACCCCCCGGGACCTGCCCGATGAAAGGGCGAGTGTATCGGACAGGCCGACGCTCGCGGTCAGCGAGCTGTCCGGACGGCCGCTCCAGGTGAGCCACTCCGACGGCATCCTGACCGTCAGCTACGAGTCGCTGTCCTGGGACGGGCTGCTCGGTTTCTTGAAGCCGCGCAAGGACAGGGCCGTGGTCACCATCATCGTCCCCGCCGACTGCCGGATTCAGCTTGGCGTGCTCAGCGCCTCGGCGGTCGTGGCCGGCCTGCACTCGGGCGCCGCGGTGAAGGGCATGTCCGGCGACATCACGCTTGACGGTGTCACCGGCGACGTCTACGCGGAGACGATGTCCGGCGAGGTCGCCGCCTGTGACATCGACGGGGAGATCCGCTTCAAGTCCATGTCCGGCGGGCTCACGCTGGCCGGCGGCTCGGTGGGCTCCCTGGCGGTAGACACAGTGAGCGGGCAGGTCACCGCCGATGTCTCGCTGGACAAGGGCGGCAGCGTGCACGTGAGCACGATGTCAGGCGAGGTGACGCTGCGGCTCCCCGCAGACAGCGACGCGAAGGTATCGCTGCGGTCTACGTCGGGCGCCGTCAGGACCGAATTCGAAACACTGCGGACCGTCAAGGCTCCTGCCTCACATACCGTAAGCGGTAACGTTGGCGCAGGTACCGGACACGTGTCCGTCACCACCATGTCCGGTGCGGTCACGCTACTACGAGGTGCACCGGTAGGGATGGAGAGCAAGACCCAATGACCCCGGTTTTCCGCCATGGACGCCTTCGGCTCTACCTGCTGCGCCTGCTCGACGAGGAGCCAAGGCACGGCTATGAGGTAATCAGGCTGCTGCGCGATCGCTTCATGGGCGTCTACGCTCCCTCGCCAGGCACGATCTACCCGAGGCTGGCTCGCCTTGAGGAAGAGGGCCTGGTCACGCACGACGAGGAGAACGGGCGCAAGGTCTACCGGATCACCGAGGCGGGCCGCGAGGAGCTGCGCAGCCGCGGCGACGAGCTCGACGAGCTCGAAGAGGAGCTGTCCGCGTCCGTCAGCGACATCGTCCGCGAGGTCCGCGAGGACGTCAGGGACACCGTGCGCAGCCTCCGCGAAGAGCTGACCAGGGCCGCAAGGGAGATGCGCGGTGCCGAGCGGGACGCCAGGGACCAGGCGCGCGAGCAGGCCCGCGCGGCCAGGGAGAGCGCCAGGGAGGCGGCCGACGCCGCGCGCGACCGGGCGCGCCAGGCCCGTGAGCAGGCCCGCCAGGCGCGCGACGAGGCATTCGCGCACGCCCACCGGCTCAGGGAAGAGGCTTCCCGCCTGCGCGACGACACCAAGGACCAATGGGGCGGCTGGGGCAACTGGGGCGAATGGAGCCGCTGGAGCGAATGGGCGGGCCGCTCGGGTCGCGCGGGCTGGCCGGGCCAGCACGACCTTGGCGCGCTCCGCGACTTCGAGCGCCTGGCCCGCGACTTCGTCACCGACCTCCGCTCCGTCGCCTGGGACTCAGGCACCATCCTCGGCACCGACGTAATCCCGACCCTGCGCGACATCCTCGCGGACACCCTGGACCGCGTCCGCGAGGAAGTCTTCGACATCCACCACGACGAGCCCCACGAGGACCCGCCGCCCGCCGCGGAGCCTCCGTCCCCCGAAGAGCCTCCGTCCCCGGAAAAGCCTCCGTCCCCCGCGGCGCCTCCGGTGGATGAAGAACCCCCGGTGAAGTGACTGGGGCGGCCTTCGGCTGACCCCACCGGGCTGCGGCGGCTAGGTTTCCCTTGATCATGTGGATTCCGCAGCTGATACTGCTGCGGGATCCACATGATCATGGTCCCGGGCCGCGAAGCCGCCGGGACAAACCGGACGGAACGGGCACGGAGGCTTGGGTTATCCGGTCGCGGCGATTTCCCTGAGCTGCGCGAGGGCATCGCTGGCGAACTGCTTGAACGGGGTGCGGTTCTGGTCGTCCACCCATTGCTCGAAGGCGACGTGCATGATGGTCGTGCCCGTCCAGGCGGCGACGGAGGCGGCGGTGTCGCCGAGTCCACGCGCGCGCAGTGCCCGTGCCATGGCGGCGGCCAGTGACGCGGCCTTGATCAGCTCGCGTTCCCGCAGCTCGTGACTTGAGGCGATGATCCGGTGGCGCGGGCCGGCGAACTCGCGGACCTCTTCGAACCGGACGGCGGCGGCGTCAAGCGCCGCGCCGATCATGCCGAGCGCCGAGGCGGATGCGGGGGCGGCCTCGATGGCGGCCACCATCTGCTGCTCGAGTAGCTCCGAGCCCCAGAACAGCACCTCGCGCTTGTCCGTGAAGTACCGGAAGAACGTTCGTTTCGTAAGCCCCGCGCGTTCCGCGATGTCCGCGACGGTTGTCTCCTCGTAACCGCGCTCGCCGTAGAGGGCCAGGGCCGCCGCCTGCAGCCGCGCTCGCGCGTCCGGCTGCCATCTACCCATGCGACAAGACTAGCTGATGTCACTCGGTGCCATGGGCATGCTATAGTCATGACACCAGGTGACATCACTAGCTCCGGAGGATTTCCCATGCGTGTTTTCGTGACTGGCGCGTCCGGGCACATCGGCTCGGCGGTCGTGCCCGAGCTGCTGCGGGCCGGGCATCAAGTTGTGGGGCTGGCGCGCTCGGACGACTCGGCCGAGGCGCTCGCGGCCGCCGGCGCCGAGGTCAGGCGCGGCGACCTTGACGATCTCGACGGGCTGCGCGAGGCCGCCGCGGTGGCCGACGGCGTCATCCACCTCGCCTTCAAGCACGACCTGATGGCGACAGGCGACCGCGACGGCGCGAGCGCCGCCGACTTCGCCGCCACCAAGGCGCTCGCCTCGTCGCTCGAAGGGACGGGCAAGCCGCTCGTTACCACCTCGGGCACGCTCATGCTCGCCTTCGCGGGCATCACCGGGCGGCCAGGCACCGAGGCCGATTTCGCCGCAAGCGGCCCGCGGGTCGACGCGGAGAACTTCGTGATCGGGCTCGCCGAGCGCGGCGTGCGGTCGTCCGTCGTCCGGCTGCCCCCGATCGTGCACAGCTCGCTTGATCACCACGGCTTCGCGCACATCCTGATCGGCATCGCACGGCAGGCAGGCGTGTCGGGGTACGTGGCGGACGGGGCCAACCGGTGGCCGTCGGTGCACACGCTCGACGCGGCCCGGGTGTACCTGCTGGCCCTCGAGAACGCCCCGGCCGGGAGCCGGCTGCACGCGGTCGGGGACGAGGGCGTTCCCTTCCGCGACATCGCGGCCGCCATCGGCCGCGGCGTCGGCGTGCCCACGGCCAGCATCTCCGCGGCGGACGCAGGCGAGCGCTTCGCCTTCCTCGGCGGGTTCGTGGGAGTAGACAACCCGACCTCAAGCGAGCTGACCCGCAAGCTGCTCGGCTGGGATCCCGCGCACCCGGGCCTCATCGAGGACCTGGACCAGGGCCACTACTTCGAGCAGGCCTGAGCGGGGACAGCGGGAGACGGGCGATTCCCCCGCCTCCCGCTGCCCCCAGGAGCGACGAGCCTGGTCAGTAACCGTTCAGGAAAGACGCGACCTCGGGGCCAGCGAACTGTGCGCCGTAGCCGGCGTTGACGACCAGGCACGCGACCGCGACGTCCTTCGACGGGTCGAAGGCGACCAGCCAGCTGTTGGGCTGGTCCTGGCCCTGGATGTCGGCGGTGCCCGTCTTGGCGTACACGGTTGAGCCGAAGCCGAGCCCGGCGCCGGTGCCACTGGTCACCACCGCGCGCATCATCTGCTTGAGTCCCGCGTCCGTCGCGGCAGGCAGCGGCGTCGCGCTCACCTGCTTGGCCGTCGCCGTCAGGATCGGCTGCTTGAAGGTCCCCGTGTCAACCGTCGCGGCTACCGACGCCATCGCGATCGGTGAGGCGACGAGCTGTCCCTCGCCGAACGCTTCCTGTGCGAGTTCGGACCCTGACGCGCTGGCCGGCGCGTTGAAGTACGAGGCGGCAAGGTTCCCGATGCCGATGTTCCACTTCTGGTTGAGGCCGTAGTACTCCTTCGCCGTGCTCGCAAGCTTGCCGGACAGGTGCGACCACTGGGTGGTGAACGCGTTGTTGCAGGACTGCGCGAAGTCCGTCAGGAACGGCGTCCCCGCGGGCTCGGACTCGCCCTGGTCGTTGTGGTAAGTAATCCCCTGAATGGTGAAGGCAGACGGGCAGGCGACGGGACTCTGCGGCGTCAGCGCGCCCTCGTTGAACAGCGCCGTGGACGTGATGACCTTCATGGTCGAGCCGGGCGCGACGTCAGCGGTCAGCGCGAAGTCGTTCTGCTGCGCGTTGTTGGCGATGGCCAGGATCTTGCCGGTGGACGGCTGGATCACGACCATCGAGCTGTTCTTGTGCGTGCCGACGGCGCTCCGCGCGAGGGACTCGGCCTTCGCGTCGATCGTGGTGGAGAGCGTCGGGTAATTGCCAGGCGCGACGATCGGCGCCTGGCTATTGGCGACCGGGGTGCCCGCCTTGTTCTCGATCTCCACGTCAAGGCCGGCGTTGGCGCCCTCGTTAGTCGGCGCCTGTGCCTTGAGCAGGCCGGCGATGGTGTTAAGTCCGGCGTCGCCGTAACGGCTGAGGTTCGCGCCGCTGGCGTCGGTGACCATGCTGACCGTCGGCGGGACCGGGACGGCCGCCAGGTGCGTGGCCGCGGTCAGGTTGGGCGCGACCACGGCGGGCTGCCAGGCGACGAACCAGACGGACGAGTTCGGCTGCTGGTAGGCCACGAGCGAGGAATGGTACGCCCACTTGCCGTGCACCGCCGACTTAGCGCTGCCTGTCGCGACCGACGCGCTGACCGCGAACGTGACGCTCTCCCTCGGCTTCGCGGCCGTTGACCCGGTCGCGGCGGCGACAGCGCCGGGCGAGGCGGCGAACTTCTTCAGGTTCAGGTCCTTCGCGTAGGCCGCGAGCGCGGCCGACGCGGCCGTGGGCTGGTCCGTGTAGTTCGCTGCCTTCGCGAGGTCACCCTCCTGCCACGCGGTGAGGAACGCCGAGGCGACCTGCTCCCCGTCCTGCTGCGGCGAGGTACCGGTCGGGATGATGCCGTGGGCCGGCGGCGGGTTACTTGACTTGAAGACCGTCAGCACGAGCACGAGCGCCACCAACAGCACGGCGAGCGCCCCCGCGGTCACCGTCACGCCGATCGTGCGCCGCTTGACCGGCTTCGGCTCCTGCTTGGCACCGTACACGGCGCTCGTGTGATAGACGGTCTGCCCGGTCCGCCGGTGCGAGTGCGGCCGCTGCGGCGGGAGGCTTCTGCGCCGGAGGCTCCTGCGCGGGAGGCTCCTGCGCGGCAGGGGACGGCGCAGGAGGCGGCGGCGGAGGCAGCAGGGGCAGTCCCTGCGTGGCCTGCACGCCACCCTCCTCCGGCTGCGCCGGCATGGGTGCGGTCGGCGGGGCTGACCCGCTCGGCGCGACGTCCGGCTCATCCGATGAGTCCGACGGGTTAGCAGAACTGGTGCCGTTGGTCTCGCTCGTCACCTAACCGACCGTACCCATGCCTCGGGCCTGCCGCGAACAATGCGGGAAACCGAGAGGGATCGCTCAGGGAGCCGGCGCTAAGGAACGAAGACGACTTTGCCGGTGTGCGTCCCTTCGATCATCGCCGCGAAGCCGTCACGGGCCTCGGCGAGCGGGATCACCCGGTCGATCAGCGGACGGGTGCCGGTCTGCTCGCAGAAGCGCAGCAGGCGGCCAAGCTGGTCGCGGGTGCCCATCGTGGAGCCAACCACGGACAGCTGCGTGAAGAAGATCCTCGTGAGCTCGGCCGGCGGGACGTCGCCGCTGGTCGCGCCGGAGATGACGATACGGCCGCCTGGCCTGAGCGAGCGGACTGAGTGGGACCAGGTCGCCTCGCCGACCGTCTCCATTACCACGTCGACGCGCTCGGGCAGCCGCGCGCCGCTCGGGAAGGCCTGGTCGGCGCCGAGCTTGACCGCCGCGTCACGCTTGGCCTCGGTGCGGCTCGTCACCCACATCCGGTAACCCGCCGCGCGGCCAAGCAGGATCAGCGCCGTGGCGACGCCGCCGCCCGCGCCCTGAACGAGGATCGTCGAACCTGGTTGCGCGCCCGACTTATCGAAGAGCATCTTGTATGCCGTCAGGTACGCGGTGGGCAGGCAGGCCGCCTCCTCGAAGGAGAGCGCCGCGGGCTTCGGGACAAGGTTCGCCCTCGGCACCACGACCTGCTCTGCGAACGTGCCCTGGTACCGCTCGGAGAGCAGGGAACGCCGCGGGTCAAGTGTCTCGTCACCGCCCCCGGCGTTGGCGTCGCCGATCACGCCGTGCACCACGACCTCGTTGCCGTCCTCGTCGACCCCGGCGGCGTCACAGCCAAGGATCATCGGCAACCGGTCGGCGGCAAGTCCCACGCCGCGCAGCGACCAGACGTCGTGGTGATTCAGCGCCGTCGCCTTGACCGTGACCGTCGTCCAGCCGGCCGACGGCTCGGGATCCGGCCGCTCCCCCGTCTCAAGACCGCTCAGCGGGTCATCTGCATCGATACGCGCGGCATAGACGGCAAACATGATCATGACCCTAGCGTGATGGCAGCCGACCAGGAAGAGAGGGCGGCCATCACGCCATGGGGCGCCAACTATCGGCGGGCCACACCGTCCACCCGGGCCTGGGCCGCGACCGCGGCGGCGACGGCCGGGGCCACCCGCTCGTCGAACTGGCTCGGGATGACGTAGTCGGGTGTCGCGTCGTCGCCCACCAGGGCGGCGAGGGCGTCGGCCGCGGCCAGCTTCATGTTCTCGGTGATCGCGGTCGCCCGAACGTCCAGGGCGGCGCGGAAGACGCCGGGGAAGGCCAGCGAGTTGTTGATCTGGTTCGGGAAGTCGCTGCGGCCGGTCGCCACCACGGCCACGTGCCCGCGGGCGACGTCCGGGTGGACCTCCGGCTCCGGGTTCGACAGCAGGAACGCGATCGCGCCCGGCGCCATCCGGCTCAGTGCCTCCTCGGGAAGGAGGCTCCCTGACAGCCCGATGAACACGTCCGCGCCGCGCAGCGCGGACTCCACCGAGCCGGCGTGCCCAGAGGCATTGGTCCGCGCCGCGAGCGCCGCCTTGACCGGGTTGAGGCCGTCGCGGCCCTGATAGATCATGCCCTTGCTGTCGGAGACGCCCACCTCGCCGACGCCGGCCGCCAGCAGGATCTTCGACACCGCGATCCCCGAGGCACCCGCACCGCAGACCACCACCCGCATCGCGGGCAGTTCCTTGCCGACCACGCGGGCGGCGCTGCGCAGCGCCGCGAGCGCCACGATCGCGGTCCCGTGCTGGTCGTCGTGCATGACCGGGATGTCGAGCATGGCGCGAAGCCGGTCCTCGATCTCGAAGCAGCGCGGCGCGGAAATGTCCTCAAGGTTGATGCCGCCGAAGCTCGGCGCGAGCGCCGCGACCACCCGGACCACGTCATCGACGTTGGTGACGTCGATGCAGACGGGCACCGCGTTGATGCCGGCGAACTTCTTGAACAGCAGCGCCTTGCCCTCCATGACGGGCATCGCCGCGGCGGGCCCGATGTCGCCGAGGCCGAGCACGGCGGTGCCGTCGCTCACCACCGCGACCGCGTTGCCGACCCAGGTGTAATCGCCCGCGAGCTCCGGCTCATCGGCGATCGCGCTGCAGACCCGGGCCACGCCCGGCGTGTAGGCCATGGCGAGCGCCGCCCTGTCGGGCACGTCCACGCTCGGGTTGACGTCGATCTTGCCGCCCCGGTGCATCGCGAACACCGGGTCATCGTCCAGGAAGGACGGAGAACGGGAAAGAGTAGCCTCGTCGGCCACGGTTAACCCCCAAGGTTAAGTACTGCGGGTGACGGGTCTGCCGTCCCGCTGGCTCACGGTGGCGGGGTAGCGCCGCCGACCGGTCGCGCGGACGGTGATCACACCAGGTACGGGGGTTGCCCGTTGGTTTAGTGTGTCATGAGCGACTTGCTGCTAGCGCTGTCAGCGCCGTTCTGTAATACTCATGAACGGCACCAGCCTATTACAGAAGTCTTACCACCACAGCGGGGATTCGCGCGTGGACCTGTCATCTTATGCTGAACTCGCCGTCCGGCTCGTGAACACCGCCAGCCTGGGGCACGAGGGCGGCGACCTGCTCACGTCCATGGACGGGCTGCGCGCCCTGGTGGCCGACCGTGAGCACCTGAACCACGGCATCACGCGCGCCGATCTCGACGCGCTCCGCATGCTCAGGGGCGAGTTCCGCGGGTTCTTCGTGGCCGCCTCGCAGGGGAACGGCGCGGACGCGGCCGACCGGCTGAACGAGCTCCTCATCCAGTACCCGGTCCATCCCCAGCTTTCCGGCCACGACGGTCAGGCCTGGCACGTGCACTACACCGAGAGCGGCTCGATGTCGGACAAGTACGCCGCGGGGGCGGCGATGGGCCTCGCGGTCCGGCTGACCGAGCTTGGCCTGGAACGGTTCGGGGTCTGCCAGGCGGCTCCGTGCTCCGGGGTGTTCGTCGACACGTCGGCCAACCGCACCAGGCGGTACTGCTCGGACCGGTGCGCGAGCCGGGCGAACGTCATCGCCTACCGTGCCCGCAAGCGGGAAGAAGAATCCCCTGCTTAGCCAGGGAAGGTGTCCGTAGGCAGGATGTCAAGCGGCTCAAGGCGCATCAGGTCGTCCTTAGTCCAGCGCCGCTCCGGATCGGTGGCGAGCCGGAAGGCATGCCTGAGCCTGGCACTTTCCAGCTCGTTCCTGACGCTGCGGGCGTTGGCAAACCGCGGCTGAGTCATCCGTATTGACAGGTAGTCGCGCAATGCCAGCTCCGCTTCGTCCGACAGGTAGTAGGACGTGCGGTCCAGCATCAGCCGCCCGATCGCGAGCAGCTCGTCCACCTCGTATTCGGCGAAGTCGAGGTGATGGGCGATGCGCGAGCTCATACCGGGGTTGGATTCGAAGAAGTGGTCCATACGGTCCCGGTAACCGGCGAGGATGACGACCAGCTTGTCCCGCTGGTTCTCCATCACCTGCATGAGGATGTCGATGCACTCCTGGCCGTAGTCCTTCGAGTCGTCGGCGCGGTACAGGGTGTAGGCCTCGTCGATGAACAGCACGCCGCCCATCGCGCGCTCGAGAACCGCCTTGGTCTTCGGCGCGGTCTGTCCGATGTACTCGGCCACCAGGTCGTCGCGCATGGCATGCACGAGGTGCCCCTTCTCCAGGTACCCAAGCCGGTGGAGCAGGTCGGCCATCATCAGCGCCACCGTGGTCTTCCCGGTTCCCGGGGGCCCGGTGAAGCACATGTGCAGGTTCGGCCGGGATGCCGAGAGCCCGAACCGCTGCCGTGCCTTGTCTACCAGGAGAAGCGAACCGATTTCCTCCACTTTCCGCTTCACGGGGACGAGCCCGACTAGTTCGAGGTCCAGCGCGAGGAACAGGTCGTCGATGCCTGCCGCCCGCCGCTCGTCAGCGAGGGTGATCGTGGCGTCCGGCTGGAGCGTTTCGTTCCTCCGGCGAGCACGGCCGCTTCTGGCGGGCTTTGTCTCGGCGGCCGAGGCGACCGCCGGGCTCTTGGAACGGGTAGCCGTGGCGGTTGCCGGGCGATGCTTTGGGTTACCGGCTATCCGCCGGGAGACGGAGGCAGGAATCATCGGCGAATAGTCCCGGCGCAGGCCTGGATCCATCACGGTCACGCCCCTGACGGACCCCGGCCTGAAGCCGCGTGAGGAAAGGCTGTCCGGACTCGTCTGGTGCCACCCGTCCCTGGCGACCGCGAGTAGCGCCACGCTGAGCGCGATGAACGCGATGGAACCGGCGATGCTGCCGAACAGCACATGGTTCACCCGCCACGTCACCAGCAGGGCAACCACGACGCCCGCCAGGAGTAGGCCTAGTCCGGAATATCGCAGCCTGGTGGTCCACATGCTTCGAGCTTAAGGCAACCAGGGCACGGGCGGCGAGGAGCGTGTTCGCTGGGGCATGCTATGCCTTTATCCCGTATCCGCCGGCGCGTCAGCGACACTCCCATATAGTGGCACTTCATATGAGGGGCACTTGCCTGGGTCACGCACTCGTGAATTCTTTCACAAGCGTCGACATTCCGGTCTTACCCGCAGGACCACTGCATAAACCAGAGCACGTTGAAACTTACGGGTAATTATCGTGACATGACACTGTGACATCATGCCTGTGTCATTATTCCGGCCACGGGCCGGGTACCACCTCATGAACTGCGTTACAAAACCGAATCCGGGACAACTCTTCTCATGGCTGATGATCATCTCTACGATGATCTCACTCTGCTCATATGGCACGCTAACAACCCACCCCGACGGGGGGGAGATGCCCCACACGGGGCACGATCGAGAAAAGAGCATCGATCATGGCTACTGAAACTGGGTCTACGGGGGCCCCCATAACCCGCCCGGCGGATGTCGGTCTCCGGCGGGAGATGGGACTGATCGGGGCAACCTGGGCCTCCGAGACCTCCATCATCGGCTCAGGCTGGCTGTTCGGCGCGCTGTTCGCGGCGCAAGCGGCGGGGACCGCGGCCTTGCTTGGCTGGGTCATCGCCGGAGTCATCGTCATCATCCTCGCCCTGGTCCATGCCGAACTGGGCGGGATGTACCCGGTGTCCGGCGGGACCGCGAGGTTCCCGCACTTCGCGTTCGGCAGTGTCGCCGGCATCTCGTTCGGCTTCTTCTCCTGGCTGCAAGCGGTCACGGTAGCGCCGATCGAGTGTTTCGCCGTGATGCAGTACGGGTCCTACTACTGGCACGGCCTCTACAACTCCACCTCGGGTAACGTCACCGGGCTTGGCTTCGCGATGACGATCGTCCTGATGGCGCTCTTCACCGCGATCAACTTCCTCGCCATCGGCCTGTTCTCCAAGGTCAACGCCGGCATCACGTGGTGGAAGGTCGCCGTACCGGTCGTCACCATCATCGTGCTGCTGTTCAAGCTCCACCCCAGTAACTTCGGGGCGGGCGGCGGCTTCATGCCCTACGGCATCAAGGCCCTGTTCGGCGCCATCCCCTCGGCCGGCATCGTGTTCGCCTATCTCGGCTTCGAGCAGGCCGACCAGTTGGCCGGCGAGATCAAGGACCCGCAGAAGAACCTGCCGCGGGCGATCCTCTTGGCCACCGGGATTGGCATCTTGATCTACGTCCTGCTGCAGGTCGTGTTCATCGGAGCCATCCCGCACAACCTGATCTCTGGTCCTCAGGGCTGGGCGGGCCTACCCGCCACCAGCCCGATAGTTGTCGGGCCGTTCGCTGGCCTGGCGGGCGTCGTGGGGCTCAGCGCGCTCGCGATCATCCTGCGGCTCGACGCGTTCGTCTCCCCCTTCGGCACCGGCCTGATCTACCAGACTTCAACCTCGCGCGTCGGGTACGGCCTGGGCCGCAACCGCTACTACCCGCAGATCTTCACCAGGGTGAGCGGTCAGGGCGTGCCCTGGTTCAGCTTGATCATCGCGTTCCTGTTCGGCCTGCTGTTCCTGCTGCCCTTCCCGAGCTGGCACTCCCTGGTCGGCCTGGTCACCTCCGCGAGCGTGCTGATGTACGCCGGCGCGCCGCTGTCACTTGGGGCGTTCCGTCGCCAGGTCCCAGAGGCGCCCCGGCCCTACCGGATGCCCGGCGCCACCGTGCTCTCACCACTCGCGTTCATCTTTGCCAACATGCTCATCTACTGGTCGGGCTTCGAGGTGCTCTGGAAGCTCGCCATCGCGATCGTGGTCGGGTACGTGCTGATCGGCATCTCCATGTACTTCGACAGCGAGCGTCCGCCGCTGGACTGGAGGTCCGCGCAGTGGCTGCCGGTGTACCTGATCGGCATGGGCATCATCTCCTGGCAGGGCCAGTTCAGCGGCCAGTCCTCGAAAACGCCGCTGCCGCCGACGAACACCGGCAACCTCCCGTTCTGGTGGGACATGCTGGTGGTAGCGGCCTTCAGCCTGGGCATCTACTTCTGGGCAATGGCCAAGAGGCTGCCGCGCGAGGAAATGCTCGACCTGGTCGGGCGGCAGAGTGCGGTACCGGCTGATGAGCTGCCTGATGCGCCGAGGCACTAGGTCCGCCGCATAATCCCGTCACAGCGGCAACCCGTCGGGCCCCGCACCCTCTCGCAGGGGGCGGGGCCCGACGCAGTCAGTGCCGTCCGTTCTGGATAAATCTGACGGGGGGCGGCGACGGATCGGCCAGTAGCGGAACAGCACCACCGCCACGATCTTCTCCGTCGGCACCGGGCCGAAGCGGGCGCTGTCGACCGCGCCCGCGGCCGGGTTGTCCGACGCCAGCCACCAGCCCGCCTCCTCGCGCCAGGCGACGCGCTTGACCAGCAGGAAGCCCGGGCGCTGCGGGTGCCAGGCGAGCACTATCTGACCGGGGCGGATCCTGGTGGTGCGCAACGCGAGCAGCCAGTCTCCTGGGTGCAGGGCGGGGAGCATGGACCGCTCTTCGACGGCGGCCCTGAGCAGCGGCCAGCGCTTGGGGCGGGCGTGCACGTTTAACTCCCGGCGGGCAGAGTAGTGTCGGAAGTGAAACCTTACTGATCTGGTACGGAGAAAGGGAACCGATGAGGCTGCTTACCCGGCTGCTCGCGCCGAAGTCCGTCGCTCACGCCCACTGCGACCTGCCCTGCGGTGTCTACGACCCTGCGCAGGCGATGATCGAGGCGCAGTCCGTCAAGGCGATCGCGGAAAAGTACGCCGCCAACGAGGACCCGGCGTTCCGGGCCCGCGCGATCTTCATCAAGGAGCAGCGCTCCGAGCTCGTCAAGCACCACCTGTGGGTGCTGTGGACGGACTACTTCAAGCCGCCGCACTTCGAGAAGTACCCGCAGCTGAACACGCTCTTCAACGAGGCCACCAAGCTGGCCGGTGCCTCCGGCACGAAGGGGTCGGTCGACGTGGCCGTCGCCGACCAGTTGCTCGCCAAGATCGAAGAGATCTCCAAGATCTTCTGGGAGACGAAGCAGGCCTAAACCGGTCACTTTTCGTTAGGGCCGGCCCCCAGGAACAGGGGGCCGGCCCTAACGCGTTTGCATGAGTGGAGAGATGTACCGTCACGGATCGCCACCAGGCTTTTCGTCGTGTCGCGCGGGCCTGGTAGGATCGCGATTTTGCGACCAGGCCCGCACGACACGACAGCGGGGGGTACGGGGGGCGTCCTCCCGGGGGAAACAGCGGTAAGTTGCAATCAGTGGCCGGCATGCGTCGCCGGCCTCGTGACGATGAGCGACGGAGAGACGTGACCGAAGATACCGCCGCGCCGACGGCACCCCCAGGGGGCCGCGAGACGGCAGACTACGTGCAGGTCAAGATGCCGGCCGAGAGCGCCTACCTGTCCGTGCTGCGCACCGCCGCCGCCGGACTCGCCGCTAGGCTCGACTTCACCCTTGACGAGATCGAGGACCTGCGTATCGCGATCGACGAGGCGTGCGCGATGCTGCTCGCCCAGGCCATTCCTGGCACCGACCTGGAGTGCGTCTTCGAGCTTGGCGCCGACCTGGTGACCATCACCGTGTCGGTGAACGCGGCGAAGGCCAGGATGCCGGCGCGCGACACGTTCGCGTGGACGGTGCTTTCCGCCCTCGCCGGCTCGGTCGATTCCAGGCTCGGACCCGACGACCGGGTCTCGATCGTCCTCGCCAAGCGCCGGGGCGGATGAGTTGAGCAGCGAATACGAGGTCCAGGTGACTGACGAGTTCGAGGTTGAGGTCACGGTCAGCGAGGAACCGCCGCCACCGGCGCGGTCCGAGCACTCCTCACCCGACCGGACGCAGGCCAGGGAGCTGTTCGAACGGCTCACGGTGCTGCCTGCCGGCGACCCCGAGCGCGCCAGGATCAGGGCCACCCTGGTCGAGCTGCACCTGCCCCTTGTCGAGTACCTGGCGCGGCGGTTCCGCAACCGTGGTGAGTGGCTTGACGACCTCACCCAGGTCGCGACCATCGGGCTCATCAAGTCGATCGACCGGTTCGACCTGGAGCGCGGCGTCGAGTTCTCCACGTACGCGACGCCCACCATCGTCGGCGAGATCAAGCGCCACTTCAGGGACAAGGGCTGGGCCGTCCGCGTGCCGCGGCGGCTGCAGGAGCTCAAGCTCTCGCTGACCAAGGCGATCGGTGAGCTGGCGCAGCGCGAGGGCCGCGCGCCCACGGTGAGCGAGCTCGCCGCGCACCTGCAGATGTCGGAAGAAGAGGTGCTCGAGGGCCTCGAATCCGCCAACGCCTACTCCACGGTGTCACTGGACGCGCCGGACTCTGGCGACGAGGACGCGCCGGCGGTGGCCGACTCGCTCGGCATGATCGACGACGCCCTGGAGGGCGTGGAGTACCGCGAGTCACTGAAGCCCCTGCTTGAGCGGCTGCCGCCGCGGGAGAAGAAGATCCTGCTGCTGCGGTTCTTCGGGAACATGACCCAGTCGCAGATCGCCGCCGAGCTCGGCATCTCCCAGATGCACGTGTCCCGGCTGCTCGCCAGGACGCTGGCTCAACTGCGCGAGGGGCTCACCGTCGACGATTAACGGCGTCAACGGCGTCGAAGACGCCGTACCCGGGTCTCACGCGGTTTCGGCGTGAGACCCGCCAGGGGGATATGGGGGGCGGGAGCCCCCCATAAGGGGGTCCGGGGGGCACCCCCGGGGCTAGCACTGCGGGAGCCCCCCGTGCGGAGGTCCGGGGGGCACCCCCGGGGCTAGTGCGGGCGCGTCAGCGCACGCAGGCTCGTCGGGGCGAACAGCCCCGCCAGCGCCGCGATGGCAAAGAGCAGTGCGGGAATCCCCCAGCCGTAACGGTGCGCCTCGAGCAGCCAGAGGGCGATCAGGATGGTGAACACCTGGGTCATCACCGCCGGGGTCCTGCTCCACGGCCGGACGCGGGCGATCCCCCACGCGACCCAGGCGACGGCGACCGCGACGAGGGCCTCAAGCGCGATGAACGCGATGGCGTTCGAGGTCGTCCAGTCGTCGCCGGACGCCGAGTCGATCACGTTGAGTAGGACCGCCACGCACAGGCCGACCGCCTCGGCGGCCTGTGCCGCGGCCGCCATGAGCAACATGGGCGTCTCCCGGAGGGAGCGGATGGACATCTCTCCGGAAGATGACTGCGTGCCAGGGACTCCTGCGGCTGAACGGATACCCATTAGTCTCATCCTTCCTGGCACCGTTAATGTGAGCAACGTGCGCGCGCTGCTGATCATCAATCCTCGCGCGACTTCCATGACCGGACGGGACGCCGGCCTGGTGGTCCGCGCGCTCGGCTCCCGGCTAGAACTAGATACCAGACAAACACAGTATCGCGGCCACGCGGGCAAGCTCGCCGCCGCCTCCGCGGCAGAGGGATACGACCTAGTAGTGACCTTCAGCGGCGACGGGACCGTGAACGAGGTCGTCAACGGGCTGATGCGGATACCTGAGCCGACGGAGCGCCCCGCCATCGCGCCCATCCCTGGCGGCAGCGCCAACGTGTTCGCGCGCACCCTCGGGCTGCCACCCGAGGCCGGCCGGGCGGTACAGCACATTCTCGCCGCGGTCGCGTCAGGAGACCGGCGCAAGATCGGGCTCGGCCTCGCCGGTGACCGCTACTTCACCTTCAGCGCCGGACTCGGGATTGACGCGGAGGTCATCGCTGACATGGAGCGGCAGCGGGCGCGTGGCCGGCGCGCGTCCGTGGCGGCCTACCTGCGGACCGTGGTGCGCAGGTACTACCGCACCGACCGCCGGCGCCCGGCCCTCACCCTCCGCGCTCCCGGCCAGCCGCCGGTGCACGGCCTGTTCATGGGCGTCGTCACCAACAGCTCGCCGTGGACCTACGTGGGGAGCCGCCCAGTACGCCCCGCCCACGCGGACTTCAGCTCCGGGCTTGACCTGTTCGCAATGCGGCGGCTCCGCACGCTCACCACGCTGGCCGCGCTTGGGCACATGATGCACTCGCATGAAGGAGACCTTCCCGCCGGGCGGGACGTGGTCAGTGCGTCCGCACTCAGCGAGCTGGCCTTCCAGGCCGACCGCCCGATCGCCTTCCACATCGACGGCGAGTACCTGGGCGAAACGGAGTCGGTCGCGTTCCGGTTTGTACCCGACGCGCTCTGTGTTATAGCGTGACGTAACTCTCGTTCTGTGACGGATCTGACATTAATTTCAGCTGCCCTGTTTGCCGCGCCCTCTTGCGCTGGCTGTGCCCGGTTGAGAGGCTAGATCCGGTGCCTGGGGCGACGTAACCGAGCGCGTTCGAACACGGCTGTCGCAGGGTGCGTCACCCCCGGACGTGGCCGGACTTTACCGAGTACCTGCCGCGAACCAGTTGGCACTACCAAGATCGGGAATGTCACGATATTCCCGACATATCGCAAAGCTCGTGAATTACTTCACAAGCACGGAGAGGCGTGTGGCGGACCGCACCCATGAGCAGCCGCTACGCCGAGAAGGAGTGGACTCCATGGACTGGCGCCACATCGCCGCCTGTCGCGAGGTAGATCCAGAGCTGTTCTTCCCGATCGGAAACAGCGGCCCCGCGGTCCTGCAGATCGAAGAAGCCAAGCAGGTCTGCCGCCGGTGCAAGGTACTCGACGAGTGCCTCCGCTGGGCTATCGACAGCGGCCAGGACGCCGGCGTCTGGGGCGGCATGAGCGAGGACGAGCGGCGGGCGCTTAAGCGTCGGACGCTGCGCCTGCGTGCCCGCGCTGGCGTCTAGCCGCGCTGGCGTCTAGCCGACAAGTCAAGCTTTGCGCAGCCGGGGAGTGATAGCTCCCCGGACGATGAACGGTAACCGCATAACCTCGGGCTCATACCGGACTGGCAGGTCGACGACCGCGGTCGTGCCACCTCCGGCCCTCGGCCGCAGGCTAATCTGACCGCCGAGCTCGCCTTCGACAAGGGTCCTGACGATCTGCAGGCCGAGGCTCGTCGTGTTTTCCAAGTCGAACCCAGGCGGCAGCCCGGCACCGCTGTCGGTCACGGTCACGGTGAGCAGTTCAGGCGCCCGCTCCGCCACCACCTCGATGATCCCGGCATCCGAGCCAGACGAGCGCTGCACAGAACCGAACCCGTGCTGCAGCGCGTTTTGCAGCAGCTCGGTGAGCACCATCGCGAGCGGGGTCGCCACGGTCGCCGGGAGCATGCCGAACTGGCCGGTGATCTTCGGCGTTACCCGCACCTCAGGCGATGAGACCTCGCCTGCCATCATCGCGACCCGGTCCGCGATGTCGTCGAAGTCCACGATCTCCTCTGGTGCGTGTGACAGGGTCTCGTGCACGATGGCGATCGACCCGACCCGCCGTACCGCCTCCTGGAGCGCGTCCCGCGCCTCCGGCGCGGACAGCCGCCTGGCCTGCAGGCGCAGCAGCGCGGCGACGGTCTGCAGGTTGTTCTTGACCCGGTGATGGATCTCCCTGATCGTCGCTTCCTTGGTCAGCAGTTCGCGCTCCCTGCGACGAAGCTCGGTGACGTCGCGCACCAGGACAAGCGCGCCGGTCCGCTGACCGCCGACCACCAGCGGGATCGAGCGGAGCTGCACTACCGTGCCGTTGACGTCGATCTCGGTCTCCCTGGGCGCCCGGCCCCTGGCCACCAGCATCAGCGACTCGTCGACCGGTGCCCCGGTCGCGGCAAGCTGCGCCGTCGCGCTGCCAAGCTCGGTGCCCATCAGGTCGGCGGTGAGCCCGAGCCTGCGGTAGGCGGACTGCGCGTTGGGGCTTGCGAAGGTGACCCGGCCCGCGGCATCCAGCCGCAGCATGCCGTCACCGACCCGCGGCGAGCGCACCAGCGTCGTGTCGTGACCCGGGTAAGGGAACGTGCCCTCGGAGATCATCCGCGACAGGTCGTCGGCGCCCGCCAGGTAGGTCAGCTCGAGGCGGCTTGGGGTGCGCGCGCCATTCAAGTTGGTCGACCGCTCGATGACCGCGATTACCCGGCCGTCCTTGGTTACCGGGATGGCCTCCGCCCGCACCGGGACGCCAGATGTCCAGTCGGGGTCGCTCTCCCGGTGAATGCGCCGCTCAATGCGCGCCGTGTCGAGCACCGGCCGCTCTCCTGGTGCGACCTGAGAGCCAACCACGTCGTCGGGAAACGAGGTCGGCCCCGTCGTCGGGCGCATCTGCGCCACCGCCACCCAGCCCGAGTTGCGCGCGCCCTCCGGTGCCCGCGTCGGCACCCACAGGATGAGGTCGGCGAACGAGAGGTCGGCAAGGAGCTGCCAGTCCGACACGAGGGAGTGCAACCACTCCAGCTCTGGCCCGGACAGGCTGGTGAGGTCTCTTGCGAGGTCGGTGAGCGTCGGCACGCTCCCATGATGACACGGCCCACCTGCGTGGTTTTTCCCTGTCCCGCCAGGACCTGGCCTTATGCGCGCCAAAGTCACCAGGCGACGGGCGCACGGGCGTCGCCCGCAGGAGAGAAACAGTTCACGGACCAGTCATCCCGCAGCATTGGGGGTACGGGAGTCGTCTGGGAGAGAAACAGTTCAGGACCAGTCAGCACGCGGCATTTGTCCGTGCGGGTCCGGGCGGTCCGATAGGATCGCGGTTTTTGCGATCGGACCCGCCCGCACCGCACATCGGGGGGTACGGGGGGTCGCCCCCCCGGGAATTAACTGTCATCATGGCCGGAATACCGCAAAAGCGGGGAGGTACCACTCATGACCGCGTTTCCGATGCCGGCAGAAGACAGCGACGGCGTGCCCAGCTCCATCGAGGACGTCGCCGCGCCGCCTGCCCTGCTGCGGCTGCCCAAGTACTACCAGGTCAAGAAGCAGCTGCTCGACTTCACCGCGGCCATGGCTCCCGGCAGCCCCGTCCCGCCAGAGCGGGAACTGGCCAAGCGTTACGGCACCTCCCGCACCACCGTCAGGCAGGCGCTCGCCGAACTGGTGATCGAGGGACGGCTGCTGCGGATGCAGGGCAAGGGCACGTTCGTCGCCAAGCCGAAGGTCGCTCAGCCCCTTGAGCTCGCCAGCTACACCGAGGGGATGCGGCAGCACGGGCTGCACCCGCTGACCAAGATCCTGGATATCGGCTACGTCACCGCCGACGAGCAACTCGCCGCGCTGCTCGACGTGCGGCCGGGCGGCCGGCTGCTGCGGATCCACCGGCTGCGGCTCGCCGACGGCGAGCCGATGTCCATCGACACCTCGCACCTGCCCGCCCGCAGGTTCCCCGGCCTGCGGCGGCAGCTTGAGCGGCACGCGTCGCTCTACGAGACGCTGCGCACCGGGTACGGCATCCAGCTGGCGGAGGCGGAGGAGACGATCGAGACCGTGCTTGCCGACCCGCACGACGCCCAGCTGCTCGACGTGGACCCCGGCATCCCGCTGCTGCTGCTGTCGCGGCACGCGATCGACTCCACCGGCGAGCCCGTGGAATGGGCGCAGTCGTGGTACCGCGGCGACCGGTACAAGTTCATCACCAGGCTCCGCAGGAGCCCACTCGGCTAGCACTGTCCGTGTGATCGACCCCGCTGATCCAATCGGATGAGCGGGCGCCCTGCGCATCACCGGCACTGGACCGGCAGGCATTCCCGCAGTCGCGACGGACGGAGTGATCCGGTCTCCTGGCGGCACTCGCGGGCGCTGAAAGCGCTCTTATCGCGAAGTGTCTGCAATCTACAGGATACAAAGCATTGCCTAATCACCTAACTCGGAGCACCATAGTTGCAATTACGTGACCTCCATCACATCCACCCGTGCGAGGACGCCGAGAGGACCTGATGAATACGCCGAGTGCAACCCCCAGCACACCAAGAGGCCAGCAAGATCCTTCAATCACTCGGGCGAAGAACCCGGTGGCTGCCCACCCAATCACGTCAGCCGCAATCTTCGTCCTGGTGGCCGCCTCAATTCTCTGCACGCTGATCGTCCCGATCTACGCCCATATCACGCCGAAGATCGGTGACTGGCCCTTCTTCTACTTCTATCTACTCGCCTACATGCCGCTCGTGGCGATCGCGCTCTGGCTCGCCACCCTGCTGCAGCGCAGGCTGGCAACGCCCGCGGACGGCAGCGGCAGCGGCGACGCGGAGGTGGCGCGATGAGCAACGTCAACACGGTCGTGTTCACGATCGTCCTCGTCCTCTTCCTCGTCGTCACCGTGGTCGGCTTCCTCGCGGCCCGCTGGCGCCGCCCGCCGGTAATGGCGCACCTGAACGAGTGGGGACTGGCGGGCCGCGGCTTCGGCACGTTCATCACGTGGTTCCTGCTCGGCGGCGACCTCTACACCGCCTACACGTTCATCGCCGTGCCCGCGCTGGTGTTCGGCTCGGGTTCGATCGGCTTCTTCGCGGTCTCCTACACGATCATGGCGTACCCGATCGCGTTCATCTTCCTGCCCCGGCTGTGGTCGATCTGCCGGGTGCACAACTGGGTCACGCCCGGCGACTTCATCCGGGGCCGGTACGGCTCGCGCGGGCTGGCGCTGGCCATGGCCTTCACCGGCATCCTGGCGCTGATGCCGTATATCGCGCTGCAGCTCGTCGGCATCCAGGCGGTCCTCACCGTCATGGGGGTCAATGCCAGCTCCACCAACACGTACGTCAAGGACCTGCCGCTGTTCGTCGCCTTCCTGGTGCTGGCGATTTTCACGTACGTCTCCGGGCTGCGCGCGCCGGCCGCGATCGCGTTCATCAAGGACACGCTCATCTACGTGTTCGTCATCGTGGCCGTGTTCTACATCCCGACCAGGCTGGGCGGCTGGGGGCACATCTTCGGCGCGTCGCAGGCGCACTTCGCGGCGATCAACCCGGTGACGAAGGCACCCAACGGCACGTTCATCCCCACCACCAAGTCCATCGGCAGCACCCAGCTCGACTTCGCGGCGCTGGCGCTCGGCTCCGCCATGGCGCTGTTCGTGTACCCGCACATCATCACGGGCGCACTGGCCTCCAAGGGGCGCGGCATCATCAAGCGGAACATGTCGCTGCTTCCCGTCTACGGGGTGCTGCTCGGCCTGATCGCCCTCTTCGGCTACATGGCGATCGCCGACCCGGTCACGGCGGCGAACGTCAAGAAGGCGGGCAACTCGCAGCTCGCGGTGCCGTACCTGTTCCAGCACATGTTCCCGAGCTGGTTCACCGGCATCGCCTTCGGCGGCATTATCATCGGCGCCCTGGTGCCTGCCGCGATCATGGCGATCGCGGCCGCGAACCTGTTCACCCGCAACATCTTCAAGGAGTTCTTCAAGCCGGACGCGAGCCCGGCGCTTGAGACGCGGATGTCGCAGTGGGCGTCGCTGGTAGTCAAGTTCGGCGCGCTCGTGTTCGCGGTCGAACTGCCGCATACGTTCTCCATTAACCTGCAGCTGCTCGGCGGCGTCTGGATACTGCAGATCTTTCCGATGCTGGTCGTCGGCCTGTACACGCGCTGGTTCCACCGCTGGGCGCTGCTCACCGGCTGGGCGGCCGGCATGATCTACGGCACGCTCGCCGCGTACAACGTCAAGAACGCGACCACCTCGCACTGGGCGGGGTCGTCGGACATCGTGTTCGGGCACAGCATCTACATCGGCATCACCGCGATCATCATCAACACCGTAATCGCGGTCATACTGACGCTCATCCTCAGGGCCGCCAAGGTGCCGGAAGGCACCGACGAGACCCTCCCGCACCAGTACACCGCGGACCCGAAACAGGCCCCCGCCCCCGTGCCGGCCGGCGTCGGGGCTCAGTTGGAGGGATAAAGCGAAGCACGCCCCCGTTCGGAGTCCTGGATTTCAATCCTTTATTCCGAACGGGGGCGGCAGTCTGTGTCCCCCTCCACAAACTCTTAACGCACGGGTAACGTCGGCCGGGTGAGCTCTCTTTCTGGACACGCTGGCGCCCAGGCCGTCGCGGTCGCGCAGCAGTACGGCGTGACGACCATGTTCACCCTCTCCGGTGGGCACGTGTTCCCGCTTTACGACGGCGCGGTCAAGGCCGACCCGCCCCTGCGCTTGGTGGACGTGCGGCACGAGCAGACCGCCGTGTTCGCCGCGGAAGGACTCGCGCGCCTGACCAGAACCCCCGGACTCGCCGTGGTCACGGCCGGCCCTGGCGTCACGAACAGCGTGAGCGCCGTGACCTCCGCGTGGTTCAACGGCGCCCCGGTCGTCGTGCTTGGCGGCCGGGCACCCGACTACCTGTGGGGCAAGGGCGCGCTGCAGGAGATGGACCACGTTCCGCTGCTCGCCCCGGTCACCAAGCGCGCGTGGACGGAGCACGCCGTCGCCGGAGTCGCCGCCTCGGTTGATACTGCCTTCCGCCTGGCGACAACCCCGCACCGCGGCCCGGTGTTCTGCGACTTCCCGCTCGAAGCGATCTACGGCGAGGCGACCGTGGACTTCCCCGACGGTGCCCTGTTCGCGCCGGAGCAGCCCGGCGCCGAGGACGTGGGCCGGATCGCGGAGCTGCTCGCCACGGCGCACCGCCCCGTTCTCGTGCTCGGCTCGGACGTATGGCTGGGCGGCGCGGACGTCGCCGCCCGGCTGTGCGCGGAGACGCTGCACCTGCCGGTGGTCACCAACGGCCAGGGACGCGGCATACTGCCGGGCGGTCACTCGCTGCTAGTCACCCGGGCACGCTCGGCCGCGCTCGCCGAGGCGGACCTCGTGATCGTGGCCGGCGTCCCGCTGGACTTCCGCCTGAAGTACGGGGCATTCGGCCCCAAGGACGCCCCCGCGGCGGTGGTGCACGTGGCGGACTCCCCCGGCGGCATCGCGACGCACTGCCCGCTGGCGGCCTCCGCGTCCGGCGACCTGTCCCTGTTCTTCACGGCACTCGCGGACGCGTGCGGCGCACGTCCCGTGGGCGACATGGAGTGGCTGGCCCGGCTGCGGGGGACGGCGCGCGCGGCGGCGGCCGCGGACGCCCCGTTGCTCGCGAGCGAGGCCGACCCGATCCACCCCATGCGCGTCTACGGCGAACTGCTGCGCGAACTCGACGACGACGCGGTCATCATCGGCGACGGCGGCGACTTCGTCTCCTTCGCCGGCCGGGTCGTCGAGCCTGCCTTCCCCGGCCGCTGGCTCGACCCGGGCCCCTACGGCTGCCTGGGCACCGGCCTCGGCTACGCCATAGCCGCCCGGATAGCGTACCCAGGCTCCCAGGTCGTCCTGATGCTAGGCGACGGCGCGGCGGGCCTTTCGTTGATGGACGTAGACACGTTGGTGCGGCACAACCTGCCGGTCGTCATGATCATCGGCAACAACTCAGCCTGGGGCCTCGAGAAGGGCCCGATGCGGGCCGTCTACGGCTACGACGTGGCCGCCGATTTGCGGCCAGAAACCCGCTATGACCAAGTAGTGAGCGCTCTGGGAGGCGCGGGCGAACTCGTAACGAAGCCGGGGCAGCTTGCTTCGGCGCTGCGCCGCGCCTTCGATTCGTCCACCCCGTACCTGATCAATGTGATCACGGACGTCGCGGCCGAATATCCGCGCACGACGACGGGTGTGTAGCTCAGGCCGCCGGGATGACCAGGCGGCTCAGGGCGTCGACCACGCTTGGGTCGTACTCGGCGGCGGTGTCCAAGCGGAGCCGCGCGACCGCCTCTGCCGCCCTTGCGGGGTCGGGCGAGCTGCCCACCAGGTCGTCGTAGGCGTTGGCGGCACGGATGATCCGGCTAGAAAGCGGCGGCGGCTGCGCGCGGTCGATGGGACGGCACGGGTCTGACTGCCGCCGCACGATGTCGGCCACCGAGTCGAGCACCCGAGCCTGCTGGATGACCTCCGCGCCGTATTCCGCGATGCGCCGCTGCTCCTCGCGAGCGACGAGGACGGTCGCACCGCCGGGAACCGGGTCGCGCAGCGACAGCTGCCCGATGTCGTGCATCAGCGCGGCGTACTCAAGCTCAAGCAGCGCCGCCTCAGGCATGCCGAGCTCCCGGCCGATGGCCACCGCCAGGCGGCTCACCCGGGCCGAATGCCCGGTCTCCACGTACCCGCCGATCTCCGTGACCCGCGCGAGCGCCCGCACTGTCTGCAGGTACGTGGCCCTGATCCCGGCGTACCGGCGCAGCGCCACCTGCGTGACGAGCAGCGGCGCGGCGAACACCGCGACCGCGGCGAGCCCCATGACCTCGGCGGCGAACGCGATGAGCAGCGCGGAAGCCCCGGTCGCGGCGGCGATCGCGAACTGGATGCGCAGCTCGTCGCCAAGGGCCACACCGAACCTGGTGCGCAGCGCGTCCGTCCTGATGAGCGCCGTCACGACCGATTCGAGGAACCACGCCACGGCCATCAGCCCGAGCATGACCGGCAGCTCCGACCACCACCGGCCGCCGATCAGCCCGGCGTTGGCGAGCGGGCGGAACGTGGCGGCCACGCAGGCGACCGCGAGCAGCCGCGCGGACATCATGGTGAGCCTGGCAGGCCGGCCGACCGCCAGGTGCGGCAGCGCGCCCACGATCATGGCGAGCGCGGTCACGGCGATGACCTGAGCCGCCGTCGGCCGCGCCGGGTCGTCGCCGATCCGCAGCACCAGCGCGTAGGCCATGGCGCCCGCGGTGGCGATGGGCGCCGCCTCCCTGTCGCCAGGCAGGTTCAGCCTGAGCAGCTCACCGAAGGCGATCAGCGCGCCGAACGCCAGCGCCGCGTGCACGTCGTGGACGCCGCTCACCGCCGTCTGCGCGACCGACCAGATGATCAGCAGCCCCGCGAACGCGACCAGGGGCCACTGGCCGGAGTCCAGGCCGTGCCTGGGCAGCCCGCGCGGCTCGTACCATCGGCCCGCCACGGTCACAGGCTCTCGATCGTCCGCAGCGGCTCTTCCGCTGGCACTGGCTCTGGCGCCGTCCAGCCGTCCCGCTCGATCGCGGCTACGAACGCGTCGACGAAAGCGGGGTCGAACTGCTTGCCCGCCCACTTGCGCAGCTCGGCGATCGCCTCGGGAATCGGCCGTGCGCCCCGGTAGGAGCGGTCGGAGGTCATCGCGTCGAAGGCGTCCGCGACTCCGAGCACCCGGGCGAACTCGGGTATCTCGTCGCCCGCCAGCCCCATCGGGTATCCCCTGCCGTCGATCCGCTCGTGGTGGTGCATGATCCCGGCGAGGGCCTCGTCGAGGAAGCCGATCTCCCTGACGATGTCGAGCCCGCGCATCGGGTGGAGCTGGACGGCGGCGTACTCGTCGTCGGTGAGCGAGCCGCGCTTCTGCAGCACCGATGTCGGCACGCCGAGCTTGCCCACGTCGTGCAGCATCCCCGCGTAGCGGATCGCCCCCACCCGCTCCGGGCGCATGCCGATCTCCGAGGCGATCATCACCGCGCCGCGCGACACCCGCTCGCTGTGCCCCCTGGTGTAGAAGTCCTTCGTCTCCACGGCCTGGCACAGTGCGCTGACCGTCGCCTCGTAGGCCCGCTGCTGCGCGGCGAACTGCGCCACCGCCCAGCGGGCCACGAACACGGGGATCAGCACGAGGACCGGGGTGAACGGCCCGAGCACCGACCAGAGCGCCGCGATCAGCACGCCGAACGCGCCGTACCCGAGGTCGGTCAGCCACAGCTTGGAGTCGAGCCCCACCCGCGCCGACGCGCCGCCCGGGTCCTTGGTCAGCCAGAAGACACCGTGCAGGAGCATGAAGTTGACGGCCACGTGCACGACGGCCGCCGCGGCGAACGGCCCGATGAGGCCGGGGAAGGAACTCTGCCCAGGCGTGCCCACGTGCCCGCCGAACGCGATGAAGGCACGGCCGGCGAGATAGGCGCTGAGCGCGTACATGCCGGTGTTGAACAGCCGCTGGACGACGGACGGCCCGCGCCGGATGCCTAGCAGCGTGCCGCAGCTGACGAGCACCGCGCCGACCGGGCCGCACAGCACCACCGCGGCGAGCGACGCCATGGTGTTGGCGGACCACGCCAGTCCGCGCGCGTTCAGCAACGTGGCGGAGGACTCACAGGCGACCAGGAGCAGGCCGAGCACCCCGATCTGGCTCCAGTTGAGCCCGGCATACGGCCCCTTGGCGACCACGATAACGGCGGCGGCGATAACCGCGCCGATATACAGCCACGCGATGCGCGAGAGCTTATCCACGCTCCCCCCTCGTAGCCACCCGCCGTCGACCCGAATCGCACCTATCGCCGTCGCTACCCCCAGGAGACCCCGGATGTCCTCATTGGGACAGTCCTCCCTCGCGCGCAAATGCCAACGACCGCCTACGCTGTACCGCCGATGTCAGGATAACGTGGCCACGCTGATTAGCGCAGACCTAAAACCTGATCACCGGCGACCGGTAAGCGGCCGTTACGTCCGTGGGGGTTATTCAGTTACTTCGATCTCGGCCTGGACCTGCTTGATACGCACCAGGACCTTGCTGCGCAGCTCGCTCGGCACTGGGTCACACCCGCAGTGCTTGGCGACGAGGCGTTTCACCGCTTCCTCAAGGCCGTACTCGCGCAGACAGGGCCCGCACTCGTCGAGGTGCTGCCGGATGTGATCGCAGTCGTCTTCCGATACCTCGCCATCGAGATACCAGTACACCAGGTCGAGTACCTCGTTACACGGCGTCTCATGGGGCTTTCCGCAGCTCATTGCCCACCCTCCTCGGCATTCGCCCGGACCAGGCCCTGCTCGGCGGCGTAGTCCTGGAGCAGCTCCCGAAGCTGGCGGCGGCCGCGGTGGAGCCGCGACATCACGGTACCTATCGGAGTCCCCATAATGTCGGCGATTTCCTTATATGCGAACCCCTCCACGTCGGCGAGGTAGACCGCGATCCTGAACTCTTCAGGCAGCGACTGCAGCGCCGTCTTGATGTCGGAATCGGGCAGTCTTTCCAGTGCCTCGGCCTCGGCCGACTTGAGCCCGCCGGAACTGTGCGACGCCGCGCGGGCGAGCTGCCAGTCCTCGACCTCGTCGGCGCCCGACCTCTGCGGTTCACGCTGCCGCTTGCGGTAGGTGTTGATGAAGGTATTGGTAAGGATCCTGAAGAGCCAGGCCTTCAGGTTCGTCCCCTGCTGGAACTGGTGGAAGGACGCGTACGCCTTGGCGAACGTCTCCTGCACAAGGTCCTCAGCGTCCGCCGGGTTCCGCGTCATCCGAAGGGCGGCCGAGTACAGCTGGTCCAGGTATGGCATGACATCCGACTCAAAGCGCTCACCGCGCTCGGCAAGTGTCTCAGGCACGGGCGTCTCTGGCACGTGACCCACCCCCTCTCGGTAACCGTAAGAGGATACCTTCCCCTGCCGGCGGGAGGAGGGCCGGCGTCGCGGGGCGAGTGTCGCTGAGGCTGTAGCCATGTCGCGTTCAACACAGGACCACGCCGCTCAATTCCGGTTCCGCTTCTGCTCGCGTCAAAGTTCTGTGGATGGAACCGCCGGACCGGGGAAGGGTAACAAGTGTGGGGCGCAGCGGATGAGGCGCCCGGCCAGGAGTAACCCCGTGCAGCCGCTATCCCCCGGGGGGGCGACCCCCCGTACCCCCCGAGGGCATGTCCGATTGAAGGACGAGGGTAACGGACATGCCAGCGCAGGGGCCAAGCGGGACCGCGGTCCCGCCGACGGCTATCCACGCTTTTACGCGGCCGTCGCCCTTGCTCAGCTCACCAGCTGGCTGCCGGGCGACAGAAGGTTCCTCATCGACATATCCGGCCCCGGCGCGCGGACCGCGGAGGTGGCCGCCCGCGCCGGGCACAGCGTGCTGCGCGTCCTCGACCCGGAGATGCCGGTCCCGCCGCCCGTGGCGTCCTATGCGGCAAGCGGCCGGCTGTCCACCGTGACCGCCGACGGTACGGGCCTTGAGTTCCTCCCGGACGGCTGCGCCGACGGCGTGATCGCCGAAGAGCGCACGCTCTCGCTGCGGCTCGGCGCGGAAGACCTTGTCACCGAGATCGCGCGCGTGCTCAGGCCGGGCGGGCAGCTGCTGGCCTGCGTGGACTCGCTGACCTTCGGCATGTCGCTGCTCGCCGAGCAGCACCGGTGGCCGCACCTGGTCGACGTGCCAAACGCCGACGTGGTGCTCATCCCCTGGCCGGACGGCACCATCACCCGCTGCTACGGTGCCGAGCAGCTCCGTGAGCTGTTCACTGGCAGCGGCCTCGAGGTGAGCTGGATCAGGCCGCGCACCGTGCTCTCGCCGCAGACGGTCGGCTACCTGCTGGCCAGGGACCCGTCAAGTTTCGGCGAGCTGGTCAGCGCGGAGCTCCACGCCCGTTCCGATGACTCGGTAGGCGCGCAGCTGATCGCGGCCTGTATTAAGTCCGGGGGGGCTGTGTTACCTGCGGGGGGACGACCCCCCTGCACCCCCCGATCATGGGGGGCTTTGCCCCCCCATGTCCCCCCGCGGGAGGACGCCGCAAGAACCGCGGCGCCCCCCGCGCGGTGGCTGAGGTTAAAGCCTTGTGGTTGGTGTTGGAAGGCACTGCCAAGACCGCAGTGCCTGCCCCCGCGCGCCGGCTGAGGTTAATGCCCTGTGGTTGCTGTGGCATGGGGGCTGCCGCCCCCATAACCGCCTTCGGCGGTCGCGTTTGGCCTGGCAGGGGACGCAGCGGGCGGTGGCGGGGCGCGCCTCGAGTCGCGGCTCAGGTACCGGGCCCGCGCAGTCGACGCAGCGGCCGTAGCTGCCGTCGTCGATCCTGGCGAGCGCCGCGATGACCTCGGCGCGCTGCGCCACGGTCGTCTCCATCGCCGCGGCATTCCTGTCCGCCTCTGTCAGGTTCGCGCCAGCGTCGCCCGGCTCCGCGCCACCGCCCCTGACAAGGTGGTGTTCACCCGTCAGTATCGAAACCGTCCGGTCCAGGTCGGCGCGCATTTCCTCTAGGCGCTTACGGGCAACGCTGATCTCCATCGGCGGTCCTCAGTGGTGAAGGGAGGTCAAGAAGGGGACGAACCTGGCGGCTCCACGTCACCGAGGGGTTCGATCAAGGACGGTCCGTTGTTCCGCACGGAGTTCACGGACGTCGAGACGGGGTGCGACGCCAGGCCGCCCGCCCCCGAGAAGGTCGCGGGACGCATGACCTCGCGCATCAGCTCTTTGTCGTTGTTGGCCGGGTTGAGCCAGTCCGCCCAGCTCTCCGGCGCGATGACCATCGGCGTCCGGTCATGAATCCGGCCGATCTCATCGGTGGCCTGCGTCGTGATGATCGACCCTGACCAGTACCAGGCGTCCTCGTGGTCCTCAGGGACCAGCGAGTTCCGCCACAGCTCGTAAATCCCGGCGAAGGCGAGGATGCCGCCGTCCGTCCGGTAGATGTAGAAAGGCTTCTTCGCCTTCCCCTCCGTGATCCACTCGTAGTAGCCGTCCGCGGGAATCAGGCAGCGGCGCTTCGCGAACGCGGCGCGGAACGCGGGCTTGACCGCCACCGTCTCAGATCGCGCGTTGATCATGCGGGCGCCGCCCGAAGTGTCCTTCGCCCAACTTGGCACCAGGCCCCACTTGACGAGCCTTAGCTCTCTATCTTCCTTGTGCTCAAGGACCGTATAGATGCGCTTTGTCGGCGCGACGTTGTAATCCGGTTCCCGGTCGGCGCCCACGGCGTCACGCGTAGCGGCGAATTCCTCAAGGAGCTCAAGCCGCTTTCTGGCTGAGACGAACCGACCGCACATGCGCCCTTCCCCTTATGGCCCGGTACACGCCGGATTGACGTTACTTAACCGCAAAACGACACCGGCAAACGCGCCGCCCGGTCTGGCGTGCACCCTTTGACCCTGTCCATGGCCTGAAGCCATCTCAGACCTGCTCATCGCCGATGAAAGGATTCATCGGTTCCCCGCGTCAGCCGATACCCTCAAGGTTATGTACTCCGGACGCTGGCGCGCCCCCGCGGCGCATGGACCGGTGCGCGCCACGCTGCGGCTGCCCGGTTCGAAGTCGATAACTAACCGTGCGCTCATCCTCGCGGCCCTGAGTGACTCGCCGTCGGTGCTGCGCGGCGCGCTCAAGGCAAGGGACACCTCCCTGGCCATCGCGGCGCTGCGCGGTCTCGGCTGCGTCATCCACGAGCATGGCACGGATGTCGGCGTCCACCAGGGAAGCCCGGGCCAAGGCGCGGCGGTAAGCCTCGACGTGGGCAACGCGGGGACGGTCATGCGGTTCCTGCCCGCGGTCGCGGCGCTGACCCCGGCGGACGTCGCGTTTGACGGTGACCCCCGGGCGCGGGAGCGGCCGGTCGGCGCGCTGCTGTCCGCGCTGCGCGCGCTCGGCGTGTCAATCGACGATGGCGGGCGCGGCGCGCTGCCCTTCACCGTGCACGGCACGGGGAGCGTGCCTGGCGGGCCGGTGACGCTGGACGCCTCCGGTTCCTCGCAGCTGGTCTCCGGACTGCTGCTGGCCGCGCCGCGCTTCGCGGCGGGCGTGGAGGTGAAGCACTCAGGCCCGCCCGTCCCGTCGCTGCCGCACATCGAGATGACCGTCAGGATGCTCCGTGACGCCGGGGCGTCCGTCGAGGTCGGTGCGGGCGAACGGCCTGACCACTGGGTTGTCAGGCCCGGGCGGCTGAACCTCGGTGACTTCTCCGTCGAGCCCGACCTGTCCAACGCCGGGCCGTTCCTCGCGGCCGCGCTTGTCACCGGCGGCTCGGTGACGATCCGCGACTGGCCCTCGGTCTCGCTGCAGGCGGCGGACGCGATCCTGGACGTGATCACTCAGCTGGGCGGCTCTGTCTCGCACGACGATTCCGGCCTCACCGTCACCGGGTCGGGGGTGATCAACGGGATCGCGGCCGACCTGCGTGACATCCCGGAGCTGTGCCTGCCGCTCACCTCGGTCGCGGCGCTCGCGTCAGGCCCGTCTACGTTCACCGGCGTGGGGCACACCCGCGCGCAGGAAACCGACCGGCTGGCCGCGATCGCCAAGGAGATCAACGCGCTTGGCGGCGACGTGACCGAGCGGCCTGACGGGCTTTCTGTCCGGCCACGGCCGCTCCGGGCAGCCGCCGGGCACGCGTTCGAGAGCTACGACGACCACCGGATGGTGATGGCGGGCGCCGTGCTCGGCCTCGGCGTGCCAGGCATCGAGGTGCTGAACGTGGCCACGGTCGGCAAGACCTTCCCCGACTTCACCGCCCTCTGGGAGGGCCTAGTCCGGGGGGATGACTCCTGAGGCAGCGGTCGTCCTACCGAGACGAGGACGACGTCCGGGTCCGCGCGGGCCGCGGCTCTAAGCCGCGCACCCGGCGGCGCCCGGCGCACGAGTCCGCGCCCGAGGCGTTCGTCGCCAGCGTCGACCGGGGGCGCTACGGCTGCGTGCTTGAGGATCCTGACGGCTCAGACCGCTACGCAGGCTCGGGTGACGGGCGGCTTGTCACCGCCATGAAGGCCCGTGAACTCGGCCGCGGCTCGGTCGTCGTCGGCGACCGTGTCGCCCTGGCGGGCGACGTGTCCGGTGCGACAGGAACGCTTGCCAGGATCGTCAGGGTCGAGGAGCGGACCAGCGTCCTGCGCCGCTCCCCCGACGACACCGACCCACTGGAGCGGGTCGTCGTGGCAAACGCGGACCAGATGGTCATCGTCAGCGCGCTCGCCGACCCGGAACCAAGGACCCGCTTCATCGACCGGTGCCTGGTCGCGGCCTACGACGCGGGCCTCGACCCGCTGCTCGTGCTGACCAAGTCCGACCTCGCACCGCCAAGGAAGATCCGGGCGTTCTACCGGCCGCTCGCGATCCCGATGCTGACCACGAGGCAGCCGCTGCCCGCGCAGACGCTGACCCGGCTGCGCAAGGCGGTCGACGGCCGGATCAGCGTGCTGATCGGCCAGTCCGGAGTAGGAAAGTCATCGCTGGTCAACGAGCTGGTGCCAGACGCGGGCCGCGCGGTCGGCCGGGTCAACGCCGTGACAGGCAAGGGGCGGCACACCTCGTCGTCCGCGATCGCGCTGCGCCTGCCGGAAGATTCCGGCTGGCTGATCGACACCCCAGGAGTGCGCGGCTTCGGACTTGGCCACGTGACGGCGGACCGGGTCGTCGAGGCCTTTGGCGACCTGGTCGAGGGAACGGCGGCCTGCCCGCCTGGCTGTGACCACCTGTCACCCGGCTGCGCCCTCGACGAATGGGCGGCAGCGCACGGCGCGACCGCCCGCCTGGAATCTCTCCGCCGCCTCCTCCGCAGCCGCGAGTCCGCCGACTGAGCCCGCCGCCGACGCCTTGGCACAGCGGATACGACGCCGACGGGCTCGACCCGTGATCCAATGCCTCGGCACGGCGCCCCGGACCATGATCATGTGAATTTAGCAGCTAATAAGCTGCGGAATCCACATGATCATGAAAAATCCTTTCGATCACGCGCCGCCCTGCCAGCGGCCCGCGTCCCGGCCCGCGCAACGTCCCGCGCACCGTCCCCACGGTCGCCACTCCCACTCCCACTCGCCACTGGAGTCAACGGCACTGGCTCATGCGCGGTGAGGTTCGGTTGTCAATCACGGGCAACGCCGCGGTGATGCCGGGCCGAACAGGGCGCGGCGGCCCGGCTGCACCGCAGGCGGCACCTGCACCGCGAGCGGGCCGCTTAAGTTAACGGCATTGGCTCGTAGGTGCAGAAATTCCGAGAAAACTGAGCGGGTCAGGTCTCGACCGGGACCGTGCCGCCGGAGCGCCAGTAGGTGCCGTCGGGGGTGCGGGAGAGCAGGTCCTCGTCGACCAGGTAACGGCGCAGCGCAGCGTGGTCGTCGTAGAGGGCCTTGAGGATCTCGTTGACGGCGAGTTCCTGGTAGCGGCGACCGGGCTCGAAGGCCTGCGCGACCTGATCGAGCAGGAGCAGCCGGGCCGCGCGCTTGGCCGGGATGGCCGAGATCCGGCCGTCGCGCACAAACGGGCGGAGCTGCCTAGGCAGGAGGTCACGGTTGAGATCCATCAGGGTGATTATGCCCCGGCCTGCCACCGGAACACGGTCGTAACGGATTGTCCACTCGCCAGTGGGATAGCGCTGCCTGTACCGTTTCGCAAGTGGGAAGCTATGACGACGACCTTCGGTTCGCGCATGTCCTCGCTGACGCCGCCGATGACATCACGACGAAGCGGTTCCGTGCGCTTGACCTGAGGGTCGAGACCAAGCCTGACCTCACCCCCGTGTCCGACGCCGATCGGGCCACGGAGGACTCCCTCCGCAATATCCTGCGCAGGTCGCGGCCACGCGATGCCGTGCTCGGCGAGGAATCGGGCCAGACGGGTAGGGGCCCGCGGCGCTGGGTGCTCGATCCGATCGACGCCACGAAGAACTACGTGCGCGGCGTCCCCGTGTGGGCCACCCTCATCGGGCTGATGGACGGGGACGACGTGGTTGTCGGCGTGGTCACCGCCCCCGCGCTCGGGCGCCGCTGGTGGGCCGGGGTAGGCGGCGGCGCGTGGACCGGCCGGTCGCTGACCAAGGCCTCGCGGTGCCAGGTCTCGCAGGTCACCAAGCTGTCCGACGCCTCGTTTTCCTACTCAGGCGTCGGCGGCTGGGCGGAGACGGGCAGGCTCGACGGTTTCCTGTCGCTGAGCCAGGCGGTCTGGCGAACCAGGGGGTTCGGCGACTTCTGGTCGCACATGCTGGTGGCCGAGGGCGCGGTAGACGTGTCGGCGGAACCCGAGGTGTCACTGTGGGACCTGGCGGCGCTTCAGGTAATCGTGGAGGAGGCGGGCGGCCGGTTCACCAGCCTTTCCGGTGTCGCTACCCCCGATGGCGGCAGCGTCGTGTGCACCAACGGCCACCTGCACGAAGAGGTCCTCGCGCATCTCGCCGACAGCACCAAGCAGCCATTACCGGCGGCAAGGTATGTGCCACGATGGTTACCGCACGCTACGCTGGGGGCAAGCCGCTTCGCCGTGACGGGGGTACCATTCGGTAACTGATGGCGTGCTCGTAACGGCCACGGACAGCAAACGATTTCGCGGGGCGGCACTCCCCGCGGCAGGCCGCCAGGCGGTGAGTTCCCGCTCCAACCGCCTGGCTGCGCCCGGCTGGTTTCCCCGGCCGTCCGGGCGCTGCGGCGCCTGGTCCGGCAATTCCCCCGTCCTAACCGGGCCAGGCGTCCGCTCACCCGTGTTCGCCGGCCCTCGGCCGTCTTCCCGCATTGTGTTTGCCGTGGGGGGACGACCCCCCACACCCCCCGCATGCGGCTTCGCCGCTCACCCGTGTTCGCCGGCCTTCGGCCGTCTTCCCGTGTTGGACTTGGGTCGAACTGGTGGGCGATAATTGACGGGTGGACGACCTCGTGACCGTGCTTGCGGAGGGTGGGGTTAAGCAGGGGGACCTCGTCGGGCTTGTCATGGGGAGCGACGGGGTGGTTAGCGTTGCGGTTGACGGAGGCGAGTGGGAAGCATCGGTCGCGGATGTCGGGGTGGCCGATGAGAAGATCCGGCCCCGGTGGGTGGTCTGGTCGCAGCAGGACGCGCGGGGGCTGGTGGCTGGCGGGGTTCGGCTTGCTACCTGTTGGGATGTCGCCGCGGTGCACCGGCTGCTCTTTGGCGGGTGGCGGGCGGAGGCCGGGTACGTGTGGGCTTGCCTGCACGGGCAAAAGCCCGACGAGATACCCGCGGGCACGGGCGAGCCTGACCTGTTTAGCGCGGCGGAAGATTCGGCCGAGGCGCCGGTGCTCGGGGCAGCCGCGGCGCTTGCGGCCGCCCGGCTGCAACTTGCCAGCCTGGAGGGGCAGGGGGACGGGGGCAGAATCGGTACCGCTCGCGCGGAATCCACCGCGGAGCTGCTGTGCGCGGAGTTGTCCGCGGACGGGCTTCCGGTGGACAGGGCCGCGGTCGAAGGCCTGCTCACCGAGATCATCGGACCGCGGCCGCGCGGGGCGGCCGACGCCTTTGCCATCCGGGCGGCGCGGGACGCGCAGGTGCTGCGGCACGCGCCCGACGGGACCGCCGCCGACCTGCGCAGCCCCGCGCAGGTGAAGTCGCTTCTCGCGGCGGCGGGGATCGACGTGCCAGACACCCGCGCGTCGCGGCTCGAAGAGTTCAGGAACCGCTCGCCGCTGGTCGCGCGCGCTCCTTGACTGGCGTAAGGCGGAGCGGATCGCCACCACCTACGGGTATGCCTGGCTGGATGAGAATCTCGGGCAAGACGGGCGGCTGCGCGGCGCGTGGACCGGGTCTGACGGTGCCGCGGGGCGGATGACCGCGTCCAGCGGGCTGCACAACATGCCAGCCGTGCTCCGCGGGGCGGTGCTCGCCGAGGACGGGCACCTGTTCGTCCGGGCCGACCTGGGGCAGATCGAGCCACGGGTGCTCGCCGCCGTCTCCGGTGACGCCGCGCTCGCCGCGGCCACCGCCGCCGACGACATGTACCTGCCGGTGGCGGCCGAGCTCGGCGTCGACCGGCCGACCGCCAAGGTCGCGATGATCGCGGCGATGTACGGCCAGACCACCGGCCACGGCGGCGTCGCAGGCCGGCGAATGCGGGCCGCCTACCCCGTCGCGATGGGCTACCTCGACGCCGCCGACCACTCCGCCAGGGCCGGGCGGAGCCTGCGCACCTACGGCGGGCGGCTGCTCCGGATGTCGGGCGGCTCCGCCGATCCCCCGGCAAGCCAGGCCGCGCGCGGCCGGTACGGGCGCAACGCCGTCGTGCAGGGCGCGGCCGCCGAGCTGTTCAAGATGTGGGCAGTCACGGTCCGCGCCAGGACCGCGCCGCTCGCCGCCCGGATCGTGCTCTGCCTGCACGACGAGCTCCTTGTGCACGTTCCGGCCGAGCAGGCGGAGCGGGCGGCGGGGCTGATCGGCGCCTGCCTGACCGAGGCCACCGGGCGCTGGGCGCCGCGCGGCAGGGTCCGTTTCATCGCCGACATCACGATCGCCCGCAGCTGGGCCGACGCGAAATCGTGAGACCGCGGTGTACACAAGTCACCTAGCGCATCGCGGCACGTCACATCGCGGCTACTCAGTGGCGTTCATGGCCACCGGCCGACGCGCGCGGTGGCCGCGCGGACTGATACCGTGGCCAGCAGAAAACTTGGACGGGAGGTGGCCTGACGTTGCCGCGGTATCGCAGAGTGGTGGTCAAGCTCAGCGGCGAGGCCCTATCCGGGGCCGCCGGAAGCGGTGTCGATCCCGCGAGCCTCGCCCGGGTCGCCGACGAGGTGCTGTCCGTGCACAACCTCGGTGTCCAGGTCGCGGTCGTCGTCGGCGGCGGTAACTACTTCCGCGGCCGGATGGCCGAGGGGTGGGGGATCAGCCGCGCGGAGGCGGACAACATCGGCATGCTCGGCACGGTGATGAACGCGCTCATGCTGCGGGGCGCGCTCACCGCGCGGACCGACGCGGAGATCCGGGTGATGACCGCGGTGCCGATGAACAGCATCGCCGAGCCGTTCATCCAGCTCCGGGCAATGCATCACCTGGATCGTGGCTTCATCGTCGTCCTCGCGGGCGGCATCGGCCAGCCTTACGTGACCACCGACTACCCGGCCGTGCAGCGGGCGCTTGAGCTGGAAGCCGACGCGCTGCTCGTCGCCAAGCACGGGGTGGACGGCGTGTACGACTCCGACCCCAAGCACAACCCGGACGCGGTCAGGTTCACCACCCTGACGTACGAGGAAGCCATCGCGGCCGACATCCGGATCATGGACACCAGCGCCTTCGTGCTCGCCAACGAGCAGGCGCTCACTATGCACGTCTTCGACGTCGCCGCCGTCGGCGTGATGAAGTCCATCTGCGAGGGCGGCGAGGACGGCACGCGGATTACCGCGAAATAGCCAGCGCTAGCTCTCCAGCTTGCGCCAGACCGGGCGCGGGATCAGCTTCATCACCGTCGCCAGGCCGACCAGCGGGGCGGGCACCCACACCACGGCCTTGCCGCCACCCCGGCCCTGGTCACTGAGCGCGCTCGCGACCGCGGCGCCGACGCGCTCCGGTGTCGTCGCGAGCGGAGCGGGCTTCATTCCCTGGGTCATCCGGCCGGTCACGAACCCCGGCCGGACGAGCAGCAGCCGGACGCCGGAGCCGTGCAGGGAATCGGCGTAGCCGCGCGCGAACGCGTCGAGGCCGGCCTTCGTCGCACCGTAAACCGAGTTGAACTTGCGCGGCCGGATCGCCGCGACCGACGAAAGGACCACGATCGTGCCGCTGCCCCGGCGGCGCATCGCCTCGCCGAACGCGAGCAGCGCGGTGACGTGGCCGGTCAAATTGGTCTCGATCATCGTCGCGGCCAGCCGCACGTCCCGCTCGGCCTGCTCCTGCGGGATCAGGATGCCGGTCGCGGCGATGACCAGGTCCGGCACCCCGCCGGCGCAGATCTCCTCCGCGAACGCCTGGTGGGCCCCGGTCTCCGTCGCGTCGTACTGGACGACCGTTATCGGGGGGTACGAGGGGGCGTCAACCCGGCCGCGGCCCAGCGACTTCCCCGCCGCCTCAAGCCGCTGCGGGTCCCGGCCGGCCAGGATGACCTCCGCGCCGGGGTCCAGGTGGAGCGACGACAGGATCGCGAGGCCGATCTCGCTCGTCCCGCCAAGCAATAGGACGCGGGAGAAGCCGGCCGCTTACGTTCGGGATGCTCATTTTCTTTTTCCCTTACTCCACGTAGAGGCCGACGCAGAACAGGGCCAGCCATGCCACCTCGCAGCACAGCATGACCACGTCCCGCGTGATCAGGTCTTCCACCGGGCGCACGGTGCGGCGCGCGGTGAGCACGCCGAACCGGACGAGCGCGGCGGCGAGCGGCAGCGCGGACGCCAGGTGCCACGGCCGGGCGGCGTGTCCCTCGCTGAGCGCCCACATCAGGTAGGTCGCGAGCATGCCGACCCCGATGGTCACCTGCGCGATGCGCAGCATGTACGGCCGGTACCAGCGCATCACCGGGCGGTGCTTCACCGCGTCCGCGCCCAGGCTGGTCAGCTCGGTGTACCGCTTGGCCACCGTCACGCCGAGCGCGCCGAGGCTGCACACCAGCAGGAACCAGACCGACGGCTTCACGTGGGTCGCGGCCGCGCCGCCAAGCACCCGCAGCACGAACCCGGACGCCACGATCAGCATCTCGACGACCGGGACGTGCTTGAGCTTGAACGAGTAAAGGAACGACGAGCACAGGTACGCCGACGCCGTGACGACGAGCAGCGGCTCGCGGATCACCACGCCCGCGCCGACCGCGAACAGCGCCGCGAGGACGGCGAGCACGACCGCGTGCTGCTCCGGCAGCGCGCCAGAGGCGATCGGCCGGTTTCGCTTCACCGGGTGCCGCCGGTCCCGCTCGACGTCGGCGACGTCGTTGACGAAGTAGACCGCGGCCGACGCGCAGCCGAAGGCGAACATGGCGACCAGCGCGTAGCCGATGCCGTCGTTGCGGCCAAGCGAGGCGCCGGCCAGCGGCGCCGCGAACACCAGCAGGTTCTTCGGCCACTGCCGCGGCCGCGTCGTCATGATGGCGGCGCGCAGCCACCGCGCGGGCGAGACGCGGGCAGTCGCGGCGGCGGGCACCGCGGCCTGTGGCCCTGTGTCCTCTCCAGGGGCCGCCGTCTTGTTGATGGTCACCGTGCGTAGACCGCGGTGAAGTCGCGGGTGGACGGGGTGTAGTAGGTGTAGGGGCTGGGCTGCTGGGTCGGCAGCAGCGGCACCGGCGTCGGGTCGGCCGGGTTGCCCTTGGCCTGGTAGTAGTCGAACTTCATCCAGGCGGGGTTGATGTCCATCTGCATGCCCTCGACGGCGCCGGCCCGCTGCAGCAGCTCGGCCAGGTCCTGCACGTTGAGCGCCGAGCCGTAGACGTAGACGATCCGGCCGTCCTTGGTGATGCCGAGGCCGGAGCGCCACACGTAGTAGCCGCCGCCGAGCGTCGCGCCGAAGTTGGTCTCGATGTCCTGGTTGAGGTTCGCCGAGATCTTGCCGTGGTCGACGAGCAGCTTGAGGTTCTGCCTGACGCCCACGATCGAGGAGTTCATCGTGAAGTCCCTGCCCCACTCGCCGACCTTGATCGTGCCGTTCTTGTAGTAGACGATCGTCGCGGCGCCCTTGACGAGCGAGCCGTGGTAGATGCCGTTGAGGTAGAAGCCGCCGCCCGCCGAGTCCAGCTTGAACCCGCCGTTGAACGTGGCGAGCAGGCCCGTGCGCTTGCCCGGCCGGGATGTAGGACGGCACGCCCCAGCTTGGCTGGTCCCGGGGTCTTCCGTGCCGGGGCGCAGCGAGAACTTGACCAGCCGCTGGTCGATCGACGCGATGCCGTTGACCTGGGAGGTGTACGTGGCGTCGCGCAGGAACGTGGTCAGGATCGCCGGCTCGCCCTTCACCTTCTCCACCACGCGCCACTGGCCTTCCCCGGCGATCGACGACCCGGCCAGGGACTTCAGCGTGGCCGGGATGTCGGGCACGAACGCGTTCTTGGCCTTGCCCTTCGCCGGCTTGGCCGGGGTGAGCGCCTCGCCGCTCGGCACGGCGAGCGAGAACGACGGCTTGCCGCCCTTGGGCGGCGGGTTGTAGGACAGCCACTCGCCGAACGTCACGACCGGGCCGAGGTAGTGGTCCCTGGCCCATTCCGCGAGGTTCGCCGACACGCCCTGCCCGTTGTTCTTGAACGCCGCCTGCCCGGCGGAGAACATCACGAACACGAGGAAGACCGCGATCACCGCGCTGGCGATCCGGACGGTGCGGCGGCGGAAGAACCGGCGCGTGCGCCGCAACCGCACCTTGCTGGCCGGCGGGGCGGCGTCCGGTGACGGCTCCCCAGGGAATGCCGGGCCACCAGGCCCCTGCCCCGGCCCCTGGTAGCGCTCGTCGCCGTATTGCTGGCCGTCGCCGTACCGCTGCGGGTCCTCGTACCGGCGCATGTTCCCCTGCCCGCGCCCGTCCTGGTAACCGCGGGAGTCGCCGTTGTACCCGTCGTAGCCGTTGGCGCCGCGCGGGTCGCCGTTCCCCTGATGGGCGGCGCCGCGGCCCTGGTAGTTGAACGTCTGCGTGGGCTGATTGGCGTAGCCCTGGCCCTGGCCAGGGCCGGGTGCGGGGCCGGGCTGGTAGCCCTGCTGCCCGTAGCCCTGCTCCCCGTAGCCCTGCTGCCCGTAGCCCTGCGGCCCGTAGCGCTGCGTTCCGTGCCCGTTACCGCCCTGGCCGCCGTTACCGCTCTGGCCGCCGTAAGGCTGCTGCTGACCGCCGTAGGGCTGCTGCTGACCGTAGTCCGCGGGGCCGCCGCGTCCAGGTCCGCCGTACTGACCGTACTGGCCGTACTGCTGCTGCTGATCCTGACCAGGAGCGCCGTGCCCGTTGCCGTTATAGGCGTTGGGCCCGTTGTACCCGTTGGATCCGTTGGGTCCGTAACCGTTGTGCTGAGCGCCCTGGTCGCCGTAGGCCTGCCCGTCATCGGGCTCGTTAGGCCACTCAGGACCTGGTCCGCCACGGGGCACCCGTCGTGACATGCTGCATACCTCCCGCGTAGCTCAGTCCCGCAGGGAAGCTACCCACCTCGGTTGAAGGAATCGTTACGAGCCAATACCCACACTTCGGCCCAGTTACCTGCAGCTTCCGGCGCAATCTATGCGGGAGCACGGTCGCCCGCGCTAGATGTCAGAATATGCGGTCAGTCATCCGGTGCGGGGTGATCTTCACTGGACCGTCCCAATTCGCCGCTCTGATTTCCCTCATAGCCAGCTTTCTCGTCGCCACGTCCATTCGGTCGATGAACAGCACGCCGTCCAGGTGGTCGGTCTCGTGCTGCAGGCACCGCGCCAGGACCTCCGTGCCCACGACCTGGATCGGGTCGCCCCGGTCGGTGAAGCCCCTGGCCACCGTGTTCAGCCGCCGCTTCACGTCGTAGTAGATGCCGGGGAAGGACAGGCACCCCTCCTCACCGTCCTGCTCCTCCTCGTCGGGGAACTCAAGTACCGGGTTGACGAGGTAGCCGCGCTCGCTGCCCACCGCGTAGGCGAACACTCGCAGGCCGACGCCGATCTGCGGTGCGGCGAGCCCGGCGCCCTGTGCGTCATCGAGCGTCTGGGTCAGGTCTTTGACCAGGGAGCGCAGCTGCTTGTCGTAGTCGGTGACCGGGTCGGCGGCGGTGCGCAGGATCGGGTCGCCAAACAGCCGGATGTCGCGAATTGCCATGCCTTGAGGGTAGTCGCCACCGGCGCCCGGTAGGCCAGCTCGCAACTTATTTGACACGAGTCAGTCAAGGAATATACAACTTGAGTCGTAAGTTTCCTACGAGTGAAGGGCGAGACCACACCGGGTGGCAGCCCTCTCAGGAGGTAGCGATGTACCTGACGACTCTCGACCCGATCAGTCGTGACTTCGACCGGATCGTCCGGCGCGCGTTCGGCGGTGCTGTCAACCACGGGGGCTCCAGCTACGCGCCGGCCCTGCCGATGGACACCGTTCGCCGCGACGGCGAGGTGGTTCTCCGCTTCGACGTGCCAGGCGTGGACCAGGACAAGATCGACGTGACCGTCGACAAGGGCGTCCTCACCGTCAGCGCGACGCGCGAGGAGGCCAAGACCGAGGGGGAGAACCCGGTCGTCCGTGAGCGGCTGTTCGGCAGCTTCACCCGGCGCGTCCGTCTTTCCGACAACCTGGACGCCGAGGCGATCGAGGCCAGCCACCACGACGGCGTGCTGGAGATCCGCATCCCGGTCCGCGAGGAGGCCAAGCCGCGCAAGATCACGGTGGGCGCCCCGAGCGAGGCCAAGGAGCTGGCCGGCTAATCAGCGGCCGGTACAGCGAACAGGCGGCCAGCGGGGCGAAGGCACCGCTGGCCGCTTACCATTTCCGCTGGGAGGTGAGACACGTGGAACTCTTCGACGATGAGAATGCCCCGCTTTACACCGTGGGGCAGGTCGCGGAGATGCTCTCGCTCAAGCAGGCGTTCCTGCGCCGCATCGACGAGCTTCGCGTTGTCTCGCCGCAGCGCTCCGCGGGCCGCCAGCGCCGCTACACCCGCGTGGAGATCCGCATCATCCAGCAGGTGGCCTCGATGGCGGACGAGGGCATGACGCTGTCCGCCATCCGGCGGATCATCGAGCTTGAGCAGCAGCTGGCTGAGGTTGTCCGCCAGCGTGACGAGCTGTCGGCGCGGCTCTCAGAAGTGTCCTCAGAACGAATGCGGCTTGCTCAGCAGCTCGCCAACTTGCTACAGCGGGCGGCCAGGGAGCAGCGGCAAGAAGAGCCGGACGCGTAACTGTTCTCCCTTGGCGGGCGCCTTCCTTGCCGCGGGAAGAGCCGGGTCAGCCGTCAGCACCGCGCAGGAGGGACCGCAGGTTGTCGAGGACGGACAAGTCATCGATGGTGGACGGGACCGGCTCGTCCTTGCCGTTCGCGAGGCCGCGCATGGTCCTCCGCAGGATCTTCCCCGAACGGGTCTTGGGGAGGGCCGGCACGATGTCGAGCCTGCCGAGCGTGGCGATGGGGCCGATGCGGTCGCGGATCATCTGGGCGAGTTCCGCCGCCAGCTGTGCCTGTTGCGCGGCGACCCCCGCCTTGAGCACCACCAGGCCGCGCGGGACCTCGCCCTTGATCGCGTCGTTGACGCCGAACACCGCGCACTCGGCCACCGCCGGGTGGCTGGCCAGGATCTCTTCCATCTCGCCGGTGGACAGCCGGTGGCCCGCCACGTTGATCACGTCATCGATGCGGCCCATGACGTACAGGTAGCCGTCCTCGTCGGTGAAGCCGCCGTCGCCGGTGAGGTAATAGCCGGGGTACCTGGACAGGTACGACCTAACGAAGCCCTCGTCGTTGTGCCACAGGGTGGGCAGGCAGCACGGCGGCAGCGGCAGCTTTATCGCGATGTTCCCGGCTTCGCCCGGCTTGACCCGCTTACCGTCCTCATCCAGGATCCGGACGTCATAGCCGGGGACGGGCAGGCTCGGCGAGCCGGGCTTCGTCGGCTTCCGGTCAAGGCCAACCGGGTTGGCGACGATCGCCCAGCCCGTCTCCGTCTGCCACCAGTGGTCGATGACCGGGACGTCAAGCAGCTCGCCGGCCCAGCGGTAGGTGTCCGGGTCGAGGCGCTCGCCCGCCAGGAACAGGTACTTGAAGCCGGAGAGGTCGTGCCGCTCCTTGAGCCTGCCGCTTGGGTCCTCCTTGCGGATCGCGCGGAACCCCGTCGGGGCGGTGAACAGCGTCTTGACCTTGTGCTCGGCGATGACGCGCCAGTAGGCGCCGGCGTCGGGGGTGCCGACCGGCTTGCCCTCGTAGAGGATCGTGGTGCAGCCCGCCAGGAGCGGCGCGTAGACGATGTACGAGTGGCCGACCACCCAGCCGATGTCGGAGGCGGCCCAGAACACTTCACCCTGGTGCGTGTCGTAGATGTTGCGCATCGACCAGGTGAGCGCGACCGCGTGGCCGCCGTTGTCCCTGACCACGCCCTTGGGCTTCCCGGTGGTGCCGGAGGTGTAGAGGATGTACAGCGGGTCGGTGGCGTCCACAGGGACACAGGGGGCGGGCGCCGGTGCCGCACCCATGAGATCGTGCCAGTCCAGGTCTGTCTCGCGCATGGACGCCGTCGCCTGCGGTCGCTGCACGATGATCGTGTGCTCCGGCTTGTGCGCCGCCTCGTCGACCGCCGCGTCGAGGATCGGCTTGTACTGGACGACCCGCGCGACCTCGATGCCGCACGACGCCGAGACGATCAGCCTGGGCTTGGCGTCGTCGATCCTGACCGCGAGCTCGTGGGCGGCGAAGCCGCCGAACACCACGCTGTGCACGGCGCCGAGCCGCGCGCAGGCGAGCATCGCGATGACCGCCTCGGGGATCATCGGCATGTAGATGACGACGCGGTCGCCCTTGGTAATGCCGAGTGCGGCGAGCGCGCCGGCGAACCTGGCGGTCTCGTCGCGCAGCTCGGTGAAGGTGAGCGCGCTCTTGGTGCCGGTGACCGGCGAGTCGTAGATCAGTGCGGGCTGGTCGCCATGACCGTTGTCCACGTGCCGGTCGACGGCGTTGTGGCAGGTATTGAGCATGCCGCCCGGGTACCAGCGGAAGAAGGGCGGGTTGCTGTCGTCAAGGATCCGCTCCGGCTTGGTGTACCAGTCGATCGCGGTGGCGGCCTCGGCCCAGAAACCGGCCGGGTCGTCGAGGCTCCTGCGGAAAGCGTCCTCGTATCTGCCCATGACCCGACGGTAAGCCGGGGCCGCCCTCATTGCCTAGCGCCGCGCGTGCCAAATGCGACGCTCGCCCCTTTGGCCCGGCACCCAACGCGTGCGGCCTGCCGGACCCGTGGCCCCCAAGGTCAATTCGTCCCTGGCCTAGCACCACCAGGCCAACAGATAACGGCCTGCCGCCGGGCCCGGGCGCTCCCCGCCCTGCCGCCGGGCCGGGCGTGCCCGTTCCGTCCGGTTTGTCGCGGCGGGACTGCGCCGGCCCATGATCATGTGGATTCCGCACTTATTAGCTGCGGAATCCACATGAAAAGCGAAATCACTGTCGATCAAGCTTGGGGCCACAGGGCTTGCCCATGGTGCCACGAGGCTTGCCGGTCCGGCCGACCCTGTGGTCATGAGGCCGTGTTAGCTCACCCGGCAGAGGATTTCGCCGTTCGGGACGAGGAACCAGCCGTCCCGATCCGCGGCCCAGGCGCGCCAGCCGTCAGCGATCCGCTCCAGGTCCGCGGCGGTGACGTAGCCGCCCGCTAGCGCGGCGGTAGCGAATGCGGACCTGACCGTGCGGTCAGCCCACAGGCTGCCCCACCAGGACCGGTCCGTCTCGGTGGCGTAGGTCCAGTTGGAGGACGAGCAGGTGACGTCCGTGAAGCCCGCCTGCCTGGCCCACGCGTGCAGGTGGCGCCCGCCGTTCGGCTCGCCGCCGTTGCCGCGGGCGACCGCGATGTAATAGGCCCGCCACTCGTCGAGGACCGGGAGTTCCGGGTACCAGGTCATGCCGCCGTAGTCGCCGTCGCGCACCGCGACGATGCCCCCCGGCCTGGTGACCCGCCGCATCTCGCGCAGCGCCCGTACCGGGTCGCCCAGGTGCTGGAGTACCTGGTGGGCGTGCACGACGTCGAAGCTGTCGTCCTGGTAGTCAAGGGCGTAGACGTCGCCGGTCGCGAAGTCGAGGTTTTCCCTGCCGCCGGCCGCCGCGCTGGCCTGGTCGATGACCTCCTGCGCCGCGTCGATGCCGGTGACGCGTCCCCGCGGCACGCGGTCGGCGAGGCCCGCCGTGATCGTGCCAGGGCCGCAGCCGACGTCGAGGACCTGCGCGTCCTCGGCGAGGTGCGGCAGCAGGTAGGCGGCGGAGTTTTCCGCGGTGCGCCACTTGTGCGAGCGCAGGACCGACTCGTGATGACCGTGCGTGTAGACCTCAGGCATGCCGCCACTCTAGAGACTGTCTTGAATGATGAGCAAATCTGTCTCACTATTCGGACAGGAAGCCCTCAGCGACCTGCGGCGGCGCCATCGCGAGCCACCCGTCGACCAGCGCTTCCTTCAGGTCTTGCGCCGTGACCTGGTCCAACTTGACCAGGTAGGCGTTGTAACCGTTGAAGTGCGCGATGGTGAAGAAGGCGTACTTGCCCGCCGCGAACGCCTTCCCGCCTGCCAGGCGCGATGGCCGCGGTGCCGTTCCTCGCCCTCGGTCACCTCGGGTAGCTCGGCCACCAATCGGGCCACGTCATCGAAGGTCTGCACGAATAAACGGTACTGCGGGGAGGCGTTACCGCTCGTCGTTGAGCAGCGCGTCGGCGTTGTCGTGCAGGATCGCAGCCAGCTCTTCATCGGTGAAGCCGAGTTCCGCGACGGCGCGGATGGCGGTCAGCGGTTCGTCGACCGGGTAGTCGCTGCCGAAGACGACGCGGTCGACGCCCACCTTGCGCAACACCCAGGTGAGTTGCTCGGCGAACGGGCTGCCCGCCAGCATCGTGGCGGTCACCGAGATATCGATCCACACGTTCCGCCGCCACTCCGGGTAACGGGCGAGGACGTCGTAGAAGAGCAACTGCGGGAAGCCTGGGCCGTGCGCGTGGGCGAGGATGAGCCTCGCCTCCGGCACGGCTATCGCCAGGTTGACGAACTTGCCCGGCTGGTTGGCGTCCCACGGCGAGTAGGCGTCAAACAGGACGGGCAGGCCGAGGTCGGCGGCCTTGCGAACCACCTTCGTGACGGCGGGATCGGCGACGTCGAAGAGCTGGGTGTTCGGGTGCAGCTTGAGCCAGGCGGCACCCGCGGCGGCCACCCGGTCGATCTCCCTGAGGGCGGCCAGGCCGTCGGCCGGGTGGACCGAGCAGACGGGGTAGAAGAAGCGGTCAGAGTCCTTGGCGAGCTTGATCACCGCATCGTTGCGGGTACGGGTCCTTTCCAGGTCACCGCCGTGAGCGATCGTGAGCGCGGCGGCTCGGCAGACCTGGGAGCCATCGACCAACGCACGGTAGGCCTCGGGCGGGTGTGGCACCGCGACGATTTGGCTTTCTGGATCAAGCATCGGGTGCGTGTGCGCGTCGATGATGGGGCCGTCATACACGGAGCAAGACCATAACGCGCAATTGCGCGAAAGTCCGCAAAAGTTAGACGCTTGTGACTGTCACGCTACAGTCGGCGAACTCGGCCGCCAGGCCAGCCGAGCGCGGCCGCGTAAAAGTCGTCACGTGCCTGGGGATCTGGCGCCTCCAGGCACACGCCACCAGTCGGTCTTCGCGCGGCCGCGCACGCTGCTACAGGCCCATGTCCTTGGCGATGATGGTCTTCATCACCTCGGACGTGCCGCCGTAGATGCGGTTGACCCGGTTGTCGGCGTACAGCCGGGCGATGGGGTACTCGTTGATGTAGCCGTAGCCGCCGTGCAGTTGCAGGCAGCGGTCGATCACCCGGCTGGCCACCTCGGTGCAGAACAGCTTGGCGGACGCGGCCTCGGCTGGGGTCAGCTCGCCCGCGTCGTGCGCCTCAAGCGCCCGGTCAGCGACCGCCTGGGCAGCGTCCACCTCGGCCTTGCAGGCGGCCAGCTCGAACTTCGTGTTCTGGAACGAGGCGACGGCCTTGCCGAAGACGTTCCGCTCCTGGGTGTACCGCTTGGCGAGCTCCACCGCGGCGGCGGCCTGTGCGTAGGCGCCGTAGGCGATGGCGAGCCGCTCCTGCGGGAGGTTCTGGCCCAGGTAGGAGAAGCCCTTGTTCTCCGTACCGAGCAAGTCCTCGGCCGGGACCTTGACGTCGTTGAATGCGAGCTCCGCGGTGTCGGAGACGCGCAGGCCGAGCTTGTCGAGCTTGCGGCCGACGGTGTAGCCGGGGAGCTTCGTGTCAACGACGAGCAGGGAGATGCCGTAGCGGCGGTCGTCCTCCCGCTGCGGTGCCGTGCGGGCGCAGACGATCACCCGGTCGGCGTGCACGCCGCCGGTGATGAACGTCTTCGCACCGTTGAGCACGTAGTGGCTGCCGTCTTCCGACAGCTTGGCCGTGGTCCGCATGCCGGCCAGGTCCGAGCCGGTGCCCGGCTCGGTCATCGCGATCGCGAACATCATGTCGCCCGCGATGAACGGCGGAAGCCAGCGCTCCTTCTGCCCGTCGGTCGCGAGGTTGAGCAGGTACGGCAGGCACAGCGCGGTATGGACACCGGAACCGCCGAAGCTCACCCCGGCCAGGGAGAGCTCCTCTGACTCGATCGCGTTGTACTTGAATGACTTGATTCCCGCGCCGCCGTACTCCTCTGGCACCTCGATACCGAACAGGCCGAGCCCGGCCAGCTTGTAGTAGAACTCGCGCGGCACGACGCCAGCTTCGTACCACTCCGGGTAGACCGGCACGACCTCGGTCTGGATGAAGTCCCGCAGGGTTTCCCTAAAGGCCTCGTGGTCCTCGTTGAACACGGTACGACGCATGACTGCTCCTCACTGCCCTTGACCCGCCCTGAAGTCTTGCCCTGATCCGCGCGCGCGATGCGGACGCGCGCTACATCGCTCAGGATTTGTTACTCACTAGTATTCCAGGCGCGGAGAGGTAGCGGACGGTGCGGGGCTGAGCAGGCAATCGTTCGGAATCCGCTTGATCTTCAGGTGTCGTGACGTTGATTGTTCACGCGGTCACGTCGGCGCGGGCGAAGGTGGCGAGCGCGGCGACGAGCGCGACCACCAGGTAGACCACGCCGACGGCGAGGCCGTGGCTAAAGCTCGGGCCCGCGCTGGTACCGCCGGAGGCGACGGTTTCCAGCGCCGTGCCCGGCAGCCACTTGGTGGTGCTGGGGACAATGCGGCCAATGATGTTCTCGATGGCGATTATCCAGGCGAGCCCGGCGATGACCGAGAAGACCGCCGAGCGGAGAAGCTGGCCGATGGCCAGCCCGAGGATGCTGTAGCCGACGACCGCGAGCGCGATGTCGCCAAGCGCGCGGAAGAGGTCACCGAGGCCGGTGCCGGTGAACCAGGCGCTGGTCGAGGTGTGCCTTGCGTGCGCCATCACAATCGCCACCACGAACGCGACGACCGCCGCGAACAGGAACGCGAGCAGGATGAACGTGATCACGGCGAGCATCTTGCCGACGAGCAGCACGACCCTTCGCGGCTGCCTGACCAGGAGCTGCCGCAGCGTGCCGAGGCTGTACTCGCTCGCGGTCTGGGCGGCGGCGATGCCGAACGCGACGATGCCGAGCAGCATGGTGGCCCGGGTGACGCCGACGACCAGGCCGTTCGGCCGCGCGAGCTGCGGCAGCGTCGGCAGCCCGCCGCCGTCGCCGTGCGCGTGCGCGTTGGCGAACAGCAGGATCACGAAGGCGGAAGCCGCCACGGCCAGGCCGAGGAAGGTGGAAAGCAGCAGCGTCCTGCGCTTCAGCTTCGTCCATTCGCTGGTGAACGCTGCCCAGGTCACTTGATCGCTCCCATCTCCTGGCCGGGGCTCAGTCCGGCGTCGTCGGTTCCAGTCAGTGCGAAGAACGCCCGCTCCAGGCTCCTGGTCTGCTCGGCGAGCTGGCGGAGCGTGATGCCGTTGCGGGCGGCGAGCCGGTTCAGGTCGGCGGCGCTGAGGCCCGCCGTCTCCACGCGGACGGCGGATTCGGCGGGCTGGAGGGTCACCGTGCAGCCGGCGGCCTCGAGGATCTTCGCCAGCCGCTCGCGGTCCGCGTCATGCTCGGGAGCGGCGAGGAGGTCCCTTTGCTGTGTCGCCCTTAGGTCCGCGACGCTGCCCTGGTGGACCAGCCGCCCGGCCCTGATCATGACCACGTAGTCGCAGATCTGCTCGATCTCGCTGATCAGGTGGCTCGACACCAGGACGGTCATCCCGTCGTCGGCGAACGACCGGATCAGGCCCCGCATCTCGACGATGCCCGCCGGGTCGAGGCCGTTCGTCGGCTCGTCGAGTATCAGCAGCTCGGGGTCGGGGAGCAGGGCCGCCGCGATGCCAAGGCGCTGCTTCATGCCGAGCGAGTACGAGCGGTACTTGTCACCGGCGCGGTCCGTCAGGCCGGCCCGGGCGAGGGCCGGGGTCACGGTCTTGAGGTTCAGCTGGCCGAGGCGAGCGAGCGCCCTGAGGTTGTCCTGCCCGCTCAGCTGCGGGTAGAACGCGGGCGCCTCGATGAGCGCGCCGACCTTGCGCAGGTAGGTCGCGGGCTGCGTGAGGCTGCCACCGAGGATGGACCCGCCGCCCGCCGTGGGGCGGATCAGGCCAAGGAGCATCCTGATCGTGGTCGTCTTGCCTGCACCGTTCGGTCCCACGAAGCCGCAGACCGAGCCCGCCGGGATGGCGAGGTCGACCCGGTCCACGACGGTGCGGTCACCGAAGCGCTTGGTGAGGTCCTTGGTCGAAACGGCAAGCTGGGCGCTTGGCTTCTCTCCAGTCCCCCGCATCGCCTGAGTCACTGTCATGGCGGGAACCATACAAATCGGGCTCCCCGGAACCGAACCGCTCTCAGCCGCCTGTCAGCAACCTAAATTTCAGCTTTACCTGGCCGGCTTGCCGCCGGGGCGGCGCTCTTCGTGGAAGTGGTGGTCGCGGACGATAAGCCGCTCAACCTCGGCCAGTTTCCGCACGTCGAGCTGCACCTGCGCGGCGCGGACGAGATCGCGCAGCTGCGCGGTCGAGGTGAGTACCTCGGCTCCGACGTCCGGCGCGCACAGGGTGACCCTGGCCTTCGGGTGGTTGAGCAGCACCACCGGGCGCATCCGCACCGACTGACCGCGGCTGGCGAGGAAGTCTTCAAGCGCCGCGAGCGGCTCCGCGAGCTGCACGTTCGGCGGCCTGCGGCGCGCGTCCTGCAGCAGGCCCTCACCGACCTGGTTGCCGTAGTTGTCGTACCTGACGTACCGCCAGCGCTCCCGGGTGACGGCGAACGTCCCGTTGACGTACTTGACCTCGATCGCGAACATCCCGCCGGGGCCGAGCAGCAGGTAGTCGATCTCGCCCCGCCTGTTGCGGTACCCCTTGATGAGGGTCCACGCGTCGCCGAGCGCGCCGCGGAGCACGTCGGCGACCTCCTGCTCACCCTTGATACCGCCCTTGATGGCTTCCTCTCCCTGTGACGGGGCCAGGGCCGCGGGTCGCCGTGGCGGCCGTGCCAGCCGCCGCCACCACGCGATCAGCCCCCAGCGCAGCCTGGACAGGAGATCTCGCTCGGCCCCGGCCTTGTCTTGGCGCTCGCGAGCCTCGGCGATCCGCGCCTCGTGGGCGGCGAGCTCCCGGCGATACCGCTCTCCCGCTATCCCTCCGGCGGCCTCGCGTGCCCTGCGGGCCTCCACCAGCATGTCGCCCGGATGATCAGAAAGCGGGACAAATCGCATACGGCGAGTATTGACGCGCGCACACCGATAAGCAACGGGCTCTCGCGCTCTTGACGGCCGCATTCATAGGGGTTAGCGTCTTATCCGAAATAAATAGGAAACTTTCCTATTTATGTTTACCCCTCGCCGCTGTCCGCGGTTGGCGTCATGACCGCGCGTCACCCGGCCGACTGGCTCTTGCTCGCCCACTTCGCACCAAGTAAGGGGTCTACGCGTGAGACGACGAAAGGCAACCCTCCTGGCCGCGCTGGCCGCCGGCGGCACGGCGCTGCTGGCACTCGGCGCCGCCGCACCCGGCGCCGCCGCCGCAACCGGCAGCGCAGGCGCCGCGCATTACCCGAGCTCAAGGCCGCTGCCGCAGGCGGTCTTCGCCCCCTATTACGAGATGTACGACACCAGCACCGACCTCGCCGCACTGTCACAGCAGTCGGGCGCCAGGTACCTCTCGCTCGCGTTCCTGCAGACCGCGGCGTCCGGCTCCTGCACCGCCTACTGGGATGGCGACACCACCAAGCCGATCGCCCCGTCGAGCTACGGAGCCGACATCGCGGCCATCCAGGCGCACGGCGGCAACGTGATCCCGTCGTTCGGCGGCTATGCCGCCGACACCACCACTACCGACATCGCCGACAGCTGCACGAGCGTTCCCGACATCGCTAAGGTGTTCGAGAGCCTCATCACCACCTATAACGTGCCCCGCATCGACCTGGACGTGGAAGCCGACTCGCTCACCAACACGGCCGGGATCAACCGCCGCAACGAGGCGATCGCGCTGACGGAGGCGTGGGCCGCGGCGCACCACAGGCAGATTCAGTTCTCCTACACCCTGCCGACCTTCCCGACCGGCCTTCCGGCCGCCGAATACGGGGTCCTGCAGAATGCCGTCGCCGACGGCGCCAGGATCTCCACCGTGAACCTGCTGACCTTCGACTACTACTTCGGCACGCAGCAGGACATGGTGGCCGACACCGAGGGCGCCGCGAACGGGCTGTTCAGCCAGTTGCAGTCGCTGTATCCGACGGGGACGGCCCGTCAGCTCTGGCACATGATCGGGATCACCGAGATGCCCGGCATCGACGACTTCGGTCCCGATGAGACCTTCTCGACGGCGAACGCGGTCACGATCCTGAACTGGGCGCGCCACCAAGGGCTTGGGCTGATCTCGTTCTGGGCGCTGCAGCGCGACAACGGCGGGTGTGCGGGCACCAAGGGCGCGGGCACCTGCTCCGGCGTCAGCCAGCCAACGTGGTACTTCAGCCACGTCTTCGAGCACTTCACGAGCTAGCCGAGCGGCACTCACCGCTATCCCGCCGATTTAGGGTCGGCGCCTCGCGCCTTACGGCCAACCCCGGCCGTAAGCCGCGGGGCGCTGGTCAGTTGCGGTATCAGAGTAAGCCGCACTCGTTCGGGATGAACTGGCTACAGCGGCCGGATCACGCGGTCCTCGGTGACGACCGCGGTCACCAGATCGGCCGGGGTGACGTCGAAGGCGTAGTTCAGCGCGCGGGCGCCCGCGGGCGCGGTCCGCACGCCCTGGAAGGACGTGACCTCCTCATCCGCCCGGAGTTCCAGGGGAATGTCCGCCCCGCTGGCGGTCGCCTCGTCGACCGTGGACTCCGGGGCGGCTACCACGAACGGGATTCCCGCCCGGTGCGCGGCGAGGGCGAGGGAGTAGGTGCCGATCTTGTTGGCCACGTCGCCGTTGGCCGCCACCCGGTCGGCCCCGACGACGACCGCGTCGACCTGCCCCTGGCTGATGAGGAACGGCCCCGCGCCGTCGACCACGAGGTAATGCTCGATACCGAGCTGGTCGAGCTCCCAGGCGGTGAGCCGCGATCCCTGCAGCAGCGGGCGGGTCTCGTCCGCGATGACGTGCGCGAGGGCACCGCGGTCCCGCAGGGCCCGGATGACGCCGAGCGCGCTCCCCCAGCCCAGGCAGGCGAGTGCGCCGGTGTTGCAGTGCGTGTGCACCTTCAGCGGGCCCGCGCCGCACTCCTCGAGCAGGAGCGCGGCCCCCCGCACGCTCAGCCGCTTGCTGACCTCGATCGCGGTGGCGCGGACCGCGAGCGCGGCGGCCTCCACCGCTGCCGGCGCCGTCGGGGAGCACGGCCGCGACGGCGAGTACCTCGCGGCGCAGGTTGACCGCGGTCGGGCGGGCGTCGGCGATCCGCTTGACCTCGGCGTCCAGCCGGCCGGCGTCCCACCCCTCGCGCTCGGCCTGCCTGGCCGCGAGCGCCACGCCAAGCGCGCCGGCCACCCCGAGCAGCGGCGCGCCCCGCACGACCAGCCGGGCGATCGCGTCGACAAGCTCGTCCACCGTGGTGATGCGGAGGGCGGAGAGCCGGTGCGGCAGGGCCGTCTGGTCAATCGCGATGATGTGGCCGTCCAGCCAGCCGATAACGTCGTCAAGTACGTCGCTGCCCACGTCGCCGACGCTACACCGAGTACTCTAATTTTTCGCTCTCGGTGAGGAGTCAGCGTGCCAGAACGGCAAAAAATTAGAGCACTCGCCCGGAGGCCGCAATGCTGCTCCCCGACGCCCGCGAGGCGATCGTGACCACCTGCCAGGAACTGTCCCGCGCCGGGCTGGTGGTGGGGACGGCGGGCAACGTGAGCGTCCGCGAGGGCGACCTGGTGGCGGTCACCCCGAGCGGCGTGCGCTACGCCGGGCTGACCCCGGAACTGGTGGGCGTGCACCGGCTCGACGGCACCGCGGTCGAGGCGCCGCTCGCGCCCACCAGCGAACTGCCACTGCACCTGGCGATCTACACGGCCAGGCCCGAGGTGGGCGCGGTGGTGCACACGCACTCGCCGGCCGCGACCGCGCTGTCCGCACTGGTGGATGAGGTGCCGGCGGTGCATTACTACGTGGCGATGTTCGGCGGCCCCGTGCTCGTGGCCCCCTACGCCACCTATGGCACGGACGAGCTAGCGCGCAACGCGGTACACGCGCTGCAAGATCGAACCGCCTGCCTCATGGGCAACCACGGCGCGGTCGCCGTCGGCCCGGACCTGGTGACCGCGCACGACAAGAGCGTGTACCTGGAGTGGCTGTGCGACGTGTACCTGCGCGCTTCGTCCGCGGGTACCCCGCGCCTGCTATCACCCGCGCAGATCACCGCCGTCGGCGTGAAGCTGGCCGGATACGGCCAGCGGAGCGGCCGGACCCGGACATGACAGCGCCCCCGGGAGCATGTGCTCACGAGGGCGTGCCGTGGCCGGTGCGCAGGTCGCCTCACGGCGAAAGGCGCAACATGGCTCCAGCCGGACGGTATTCCATGAAGGCAGTAATTTGAGCCCGGGGGACACTGACGCATCGACCGGAGTTAAGAACGCGACGGCCGGCCGAAGCTATTCCAGCCGCCTGCGCACCTGGCAGAGGTTTGACTGTCTGTGCTGCACAAGCCTCGGCTGGTCTGGCATCGTATATGGAGAAGCGGAGCGAGAGGTTACCGTGCGCACTCCCCATCACATCGAGCAGGGCCTGCCAGAGACCGTGAGCTTGCTTGACAAGCTGCGGATGGCCATCTACCACGGAGAGTTCGGGCCCAACCAGCGGCTCGTGGAGAGCGAGCTCGCGGCGACGTACGACACGTCGAGGGGCGCCGTCCGGGAGGCTCTGGTCCAGCTGGAGAACGAGGGGCTGATCCTGCGTCCGCGCAACCGCAGCGCCTCGGTCCGCCCGGTGACGCCCGCCGAGGCGGTCGAGATCACCGAGGTCCGCGCTGTCATCGAGGGACTGTGCGCCGCCAAGGCGGCGTCCGCGGCCACGGAGGCCGATCACGCGGAACTGCGGGCGCTCGTGCGCCAGATGGCGGACGCCGTCAGGCGCGGCGACATGCTGGCCGACAGCAGGATCAGCGACCTGATGCACGCCAAGATCCGCGAGATCGGCGGGCAGGGCACCGCCAACCGGATCCTGGAGCGGCTCAGGTACCAGGATGTCCGGTACCAGTTCCACGTGAGCCTGCTTCCCGGCCGCCTCGTCAAAGGCGCCAACGAGCACTACGACATCATCGAGGCCGTGATCGCGGGGGACCCCGTCGCGGCCGGGCAGATCACCCGCGACCACTTCATGAGCGTCATCGCGGCGCTCCGCCAGCTTGAAGAAGTGAAGGCGCAGCGCCCCGGCATCGCGCTCTGATGCCGAGCTCGGTGTCAGCTACCGGATCCCGGCAGCGTAGGCACGGACGTCGGCGACGCTCCACCAGTCGTTGGGGTCCGCGGTGGTGAGGGTCAGGCGAACGTATTGGATAGCGCTGCCCGGCAAGTCGACGGTGGTGAACTGGCCGCTTCCCTGTCCATGGGCCACGACGGTGTTCCAGTCCGTCCCGTTGGTGCTGGTTTGTACGGCATAGCCGCGCGGGTAGTCGCCGGTGGACGCGCCGGTGTCGAAGACAATCTGGCGGGCGTGGATGGTTGTGCCGAAGTCGACCTGCAGGTACTGGCCGGGGGCCTGGCCCTCACCCGTTGAGTAGCGGGTGCTGGCGTCGCCGTCCACGGCGTTGGCCGCGACGTCGCCAGTGCAGCACGGGTTGGCTGGCCCGCTAGGGCTTGCGGTGGCGGTCCAGCCTGAGGGAGCGACCTGCCGGAGTGGATGCGGGCCGGCGAGATTGCCCTGCCAGACGAAGGTGGCCAGCGAGTCGCCGGGCAGGGTGTAGGTAAACCGCTGATCGCCTTCCTGGACGGCGAATGCCTGCGCGTTGTCGTTCTCGTTGTGCGCCACCAGCACGGTCGAGCCATCCGGGTTCCTGAACGCGACGTCCATCACCTCGCCGTTCCATCCGGTGGTGCCGAACGAGGTGCTGGCGATGCGCACGGCGCCCGGCTGGACGAAACGGGACAGCTGCCCGAGCGCGTAGTACTCGGCGTCGGGCGTGACAGTGTCCCCAGGGCCGATGGTGAGGATGCCGGTGCAGGTGCCGCATCCGCCAACGTGCGGGCCGCCGGTGGGATCGAGGGCCAGGTTCCAGTTGATCACGGTGCTCGACCAGTTGCGGGTAGAGCCGATCTCCAGGTTTCTCGAATGCCACTTGAGCGTGTCGGAGAAGGTGTTCGTCGGATCCGCGGACTGGCTACCCGAGCACTCGTCCATGAAGATCTGCAGCTTCGGGTACTCGTTGTGGAACGCCGTCATCGCACTGGGGTCGCCGTAGTAGCAGTGGAATGAGACACCGGAGATCCACCTGGCCGCCGGGGTGGCCAGGACCTGCTGCGCGTAGTCATTGATGTCGCCGACCTCGTCTGGCGGGGTGGAGGCAACGTCGTTGGGGTGCTCCTGCCAGTTGTGGTCATAGGCGAAGATTTCGGTTCGCAGGTGCGCGGCCTTGATCATCGGGCCGAGATCCTCGATGACCGCGGCCTCCTGCGCCGACGGCATGTCGGTCCCCGGATAACCGGAGGGGGTACGGTTCTGCGGCTCGTTCTGCACGGTGATCGCGTCGACGTTGACTCCGTTGGCCCGGTACGCCTCAATGAACTTCAGCAGGTACAGGGCGTAGGCCTGGTAGACCTGGGGGGTGGCGATGAGCCGGCCGCCGATCAGGCTGCCGGAGGACTTCATCCACGCGGGCGGGCTCCACGGCGAGGCGATGACCTGCAGCCGCGGGTTGAGAGCCTTGGCCTCGCGCAGCAGCGGCAGGATCTGCGCCTGGTCGTGGGCAACGCTGAAGTGCCGCATGTTGTAGTCGGTCTGACCGGCGGCCAGATCGTCGTAGGTATAGGGCGCCGTGGCGACCATGTCCGAGCCGCCGATCGGCTGGCGCAGGTAGTCAAGCCCGTCGCCGGTCACGGGGCTGAAGAGGGACGCCATCACCTGGGCACGCTGGGCGGCGGGCAGGGTGTAGAGCACCGACGCTGAGGAATCGGTGATGGCACCGCCAAATCCCTGCATCGTCTGGTAAGTCAGGGTGGGGTCGACAACCACCGTGGGGGCGGTGCTCGGAGCCGTGGAGAAGTCGACCGCGCCGAGATCGCTCAGCTTGTCGGCCCCGTTCGCGGTCGTGATCCAGACGTGGGCCGAGGTCGTTCCCTGCGCATTGGCAGCGGCGGTCGCGGGGGTTGCGTTCAGCCCTCCCGCGCCGGCCACGGCGACGATGGCACCGGTCGCGAGCAGGCTTGCGGACCGTGCTGTCCACAGCCTCGGTAGCTTCAGTGGTTTGAAAGACGTCGCGGGCGGTGTGGTTGGCGAGGTCGCCGTGGGCGTGGCGGTGGCGGGGGTCGCGGTCGGCGTGCTGCTTTGCGTCGGCGTCGGCGTGCTGCTTGGCGTTGGCGTGGGCGTCGTGCTGCTCGGGGTCGTGGTCGGCGTGCTGCTTTGCGTTGCCGTCGGCGTCTGCGCCGGGGTGGTCGCCGTCGTGGCCGGAGACTGGATCGGCTGGACGAGGCTCGGCGCGTGGATGAGGCGGCCAGTGAGCATCAGCGCGATCGCGGCCGCCGCGATCAGGCCGACGACGATGGCGCCGCCGGTCGAGACGCCCGCCGCGAAGGAATGGCGGTCGCGCCGGTACTCGGTGTCGCGGCGCTGGCGCAGGTAGGCGGGAGCGCGGCGCGACGGGCGGCCCAGCTGTTGAACGGGGCGGCGGCCATGCCGAGCGTCGGCACGAACAGCAGGCCGGCCAGCAGCGGCCGCCAAGCGTGCTCCACTTGGTCAGCCCGCCGGCGATCCCGGCCACGCCGCAGAGCGCGAGGATGGTCTCTGCCCAGTTGGCCCGCAGCGCGTGAAACCAGCTGGTCCGCTCGCTGGTCTTGGGTGTGCGCAGGAACGCGGCCTGCTTCGCGAACAGGGCGATGACCGACGCCCGGGCCACCACGAGCGAGGTGGACTGCCAGATGAAGAACGCGCCCATCGCGTCGCGCCAGGTCGCGCCGGTGCCGCGGCGAAGCAGCGCGACCGCGCGGACCAGGCCGAGGAGCAGCAGCACGGGGACGGCGGCGACGAGGAAGATCGTCAGTTTGCGGAAGAGCTGCCCGCCGCCCGTTGCCAGGTTCACGGCGCCGGCCAGCAGGAATATGAAGAACAGCAGCCCGAGCAGTCGCCGTACCACTGCAGCGCGCCGGACAGGTAGGCCCAGCGCTGGCCCTCCGACAGGTGGTTCTTCGTGGTCTCCCCCGCCGGGGAGCATGGACTTCCAGTGCATGCGCAGGATCTGGATGCCGCCGAAGCACCAGCGGTACCGCTGGCCCTTGAGCGCCTCGAACGTCAGCGGCATGATGCCGTAGCCGCCCGACTCGTCGACGTGCATGCCCGACCAGCCGGCGCGGAGCAGCCGGAGCGAGACCTCCGCGTCTTCGGTGATGCACCACTCGTCCCAGCCGCCGAGCTCGTCGAGGGCCACTCGCCGGATGAGGCCATGGTGCCGGCGAAGATCGCGCCGTCGCGCTCGTTCCTCGAGGGCTGCGAAACGGCGAAGAAGTACTTGTAGGAGTAGTAGAGCCGACGGTAGTAGCGGGCGCCCTGCCAGTCCCGGTAGTCCTGCGGCGCCTGCACGAACCCGATCCACGGGTCAGCGAACAGCGGCACGCAGTCGCGCAGCCACTGCCGCTCGACCTGGTAGTCGGAGTCGACCACGCCGATGATCTCGGCGTCCGGGTCGGTGAGGTGCTGCAGCGCGTAGTTCAGCGCGCCCGACTTGTAGCCCGGCCAGTTCTCCAGGTGCTTGAACGTGACGCCGTGCCGCCTGCACCAGGACTCGACCGGCCGCCACAGCGACTCTGTCGGTGTTGTCGTCGATGACGACGATCTGCACGCGCGGGTAGTCGAGGCGCAGCAGCGCCCTGAGCGTCTCGATGACCATGGCAGGCGGCTCGTTGTGCGCGGGGACCTGCAGGCTGACGAGGGGCGGCGCGTTGTCCGTGGCCGAGTCCACCTTCCGCAGCGCCTCGGTGGGTACCCGGTGGCGCGGGTCAAGCGGCGGGCGGCGGCGGCGCCAGTGCTCCGTGCCGAGCGCGTCGCACAGTTCCCACAGGTAGGCACAGGACATCGCCGCGGCGATCACCTCAAGGGACCACAGCAGCACGCCGCCGATCGGCGGCCGGGCCGAGGCGTGGCGAACGTCCACTCGATCTCGTACACCAGGTAGACCACGAACAGGTAGGTGCACGACGCCCAGCACAGCTGCGCGCGCGGCGACCAGTTCCTGGTGACCGGGAGCCAGAGGATGCCGGCCGCGGTCACGGCCGCTCCCCCGAGTACGACGTTGCCTTCGGTCGCGTGCAGCAGGTCCAGCACTCCCGCGCCGGCGGCGCCGAGCATCGCCGATCCGAAGACGGCGACGATGACCCGCCAGATCGCGGCCAGCGGGCCCGGCCGGTAGCGGTGCCTGCCGGGCAGAAAGAGCGCGGCGGAGCCGAGCGGCGCGGCGATAAGCCCGGCGATGACCAGAGCCTCGAGCATGAAGACCCCCTTTACCCGCCGAGGTTCGCGACCGCGACGGTGAACGCCTTCAGCGCGCTCTGGTCGTCTTCGAGGCGCCAGTCCTGGTGGTACAGGCCGGAGTCCTGGGCTTCGTCGAGCCAGACCACTCCGGCGAGATTGTTGGCTCTTACCCCCGCGAACAGCGCGTTGATCTGGCTATTTCGGTTCGAGGTGGTGCCCACGGCGGTCTCCGCGATCATCATCGGGGCGTCGCTGAGCGTGCGGATGTCGGCGATGGTCGAGCCGAACAGCGAGCCGAAAGTGTCCGTGGACTGGAAGATGTAGCCGTCGATGCCCGTCCAGTTGACGTACGACGCACCCGGCCACCACTGGCTCAGGTCGCTTGACGCCCCGTCGACCGAGTTCACCGCCCACAGCCAGGTGACGTTCGCCGCCTTCTCGGCACGGAACACCTGGACGATGTGCCGCCACGCGGCGACGTACGTCGCGGGCGCCGTGTGGCCGTCGCCCCAGGAGTACCAGTTGCCGTTCATCTCGTGCGCGAAGGACAAGATCACCGGAAAACCGAACGCGGCGACGGCCTGCGCGTACGAGCGCAGGTAAGAGTCCGACTTGCCCGCGGCGATGGAGGTCAGGGACACGTTGCTCGGCTCAAGCTGTACGAGCACGTAGGCGCCGTGCTCCCACGCCGTCTCCGCGAATGACGTGGCGAACGGATCGTTCCACGACGAGTAGTACACGACGATCTTCGGCTTGACGCCGGTCGCGCTGGTGAACCCCGTGACGCCGGAGTAGCTGCCTGGCGACCCCGGCTCGTACACGCCGACCAGCGGGCTTGCCGGGGTGGGGACCGGCGCGAGTTGCTTAGGCGGCGTCGGCTGCGGTGGCTGTGACGTCAGTGGTGTCAGGCATCCCGTGACGGCCAGGAGAATGGCGGCGGCTACCGCCGTGATGGCGAACCTCCTCATCACGGTGCCCTTCCAAG
>CAVXAB010000023.1:0-69154 GCA_963759545.1 uncultured Actinomycetota bacterium
ACCGGGGTGACCGACAGGTTGTCGAACTGGTCGGTCTGGTATCCGGATGTGCCGAAGCCGACGTAGCCCGAGGCATACGTGGAGTCGGTGACGGTCGTCACGGTGGTGCCGTTGATCGCCGCGCTGATCGAGGCGCCGTTGAAGGTCAGCGCCAGGTGCTGCCAGGTGCCGGTGCCCGGCGCGGACACGGTGCCGCTGGCCAGCGTGACCGGCGAGCCGCTCGTGCTGTCGCGGTCGAGCGACCAGGCGCCGGTGTTGGACAGCTGCAGGTAGTACTCGTTGGCCGCGGGCGGGTAGTAGCCGACCGCGGAGCCGGCCCGGCCGATGAGCTGGACCGCGCCGGCCTGCTCGATCAGCGCGTCCGCGGACACGGTGTAGTTGGTCCAGCCCAGGCCACCGCCGATCGTGAAGGGGCTGGCGTTGCTGTCCCATTCGATGGGCTGGACCGGGGCCTGCTGCTGTACGCACTGCCCGGACCGGCCGCCCGCGCACGGCTCGACCTCGAACGCGCCCTGCAGCTGAGACAGGTACGGCGGCTGCTGGCCGGCCGTGTCGGCGTCGAAGTTGTCGGAGTACGGCAGGGAAAGCGACCCCTGGGCGGGGGACGTGGCGGTGCCCTTGCCCTGCCCGGTGGTGGTGGTCAGCGAGTACACGTAACCGGGCTGCAGCGTCAGGGAGAAGCTGCCGTTGACCGGGGTGATGTCCTGCGAGTGCACGAACCAGGTGGCGGGGTCGCTCGAGTTGACGTTCGTGGTCCACACGTGCACCGGGCCGGCGGACAGCCCGCCGGTGATCGTGTAGCTGACGGTCTGCGCCGACGATGCCTGCGTGGTCTCGAGGATCGAGCTCCAGTCGGTCTTGTCCGGGGACTTCAGCGTGACGTAGCTGCCGTTGTTACCGCTGCCGCCGATGTACCCGCTCGCGGAGTCGATGTAGGTCCAGCCCGGGGCGGTGAACTGGGTGGTCTGCGCGGTGACCCACGCCTGCTTGCCCACCGAGTACCAGCCCGACCACGGCTGGTTGGCCAGGATCAGCCCGTCGGTCGCGTAGGGGAAGCCCGGGTAGAGCGAGGCGACGACGGGCCAGTTGATGGTGGCGGTCATCTTGCCGTCCAGGTAGTCCCGGTTGTCGGCCCGCGCCATCGCGGCCGCGCCGCCGTTGTAGTCCTGCGACCCGTTCTCGCTGGCCCACAGCTGCTTGCCGGTCGCCACGGCGTTCGAGCTGCTCGGACAGGAGGTCTGGGAGGTCATCCACCCGCAGGGGTAGTGCGAGCCGATGATCTGGACCGCCTGGGAGAACGCGCTGTTGGACACCAGGTCGTTGGCGACGGTCCAGTCGGTGTCGGCGCCGACGATCTGCACGCCGGAGTAGCCGTCGGCGTTCAGCGTGGAGCGCAGCTGCTCATACCAGCCGATGTTGTAGCCGCGCTCGTTCCAGCCGCCCAGGTAGTTGATCGTCAGGCCATCGGACTTGGCGCAGTTCAGCCAGCTCACCAGGTAGCCGATCATGTCGGTGGACCAGAAGTTCCCGCTGCCGATCCACCCCGGCGCCCCCCACGCCAGCCCGTACAGCTTGATGCTGGGGTTGCGGGCCTTGGCCGCCGTCATCAGCTGCCACTCATACCCGACGTTGCAGGCGACCGCGCCGCGGGAATGCTCGATGCTGGACTCAGACCCGTCGGTTGAGTTGGTGTCGCCGCCGATCTCCACCTTCAGGATCTGCAGGTCGGCGCCGTAGCCGGGCTTGAACAGGTAGTCGTCGATCTGCTGCTGCTCCGCGGCGGGGTAGTCGGCTAGCAGCCGGGAGTTGCCGCCCCCGCCGCTGATCGCCCCGATCCCGTCGAACGTCCGTCCGCCCTGGGTGCCGTTAACGGTGATGCTGGCGCTCGCCGCGGCCGCGGCCGGTGCCGTCGCGGTCGTGACCGCGACGGCGCCGGACGCTGCCAGCAGGAGCATCGCCCCGGCGGTGAGGGGCTTGCGGAAAATGGCTGGCCATCTCATGCTCGCGTTCTCCTCATGTCTCAGCTGGCGGTGAAGTCCTGGTTGGTGCCAGGGGCGTTCTTGCACGCCCACTGGTCGAGCTGCTGGCCGAGGGTGCTGACTGCTCCGGTGACGTCCAGGCACAGGCCGCTGGCGGAGTTCTTGAACTCCCACGAGCCGTCGGACTGCGCCACGGGCAGCCACTGGCTGCTGGCGGAGGAACTGGCCGGCTCCTGGGCGATGTCGGGCGTGCCCGCGGCGGTGGCGCTGCCGGTGACCGTGACGTCATCGCCGGAGTTCTGCGCCTGCAGCGCGCCGTAGCCGCCAGAGCCCGGCACGAACTGGAACTGCTGGTTCGACTGCCCGTTGCAGGTCCACTGGTCGATCGCCGCGCCGGCCGCGGTGGTGTTGCCGTATACGTCCAGGCACAGCGAGTCGTTGCCGATGACGAGCCGGTGATAACCGCTCGGGAACCCGCCGCCCGTCGATGTGGCGGGGGTCAGGTAGATAGCGAACGCGTCATGCGCGGACTGGAAGGTGAGCGGCACGGTGATCGAGCCGCTGGACACGCTCACGTTCTGGTTCTCCACCACCTGCGGCGCGCTGAGCGGGTACTGGTCAGGTATCCGGTCCACGGTGACGTTGACACTGCCGTTGCTTGCCAGCCACGGCACCGAGGCCAGGCCGCTGTATGTCACCGACGCCGCGCCGGTGTACCCGTTGTCGTCCCCGATGATGGCCACCGAGCGCTTGGCCGAGCTGTCCTCGGCCGCCGAGATCGCGGTGGACCCGGACTGGCCGGAGGTGGACACCAGGGAACCGGTCATGTCGGCGTAGGCGCGCATCGCCCACCAGTTGCCGTTCGGCTGGTAGCTGCCGTTGACGCTGGTGAGGACCCCGGTCAGGTTCGGGGTAAGGCAGCACACCCAGTTGCCGCGCATGGCGTTGAAGTACCTGGACTGGGCGAAGCGGGCCAGGTACCACGCGGTCACGCCGGCGGTCTGCCGGTCGGCGGGCTGGTACTCGTTGGCCGACAGCCGCGGGGCGGGCGAGATGCCGGCGGCGGAGATGGCACTCTCGATGGCGCTGGAGTCGGCCACGGGATCGTCGCCGTCGCCCTCTTCGTGGTTGGTGATCTCGGTCGGCACGGTCCCGCTGGACTTGGCGTTCGACAGGAAGCCCTGCCATTCGCCCTGGTTCTGCTGCGGGGTGTAGGCGAAGTCGGGGCCGACGATGGTGGCGTTGGGGGCGACGCTGCGAATCTCTTTGTAAGCGCTCTGCCACATCTGGTAGTACTGGCTGGTCTGCGCGCCGCCCGGCCAGAACACGGAGATGTCCGGCTCGTTGTAGATGTCGTAGGCGAACGGGAGCCCGGTCGCCTGCAGTTCGCTCACCACGTCACCGACGAAGGTGACCCAGTTGGCGCAGTTCCCGCTGGTGCACGGGTACGTGGTGTTCGAGGGCTGGCCGCCGTCCGCGCCGAAGATGTCGCTCAGGATCACCTGGTACTGCGCGTGGTACGACCCCTGGGTCAGCCGCCGGGCCTGCGCGATCACCGTGTTCACGTCGGCCTGGGTGCCGGAGCCGTTCTGGTACCCGTCCGCGATCCACCCACCGGACACGTGACCGCCGCCACGGAACGCGGTGATGCCGAGCGGCTGCAGGTACTGATCCGGCGGCTGGGTGCCGTCCTGGCTCACCCCGTACAGGAAGCCCTCGCCGACGCCGGTCGCCGGCCCGGTGACGGAAGCGAGGTTCACGCTCAGCGACTCGGCGGCCGAGGCCTTCCCGGCGGTCCCCGCCAGCGTCGTCCCCAGCGCGAGCAGCACTGCGGCCGCCGCGATGAGCGGCCTGATCCTGTTCTTCATCGAAACTCCTCCTCCTACGGCGGCGCGGTCGCGCGCGCCGGGCGGTCACGGCGAGAATTGTTAGCGTTAACATTTTTGGACGTACGGGTCCGCGGCGTCCTAGCGGCACCCGGTGGGTGCCTGCCTCGCCCCGGCCGCCTGCGAGGGGCGGCCGGGGCTCAGCTCAGTGGCTGGTCAGCACCTGCTAGGGCAGGTGCCATTGCTGGTTGGTGCCGCCGTTGCAGGCCCACAGCTCGAGCTGGGTGCCGTTGGCGGTATTGGAGTTCGGGTCGTCCAGGCACTTGCCGGAGGCGGGGTTGACCAGCTCCCCGTTGCTGGCCTGCCATTGCTGGTTGGCCCCGCCGTTGCACTGCCACAGCTCGATCAGGGTGCCGTTGCCGTAGTTGGCGCCGGTGATGTCCAGGCACTTGCCGTAGACCTGCAGGGTGCCGCTGGACGCGACGGTCCACTGCTGGTTGGCGCCGCCGGATGGCAGTCCCACATCTGGATCTTGTTGCCGTTGGCGGTAGTGCCGGCGCTGTCGTCAACGCACTTGGCGCTGTTGAGGCCCGAGGTGATCGGCCCGGTCGCCCCGCCGCCGGCCGACCCGTAGCCGGCCGTGGCGAGTTCGGCCTGGACCGCGTTCTCGGTCGCGTCGGACGGGTAGCCGCTGGTGATGGCCCCCTCGAAGAACTCGCCGGAGGCGCCGTTGCTGTTGTCGCCGCCGGTGCCGAGCAGGATGTCGGCCTCCTCGTGCATCGGGGAGTAGCCGTTCGGCAGTGCGCCGGACCAGGTGGTGGTCAGGCCGCCGCTGGTGGCGTTGCCGTACTTGAGGGTGAAGTTGCTCGTGCCGTTGTTCTTCTCCCAGGCGCTGACGAACGGGAAGTTCACTCCCGGGTTACTCGCGCTGTTGGGGCCGGTATTGGTGCTGTACATGCCGTTTTCCAGGTCGGCTTCCACCCATGGCCCGGGCCCGGTGCACCCGCCGAACCAGCAGGCGTTGCCCCATTCGATCGCGTTCATGTGGCCGTTGCCGGTGTCGGTGTGCGATGTCTCACCGCTGCCGAAGTCGAAGCAGCACTGGTTGTTGAACAGGTTCGAGGACGTCACCATGTAAACGCCCTCGGGCTGGGATCCGGTCGGCACGTTGATGTTGTCGACCCGGTAGCCGGTGCCCGGCGTGCTCTTGATCCCGTACGCCGCGTGGCCGCCGATCGAGATGGGCAGGGCCATCGCGTTCGCCCCGATGTCCGACCCATTGGGCCCCGGGCCCTTCCAGAACCCGCCCGAGGAGATCGGCAGGTCGCTGTGATTGGCACTCTGGTCGTAGATCTTGGTGACCGTGCACGTGGTGCCCGCGCAGAAGGACGCCTGCGGGGCGGCGTTGGCGTCGCCGCCCGCCGCCAGCAGGCCGATGTTGAGGGAGCTGCCGTCGGAGGAGCGCTGCACCTGGTACAGCGGCCCGTTGTAGGAGGCGTACAGCGCCCGCGTGGTGCTGTACGCCGCCACGCAGGGCGTCCCGCCGGACGCATAGATGTCGCAGGGGAGCGACGACGCTGCCCTGGCGACGGGTGCGCCGGTGCCGACACTCGCCAGCGCCGCGGCGGTGAGCGCCAGCGCCGCTCCGGCGAGCAGTAGCAACCTCCTCGCGTACCGTAGTCGTGACTGGATGGTCATGTGTGGCCTTCCTTCCTCACGTAGTGAGGCATTACGCCGTCGCCAGCGGGCTGTCGGTGGCCGCGCGACGATGCGAGCGCGCACGCGTGACACCGGCAAACCGCGTTCTCCCGACGTCGGCATCACGGCTTAATTGCGCTAGGAGCGCGGGAGAGCGGTCGGCGTCGCAGATGCGACTACTTCTGAGTTCTCGGGGCTAGGGGGCGTCGCCCGCCGGGAGGGCGTAACGGCTGGCGGCGAAGTCGCGGGTACGGCAGTGGCCAGGCCATCGGCTCTACCGCGGTGGCGCATGAGGAATGGCGATTGCCTGGGTCCGTCTGCAACTCATGCCTGGCGGCTCGGCCCTGTCGCATTCCCTGCTCGGCGTTGTCGTTTCCAAGCTTCGAACCGATTCGCGCAATCGGTTAGATCGCATGTTACGGCGAGGTCCCGGGAGGATCAATAGCACATTACGAACGCGGTGGCGCTAAGCCTCTGAGCTACCTGCTCAGCCGCGGGACGGGCTCCTGGCGCACAGTGTGGATCTCAGGCAGGCCCTAGTGAAACTTACCTGGCGTCCCCTCACGGCAACGCTACTCGTAACCGGGTACCGCTCGACTGAGCTGTGTCGACCGCGGGCCGAACCCCATTGACGGGCGGTCCGCGCAGGCCTACATTCCGTGCGAATCGATTCGTTAAGGGGCTGCGCTAGGACGCTTCGATGCTGCGGACCGGGACTCGCGTGACGGTGTCCCTGAGGGAGATGGGAGGGCACAGCAGCAGGTGCTTCGGCAGGACGGCCGGGTTCGCGATGCGTTCGGTGAGAAGGCCGACTGCGTGCGCGCCCAGGTCGCCAGCGGGGACGTCGGCCGAGGTGAGGGGTGGATGGAACTCCTCGGCCCAGTGCTGCGCGGCCACGCCGATCAGGGAGAAGTCCGCGGGCACGGTCAGGCCCGCATGGTGCAGTGCGCGCTGCACGCCGGGCAGCGCCGCCTCGTTGATGGTCGCCGCCGCGGTAACCTCCGGGTGCTCCTTAAGGATCAGCTGCATGCAGGCGTCGCCGCCGACGGCATCGTCGCCGCAGGGGTACTCCCACCCTGTCAGGCCGCCCTGGGCGATCGCGTCGCGAAAGCCCTGTCGTGCACGCAGACCGGGACCGTACCCGGCGGCCAGCATCTCGGGGGACCGGTTGATCAGGGCGATGTCGCGGTGCCCGAGGTCGGCGAGGAAGTGCACGCACCGGTTGAGCAGGGTCTCGTTGTCGATGTCGACCCACGAGGTGCCGTCGGGATGGGCCGTGCGGCCGATGGTCACGAACGGCATGTCCGCCTTCTGCAACTGCGTGACGCGCGGATCGTCCAGCCTGATCTCCATGAGGATCACGCCGTCAACACGGCGTCCGTCGATAAGCCGCTGGAATGAGCGCTCGTGCATGTCCCCAGAAGGTGATAGCAGGACGTCGAGGTCAGCGTGCGCCGCCGCGTCAAGCACGCTGGCGACGAAATCGAGCTGCATGTAAGTCAGCCGGCGGGCAGCCGGGGGAATCACCAGGCCGATGGTGCGAGTGCGCCCTTCTTTGAGGGCGCGGGCGGCAGCGTTGGGGCGGTAGTTAAGTTCCTCGATGACCCGCTGCACCCGGGCGCGGGTCGGCTCCGCGACGTTCCGCTTGCCGCTGAGGGCGTATGAGACCGTACTGCGCGACACCCCCGCGCGCCTGGCGATCTCCCCGATGTTCAATTCCCGCTCCCCGTTGCCCGGCTGATCGCCCACGACCAAAGCGAATCGGTTCGCGTCAGTGTATTTCCACGTCGCTGACAGCGTCAACGCGGGCCCTCCGCTCCCGGACGGCAAGCGCTCACGGGTGTGCCGCCAGATACTTGAGCCGAACCCGGCCACTCGCTCGTCCTGGCCCGGACGCGGCGTCGGCCACGCCCGCAAGGCGGCCCCGGTGTCTCGCTCCTTTGCCGCTCCTAATGAGTTTCCTTTCGAGAGGCAGCCGCATCCGTTCGGGAGAAAAAATCAAGATCATTCATCCGAACGGGGGCGTGGCTGCGCGTCTGCGCGGCCACGCCTGCTCCCGTTTGTCGAGAAATACCTTTCACGGTGGCTGCTGTTAGCAGGTGGAGTTGGTCTGGGTCACGAGCCCTAGGCGCCAGGGCAGGAGGTTGTAGCTCTGGCTGGCGTTCGGGTCGTGGCCCTGGTACAGGTACTGGATCTTGCAGGGGCTGATGGTGAGCGTCTGGTCATAGCCGCTGCGGATCATCTCGCCACTGCTGAAGTCCTGGGTCCACGTCGCGCCGCTGAACGTGACGTTGCTGGCCGCCATGAACGGATTGCTCTGCGTGTTAGCCAGCGGGGTCCAGGAACCGTTGATCGCATTCGAGGTGTACGCGGTGAACATCCGCCGCCCGGTGCCCGCGATCGCCTCCACGATCAGCAGGTACTGGTTCTGGCCCGCGACCTTGTACACGTTGTCTGCCTCGAAGAACGCGTACGGGTTGGAGTTCGACGCGGCGATGACCGTGTTGCCCATGCCGCCCGGGAAGGCCGCGAGGCTGGTCTGCGACCGGTACAGGTGACCGTTGTCGTCCATGGAGAACAGGTAGCAGTTGGCGCTGTCGCAGATCACCCACGAGTCCACCCAGTACCCCGAGCCGATGTTCTGGGAGATGATCGACGGCATCCCTGAGTAGAAGGTGCTGGTCGCGCTCCACCCGTACGGGTTGGTGATGTCAGGGTTGGTGGAGTACCCGATGTTGCTGCCCATCTGGTAGGTCAGGTACCACAGCTTCTGCGGTGCGAAGTAGAACAGCATCGGCGCGGTCTTGTAGCCCCCGCCGATCGCTGTCTGGTCCGCGTACACAGGCGTAGCCGAGCCAGCCTGCGACCAGCTGGAGAAGCTCAGGAATTCCATGCTGTAGTTGCCCGAGGAGTTCACCGTCGAGGCGGCCACGTACCACTGGCCGTTGTACGACACCACCGACGGGTCCTTCACCGCGATGATGTTGTGCGAGTCGGCGTGCGGGCCGATCAGCACGCCGCTCGACGACCAGCTGAAACTGCCCGGCAGCCCGCCGCCCGTACTCGACGAGCCGAGCGTCCACTGCTGGTTGGCGCCGCCGTTGCACGTCCACAGCTCCACGAGCGCGCCGTCGGCGGTGCTTGCCCCCGTCACGTCCAGGCACAGTCCGGATTGCACGCCCGTGATGGTGCCGTTGGAATTGACAGTCCACTGCTGGTTCGCGCCGCCGTTGCAGGTCCAGACCGCTACCTTGGTGCCGGGCGTGGTCTGGTTGCCGTAGGCGTCCAGGCACATCTGGCTGCTGCCGCTGTAGACGGTCAGCTGCCCGGCAGAGGTGCCGGTCCAGATCTGGCCGGACCCGCCATTGCAATCCCAGATGTCAAGCTGGGTCCCCGACGTGGTGCTGCCGTTGGGCACGTCCAGGCACTTGCCGGACCCCACCGCGTGGATCTCGCCGTTGCTAGCCGCCGCGGCGGGGACGGCCACAGCCAAGGTGACCATCGTCGCCGCCGTCGCCGCTACGACGAGCACACCTCGGACGGTACCCAGGCGCAGCCGCTCGATCCGCCGGAAATCTCGTCTGACCAAGACTGGCACCTCCTGCCATGGATGTGAACGCTCACATCAGGGTCTGCACGGCCAATCAGCGGAGTCAACGAACCCGCTCGACTAAATCGAACCGATTCGAGCCCTCCACTATCACCACCAGCGCGTTCCGTGCGGAGGCTGAATACTGAACGGCGAGTGCGCCGGGTGAAACTTTCATGCCCGGCCGGCTCCGGTCCCGGTGTACGCGGCCACTCCGCGCGTTCAGGTTCGCGGGGAGTTGAACCATCGTCGTTCGGCCCGCATTCATCCGGCGGCAGGCGCGGACGGTCTGATCGCGGGCAGGCTGCCGCGGCTGTCGAGCATCGCCGGGTCGGAGATGATCTGGTCGGCGACATGGATCGCGCCACCGCGGGCGGCGGCGGAGAAACCCAGCGAGGACGTGGTCAGCGAGCAACCGCCGGCATCGGGTGCGAGCACGCCCTCGGCGAGTGCTCGGGCCGCGGGCGGCAGGATCCACTCGGCGAGGAGGGTGAAGTAGCCGCCGAGGACGATCGCCCGGGGATTGAACACGTTGGCGAGGTTGGCGGCGCCGATGCCAACCCAGCGGCCGATGTCAGCCAGTGCGGTCAGGACGTGAGCATCGCCTGCCCTCGCGAGCCGGGCAACCGCGGCGGCCTTGGCCTCGGGTGGTTCGCCGGCGGCCGCCCCGTGCTGGCCGGGTCCGCCGGGGAACGCGGCCTGCAGCAACGCGTGCAGGCCGATCAGCGCCTCCCAGCAGCCACGTCTCCCGCACCCGCACACCGGCCCGCCCGGGTCTAGCTTCATGTGGCCGACCTCGCCGCCGAATCCCCGCACCCCGTGCAGCGCACGGCCGGCGACGATGATTCCACCGCCGATGCCCATCTCCCCGGTGATGTAGATGAGGTCGGGAATCCCGGCATGGCCGCCGACACGATACTCGGCCACGGCGGCCAGGCTCGCGTCGTTGCCCACGCTCACGGGTGCCGGGCCCAGCTGGAGAAGTTCGCGCAGCCGGTCCGCGACCGGCACACCGGACCACCGCAGGTTCGGTGCCAGGGTGACGACTCCCGACGGCGCGTCGACCAGGCCTGGGACAGCGACCGTCAACCCGGCGACGATAGGCCGGCGCCCGCCCCGGAGGCCGGCCAGCGCCTCCAGCGCCTCCCGGCCCAGGCCGGCGAGGGCGGTGATGCTGTGGGCGGGGCCTTCCGCGATGGCGTCATATGCTCTTCGTTGCTCGTAGACCTTACGGCCTGCCAGGTCCGTAACGAGCACGGCCAGGTAGTCGACATTGACCTCGGCACCGACGGCGAGTACGTGCCGGCCGTCGAGTTCCAGCAGGGTGGCCGGCCGTCCGATCCCCTGCGCCTTGAGCGGCCCGGTCTCGCTCACCAGACCGAGGTCCAGCAGCTCCCCGACGAGCCGGGAGATAGTCGACCGCGTCAGGCCGGCCCTGGAGGCGATGCTGGCGCGGGAGTCCGGGCCGACCAGCGAGAGGTGCCGCAGCACCACCTCAAGGTTGTTGCGGCGGATCTCCCGATGGCCGGTCCCGGCCGGAATGACCGACACCACAGTCTCGTCCACCTTGTACTCCGAGGTCAGTTCTGCGCCCGCCGACGTCGCCCGGCACCGCAGCGATGCGGCAGCCCTCGCCGACATGGCAAGCGTATCTGTGCAGTTAGCAACATATTGCTTTGTGCGAGGGCATCAAATCCGGATCGCTGCTTGATGCTGTTGGAGAAAGCAGGTTTGGGTCTTGTCTTGCACGATCAGGGCGAGTTACGTTTTGTGCGGACAAATACAAAGTCGGCCCCGGGTAACGGGTCGCAAACCCCGCCCGCACCGCATCGAACCTGGCAGCCCCGGCCTTTGTTCCATTTCCGGCCGACGATGGATACGTTCCGTTTCGCTCATGTCACTCATTGTCGAGGAGAATGGCATGCATACCCCACAGCGCTGGATTCTGCCCGTGCGCCCGTCGTCTGGCGTACGGCTTCTGCACCGTGGCAAGCGCCCGCATGCGGGATTGCCGACGGATCCGCTGCGTCCGAAGCCGAGGTTCTCGCGTCGGCTGGCGGTTACCGCCGCCGTAGGCGCAACCGCCCTGATCGTCTCGTATGCGGGGGCGGCGCAGGCGAGTTCCGCGAGCGCCGCGCCAGCAAAGAGCACCGCCGCGGCAGCAAAGAGCACCGCCGGGTCCGGGCGAACGGTGCCCCCTGCGTGCCCGGACGGCTCCGGCCGGGTCCCGCTGTACTTCGACACGCATTACTCGTTCGCCGAGCGAGCCGCCGATCTGGTGTCGTGCATGACGCTTGCTGAGAAGGTCGCGCAGCTGCACACCAACAGCGCGCCGGCGATCCCGCGGCTGGGGCTGCAGGAGTACACCTACTGGAACGAAGGCCAGCACGGCATCAACACCCTGTTCAACGACACCAACAACGGCGGCGCGACCGGCGGGGTACACGCGACCAGCTTCCCGACCAACTTCGCCTCCACCATGTCGTGGGACCCGCAGCTGACCTACCAGGAGACCACCGCGATCTCCGATGAGGCGCGGGGCCTCCTGGACAAATCGCTGTGGGGGGTCGCCCAGAACAACCTCGGTCCCTCGGCCGATGACTATGGTGCGCTGACGTTCTGGGCGCCCACCGTCAACATGGACCGCGACCCGCGCTGGGGCCGCACCGACGAGGCGTTCGGTGAGGACCCCTACCTGGCCAGCCAGATGGCAGGGGCGTTCGTCGAGGGATACCAGGGCGAAACGATGAGCGGCGAGCCGTTGACCCCCTATCTGAAGGTGGCGTCCACGGCCAAGCACTATGCGCTCAACGACAACGAGAACAACCGGCACGCCGATAGCAGTAACACCACGGACGCGAACATCCGCGACTACTACACCGCTCAGTTCCGCAGCCTGGTGGAGAACGCGCACGTGTCCGGCGTGATGACCTCCTACAACGCGATCAATGGCACTCCGTCGCCGGCCGACACCTACACCGCCAACGAACTGCTGCAGCGCACCTACGGGTTCGGCGGCTACACCACGTCGGACTGCGGCGCGGTCGGGGACGTCTACTCCACCGGCAGCCACGACTGGGCACCGCCCGGGTGGACCACCAACGGGACCGTGTGGACGAACACCGCGAGCGGGCAGCAGGTGCCCGCGGCGGCAGGCGGGCAGGCATATGCGACGCGGGCCGGCACCGACCTCAACTGCACCGGCGGCGAGTACACGCTGTCCGGCGTCCAGGCCGCGATCAAGGCCGGCATCCTGTCCGAAGGAGTCATCGACAACGCGCTGACCAGCGTGCTGACGGTCCGGATGGAAACCGGCGAGTTCGACCCGGCCAGCCAGGTGCCCTGGACCAAGATCACCAAGGCCGCGATCCAGAACCCCGCGCATCAGGCGCTGGCAGAGAAGATCGCCGCGGAGGACCTGGTCCTGCTGAAGAACGACAACGTGACCGGCACCTCCTCCCCGCTGCTGCCCGCCGACCCGGCCAAGCTGAGCAACGTGGTCATCGTCGGCGACCTGGCGAACACCGTCACCCTCGGCGACTACTCCGGTGACCCGGCGCTGCAGGTTAACGCGGTCCAGGGCATCACCGCCGCGGTGAAGGCCGCCAACCCCAGTGCCACGGTGACGTACGACGCGTGCGGCACCTCCACCTCCGCCACCGCCGCCGCGTCCTGCTCGACGGCCACCCAGGCCGCCATCAAGGCCGCCGACCTGGTGATCGTGTTCGCCGGGACCGACACCAACGTGGCCACCGAGGGCAAGGACCGGACCACGCTGGCCATGCCCGGCAACTACAACTCTCTGATCAGCCAGGTCGCCGCGCTCGGCAACCCCAGGACGGCGCTGGTGCTGCAGACCGGCGGCCCGGTGGACATTTCCGCCACCCAGGGCGACTTCCCGGCCATCGTGTTCAGCGGGTATAACGGCGAGAGCCAGGGCACCGCGCTGGCACAGGCGCTGTTCGGCCAGGTGAACCCCACCGGGCACCTGGACTTCACCTGGTACGCCGGCGACTCCCAGCTGCCGCCGATGAAGAACTACGGGCTCACCCCGTCGCAGACCGGAGGGCTGGGCCGGACGTACCTGTACTTCACCGGAACGCCCACTTATCCGTTCGGCTACGGGCTGTCCTACTCTCACTTCGCGTATTCGGACGTCAACATCGCGCCGAAACAGGTCAGCGCCGACGGCACCGTGCACATCAACTTCAACGTCACCAACACCGGCGCGGTCCCCGGCGCCACCGTGGCGCAGCTTTACGTAACGCCGCAGTTCACCGTGTCCGGCACCGAGCTGCCGAAAGAGCAACTAGAGGGCTTCCAGCGGACCGAAGTGCTGCCCCCCGGGCACACCCAGCACATCACCCTGGCCGTCAAGATGGCCGACTTGAGCCAGTGGGACGAGCAGGCCCTCAAGCAGGTCGTCTACGACGGCCCGTATCAGTTCCGGGTAGGCCCCGACTCGGCCACCAGCGCCGGCTCCGGCACGGTCGCCGTCAGCGGCGCGATCACCCCGCATATCCAGTACGTCACGGTCCAGCCGGATCAGGTGGTCGTCAAGCCCGGCGACACGCTGGACCTGACCGGCAAGAACCCGTGGATAGCGCCCGACACCAACTCCGCGCTCGAAGAGCCGCACGCCACCGCGGACAGTATCGTGGAGGCGGTCAACAACGACCAGTCGTTCGCCGACCTGTCCCGCGCGCACGTGCGGTACAGCAGCAGCGACCCGCGGGTGGCCACCGTGAACGACAGGGGAGTGGTGACCGCGGCCGCGGTCGGCGTGACCACGTTGCGGGTGACGGTCGACGGGGTCACCGCTACCGCGCCGCTGGTCGTCAGCCAGCCGTTCACGCTGACCGCGCCAGCGGTCGTCGGCCCGGGTTCGAGCGTCACGGCGACCACCACGTTCCCGAACACCGGGCCGGCCGCGCTCAGCAACGTGCGGATGAGCGCTTACCGGACCGGCCGGATGGACGGTCACCGCCATCTCGCCGGCGTCGTTCGCCACCGTGGCACCCGGCCAGACCGTGCAGACTACCTGGTCCGTCACGGCCCCGGCGAACGCGACCCCCGGCAGCTACCCGCTCTCGGCGTCGGTGACCTTCACCGGGCAGACCGGGCAGGCCAGCTCGGACGACGCCACCCAGATCGCCATCCCGTTCGCTTCGTTTACCAGCGCAATCGATAACGTCGGCATCAGCGATGACAACAACCCGACCGCCGGCAATCTGGACGGCGGCGGGGCCAGCTACTCCGCCCAGGCACTCGCCGCGGCGGGCCTGACCCCCGGTGCCACGGTCACGCATGACGGCTTGACGTTCACCTGGCCGAACGCCCAGCCGGGCACGCCCGACAACGTCGTCGCCGGCGGCCAGACGATCGCGGTATCCGGCTCGGGGTCCACGCTCGGCCTGCTCGGAGCCGGGGATTACGGCACCGCCAGCGGCACCGGAACGATCACCTACACGCGACGGCAGCACCCAGCCGTTCGACCTCACGTTCCCCGACTGGTGGTCCAACACCGCCCCGCCGGGTGGGGACATCCTCGCTACCGTGCCCTACATCAACACCCCGACGGGCAAGGAAAACCAAGGAGGGGTCAGCGTGTACTACGTCGGGGTACCGCTGCAGAAGGGGAAGACGGTCAAGTACGTCAGCTTCCCCGACATCAGCCAGGGCGCTGTCCAGGGCCAGAACGCGATGCACATCTTCGCCCTGAGCATCGGCTGACGCCCGCGACCGCGCCTCGAGTAAACAGGTGGTGGTCCGGCTGCTGGAATACCTGATGGCCACCGCGAGGGCAGCCCAGCGCGTCCGCCGCTAGCCCGGATGAGGACGAAGCAGCGTAGTCCCTCGGTGGTGCAAAGAGTTCGGCGGGGTCACCAGCAGGTGACCCCGCCGAACTGGCGGCCGAAGCGACTGGGTAACGGCCGCGGACTGCTCACGAACCGGACGGCGTGAACGGGTTCACGAAGCCGCCGAGCGGCTTGTACTACCCGTTAGGCTGCTTCCGACTCTGTGACCACGGCGGGCGTTTCCGTCCCAGAGAACTCGGTCACTTCGTCGGGGATCCGGGTGCTGCCGCGCCGCAGGCCGGGTAGCGCGGCCAGCAGGCCGAGCGCCGCGACGCCGGTGATCAGGTAGAGCGCCGGCCGGTAGGCCGACACCACCGCGGCGGGGGAGGTGAGCGTGTTCGCGCCGGCTGCGTCGATGACCGCGGTCACCACCGCGAGTACCACCGCGCCGCCGACCTGGAAGGAGGTCTGGAACAGGCTCGCGGCCAGTCCCTGCTGCTCGTTCCGCACCCCGGAGGTCGCGGCGACGGTCAGCGCGGAGAACCCGAAGCCGAATGCCGCGCCCAGCAGGATCACGGACGGCAGTATCACCGCCGGGTAATCCGGCGTCACGCCCGCCGTCAGGAAGACGGCGTAGCCGGCGACGAGCGAGACGAAGGCGGCGACGACCAGCGCCCCCGGGCCAAACCGGTTGAGCAGTCCGGCGACGCGCAGCGACAGCACGAAGACGATTACCCCGGCCGGAAGGAACGCCAGCGCGGTCGAGATCGCCGACCAGTGTGCCAGCGACTGCAGGTACTGAGTCAGCAGGAACTGGAACGACACGTAGCTGCCGAACAGCGTGATCGCCCCGATCTGCGCCCGGCGCAGCGGTGCCGACCGGAAGATCCCGAACGGGACGAGCGGATGGGTGCTGCGCGTCTCGATCACCGCGAACAGCCCGCCCAGCGCGACGATCGCGGCGAACGAGCCGATCGTCTGCGCCGATCCCCAGCCGACCTGCTGGGCGTTCACCACGGTGTAGACGAGCAGCAGGACGGCCACGGTGATGACCGCCGCGCCGGGCAGGTCGAATCGGTGCCAGGCCCGGTTCGCACGGCTGCCTGCCTCGCCCCGCGGGATCAGCGTGATGGCACCGAGCAGCACAAGTGCCGCCGCCGGCGCGGACACCAGCAGCGTCCACCGCCAGCTGATCTGAGTGAGCAGGCCGGACAGCACGAGGCCGAGCGAGAACCCGCTGGCGCCGAACACCGAGTAGATGCTGAACGCCCGGTTGCGCAGCGGGCCTTCAGGGAAGGTCGTGGTCAGCAGCGACATGCTGGCCGGGGCGGTGAACGCCGCCGCCATGCCCTTGATGATGCGAGCCCCGATCAGCAGGCCCGGGCTTGACACGAGGCCGCCGAAAAGAGACACCACGGCGAACACCGCGACCGCGGCGACGAACACGCGGCGGCGGCCGAGCAGGTCGGCGGCCCGTCCGCCGAGCAGCAGCAGGCCGCCGTAGCCGAGCGTGTACCCGCTGACGATCCACTGCAGCGACGATGTGCTCATGTGCAGTGCGCTTCGGATGGACGGCAGCGCGACTCCGACCATCGACACGTCGAGGCCGTCGAGCAGCAGCGCGCCGCCGAGAACGATAAGGATCCCCCAGAGCTGGGGTGTCCAGGTGGTTTCCGTTGATGTGGCCAGCGGCTCCCGCTGGCCTCGGGAAGAAGCCATGCCCAGACTATATGTATGTACGTGCAATGTTTGCAAGTACATTTAATGCGCTTGCAAGCATCAGGCAAACAGAGTAAGATGCGGCCATGGCAACGAGTTCAGCAGCGCGGACCCCTCTGGAGCCGCTGCCCGGCGGCACGGAAGCGTCCGAGCTCCGGGACCGCGACGAGGCGGTGAAGGCCGCATGGCACGCGCTCATCTCCGCTAAGGTCGCGTCCTGGAACGCGCTGGAACGCGAACTCGGCGAATCACATGGACTCGGCGTGAGCGACTTCGAGGTGCTCGACCACCTGGCCAGCAAGCCCGACGGGTGCCGGTCCCAGAGCCTGGCCGACGCGGTCCACCTCAGCCAGAGCGCCCTGTCCCGGCTCGCCGACCGGCTGGAGAGGCACGGCCTGGTGCAGCGGACCAACTGCGTCGACGACCGCCGGGGAATCAATCTCATCCTCACGCCCGCTGGGCAGGACAAGCACGCCCGGGCACTGCGCACGTACTGCGAGGTGCTGGCCGGCACGCTGCCACCCGAACTAATCGCCCGCTTCGAATAACCGCCCGGTGTCCACTGCCCCTAGGTCGTTGAGCTGGGTCGATAGAAGCTGGTGGTGGCCTGGTGTCGCCTGAAGGCTGCGGCTGTTGGCTCCCAGTTTGGCTCCCAGGTCTGCTTGGTTTTCTGCGCTCGAGTGAGTGAAATCACTGTCGATTCCAGTTGCACGGGCCATGGGCCGGGAGTGCCGGCGGCCCTTGCCTGCAGCTGGGCGTGGACCCGCGGTGAGCCGTAACTCTCCTTCGAGTCCTCGTGCACCCTTTGACCAACGGCCACTCGCCTCGCTGGGCCGCGTCGGCGATAATCGCCGGAATGGAGCCGGACAGGCCTGGAACGCCGCCGCGAGCCGGCGGGAGGAATCATCCGAGCCGGTCGTCGTCAGTCGGGCCAGTTTAGTGACGTTGGCTCCCGTTATCGGCCTCCCCAGCCCGATCCTTGAGCTGTGGTTTGCGATGCTAATTATCCTGTGATCCTGTGATCCTGTGATCCTGTGATCCTGTGTTACCGTGTAACTGTGAAGAATATTACGGTCTCCGTTCCCGACGAGGTCTACCGCAACGCCCGGGTCGCCGCCGCGCAGCGTGACACCTCAGTGAGCGCGCTGGTCGTCAAGTACCTGGAGCGCCTGTCCGGGCGGATGGACGAGTTCGCCAGGCTTGAGGCCCTCCAGCACGAGGTTCAGGCGGAAATCAGCCAGTTCCGCGCCGCCGACCGGCTGAGCCGCGACGAGGTACACGACCGTGCAGTTCGTTGACACCAATATCCTGCTTTACGCGATCTCCCGGGATCCCGCTGAGCAGGACAAGGCTAAAACCGCCAACGAGATCCTCGCGGGCCGGGACCTGGCGCTGTCCGCCCAGGTACTGCAGGAGTTCTACGTCCAGGCCACCCGCGCGAGCAGGCCGGACCCGATTACGCGCCGGCAGGCCGTCCGGCTCATCGAGTCCTTCCGCCGCTTCCCCGTCCAGGACATCACGACCGCGATCGTCATGGCGGCCCTCGACACCCGCGAGCGGTTTCATCTCTCCTACTGGGACTCGGCGATCATTGAGGCATCTCGTGTGATGGGTTGCACCGAGGTCCTCTCGGAAGACATGGGCGACGGCCAGGACTACGCGGGAGTTCAGGTAACCAACCCATTCGGCTGAACTGGCTGGATTGGGACTTGCCGCGCGGCGCCCTGGCCGCGAGCCGGCGCTGGAGGGGCCTGCGGCAGGAGTCCAGGACCCGCGGCCGTAGGCGCGGAAGGGGCGTTCCGCTGAGGTACCGGCGCAGGAGGGAAGCGAGGACATGGAATCCCGCTACAACGGCATGTAGCGGCACTGGGCGGCAGTGCTGGAATAGGCCTGGCGACCGCCCGCTCGGCCGCGGAGCGCGGCGCGAAGATCACGATGGGCGTCCGCAACGGAAACAACCCAGAAAAGGAAGGCGAAGAATGCGGGTATTCGTGACCGGCGCCGCCGGGTTCGTCGGTTCGTTCGTCGTCGCGGAGCTGATCAGCGCAGGCCATGACGTAGTCGGGCTCAGCCGTTCGGACACAGGCGCCGAGGCGCTAGCATCCGCGGGCGCGGAGGTCTTCCGCGGCGACGTGAACGACCTGGAGAGACTGCACGACGCCGCCGAGGCGGCCGACGGCATCATCCATGCGGCCTTCAACCATGACCCCTCCAGCCTGAAGCAGCACAGCGAGAACGACCGAAAGGTCATCGCGACGCTCGGCGCGGCGCTGGCCGGCACGGGTCGGCCGCTCATCATCACCTCCGGCACCGGCCTGGTCCAGTCAAAGGCCGGCCAGCCGGTGACAGAGACCGACGATCACGCCACGTCAGCTGTGTTCGCCCGGGCAGCGTCTGAGGAGGCGGCCGACGCCCTGATCGACCAGGGCGGGAACGTCATGGTGATGCGGCTGCCGCAGGTACACGACACGCGCCGGCAGGGCCGCATCAGATGGCATATCCAGATCGCAAGGGAGCAGGGCCGCGTCGCCTACGTCGGTGAGGGCCGCAACCGGGTGCCGGCCGTCCACGTCTCCGACGCAGCCCGGCTGTTCCGGCTGGCGCTGGAAAAAGGCGAGGCAGGCTCCCGCTACCACGCCGTCGCCGAGGAAGGCGTCCCCCTGCGCGAGATCGCCGAGGTGATCGGCGCGGGGCTGAGGCTGCCCGTCGAGTCGATCACGCCCGAGCAGGCGCCCGGTTACTACGGGTTGCTAGCACAGCTCGCCACGCTGGACCTGCCGGCCTCCAGCGCGCTGACCCGGCAGCAGATCGGCTGGGTCCCCACCGGAGTGGGCCTGCTGACCGACCTGCGGGAAATGGACTACGACGCAATCTGAGCACGCGGCGCCGATCGTTCGCGTCGTCGCGCTCCACGGCACCACGAGGCTGCGCGGGCTCTGTGGCAGTCACCCGCTTCCGTTCGGAAAATCACAAGGCATCAGCCCGAACGGACGCAAAGCACCCTGACCACAGGAACCAGCTCGCCGATGTGCCGTACGGCTAGCAGCGCTGTGACGAGGCAGCACGTAACGGCGCGATCAGGTGCAGAAAACGTCCGCTTGATCGCCAAGCGGCGGGGCGCGTTCCGGTTAGGTGCTTGTGTGTCACGAAGGTCTCCAGAGTGATCGGAGATCCCAGATCTCAGCGATGTCCCTGAGTCTTACAGTTCAATCGCCTCGTTCACCCCAGTGCCAGGATGAGGCCGGCCGCGACGAGCAGTCCGGCCGTGAGCCCGTGGATGCCCAGTGCGGTAGAGAGCTTCCCGCCGTTGGTGAGCACGATCGTGGCGTCCCCCGCCGCCGTGAGGGCCGCGGCGACCATCACCCAGCCGAGCGCCGTGCGGCCGGCGGCGGCCCAGACCACGAGCGGCACCACCCCGGAGGTGATGTCGCGGACGCCCTTGATCGCGGTCAGGGCACGGATATTGTCCGCGGCGACGCCGAACGCGAGCGTCGCCTGCCGAGGTTGCAGAAGGAAGCGGCTGCCGAGGACGATGATGGCGATACAAGCGATGACCGCGACCAGGAGGGCGGCGAGGTGCATGGTGAGGTCCTTTCGGGGTCCTTTATCTAACATCGTTATATAACAATGATAGGCTACTTGTCATGTCTCCTCGACCCGCTCCAGACCTCGACCTGAGACGCGACCAGGTCATCCGCGCCGCCCGCGGCCTCGCCGAGTCCGACGGCTGGGCCGCCGTCACGATGCGCCGCCTCGCCGCCGGGCTCGGGGTCACCCAGCCGGTGCTCTACTCGGCCTTCGCCAGCCGCCAGGCGCTCATCGACGCGGTGGCGCTGGGCGGCTTCAGCGACCTCGCCGCGGCGCTCGAGGCGGCCGACGCCTCGCCCATGGCCCGGATGCGCGTCTACCTCGGCTTCGCCGCCGCGCACCCCCGCCTCTACGAGGCGATGTTCTCGCTGCCCTCGGGGCTGGCCTTCGCGGCCGACGACGCCCCCGAGCCGCTGCACCGCGCGTTCTCGGCCGTCCGCGACGTACTCCCCGGTGCCGACGAGACCCGGGCGGAGGTCGCCTGGTCGACGCTGCACGGCCTGGCAACCCTCCAGGCAAGCGGACGCTTGCGCGCGAGCCAGGCGCGGGCCCGGCTCGACCTCGCCCACCGCATGCTCACCCAGCAGGAGACCCACTGATGCGCAACGAACATGGCCGATGGCGGGGATGAGGTAAAGGCCGCTGCCGTGGGTCATGGGCCCAGGCCTGCGGACTGGTCTTGCCCGCAGCGGTGGTTGATCATGCCCTGGTTTACCGGAATGGCTGGTCCGTCAAAGCGGGTCAGGCTCCTCCGGCAGAAATCCAAGGCAGTCATTCCGAACGGTTCCGTGCTGCGACCGGACCGCAAATGACAGTCGGTGCGTGTCAGGCATGAGGCCCCGGAGCAGGCCTCGTTACCGAAACGAGGCCTTAGTTCACAACCCGCCCGGTGGCGCGCGCGTCTTATGCGGAGAAAGCCGGAATTCACCGATACGTCAAGATGGGCGGGAAACGAGATGCGTAACAAGTTCAGAACCGCACTGATATCGGCCGCGGCGGTCACGGTGGCCGCCGTGACGGTGTTCAGCGCCGCGACGCCGGCCTTCGCGAAGGTGGGCGCCGATTTCTCCGGGCCGCGGGCCGCGCAGGCAGGGCACGCGTTCCGGCTGACGGTCTCGGTGGGGGACGACGCCGGCGCCCGGCCCGCCTGGGCGCGGCTGCAGGTGCTGGGCGCGCACGGGCGGTACCAGTGGGTCGGCACGTGGCACCGGCTGCGCGTGCAGGACCGAAACGACGAGTCGTACTCGTTCACGCCGGCCGAGAGGCACCGCGGCGCCGTCACGTTCCGCGCGGTGCTCAAGGGCACCTACAACTTCCCCACCAACACGGTGAAGGTCGCCATCCGCTAAGTTCCGCGCTGCGGTCGCCAGATGGCGTGAGCGCGCGAACCGGGCAACCGGGACCCGGGCCACGGCCGTGACAGTTTGCAACACCGTCACCGCCGTGGCCGGCGGTCTCCGCCCCCGGCGAGGCGTCAGACTCCGGTGACGCCGTCGATGCGCTCCCGGATGAGGTCGGCGTGGACCCCGGCTCCGGCACCGTCGGCCTGCAGCCCGAGCACGTCATCCGCCGCCGGTGCCGCATCCAGTCCCATCGCGGCCGTCCGGCCCACCGCGAGCGGCCCGATCGCGACTTCCGCCCCAGCCGTCACCGCGACTCCCGCGACCAGCATGCCCGCGGCGGCTCCCAGCGCCACGCTCGTGCCGATGCAGACGGCCGCGGGTGGCGAGTTCCTGTCGCCGTCGGGAAACATCAGCTGCGAGGTCGACTACCATCGGGCCGGCCTGACCCAGGTCTACTGTCAGACCGGCACGCCCTCACGGTCGGTGACCATGGGCGCCGCCGGAAGCTACAAGACCTGCGTCGGCGAGCATTGCCTCGGGAACCCGGGCGAAGGCACGCCTACCCTTGCCTACGGCGCCGCGACCGGAGTCGGGCCGTTCCGCTGTGAAACGGCTGTTAACGGCGTCACCTGCGTCGCCAATGGCCGGGGCTTCCGTATCTCCGCCTCAGGCATCACGCCCGTGTCTGCCTGATCCCGTAGACCTCTCCCGGCCCAGGTGCGCGGCCGGACTGGTCGCACGCCCACCGGCACGCAGTGCGGGACAGGGGCGAGGCCGATGCCGTGTCATCTACCCTCCTTGGCCCCCTGTTTGGCTCCCACCGTGGAACCGGAACACAAGTTCGCTGGTCAGAGGTGTGTATTGAGCTGACCCGCTGCCCGGCGCGCAGCGGGTCACAGCCACATGCGAAATATCGCTCCGACCTGCAGTAACTATCTAGCCTCATGGTGAGGGAGCAGCCCAGTGGGAGACGTGACGATGTGCTCGATTGCCCGATACAGGCCTTTAAACTCGGAAAACAGCACTTGGCTAAGGAAGTGCGCCAGGCAGGATTCGAACCCGCGACCCGCTGCTTAGAAGTTCGTTTCCTGCCGTGGCGCTATCAGCGCATACCCAGGTCAGAGCCCATTTTTCGGTACTCGTGGTTGACCGCTGGTGACCGCGATTTACCGCCTTATCTGGCACGGCTATGGCACGACGCGGGCAAGTTCGTCGCGCCCTGCGTCGCTGGGTTATGAGCCATACGACGGGCGTCCCCGGCGTCTCGCCTGGTCTCCGATGGCGTCGCTAACCTCGACGAACGGGCGCCACGCATCCTGGCCTCCCGGAGTCGTTCCTCCGTTTCAGCCCGTCCGGGGCGTGTCGTGCACAAATCCGTGCACAACTACTGGCCACTGGTCTGCACTTTCGGGGATTCGAACGCGACACCCAGCAGCCTGTATAGTCGGCCACCCTGCTGTAGGCGGCCCATTCGCCAGCGAGTGTTAAAAGGTCCGGCGCGACTGCCCGCGCCGACGCTAAAGGGTTGAACATGGTTCTACCTCCGTCACCCACTAGCTTCCGCCAGGAGGTGGCGTCGATCCGAAGCAAAGCTGCATCATCGACAATAAACGATGCATCTAACGGATCGCAATAACGACTTGCATAATTCCAGCGACTGCAGATATTACACCAATCCAGAAACCCCAAATCCCCATCGCATCGTTTTCTACGGTCACCCTGACGGGTTTCGATTTCGGTGCGGCTGGCATCAAGGAAACTACGCCGTCGGCCGCCCTGTCGCGCGCCACTTCATCTACAGTCTCCCGATTCAAGCCTATTCGTACGCGAAATTTATCCCAGAAATGCCCAAAACGATTACAGCCAAATAGAAATCCGTATGCATCGTTCTTGCAAGCTTTTCTTCGGACGGTCTTGACCTTGCATCTTGTAGGCCAGACGAATCCGAGAAGTACAGCCAGCAGCGCAAGCATCCACCCTGCGACCTGAGATGCAGCCACGAGATCGTCACGCCTGAGCTTAGCTACCGCAACCGCCATCAAACAGACAATCGCGACAAAAAGGAGAAGGGACAGATTCCTCATGGCCTTTCGCTTGGACCGCCGAGCCATCTCTCCCCCATCGACGCAACGACTCATGGCGCCAGCAATACCGGCCACCACCACCCATCCCTGATCCGTTTTACTTCGAGATGACACTATTAGCAAGAATTACAATAATGGAATTACATGGCTGCATGATTTACAAACAATAATTCGCACTATTCTCGCTACGAATCAGTAGATGTTCGGGACGGACTCGAGGACACTTCCTTATCAGGGTGTCGATCTGGCCGATTTGGTAGCGCTACAGGGCCGCTGACCTGCTGCCCGATCTGGCGCGACCCTATCGACTCCCCTCGATTTACCCCCTTTGCCCCGGGCATCCTAGGGCCACTGTAGGGCTGGCCCTAGGGCCACGGGCGCCTAGTAATAAGGCCAAGCGCGCCACCGCGCGGACCTCGCCCGGCTGGTCATCCCGTCACCGTCGGCCCACCCACGGGGAGCGGGCCAGGCGCCACGGGTCAAGGTGGAGCGCCCTGCCGGACGAACGACCTTGGCCCGTGGCGCTTGGTCTGCTCGGCTTTGCCTGGGCCGATGGTGACGGGATGACCAGGCTTCCACCTCAGCCACCCGACAACCTCGACCAGGCGGCAGGCGTCCATCCTGGAGCCCGAGGTCCCCGCCGGAGCATCAAAGTCTTTCACACTGTCAGCTCGGGAATCTGTGCCGTTCGGGCTTCCACTGGGAGTTGCCCTGCAATGCAGGCTGTCCATAAATAGCCGCTTTTCGCCCGATTTAATAGCACGCTAATGGCCCGGCCCTGTTACGGCAGCACGAGGTCACTGGAGGCTGGACCTAGAGCGATGAGCAGGCTCGCATCGGCATTACTGATCCTCGAAAAGTGACCAAAGTCCCTGAGATTATGACGAAAGGCCATGCAAATTGCAACTTTCGGGTGATCTATTGAAAGGTATCCTAATCAGCCTAAAGAGGAAGAGAAATCATGAGTGAGATCCTGAAGGCCAAGGGCCAGAACGGCCAGGTTGAGTTCGACGGCCGGAACGTCACCATTAGGCGTGGCGGCTTCTACGGCACGATGACGGTCGGGCGCGGCGACAAGGTGATCCCGGTCAAGTCGATCACCGGAGTTCGGTACCGCAAGGCCAGCCTGGGCGGCACGGTCCGCGGGATCATCGAGTTCACTGTTCCCGGAGGGATGGAGCGGCGCACTCGGGCGGGGCACCAGGCAGTAGACGAGATACACAACGACAACGCCGTGGTCATCTTGCGGCCGAAGCACAACCCAGAGTTTGAGGCCATCCGTAACGCCGTTCTCGCGGCGATCGAGGGCAGCACCGCTACCGTTGTGCCAGCAGACGACGCTGGCACCGCGCTGCGGAAGTTGGCCGGTCTGCACGACTCTGGCCTGCTGAGCGATGACGAGTTCGCGGCCAGCGGCCGAGATGATCGAGCGGATCTGAGAGACATGGCTAAGAGGAAAGATCCTGAAGATGTCGTAGCCAGTATCCAGCGGTCGATCGAGGTGAGTCCGAAGGGTTCGCGGCGGGTGCGTTGTCATAGCCTGCGTGATCTGTTCGGGTTCGCGGCCTGGACGGTTCCGCGCAAGGAGCATGTTGCCGGGCTCCTCGAAGGCAGGGGCATCCGCGCCCAACCGCCGGTCGGCGAGGCTGGGCTTTACGACTGGATAGTGCTGAGCCTGCCGGTGATGCCAACGCCGGATGATTCCAGCCCGGATCCAAGGCCTTCGGATGAGTGGTTCGAGCACCTGATGTCGGTCGTGCTCGACTCTGAGCGTGAAGTCGAGATGTTTTTCGCCAGTCCCCTGCTCCACGGTCTGGGTTACAGCTCCGAGCATGAAGCCGCGGGGTTCCGCCTCGACATCTGGGAGGGCGTTACCCGCCGGAGGATCGAAGCCGATCTTGTGTACTTCGCGGATAAGCATCACTCGCTTGACGATGGCATCCCTCTAGTCCTGGTGGAAGCCAAGGCGTCAGACCAGGCTCCTGATGCGGGGACAGGGCAGGCCAAGAGTTATGCCTACTGGCTCAAGCCTGCCGTACTACGTCACGACGAACGGCGAGGTTGTCGTGGTCTACAACTACCAAGGTGGCGCGGTCCCGGATGTGAAGGTGCTGGACTTCAAGCGCTCCGAGCTACGCGAGCGGTTCGATGACCTTTACCGTGCACTCAACCCGAAGGCAGCCGCCGAGGCACGGCCGGCGAAAATCGACAAGCTCCGGGGGCCCTCACCGCAAAAGCCCACCCCTGCCATTTAGGCCGCCCTGCGTCACAATCGGTCATCGCTGGGTATGAGCCCGTGCGACTCCCCGTCTCCGGTGTCTCGGCTGGTTTCTGGTGTACGCACTGGCCTCGCCGGACCTATGGCCGCACGTCGCGTGGGGTCGTGTACGTCTTCACCGTTCGGCCTTCCGGCTCGTCGCGTTTACGGATCGGTTTACCGAAACGGCTTCTGACATGCTGGTTCTCGTGGCTTACGACGTGCAGCCTTTAGCCGGTCGTCTGCTCCGCCCCGTCCTCCCGGTGGCTGCCGATCCCCGGGCCTCGGCCGACGTGTCGAGGCTCGCTAAGCGACCGCGCAGCGGCGTGGCCTGCACTCGGCGGACTCGGCCGGGACACTCGGTCGGCGAGGGGATATCGGCGGTTACCTCGACGCGACAGACACCACAGTTCACGGCCACCGAAACTCCTGAAGGGAAGGCCGGCGGCGGTACCGCCCGTGACTGCCCCGGCCACTCCCCTGCATCACTGACTACTGTCTTTGGATTTTCCTCCAGTAGCAAGCCGACCCGGCCCGCAGGTCGCGCAGCGACCGAGAACCGGAAGCGGCACACGGCGGCATCTTCTTTGACTCACGGGTACGCGGCATGGTGAGGATGACGGTAGGCGGGGCCGTTTCGCGGGCCTATTAGGTACGTCAGGCACGATAAGCAGGTTAGGCGCAACACACGGGTTATGCTTGACTCAGGTCAAGTCCTGACCAAGTCCTCGGAGGAGGTCTACACAGCTCTCATCGGAAGGGAGGCGGGATGACCACTAGCGGCGCAGACTATGCAAGTCCGTATCCACAAGCCCGCCGGGAGTCGATTGATGAGCAGGTGAGGCGGAAGGGTATCCATCCGGTTGAGTCCGTCGAAGAGATGGCTCAGGACTGTGTTTTCGAGTCGGATGAGGAGCTTGAGCAGTTCCTTGCGCATGTCTACGCCACCCGCCGCGCTGACCTTGCTTAAGTTGAGTCGGTGCCCTATGTCGTTCTTGACACGGATGTGGCCTCCAAGCTGATCAAGCGTCAGATCAGCGGCCCGCTCGCCGCGAGGCTGACCGGCACGACCTTGTGCGTGACGTTCGTGACGTCGGGGAGTTGTGGCAATGGGCAACCGTGCGGAGTTGGAGACCGCGTACCCGTGAGGAGTTGGAGCACTGGCTCGCCCGCGTGGTGGTCTTGGACTCCGATGATGCGACTTCGCGGACATGGGGTGCGATCTCGGCGGCGGCTCGTCGTCGCGGACGGGGCACCGCCAACGATAGCTGGATCGCGGCGTGCTGTCTGGCGCACGGGTTTCCACTGGCGACCTTCAACGTCAAGGACTTCGAGGGTTTCGCCGAGCACGAGGGACTGCGCCTGATCACCTCATGAGCTATGCCGCTCGACAGCACCGCGTAGGCGGCGAATCTCCTCGACTTCCTGCTGAGGATCCCGCTTCGACTCATCCAACTGCTCAGCATCAGCCGCGGCGAACGCACTGCCCGCCGCGCGCACCGGGTCGGCCCCCGGGGCCGCAGCCCGGCGCGTGTGCGGCGGGCGCGACGGCACGGAGCGCCGTCGCCTTGAGTACGCCCGGCTACGGCGATCGATTGGGGGTGGAAGTCCCCTGGAGGAAGAGGTGGTGCGAACTCCGAGCCGGAGGCAACTGCGCCGTCGTGAGGCGGGGTGGGAAGGAAGCCCGAGGCGCAACCCTGCACCGAGGAACACGAATCGCGTATGAAGGCTTGGCGATCTGGGTGAGCCTGCTCAAGAAGGTGAAGCCCGTCACCATCAACAGGGTCGTCAGAGTAAACGCGGCGGGCGTAGGGGGAAATCGGTCGTTCTTATCCGGGGAGGTCTGCCTGGGTGCCGGTTGCGCCGTCGTTGCCGCCGCGCTGTCGGCCCGCGCCGATGGTGCGGGCTGACCGGGCATAAGTCAGCAGAGGTCGTAGTACCGGCCGGGATCGTGCTCGGGGCCGGGAAGGACCGAACGTCAGGTGAGACGGAGGAATCGGTGTTGCTCGTGCCGGTCGCAGTGATCGCAGCCATCCCGCGGACGCGGGCCAGCTGCCGCAGGAAGTCGGTGAGTCCCGCTGAGTACCGCAGCTGAAGCGTGAGCCGGCCGGTCGGCGTCGCATCGAGGATGCTGTCATCCCCGGCCTGGTGGTGGAGCTTGTGGGAGCAGGTGCTCTCTGGGGAGAACCTAGGCCGGGCGTTGAGGCGTGTCAGGGCCAACGGCGGCGCGCCTGGTGTGGACGGCATGACCACGGAGCAGCTTGTGCCGTGGCTGCGCGAGCACTGGGTATCCGTCCGGGGAGCCTTGGACGCGGCAGGTACCGGCCCTCGCCGGTCCGTCGGGTGGTGATCCCCAAGCCCGGGGGCGGCGAGCGGTTGCTGGGGGCGCTACGCTGCCTGGACCGGCTGATCCAGCAGGCGATCGCGCAGGTGCTCACGCCGTTTTCGACCCGTTCTTCTCCGGGTCCTCGTTCGGATTCCGTCCCGACAGGTCCGCCCATCAGGCGGTGCGGGCCGCGCGGCGGTGCGTCCAGGATGGCCTGGAGTGGGTCGTGGACATTGACCTGGACCGGTTCTTCGACCGGGTTCAGTTCGATGTGCTGATGGCGCGGGTGGCGCGCAAGGCGAACGACCGCAAGGTCCTGCGCTTATCCGGGGCTGCCTGGAAGCCGGGGTGATGGTCGACGGGGTCAGGCTGCCGACGGCGGAGGGAACCCCACAGGGTCCCCCGCTGTCGCCGCTCTTGTCGAACATCATGCCCGACGACCTGGACCGGGAGTTGTGGGCGCGCGGTCACCGGTTCGTCCGCTACGCCGATGACCTGCGGGTCTTCGTGCGAAGCGAGCGAGCCGCCCAAAGGGTGCTCGCGAGCGTCACCGACGTGATCGAGCAGCGGCTGAAGCTGAAGGTGAACCAGCAGAAGTCCTCGGTCCGGCACGCGTCGCAGGCGACGCTGCTGGGGTTCGGGTTCTCCCTGCACGGTCCGCAGGTCAGGATCACGGTCGCCCCCAAGGCGGTCACGCGGCGGAAGAACCAGCTGCGGACCCTGACCGGCCGCCGCTGGAGCGTGACGATGGATACCGCATCGGCAGGCTTAGCAGGTTCATCACCGGCTGGATGGCCTATTTCCGGATTGCGGACACGGGCAACCTGGTCCGCGAGACGGACAGGTGGCTGCGCCGACGGCTGCGGCAGGTCCGCTGGAAGGAATGGAAGACCACCGCCTCACGGCGGCACAACCTGCGAATACGCGGCATCCCCGAGCGCAACGTCCGCAAATGGGGCGGAAGCAGTAAGGGATACTGGCGGATCGCGGGCTCCCAGGTCCTCAGCGTCGCCCTGCCCAACGCCTACTGGGAACACCTCGGCCTGAAAACCATGACAGCCACCCGGCAGCGACCATCACCACGACCTGACGAACCGCCGGATGCGGGCCCGCATGTCCGGTGGTGTGAGAGGGGGCGGGCAACCCCGCCCCCTACTCGATTCAAAGAATGGCGGAACTCGGCGACGCCAAGCTCTCGGTCTTCAAAGGTGATCTCAGGCCTCGGATCGAGATCCACGAAAGCGTGAAGCTAGGCTGCAGGCATACGGGCACCGCGCCGGTGAGCACGGCGCGGTGCCCGTAGCTTGCTATGCGCTAGTGAAGCACTCGGACGATTTATACATGTTCCTTAAGCCAGCTGTTGGCTTCCTTGGACAGGCCGAAGCTTGCCCACCCATCGCCTTTTACGTTGATGACAAGCACCTCGTCGTCTGGGTCGACAAGCCGCTTGATCTCGTCTCGAAGCTCTGAAGTCGACTTGGGCGTTACCAGATCCAGGTCGAGTCCAGAGCGTGCCACCAGGTCGACTGGTCCTTGAGGAACTTCGTGAGGTCCTCGTAGTCCTGACCTGGACGGTTGAGGTCGTAGCCGACCAGCAGGGTGTTCATGTCACTTCTCCTTCCGAACGCCCCTTGAAGGGAGTGCCTCCGCGCTTGCCGTCCATGAACTGCCCGTTCGTTCCCCGCTTCGTCCAGACTCGCGTGACCGGGTTGCGCGTCTGGCTGCGCCCGCGTACTGCACCTACGCGGAACCCGCGCCCTGTGTTGGCAGCCATAGCTGTCTCCATGTTTGTGAGAATGTCACTCCGACCGTCGATGTGACAGTGAAAACGATAGACGCCAGTGACTCAGCGTGTCAACCAGGCAGACATCAAATCGGATCAAATGTTTGCCATACAAACATTTGAGAGTTAGTCTGTAGCCACTCGCCAGCTCAAAGAGGACGAACGTGACATCCAACGAAGAGGCGCTTAAAGCTCTCTACACAGAGATCGGTACTCGAGTCAGGGAGGCGCGCAAGCGTCACGGCTGGAGTCAGCTCGACCTGGCACAGGCCGTCGATTGACTCGCTGATCCGTCGCAAATCTCAAAAGCCGGCCGTCAGCGCCCACCTGTCCACGTGGCGCTCCTGATCGCCCAGGCTCTTGACGTCCCGATAGATGGCTCCTACCCTGCGGCTCCGACCTAGAAAAGTTTGTTAGAGTTCAGAACTCTGCTATCGACCTCGACGGACAGGCCGCCGCGGCGCATGAGTTTGTGACGTCGGCGATGCGTCGCGCTAGAGGAGGGTGATCCATGAACGGGAACGAAGCCGAGCAGCGCGCCACTGAACTGCTAGACAGCTTCGACGTGGAGCTGGCCAGTCCGCCTATCCCTGTCGAGCGGATCGCGGTCAAGAGTGGCATACAGATGTGCGATCAGCTGCAGAGTGGAGTGAATCGGGATTTTTGCTCCGAGACAAGGGCGAGATATAATCGGCATAAATTCCCGCAATTCACCGAGACGTCAGATATTTACTATAGCCCATGAATTGGGTCACTGGCAGCTACATAAAGGGAAGCCTTTGATCGTAGACCAGTCAGTAATGATAAATAAACGAAACGACGTCTCGAGCGAAGCAGACACCCAAGAGATCCAAGCGAATCAGTTCGCCGCGAGGCTCCTAATGCCAAAGAATTTTATCGATCGCGAACTTCGCCGTCATATAACCACCGCGAAGTCGCGAGAAGAGATAATTACAACGCTGGCTCGAATATTTGACGTTAGTAACGACGCTATGGGTTGGCGACTTATCAACTTGGGTATACTGTCCAGCTGAGCTGGAGACCCAGTCCGTCAGACAACGCGTCTCAAAGCAGGATGGATTGCGCCACTCCTATAAGCTCGGAGGAGATCACCCGTATCCACTTCGGCTGATTTAGCGGGTCAGAAATATCTGTCGCCCGAAGTAGCTTTCCAGGCTTGCCGCTGTAGTCAGAACCTGCGATCAGGAGCGCCGCACGACTAAACTTAATTTTACTGTCGTCTGAATCATGTGCTATCCGGTGTCGGATATCGGCGAAAGCTTGAAGCCGGACTTCCTCCGAGCGGAGAACGAGTTCGACAGGGCTGGAGAAGAGTATATCTCGCTATGCGGTCAGCCGAATTCCCGTGGATTATGCCAGAGCAGGTAGTCACTGTTTCCGTAAAGATGGACACGCGCAGCTCTGACGGATGTCAGGCGTGGGCAGGACGAGACGCGCACGGGTTGTAAGCTGGCGTCATATGCCCGGACATGAATCGCACCAGAACGTCCTCAATAAATGCCTCCCATGCCGAGAAGATCCTCAAGTAAACCGACTCGTATAGCGCCTCCATCTGTGAAGCTTTTCAGTTGTCTTCGCACCAGCGAAGCCGGAGGCGCGGTAAGCCACAGGGCTTCGGTTGAAGAGGCTATCTGCAAGGTATCATTTATGCGCTGCGCGAAGTTTGCGTCCAGCGCAGCCATCGTGATCATGATACTTCGGCTAGCCCTGCCAGCTCCCAAAGGGTTTCGAGGCGTCGCTGTCGAGGACCGATGTTATCTGTCTGCCGCGAACTCGCAACGACAAAACTTCGAAATCGGGAAGGATATCTTGTCTTCATCGGCCGAACTTTCGGAGAGCAGGGCCGACAGTATCTCCAAAGCTTCGCGCAGCCGTAGGGCATCGTCCGGCCGGAGAGGAGACCTAGGCGTCTCCAATTCCACACCCGGAACTCCGTATAGTCGATGATATATCGCAGCGTACAGGGTGTAGAACAAGGGAGTTCGGGAAAATGCGGACGCCCTGATTATCTCGCCAACTGAATCGTTCATTGCCGCCATCGTCTCGCCAAAGCGATCTTTAGCGACCTCAGAAGACATCCAATCGAGCGGCCGTTCGCCGCGGGCTTCCTGCTGTTTCGCCTGCCAGAAGACAGTCTTCACCCCAATCGATATCGAGACGAAGAATAAAAATCATCTATACTATTTTTTTTGTCCTGATTCCGTCTAGCTGAAGTATAAGAAGTTCACTGGTAAGCTCGGCTTCCTGCATTCGCGCGATGCACGCTCGGTGAATATTCCTGCTGCCCGCCAAAAGGCGAGATAATCTAGTCCTAGCTGATAAACCAACGACTTGAAATATCCGAAATATTTCCCGTTACGTAATTCTTGAGCGTTCAGGACTACTGAGTAAGTGTTGATCCTGGCGAAAATTTCGAGGATAACTTGGTCGCTAACGTTCTGATACTGATAGCAGTGAAATTTGTACATTTGCAGCGTTTCACGATGCTCCTGACCGAGCTGCGAGAACGTACGCCCTCCCCATGGCGAGTCAGGAAAACGACTGAGACGAAGCTTCCCGTTCATGAAATCGAAGAGTGTTCGCATGCGTTGCTGCCCGTCAACGACCTCCCTTACAGCACCTCTTACCGGATCGTTATGAAGGCGGATATGTATAGGCGGAACCGGGAAACCCCGCAACAGCGTATCGATAAGTAGCTCCTTGCGGCAGGCTGCCAGACTACACGACGCTGAAATTTCGGGCTAAGGATTAATTTCCCCTGTTCATACCAACCAAAGGTCAAGCGTAACGTAGTTCGTGGGAGTCGGTTCTGTTGCCATAGGGTCACCTTATATTTCATCGCTTGGAAGTGGTGGTTGGTCGGCAGGTGGGCTTGGTCGCGGCTTCTGCTTGGCCGGACACTACACCTTCGCCGATTGGGGGGATGATCGGAGTCAATAGTCGGGGTCGGGGACGAGCACGAGGCGGGCAAGCGCTAGGTCGGCCATGCTGGTGATCACGCTCCGGCTCGGAGTTGGGTCATGCGCTCTTGCTTGCCGGGCTTGTTGGCGTAGCCGATGCTGGCCACGCCTGCGCTGTGGGCTGCCTCGATGTCGGTGAAGGAGTCGCCGACGAGGGTTGTGGCGGCGGGGTCGGCGTCCAGGCCGCGGACGGCTTCGTTGATCAGGTGCGGGCTGGGCTTGAGCAGGGCGGGGTCGTGGCTGGTGCGGGCGACGACCAGGCGGATTCCGCCGCTGAGGCTGTGGCGGTCTAGGTAGGCGTTGACCGCGCGGGGGCTGTTGTTGCTGACGACGCCGACGATCCGGCCGGATTCGCGGGCGCTGGCGATGACCTCGTGCACGTACGGGGTCGGCTCGGCGGTGGGGACGGCGGCGACTTCGAGGTCGGCCATCTCGGCCTCGACGCGGGCGGCCATCTCGTCGCTGACGGTCGCCGAGTAGGTGAACACCTCGATCGGGTCGGGGGTGTTCGCGATCTCGTCGGGCAGCTCGCCGGGGAAGAGCTGGCGGAGCTTCTCGGCGACGGTGGGGGCGGGGAGTCCGGCGTAGATCGAGCAGATCGGGCCGTCGAAGTCGAGCAGCAGGTAGCGGGTGCGGGCGATGATCGCGCCGAGGGCGGCGGCGTCGGTGCCGGGGCTTGTCATGCGGGGAACTCGTAGCTGATGTGGTCCCACATGGAGTCGAACCAGCCCTGGGCCTGGTCGACGAACTGGGCGTCGGCGGCGTCGCCGGTGGTCTTCGAGTGGCGGAAGACCACGGCGTCCTTGCCCATCAGGTCGTACACGGGGTGGCTGCCGTCGGGGAACGGGATCTTGTGCTCGACGAGGGGGTACAGGCCGAAGAATGCCTCGTCGCCGTTGAGCAGGTAGAGCTTGAACAGCGGGGGGACCTGGTAGGCGCGGATCTCGGTGCTTGCTTCCTTGATGCGGCCTAGGCGGGCTAGTTCCTGCACGGTCTCTAGGATCGCATAGGCGTGGCGGCCGGTGATCTGGTGCATGCGGGCGCGGTAGTCCGGGTCGTCGGCGAGGTCCTCGACGCGGCACGGGACGGCCATCGGCCTGGTGGTGTCGGGCAGCAGCATCCGGATCGAGACGCTTTCGGGCTTGATCTCGCCGGTGCGGATCTTGTCCAGCGGTTCCTGGACGACGCCGTGCAGGGTCTCGCCGGAGAACCCGGCGAAGTCGATGCGACGTGCTCGGCGGTGAATGCCTGCTCGATGTACGGGCGCAGGCCGGTGGAGAGAATCACCGATGCCGGGGTCATGACCGCGGCCGTCCAGTTCGCGGTCAGCGCGTGTTCGCCGGCGGCCGGGTGGAATAGCTGCTCGGCGGTCCAGCCGGGGAACATTTCCTCGAGCACGCGGCAGTGGTCGGCGTAGGGCAGGCTGCGGACGGCGCCGGTGAGCCAGCGGTGGAGCTGGGCGCGGCTCGGGTAGCGTCCGGCTAGGTCGGGGTCGATCCGGCGGGCGGCCTTGTCGTACTCGGCGGTGAAGGTCGAGTAGTTCTGCCAGTGGCGTTCGCGTAGCAGGACCTTGAGCATTACAGGCTGTTCGCTCATGAACTCTCCGGGTGACGTCTCGTCTCAGCGTAGCGCCAGTTGCACGGAGATGAGACAACGTGCGACAAAGCGAAACGGGGCGCCTGAAATGCGTCTAGAGAGGCGACGCGTCTCTTCACCAGCATCGGAGCATGGCACAAAATAACTGCCCGGAACCAATTCCGGAAGGTGAGGGTCCGGGGGAATCCGCTAACCGCGGGACTCCGTGCCCGGCGTGCCGGGGGCGGGGACGGAAGTTCACCACGCTGCGCAGGCTGGTCGGCGCGGCGGGCGGCGCGTCGGAAGACGAGCTGCTCAAGAAGACCCAGGCTGACTGCCTGCACTGCTCGGGCAGCGGGCGGGCGACCGCGGCATGACCGGCGTGGCGCAGGCGGGCGACTGACCTCATGCCGACGCAAGACCACGAGGGCACCCGAGGCGATCACCTTCGAGCGTGCCTATCCCGGCACGGCCGACCAGCCCCGCCAGGTGCGGGCCGACCTGGCAAAGATCGCCGGACGGTCCCCGATTATCGACGAGCTGGTGCTGCTGGCGTCCGAACTGGCTGCTAACGCCGTCTCGCACAGCAGGTCCGGCCATCCCGGCGGGACGTTCACCGTGCGGGCGACGCTCTACCCCGGTGACTACGCCTGGGTTGAGGTCATCGACCAGGGCGGCCCGTGGGCGGCCGGTGAGGACGACGAGGAGCACGGGCGCGGCCTGGCCGTCGTGGCTGCCATCGCCGGTGACGGCAACTGGGGCATCGAGGGCGACAACTCAGTCGCCGCGTGGCCTGGTTCCGGCTCGACTGGCCGCGGCCATGAGCCGCGCCGAAGTACCAGCAGGTCGCCGCGCGCATCCGCGACCCAGATCGCGGCGGGCATGCTCGTGCCCGGCGAGGCTGCGCCTAGCGGTGCGGCGCTGGCCCGCGTGACCGGGTATTCGCACGCTGACCTGCCGTAAGGCGCTCCACACTCTCATCAAGGAAGGGGTACTGGTCCCCGGTGCTAGCCCAGGTGCCCGGCCCCGCGTCCCCGTGCGCGGGCCTACGCCCGGCGAGCAGACCCTGGCTAGCGCCGCGCGTGCCCTGTCGGCTTCCCTCGCGTCCCGCCGTCGTGCCGCCGGGCTGACGCAGCCGCAGCTCGCCGCGGTCACCGGCATGTCGGTTACCAGCATCGGCCACGCCGAGACCGGGCGCCTGTGGCAGTCACGGCGCTTCTGGGAACTCGCCGACAAGGGCGTCGGCGCGGGCGGGGAACTGCTGGCCCTGCATGACGCCTACCGTGCCGCTGCGGTCCCCGCCGATTCCCCTACCGCATCTGGGGATACCGAGGCCGGGGCCACCGCCGATATCCTGCCGGCAGTCGCGGTCGCCGCCTCCGTGCCCGTGGCAGCGGTAACCATCACCTGGGCGGACGGCACGGTCACCACCGTCCACCCACCCGAGGCTCCCGCGCGGCCAGCAAGCACCACCCCCGCTTACTGGCCGCGCGGGTTACCGGTCGGTCCACGGTTCCTGGGCCGACGCGCTCCGACCCGTTAACCCGGACGTGACAACTCCAGGTCACATCTGTATCGTTGCCTGATAGGTCAACTGGTCCAGGCGGATGGACACTTATGAGCTTCGACTACGCGCCGCCGAAGTACGCGCAGGTGGTCGCCGAGATCCAGCGGCGGATCTCTGAGGGCGAGTACGCGCCGGGTACCTTGCTGCCTTCTGAGCATCAGCTCGTGGAGGCGTTCGGGGTGTCGCGGCCGACGATCGTCAAGGCGCTGTCGTCGCTGCGGCAGGACGGGTGGATCGAGACGCAGCAGGGCCGGGGCAGTTTCGTGCGCGGCCGTCCGGCGCTGGCCGGGGCGCAGCGCACGCGGCCCGCTGAGAACGCGCTGGAGCTTCCGGAGACGGCGCTGGCCGGGCAGCTCGTCCAGGCGGGCGTCAAGCTCGCCCCCGCGTACGTGACGACACTGCTCGGCCTGGAGATCGGCGCTAAGGCGTTCCTGAGACAGCGGCTGCTGAGCGAGGACGACGGGACGCCGGTTGAGCTGGCCTCGATCTGGCTGCCGCTGGAGGTCGCCGCCGGCACCGACCTGGCCTCGCCGGAACTGCTCGGCGAGTCGATCCGCCATCACCTCCAGGCGCGCAAGAAGCTGCGGCTCGACCACGCGGTGGAGCGGATATCGGCGCGCAAGCCGGCCGGGGAAGAGGCGGCGCTGCTCGGCGTGGCGGCCGACGCGCCGGTGCTGAACGTGATCGTCACCGCCTACGACGCGACCTCGAAGCCGGTGCAGGTGACCGACATCGTGCTGCCGGGTGACCGGCACGAGATCCACGACGCGTACCCGTGCGCGTAGATCGCCCGCACTGCGCCAAATGGCCGCATGTTGCCGGCGTCACCACTCGCAAGCCAGGTTCGTTGCTTACCGGCGAATAGACCTGATAAGTCAATTCAGGGAAAATGTCGAAGGTGGGATGTCAAGTGGCGCTACAGGGTCCGATCCCCGTCGAGTTCGGCGGGTGATCCTCGGACCGCGGTCGATGGCGGGCTGATTCGCAGCAGACCCGTGCCGGGTAAAGGGCGCTGACAAGGAGACCTCGCCCGAACGCCTGGTCCTGACCGTGGCTCAGGTCTACGCCCTGGCCGACGCCATCGGGCCACGCTACGGCGCGCTGGTCCAGCTGGCCACCTTCGCCAGCCTCCGTTGGGCCGAGCTCGCTGCGCTTCGCCCCGAAGACATCGACCTGGGCGCCTGCACCGTCCGGGTAACCCGCCAGATCGACTACCTGCCCGGTGGCGGCCACTCCTTCGGGCCGCCGAAGTCCAAAGCAGGTCGCCGGGTCGTCCCGTTCCCCGATCTCATCGCGCCCGATCTGCGCAAGCACCTGGACCGTCTCGGGCCGTCAGCAGTGCTCGTCTTCACCAGTCCAGACGGGAAGCCGCTACGGCACAGCAACTTCTACCGCCGCGCCTGGATGCCCGCCCTCAAAGCCGTCGGCCTGGAAGGCGTTCACCTCCACGACCTGCGGCACACCGGCAACCAGTTCTCGGCCGACGCGGGCGCGAACATCCGCGAACTGATGGAACGCATGGGTCACGACTCAACCGGGCCGCGCTTATCTACCTGCACAGCTCCGCCGAACGCCAGCGGGCAATAGCCGATCAAGTTGGTAGGAATGCGAAGAAAGCACTGGGCAAGTCCAGGCGATCGGGCACGCAACGGGCACGCGATCGGTCCGGGAGGCTGTAATTATCAGGTGCGCCAGGCAGGATTCGAACCCGCGACCCGCTGCTTAGAAGGCAGCCGCTCTATCCGACTGAGCTACTGGCGCTCGGTGACCATTGTGCACGGCGTAGATCACGCGTCGGCCACGCTGAGGTCGCAGTCCGCGAGGGTCAGTGATCCTAGTCAATATACCGAACGATGCGTCCGACACCCTCCTACATCGCGTTTCATCATTTTTCCCGGCATTACCGTCTAATCACCAGTTGTCGGGTGCGCACTCCTCGTAAGGTTGGCGCATAGCCAACGCTCCGACGGCGGAGGTCCCGGTGAGCCGGTTCGAGGGGGCGCGGTTACGTGACCGTCAGTAGCGACGCGACCAGTGGAATGTCGGCCGCATCCGGCGGCCAGGACCTTGCCGGAGCCGACCAGTCCGGCCAGGCTACTTCCGGACTCATTCCCGCGCCGGCCGACTGCTTCACGCCAAGGCCGCAAACCGCGCCAGGCCCGCTAGCCGCGTTGCCCGAGGGGCGGTGCCTTGTCCTCACCGGGCCGTCACGGCCCCGCGATAACGCCGCCGACCTGGCAGGCGGGACGGGGAAGACGCAGCTCGCGGCCCACCTAGCGCGCACCTGGCGCACGGAGAACCCGAGCGGGCCGCTGATCTGGCTGGACGCGGGCAGCCGCGACGCGCTGCTGTCCGGTTACGCGCAGGCCGTGGCGGCGGCCAGGGCCGGTGACTGGCCGATGACAATCCCCGCGGACACGGTGACCGCGGACAGCGCGGAGCTGACCGCAGGGCGCTTTCTCGCCGGCCTCGCGGAGGCGAGCGGGCCGTGGCTCGTGGTGATGGACGGCCTAGCCGACCCGGCGGACGCAGAAGGCCTGTGGCCGAGCGGCCCGGTCGGCCGTGTGCTGGTGACGGCGGGGCCAGGCGTGGCGGTGCCGGACGCCGTGCACCCGGTCGGCTCAAGCGTCGGGCCGTTCAGCTCGCACGAGGGCCTCACCTACCTGATGGCCAGGCTGAGCACGGATCCAGATCAGCGGATCGGCGCGGTTGACCTCGCGGAGGAACTCGGCTGCGACCCGCTGGCGCTTGTCCAGGCCAGCGCGGCGATCGCGAGCGCCGGGCTCAGCTGCCGTGACTACCACGAGCTGTACGTCAAGCGGCTTCAGCAGATCACCGGCGCGTCGGCGGCCACGCCGAGCGCGATGGCGGTGACCTGGACGCTGTCCGTGGAGTGCGCGGACGAGCTCGCGCCGGGCGGCGCGCCCCAGGTGTGCCTGGCGGTCGCGGCACTACTCGGCTCCGCGGGGATACCCGAGTCGGTCTTCGCGACCCGCGCGATGGCTGATTTCGCCGCCAGGACACCCGGCGGTGCGGACGGGCCCGGCCGGCTCCGCTCCGCGCTCGCCAGCCTGCACAGCGTGGGCTTGATCCACGGCGACGGCGGCCTGGTGCTGCTGCAGCAGGCGCTGCGCGCCGCGGTGCTCGCCGCCACGCCTGACTCGCTGCGGGCGGAAGCGGCCGCCGCGGCTGCCGCAGCGCTCCGCGAGTCGTGGCCGGACGAGGCGGCCCAGCCCGCGCTTGCCAGCCGGTTCCGCGCGTGCGCGGCCAGCCTGCAGCAGGCGGGGGGTGAGGCCCTGTGGGCGGGCGGCGCGTACCAGGTGCTGTTCCGCGCCGGGCAGAGCCTCGACACGGCCAGGATCACCGGGCCCGCGGTCAGCCACTGGCGCGCGGTGGCTACCGCCATCGAGCGACGGCTCGGCGCCGCGCACGAGGACGCGCAGTTCGCCGTCGCCCGGCTGGCGAGCGCCGCGCTCGCCGCGGGGATGGGTAGCGACGCGGTCGCGCTCTACCACCGGGTACTCGAGACCCAGGTCAGATACCTGGGCGGCGATCATCCGCGCACCACCGCGGCCAGGGCGGAGTACGGTACCGCCCTGCTCGCCGTGGGCCGGCCGGCCGACGCGATCCCCGTCATGGAAGGCGTCCTCGCCGCCTGCGAGCGCGCCGGCGGTGTCGACGGGGTGGACGTGCTGGCCGTCCAGGACAGCCTGGGTGCCGCCTACCAGGAGGCGGGGCGGCACAAGGACGCGATCAAGGTGATCGAGCGCACGCTCACCGAGCGCGAGCGCCGCCAGGGCCCTGACCACCCCGAGGCGATCAGGACACGGTGCCGGCTGGCGCGCGCCTGGCTGGACGCGGGCCACGCCAAGGACGCCATCAAGCACGGCCGCCGCGCGCTCGAGGGCGCCGAGCGGGTGCTCGGTCCCGACAGCCAGGACACCATCGACGCGGTCACCGTGCTCGCGTCGGCCCATCATGCCGCGCGCCGGGTCAGGGACGCGATCTCGCTGTACGAACGGGCGCTCGCTGACCGGGAGCGGGTGCAGGGAGCCGATCACCCGGAGACGATCGGCGTGCGCGGTAACCTCGCGTCCGCCTACCATTCGGCCGGCCGGATGCCGAGCGCGCTCGACCTCTACGAGCGCACCAGGACGGACTGCCAGCGCGTGCTCGGCGCGGACCACCCGGACACGCTGGCGGCGCGGGCCAACCTGGCGCACGCCTACTACGCCGTGGGGCGGCTCCCCGATGCCCGCGTCCTGCTGGTCGCCACGCTGGCCGACTGCGAGCGCGTGCTCGCCCCAGGCGACCCGCTGACCGTCGCGGTGCGCGACAGCCTGGCTGCCCTGGCCGACGCCTAACGGCCAGCTCTAGAACCTCTCACGAAGAGGGAATCACGCCTCTCGTCGGCGCGGGCCGCGCCGCCCAGCGGAGCGGATGATCAAGTCGGCGATGGTGTCGCCAAAGTTAGGCGGCGGGGTGCCATCCTCGCCACAGCACGGGGGTTTAGCTCGTCCGACTCCGTCTGGCGAGGCGGTGCCAAGCAATGCATAAAGTTCGGCGTATACGTCGCGACCTGGGTCAGTCTCGTGTGGTCCAACGAGCAGGATGCAAGCCCGACGTGGTGATTCGAACGCGACGACGACTCTCAGCGCTCCTCGGAGGTGCTTGACGCACAGACGGCTGAGCGGAGTGGGACCGCTCAGCCGGTAGGCGAGTGCGGCGCAGCCATTGCGAGCCAGGTCGTCGAGGAAGGCGCCGAAAGCCCGGGAATGCGTCCGGTCAAGGGCTGCTATCTGTTGTTGCGCACGAAGTGTAGAGATGACCTCAAGAGGCACATGTACTACTTTACGTGCTACTCGCCTGCATCCGGTGCCGGGCGAAGGACGACAACTTCACCGCGGCGCAGTTGCTCGATGCTCTCCTGGAGATCATCGCGGTTGAGGAGGGCCTGGTCTTCGAGGCGGTGCCATACGTGCTCAAGCAGGTCTCTGTCGAGGCCGTCGGCGCGTACCGTGCGGAGGATATGGCTGATCTCGTGCACGCTGGGGACGTCGAGAAGCAGTCGAGGCGATCGCTGCCGCGACGACAGAAGCCCGGCTGCTGCCCAGGCTCGGACCGTTTTCTCGCTGAGGCCTAGGATCTTCGCGGCGATAACTGGCCGGACGCTGCCCTCCTCAGCGAGGGCATCACGGGAGACGGCTAGCAGCTTCGCGCGACGATCGTCGCCTTCAGGCAGCGTACTGGCTACTTCCTCAATGGCCTCCACTCGCTCGAACAGGCTGCGTATGCGCTGTTCTTCAGTCGCGACGGACAAGGTCGCCTCCCTTCTATGATCCGATGCTTCCGATTATCAGCTAGATTCTCGGAATCCGCTACTGCGGCGCGAGTGGGTTGTCGGAACCCCGGGAACGAAGGCTCCGACCGCCATGCGAAGGGGTCCGCGCCCTGGGAAGGCCGCCCCGCAAGGCGCGTGCCCGCGGCACGCGCCCAACCGGCCCGCTAGCCAGTCGGCAGCTGGTAGTGCCGCACGCCGCGCTTGCCGTCGATCTCAAGCAGCGCGCCGCAGAGCATCCCGTCGCCGTACTCGCTGCCCGGGTTGACCGCCAGCGTCCGGCCGAGCCTGATCGCGCCGCGCGACTCGTGGATGTGCCCGTGCAGCCCGAGCATCGGCTCGTGCTTGGCGAGCAGCCTGCGCACGCCCTCCGAGCCCACCGACTGCATCACCACCGCGCCGCCCTTGACGACCGGCTTGAGCGATCCGTCGAGGGCCGGGGCCTTGTCGATCGCGGTGCGGGCGGGCGGCACGTGCAGGTTGAAGATCGCCCGTTCCGGCCGGGTCACCTGGGCGGCGAGCTTGTCGATGCGCCGCTCGAGCTCATCGTCGTCCAGTTCGCGCGGGGTGTGCCACGGCGTCGGGTTCGAGTAGCCGTAGGAGACCATCGTGATGCCCTCGCCAAGGTCGACGAGCCGGTCCTCGGTCTCGGTCAGCACGTTGGTGTCGCGCAGCATCCCGTACAGCTCGGGCGGGTCGTCGTTGCCCTCCATCGCGTACAGCCGGATCCCGCTTCCGGCGAGCCGCTCGGCCGCCAGGTCGAGCCAGCGGGTGAGGGTCGACCGCATCAGCGCGAGGAAGATCTCGTTCACCGCCTCGGGCTTGTCCCAGACCGCGTCGAGCTCGTCCTCGGTGGTCCGGTACGGGTAGAACCCCATGTCCCTGATGCGCGTCTCCGCTGCGGCCAGCTCGTCCGCGTCCAGCACCTTGTCACCGGAGAACTGCCTGACCCGGTAGCCGCCGCCCGCGGCCGCCACCACCGGCACCACGGCCTTCCCGGTGATGTCCCCGCCGAGGATTACCACGTCGGCGTTGTAGAACCGGCCCGCGTTCAGGAACTTGCGCCAGCACACCTCCGATCCGTGGATGTCGGTCGCGTAGTAGACGCGCATGCTCAACGGATAACCTCCTCAGGCAGTTCGTACCAGCGCTTCCTGCGGCCCACCTTCGCGCGCAGCTGCCACGACATCGACTTGGGCGCGGCTTCAAGCGCGCCGGCGATGGCCTCGACCCGCCCGGCGATCCGCGCGCGGTCGGCGTCGGTGCGAATCAGCGAGCCGAGCAGCTCGGCGCACGCCGCCAGGTTGTCGGTCACGGTGGTGTACAGCCCCCAGTCGGCCGCGCACCGCGCCGCCACGGGGGAGAGGTTGAGCAGTCCAGGCCCGTCGGCGGAGCCAGGAGCGTGATCCCACAGCAGCATGGCGGTGTCCGACAGGTCCTTGCGGTTGACCTCGGCGATCTGCAGCTTGGTGAGCAGCAGTTCCGCGGCGGCGAGCGTCTCGCGGCTCGGCCTCGAGCCTGGTGCCGAGGTCGAGCGTGTGCGACATCTCGAACGTGTCGAGGAAGATGTCCACCTGCCAGCCGCCGGGACCGTGGTAGAGCAGCCGCCGGGCGCCGTGCGTGGCGTTGAACACCCGCTCCGGCTCGAACCCCTCTTCTTCGAGGACGGCGCGCAGCTTGCGTGCCTGCTTCTTGTGCGCCACCAGGTCAATGTCCGGGTAGCTGCGCCCGAGCGCGGCGCGGGCCGCGGGCGAGGCCCGCAGCCAGATCGCCACGCCGCCGATCAGCCGGACCGGGACGGAGTGCGCCGCGGCGGCCGCGACGACGGACCGGCCCGCCGCGGCCATTTCCGGTTCCGCATCACGCGGCGCCCGGCTCTCCCCTGCGGGAAAGCCGGGCGCCGCGGGAAAATCGTCCGTCATTCCGGCGGGATCTCCGTGAAGGCCTGGCTGAGCTGCATGCCCTGCGCCCGGCGGATGAGCCGGACGGCGATGTAGTAGACGATGCCGATCAGCGGGGCGGTGAACGCCTCAAGCATGGGCTTGAACCCGAACGAGCCGCCGAACCCGGTGTGGAACGCGACAAAGATCACGAAACCCCATGATATAGCGGAAATCGCCGCCACGATCGTGATGACAGGGACGCCCGCCAGCCTGGCCTTCGCCCAGCCCGGGCCCTGACCGTGCAACTGGGGCCGCCGCCAGGGGGTAACCCCGGCCGCGATGGACGAGATGATGAAGGCCACGCCCATGACCGCGATGATGTTCAGCAGGTAGCTGCCCAGGCCCTGGTAGATGTTCAGGTAGTTCAGCAGCTCGACGATGACGCCGACGGTGATGGTCGCGATCACCGGCGTGTGGAACCGGTCGGACACCTGGGTGAGCTTCTCCGGCGCGAGCCGGTCGAACGACCAGGCGAACATGTTCCGCGTGCCCATCATGAACCCGGTCGGCGTCCACCACAGGATGGCGAGCAGGAAGCGTGATGGCGATGAAGGCCAGCAGCCACTGCGGCCCGGGCAGGAAGCGGACAAGCGCGGGCAGGTACGGCAGGAACGGGCCCTTCCAGCTGGACGCGCCGCCGCCGAGGCCGTCGTACACGAGCGAGCCGAAGAAGTTGAAGCCGTAGTACTTGTAGATCAGCGCGGCGGCGACGACGTAGCCGATGGCCGCGATCAGCAGCGCGCCGAGGATCGAGGTGGTGGCGGTCCGGCGGACGTTGCGGATCTCGCCCGCGAAGTACCCGGTCCACTGGAAGCCGGTGTAGACCTGGAAGCAGTAGATCATCCCGAACAGGGTGGCGCCCCAGCCGATGCCGCCGGCCGCGCTGAACCCGCCGTGGCTCGCGGTCGCGATCACGCCAGGGACGGTGGTGCCCGAGTGCGCGGCGAAGTTGCTCGTGAAGGTCCCGTGGCCGCCGATCAGCATGTCGATCAGCCAGGCGATCATGCCGATCCACACGACCGCGAACAGCACCGCCATGTACTTCGCGACCACCCGCACGCCGAGGATCATCACGCCGGTGAAGACCACGGTCAGGATGGTTGAGATCACCATCAGCTCGGTCTTGTCCGGCGAGGTCAGCCAGCCCGCGTTCCAGCCCGGCCACGAACGCGACCGACGGCCCCATCACGCTGAGCATGTAGGTGAAGTTGAACGCGATCCAGGTCAGGAAGACGAACGTCAGCGAGAAGTTCGTGAAGAAGCCAAGGAACGGGTTGAGCGTTCGCGACACCCAGACGTAGTCACCGCCCGACCTCGGCATGATGATCGTGAAGTACAGGTAGACGAGGCCGCAGGTCGCCACCAGGGGCGTGGCGAGCAGGAACGACACCAGCATGTTCGCATGCGGCCAGAACGTCGGGGTGAAGGCCATCACCTCGGTGATCCCGACCGGGATAAGCACCGCCGAGAAGACCAAGTTGAAGGCGTCGAACGCGCTCAGCTCGCGTACGAGGCCGGTGGCGTTTCTGACAAACAAATTCCTGCTGCTCGTGGGGGGCTGGGAACCCGCCCGTGCTCCTGCGGTGGCCACTGCATTCTCCTGTCTGTGGCTGATGAATCAGTGATGAGTGGACGCCAACGTGGGCGGTGGTGCGGCCGTTGACCGCACCATGACCACGCAATTGTCGGGCAGCAAGATTTCGTGGTCAACTAGAGGGTCGGTGCGGAGGGGGCGTTAGACGGCCCCAGCGGCTGAAGCGCCGGCGTAGCCGACGTTCCCGAGCGTTGGGCCGTTTACATCGAAGCAGCTGAATTCACCGGTCGGCGTCCTTGATGGACCGTTTGATGAAATATTCAGTGCAGCCGATAGATGTAAATGCAATGCCCGTTCAATCAAGTGTTCGAATGAATTTATGGATGACGATATAGGCAGGTCGGTGGACATTGTGCCACTGATGGCTTATTGCGGGCAAGTTTCAAAAATAACGGTCCGATATCTCGTGCTGAAGCCGCTAATATCAGTGGCGGAGAATCAGTAGTAAGAAGCAAGAACGCTGAGCTAACGCACGGGTTTTGCGTGCCGGAAGTCACAGGGGTGACTGCATGGGGGTACCAAGTTCCGCCGGTCAGGGACCTCCGCGCGGCGCCGGTCGCTCGATCGGGTCCTACTTCGCCGCCAGGCTGGCCGTGCCCGCCGTCTGCCTGGTGCTCGTGTGGGCCGCCGTGGCCGGCGCCGTGTTCGCCGGCGCGCTGCACCGCGTCATTCACCCGTCCGCGCACCGCGCGCTCGTCGAGGCGATGGTGGTGGCCGGGGCCGGGCTCCTCGTCGCCCTGGCCGTAATCGCGCTCATCTGGGCATTCGCCCGCCGGCTCGCCAGGGAGGCCGCCAGCCTCGCGGCGACGGCCCGCCACCTCGCCGACGAGCAACTGCCGCAGGCCGTGGCCCGGCTGCGCGGCGGCGCAGGGGCGGACGCGGTAACACAGCAGGCGTACAGGCGGGCGCAGCCCGCCAGGATCGCGGAGTTCGCGGCTGTCACCACGGCCCTCGCGAGCATGGAGGGCACGGCCACCGCGGCGGCCGCGTCTGAGGCGCGGCTGCGCGGCGGCTTCCGGCAGGTGCTGACCAGCCTTGGCCGGCGGAACCAGTCGCTGCTGCTGCGCCAGCTCCGCATCCTCGACACGCTTGAGCAGCAGGCGGCAAGCCCGGCCGCGCTCGCCGACCTGTTCGCGCTCGACCACCTCACTACCCGGATGCGGCGTCACGCGGAGAGCCTGACGGTCCTGTCCGGCGCGCCCGCGGGTCGGCCGAGGATCGGCCAGGTTTCCGTCATCGACGTCATCCGCGCGGCCGTGGCGGAGACCGAGGATTACAAGCGGGTCGTCGTCCGCACGGAAACAGAAGAGGTAGTGGCCGCGTCCGCGGTCAACGACATGATCCACCTGCTTGCCGAGCTGATCGAGAACGCGACCCTGTTCTCGCCGTCGGCCACCCGGGTCGAGGTCAGGGCCGAGCGGGTCGCGAACGGCTTCGCCATCGAGGTCGAGGACCGGGGCCTCGGCATCGCGCCCGACCAGCTGAGCGACCTGAACGCGCGGCTGGCAAACCCGCCCGACTTCGACATCGTGGACGCCGACCGGCTCGGGCTCTTCGTCGCGGGCCTGCTTGCCGCCAGGCACGGCGTGGAGGTATCGCTCACCCCGTCGCCCTACCGCGGGACCAAGGCGATCGTCCTGCTGCCCGACGAGCTGGTGTTGTCCGGCGCCGACGCCGACGGCCCGGCGGGGGCGGCCAGGCTGCGCGCGACGAACGCGCTCTCCCTGGTCGGCGTGGCCGCGTCACCCGCCCTGCCGGAACCAAGGCAGAGCGAAGGCGATGTCGCCGGGCTGCCCGCGACCACCTTCCACGGCCTGCCGCGCCGCGTCCGGCCGGACAAGCCGTCGCAGCAAGCAGAGCTTGACCCCCCGGCCGGCCACGCCCGTGAGGTGGCGCCAACGGACGCGCCCGCGCCCGACGACGCGCGGCGGCTCGCCGCGTCGCTGCAGCGAAGCTGGCACAGAAGCCGGGCCGATGACGACACTGCCGATGATGACGCTGTCGAGGCCGGCGAGCCGGATGACAGGCGGCGCGGCGGATGGGCGCCGGACAACGAGGAGGAAGTGTAATGACTGGTGACGAGGGCGCGGGCGAGCGAGATCTCGCGTGGCTGCTCGACGACCTCGCGTCGCGCGTCAAGGACTTCACGCGAGCCGTCATCCTGTCGAGGGACGGACTGCTGCTCGCGGCGTCCAGGGACCTGTCCAGGGAGGAAGCGGAGCACCTGGCGGCCGTCGCCGCGGCCCTGCAGAGCCTGGCGACGGGCACCGGGGAGCGCTTCAAGGCGGGCGGTGTCAGGCAGACGGTCATCGAGCTCGAGCATGGGCTGCTGTTCGTGATCGCGGCAGGCGAGGGCAGTTGCCTCGCGGCGCTCTGCCAGGCGGACGCGGACGCGGGCATGGTCGCGTACGAGATGGCGATGCTGGTCAAGCGGGCCAGGCCGCACCTGGTGTCGCACTCGCGGTTCCCGGCAAGCACCACCGCAGCAGGGGAGTGAGCGCGGTGCCGCCTCCCGACAGTTCTTCCCCTGGCTGGCGATCCTCCGGGAGGTGGGTCCGCCGCGATTCCGGCCCTGTCGTGCGCCCCTACGCGGTGACCGGCGGCAGAACGGAGCCGGCGGACGGCGAGGTGCTCGACGTGATCGCCGTGGTCGTCGCCATGCCCGGCGGCGACGCGGAGGACGACGACCCGCAGCGCCGCACGCCTGAGCATCGCAGGATCCTCGCCCTGTGCCAGCGGCAGGCCACCGTGGCCGACATCGCCGCGGGCACCGGCCTCCCCCTCGGCGTAGTCCGTGTCCTGCTCAGTGACCTGATCCTGTCCGGTGCGGCCACCGTGATCAGGCAGCGGTCGGCGGGCCTCCGCCCAGGCAACGACGTGCTTCAGGAGATACTCAATGGCCTTCGCGCCCTCTGATCCCGCCAGCGACGCGGTACTGACCGCGCACAAGATCCTCATCGCGGGCGGCTTCGGTGCTGGCAAGACGACGCTGGTCAGCGCGATCAGCGAGGTTCGCCCGCTGCTCACCGAGGAGCCGTTGAGCACCGCCAGCGTGGGGCGGGACAACCTCGTCGGCTTGCCGGACAAGACGACGACGACCGTCGCCCTTGACTTCGGCCGGATCACGATCAGCGAGAGCCTCGTCCTCTACCTCTTCGGGGTGCCGGGGCAGGAGCGCTTCTGGTTCATGTGGGACGAGCTCGCCTACGGGGCCCTTGGCGCCGTCGTGCTCGCCGACGTGCGCAGGCTCGACGACTGCTTCCCTTCCGTCAACTACTTCGAAACGCGCGAGCTGCCGTTCATCGTCGCCGTCAACTGCTTCGACGACGCGCCGCGCTACGACCTCGCCGAGATCCGCCTCGCGCTCGACCTCGACGAGGACGTACCCCTGGTCCTGTGCGACGCCCGGCAGCAGTCCTCGGTCAAGAACGCCCTGATCCGCCTGGTCGAGAGCATCGCGGCAGGCGACCCGGCCACGCTAAGCGCCCAGGGCCGCCGCCTCACCATCGGCCGCTAGCAGAAAGCCGCCCGGGTCCGCGGCCCGACCTGTCCCCGTGTGCCGTTGAGCCGGCTATAGCCGGCTCAACGGCACACAGCCGTGCACGGCCGGGGCGATGACGGGTCGAAGGCCGCCACGCCTTGCCCCCTTTCCACCGCAAGGTCCTCTCGGTCCCCGGCTTCGTCGAGTCCACCGGCGACCAGACCGAGAGCGGCGGCCCCCGCGGCGGCCCCCGCGCGAAGCTCTACCGCCGCGGCGACGCGACCCTCCTCCACCCGGCCCTGCTCCGCCCCGCCAGCGAGGAAGCAGCGCCCTAACCGACAAGACGTGGCGTCCGCTGAGAGCGGCATCACGATAGGGTTACACGTATGCCAGATAAGGTTCTCTACACCGCCGAGGCGACCTCGACCGGCGATGGCCGCAACGGCCACGTCACCACTTCTGACGGCCGGATTGACCTGGATCTGGCGTTCCCGCCGGAGATGGGCGGCACCGGCGCTGGCTCCAACCCTGAGCAGCTTTTCGCGTCCGGCTACGCCGCCTGCTTCCACAGCGCGCTGCGCCTGGTCGCCGGCCGTGAGCACGCGCCACTCGGCGACTCCACGGTGACCGCGCAAGTCGGCATCGGCCCCGACGGCGACGCGTTTGGCCTGGTCGTGACCCTGGTCATCCACGTACCCGGGATGGAAAGGGACAAGGTACGCGAGTTCGCCGAGGTGGCCCACCAGGTCTGCCCGTACTCCCGGGCGACCCGCGGCAACATCTCCGTCGAACTGCGCGTGCTTTAAGAATCAAATACAGGTCATGCCGAACGGGGGCGTGGTGACACTGGAGGGGGAGCCATGGCAGAGATCGACCTGAATGCCATCAAGGCGGAGCGCGCGCGCCTTGAGGCCACGTACATAACGCAAGGCCGGCAGGCCACGTCCGCGCGGGGCATCCACCACGCGGCGCTGATCTGCTCCAACGTGGAGCAGACGATCAAGTTTTACCAGGGCGTCCTGGAGTTCCCGCTCACCGAGCTGTTCGGCAACCGGGACTACAAGGGGTCGACGCACTTCTTCTTCGACGTGGGAAACGGGAACCTGCTCGCGTTCTTCGACTTCCCCGGCCTCGACCTGGGCCCGTACATGGAGACCCTGGGCAACATCAACCACATCGCGATCTCCGTCACGCAAGAGAAGTGGGAGTACCTGCGGGGCAGGCTCGACGCGGCAGGCGTGGAATACCAGGTGGCGAGCGGCACCTCGATCTACTTCAAGGACCCGGACGGCGTCCGCCTTGAACTCCTCGCCGACCCCCTCGGCGAGATGTACGGCACCAAGGTCCTCTAAGAACCACCCGAATCCGGTGCTCGCCCGGACAGGGCCGCCAGGCCTGCTGGCCTGGCGGCCCTGTCCGGCCGGCTCCTGCCGGGCGTTTGCGGTGTGCCTGCTCTTCACAGGCTGCGGGCGGTGATGTCGCCGACGGTGGTGGTGGCGTGGATGGTCAGGGCGGCGGTGCCGGCGTTGGTGAGCGCGTTGCGGATCCGGCCCACGGTGGTGCCGGCGTCGAGGGCGGCGGAGGTCCCGGCGGCGGCGGCGACGGTGATCGCGCCGGCCTCGGTGCGCAGCACGAGCGTGCCGCCGGCGGCCTCAGCGACGTTGATGTCGCCCTTGACGGTGCGGATCTGCGCGTCGCCGCCCAGCCGCCCAGCGGTGATGTCCCCGTCGGTGACCGTCAGCCGGGCGGTGGCGGCTTCCTCGACGTTGACGGTGGCCTGGGCGCTGTCGAGGGTGACCTCGCCGAGCGGCCCGGTGGTGGTGAACTGGGCGCTGGCCGCGGTGGCCTGGACCGCCGACCCGGCGGGCAGCGCAACGGTGACCGCGACGGCCCCGGTGCTGCCCAGGACCCGGTGCCCGGCCGGGGCGGTGACCCGCAGAACCCCGTCGCTGTAGGCGGCGGTGACCTGCGCGGCGAGCTTGACGTCGCGGCCCTTGGCGGGGTCGGCGGGCCGGATCTCGACGGTGGTGTCCGCCCGGTCGGCGGCGGTGACCTGGATCCGCCCGGCGGGGATCGCGAGGATGGCGGTGACCGGGGCGGGGGTGGCGAACTGCTGCATGGCGGGCTCCTGGACTGGCTGGGCGGGGACTGACCTTGTCATGCCTCCACCATGCAGGCCGGCCCTGTCACGCCCCCGCCACGCCGCTGACACGACCACTGACACGGCCTTTCCCGCCGTACCCGGCAGGGCCGCTACGAGAGCCTGCTTGAAACTAGGCGGCCTGCGCTGGGTCGAGGCGGCGGCGGGTCATGACGATGATCACGGCCAGGTAGGTGTCGTTAGGCGCCCCCGCCGTGGCACCGGGCTCGCGCGTGCCCGTTCCGTCCGGTTTGTCCCGGCGGCGCCGCGGCCCGGACCATGATCATGTGGATTCCGCAGCTTATTCGCTGCGGAATCCACATGAAAAGCGAAATCACTCGCGATCACGTCGTGCCCTGGGCGCGGGCGCCGCGTGTCGGACCGCGCACGGCCCTCACGGCCACCACGCACCACTTAGACAACGGCGTTGGCGCGGGGGGCGGCGGTCGTGGTGGTGCTATGGGCTTTGGCCGGGGTGGCCGGCCCTTGAGGTGCGCCCTGAACGGGCGCAGTCCCCCGCCTTGGCGCCCATGACTAGGGGAAAACCGAGAAGGGGCGGTACTGGTGGTCGCCGGTGCGGGTGGGTGGCTGGGGCTGGTGCCGCGGTGCGGGCAGTCGGCGCTGCCCGCCGTGGTGCGGCCCGTGAGAGACGGTCTGCGTGGGGGCGGGTCCGTCGCACTGCCGCGCCGCGTTCGGCAGTGGGCGCGGTGCCCCGTGCCCGGCGCCCAGGTTCTGCCCACTGGCCGGGTTCTCAGCCGGGAAGTGCAGTAAGCCTTCGGATACCCGCCACCACATTCCAGACGCAGACTCAGACCGTGCGAGGTTGCCCGGAACCGCACGGGCGCCGGGCCCACCAGCAAAGGAGACCTCAGTGAACATCACCGGAATCGCGCCGCCAGGCAGGCTCGGGCAGCCCTGGGTCCGGGAGATCGTCCCGGGGGTCTTCCGGGTCGGTACGACGTTCCTGGGCTGCTACGCGGTTGAAGACGCGGGCGCCTACACGTTCATCGACGTGGGGCTGCCCGGCTACTGGCCGCAGATGACCCGGTTCCTCGCCGCGCGGAACGCTCCGCTGTCCTCCGTCAAGGCCGTCGTGCTCACCCATTACCACCCCGACCACATGGGTAATGCCGAACGGCTCCGGGCGCAGGCGGGCGCGGCGGTGCTCGTGCACCACGATGACCGGGCGGCGGCCATGCGCAAGGGCAGGCCGCCCTTGTACCCGCTGTGGAAGCCGCCGGTGCTGCACCTGGTGGGGCACTTCCTGCGCAATGGCGTGGCCCGGACGGCGCCCGTGGCCGAGGCGTCGGGTTTCGCCGACGAGGAAGTCCGCGGCAGGCCGTCAAGCTGGCCAGGCAGATCGCGGCCAGGACAAGCTGAAAGGCCCGCCCGTTATGCCCGGAAGTTCGCGATATCTGGCCTACGCGTACGCGGCAAGATTCCACTTCGAGCCGGCTGTCTTCAGGACGGCGCCGGCGAGCACGTGACCTTGATACGGCACGCCGAGCCCCACGACCCCGCGGGCGGACCAGGTCTGCGTGTTGTTGGTGATCTTGCTGGTACCCACGGTGAAGAAAACCTCTTCGCAGTATCCGGTCTGGACGAGGGCGGTCGCGAGAACTCTCCCCTGCGGGGCCGCCAGGAACGTGAGTACGAGTTCCGTTCCCTGGTTGAAGCCGCACTCACGCGGGCCCGGCGGGAAGACCGGCAGGGCGTTGACCATCGCGACGATGCGGCGGACCACCGCCGGACTGGTGATGGTCACCGGTGTCGGTGGCTTCTTGTTCAGGTTCCCATTGGGGAACACACTCAGGGCGACGGCGGTCGCGGCAGCCGGGACCATCTCGCTGGCCTGGCGGGCCGGCAGCCAGGTGACCTGGCCGTCCACCCGGATGGCGGTCTGGCCGTTGCCCGCGTCCGCTACCTCGACGGTCAGCTCCCTCGTGTCCTCGACGGCGGGGACGGGCGGGAGCACGTAGTCGCGTTCCCAGACGGTCTCCTGGCGGCCAGAAACGGGAAGGTTGGTGGTCACTCCGAAGGACGTGTGGCTGCGCCCCACGTGGCCGGCCGTCCAGGCGAGTACCTGCTGGGGATCGCCTTTCACTTGCCAGAACCCGGTCTTGTCGATCCAGTTGGGCGACGCCGAGGACCCGGTGATGTGCTTCATCTCGCTCGCCTGCCCGGTTGGCGGGCCCGGGAGCTTCCGCGCGCCCGGCGGAACCACGAACGCGGCGAGGATCGCGGCGGCGTCCGCCTGGGCCCGCTGTTCGGGTGACAGCGCCGTCGCGGCCGCCGGGCGCGCGGTGGTGGTGGCCGCGTGGCTTGCCGCCGTCGCGGGCGAGTGCGCGACCGCGCAGCCGGCCAGCGCGAGGGCAGGGGCGAGCAAGGTACCAAGAAGACGGCGGGCCGTCAGTGTCATATCCATAAGACGCCGCGTGAGCCTCGCTGGTTCCAACGCTGCCCGATCCTTCACGGCCGCTGGCGCGCTCGACATCTACGCTCTTCCCATATGGACGCGCGCTTCCTTGAGAGCGAAGCATGCTCCCGTTCGGAATCACTGGTTTGATCCCGGCGGGGGATCCAGAGGCGGACGGTCGTGCCCTTCCCCGGGCCGGAGCTGAGGTCGGCATAGCCGCCGTGCGCGGTCGCGATCGCCTGGACGATGGACAGGCCGAGGCCGCTGCTCGCCGCCTCGGTCCCGTCGTGGCTGCCCGGCGTGGCACGCCCGGTAGCGGCCGCGGCGAGCGCGCCGTCGCCACGGTGGAAGCGGTCGAAGGCCATGGCCGCGTCGTGCTCGGACATGCCGGGGCCCTGGTCGCTGACCTCGATGACCGCGCCGCTCCCTTTCGCGTACAGCCGGACGGTGGCCGGGGTGCCTGGCGGCGTGTGCGCGCGGACGTTGCCGAGCAGGTTGGCGAGCACCTGCCTGATCCTCGGCTCGTCGGCCGTGACCACGAGGCTGTCGGGCGCGGAGGTGCGCACGTCACGCTCTGGCTCCACCGCGCTCGCGTCCGCCACGGCGTCGTTGGCGAGGACGGTCAGGTCGGTCTCCGACAGGTCGAGCGACGTCATGCGGTCAAGGCGGGCCAGCTCAAGCAGCTCGGCGACCAGCATGGACATGCGTTCCGCTTCCTGCTCGATGCGCCGCATCGCGTTGGGCAGCTCATCGGGGCCAAGCGCGTTCGCCCGGTAGAGCTCCGCGTACCCCCTGATGGTGGTCAGCGGGGTCCGCAGCTCATGCGAGGCGTCCGCCGCGAACTGCCTGACCTTCTGCTCCGACCGCAGCCGCGCGCTGAACGCCTGCTGGATCCGGTCGAGCATCGTGTTGATCGCCGCGGCGAGCCGGCCGGTCTCCTGCTGACCGCCGGGGTCGGGCATCCGCGCGGCCAGGTCGCCGCTGCGGGTGATCAGGTCGGCGGTAAACGCCATCCGGCGCAGCGGGGCAAGGCCGCGGCCGATCAGCCAGTTACCGCAGACCGCGAGCAGCGCGATGAGCGCGCCCCCGGTGATCACCTCGGTGAGGACGACGCCGCGAAGGTTGCTTGACGCGTCGCTCGCCGGCCGGCCGACGATGATGATGGCCGAACCCGACGGCAGGACGTGCTTGGCCGACATGGTGGCCTGGGCGGATACGGAGCGCCAGGCCGCGCGCACGGTCGGCGCGCCCCCGATCCTGAGGTCGAACGGCCGCTCGAACTCCGCCAGCCTGCCGAGCTTGTCGTACACCTCTTGCCGGGACAGGCCGGAGAGGCCGCGGACCTCGGCGAGCAAGGTTTCCCCGGTGGGTGAGTCGGGCGTGAGCATGCCGGTGGCGCCGCTGTCGAGCGAGAGGTAGGCGGCGGCGAAGCCCTCGGTGCCCGCGGCTATCCCGTTCACCGACTGCCTGGAGGCGAGCCTGACCTCGTCGTTGAGCTGGTTGCGCTCAAGCGTGCCGAGCACGACGGTGGTGACCACGCCCATCACCACGAGGAACATGGCGGTCAGCGCGATCAGGCCGGTCAGCAGCCGGGCGCGGAGCGAAAGCGAGCGCCGCGTTAGCCGCGCGCGCCCTGACATGAGCCTCACCGGACCATCATCCCGGTGGCCGCAGGCTGTAGCCGACGCCGCGCTGGGTGTGGATCAGCGGCGGGCCAAGCGGGTCGAGCTTGCGGCGCAGGTAGCTGACGTATGTCTCAAGGACCTGGGACTGCCCCGCGTACTCCCAGCCCCAGACGTTGTCGAGCAGTTGCCTGCGGGTGAGCATCAGGCCCTGGTTGCGCATCAGGTAGGCGAGCAGCCGGAACTCCGTGGGCGACAGCTCGACCGGGATGCCGGAGCGGCGGACCGTCCAGTGGTCCTCGTCGAGCTCCAGGTCGGCGACGCGCAGCGTGGCCTGTGAGTCCTCCTGGCCGTCCGCCTCTGCGGCAAGGCCCGCTTCTGCGGCAAGGCCGCGGTTCCCTGCGGTGCGGCGCAGCACCGCGCGCACCCGCGCGACCAGGGCCTCGACGGAGAACGGCTTGGTGATGTAGTCATCGCCGCCGATCGTCAGCCCGGTGACGGTGTCCGCGGTGGCGTCCCTCGCGGTCAGGAAGATGACAGGGACGTCGTTGGCCACCGACCGTAGCCGCCGGCAGACCTCGAACCCGTCGATGTCGGGGAGCAGCACGTCGAGCACGATCAGGTCGGGATCGAAGGCGTACGCGAGCTGCAGCGCGTCTTGGCCCGTCGCACCGGTGGTCACGGCGCAGCCGTGGAAGTTCAGCGCGACCTGAACGAGTTCGCGGATGTTTGGCTCGTCGTCGACGACGAGCACTCTCGGGTTCTGGGCGCTTTCTGCCATGGTTCGCTTGCTGCTAACGGGTCGCGGATGGGTTCTGTTGTCCATTGTGCCCGGTTCCAGGACCCCGGCATGCGTGAACTGTTTCTCCGATGATGCAGCAGGTGAAGGTGCGGCGTATCGTCATGCAGGGTCGGCGGTGTGCCGTGTCGTGGCGTTGAAGGAGCGATAGGTAGAACTGCCGATCTTTGTGTCGCGCCGTTCCTCGCAGCTGCGCTGCGTGTCAAACTCGTCACACGCAATCTCATGACACGCAATACCCCATCACCCGGAGGCCCTTGATGACCAAGGCCCTGCGCCAACCGGAAGGCCTCGACGTCACGAGACCGTCCCCGGCGCGGATCTACGACTACATGCTGCGCGGGTCGCATCACTTCGAGGCTGATGCGGATGCCGCGGAGCGCATCCTGGCCGTGGTGCCTGAGATCAAGGACTGTGCCTGGTCGAACCGCGGGTTCCACCAGCGGGCGGCGGCGTGGATCGCGAAGCAGGGGGTCAGGCAGTTCCTCGACATCGGCTCGGGGCTGCCGACCGTGGGGAACACGCACGAGGTGGTTAGCAAGATCCACCCGGACGCGCGCGTCGTCTACGTCGACAACGACCCGATGGTGGAACTGCACAGCCAGGGGATCCTCGACGAGTCAGGACGGGTGAGCGTGCTCTGCGCGGACCTGCGCGATCCGGACTCGATCCTCGCCCATCCGGCCGTGCGCGAGCTGATCGACCCGGCCGAGCCGACCGGCCTGCTGATGACCGCCGTGCTGATGTTCGTCGCCGACGAGGATGACCCGTGGAGCCTGGTGGGGCGCTACGTGGCGGCGATGCGGTCGGGCAGTTACCTGGCGCTGTCGCACCTCACCGACGACGCCAAGCCGCCGGTGTTGGTCGACGGGTTCCGGCGGGTCTTCGACCGCGCGACCGAGCAGATGCACTTCCGGTCGAAGGCCCAGATAGAGCGGTTCTTTGCCGGGCTCGAGACGGTCCCGCCCTATGAGGGCGCGCCGCCGGCGATCACCTACAGCGGCCTGTGGGGTGCCGAGGACGTGAAGCTGGCCGACAGCGACGGCTCCCGCTGGCTCTACTGCGCGGTTGCGAAAAAGCCCTGACCAGGGAGGATGTCATCAAGCCGACACCGGAGGAACTGGGCATCGACCCGGCCGCGCTGGCCTGGGAGCGGTCCGGTGATGACGATGGCTCGATTGAGGTCGCCTTTCCGCTCAGCCAGTGGTGGGCCAGGGGCGACTGGGTGCTGGTGCGGGTGGCGGGCGATGAGGCAGGCCGGGTCCTGGTGTTCGACAGGAACGAGTGGGAATGCTTTATCGACGGGGCAAGGAACGGGGAGTTCGATGACGTGGCGGGCCCGACCCGCCTGATGTCCTAGCCGTACCTCACCACTGTCGCACCGGCTAAATCACGGCAATCAGGGCCAATCGGCCATGGTCGGCGGTTCGATACGGCGCGCCCCGGCGCATCGGCATTCGCACCGTCGCATCGGCGCCACCCTGGCGCATCGGCGCCGCCCCGGCGCCTTGTCGCATCGGCGTCGCATCGGCGCCGCTTCCTCCTGGCTAGAAAGTCTTCAACGATGCCTCAGAAAAGGCTTGATTTGTGAATCGCAATTTGGTTAAGCTCATGTACGCATCCGCAAGTCTGCTCCGGAGTGTGCGCCCGGCTGCCGGCTCGTCAGGTATGCGGAATACGACAAACCGCAGAATGTCTTTTATTTCGGAGGAGGGCACCGGTGAGCGATGACGCTTATGGCGCGACCGTCGCGAAACGGCGCCTGTCCCTGCGACTCGGCGAGCTGCGCGGCAACACCGGCTACACCGCCAACCATGTCTGCGACATCCTCAACTGGGGCCGTGGCAAGGTGGGCCGGTTCGAGGCCAACCAGTGGAAGCGGCCGGAGATGAGCGACATCCGCGACCTCGTCCGCATTTACGAGGTCGAGGGCGCGGAACGGGACGAGATCGAGGATCTCGCGGTCCGCTGCCGGGTCCGTCCCTGGTGGCGTGAATACGCCGAGATCTTCGGCAACGAGTTCCCCGGCTACGAGAACGACGCGGCCACCATCCAGGTCTACATGCCGCTGGTGGTGCCCGGCCTGCTGCAGACTCCTGCCTACATGGAGGCGCAGTTCAAGTCGGGCGCCCGCCCGCCCGCTTGGCGCCGCAAGGCGGTCAATGCGCGGCTGCGCAGGCAGGAGATCCTCGACCGCACCGACAGCACGATGCCACGGCTGTCCGCCGTCATCACCGAGGCCTCGCTGCGTTACCGGTGGGGGATGCACACCGACCGCAGGGAGCAGATCGAGCACCTGGCGGAGATGAGCAAGCGGCGCAACATCGAATTGCGTATCCAGCGATTCGACGACGGCCCGCCGACCGGCATCTTCTCCATGGTCAACATCTTTGGCTTCCTTGACGACGAGCCGCCCATCGTGTTCGTGGAGACCGACTACGCCATCGAAGAAGTCAGCGGGCCCGAGACCGTTTACGGTTACGTCCAGTCGTTCGAGCGCGCGTGCGACGCGGCGCTCGAACCCGAGGACACCACGGTGTACCTCGAAACACTCGCCAAGAGAATGGAGTAACTGCGCTGTGAACGACCTGTCTCAAGCCATCTGGCGGAAGGCGAGCCTGAGCGCGCTCAATGGGGGCTGCGTCGAGGTCGCCGTCAACCTGCCTGGCGTCACCGCGGTACGCGACAGCAAGCGCACGGAGGGCGGCGCGCACGTCGTCGACCGGGCCGCGTTCGCCAGGTTCCTTCTAGACGTGCAGGGGGGGCGCTACGACATCTAGGCATGCGGGCCGGGTGTCGTGACGCACGGCACGGAGGGTCCCCTGGGAGGCACCCCAGGGGACCCTCGTGTTTTCCGCGAGCCCTGTCTCGTGAGCCCTGGCGGGTAGGCGCCCTTGCTGCGGCCCCCAATCGCCACCTGAGAATGTACTCCCCGCCGCACGAGGCGGGCTAGAGCGGATAAGCAATCGGTTGTCTATGGCACGACCGCATAGCAGCGCGAGTCATGTGAAACAGGTGTCCATTGGGGATATCATCGATTGGGCATCGATGTGCGCCGCTGACCTGCGAATTTACGCGATACAGGCTTGGTTGCCCTCACATGCGGGAAATGATCGCCTGCCTTAGGTAACTCATTAGAAGGCGTAGGTAATTGTACGGCTTCTTTTTTTAGGTGTGTTGAATGTCGCATTTTGACCCGATTCATGAGATGGGCTGCCATCTTTATTGAAGGTGGTTCGCTTCCGCATCCAAGGGCCGCAGAGTAATGTGAAGTGACGCACATGACTCAGAACATGTGCTTCACAGATCCGGAATCAGGTCAATCCGCCTCGGACCCCGGCGGTCTGATCGACGGAGACTCTGACGGAACGACGGGGGCTAGTCGGAGGCACCGATATGGACGACGGGTGGCGGATGGTGCAGACGCGCACGTGCGGGGCGTGGGTTCTGCCGGGGGACCCAACCTGCGCGGGCGTCGCTCGCCGCCTCTTCCGGAGAGTGGCGAGTGAGCTCGCCCTCGAAACGGAAGGGATCGACGACGGGGTAACGATGGTCAGCGAGCTGGCCGCCAACACCCTGCACGCGAACCAGCGGCAGCCGCTTCCGGTGAATCCAGAGCTCTGGCTCTACCTGCGGGGCACCGGCCAGCAGGCGGAACTCGTTTGCAAGGTCTTCGACACCCTCCCCGGCTGGGTGCGCGGCAACGTGCCAGGCCGCACCGTCTGCCGGGCGCCGGCCGACGCGATGAGCGGCCGCGGCCTTGAGGTGGTGCACGAGCTGTCCAACGGGTACTGGGGCCACCATCTCACCAGGTCCCGGCTGTCCGGCACCGGGATACGGGGCAAGGCGGTCTGGTTCGCGCTGCCGGTGCCCGCCGCCGACGCGATGAGCGGCAAGCGGCATCCCATCACCGCCGGAGACGCGATGACCGAGCTGGAGATGGACCTCAGCACCCGGGGGTTCAGCGGCAGGCTGGTGCGCGCCGACGACCACGCCGCCGACATGGCGGTGCTGTCGATTGCCAGCGGCCTGACGGTCTGGTGCAGGTCCGCCGCGGCCTGGCTCCGCGCGCCTGGCGTCGCCGCGCAGCAGTGGAGTTACTGCGACCTGGTCGAGGTGGGTGAGCAGGCGGTCCAGGCGCACGAGATGATTGTCGCGACCGCGGACTCTTCCTTTCCGCTCGCGGACGCCACCAGAACCGGGGCCTTAGCGGACCTGTGCCCTGGCGGCAGGAAGCGTCCCGTAGGCACCGAGCACGGTCGTCCAGAAGCGCTCGGCGTCGATCGCGGTGGCCACCTGGGTGTTGTGGTCGGCCGAGCGCGAGAAGTCGGTCACGGTCATCCCTGACGTGAAGATCCCGTGCGTCTCCACCTGCACCCGCGCCGGCGTGTACGAGAACGCCGCGGGATCGGCGATCGACACGACCGCGCACACGTCGTGCACCGGCGGCTCGCCCGTCGTGTCGTCCGCGTCCCGGTACTGCGCGAGCGCCGGGAGCAGCAGCTGCGCGCCGAGTGAGCCGAGCGAGCGCATGCGTTCCTGGACGGCGGCCGTCGCCCGGGCCCGCAGCGTGACGTCGAGCCCGATCATCCGCACCGTCCACCCCGCGCAGAAAACGATCGCGGCCGCCTCGGGGTCGGCCCAGATGTTGTACTCCGCGGCGTGGTTCACGTTGCCGCGCGAGGCGGAACCGCCCATGATCACGAAGTCCCTGACCCACGTCGCCAGCCGCGGCTCACGGCGCAGCGCCAGCCCGATGTTGGTCAGCGGGCCGGTGGCGACCAGCGTGATCTCTCCCGGTGCCGCGCCGAGGGTGTCGATGATGAAATCGATCGCGTGCCCGTCCTCCGCGGTCCGGCCGGGCGCGGGCAGGACCGCGCCGCCAAGACCGGAGTCGCCGTGCACGTGTCCGGCGTCGAGCGCCGGGCGCAGCAGCGGCACGGGCGACCCGGGGGTCACCGGCACGTTCTTCGCGCCGACGAACGACGCGACGGCAAGGGCGTTCGCGGTCGTCTTGGGCAGCCCGACGTTGCCGGCCACGGTCGTGATGCCGACGAGGTCGATCTCCGGTGAGGCGGCCGCGAACGCGATCGCGAGCGCGTCGTCGATGCCGGGATCGCAGTCAAGGATGATGGGGGTACTCACAAACCAGAAGGTACCGAACGGCAGCATGTTTCACGCGTCCGCGTCCACTTAGACGTTCACCAGGGGAAAACCGGATGCCATGGCCATCGCGCTGGTTGATAGCCTCGTGCCGACGAGGGAGGATCATCTGAGATGCACCAGCCGCCTATCCCGCACATCGACGCAGAAGACCCGCAGATCGCCGGGCTGATCCACGACGAGGCACGCCGCCAGTCCGAGAAGTTCCGGCTGATCCCGTCGGAGAACTACGTATCGCTCGCCGTGCTCGAGGCCTGCGGCACGGTGCTGACGAACAAGTACTCGGAGGGTTACCCGGGTCGCCGCTACTACGAGGGTCAGCAGCTGATCGACCCGCTTGAGTCGATCGCGATCGAGCGGGCGCAGGCGCTGTTCGGCGCGGACCACGCGAACGTGCAGCCGTACTCGGGGTCGCCGGCGAACCTGGCCGTCTACCTGGCGTTCGCCAAGCCGGGTGACACGATCCTCGCGATGTCGCTTTCCGCGGGCGGTCACCTCACCCACGGCTCGCCTGCGTCCATCACCGGCAAGTGGTTCAGGGCCGTGCACTACGGGGTCCGCAAGGAGACCGGCCGGGTCGACATGGACGACGTCCGCGAGCTGGCGCTCAAGGAACGGCCGAAGATCATCATCTGCGGCGGCACCGCGATACCGCGCACGATCGACTACCCGGCCTTCGCCGCGATCGCCGCCGAGGTAGACGCGGTGCTCGTCGCGGACATGGCGCACATCGCGGGCCTGATCGCGGGCGGCGCGCACCCGTCCCCGGTCGGCCACGCGCCGGTGATCACCACGACGACGCACAAGACGCTGCGCGGCCCGCGCGGCGCGATGATCCTCACCGACGCCGACCACGCGACGGCGATCGACAAGGCCGTGTTCCCCGGCCTGCAGGGCGGCCCGCACAACCACACGACCGCGGGCATCGCGGTGGCGCTGCGCGAGGCGTCGCAGCCGTCGTTCCGCGGCTACGCGGCTCAGGTGGTCGCCAACGCGAAGGCCCTCGCCGGGGCCCTTACGGCCCGCGGCTACGACCTCGTGTCCGGGGGGACGGACAACCACCTGCTGCTGGTGGACCTCACGTCGAAGGGGATCGCGGGCAAGCCCGCGGCGAAGGCCCTGGACAAGGCCGGCATCGAGCTGAACTTCAACTCGGTCCCGTTCGACCCGCGCAAGCCGTTCGACCCGTCGGGCATCCGCCTTGGCACCCCGGCGATCACTACCCGCGGCCTGACCGAGGAGCACATGCCCCAGCTGGCCGGCTGGATGGACGAGGCGATCACCGCCGCGTCCAAGGACGACGACGAGGCCCTGGACCGGATCTCGGGCGAAGTCCGCTCGCTGCTGAGCGCCTACCCGATCCCGGGCTGGTCTCCCGAGATATAGGGTTTCCCGCTCACCGCCGAGGGTCCGGCCCCGCATGGGCGGGACTGGGTGGATGTGACTTTGGTGTCGCCCTAGCGACACCAAAGTCACATCCACGGCAGGGTTCGCGGCCCCGCCGCCGAGCGCGCACATCCCGAGGGCCGTGAATAACCTGGTCGACACCGGTTACCGCGGTGGCCGGTTAGGCCGCCCGTCACTTGCGGTAGCTGCCCTCGCGGAAGTCGTCGGCAAGCGACGGACGAGTCGGGCGCCAGCCGAGGTCGGCCCGGGCCTTGGCCGCGTCGGTGGCCTGGTCGAGCAGCAGGACTTCGGCGAAGTAGTCGCCGAGGCGCGCCTTGGCCTCATCGTCGGAGCCGGGGACCGCTCCCGGGGCGCCGACGGCGACGGCGGCCGCGTTCGTTAGCTCGGCAACGGTCGCGTGCACGCCGTTGCCGATGACGTAGCGGCCCCGGGCCGAGTCGTCTTCGAGGACGCGCCGGAAGAAATCGGCCAGGTCCGCGACGTGCACTGTCGCCCAGTGCTGCTGGCCCGTGCCGAGCATGACCAGGTTGCCCGCGCTGTCCTTGGGTGAGCCAAGGAGCAGCCCGGGCAGCCCGCCCGCGCCGTCGCCGTAGGCGGTGCCGGAGACGATGACCGTCCCGCGCATGCCCTTCGCGCCGAGCACCCGGCGTTCGATCGGCTCTTTCCATGCCACCAGCGGGGGCGCGTTGAAGGCGGACGCCTCGCTGATGGAGGAATTGTCGCCGTACACCCACAGGCCGCTGATCTGGAGGTACGGCTTGCCGGTGCCGTCGAAGGCACTGGTTACCGCGTCGACCACCGCGGAGTCGAGGTCGGCGCTGGTGGCGTCACCAGGACTGGCCGTGTGGATGGCCCCGTCCGCTCCGGCGAGCACGCCCTCGACTGCCGCCCGGTCGTAGAGGTCGGCCACGGCTGGCGTGGCGCCACGGGCCGCGACGCTGTTCGCGTGGGCGTCGTCGGGGACGAGCGCGGTCACCTCATGCCCGTGCTCGTGCAGTTCCGACAGCACGTGGGACCCGATGAACCCTGTTGCCCCGGTAAGTACGACTTTCATGGTCGGACATCCCCCTACCTTGATTGTGTCCTTCACTTGTCCGTTCAAGTGAAACCCTAAACCTCATGACTTGAACGGTCAAGTCATCTCATTCGAGTTGCCAAGCCCATCGGCGGACAAAGATGCTTATCTCCACGCCTTAACCGCGCGCAGGACGAGTGTCGCTGGTTAGCGATTCACTTGAACCTTCTAGTGAGTGACTGGTATCGTGGTGCGATGATGACCGAAGGAGCGCAGTCCAGTGGCGAAGAGCCGCCGCCGGTGAAGTGGCTGACCGGCGCGGAACTGGACTCCTGGCTCTCCCTGGTGCGGTTGATGACGTGGCTGCCCTGGTCGATCGATCAGCAGCTGCGACGCGATTCGAACCTGGGGATGGTGGAGTACCAGGTCTTGGCCATGCTCTCAGAGAGCCCGGGGCGGACCATGCGGATGAGCTCGCTCGCCGAGGTCACCAACGCATCGCTATCGCGGCTGTCGCACCTGTTCAAGCGGCTCGAGCAGCGCGGCCTCGCGTGCCGGGAGCCCGATCCCGCGGACGGGCGGTTCACCAATGCCATCCTCACCGAGCAGGGCCTTCAGGCGCTTGCCGACGCGGCACCGCGGCACGTGGCGTATGTGCGAGCGCTGGTCATCGACGCCCTGTCACCGGAGCAGTTGCGGCGCCTTGGCCGCGACGCGGACCGCATCATGTCACGCATCGACACCTCGGGAATCAACTAAGGCCGCCGTCTGCAAAGCGCCTACCCGACTCGAGCCCCGCCTCGTCGCCGACGGGTCGGTCCTCAGGGACGGTAAGCGTCGCGGCGGTGGCGAATCGAGTGGATTTCGACTTGGTGCTTTGCCTCGTCGATCCGGTAGATGATCCGGTAGGTTCCGCGGCGGGCCGAGTGGTAGCCGTCGAATGGCTCGTCCAGCGGCTTGCCCGCCCGGTAGGGGTTTACGGCGATGGAGCCGTCAATCGTTTCCATGGCGGCAAGAGCGACCTCCAAGGGGAGGTTCTCCCTGATGTTGCGCCGGGCCTGTCCGGACAGGAGCACGGCGTAGGGCTCGCTGGCCGCGGGGTCGGTCCCGCTCACGGCGTGCCAAGACGTCGGCGTTGCTCCAGCTCAGCCCGTACCTGCGCGGCCGTATAGGTGTCCCCGGCGGCGAAGTCCTCCCGTGACTGCCGGAGATCCGCGACCGCTTCTTGGTCCCCGAGGATGTCGAGTGTCTCCTGCATGGACTCGTACTCCGCCACCGAGATGAGCATGACGTCGGCGCGGCCGTTGCGGGTAATCGTGAAATGATCGTGCTCGCGCGCAACCCGCTCGGCGAGCTCGGCGATCCGCGCCTTCGCCTCGGTAATGGGGATAGTCTCCATAATGCCCATTATACAGACCGGTCATAATTATGGCCAGCTCCCGGACCGGATCACACCGGTGAGGGCCGGGCTCGGCGTCGGCCTGGGGCGAACCACCGCGGCCGAGGGTACGCTGGCGGCGCTCGTCACCGAATCCTTGGCGTTCGCGTAGGTAGCAGTACCACGGACCTGGTGGCGGGTTGTTCGTGTAATGCCCCCGCAGGAGAAGCAGCGTTACCCAATCGAGGAGCCGGTCACGACGGGCTGGGTGTCCTGGCCGTTCACGCTGTCGAAGATGCCGGGGGCGTTCTGGAACGCGCCGCTGGGATTGCCTTGCAGCGTCGAGGACTCGATCTGCAGGGTCCCGCCGCCGGAGTTGACGACGAAGAAGATGCCGCCGCCGCCCTCGCGGGCGGTGTTGTCGCGCAGGACCGTGCCCGTGACGCTCAGGTTGTAGCCGGTGCCATCGGTGTAGATCGCGCCGCCGCTGCCGCCGCCCGGGGTGCCGGACTGGGCCGGGTTCGCGCCCCAGCCGATCGCCTTGTTGCCGGTCAGCAGGCTGTTGATGACGTCGAACTGCGCGAAAAGGCCGCTGAGCGCGCCGCCGTTGGAGCAGCTGTTCCCGGTGAAGGTGTCGCCGGTGATGTAGACGGGGCTGGCCGGGTCCATGCCGACGGCACGGATCGCGCCCCCGCCGAGGTCGGGACCGGTCGCGAAGCAGCTGTTGCCGGCGAACGCGGAGTTGACCACCTTGAGCTGGCCGCCTTCGGCAAAGATGGCGCCCCCGCCGTAGACCGAGCTGCCGGTGGTCTGCTGGGTGCCCGAGTAGGCATCGGTGAAGGTGAGGTTCTGCACGACGAGCTGCGGCCACTGCTGTTGCCAGCCGGAGTTCATGGACAGGATCTCGGTCTTCCCGCCGCCGCTGAGCGTCACCTTGCCGCCGCCGTCCAGCACCACCAGGTGGCTGCTGGTCGGCACCGTGGCCGTGGCGGTCATGGTGATCGTGACCGGGTTCTGGCCGCAGCTGAACGTGATGACGCCGCCTGCGGCGACCGCCGCGACCACGGCCGCCGGCGAGCAGCTGGCTGGCGTGCCGCTGCCGATCACGTGGTCCGGGTGACTGGTGTCGACCGCCTGGCCGGCGGCAGGGACGGTCGCGTGCCCGCCTGGATTACCCGCGGCCAAGGCGGCGGCCGGGCCCGTGGCAGGCCCCCGTGACGCGGTCGGCTTCTGCGTGGTCGTGCGCGGCGCGTGCCGCGCCACCGCGCTGCCCGCGACCACGGCCGACGCGACGGCGACCGGCGCGCCAGCGGCGGTCGCGGCCTGCGTGGCGCCGGGGACCAGGCTCGAACTGGAAGAGGCGCCCGCACACGCGGTGGCCGCGGCCGTCGCCACCAGGCAGCCCAGCCAGGCGAAACCCCGGAGGAACACGCTGCGGCCGCGCATCGACGCCATGGCGCATGATGCTAGACCCGCGATCCTGCAGGTCCCGCACCATGTTCCAGTCTGTGGATTTTTGTGGTTTTTGTGCCTCAACGTATAGAACTGGCGCTTACGTGCGGATCAAGATCTGCCGAGCGCCCCGCCGGCCCACGGCCCACGGCTCACACTCTGCGCCAGCGGGCTTCGCACAGCCCGTAGATGCCGAAGATGAGCAGGCCGAGCGCGGCGAGCAGCAGCAGGAACTCGCCGAACGGCTGGTTGCGCAGGGCGTTGAGCGCTCCGTCGACGCCGCGGGCCTTCGACGGGCTGTAGGTGACGGCGGCGTCGATCACCAGGACGCCGGCCAGCGCGAAGACGACGCCGCGGGCGGTTGTCCCGATCACGCCGAGCCATTTGACGATGCGGCGCTCGCGGCTGGTCATCCGCGAGGTCTCCAGCTGGCGCATGAACTTGTGGCGGATGCCCTGAATGACGAGGGCCACGCCGGCGATGACGATGATCAGCCCAATGATGCCGACCAGCCACCGGCCCCCGGCGTGGTGCATGACCGACGCGGTCGCATCCTGCTGCTTGGTGGCCTCGTTGCTGTGCACGCCCGCGATCACCTGGAACGTCAGGTAGGCCAAGGCGGCGTAGACCAGCCCGCGGGCCAGCGACTTCAGCCGGGGGCCGGCGCCGTTCCCCTCCCCGGCGACACCGAAGGCCGCTTCGCTGAACCGCCAGAGGGCGTAGGCGACGAATCCGATGCCGAGCAGCCACAGCGAGACCAGCCCGTACGGCTTGCCCGCGAGCAGTTGCAGCGCGCCCGCCTGGTCGGCTTCGCGCGCACTGTGGTTGACCGCGACGAGGATCGCGACCCAGCCGATGAGGATGTAGATGACCCCGCGTGCGGTAAGGCCAGCCCGGGCCAGTACGTGCATGGCCGGGCTGTGCGCCGCCCGCCTGGCGCTGCGTCTGGCGCCCATGGGCATCCGCGCGCGCGGTGATGATGTCGATGACATAGGCCCCCGACTACCCGCGTTGTGGTGGTCTATGCCGATACCGCGGCTTTACCAGGATCCCCACGTCAGGGCCGGCTTAGGCAGCGACGGGGGGTCAAGGAAGGCGGGCGGCCCGGTCAGGTCAAGCGCGCTGAGCGGCGCGGCCGCGGCGGCGTCCCTGGCGGTCAGCGGGGGCAGGTTCCATTTCTGCTCCACCAGCTTGAGCACGGAGGTGTGGTCGAGTACCTCGCCGCAGACGTAATCAGGGCGCGCGTACGGTGACACCAGGACCGCGGGCACCCGGAACCCGTAGCGGTCGTAACGGCGCGGGCCCGCGTCCAGGTTGCTTTCGACCTTGACCTGGCGCGGGAAAACCATCCGCAGGACGGTCCGCAGCCTGCCCGGGCTGCCCGTCAGGCTCCGTCCCTCGACGTCATCGGGCGGTACGGCCGGCGGCGGCGGCACGTGGTCGTAGTAGCCGCCGTGCTCGTCGTACAGCCAGATCAGCAAGGTGTCAGGCCAGCCCTTGCCGTGCATGACCCGGTTGACGACCTCGGCGGCGAAGCTCTCGCCCTTGCGGATGTCCTGCGGGTTCTCCTCCGAGAAGACGTGGAAGTCGGGATCCACGATGCTGAACGCGGGCAGCGTCCCGTTGTCGGCGTCCGCGAAAAACTGGTCAGTGCTGTGCACGTGGCGCATGTACTGGCCGATCCCCACCGGGAAGACGTCGGCCGTGAACTGCAAGTCCTTCTGAACCTCGCTGGTCACCGCGGGAAGAGCCCGCTTGACGGCGAGCAGCCGGCGACGGGCCATCCGGCGCTTGTGCCGCACGTAGCCGCCGAGCCTGGACTGGCCGGAGGCCGTGGGATGGTAGTTGGCCCAGGAAATGCCGTGCCTGCTCAGCAGGTCGAAGATTGTCCCGGCGGGCGGGTGGTCGAGCAGGTCAGACGGCGCGTCGTCGATGAGGCCGTGCGCCGTTCCGGCGATCAGGAAGCGGCGATTGGGGAACGTCGGCCCCAGGCACGAGCTGAACCAGCGATCGGCCAGCGGGAACGTGCGGGCCAGCCCGTAGTAGAAGGGCAGGTCGTCCTCGGACCAGTAGCCCATGCCGACGGCCGCGCCGTCGCCCTCGCATTCGGCGGGATCGACGTCGCCCGCGGCGGGGACGACCACCTGGGTGCTGGTGACGAATCCGTCGCACTTCCCCTCATCCCACTGGTGGTGGGTGGCATGCCAGCTTTGCGAGGGCACCTTCGGTCGCTGGACCGTCGAGGACAGGTGATGCGCCAGGACGGGCTCGCCCGCGTTGTCCGGATTGGAGATCTCGGGCCTGCCGTCGGCGCCGAGCGGGAAGCCGTCGCCGCGGCCACGCAGCATGCCCAGGTAGTTGTCGTAGGAGTGGTTCTCCATCATGAGGACGACAATGTGCTTGATCTGCGGCAGCAGGTCAGTGCCCGGGGGCAGCGACGGCTGCGGGAGCGGGCCGGCCGCCCGGCCGCCTTCACCGGGGCGGCGGGTGCGTTTCAGCTCGGCCCGCTCGACTTGTTCCCACATGCCCGACCCCTTCTCCGGTCAGCTGTCCCTGCCGGGCACGACTTCCCTGGCCTGCTCGGCCGCCAAGAGGCCCGGGTTCGTCATCCACTACCCGGGGCGGGCGCGCCAAACAAGCCCGCTCAGGGCTTGGATCCGCCGTTGAGCCAGTCGGTGAACAGGGCGACGTGATCGGCCGGCCATGGCCCGTCGCAGGGCATGGTGCCGGCCTGCAGCTGCTCAGCGATCTTGGCTCCGTTCGCCGATACGTCGGCGTATGACCACAAGTCGAACGCCCTCATCATGGCGTCGCGGTCGCTGGCGCGAAACAGCGGCTTGATGTCGGCCTGGAAGCTCACCGCATGACCTGCCTCGGACGTGCCGTGTTCTGACATCGTGATCGCTCCTTAGGGCGGCGGATCAGGTGTCCCCGCAGCTTCTTGCCCGTGTTGGCGAGGCGGGAACCCGGCATCGCGCTGACGCCCCGCGCCGGTCAGCTTTCCTTGCCCGGCATGACCTCCCTGGCCTTGGCCATCAGGCCTTCCTTGAGGACGCCCCAGCGGTTCGGGTCACCCTTCAGCAGTGCCTTGGCGGCATCCTTCGCCTGCTCGAAGGTGGCGTGGGGCGGGATGGGAGGAATGTCGGGGTCGGTGCGGAAATCAAGCACCGTCGGGCGATCGGCGGCGAGGGCCTGGTCCCAGGCCGCGCCGACCTGATCTGGCTTCTCGACCGCGAGGCCGTGCAGGCCAAGGCTGCGGGCGAATCCTTCGTAAGAGACGTCGGGGAGCTGCT
>CAVXAB010000024.1:0-144555 GCA_963759545.1 uncultured Actinomycetota bacterium
GCCGCGTGAAGTCAGCACCGGGGCATGGCGCTCTGATTTCTGTCAAGCGGTCGGCGTCTTGACCGATCACGCGAGGGCCCGCCCCGCGTAGCGATGGCTAGGTGGCGCTCTCTATGGTGGTCCGATGGCATCGGTCAAGCAGTTCCAGGTCACCTTCGACTGCGCAGAACCTGAGCGCGTCGCTCGCTTCTGGTGCGAGGTGCTGGGGTACGTCGTTCCGCCGCCTCCGGAGGGGTTCGCCACCTGGGGCGATTTCGATCGCTCGCTGCCGCCTGAGGACCAGGGAACTTGGTTCGCGTGCGTTGATCCCACCGGTGCGGGCCCGCGACTGTTCTTCCAGCGCGTTCCCGAGGGCAAGGTCGTCAAGAACCGGGTGCACCTCGACGTGCGGGCCGGCACCGGGCTCGTGGGTGAAGAGCGCCTGGCCGTACTTGAGGCCGAGTGCGCGCGGCTGGTCGCGCTCGGCGCCGTTCGCGTGCGGCTGCTGGCTGCCGATGACGACAACGAGTCGTGCATTGTGATGCAGGACATCGAGGGCAATGAGTTCTGTCTCGACTAAGTCTCCGCGGACGACTTCCACCCAGGTTCTTCCGGTGCGCACGCTCGCCGGGCGTTCCGCAACGATGTCCGAGCCCGGCCGTGCGGTGGCGTCCTTGGTCTTAATCAGGATCCACCGGCGCTCGCCTGTGCGGGTCAAGGCGAAGCCTCCGGCCAGCTTGCTGCCGTGCAGGGTGAGGGTCAAGTGGCCGGGCTCATCGCGGGTGATCTCGGCGGGTCCCTCGTCCCAGATGATCACAGCGCCGCTGCCCCGCGGCTGTCCCTCGTGCACCCCCTCGAACTCACCGGCCGACAGCTCGTGATCCTCGACCGGGACGGCCAGACGGCGCACGGCGGGATCGAGCGACGGTCCTTTCGGGACGGCCCAGGAGCGCAGCACCTCGCCGACCTGGATGCGCAGGTCGAAATGGAGCGTGGTCGCGTCATGCAACTGCACGACGAATCGCGTAGCAGGCACCAGGCGACTATAGCCTCCGGCTGTCGGCGTGGATCCTCAGCCACTACCGTGCGGCAAGCCTGGACCCCGCGCTGGTAGCGGGCGGTGTCAGCGTTGTCGCCGGTCATGTCGTGTGCTCCGAGCACAGGCAGCCGACGCCAGGCCGGATCCACTCTCGCCCTTCCCAGTCGGGGTGCTGCTTGATCATCAGGTCCGTGATCTCGTCGGCGATCGTGTCCTCGCTCACCGCCGAGTCCTGGCGCCGCCAGGTCTCATCGCGCAGCAGCGTCAGGTAGTCGTGGACATCGGTGAGCAGCTGCGGCCCGTCGATGTCGTTATGGCCGGGGACCACCACCTGCGGGTGCTGGGCGGCGAGGCGTTCCATCACAGTGATCCACCGGGTCCCGGATACGTCGGTGTCGTGCGGCGGGAACCACGGGAAGATCGCGAACTGGCCTGTCTCTACGAGGTCGCCGGTGAACATGACCTCCGCGTCGGGGACGGTGATCACCTGGTCGCCTTTGGTGTGCGCCCGGCCGGTGGTCCGCATCTGGACCACCCGCCCGCCCAGGTCGAGGTCGTAGGAGTCGTCGTAGACGACGTCGGGGGCGGCCAGCTCGACGCCCTCCAGCTGCCGGGCGACCGGCTCGCCGAGCCCGCGGAACATGTCGAGGTACCCGGGGCCCTTGGTGGCCAGGTCGACAGCCTGGGCCCGGTTGAGCAGGTACGTCGCCTGCCCGGCGAACACCTTCGCGCCGAACGCGTGCTCAGGGTGGAAGTGCGTGGTGGTCAGGTACAGCTTGCGGCCCTTGGCGTAATCGGTCGCGAACGCGAGCACCTTCTCGGCGTTGCGCGGCCCCATTCCGGTCTCGATGACCAGCACCGAGTGCGTGCCCGCGATGATCCCGATATTGGGTACCAGCTGCACCCGGCGGTTCGGGATCACCACTAGGTCGCGGGCGAGTTCCTGCACGTCCGCGACCTGGACAATGGGGTCAGGGTACGGGTATTCGGCCATGGCAGCGGCTCCCTTTTGACTGTTACTGCGAATCGGCTTCCAGTCCACCCGCGGCCAGCGACGCCGTCCAACACCTGTTCCGTATGCCCGATACCGTGCCGGTATCGTGGCTGCTGATGGACCTTCGCTTGCTCGGCTACTTCGTAGCGGTCGCGGAAGAACGCCACTTCGGGCGCGCCGCGGCGCGCCTGCACATGACCCAGCCGCCGCTGAGCCGGGCCATCAGGCAGCTGGAGAACGACCTCGGCGCCCTCCTGCTGCACCGCTCACCCTCCGGGGTCACGCTCACCGGTGCCGGAACCGCGCTCTACGACGAGGCGCGCACCTTGCTGGAGCAGGCCGAGCGCGCCCGGGCCCGGGTCGTTGCCGCGGCTGGAACGGCCACTTTCACCATCGGGATCCTCGCCGACAGTGCCGAGGAGCCTGGCACCAGCCTCGCGGGCGCTTTCCGCCACCGTCATCCGGCGGTGCGCGTCCATGTACGCGAAGCCGACCTCAGCGACCCGACTGCTGGCCTGCGGGCCGGCCTGGTCGACGTGGCGCTGACCCGCACGCCGTTTGACCGCACCGGGATCAGTATCCGTGTGCTGCGTTCCGACCCGGTCGGTGTCGTCTTGCGCGCCGACGACCCGCTGGCCGGCCGCGACACCCTTCAGCTGCGTGATCTCGATGATCGCCGGTGGTTCCGGTTGCCCGAGGGCACGGACCGCAAGTGGAGTGCCTACTGGAGCGGCACCGCCCCCGCCGCCGCGCTCCGGGACGGTCCGGTGGTCCGCACCGTCCGCGAGTGCCTCCAGGCCGTCATGTGGGATGGCGCGATCGGGCTCGCGCCGCTGGCACCACTGACATCGCAGGCATTGTCCGAAGGACTCACCACGGTGCCGCTGGCTGACATGCCGCCCTGCCGGCTGGTTGTCGCCTGGGCGAGCAACGACGCCAACCCGCTGATCCGCTCGCTCACCGAGATCGCCGCGGCGGCCTTCCGCTCTCGCTTATGCAGGCGGTGCCACGGGCGCTGGCCAGCGCCTCGTCCACGCTCCAGTGAGCCCACCCTCGTTGAGCCGCCGTTGCGCCCTTGTAGAGCGTCCTGTGAGATGCGGCACTCTTTCCGTCTCTACCAGAGATCGTCTTGCAGCGATATCATCTTGCTTAGTGATGATTGTTCGGCGGGGTCTCACATGATCGCGTTCGCACTGCAAGGCGGCGGCAGCCTCAGCGCAGCGGAGGTCGGCATGCTGCGCGCGCTCACGGAGCACGGGATCGTTCCAGACCTTGTCGTGGGCGCCTCCGCCGGCGCGCTGAACGCCGTCGCGTTCGCGGCCAACCCGACCGCGGCCGGCATCGACCAGCTCGACGCCATCTGGCGCAGCATGCGGCGACGGCACGTCGCGCCGCTGTCGGCCTGGGGGCTCCTCGCGGCCGTGGCCGGCCGCAGCGGCGGGCTGGTCTCCAACGCCGCTCTGCGGCACTTCATCCAGACCCGCTTGCCTGTCGGCGCGCTGACCGAGACCGCGATCCCCGCGTATGTCGTGGCGACGGACCTGGAATCCGGCGAGCCGGTGGTCTTGTCCGGCGGCGACGCCGTCTCCGCCCTGCTTGCGTCCTCGGCCTTTCCCGGCCTCTACCCTCCGGTCACGATCGGCGGGCGCCTGCTCATCGACGGCGGCGTGGCCGCCGACGTGCCGGTGCTGCAAGCCGAGGCCCTCGGCGCGACCGTTACGTACGTCCTGCCCGCGGCGGTCGACGAGGCACCGCGGCCGCAGGCCGCGAGCCCGCTGTTCCTCGCGTACCGGGCACTGGGCCAGATCCTCGACGGGATCGCGCGCCGCGATACCGCCGCCGCCCGCGGCCGCGTCCTGACGCTGCCCACGGTCACCAGCCGCGCAGCCAGTCCCGTCGACTTCCGTGACACGTCCAGGCTGATCACGGCCGGCTACGACGCCGCCGCCCAGTGGCTGGCGGCCCAGACGTCCGCCGTCGCGGCCTGAGGGTGCCATGATTACCCACGCCACTCGCCCGGTCGCGGCAGGCGCCGCGATTCCCGCGGAGGGGTTTCTTCGCCACAGGGGGCTGCTCCTCGTGGCGGCGGGCGGCGCCGTCGCCGAGGCGGGCCTGCTATCACTCCTGGCGCCAGCTGCCCGGCCGGTCGCCCCGCAGGCCACCGCGCTGCCGGTGCTCGCCGCCTACCACGACCTGCGCTGGCTGTTCGCTGACAGCCAGTCCTGGCCCTGGTTCACCGGTATCGCCGCGGTAGTGCTGCTCGCCAGGTCGGCGATGGACACGCTGCTGCTGCGGCTCGCCTGGCCACGGGACCTGCGGGCGCCCCGGCTGAGCCGGGCCTTCTGGTCCAGCATGGCGCTGACCGCGCTGGCGTGGCTGCTGCTGTCGCCCACGGTCACGCTCGCGTTCGGGGTTGCGGTGCTGCCGTTCTCCTGGCCGTTCCTCGCCGCGCTGCCGATCGTGGGCGGCATCGCCATCGCGCTGAGCCACGGCGGGGTGAACGTCGCCTGGTGGCGCCGCCTCCCGCCGCTGCGCTCGGTGCTGTGGCTGCTTGGCAGCGTCGTCATGCTGTCCGCAGCGGCCGCGGTCATCGCGCACCTGGGCACCGTGGCCGCGATCGCCGTCACGGGCGTCACCGGCCTGGTCAATGCCCGGGTCTGGTACGGCATCGCGGGCATCTCCGCCCGGCTTCGCCCCCGGGCGCACGAGTCGGTGCCGGCCAGGCTGCTGTTCGGCCTCCCGCTCGCGCCGCTCGCCGGGCTGATGGTGCTCGCCCTTGTCGTCGGCGCGGCCCGGCTCATGTTCACCGGGACGATCCAGCTGCCGGTCGGCAGCTCGACGGTCAGCAGCTCGTCGGTCGCCACGGCGGTGATTGGCCGCGGCTCGGCCGGCGGTAACGAGTCCGGGGCAAGCGGCGGCGCCGGCGGGGCCCGCGCGCGGCGGCCGCTGACTCGGTGCTCGTGGTCGGCGGCTGGGGCTCCTCCTGCTGCGACGCGGCGAACGGCCTTAGCGCCGCGCTGCCAGGCGCCACGGTCCGCCAGTTCTCCTACGCCGGCCTCGACGCGCGGGGGCGGCCGCTGCCAAGCGGCCCGTCAGTCGATGACCTGCCGCTGCCGGTGCTCGGCGACCGGTTGGCCGCCCAGCTGGAGAAGCTGCACGACCTGGCGGGCGGTCCGGTCGACGTCGTCGCGGAAAGCGAGGGCAGCCTCGGTGTCTACGCGATGCTCGACCGCCACCCCGGCCTGCCGGTCGGCTCGATCGTGCTGCTCAGCCCGATCGTCGATCCTGGGCAGCTGAGCTACCCGCCGGGGGCGGACGGCGCCTCAGTGTCCGAAGACGCCCTCGACGAGCTGAACAACCTGGTCGGCAGCATGTCCCCGTACGGGCCGAGCGGCGCGCAGCAGCTGCTCAGCTCGGTCAGCGAGTTCGGCGCCAGGTACTTCGAGGCAGTGGCCGACCCGAGCGCAGAGCCCGCCCGCCTGCTCGCGGTGGTCCCGCTCGCCGACGCGCTCACCCTGCCGGCCTGCGGCCTGCCGGCGAGCGTGGTCGTCGTCCCGGCGTTCCACGGCGGGCTGCTCGGCGATGGCGGTGTGCTGCCGATGGTGAGCGCCTTCCTGACTGGCCGCCCGGTAACCGTGCAGGACGAGGGCGAGCTGCGCGACGCCGCGGAGGCGATCAGCAGCGCCGCCACCGCATGGCGGATGCCCGTCGCGCACTCTATGTGCCCCGGGTAAATAAAGTCTTCTAAGCAGATGATCTCGATCGTAGATCGATTTATTTCAAGACGATCGTCCTGCGCTGCCTGTATCATGGAGGAAATGGAGACGGACAGGAGCCCAGCCATCGAGGCTGAGCGGACCGACAGGCACGAGGCCGGGAGGGAGACGGCGCAATCGTCGCCATGCGGGGACCTCGGGTGGGCGATCAACGTCGTGTTCCGGGCCTTCCGTCAGTGGGCGAGCACATCCGTGGCCGATCTTCCCGGCGGCCCGCGGGGCTATCTCGTGCTCTCGGCCGTCTCGCATGACCTGCCCCGCTCGCAGCTCGCGCTCGCACAACAGCTCGCCGTCGACAAGACCGCGATGACGTACCTCCTCGACGCCCTCGAGGGTGCCGGCCTCGTCGAGCGACGGCCGGACCCGGCGGACCGACGCCAGCGCCAGATCGTCATTACCCCGAATGGTCACCGTGCGCTTGAGGAGTTCGGCGAGCGCCTCGCCGGGGCGGAGCAGCGACTGCTCTCCGCGCTCACGCCCGAGGAGGCCCGCGACTTCCGCCAGATGTTCGACCGCGTCGCCCGCTCTACCCAGGTGGCTACAGAGCCCTGCGCGATCGGGCAGGCCGCCGATCTTGACGAGGCGCCCTGTCCCTAGGCCTGATGCTGATCTCCGGCGAACCGCATCTGCGGAGGACCCTCGCCGGGTACGTGACGGAGGCCTCGCCGGGTACGGCGGGGCTGAGGATGCCGGTCGTCAGGGCGCCTGCGCCGGCATGGCGGCGGGCAGCGGCTGGTCATCGAGGCGGTGGTCGTCGGGGTCGATGGCGCGCATGATGCGCCGGCCGATCTCGCGCAGCTGCCGGGACTGGGTCTTGGTCAGCGGGTCGAAGACCAGGCGGCGGACCTCCTCGACGTGGCCGGGCGCGGCCTCGGTCACCTTCGCCAGGCCCTGGCCGGTCAGGGTCGCCAGGGTGTAGCGGCCGTCGGCCGGATCGGGGGTGCGGCGCACCCAGCCGCGCTGCTCCAGCCGGGCGACGACCTGGGACAGGCGCGGCAGCGATCCCTCGGCTTGTATCGCGAGTTCGCTCATCCGCAGGGTGCGGTCAGGTGCCTCCGACAGCAGGGCGAGCACCTGGTACTCGAAGTGGCTGATCCCGGCGTCGCGGCGCAGTTGCGCATCGAGCGCGGCCGGCAGCCTGACCAGCGCGCCGGCCAGGGCGACCCAGGCCTGCCTCTCCTCAGTGTCGAGCCAGCGGGGCTCCTGCGGGGCGTCCATGAGGACAGAATAACTTAAAAATTGAAGTGATCCAGCGCTCTGATGACTTGCATCTTGAAGTGATTTGGAGGTACTGTCAGTTAAAGCTTTAAGTCAATAGGGCACCTCGTCCTCGTTGATGCACCAGAGCCGCTGGCGCCGTACGTCGAGCGCGCTCGCCCGTGAATGAACTCATCGAGAGGAAGCAATCATGACCACTCCCAGTCTGAGCGTCGCAGCCCTGACCATCGACAGCGCCGATCCCGCCGCCCTGGCGGACTTCTGGGGGAAGGCCCTGGGCCGCCCGGTCAGCCCGGGCGCGGTCGCCGGGGACACGGCGGTCGACGCCACCGATCCGGCGAGCGGCCCCCGGATGCTTCTCCACAATGTCCCCGAGCCCAAGGGGATCCATCTTGTCCTGCTCACCGAGCACTACGACGAGGAGACCGAGCGGCTGACCGGCCTGGGCGCCAGGCCGCTCAACGAGATCAAGCTCCCGGCGGTCCGCTCGGGGCTCATCACCTACACGGTCAGGCAGACCACATTCGCCGACCCGGAGGGCAACGAGTTCGATCTGGTGATGTGGCAACAGCAGCCCGAGGTGCTGCCGGGTCCGAGCACTAACTGAGGCCCCATCGATGATCTTGGACCTGAGGCCACCTCCGGCGGTGGCCTCGCGGTCCTGGATAGCCGCTCAGCCTGACGCGAGCCCCGGAATCTCCGCACCATCCAGCACGAAAGGGACATCACGGATGCAGCACGTGAATCAGCAGGGAACCACGAGGCGGACGATGCTCCGCGCCGGGGCGGCGGCCGGGACGGCTGCGGCTCTCGGCGCCGCCGGGTTGTTCGCGACCGGGACGGCGCGCGCGGCCTCGACGGCGGGCAGCGGGACGCGGGGGCTTCCCTACCCGTCCGGTGTCACGGACACTTCTCACTGCACTCCAGCGGCCGCCGGAATCTTCCGCGGCTTCTTCACCGCCAAAAGCGAGCACAACCTCACCGCGCTCATGTCCTACTTCTCCACGGCGAACACCACCTACATAGACGCCTGCCTGGGTGTCAGCCTGCCGAGCTGGGAGGCGGTGGACAGCACCTTCGCCTCGGCCTTCGCGAGCGCGCCGGCCTCCGCGATCTCCTATCCCCTGCGCATCGTCGGTGACACAGGAAGCGCCGCGGTCGAGCTCGTGGACACCCCCGATTTCTTCGTGCCCCAGGAGCTCCGGGCCCTGTCCTCCGTCACCTTCGACGGCAACCACAAGATCATCCGCTGGGTCGACTACTGGGACGGCCGCAGCGCCCTCTTCCAGAACACCATCACCAGCAGCTACCCCGCCGACTTCAGGGACTTGGAGCAGAACGCGGATCCCGCCGTCGTCCAGGTCACGCAGAAGCTCCAGGCCGCGTTCACGGCGGGCGACGCCGCCGCGGCCGTCGCCCTGATGTCCGCCGACGTCATCCACGAGGACATGGCCGCCCACACCCGCGTCCGCGGCCAGTTCCAGGCCCAGCGCTACTACACCCGGGCGCTCGGGCAGCTCCCCTACGGCCCGGGCGCCGCCCTGGTCCACGCCGACGGCAGCCGGCAGGGCGGCAGCTACGAGTGGTCGGCCGCCCCCGGCGCCGCTCCGATGCGCCGCGGCCACACCTGCCTCGAGCTCGACGACTCCGGCAAGATCAGCCGCCTGACCGCCATCTACGACTCCAGCCTCCTGAGCTACGCCGCCTACCAGTCCCTGGCCGGCCTCGCCGCGGAAGCGCCCCTGTCCTAAGGACGGAATTCAGTGAATGAACAGAGCGAGCACGGTAGCGATACCGCCGACTATGGTCGTGAGGCCGATAACGAACGCCCATGCCTTGCATGCCCCTGCTGCTAGTCTCCCCCGCTGGCTGTCTCCGACGCCGCCGCCGAAGGTTGTGGAGCGGAGCGTTTCGGCCCGCCTGTTCCCGTCGTGTCCTGGGGCTGCGCGGAGGGCGACCCCGGACGCGGCGGCGTGGCGTCGCGGCGTCGTGGCGTCGCGGCGTCGTGGCGGTGCCTGGGTGGGTGCGGTCACGCAGCGGTGACGATGACTGTCCGTCAGGTGAAGGCGAAACGGATGTGAGGCATGCTCATCCACATTCGTAAGCGGCCAGCAGTGGCCTGCCGCTAAATAGAGGCTCGCTGGCTTTCCTGATGCGATTGAGAGAACCGGGGCCGGTGCGAATTATTTTAAGTTTGATGTGGCAATGTCACAATCGAAATGACTCGACACCCACGTTTCCGCAGGCTGCCGGGCGGGCGTCGGCATGCGGCGAACCATCAGCAGAATACTGGTTCCCTGTCCAAAACGTTCCCTGCATCGATATTTAACAAAGTGGACCTTGAGTTTTCCGCAGAAGGCGAATAACTATTGATGTCGAAGTTTCTCTGGTCGGCGGGCGCCGCACGCCTCCCTACGGCGTGGCGTCCGGTCCGGCGTGCCAGGAGGGCATCGTGACCAGCTATTTCGCTACGGAATGTCATGATCGGCTCAGGGAGCAGGTCCGCGAATTCGCGGAGACTAGGGTCCGGCCGCTCATCCCGGAAATGGAGGCCGCCAAGACCGTCCAGCACGCACTGTCACGGCACATCGCGCGGCAAGGCTGGATCGGCGTCACCATCGGGCGGGAATACGGCGGCATGGGACTCGGTCATCTTGCCAAAACGATTATAATTGAGGAACTTTCGCGGGTCAGCGGCGCGATGGGCGCCATGGTTCAGGCCTCTCAGCTGGGCGTCGCGAAAATCCTGCACTTCGGCAGCGAAACCCAGAAAGAGAACTGGCTGCCCGCCATCGCGAGCGGAGACTGCCTGCCGACAATCGCGGTCACCGAGCCCGACTCCGGGGGCTTCGTCCTCGGCATGGAGGCCACCGCGGAACGCGACGGCGACGACTACATTCTCAATGGCCACAAGGTCTACATCGGCAACAGCCACGTGGGCGACGTCCACGGCGTCGTGGTTCGCACCGGCAGCGGGTCTCGCGGCCTGTCGGCGTTCCTCGTGGAGGCCGGCCGGCCAGGCCTGTCGCTCCGGCCGCAGAAGCAGTCGATGGGCTTGCACGGGTTCAGCTTCGGTGAACTGCTCTTCTCCGGCTGCCGGGTGCCCGCCGCCAACCGGCTGGGCGCCGAGGGCGACGGGCTCGCCGTCGCATACAGCTCAAGCGTGCTGTACGGGCGGGCGAACCTCGCCGCCGTATCGCTCGGCATCCATCAGGCCATCATCGACGAGACGGTGGCATTCGCCAGCGCCCGCCAGCGGCAGGGCAAGCCGATCGCCGAGCTACCGTCGATCAAGCTGAAGCTCGGCCAGATGCAGTCCCGGCTGATGACCGCCCGGCTGGCTATCTACCACGCCACCCACCTACTGGACAGCGGCGAGCCATGCGACGCCGAACTCATCAACGCCAAACTGGTCAATGTCGAGTACGCCCTCGACTCCGCGCGCAACGCGATGGAGATCCACAGTGCGGCCGGACTGTTCACCGACCGGCCCGTCGAGCGGTACCTGCGGGACGCGTTCCACATTTTCGCGCCCGCGGGGACGTCCGACATCCAGCTGCTGCGGCTCGGCGAAGCCGCGCTTGGCACCTCGAAGGGCTCCTGGTCGCAGCGGTTCGCCGAGATCTCCGCCGCCTCGGCGGCTGAGATCAGAGCGGAACTCAGCGGCCTTGTTTAGAGGCGATCCTGGGCTAGCTCATCCGCTCTTCGCGCTCATGGATCATCGCTACCATCTCGGCCGCCCTTGACTTGATGAACTCGAGCCCCGGCCGGCCCCACGGACGGGGCTCCAGGTCAACGATGCAGATCGTGCCGAGCGTCGTGCCGGTCCTGTCGATCAGCGGCGCGCCCAGGTAGGAGCGGATGCCGAACTCGTCAACGACCGGGTTGCCCGCGAACCTCGGGTAGTCGCACACGTCGTCAAGCACGAGCGGCAGCCGGCGAACCACCACGTGCGGGCACCAGCCCTGCTCCTTGGTCATCACCCGCGCCGGGTCGTCGGCCGCGGCCACCGCGCCGGGACCGCCTGGGATCATGGCGGGCGCGTACAGTCCGGCGAAGTACTGCCGCTCCTCGCCGACGAAGTTCACCATCGCGAGCGGCGCCTTGGTGGTGGTCGCCAGCATGTGGGCGAAGTCGTCGAACTCCGGCTCCGGCCGGTCACCGAGGCCCAGTTCCCGCAGGCGTACCACGCGGCGGGGTGCTTCCTCGTCGACCGGGGTGAACATGTGGTCGTTCAGCTCAAACATCGGTGGGCTCCATCTTCTGCGGTGATCGCATTCGCGGACTATCTCGTGCTCGGGACGGCGGCGGCCGCGAGCAGGTGCCTAATCAGGGCGACGAGCACCGAGGTGGCCGACCTCTGCTGTCTGGCGTCGCACAATGTGACCGGCACATGCGGCTTGAGCTCGAGTGCCGCCCGGACCTCCTCCGGTTCGTAGCGGAAGGCCCCGTCGAACTCGTTGACCGCGACGATGAACTTGATGCCCCGGCTCTCGAAGAAGTCGACCGCGCTGAAGCACGCCTCAAGACGGCGCGTGTCGGCAAGGACGACGGCACCGAGGGCTCCGGCGGACAGCTCGTCCCACATGAACCAGAAGCGGTCCTGCCCCGGCGTGCCGAACAGGTAGAGGATGAGCCCGGAACTGAGGCTGATCCTGCCGAAGTCGAAGGCGACGGTGGTCGTCGTCTTCGACGGCAGGCCATCGAGGTCATCGATGCCGACGCTCGCCTCGGTGATGAGCTCTTCCGTGGTCAGCGGCTCGATCTCGCTCACCGAGCCGATGAAGGTCGTCTTGCCGACCCCGAAGCCCCCGGCCACCAAGAGCTTGACCGTGGTAGGCAGCGGCTGGTCAGAGACGTCGTTGTAGGCCATCGAGCAATCGCTCCAGCAGGACTCGGTCGGAGGTGTCGGACGACGACGGCCGCGGCGGTCCCGCGCGCAGCGCGCCGCAGTCGGCCAGATCGGAAAGCAGGACCTTGGTGACCGCCGCAGGGAGCCGGAGCCGTGCGGCGACCTCCGCGACCGAGGCCGGGCGCAGGCACAGCGCCAGCGCTTCCCGGTGGTCGGGCTCCAGGGTGGCGTAGGTGCCGGTGCCGGTGGCCACCACCATGGACAACAGGTCAAGCTTCAGGCTGGCGGCCGTGCGGCCGTTGGTCACCGCGTACGGGCGCACCAGCCGGCCGGCATCGCCGTCCAGCCACGAGTCATCGCCTGACACGGTCATCGGATCGCTCCCGCTGCTCCCCGTTCACGTAACCTGCTCCGTGCGCTGCCCTCCGGGCTGTCTTGTCGGCGTGGCCAGGAAGGGCCGCACGCTCTTGACCAGCTGTGACATCTCGTAACCGAGCACACCCGCATCGGTCTCCCTGTCCGCGAGCACGGCGAGCACGGAGCCGTACCCCGCCGAGGAGACAAACATCAGCGTGTCGTCGAGTTCGGCGACCACCTGCCGGACACCGTCGCTGCCGCCGAACCGCACGGCGGCGGTCCGCGCCAGCGAGAACAGGCCCGAGGCGATCGCGGACAAGTGGTCGGCTGGATCCTGGTCGAGGCCGTAGGCCGCGGTCGCCAGGCCGTCCGCGGACAGCAGTACCGCACTGCGGGTGCGCGGGACGCGCTCGACCAGGCCGCGCAGCAGCCAGCCGAGGTCGCGTTCATGGCCGGGGGTCGCATCGCTCACCATGATCGGTGGATCTCCTTAGGGAAGGGTCAGCCAGTCGTGCGCGGTGTCTTCAGTCCCGTGCGGAGGGATCTTCTTCCTCGGCGAAGCGGACGCCCCGAAGGAACTCCGCCGCCAGGCCAGTCATATGGTCGGTGGGTGGCTCGGTGCCGCGGTCCTTCGATGCGTCGCTGTGCTTGCCTGGAAGGCGGTCCCTGGCCGGCCGGACGACGCTGGCCTGCGGCTGCCGCCTGGGCAGCGGCGGTCGGGCCGTGGTCTCAAGGACGTCACCCTGGCCGTTGCCTACCTGGTTTGCCAGGGGGCCCTGCGACCCAGGCAGGCCAGGCATCGGAGGCCCGGAGGGCAACATCGACGGCGCCGGCTTGGCGGCCGGTCGTCCGGACGGCGCGCCGACAGGAACCGGGGCGGGCGGCACGGCGGAATCCCGGTCGCCCGACGCCGCGCCGGGCAGCGCGCGGTCGTCCACCTGGTCGAGCAGCGCCTTCGGCAGCACGACGGCCGCCTGCGTGCCGCCGTAGATGTTGTTCTGGAGCTGCACCCGGATGCCGTGGCGGCGGGCCAGGGTGGCGACCACAAACAGCCCGATCCGGCCGTCGCGGAGCAGTTCGTCAACGTCCGTCCTGGTCGGGTCCGCCAGGAGCGTGTTCATTCGCTGCTGGTCCGCGTGAACCATGCCGAGTCCGCGGTCCTCGACCTCGATCGCCAGGCCGGCCGCCACGTGCTGCGCCCGCAGCAGCGCGATGGTGTGCGGCGCGGAGAACTTGGTGGCGTTCTCGACCAGCTCGGCGATGAGGTGGATGACGTCGGTGACCGCGGCGCCGCGGAGCACGCCCTCCACCGGCGGCACGACCTTGACCCTGGAGTAGTGTTCCGCCTCGGCGATGGCCGCCCGCAGCACCTCGTGCATGGTCACCTGCCTGGTCCACTGCCGCCTGGAGGACGAGCCGCCGAGCACGGCGAGGGACTCCGACTGGCGGCGCAGCCGGGTGGCGAGGTGGTCCACCGTAAACAGGCCCTTGAGCAGGTCCGGGTCCTCGACCTTGGCCTCCAGGTCATCGAGCATCTCGATCTCGCGGTGAACCAGCGACTGCATCCGCATGGCCAGGTTCACCAGGATCTCGACCCGCTGCTGGTCCGTACGCCCGCTGTGGACCTTGCCCGCGACCCGCAGCATCCCCTGGACCGCCTGGTACTGCCCTTGCTCGATATCGCTGGCGAGCACGCGGAACGGGTCGCCACCCGTGACGCGGACTGGCGGCGGTGCGACCGCCGCCAGCTGCTCGCCCCGCACCGACCGCTCGACCATCTGCTGCAGCTCGGCCTGGCCGCGCTGCGCGATTTCCCTGGCGTCGCGCAGCTTGGCGTCGACCCGGCGGCTCGCGGCGCGCGCCGCGACGAAGGTCACCACGAGGAGTAGCACGATGCCGCAAGCGACAACGGCGAGGACCGCGCGGAGCGTCCCCACGGACGGGTGACTAAGCAGCGCGATCAAGGCGGCCGCCACGCAGGCCAAGGCGACAGCTCCCGCCGGGAGGACGACTGAGCTCAACCATGGAGGCCATGAGTATGGGACTGCGTGCGCCGACCGGGTGCGCTCGGTCCGGTTGCCAGAGAACGGGCTGGCTGCTGTCATGGGCGTCCTCGGGTCGCGAGTGTGGTTGCCGACGCAACTTAGCCTAGTGAAAGGACCGATTTCTTTGGTGAAAGATTGAAAAATCACCCCGTGCAATTGCTTGCGGCACTTCCGCGGCCCCCATCGCATATATATCCGCAAATATTAAGCAAAACGGGCACTCTGCTCCAATGCCATTAAATTGGGCGAAGCGCGGCGCCTCGGGCCGCGCACCGCCCGGCTTGTCGCCGCCCGGCCGCTAACGGTCCGTTAACAGGGACTGAACGGTGGACGTCTCGGGTCAGATTGTGCGGGCCAAAAGGGCGCCAGGCGCCGGCCGGGCAGCGCGGCGTCAGCACTACTAACATGCCGGACGTAGCGGGCCTGCAGGATGGCTCAACCGAGGCTGACTGAACTGTATTGCGCCCTGCTCCGCAATTTGCCTTTTGCCCTGCTTTCGTGCGCTTGGCAAAGGGGTTGACGCGCACGGAAGCCTGTTAGCGCAGTATGCCTTTTTCTCCGAAATTGTCATGACATGTGTTTCACGGTCGGTAATCACGCCTTGCGCGCCACGCCGCCGTAGAAGCTGACCTCAACCGGCGTAGGCCGCGGCCTGGAGCCGTCGGGCCGCCACTCGGACACGAGCGCGACACCGGGCGGCACCACCTCCAGGTCTCGAAAGCCGGCTGGGCGAAGTCGCCGCCGTCACGCCATTGCTTGCACGGCGTGATGGCTGGCTTCGGCCCGGATGTCCGCGGCCGCACGCGCACGCCATAACCTAGCTCAGGACGGCCGTTGTGAGGCATCGCGATGACGGGCTTTGCTGATTGCTCGCGGAGTTAGGGCGGAGGAGTTTGCTCGATGGATGAATTGCCGCCCACCAGCACCTCGGGCAGCTCCGCGTTTAGCGACCGCGGCCTGGCCGTATCGGCCAAGACCGCTTCGCCGCAGCTCAGCGATGAGCTGTTCGCCCGCCTCGTGGCCTACGGTACGCCGCAGGAGACCCACCCGGGTGACGTGCTGTTCAACCCGGGTGACGTGGACGTCGACCTGATCGTGGTTGGCCGGGGTTCGGTAGACGTTGTCAGGACGGAGACCGCTGACGTACCCGCCAAGACCGTGGCCAAGGTCCGTGCTGGCGGTTTCGTCGGCGAACTGAACCTGTTGACCGGGCAGAACGTCTACCTCATGTGCAGGGTCCGGGAGGCAGGCACGGTCTACCGGATCACACCGGAGCGTCTGCGCCAGCTCATGGCGAACGACGGCGAGCTCTCTGACGTCATCTTCAGGGCGCTGGTCACACGCCGGGAGCTGCTGCGGCGCGGCACCAGCGCCAAGGCCGTGGAGATCGTCGGCCACCCAAGGTCGGCCTCCGGCCTGGCGCTGCGGACCTACGCCGCCCGCCAGCGTCTGATCCACGTGTGGTTCGATGCCGACAGCCCGGCGGGCGAGGCGCTGATGGGGTCCTCCGGGCTAACCGAGGACGACCTGCCCGCCGTGATCATGCCCGGCGCGACGCTGAAACGGGCGACCCCGGGCACGCTGGGCCAGCAGCTGAACCTCACCTACCACCGCTCTTCCAAGAAGCCCGTCGACGTGACGATCGTCAGCGCCGGCCCGGCCGGGCTCGCGGCCGCCGTCTACGGCGCGTCGGAAGGCCTGGACACGCTCCTGCTCGACGTTACCGGCACGGGCGGGCAGGCCGCGGCCAGCTCCAGGATCGAGAACTACCTCGGTTTCCCGTTCGGCCTGTCCGGCGCCGACCTGACCGGCCGCGCCGTCCTGCAGGCGCTGAAGTTCGGCGCGCAGCTGGCCAGCCCCTGCGAGGCAGTCAAACTCGACACCGACCGGAACGGCGGACGGCTGCGACTGCACCTGCCCGAGGGTGAATTCATTGACACCAAGGCCGTCGTCATCGCGACCGGCGCGCGCTACCGCGCGCTGCCGCTGGAACGCTGGCCCGACTTCGAGGGCGCCGGGATCTACTACGCGGCCACCGAGCTGGAAGCCCGCGGGTGCGCGGGCGACCCGGTCGCGGTTATCGGCGGAGCGAACTCCGCAGGGCAGGCCGCGCTTTACATGGCCGGCCGGGGAAGTGACGTATCGCTCGTCGTCCGCGGCCCGGACATCGCGGCCGAGATGTCCGCTTACCTCGTCGACCGGCTGCTCGTGCATCCGCGGGTAACGGTGCGATGCCGCAGCGAGGTCACCCGGCTGGACGGCGCCGACTTCCTCGAGGAGATCAGCATCACCGACCGCGCGGCCGATACCACGCGAGCCCAGCCGTGCTCTGGCCTGTTCTGCTTCATCGGCGCCGAGCCGGCCACAAGCTGGCTGACCGGGATCGCCACCGAAGATAACGGCTTCATCAGGACCGATGTCCAGCTGAACAACAATGACCTCGGACCAGCCTGGGCTGACCTGGGGCGGACGCCGCTTCCGTTCGAGACCAACGTTCCCGCCGTGTTCGCCGTCGGCGACGTCCGCTCCGGCTCGATGAAGCGGGTCGCCGCGGCGACCGGCGAAGGCGCCAGCGCGATCGCCTCAGTACACAAGGCCATCGCCGGGCTCACGTGAAACACGCTCCCGTTCCGCATGAAGATCTTGATCTGTCCGAACGGGTGCGTGGCTGAAGCCCTAGTCGCGCCCAGGGTCTAGCCCGCTGGCGCGGAGGGGCCTGGCGCGGCCTGCCGTACCGCATGACAATCACGGTGATGGGAATGGAGGACCGCACGTGTCCCTGCCACTCGCCGGCGTTACCGTCCTTGACCTCACCCGGGTGCTGGCCGGCCCGTACGCGACCATGGTCCTTGGCGACCTCGGGGCGGATGTGATCAAGGTAGAACGGCTGCCTGACGGCGACGACTCACGGGCCATGGGGCCGTTCCGCGACGGCGAAAGCTACTGCTTCGCCCAGGTCAACCGGAACAAGCGCGGTGTCGCGCTCGACCTCAAGCATCCGGATGGGCTAACGGCCCTGCTTGCCCTGGCCGCCCGCAGTGACGTCGTAGTGGAGAACTTCCGGCCCGGCACCGCGGTGCGGCTCGGCTGCGGCTACGACGCGGTCCGCGCGGTCCGCCCGGACGTCATCTACTGCTCGATCTCGGGCTTCGGCCAGACCGGCCCCTACGCGCAACGCCCGGCTTACGACATCATCGCCCAGGGCATCAGCGGGTTCCTCAGCATGACGGGCCATCCGGGCGGCCCGCCGGCGAAGTCCGGGATCGCCCTTAACGACATCGCCGGCGGCGTGACCGCGGTCCAGGCCATCCTCGCCGCGTACATCGCGCGGCTGCGGGGCGAGGGCGGCCAGTACATCGACACGTCGCTGGTGGAGTCGGGCATTGCCTGGACGGTCTGGGAGGCGGCCGCTTACTTCGGCAGCGGGGAGGTGGCCGCGCCAGCCGGCACGCGGCATCGGCGCAACGCGCCGTACCAGGCCTACCGGACCAAGGACGGGTACGTCACGGTCGGCGGCAACACCCAGCGCATGTGGCAGGCGCTGTGCACGCAGGTGCTCGGCCGGCCGGACTGGACGTCGCGCCCGGAGTACGCCACCGCCCAGGACCGGCTCGCCCACGGCGACGAACTCGAGCGGGACATCCAGTCGGTGCTCGTCACCGACACGACCGACCACTGGGTCACCGCGATGCTGACCGCGGGGGTACCGGCCGGGCCGGTGAACGCCTACGACCAGATGATCGCTGACCCGCACCTGACCGCGCGCGGCGTCACGACCACCGTGGAGCACTCGGTCCTGGGGCCGGTGCGCGCACTCAGCTCTCCGCTGCGCTTGTCGAAGACACCGCCGCAGATCCGCCGCGGCGCGCCCGTGTTCGGCGAGCACACCGCGCAGGTGCTCGGCTCCCTCGGCTACTCGGCCGAGGATGTCAGCGCCTTGCAGGCGGCCGGCGCGGTGTACGACCCGGCGGTTCCTCCGCCGGCCTTCCCCGCCCCCGCCCCCGCCGGCCTTCCCCGCCCCCGCCCCGGCCGGCTGGCGGTACGGATGCCTGACCAGGACCGCGAGGTGCGGGGGTGACCGAGGTAATCACATCGGACGGGGTGCACCTCTACGCCGAGGCGACCGGGTCCGGCCTGCCGGTCCTGTTCATCCACGAGTTCGCCGCCGACCACCGGACCTGGTCCCGGCAGGTCGACGCGCTATCCGGCACGTTCCGCTGCGTCACCTACGCCTCCCGCGGCTACCCGCCGTCGGAAGTCCCGCCGGAGCAGGAACGCTACAACTACCTCCGGCAGGCCGACGACGCGATCGACGTCCTCGATGCGTTCGGCATTGCCCGGGCGCACGTCGTGGGACTGTCCATGGGCGGGTTCTGCGCGCTGCAGCTCGGCATCCGCTACCCCGGCCGGGTCTCCTCGCTGCTGGTGGCGAGCGCGGGCAGCGGGGCCAGCCCCGGTGGCCGGGCCGCAGCCTTCCTAGCCGAGACCGAGCAGCTGGCGGCCGCCTTCCGCGCCGACGGCATGGCGGCCGTCAGCGCCAAGCAGGCCATGGGGCCGAACCGGATCCAGCTGCGGCGCAAGAACGCGCCATGTCTGGGAAAGAGTTCGCCGGCCAGCTGGCCGAGCACTCGGCCGAAGGCATGGCCCTCACCGTCATCGGGATCCAGCGTCCAGGCCGTCGAGATCACCGACCAGCTGGCCGGATCCGACGCTTGGTCAACGGCGACGAGGACGAGGCCTACCGGACTCGGGCCTGCTCCGACGGGGCGGACGCGACGTGGACCTGGACGCCGGGTCAGCGCTCAAGCGGACGATCCCGGTGGCCGGGCTGGCCGATCGTGCCGAACTCGGGGCATGCACTCAACCTGGAGGAGCCCGAGCTGTTCAATGACTTGATCCGCACGCTGGTCGGCGCCGCGGAAGGCCGTCGACCTGGCCGACCAGGGACCCGCGGTCAGCTGTCGGCGTCGATGGGCATCGCCAGCGGCCCGGACCAGATCATGTGCCGCGCCTTTAGCTGCGCAATCCACAGGCGACGAAATCCGTGCGCTCGTGCCGTGCTCCCCGCGCGAACCCCGCTTCGCTCCCACGTGATGGCGTTGCAGGCAGGGCTAGTACACGGCCGGCGAACGCCAGGAGCGGGGAGAGCGCCAGCCAGCATGCCCGCGCGATACGGTCTCATGCTGTGACGTCACACCGTCCCGTCATATCGACAATTATCACTACAAGCTGTCCCCGGCCCCTCTAGGATGTCGCTCACGCCAGACGAAGAGGAGACGCATGACGACCGAGACCCACGCCCTGAACTGCTGGCACTGCGGGAACGACTTCGTCTACTTCGTGCCGGAAGAGCTGCGGGGGCGTGGGTTCACGCGTGACTTCTTCGAGGATTCCACCGTCTGCGCGGCCTGCGCCCGATGCAGGCCGGGCTGCAGCAACTCAGAGCACCTGAACTAGCGAGCCATCCTGGCGGATTTCGCGGCGGCCTCGGGCAGTCACCACCTTCCGTTCGGGATAAGGGTCTTTACATTCGTTCACGGGGAGCGGCCAGCGTCCCCGCGGTAACGAGGCCGCGATCGGCGCGACGGTCGTGGCTAGCGTGCGCCGGTCGGTGACCAGCACGTGACCCGAGCGCAGCGGCGTCCAGCCTGGCATGGGCCAGCCCGAGCTCGCCACGAGAACGGCGTCGTCGGTGACCTGGTAAGCCAGGTCGAAGTAGGCGGCGACCTCCTCGGGGCGCTCTCCGTGCCCGAGCTCCCGCAACAAGTCGGCGGGGACCATGGAGCGGTCGTGGAACGAGATCGCGTACAGCGCGTCGGGCGCCAGCAAGATCGCGTTCAGGCTGCTGGCCGTGTACCGCTGAGATATGGCGGCTGTCGTGTCGGCGATCGCCGCGACCATGTCGCCGTCGCGCGCCGCCAGCCGCCACATCAAGTGGAGGAAGTACCGCTCGCTGTCGGTGCTGCCGGCCAGCCGCCGCTCCCATTCGGCCGGAAGCATCTCGCCGAGCCGTTCCTGCGGGTGGATGGCGCCATTGTGGGCGAACGTGTAGTCGCCGTAGCGGAACGGGTGGGTGTTGACGTCGCTGATGGCCAGGCCGGGCGTGGCCCATCGCAGGTGCACCAGGCCGAGGTCGCCGAGCGGCTGCCAGGCGAGCTTGTCGTATTCGGGTTCGCGGCCGGCCCGGCAGGCCGATTTCCATGCCGCGGGCCTGGAGCCCGCGTACCAGGCCATTCCCCAGCCGTCCCCGTGCAGGTCGGACAGGCTGGTGAAGGCGCGGAAGCTTTCCGTGCCAAGGAGTTCGGCGACGGACGCGGCATCGCGCGAGCAATAGCCAAGCAGACGGCACATGAAGGATTGCTCTCCTAAAGGAACTTGCCCATACCGCCGCCGACGTCAATGGACGCGCCGGCGATGTAGCTAGCACGGTCGCTGGCCAGGAACGCGACGAGCCCGGCGACTTCGTCGGACCGCCCGAACCGGCCGAGCGGCACCTCCGCTTTGGCGAGCTGGCCGAAGAACTCGTCGGCCGGCATCTCGGGGGCGCGCTTGTTGTGGATGTTCTGCCATTGAGGAGTCTCGACGAAGCCGATGTTGACACTGTTGACGAGAATTCCCTCGGTGCCCAGCTCGATCGACAGAGCCTTGGACAGGCTGAGGCAGGACGCGCGGTTGACCGACGAGGCCAGGAAGGCCGGGTCCGGGTAGCGGGCGTACAGGGCGTTGATGTTGATGACCCGGGGCGCGGCGCTGGCCCGCAGGTGCGGCAGGGCGGCGCGGATGCAGCGGATCTGGGAGAACAGCTTCACCTCGATGTCCTCGTGCCAGTCCTCGTCGGTCAGCGTGGCGAACCGGCCGGGCCGGGCCCCGCCCGCGTTGTTGACCAGGATGTCAAGCCCGCCCAGGGCCGCGGTCGCGGCCGCGACGAAGTCAGTCACCTGCGCGGGGTCGGTCACGTCACAGGTCAGCGCAACGAGTTGCTGTCCGGGGACGGCCTTGCGCAGCTCGGCGGCGGCCTCCTCCAGCTCGTCGGCGTGCCGGGAGCAGATGGCCACGGCGGCACCCTCGGCCAGCAGCTCGGCGGCGATGGCCTTGCCCAGCCCCTTAGAGCCGCCGGTGACGATGGCCCGGCGGCCGGCCAGTCCAAGCTCCACTTATTCCTCACCCGCCGCGATGCCCTCGGCCTGGCCGTCTTCGGCACCCGCCGCGCTGTCGGCCGCCTGCGCCTCTGCCAGCTTGAGCAGGCTGGTCCGCGGCGGCGCGAACACGTCGATCTCCAGGCAGTGGGTATCGGTGGTCCAGGCACCGTGCGGAACCCAGGACGGAACGACGGCGACGTCGCCCTTGCGCATCGTGCGCACGTCACCGTCCAGGTCGAAGGTGAACTCCCCGTCGAGGACGACGACGATCTGCTCCTCCTCGTGGACGTGGCGGGGCGCGATCGCGCCAGGCTCGAAGCTCACGAAGTTAGTCATGGCCTTCTGGCCGAGCACCGGCCGGAACCCGAGCCCCGGCAGGAACTCCACCGGGGTCAGCTCGTCCACGTTGACGTACCGGCCGGGGCCGGCCGGGGCGCCGCCAGGCTCCGTGGTGAAGTGGCTGGCGGCATCGCCCAGCGAACTGCCGTCGTCGGCAGGCGGCTGGTGCGCGGCGTCGCTCATGAGGACACCTCGCTGGCGCTCGGAGTCCGCATTCGCGGACGCACTGTACTTACTGATTCGCTCGCAAGCTCGCTCATGTGTCCTCCGAACTGGTTGAAGTTACCGCGGGAGCGGGAATTACAGTGCGCTCTTCACCACGTCGGCGATCCGGCGGATGCCCTCGTCGATGAGGTCGTCGGCGACCCGGCTGTAGGCGAGCCGGATCTGGTTGGCTCCAGCTCCCGCGTCTTGCAGGTAGAACGGCCTTCCTGGCACGTAGGCGACCTTCTCGGCGCGGGCGGCGGCCGACAGTGCCACGGTGTCGACGCCTTGCGGGCAGGTGAGCCAGACGTAAAATCCTCCGGCCGGCGTCGTCCAGGTAGCGCCATCGGGCATATGGGCGGCCAGCGCATCCGTCGTCAGGCGCGCTCGCCGCTCGTACAGCACCCGGGACGCGGCGATCTGACGGTCCATGTGACCGCCCCGGCCGTACTCCTCGAGCATCCGCTGGCCGAGCGCGCCGGCGCACTGGTCGGAGTTCTGCTTGGCGATGACAAGCCTGCCGATGACCTCCGCCGGGCCCGCGGCCCAGCCCATTCGGAATCCGGGCGAGAAGATCTTGGAGAACGTGCCCGCCTGCAGCACGACATCGGGCGCCAGCGACCACATGCTCGGCGGCGGGGCGGTGCCGTTCTCCAGGGGGCCGTTCTCCAGGGGGCCGAAACCGAGCTCGCGGTAGGCCACGTCCTCCAGGATCAGGAAGTCGTAACGGCGGGCCAGGTCAACCAGGTGCTGCCGGCGTTCCGCGCTCATCGACAGGCCGGTGGGGTTCTGGTAGTCGGGGATCGTGTAGACGATCTTCGGCCGCAGCCCCCCGGCCAGCAAGTCAGCGAGCACGTCCACCCGCATCCCGGCGTCGTCGAGTGGCACGCCGCGCACGTCGGCCTCGTAGCCGCGGAACGCCATGAGTCCGCCCAGGTAGGTCGGCGCTTCAACGACGACGACATCGCCGGGGTCGACGTAGCTCTTGGCGAGCAGTTCCATGCAGTCGATGCCGCCGCTGGTGATCATCAGCTCGCCCGCACCAGGGGCCCGGCCGTCGGTGGCCGCGAGCCGCCCGGAGACGTACTCGCGGATGCCGGCCAGGCCCTCGGTAGCCGAGTACTGCAGCGCCACCCCCGGCTCCTCGGCGATCAGGCGGGCGGCGATGTCGGCGAGAGTGCCGGTCTGGAACGTCGCCGGCTCGGGGAACCCGCCGGAGAACGTGATGACGTCGGTGGCGCCGGCGAGGGAGAGGATCGCCGTGATCTCCGAGCCGCCCAGCGCATGCGTGCGGCGCGCGAGCCGCTCGTCCCAGTCGCGGTGCCCGGCCCCGCTCTGGTCGCCTCGGTCAGGGCCCTGCTGCCCCATCACTGCGGTCATCGGCTTGACTCCCCTCCAAAATGGAAGTTGACCCTTGACACCGGATCTTGCAATTGTAAGAATCCTCGTTAATACATCTTACAATCAACAATTCACCGTCTTCGATCATAGCTCATGCAAATCGATCCGGCGATAGGCAACCTTCCAAATGACAATCAATCCAACACCGCTGGGCAAGCTGGCGGAGGTATCACCGCCGCCCAGGCCCGAGGTGGAAGTGGACGACTTCGACCTGGCGCTGCTGCGCGAACTGGCCGCCGACGCCCGGCGGTCGCAGCGAGCCCTCGCCAGGCAGATCGAGATGTCGCCGCCGGCGGTGGCTGACCGGCTCGCCCGGCTGGAGCGCAGCGGGGTGATCCGCGGGTACCGCGCGGACATTGACTGGGCGGCGCTCGGCCTGCCCGTCGTGGTGTACCTCGCGGTGACCGCCGCGGCCGGGATGGACCTGAGCGAGATCATCCGCGAGATCCAGGAGCTGCCGGAGGCCGAGACCATGAGCGTCGTGACCGGCAGCCTCGACCTGCTCGTCCGGCTGCGGGTCCGCGACCACACCCACCTGCGCCAGCTGCTGCTCGCCAAGGTCTTCCAGATCACCGGCGTGCAGCGGACCGAGACGTTCCTGTCCATCGCCGACATCGACCCGGACAACTTCACCGCCACGTTGCTTGAGGACATGATCCAGCAGCGCGGCACCTCGTCCCGCACCTGACCGGAGGCTCAATCCAGTGGGCACCACTAACCCCTCGCACGGGATCAACGGCGTCGGCCAGCACGGCTTCATCGCCCGGCACGGCCTGTACAGCGCCGAGCAGGCGGCCGCGGCGGACGAGGTCGCCGCGCGCATCCGCGAGCTCGGCCTGAGCACCGTTCGGCTGATCGTTGTCGACCAGCACGGCGTACCGCGCAGCAAGTCGCTCTCCGCCGAGGTGGCGATCGCCGCCATGTCGAACGGCCTGGACTTCTCCGGCGCGATCTACAGCCTCGACACCGGCAACCAGGTGTTCGTTCCTGCCTTCGCGGCGGGCGGCGGCCTCGGGATCGACGAGCTGACCGGATTTCCTGACGTGGTCCTGGTACCGGACCCCGGCACGTTCCGTGTTCTCCCGTGGGCCGACAGGACCGGCTGGATGCTCTGCGACGTCTACTTCTCCAGCGGCGCGCCGATGCCGCTTGACGGCCGCGGCCTGATGCGCCGGGCGCTGTCCGAGCTCGCCGGCGTCGGCTATGACTTCCTGGCCGGCATCGAGGTCGAGTACTACATCGTCAAGGTCGACTCCGACCGGATCGTGCCGGAGAACGCCGGGTTCACCCCGGCTCCGCCTGCGGTCAGCGTCTTCCAGCGCGGGTACCAGTACCTGTCCGAGGTACGGCTGGACAGCGTCAACGGCACGCTGGAGGCAATCCGCGACGGCCTGAACGCGGTCGGGCTGCCGCCGAGGTCCATGGAGGACGAGTGGGGCCCCGGCCAGATGGAGTTCAGCTTCAGCCCGATCGGCGGGCTCGCGGCGGCCGACGCCGTGGTGCTGTTCCGTTCCGCGGTCAAGCAGCTGTGCCAGCGCCGCGGGCTGCTCGCGACGTTCATGTGCCGCCCCGCGCTGCCGAACTTCTTCTCCTCAGGCTGGCACCTGCACGAGTCGCTGATCTCGCGCGCCGACGGGCGCAACGCGTTCGCCAGCCAGGATGAGTCGCTGTCGGCCGTGGGGCGCCAGTTCGTCGCCGGGCTACTCGAGCACGCGCTGCCGATGACACTGTTCGCCGCGCCTACCGTCAACGGCTACAAGCGCTACCGGCCGTACTCCTTCGCCCCTGACCGGGTCTGCTGGGCGGTGGAGAACCGCGGCGCGCTCGTGCGGGTCCAGGGTGCGGCCGGTGACGAGAACAGCCATGTGGAGAACCGCATAGGCGAGCCGGCGGCCAACCCGTACCTCTACATGGCGGCCAACATCGCCGCGGGTCTCGACGGCATCCGCAGGAAACTAGAGCCGCCAGCGCCGGTTGAGGCCGACCCGTACACGGCGGAGGCCCCGATGCTGCCGACGTCCCTGCGCGAGGCGGTCGGCGCGCTCGTGGAGGACAACTTCTACCGCAAGGCATTCGGCGACGCCATGGTCGACTACCTGATCCAGATGAAGCGCGCCGAACTCGCCCGCTACGAGTCCGCCATCGCTGAGAATCCGCCGCCGGACGGGCAGGAGGTCAGCGACTGGGAGATGCGCGAGTACTTCGAGTTCTACTGAGGACGACAGATGACCCTCCAGCACATCGTCTTGTTCAGCTTCCCCAGCGCGCTCAGTGCCGAGGACGAGGCCGAGCTGCGCGCCATGGTGGCGTCCTGGCCGCGGGAGATCGGCCTGATGACCAGGTGCCGGCTCGGCACCGACATCACCGGGGCCCGCACCCGCGGGTACTCGCACCTGCTCTATACCGAATTCCCCGACTTCGACGCGATGACCGCCTACCGCGACCATCCGGTGCACCAGGCCTTCCTCGCGTGGCTAAACGAGCGCGACTGCGTCCCGCTTGCCTTCGACTACGTCCTTGACGAACAGACCGTCCTCATGCCCGAATAGCAGCCCGACGCGGCTGAAAGGAACATCCCCATGGCCCAGATCAGTTCTGGCCCGAGCGTCGCGCGCGCCGACGCGCTCGCGCGCGGCACGCTGCGGCTCCCCGACGCCATCGCGATCTCCGTTTCCGTGCTTGCCCCCGGCATGGCGATGCTGCTCAACGTCTCCGGCGTGGCCGCCACCAGCGGCGGCTCCACGCCCTTGGCGTTCCTGCTCGGCGGCATCGCCTGCCTCGCGCTCGCCTTCGTGGTCATCGGGTTCACCCGACGGATGGCGTCGGCCGGCTACGCCTACACCTACGCCAGCCGCAGCCTCGGCAAAGGCGCCGGCTTCATGGCCGGATGGCTGTACTTCTTCGGCATGATCTGCTTCGTCCCGATGACCATGTCCGGCGTCGGCTACCTGGCGGCCGACCTGCTCGGCCTCAGCCCCGGCTGGTGGATCGCGTTCTTCTTCATCGGGATGGCCCTGTTCCTGCTCCTGTCGGTCATCAGGATCAGGGTCACGACCCGGGTGCAGCTGTACGTCGGCATCGCCACGGTCGTGATCATCCTGATCGTGGACGCTGTGACGACCGCGAAGGGCGGCAGCCACGGGCAGGCGGCGTCGGCGTTCACCTTCGGGCACTCACTGCGCGGCGGCTTCAGCGGCGTCTTCTACGGAATCATCCTTGGTGTCACGTCCTACATCGGCTTCGAGACAGCGGCTGACTTTGGCGAGGAGACCTCCAACCCGCGCCGCTACATCCCGATCGCGGTAATCGCGGCCACGGCCTTCGCCGTCATTTTCTACCTGTGGACCACCTACTCGATCACGATCGGCTACGGCGTCAACAACGGGGCGAAGTTCGCCGCGGACCCCGTCGCCCTGAAGACGACGGCCGCCACGTTCGTCGGCTCCTGGCTCGGCACGCTGGTTGAGATCGGCGGCATGCTGTCGGCCTTCATCGTTTGCGTGGCCTGTGCGACCGCCGCGTCGCGGACGCTGTTCGCGATGGGCCGCGAGGGCGTGCTGCCGAAGGCGCTCGGCCACACGTCACCCCGGTTCAAGACGCCGGTGAACGCGACGATCGGCGTGACCGTGGTCGCCACCGTGATGGCGCTGCTGGTCGGGTACCCGTTCTCCGACAGCGCGTTCGGCGAGCCGTTCAGCAACTACTACTTCTGGGCCACGACCGGCACGCTGGTGATCATCGTCGTCTACATGTTGCTGTGCATCGGCGGCATCGTGTTCTTCTACCGCACCCGCGACTCGCGGCGGTGGAATCCGCTGGTCCACGTCCTGGTGCCGCTGATCGGCGCGGTCGTGTTCGGCGCGGCCCTGTACGGTTCTGTGCACCCGACCCCGACGGGCATACTCGCCTGGACACCGTGGCTGGCGCTGGCCTGGCTGGCCGTCGGCGTGGCGATCCTGCTGTGGCTACGGGCGCGGCGCCCCGAGGCGGTCGCGCAGATCGGTTCGATCCTGGGCGAGGAGGGCGGCGCCGACGCCGAAGTCCTCGACGCCTCGGGTTGACTGTGTCTCCCCTGGCCTAGCGGTAGGAGTGCGGGGCGTAGCGGATATCCCTGGCCTGGTTGCGGTCGTGTCCGTAGAACAGCTGCGCCCCTTCGCGCTTGGCGGTTTCCCTGAGCTTGAACGCGCTCTTGCGCGCGACTTCCTGGTCGGCCTGGCCGCCCCAGCTGTCGTGGTCGAAGTTCTCCTGGCAGTACACCGCATCGCCGCAGATGATCACCGGGCCCGTCTCAGGAAGCCGGAGCAGCACCGACTGGTGCGCTGGGGCGTGCCCGGGGGTCAGCAGGATTTCCAGCCCGGGCAGCAGGGTGCTCTCGCCGTCGAGCAGTTCGTAGCGCAGGTGCGGCAGGTTCCAGTACTGGTGCGGGAACGACGCACTGTTGGCCTGGGCAGCCGCATAGTGCTCCCGCTGGACGAAGAACGTGGCCTTGGTGAGCAGGTCGTTGTTGCCCGCGTGGTCGAAGTGCAGGTGGGTGTTCACCACGTAGTCGATGTCCTGCGGGGCGATGTCCAGCTGGGCCAGCCGGAACAGCAGACTGTCCTCGGGGCGCATGGCCGGGGTCAGGAGCTCGGCGAACGGCTGCCCGCGCCAGGTGAGCTCCGGGTCTTGGACGTGGGCACGGTGCATGCCGGTGTCGACCAGCACCAGGCGGTCGTCGTCCAGCCGGACGAGGTAGCCAGGAACCGGGATATGTATCCGCCGGCCGTCCTGCACGCCAGGTGCGATCACCTCGTAGTTGCAGCAGCAGTCTCCCAGCGGGAGTACGTACAGTTCCATCAGGCGTCTCCGGGGGCAGCGGTACTTGAGTCGTAGTTTATCGATTCTTGTTTCGCTCGTATGTCTCGTCGCCAGCGAGCCGGCGGCGTGCCGTAGCGGTGCTTGAACGCGCGGCTGAATGCCGCCTCCGACGTGTAGCCGACGTTCTCCGCGATGAGCGTGACCGGAAGGGAGCTGCCGCGGAGCAGGTCGGTGGCGGCGTCCAGGCGCACGTGCGCGAGATAGGTGGCCGGCGGCTTCCCGACGCGAGCGACGAACCGGGCGGCGAACGCCGACCGGGAAAGGCTGCACGCTCGGGCCAGCTCCTCGACTGTCCAGTCGTGGCCTGGGTCTCGATGGATAGCGCTCAGGGCCCGGCCGATCTGCGGGTCGAGCGCACCGGCCAGCCAGTTCGGTTCGGCGTCCGCGCCAGCGGCCCAGGCCCGCAGAATCTGGATGAAGAGCAGATCGAGGATGCGGGCGACCATCACCGCCGATCCTTGAGAAGGCGATTGCATCTCGAAGAGGAGCATCCTGCGGGCCACTTCGAGTCCTTCGAGCGCCTGGCCGCCGCCGCCGCGCAGGATGATCACGGCCGGGAGGCTCGCGAGCAGGTGGCTCGCCTGCGGGTCGCCGATCGTGAACGTCCCGCAGAGCCAGCGCGCCGGCTCGGGTGCGGGCGCGTCGTGCTCGGCCGCGCCGGCGGGCACGGTCGCGTGCGCCCGCTTGCCTGCGGCGCTGATGTGGTGCCGGTCACCGCGCGGGAGCAGGATGACATCGCCGCGACTCACGCGCTCGGCGTGCTGGTCGCCGTCGATCCGAAGCACGAGTTCGCCCTCGTCAATGAGGTGCAGGGTGCCGATATCGGCGAAGCTGACCGCCGAAGCCCGCGGCGGAGCGTACGCGACGATCCGTTCTCCGCTTAGCCGGACGCTCCTGAGCAGCTCCGAGAGCAAGTCGTGCGGCCGGCCATTCGGGTCGAGGCCGAGCGCGCCTTCAAGCGCTGGAGGATCGGCAAGCTCTCGCGGCGGCCGGAGCAAATCGGCTGGCGTCGCTGGACGATCGGCAAAATGTTCCGGCGGAGCGGTCATTCTCTTTACGCATTCCTCGGAATAGGCTCATCGAACAGTGAATGGAGCGACCAATCGGACGGGCTCGCTTGCGTCAACCTTATTGCACCGGACAGACGTAACTCGACCAGTAAGGAAACAGCACCCATGACATCGATACCTGGTGAAGCTGGGCAGGACAAGCCGACCAAGATCAGCTTCGTTTATTCCAACCCGACCGACCCGGCCGCCTTTGAGGCGGCTTACCCCGAGCAGCTTGCGCTGGCGCGGAAGCTCCCCGGCCTGACTCGGCTGCAGGCGTCGAGGGTCTGGCCGAAGGAAGACGGCAGCCCGACACCGGCATACCGGCTGTTGGACCTGTACTTTGCCGACTACGCGGCGGCCAGCGCCGCCGCCGCGGAGGCGGGCGCTCTTGTCGGCGCTACCCTCGAGCACGCCACCGGGGGCGTGGTGATCGCATTCGCGGAGGTCCTCGAAGACGCCTAGGCCGGCCCGAGACAGATTCCAGTCCCGCCGTCACCGCGGCAGCCAATTAGTGGCAGGGGGACATGTCCCCCTGCCGCATTGCTTGACCAATTGCACGCCGCCCAAAACGAGTTCTAGAGCGGCGGCGGTAACGCCCCGAGGCAAGAAGGCTCGCACTAGTTAATAGTCAGTTGGCGCGGAGCGGCGGTTTCTTGATCGCATGCTGGCAGGCGACGTCGAGAGCCTCATCCGGCCGGGTGGGCTCCGCCCCGGGTGGTCTCGCCGGCGAGCACGGCCCGGCCGCGTACCTTGAGGGTGCAGGCGAGAGCCCCACCGCGCTGGCCAGTCCCGCCAATCACCCTGATGAGGCGATTGACCGCTCATCCTGTCAAGGGTGAAGCTCGCGGCAAGAGTCAAGCGCAACAGGAGGGGTCACCATCAAACTCGTCATTCCCAGGGCCATCACCGACGGGAACGCCGCCTCATGCGCGGTGAGTTGGTGACCGGTACGCACCGCGATCCGCCGCCGCAGCGTTACAAGATCTGCGTCCGCGGCCGCCTGGGTGAGACCATCCGCTCCGCGTTCCCCACGCTCGAGATCCGGACGCGGGGCAACGACACCGTGCTGACGGGGGTGCTCGCCGACCAGGCTGCGCTTTACGGTGTACTCGCCGAGTTCGAGGCGCTCGGCCTCGAACTGATCGAGGTCCGTCGCCTGCCGCCGCACCGGCCAAACGAGCGCTCAGGACGAATGCCCCACTCGCCCGCCTAGCCTCTCCGCGGGAGGAATCAAAATCTTGATCCAGAACGGATGGTGGTTCAACGTGCGGCCTCGCCAACCTCGCCCGGGCAAGGCGGCGGCGTGATCGAGGTGACTTCGGCGGGACCGCCCACGCCGACGTGGTCGTCGGCTGGCGTCATGCGATGATCTGATGATGGGCGCTGCCGCGGGACCTGAGTCCGTTGCTGGCCGCGTCGCTCGTCCTGGTGCGGGAGGAGTCGTGCCCCGTCCCGGGCTGTTCGAGCGGCTCGGGGCATCGGCACGCGTGACCGTGATATCGGCGCCGCCTGGCAGCGGGAAGACGGTCCTGCTGCGATCGTGGATCGGCGCGAAGGGCCTGGCGGAGTGCGCCGCGTGGGTGCCAGTCGGGCGCGGGGAGCGCGACCCGCAGCGGTTCTGGCTATCGGTGCGTCGGCGCGCTGCGCCAGACGGCCGGGGGGTCAGCGCTGGTGCAGGCGCTGACGGCGGCGCCCGACCTGGACGGGTGGGCGATCACCGAGCGGCTGCTGAAGGACCTGGCGCCGCTGGATGACCCGATCTGGCTGGTGGTCGACGACGTGCACGAGCTGGGCGCGGACCAGGCGCTGCGCCAGCTGGAGCTGCTGGTGATGCGCGCACCGCCGGAACTGCGGTTCGTGCTGGCCACCCGGCATGACGTGCGGCTGGGGCTGCACCGGCTGCGGCTGGAGGGCGAGCTGACCGAGATCCGCGCCCCCGATCTGCGGTTCACGCTTGGCGGAGGCGCGGGAGCTGCTGGCGGCGGCCGGGGTGGAACTGGCCGAGCCGGCGCTGGCGTTGCTGTACGAGCGGACCGAGGGCTGGGCGGCCGGGCTGCGGCTGGCGGCGCTGTCGCTGGCCGGGCACCCCGATCCGGACCGGTTCGCGGCGGAGTTCTCCGGCAGCGAGCGGACGGTCGCCGAGTACCTGCTGGCCGAGGTGCTGGAGCGGCAGACCGAGGAGGTCCGGCGGCTGCTGCTGCGGACCTCGATGCTGGACCGGGTCAGCGGCGAGCTCGCCGACGCGCTGACCGGGGGGTCGGGCGGGGAGCGGATGCTGCAGGAACTGGAGGAAGCGAACGCGTTCGTGGTGGCGCTGGACGCGGCGCGGTCCTGGTTCCGCTATCACCACCTGTTCGCCGACCTGCTGCAGCTGGAGCTGCGCCGCACCGCCCCGGGTGAGGTCACCGCGCTGCACGCTGCGGCCGCGCGAGTGGTTCGCGGCGCACGGGTACCCGGTGGAGGCGATCCGGCACGCCCAGGGGGCGCAGGACTGGGGGCTGGCCGCCCGGCTGCTGGCCGATGCAGTGGCCCGGCCTGCACCTGGGCGGGCAGGCCGCCACCGTGCACGCGCTGCTGGCCGGGTTCCCCGCCGATGCCCGCGCGGCGGATGCGGAGCTAGCGGCGGTGGCCGCGGCTGACGAGCTGGCGCAGGGGTCGCTGGAGGCGGCGGAGCGGTACCTGACGCTGGCGGCGCGGGGATCGGCGTCGGTGCCGCCTGGCCGGCGCGGGCAGGTGCGGGTCCTGCTCGGGGTGGTCGGGCTGTTGCTGGCCCGCCAGCGCGGCAACCTGTCGGCGGTGGCCGAGGAGGCTCGGCGGGCTGGCGGCCGTCGAGCCCGGACGCGGCGCGGCCCGGCCTCGGCGAGGAGCTGCGCGCGCTGGCGCTGATCAACCTCGGCACGGCCGAGGCCTGGGCGGCGCGGTTCCAGGAGGCGGAGCACCACCTGGAGCAAGGCGTCGCGCTCGCGCACCGGATCGGGCGGCCCTATCTGGAGTTCACCGGCCGGGCGCACCAGGCGGCGGTCGAGATCAACCGGTCGTTTGCGCGGGCGGCGGAGCGCGGCAGGCAAGCGGTCGAGCTGGCCGAACGGCACGGCTGGACCGACGAGCCTGCCGCCGGTACCGCCTACGTGATGCTCGGCGGCGCGCTGGCCGCGCAGGGACGGGTCGAAGAGGCGGAGCCCTGGGTCCAGCGCGCGGAGCGCACCGTCAGACCGGAGGCCGAGCCAGCGGAGGCAATGGGGGTCTATTACGTCCGCGGGCTGCTCGAGACGGCGCGGCGACAGGGACGCCGACGCGCTGACCGCTTACCAGGCCGCCGAGCGGCTGGCCGGGCACGCTCGCCGCAACGCACTACATCGTCCCGCCAGCGCGGGCACGGGTGCTTGGGGCCCTGGTGCGCCTCGGCGAGACCGAGCGCGCTGAGCAGGCCCTCGCCGACCTCGGCGACGAGGACCGCGACCGCGGAGACGTGCGCATGGCCACCGCGGTGCTGCGGCTCGCCCAAGGCGACCCGGAAGCGGCCGCGGTCGCGCTCGCGCCGGTGCTTGACGGCTCCGCCCCGGTGGTCCCTCGGTCCATACAGAGCTCAGGCTTTCCTGCTTGAGGCGATCGCCATGGACGCGCTCGGCGATGCCGCCGCCGCTGGGCGCGCCCTGGAGCGCGCGCTCGATATCGCCGAGCCCGACGGCGCCCTGTTGACGTTCTTGCTGCACCCCGCGCCGGGCCTGCTCGAACGCCACGCCCGGCAGCGCACCGCGCACGCCTCACTGATCGCCGAGATCCTCGGCCTGCTGGCCGGCGAGACCCCCGCTTCGCCGCCCACCGGAGCCGCAGCCACCGCTGAGCCGCTCAGCGAGACCGAGATCCGCGTGCTGCGCTACCTGCCGACCAACCTGTCGAGCCCGGAAATCGCCAACGAACTGTACGTCTCGCCGAACACCGTCAAGACCCACGTACGCCACCTGTTCGCCAAGCTCGGCACGCACCGTCGCGGCGAGGCCGTGGCCCGCGCCCGCGCCCTCGGCCTGCTGGCACCCGCCGGACGGCGCTGACCAAGACCTGGCCCGGCATCCCCGTCAGGGCGGTAGCCGCCAGCAGATCACGTCGATGAGGTGACGCTCTCTCACCCTGCCGCAGCCGAGGCTCATAGGTGAGAACGAAGCGAGCCTGTCAGGCCGAGGTGAGCCAGGGCCTGCCGCCCCGCCGGGCAGGCTCGCCCACCATGTCAAGGAGCACGCGATGAGCCTCGGCTACCGCCAGGAAACCCAGCTTCACCTCATCGAGATCGGCCTGCGCCGGTCAGACCGGCACCTGGGCGCGATGTTCAGCATCTTCGGCAGGCTCTACCCCGCCAGGGACATACCCCCCTGGGAGCAAGTGCCCCGGGTGTCCTCGAGCCGGGACCGCCTCCACCGAGCCGCCGCCTGGTCCGCCGCGGCGCTCATCGCGACCGCCGCGGCGCTCATCGCGCTGCTCGCCGCGGTCGCCGTGGCCACCGCCGGATGGCGCATCCTGGGGGCCGGCCACCACGCGCGAACATACCCGCCCAGGCCAGGGAGCGGCGCCCGGCAGGGACGTTGACCCGGCTGAACGGAGGGATGATGCGGCATCACGGCAGGGCCGGCCAGCGGGAGGCTCACCCCGGACCAGGTCCCGACTGCAGGGACGGCTGACCCTTGCCCTCGCTGATCGCCGTGGTGGCCGCCATCGCGTCCGCGCTGATGCTCGGGATATCCTCCGTCGCCGACCAGCGCAGTACGAAGCGGGTCGAGTCCCGGCGGGCGCTGTCGCCCCGGATCCTGCTGGACCTGGCCAGGCAGCCGCTGTGGCTGACCGCCCTCGGCGCGAACCTCGTCGGCTTCGCCCTTCAAGTCGTAGCGCTCAACTTCGGTAGCCTCGCGCTCGTCCAGCCGATCCTGGTATGCGACCTGATCTTCGCCGTCCTGATCCTCTGGTTCCTGCGGCGCCGGCCGGGCGCCGGGCGCGCGGGGCGCGCGCGACAGACCAGGATCGTCTTCGCGGGGGTCGCCGCGACCGTGATCGGCGTGGCCGGGTTCCTCGCTATCGGCCGCCCGTCGAGCGGCACCTCGCAGGTCAGCCTCGCCGCGTTCCCTCCGCTGGCCATAGGGCTCGTTGTGGTGGTGGGTGGGCTGCCTGGCCGTGGCGGCCAGGAACCGGAGCCTGCGGCCGCTCGCGCTGGCGCTTGCCTGCGGCGTCAGTTACGGGGTCGCTGCCTTTTCCGTCAAGCTCCTGACCGCAGAATTCGGTGGCGGACTCAGCGAGGTACTCACCAACTGGCCCGTCTACGTTTTCGCCGTCGCCGGCCCGGCCGGCTTCGTGCTCAACCAGGACGCCTTCCAGCAGGGCAAGTTCCTGGCGCCGGTCCAGGCGATCATCACCTCAGCCGATCCGGTCATCTCCATCGTCCTCGGCATCCTGTGGCTGAACGTGCGACTGCGCAGCAGCCCCGCCGACATCGCCGGCGTCGTCGTGTCGCTCCTGCTCATGATCACCGGGATCGTCCTCACCGCCAACGACGCCCCCGTGGCCGCCGGGCCCGCATTGAACTTCGCACCGCCGGGCGCGTCGCCGAACCACCCGCCGGTTTCTGGCCGGCCCAATCCGATGGAGACCAAGTGATACTGCAGGACGCGTTCACCGTGGAGCCGTGGAACCTCAGGGAGGCTCACCTCGACCTGGACCTGCTCGCTCAGACCGAGTCGCTGTTCGCGCTGTCCAACGGACATGTGGGCTGGCGGGCCAACCTGGACGAGGGCGAGCCGCACTGCCTGCCTGGAAGCTACCTCAACGGGGTCTACGAGACCCGGCCGCTGCCGTACGCCGAGCGTTCATACGGCCTCCCCGAGACCGGGCAGGAGGTCATCAACGTGACCAACGGCAAGCTGATCCGCCTGTTCGTCGACGATGAGCCGTTCGACGTCCGTTACGGCGAGCTGCGCTCGCACGAGCGGCTGCTTGATTTCCGCGCCGGGGTGCTGAACCGCAGCGCCGAATGGGTCTCGCCCGCCGGGCGGACGGTCCGTGTCTCCTCGGCCCGGCTGGTGTCGTTCACCCAGCGAGCGGTCGCGGCGATCTGCTATGAGGTGGAGCCGCTTGACGGCCTGACGCGGATTGCCGTGCAGTCAGAACTTCTCACGAACGAGCAACTGCCGCCGCCGGGCGCAGATCCCCGGGTAGCCGCGGCGCTTGACGGATCCGCTCAGCCACGAGTACCACGACGCCATGGGGACGGCCGTGATGCTGGTGCATAAGACCAAGAGCAGCGGGCTGCACGTCGGTGCCGCGATGGATCACCTCGTCGAGTGCACGGCCTCGGTACGGACCGAGTCCCGGACGTTCGAGGACGGCGGCCTGGTCACCGTGGCGACGGCGCTGCGGCCGGGGCAGAAGCTGCGGATGATCAAGTTCGTGTCTTACGGCTGGTCGGGAGAGCGGTCGCTGCCGGCTGTCCGTGACCAAGTGCAGGCGGCGTTGAGCGCCGCCAGGCAGACCGGCTGGGAGGGGCTGCTCGCCGAGCAGCGCGCCTTTCTTGACGACCTTCTGGGACCGCGCCGATGTCGAGGTAGACGGGGACCCCGAGGTGCAGCAGGCGGTGCGCTTCGCCCTGTTCCACGTGCTGCAGGCCGGGGCCAGGGCGGAGAACCGGGCGATCCCCGCCAAGGGGCTAACCGGGCCAGGCTACGGCGGGCACACATTCTGGGACACCGAGACCTTCGTGCTGCCCATGCTGAGCTTCATCGCACCCATCGCGGCCGCGAGCGCGCTGCGGTGGCGGCACAGCACGCTCCCGCATGCCGTCGACCGGGCCGCCCAGCTGGGCCTGCGCGGCGCGGCCTTCCCGTGGCGGACGATCACCGGCCCCGAATGCTCGGGCTACTGGCCCGCCGGCACCGCCGCGTTCCACGTGAACGCCGACATCGCCATCGCGGCCGTCCGCCACGTCGACGCCACGGGGGATGAGGAGTTCGCCCGGGGTCCGGGGATGGACTTGCTGGTGAACACCGCCCGGTTGTGGCGCTCACTCGGCCACTACGATGCCGAGCGGCCGGTTCCACATCGACGGCGTCACCGGCCCGGACGAGTACAGCGCCCTCGCCGACGACAACGTCTACACCAACCTGATGGCGCGCAGGAACCTGCTCGCGGCCGCGGACACGGCCAAGCAGTACCCCGAGCGCGCCCGCGAGCTCGGGGTGAGCGACGAGGAGGCCGCCGGCTGGCGCGACGCGGCTGAGGCAATGGTCGTCCCCTTCGACGAGACGCTCGGCGTGCACTCCCAGGCGGAGGGCTTCACCAGGCACCAGGTCTGGGATTTCGCCCACACACCGGCCGAGCGGTACCCGCTGATGCTTCATTTCCCCTATTTCGACCTGTATAGAAAGCAGGTCGTCAAGCAGGCCGACCTGGTGCTGGCCATGCACCTGTGCGGCAGTGCGTTCACCGCCGAGCAGAAGGCGCGGAACTTCGACTACTACGAACCGCTGACCGTGCGGGACTCCTCCCTGTCCGCCTCCACCCAGGCGGCGATCGCCGCCGAGGTCGGTCACCTAGACCTGGCCTTCGACTACCTCGGCGAGGCCGCCCTGATGGACCTGCGGGACCTTGAGCACAACACCCGCGACGGCATTCACATTGCCTCGCTGGCCGGCACCTGGATCGCGCTCGTTAGCGGCTTCGGCGGCCTCCGTGACGCGGACGGTACCTTCAGCTTCGTACCGCGGCTCCCCCGCAGACTCACCCGGCTCGCGTTCACCCTGTTCATCCGAGGCCGGCGCCTGCGAGTCGAGATCACGCACGCCGCGGCCACCTACACCCTGGCAGACGGCGAACCGCTCGACATCATGCACTACGGGCAGCCGGTGAGCCTCGCGGCCGGGAAGCCGGAAGGCCGCCCCATCCCAGCGGCACCGTCCCGGCCCCGGCCCAGTCAGCCGCCGGGACGCGAGCCGGCCCACCGCCGGCCCAGCGGGGATGCGCGCTAGCCCGATCCGGCCCGCTGCTCGTCTACGGCGATTGAACGGGCAGGTTCTTTCCTGGCGCGCCCGCGACCCACTGGCAAAAGGGACATTTCACTCGCGCCGCCGGCGTGCCTGGGCCCATCACGAAGACAGCGGATCGTTGACCACGCCATAGCCTGGTCAACGATCCGCTATCCCTGTCACGCCGCACAGGCTGCCCGGTTTGCCCTGGTTTGCGCCAGTCACGCTGGCACTTCAATTTCTGTAAGCCATGGGTCCCCCGGTGGGGCGTCGCGCGGGCGCATTTCCGGTCAGTGCCGACGCCCCCGCGGCCGCGTGCCGGTGGTCACGGTCGCGGGCCGGTGCTCCGCGGCCGCGGGCCGGTGGTCACGGCGCGGATGGCACCGTTCGAAGGACATCCCGCAGTACCGCGGCGCCCAGCAGCGCCAGGCCAGCCAGGACCCAGATCAGCAGGCACAGCAGCGCCAGGCCGATCCCCCGGTCGCCGAAGTACTGCACGCCGCGCAGCGCCGAGAGCGCCGCGCCCTGCGGCAGCACCGGGTTCAGGCTGGAATAGAAGCCGTTGAGCAGCGGGCGCGGCACCGGGCCGCCCGAGCTGGGATTGCCCAAGGTGATCAGCACGAGGATCAGCACGATCGACGCGGGCCCCACCAGTGCGGAAAACCCCGTGACGGCCAGGCACACCGCCGCGGCGAACAGCCACAGGGTAAGGAAAAGGAACCAGAAGTGACCCACCAGGTCGCCGAGCACTACGTCGGCGAAGATCGTGACCACGATGCTGAGCAGCGCGCAGTACAGCGCCACCAGTCCCAGCCGCGCCAGCGTGCCGCGCGGACCGCGGACCGGGCCCGCAAGCCTGCCAAGCACGGTTGCCCCGATCGCGGCGCCGAGGAAGAGGAACGCGATGCAGTAGAACTCGACCGTCCCGTTGGGATCATTGGGGCTGGTGGGCGCCACGTCGACGGTGGTCAGGGTGGTCCTGTGGGTCTGTGCCAGCTGCTGCCCGAGCTGCACGAGGACGGTCTCTACCGAGTGGCCACCCCCGTTGGCCACTAGCAAGGTGACCGGCCCGGTCCTGGGAAGCACCAGTGCCCCGTACGCGGCACGGTCCTCGACCATCGTCCGCGCCTTGGCGGGGTCGGGAACCGAGTACACCCGCAGCAGCGGGGACGCGTCCAGCTCGCCGAGCACCGCCGGCGGTGCCGTGACCGCGACCGGGACGTGACGGGGACTGGGCTTGCCAAGCGCACTTGCGTAACTGGACAAGATCGCCGCGACCACCACCGTCAGGCCAAACATCGCCAGCATCAGTTTGCCTACATCGCGCCGCTTCTCTTTGGCTCCCATGAGCATCAGGCTCACACCTGACCGGGTGAGCCCGCGTCGTACGATCGGGGCGATTCGCGGCGGGTCGGAGGCTACGTCCGCCGGGCCGGCGCCTGCCGCGCCCAGGGGCATCGGGGACGCGGAACAGGCACCACCATCCGTTCGGGAAATTCTGGTCAGTTGCGCCTGATCGCGGCCAGCCAGGCCTGGACCTGCGTCGTGCCGTCCATCGGGTTGACCTCGAAGGTGTCGGCGGTAATCGACTCGACCGCCCAGCCGTCGCTGAACGCGGCGCGCAACTCGTCCGCGCGGACGCGGCGCGGGCCCCAGGTCCCTGGCTGCCGGTCGCTGAAGCACATGAGGTAGCAAGCGCCGGCTGGCCTCAGCACGGCTGCGAGGCTGGCGACGTACCTGGCCCGGTCGTCGTCGCCGAATACGTGGAACACGCCGCTGTCGATCACCGTGTCGACCCTGAGGCTGAGGCGGCCGAGGTCGAGTGCGTCCGCGACTTCGAATCGCGCGGTCAGTCCGCGCTCTGACGCTTTCGAGCGCGCCCGCGCGATCGCGGTCGGCGCGACGTCGATGCCGGTGACATCGGCACCACGACTGGCTGCAAGCAGCGCGTTCTCGCCCGTGCCGCAGCCAGCGTCGAGCAGGCGTCCGGCCAGGCGGCCTTCGTCAGCGAGCCGGACAAAAGTCGGCTGCGGCCTGCCGATGTCCCACGGGGCCGGCGTGTCGGCCGCGTAGCTGGCATCCCACTCTGGGTGCGCGCGCTCCGTCATGAGTCAGTGCCTCCGCGGGATCGTGGTCCGTGCCGCTAACCCCGGACTGCCCTGAGGGCAGGCTGGGGCTCATCGGTCACCTGGGGTGAGCTTCTCCAGGTGACATACCCGGCCGCGCCGCCGAAATGGCCGCCAGTTCGAAGCCGGCCGCACGGCTCAGCTCGATTTCGCGCGGCTTTCAAGTGTGCGTGCACGCGCAGGGCGACCAGGCGATCGATATCGTGCTTGACGCGTACCCGTACGGCAGGCGCTGGCCGGGACCTGAACTCGCGCAGGCGCTGGCCGGGACGCTGGGGAACCCGCGCAGGCGCTGGCCGGGACGCTGGGGAACCCGCGCAGGCGCTGGCCGGGACGCTGGGGAACCCGCGCAGGCACCGCATCGAGCACGGCGGCGCCATGTACCGGGAACTTACCGCGCGGGCGGCCGAACTCGGCATCGTGGTGGCAAGCCAGCCGGGCTTCCTCTCCGCGGTCACACCGGGCTCGCGCGCCCGTTCTGCCCGGTTTATGCAGGCGGCATCGCGGCCTGGCCCATGATCATGTGGATTCTGCAGCTTATTAGCTGCTGAATCCACATGAAAAGCGAAATCACGCTCGATCGCGCCGCATGCAGCGCGCGGGTGCCGCGGGCCAGGGCGCGCACAGCCCCCTGTGGTCACTACGCAGCACTTGAGCCACGGGTGTACGCCGTCCGGCGCCCTTGCCCTCGCCGCGTGGCTCGGTGCCCGGGACGCCGGCCATGCCCAGCTGCCGCCCGGGGGCGTCGGGGCGGGGCGAGCTAGCGGCCGGCCTGGGGACGGTCAGGCTGAGGGGGTGAGGGCCAGCAGGTCGATGTCGAGCAGAGTCTGGGTTCGGGGCGGGCACGTCGAGCTCCTTACACTCAGTCGGGGTACTCTCACCTAATGAGACTACGAACGGGGAGCTTCGCCGCATACGGCTTTGCCGTTCTGATCGCAGCGAGTGTGCTGACAGCGCACCAGGCAGCAGCATCGGCGAACGAGACCGTACCCGGCGGCCTTGGCCGGTCACCCCTTCGTCTCGCAGGTCAGCCCGGCCTCCATGACGAGCGCCCGGTGGGACGAGCCGCGGAACGCGCCCGGCGGCTGCCAGGCCAACCCCCGTGAGGTCCGCCGCAACGCCCACGGCTACGCCGAGCTGGACACCACCGGCGCGACCGGCAACTGCACCAGCATCCAGAGTCCCACCCTGACCACGACGAAACCCGGCATGGTGTACGAGGCTGATATCTACTTCAGCACCTTCAAAGGCACATGGCCGGCGCTGTGGATGTACGGCAACGACCAGCCGGACCAGGGCGAGCTGGACGCCGTGGAGGACAACTACGGTGTCAACTACCTGACCTGGCACTACGCCCCGTGCAACAGCCATGCCAGCAGCAGCACGATCTCCACCGGCCCGTGGCAGTACAACTGCAAGACGAACGCCCCGGCTCCGCGCACCCGCAACATCACCGCTCCCGGCTGGAACATCGTGGACATCGCGTTCACCGCTACCGGATTCAGCGTCTATTACAACGGCAAGTTGTTCGACTCGATCAAGGAGAACGTGACCACCCCGGGCAAGGACCCGATGTGGCTGACGGTCTCCGAGTGGGGCTGCAAGCAGCCCTGGTTCAACGCCTGCCCCAAGGGAACCAGCGGCAAGCCAGGGAACGTCCAGGTCAAGTACATCAGGGTCTTCCGCTAGCCCCGCATCGCGTCAGGGCGGCGGGTTCCCCTACTTGAGGAGGGCGCCAAGGTCGACGGGGAGGGGCACGCCGGTGATGTAGCGGGACTCGTCGGAGGCCAGGAAGAGGATCGCGTTGCTGACGTCCTCCGGCTCGATCCAGCCGTGCGGCAAGACGTGCATGAATTGCGCGGCGACCGGCTCCACGTCGGCCGCGGCCGGGTTCTCCAGGTCGGGGCGGAACATCTTGAACGTGCCCTCGTTCATGAACATCGGGGTGTTCACGTTGGTCGGGAGGACCGAGTTGACCCGGATGTGGTGCTGCCCTAGTTCCACGGCCAGCGACCGCATCAGCCCGATGACGCCGTGCTTGGCCGAGATGTAGTGACTCATGTTCGGCATCGCGTGCATGCCGCCCACGGAGCTGGTGAGCACGATCGCGCCGCCGCGGCCGCCCGCGATCAGGTGCGGGATGGCCGCCCTGGCGGTATTCCACAACCCCGTCAGGTTGATGTCGATGGTGTGCTTCCAGTTGTCCTGGCTCATCTCCTGCACCGGTCCGCCCAGGCTCGCGATGCCCGCGTTGGCCACCACGATGTCCAGCCGACCGAGTTCTTCGACTCCGGCGTCCACCGCCGCCGTGAGCCCGTCAAGGTCGCGCACGTCCGCCTGGGTCGCGATGATCCGCCGGTCCCGGGCCTCTACCAGCTTGACCGTCTCGGTGAGGTCGTCCGGCGTCGCCATCGGCAGCGCGCCCTCGACGTCATGGCAGATGTCGATCGCGATAATGTCGGCGCCCTCGGCGGCCAGCTTCACCGCGTGGCTGCGGCCCTGGCCGCGGCCGGCGCCGGTGATGAAGGCGACCTTGCCCTCGACTCTTCCTGGCATGCTCTACTACCTCGCTTCTTGATTGATGGTGGTGGCCGCGCGGACGGCGGCCAGGATGCCCTGGTAGCCGGTGCAGCGGCACAGGTTTCCCGACAGGGCCGCGCGGATCTCCTCGTCCGCGGGGCTGGGATTGTCGCGCAGGAACGCGGTAAGGGAGGTGATGAAGCCGGGGGTGCAAAAGCCGCACTGCAGCCCGTGGTGCTCACGGAACGCCTGCTGGAGGGGGGACAGCGTGCCGTCGGGCTCGGCGATGCCCTCGACGGTGGTGATCTCGGCGCCGTCGGCCTGCACGGCGAAGATGAGGCAACCGCGCACCGCTTGCCCGTCGAGTATGACGGTGCACGCGCCGCAGACGCCGTGCTCGCAGCCGAGGTGCGTGCCGGTGAGCTGGCAGCGCTCGCGGAGGAAGTCGGCCAGGGTCAGCCGCGGCTCGACGGCCGCCCTCCGTGGCTGCCCGTTGACGGTGACCTCGATGCTGACCTCAGCCATCGGCTGCCTCCTTGACGGCCTTCTCCCAGGCGCGGGTCACCATGGCCGCGCCCACCTTCTTGCGGTAATCGGCGGTGCCGTGCAGGTCTGAAGGGACCGAGTCGAGGTCCGCGACGGCGGCTCGCCCGATCTCCGCCGGATTGATGTCGCTGGCGGGGATGCCGAGAGCGGATGCCTCAGCGGAGGCGGCGCGCAGCACTGTCGGGCCGAGGCCGAACAGGCCAATGCCGCTCCGGCTGACCCGGCCGCCGGGGTCAAGCCCGATCGCGACGGCCGCGCCTGCCACCGCGAAGTCGCCCGGGCGCCGGGCGAACTCCTCGATCGCGAAGCCAGTTCCCCCCCGGGGGGACGACCCCCCGTACCCCCCGATGCGCGCCCGGTCGAAACCCGCGACCTTACCAGGCGCGCCGGGCCCGGTTGCCGACGGGAAACTGACCCCGGTGACCAGCTCGTCGGGGTCCAGTGCGGTGGTCCAGATGCCGGTGAAGAACTCCGCCGCCGGGATCGTCCGCCGGCCGCGCGGTGACAGCGCCTCGATGGTCGCGTCCAGGGCCAGGGCCACCGCCGGGTACTCGGCCGACGCGTCCGCGTGGGCCAGCGATCCGCCGATGGTGCCGCGGTTGCGGATCTGGAAGTGGCCGATCAGCGGTGTGGCGCGAGACAAAAGAGGCAGACGCCTGGCGATCAGCTCCGAGGCGCCGATCTGGGCCTCCGTGGTGCCCGCTCCGATCCAGACGGAGTCGCCGCGCTCCTCGATGCCGCGCAGCGCCTCGATCCGGCGGATGTCGATGAGGTGGTCGAAGACCGCGAGCCGCATGGCGAGCACCGGGACCAGGCTCTGCCCGCCGGCGATCACCTTCGCGCCGTCGCCCAGCTCGGCGAGCAGGCCGACGACCTCTTTGGCGCTGTACGGCGCGTGGTACTCGAACGGGGCCGGCTTCATGACACCTCACCGGCCCCCGGCCCACCTATCTCCGGCCCCCGGCCCTGGTCGATCAGCTCGACGATGGCCGCCGGGGAGAGCGGGAGCCTGGTGATCGTCACCCCGAACGGGGCCAGCGCGTCCGCCACCGCGTTGACGACGGCCGGGGGTGCACCGATCGCGCCGCCCTCGCCGACGCCCTTGTACCCGCCGGGACCCGGGCCTGGTGCCGTCTCGATGTGCGCGTACTCGATCAGCGGCACCTCGGCGGCGGTGGGCAGCAGGTAGTCCATGAAGGTGGTGGCGACCGGGTTGCCGTCGGCGTCGTAGGCGAGCTCCTCGAGCAGCGCGCCGCCGATGCCCTGCACGACGCCGCCGGCGATCTGGCCCTCGACGACGGCCGGGTTGATCATGTGGCCGCAGTCCTCGCCGACGATGTAGCGCAGCAGCGTCACCTTGCCCGTCGTGACGTCGACCGCACAGGTGCACGCGTGCGTGGCGCACGCCCACAGGCCGATGCCGGTCGCCGCGTACCGGGCGGACGCCTCCAGGCCTGGCGGCATCCCCGGCGGGAGCGCGTACGGCTGGAAGTAGGCGAGGTCGGCCAGTTCGGCGAAGCTGACCCCGGCGTCCTGGTCGCCCTTCACGGCCGCCCGGCTGCCCGCCAGCTCGATGTCGGCCTCGCTCGCCTCCAGCTTGTGCGCGGCCAGCTTGGTGAGCTTGTCCCGCAGTTCCGCCGCCGTGACCCCAACGGCCCCGGCGATCATCGAGCCGCTGCGGCTGCCGCCGGTGCCCGCGCCGAACGGCGTGACCGCCGTGTCGCCCTGGATCGTGTGCACGTCCGCGATGTCCGCTCCGAGTGCGTCCGCGGCAAGCTGCACCGCCGTCGTCTCCAGGCTGTTGCCGGCCGAGCCGCCTGCCACGTACACGTTGACCTTTCCTGACGGCTCGATCCGTATCGTCGCGCCCTCGGTGGCGTAGTAACCGAACGCCGGCGTCGTCGGCTCGGCGTAGCAGGAGATCCCGACCCCCAGGTAGCGGCCCTGCTCACGGGCGGCGGCCTGCTCCTTGCGGAACGCGTCGTAGTCGAGGACCGCCAGGGCCTGCTCCAGCGTCTCCAGCGGGTCCATGTGGTCGTAGGGCATGCCGGTCGGGCTGGAGTACGGCATCTCATCGCGGCGCAGCAGGTTCCTGCGGCGCAGTTCCGCCGGGTCGATGGCCATCCGGCGGGCCGCGATGTCGAGGGTGACCTCGCGGGCCAGGGTCTCGAACGCCCACGGTCCCCGGTAGGCGATCCTGCCGGGGGTGTGCGAGAAGACCGAGGCGTGGCTGAACGTGCCCCGCGCGATCCGGTACGGGCCCGGGAAGATCATCCCGGTCGCCGCGCCCGTGCCGACCGGCCACGGCGTCGGGTACGCGCCGACGTCCTGGACGTGGTCGAGCGCCGCGGCGAGGATCGTTCCCTCAGCGTCGAAGGCGAGCCGCGCGACGCCGTGCTCGTGCCGTGCCGTGCCGGCGCACTGCAGGTTCTCCCGGCGGTCCTCGATCCACTTGAGGGCGCCCTGCAGCTTCCGCGCCGCCAGCAGGACGCAGATGTCCTCGCGCAGCGGCACGACCTTCTGCCCGAAGCCGCCGCCCACGTCGCGGGTGATTACCCGGACGCTGTGCTCGGGGATGCCGAGCAGCCGGGCGGCGAACATCCGCACCTCGTGCGGGGCCTGCGTGCCCGCCCACACGGTCAGCTCGCCGCTGCCCCTCGACCACTCCACGACCAGGCCGCGGGTCTCCATCGGGACGGCGCCTTGCGCCTGCTCCCATATCGTCTCGCTGACCACGTGAGCGGCCGCGTCGTAGGCGCCGGCGATCGTCTCGGCGGGTGCCCCAGAGAGCTCACCCGCGAGGTTGCCGGCGTAGCCCTCGTGCACGAGTGCCTCCGTCGTCCTGGCACGCGCGTAGTCGGCGACCGCGGGCAGCGGCTCGTAGTCCACGTCGACCAGGTCGGCGGCGTCCTCCGCGAGGTAGCGGCTGTCAGCCACGACGAGGGCCACGATGTCGCCGGCGAACCGGGCCTCGCCGCGGGCGAGCGGCGGCCGGGGCGTGTCCTGGACCATGTTGCCCGTCCCGGTGTACCAGGCCTCGACCACGTCGCCGTTGAGGTCGTCGGCCGTGAAGACGGCGTGGACGCCGGGCATCGCCAGCGCGGCCGCCGTGTCGATGGACAGGATGCGCGCCCTCGGGTGCGGGCTGCGGACGAAGCAGGCGTGCAGCATGCCCGGCCGGGTGATGTCGTCGACGAAGGTGCCCGCGCCGGTCAGCAGCCTTGCGTCCTCGACGCGCCGCACGCGGCCGCCGGCGTAGCGGGCCGCGGCGGCTTCTGGGAGCGGGGCGGCGGTCACCCGACCACCAGCGGCAGCTTCTCCCAGCCGCGCACCGACGAGGTCTGCTGCAGCTTGGCCCCGTCCCAGTCGACCTCCCAGGTCGGCCAGCGCTTGAGTATCTCCTCTAGCGCGACGCGGCCCTCCAGCCGGGCCAGGGCAGAGCCGAGGCAGTAGTGCGGGCCGAGGATGAAGGTCAGGTGCATGCTCTTCTTGCGGCGGATGTCGAACCGGTCCGGGTCGTCGTAGCGCCGGGGATCACGGTTGGCCGCGCCCACCATGCACAGCATCGCGCCGCCGGCCGGCACGGTCTGCCCGTGCAACTCGACATCCCGCGTCACGTAGCGGGCGTTGAACGGGCCGGGCGGCTCGACCCGCAGGACCTCCTCCACCGCGCCGGGGACCAGCGACAGGTCGGCGGCGATCTCCGCGCGCTGCCCGGGGTGCTTCGCGAGGGTCGAGGCCATCCAGCCGATGAGCCTGCCCGTCGTCTCGTTCCCCGCGCCGCCGAGGACCGTGACGTACATCAGGATCTCGTCGCGGGTCAGCGTGCGGGTGACGCCGTTCTCGTCCTCGAACTCGGCGTTGATCAGCTCCGTCATCACGTCGTCGGACGGGTGGGCGTACCGCCAGTCGACATAGTCGCCCATTGCCTCGTGCGAGAGGATGACCTCCTCGCTGAAGTCGATCTTGCCGCCGTCCGCGGTCTGGATCTTGGCATTGGACTGGTCGCGGAAGGCCACCTGCCCTTCCTCGGGGATGCCGAGCAGCATGCCGATGACCTTCATCGGCATCTCCAGGCCCAGTTTCTCGATGAGGTCGAACCGGGACTCGCCCACCAGCGGGTCCAGGCAGGCGGTGCAGTACTCGCGTATCCGCGGCTCCAGGTCGGCCACCCGGCGCGGCGAGAACACCCGGGCGAGCAGCTGCCGGTGGATGTTGTGGACCGGCGGGTCCTCCATGATGAGGGTGCCCGGCGGGATCTCCATGTTCGCCTTGATCAGCTCCAGCATGACCCCGCGGGCGGAGGAGTACGTCTCGGTGTCTGTCAGCACCCGCTCCACGTCGGCGTAGCGGCTGACGGCGTAGAAGTCATGCCGCTGGTTGTAGTAGAGCGGTGCTTCTTCACGCATCCGGTTGAACAGCGGCCACGGGTCGGCCGCGAAGCGGGCGTCGTACGGGTCCCAGTAGAGGCCGTCGGTGTCCACGCGGTGAGCCTCCCGTCATTGGGTAAGCGGTCAATAATCTATATAAATCAGATTTCGCTCGCGGACAAGACCTCGCTGCCGCCTGTCAGTGACGGTTGTCAGTGACAGGCGTAAAATGGGAGTGCTATGGCAGCCGGGAAAGACAAGCCCAACGGGCGCGAAGTGCAGCGGCGGGAGACTCGCCAGCGCGTGTACGCGGCCGCGGTGACGGAGTTCAGGCAGGTCGGCATGGCCGCCGCCGACGTCAGCGTCATCACCAGGGAGGCGGGGGTGGCGCGCGGCACCTTCTACTTCCATTTCCCGACGAAGGAGCACGTCCTCGCCGAGCTTGAGCGGCATGAGGAGGCACGGCTGGCCGCCCAGTTGGAGAAGTTCCTGGCCCGGCCGCATGACCTGCCCGGCGCGCTGAACGAGGTCGTCCGGCTGATGGCCCAGATGGAGCGCCGGGTGGGCAAGACGCTCTTCCGTGAGATGCTCGCGCTGCACTTCTCCCCGAATCGCCCCGAGGTGCTGCCAGGCACCGAGCAGTGGGCGGACTACCCGATGGTGGCCCTGGTGGTGCGGGCGATCGGGCTCGCGCGGGACAGGGGCGAGACATACCCCGAGGCCGACGCGCTGCGCACGGCCCAGTTCTTCATGCTCGGCCTGTACGCGGTGCTGATAACCAGCCACGGCCGCCAGCGGGCCGCGCGGGCCGAGATCCTCGATAACTTCGTCGCCACGGTGCTCAGGAGCGTGGAAGCCCGTTAATCTTCCTTGACCGTGTTGCCGACGGCCGGCAGTCATGATGCCGGTGGCCGGTGGAACCACCATCCGTTCGGGATAATCGCCTTCGTCCACCACTCGCTGAGCGGCACGATCGCGCGGCGGGTGCGACGGGGCGGCTAGGCAACCTGGCCGCCCTGCGTCTCAGGCGTCGGTGCCTGCGCTGAGGATGGTGGTGCCTGCGCTGAGGATGGTGGTTCGGTGGCCTTGCCCTGCTTGCGGGGGATGAGGATGGCGAGGAGCAAGCCGATGAGGGCCACGACGAGCATGATCGCGAGCGCGACGGCGAAGGGCCTTCCCTCGGGCAATTTGACGGCGACCAGGACCGACCCGACCAGGGCGGTGCCGAGCGAGGATCCCAGGTTGGAGACGCTGCGGGACAGGCCGGAGATCTCGCCCTGATCCTTGTCGGGGAAGCTGGACTGAACCACGTTGACCGAGGAGGTCAGCATGGTCCCGACCCCGACGCCGAACAGCAGCAGCCCCGGGATCCACCGCCACAGGCCCGCATTCGCCCTGACCAGGACCAGCAGCAAGATCATTCCGACCGCGGTGACCAGGAACCCGGCGATGATCAGCCATCGCTGCGGGTGCCGCCGGGCGAACCGGTCGGCGGCGGCCGAGGCGGCCAGGATCCCGATGGTGGCCGGGGTGAGCATCAGGCCGGTCTGGATCGGGTTGTAGTGGTTGACCTCCTGAAGGTAGACCGAGACGGTGAAGAAGGATCCCTGCATGATGAGCCACTGGATGGTCTGCGTGCCCAGCCCGAGGTTGGCGACCTTGTTGCGGAACAGCCGCAGGGGCAGCAGCACGCTCTTGCCCTTTTTCTCCCTGGACCGGACGTGCAGGAAGAACCACAGCAGGAACAGCGCGCCGATCGCGACGAACAGCCACACCGGGGAAATGCTGCCCTTCGGTATCACCACCGTGCCGCCGATGGCGAAGTCCTGCCGCGACTTGGCGAAACCGTAGGTCCGCGACTGCAGGAACCCGAGCACCACGAAGAACAGGCCCGCGGCCGACAGCACGGCCCCGGTCAGGTCGAACCGCGGCTTGGGTCCTGTCCGGGCCGGGTCGGTGATCTTGCGGGCGAGCAAGATGATCCAGGCGACTACCAGGACCTGCAGCCCGAACGAGGCGCGCCAGCTGATCGCGCTGGTCACCAGCCCGCCGATCAGCGGCCCGGCGGCGGCACCGAGCCCGCCCGCGCCGCTGACGACGCCGAAGTACTTCGCCCGTGACTTGACGTCGGGGAAGGTCACCGTGACCAGGATGTAGATGGGCGGGATCATCAGCGCCGAGCCCACGCCCTCGAGCAGCGAGTACCCCGTAATCAGCAGCGGCAGTCCTTGCGCCAGCGCCGCCAGCAGGCCACCGATCGCGTACACGACCAGGCCGATCACGAAGCAGCGCTTGCGGCCCCAGATGTCGGTCAGCTTGCTGCCAGGGATCATCAGCGCCGCCATCGTCAGCGTGAACAGCGTGATCGCCGTCTGTACCCCGGCCACGGTCGTGCCCAGGTCCTTGGCGATCGCGCTGATGGCCACGTTCATGTTCGTGGCCGCGTAACTGGCGATGAACTGAGCCAGCGCCAGCGGCAGGATCATCGCCTGGGCAGCCGCGCTCGACCTCGACGGGGAATCGCTCACGGCGGCCCTGCACAGGCATAACTGAACCCAGCGGTCACACCTGAGGCCGAACACCATAGCGTGCGGGCCGACCGCCGTAGAACGGCCGGGGCCCGCCTTCCGACGCCGCGCATACCGTAGAGGCTGCGGCCCAACAGCCCGGTACGGCATCACCCAGGCGGGGTGATGCTCTGGCGCCTTCACCTGCGCCGGGTGATGTGCCAGGCATCCTAAGAGACGGACGCTACCTCTGATAGCACGCCAAAAGACTGCGTGCGCGACCATCAGACCATCAGTCAGAGGAGGCAACCCGTGCCCCGCTACCCCAACATCAGCGATCACGGACTGATCGGCGACCTGCAAACCGCCGCGCTCGTAACGACGGACGGCACGGTCGACTGGTTCTGCTGTCCGCGCTTCGACTCGCCCAGCGTGTTCGCGTCGCTGCTCGACGCGGATCACGGCGGCTACTTCCGCATCGCCCCCGACCGCGACGACTACGTGAGCAAGCAGCTCTACTTCCCGGACACCGCGATCCTGATCACCAGGTTCATGACGCCAGACGGGGTGGGCGAGGTCCACGACTTCATGCCGGTCATCACCGGCGCGGCGACGGACCGGCACCGGCTAGTACGGCAGCTGCGCGTGGTCCGCGGCACCATGCGGTTCGTGATGGATATCCAGCCCGCGTTCGACTACGCCCGGCAGCCGCACAAGGTGGAGATGACCGAGAACGGCGCGGTGTTCGAGGCGGAAGGCATGGAGCTGACGCTGCACTGGGCCCGCCCGGAGGACGACTCGCCGCGGGATGCGGATGACATGATCGAACAGCATGGCGACGGCGTGCGCGCGACCCGCACGCTGCGGGCCGGCGAGAGCGCCGGGATGGTTCTCGAGTCGATGGGCGGCAGGCCGCGGCTGATGGCGCGCGAGGAGATCCAGCGACTGCAGCACGACACGGCGGAGTTCTGGCGCGACTGGGTGCACAAGTCGACCTACACCGGCCGCTGGCGCGAGATGGTTTCGCGGTCGGCGATAACCCTCAAGATGATGATCTACCAGCCAACCGGCGCACCGGTCGCCGCGCCGACCACCGGATTGCCTGAGCAGACCGGAGGCGAGCGCAACTGGGACTACCGCTACACCTGGATTCGGGACGGCTCGTTCTCGCTGTACGCGCTGCTTGGCCTGGGCTATGTCGAGGAGGCCAGGGCCTTCGCCCACTGGCTGCGGGCACGCGGCGAGGAGTACGTGCCGGGGAGCGGCCATCCGCTGAAGATCATGTACCGGGTCGACGGAAGCTCCGACCTGCACGAGGAGACCCTCGATCACTTCGAAGGATGGCGCGGCTCGCGGCCGGTGCGGATCGGCAACGGCGCGGCCGACCAGTTGCAGCTCGACATCTACGGCGAGATGCTCGACGCCGCGTACCTGGGCGACGTCAACGGCCTTCAGGTGTATCACGAGGGCTGGCAGCAGGTGTCGCGGATGGTCGACTGGCTGTGCGACAACTGGGACCAGCCCGACGAGGGCATCTGGGAGACCCGCGGCGGGCAACGGGACTTCACCTACGGCCGGTTCCAGAGCTGGGTGGCGTTCGACCGCGCCATCCGGATAGCCACGAACCGGGCCCGGCCAGCGGACCTGGCGCGGTGGGCCCTGGCGCGCGACTCGATCTACAAGCAGATCATGTCCCGCGGCTGGAACAGCGAGGTCGGCGCCTTCACCCAGCACTACAGCAGCAAGGTCCTCGACTCCTCACTGCTGCTGATGCCGCTGCTTGGGTTCATCGCCCCGGACGACCCGATGTGGGTGTCCACGCTCAACGCGATGGACCGAGAGCTGGTATCGGACAGCCTCGTCTACCGCTACAACCCGAGCGCGTCACCCGACGGGCTGGCCGGCAACGAGGGCACCTTCTCGCTGTGCACATTCTGGTACGTCGACGCCCTCGCGCGCGCCGGACGGCTCGACGACGCGCGGCTGACCTTCGAGAAGATGCACACCTACGCGAACCACCTCGGCCTGTACTCCGAGGAGATCAGCAGCACCGGTGAGCAACTCGGCAACTTCCCGCAGGCGTTCAGCCACCTGGCCTTGATCAGCGCCGCGATCAACCTCAACAACCAGCTCGACCACGGCTCCACCGCGGTCAGCCCCGTGCTGTCGCAGAATACGTAAGTCACGACCGCTACAGATCCGGCGAGGACCGGCGTGCACGCGCGGCGGCCCTCGCCGTCCCGCCTCGCCAGATTGATCTCTGCAGGCGGAGTCCAAGCGCACCGACAGCGACCAGCAGCACTACGTTCAGCAGCAGCTGGAACGTCGATCCGCGCGCCTCCGCCCAGCTGCCGTAAGCGGCGGACAGGCCCATGTCGGAGGCGGCGGGAATCGTGGTAACCGAGATGAACACGCCGATGAGCGCGTTCGCCCGGGACTCGGTCAGCGAGACGACCCCGACAACGCCCGCCAGCACCGCCACGATGAACGAGAACACGTTCGGTGAGTTGATGAGATCGGACACGGGCCGCACGCCCGCCTCGTAGAGCCGCGGAGTCTCGCCGGACCACCGGATCAGCAGCCCGAAGATCAGCGTCGCCAGAACTGCCAGCGCGAACCCCGCCGCCAGGGCGGCCAGGCCCTGCCGGACCGCGCGGCCGTCTGCCTTGTCGATGCCGAGCGCCGTCGCCATGATGGCGCCGTACTCCGGGCCCACCACCATCGCCGCGACGATCAGGATTTGCGAGTTGGTGAGTATGCCCACCGCGCCGATCAGGCCGGCGATGATTAGCAGCGCGTAGAAGCTGACCGGGTACTCGCCGCCTGCGCGGATCTTGGATTCGACCATCTCCCAGACCGGCGGAATCTCGCCGTAGCGCTGCCTGCGGTGGTCTGCGGGTTCTCCCGGGCCATTGATCGCCGCGTCGACCTCCTGGATGACGACCGAGCCGTGCTCCTGTATCTGGGCGCGTATTTCCCGCAGTACCGGATTGGCGAACCGGGTGAGCAGGTCGAATTGGACCGCATCGCCGTCCGGGCGGCGGGCGGCGCCCCGCATGACCACCAGGTTCCTGACGCCCGGATCAGCGGAAAGCCTCTCGACCAGGTCGTCGGTCGAGCCGGGCGGGCTCACCAGCCGGACATGCAGCATGTGTTGTCTAGCCGAGCCGCGCGAGGAGGTGGTCGCCGACCCGGATGGGGTGCCGCACCAGGGCAAGGCCGATCGTGATCGGGATGAACAGGAAATGGTTGATCGACGTGAACGCGAACTGCCACCGCGTGAGATCGAGCGACATCCCGCTCCCTTCGGTCGCCGCGAAGGCGCTGGCGCCTACTCAGCCGTAATTGTCAGGAGAGCGGCGAGCAGATTGCATCGCCCGTACCGGGTGATTGGACCTCTCAGAAGATGGCGATCGGGTTCACCGGGGAGCCTGTCCCGGCGGGCAGCCGGAGCGGCGCGATGACGCACAGGAATGAAGAGCGATGCATTGCCTCGCACAATCCCGCCAGGGCGTCGAGGTCCAGGTAGTCAAGCAGGTACAGGCCCATCGCGTTGATCGCGAGCACGTGCACGGGGAAGTCCACGCCCTCGACGATGCTCGGCGCCGTGTCGTTGTTGCCATCGCTTGCCAAGCACCGTGATCCGACGCTCCGCGAGCAGCTCAAGCGCCGCCGGATGCAGTCCGGCGCGCGCCGCGGCGGCGTCCCACGGCCCGAGCGACCGGCGGCGGGCGCGATGGCCGACCCTGACGAAGAGCAGGTCGCCTTGCTCAATGCGGTCGAACCGGGCCGACTCCGCCGCGAGCAGGTCATCGGCGGTCACGTGATCACCCGGCTCCAGCCACGGCACCCCGCGCAACCGCGGGATGTCAAGCAGCAGGCCACGGCCGACAATCCCCTGGCCCGCGAGGTCGATCGAGAGCTCGGATGCCCCCGTCGCGGTAACGGCGTCCGCAGCGATGCCGTTGTAAAGCTTTCCGTCGAACATCACATGGCACAGCGCGTCGATGTGACTGTCGGCGTTGCCGTGAATGTTCATGGCCAGGCGGTCCGTGGCGAAGGACAACCCGGAAGCGCCGTCCGTGTAGTCCGCCGAGCTCGTCATCTGGTGCACGGCGGGATCGGGATTGTCGGGTGCCTCCCGGCTCTCTATCGGCGCGGCAAGCGACACAGTGTGGCCGTTCCTGACGTCACTGGCGGCCGCCACCACCTCCGCCGCTGAGATGTTGTTCAGCGCGCCCATGTGGTCGCCCGGCCCCCACGCGGACGTGCGCCGCAGCCGCTCGTAAAGCGCGCGAAACTCGGCCTCGCTCAGCGCGAAATCACTCATACTGGCAGCGTCGCAGTCCGACATCGGGTGGTCATCATCTCAACCGGGTGACTTACGGCGTATCAGCCGCCCTGGTCGGCCACGCATGAGTAGGCTCGACGGTTAATTGCCGGCGCCGAACGCGGCCTTGAAGGCCGCGGTCGCGTTCGGGATATCACCCGTCGTGTAATTCGGTATGTCCAGTGGCAGGGTGCCGCCGCCGTAGTTCCAGAAGATCGCCGGGCCGGTCGCGTTCGCCTTGATCCAGTTCGCCATCTGGTTCACGAAGTACGGGTCGTCGCCTCCGCCACCGTTCGTGCCGCTGGAATCGAGTCCCCACTCAGGCAGGCCGATTTCCTTGTTGTGCGCCTTACCGAACGCGGCGAGCCAGTTCAGGCCGTAGCCTTGGAATCCCTGTCCGTTGATGGCGGCAGGCGTCACCGCGGTGTAGTCGCCCGCGTTGACACCGTTCAGCAAGTCGCTCCAGCGCGCGGCGTCACTGCTCGTCGCTTCTCCGATCGCGTCATAAGCGTCGAGCGCGACCATGTCGACGTAGTTGTCGCCCGGATAGAAATTCTCCAGATTGGCACCGGGGCAACTGACGTTACTGCTGTCGAGCGGGTTCCAGATGAACTTGAAGTTCGCCCCGCTGACGCTGCGCATGCTGGTCACGATGTTCTGAAAAGCGGGAACGAAATCGCTCGCCCAGCTCGTCAGCCCCGATCCGTCACCGTTACAGATGCTCCAGCCCATCCAGTTGCCATTAAATTCCCAGCCAATCCGGATGTACGAAGAGCCAAAGCCCGCGGACACCAGATTCTGCGCCAGGGTCTTGAAGTAGCTGTCAGCGCCGCCGTTCGCGACTAGGTCGAAGTCCGATACGTTCGTGGCGCACTGCGTTGCCGGGGCTCCGCACGGCAGCATTGGGACGCCCCAGACCATGCTGAACGGGCTGCCCTGCCAGTTCGAAAGCTGCCACGGATTACTGATATGCGACCAGTCCGTGGCGTCGATGAAATCCTGGGCGTACTTAATGGAGCTGGCGGAACCGAGCCAGCTGGCGGCGGTCTCAATGCCGGACGGGCTCGAATCGCCGTCGTAGAGGCCCAGCCCGGCCGCGTCAACAAACGACGCGCCAGAGGTGGCGGAACGAGACGTGGCGTGAGCGGACGGGTGGGAAGAGTGCGCAGGCCCAGCCGTCCGAGCCTTGGCCATGGCCGTGACTATCGGCGCCGGGAGCGGAGCGGCGGAACTGACCACCTGCCCTTGGCCGAGCAGGCTGCCAAGGGCAACGGCGGAGAAGGGTCCAGGGGTGAGGCGGTCGGCAACAGGCGCAACGGCCGCACTCGGGACGAAGGTATAGGAAAGACCTCCCGCTGCCCCGGCTAGCAGCATGGCCAATGGCAAAAGATGCCACTTAGCGGGACGGCTACGCGTTTTCGCGGAGTGGCCGTGCCTTCCAGACTCAGACCTTCTCGGCACCGTCGCGAACACCTGTCCCAAAGAGAAGCCATGCGGCATACAACAACATCGGAGCCTGAGTAACCCGTCCTGCACTCGACCGGAAGTAACCATATCGTGATCAGACCACCACCTGTAGCCAAATCGCGAAAAATAGACCAATACATAACACAGCGTGTTTGTGTTATGTAACTCGGTGGCCTGCGTTGTCCTTTGGTGTCCGTTTAGGCGTATCCATAACGAATGTGACCGCAACGAGCGCTTCTGCGGCAGCCAGTCGGTCTCGTCGAGGGCGAGGGCGATGGCACCGAGCGCGGTGTTCCGCTTTCCCAGGGCGCCAAGGACGATCTCGGGGACCGCGTTGGGCGCGACGCGCCGCCTGACAGCGGTCCCGATGGGTTCCAGGACAAGGTCGCCGGCCTGCGCCATCGGGCCGGTCACGATGACCCGTCGCGGCGCGAGCAGGTTGCAGACGGCGGCCAGGTGCATGCCGACGAGTTCGGCCGCGTCGCCCACCACGCGCACCGCACCGGGGTCGCGAACGGCGAGCAGCCGCATCAGCTGGGCCAGCGTCAGCTCGCCGTGCTGCGGCCGCAGCGCCTCCATGATGGCGGAGATCGCCGCGTAGGTTTCCAGGCAGCCGCGCTTCCCGCAGCGGCACAGCGGTCCCCGCTCGTCGACGGCGATGTGGCCGATCTCGCCTGCCCCGCCTGAACCCCGGACGAGGGTGCCGTTGACGAACAGGCCGCACCCGATGCCGTAGTGGAACTTGAGGGTCACGCTGTCGTCGCAGCCGCGTCCCGCGCCCCAGACGTGCTCGCCGAGCGCGGCCAGGTTGGAGTCGTTGTCGATGCTCACCGCGACGCCGAGCGCGGCGGCGATCTCGTCTGCGGTCACGCCGTGCCAGCCGGGAAGGATCGCCGACGGGGTGACCGCGTCCGGATGCCTGCTGACCGGGCCTGGCACCGAGACGCCGGCGCCGATGAGCGCGTCCCTGCTCAGCCCGGCGGCGGCGAGTGCCTCGCCTACCAGCCTCCCGGCCGCGGCGAGGGCGGTGTCACTGCCGTGCGCCCGCGGCAGCTCGCACTTAGCCGTGCCGATCACGTTATGGGCCAGGTCGCACAGCAGCACGCGCAACTCGTCGAAGCAGAACTCCACGCCCGCGACCGCGCCCAGCCGCGGGTTCAGCGTCACGCTCACCCCCGGGCGCCCTGGCCGCGCCGTGTCGCCCTGGTGCGATGGCTGGTGCGATGGCCCGTGCGACGGCTGGTGCGACGGCTGGTGCGACGGCTCGTGCCCTGACGCCACGACGAGGCCCGCGCCGAGCAGGTCCTGGACCACACCGCTGATCGTGGACGGCGCGACACCCGCGTAGCGGGCCAGGTCCGCGCGGCTCAACGGGCCGCGCGCCCGCAGCGCCGTCAGCACGAGGTCCCTGGTCGTCCTTGGGCCCGGCCTGTCCGTCCGGACACGTGGCTGCATGACCCGAATACTAACGATTTTCCGGTCAAAATGCCGCCAAAGAACGCCTCATTTATTCAAATCTGACGTATCAAGCCGGATTTTTGCACTTTTTCATGCATTTCTTGACAGGCTTACAGAATTGCCAGAAGGTCCCGGTATCAGCGTGACAAGTGTCACCGCAGCCACCGAGCGCTGGAGGGACCCGTGACTCCCGACGCATCCCGCACCTGGCGTAGCCGCCGTCGCAGGCGAGGCACTCGCGGTGTTACCGCCGCGGCCGCGGCGGCCGCCCTGGCGTGCTCCGCGCTGGCGCTCGTCGGCGCCGCGGGCGGCGGGCAGGCCGCGCGCCGCCGCCACCGCCTGCCCCTGGGTCGGCTCCAACGCCCCGGCCGCCACCCGCGCCGCCGCGGTGCTCGCCAAGATGACCCTCGACGACAAGCTCGCCATGGTCGACGGCACCGGCTTCTCGACCGGCGCGGCGGGCTACGTCGGCCACGTCGCGGCGAACCCGCGGCTGTGCATCCCCGGCCTCAACCTGGAAGACGGGCCGCAGGGCGTCGCGGACGGCGTGACCGGCGTCACCCAGCTGCCGGCGCCGGTGGCGCTCGCCGCCGCCTTCGACCCAGCGCTCGCGCAGGAGTACGGGTCCGTGGTCGGCAGCGAGGAACACGCCAAGGGCGCGGACGTGAACCTCGGCCCCACCGTGAACATCGTCCGCGACCCGCGCTGGGGGCGGGCGTTCGAGAGCTACGGCGAGGACCCTTACCTGTCCGGCCAGACCGCCGTCGGTTACATCGACGGCGTGCAGCGCCAGGACGTGATGGCCCAGGTCAAGCACTACGCGGTCTACAACCAGGAGACCAACCGCAACACGTCGGCCGACGACGCGATCGTCAGCCAGCGGGCGATGCAGGAGATCTACCTGCCGCAGTTTTACGCAGCGGTGACGCAAGGCCATGCCGCCTCGGTGATGTGCAGCTACGCGACCATCAACGGCCAGTACGCCTGCGAGGACAGCGCCACCCTGGGAATCCTCGACAGCCAGTGGCACTACCCCGGCTTCGTCACCTCCGACTGGGGCGCGACGCACTCCACGGTCGCGTCGGCGCTGGCCGGCCTCGACATGCAGATGCCCGGCGGAAGCGGCTTCGGCACGGACTACTACGGCGCGCCCCTCAAGGCGGCGGTGCAGGCCGGCACCGTGCCGGTGTCGGCGCTGGACGACATGGTCTCCAGGATCCTGCTTGAGATGTTCCGCTTCGGGCTGTTCGATCACCCGCAGACCGGATCGCTCACCGCGACCGTCACCACCCCCGCGCACGCGCAGACCGGCCAGGACGTCGCCGAGGCGGGCACGGTGCTGCTGAAGAACGACGGGAACGTGCTCCCGGTCGCCGGGCAGCGCGGTCAGGACATCGCGGTGATCGGCAGCGACGCCGGGCAGTACGCGCTGACATCGGGCGGCGGGAGCGCGGGCGTGATCCCGCCGTCCACCGTGACCCCCGTCCAGGGCATCACCCAGCGCGCCGCGGCGGCCGGCGACAGCGTCACCTACGCCCAGGGCGACGTCCCGGCGCAGGGAGCGCTGGCCGCCGTGCCCGCGTCCGCGTTCCCGAGCGGGCTGAGCGCGACGTACTACAACAACACCACGCTCACCGGCACGCCGGCGGCGACCGGGACCGTACCCGATGTGGCGCTGTCCTGGGGCAGCAAGTCACCCGCCCCCGGCGTCAACGCCAGCGGGTGGTCGGTGAAGCTCGCCGGCACCGTCAAGCTGCCCGCCGCGGGAACCTACGCGCTGTCGCTCTCGCTGACCGGAACCGCCTCGGTCACGATCGACGGCAAGAGCGTGTTCGCCAGCCAGACCACCTTCGGCGGCGTCGCGCGGGCCACCGTCACTCTCCCGGCCGGGACCGCCGCCATCGAGGTGGACTACGCCGACTCGGTCCCGATCGGAACCGACGGCGTCACCCTGGGGTGGCAGCCGCCCGCGGACCTGCTCTCCCAGGCCGTCGCCGCGGCCAGGAAGGCCGCGGTCGCGGTGGTGTTCGCGAGCAACTACGAGACCGAGGGCGCCGACCTCGCCACGATCGACCTGCCGGCCGGCGAGAACCAGCTCATCTCCGCCGTCGCCGCCGCCAACCCGGACACCGTGGTGGTGCTCAACACCGGCTCGGCGGTGACGATGCCATGGCTGAACGAGGTCAAGGGCGTGGTCGAGGCCTGGTACCCGGGGCAGAACGACGGGAACGCGATCGCCGCCGTGCTCTTCGGCGACGTGAACCCGTCAGGCAAGCTGCCGGTCACGTTCCCGCAGTCGCTCGCGCAGGTGCCCGCGAGCACGGCCGCGCAGTGGCCGGGGACCGGCGGGCAGGTGCAGTACTCCGAGGGCATCCTCGTCGGGTACCGCTGGTACGCCACCAAGGGGATCACCCCCCTGTTCCCGTTCGGTTACGGGCTGTCCTATACCTCCTTCGCGTACTCCCACCTGGTCGTGCGCCACGGCCGCGGCGGCTACCAGGTCAGCGCGGACGTCACCAACACCGGGCAGCGGGCCGGCGCCGACGTGGCCCAGCTGTACATCGGCGACCCCGCGTCCACCGGCGAGCCCGCCGAGCAGCTCAAGGGGTTCCAGCGGGTGACGCTTGGCCCCGGCCAGACGACCCGGGTGAGCTTCACCGTCTCAGGTAACGACCTCGCCTGGTGGAACGGCCACTGGGAGGTCACGCCAGGAACGTATGCCCTGATGGTCGGCGATTCCTCGGCCGACCTGCCGCTGACCGCCCACGTGGAGGTGAAGTGATGAAAGGACGCAGGATCGCGGCGGGGCTCCTGCTCGCCGCCGCGGCGCTGGTCACCGGGGTGACGGTGGCACCGGCCGCGTCGGCCGCGCCGGCCGGCGCTGGCCACGGCAACGGGCTCATCGTGGCGACCGACCGCGGCCTGGTCGAGGGCGCCTACGCCGAGGGCACCGACCAGTTCCTCGGCGTCCCGTACGCGGCACCGCCGGTCGGCGCGCTGCGCTGGGCGGCGCCGCAGCCCGCGCCCCGCTGGCAGGGCGTCCGCCAGGCCACGTCCTACGGTGGCCGGTGCGCGCAGCTGGCCAGCGGTAACGGTCCCCGGGTGGACAACGAGAACTGCCTCTTCGTCAACGTGTACACGCCGCCGGGTGTCGAAAGCCGCGGCCGCGGCGGCGGGCTCCCCGTGCTTGTCATGATCCACGGCGGCGGGCTCACCACCGGCGCGGGCGACCAGCACGACGGGTCGCTGATCGTGACGACCGACCACATCATCGTCGTGTCGATCAACTACCGGCTCGGCCCGTTCGGCTTCCTTGACCTGCCCGGGCTCGGCACGACCGCGTCCACCGCGAACGGCAACTTCGGACTGCTCGACCAGGAGGCCGCGCTGCGCTGGGTGCAGCGCAACATCGGCGCCTTCGGCGGCAACGCGGCCAAGGTCACGATCGCGGGCGAGTCCGCGGGCGGCTGGTCGGACTGCGCGCTGCTGACCTCGCCGCCGGCCCGCGGGCTGTTCCGCGGCGTGATCATGGAGAGCGGCAGCTGCGCCTCGCAGAGCCCGGCCACCGCTCAGGCGGCCAGCCTCGCGTTCGCCAAGCAGGCCGGGTGCCAGAACCCGGCGACCGCGGCGGCGTGCCTGCGCGCCCTGCCGGAGCAGACGCTGCTCGACGCCAGCGCCAGCTACCAGCCCGAGTTCACCTACGGCGGCCCCGAGCTGCCGGCGGCGGACGCGTCGGCGGTGGCCGCGGGCGACTACGACCACGTGCCGGTGCTCATGGGCACCAACCACGACGAGGGACGCACGTTCTCCCAGGGCCTCACCGGCCTGACCGAGGCGCAGGCCGACGCGCTGATCAGCTCGCAGTACGGGTCGCGGGCGCCGGCCATCCTCGCCCGCTACCCGTGGAGCTCCTACCCGAGCCCGTACACGGCCGCCTACATGATCGGCGACATCTGGACCGACAGCGGGTTCCTCACCGGGATCGGCGGATGCCCCACCCAGAACCTGGCCACCCAGTTCGCAGCCACGACGCGGACGTACTTCTACCAGTTCGACGACCTGCACGCCCCCGGGCTCAACAACAACCAGCCCGGGTACCAGTGGGGCGCCGGGCACGCCATGGAGCTGGCCTACCTGTGGCCGAGCTTCAACAACGGCTACTCCCTGTATGACGAGCTGACGCCGGCCCAGCTTGAGCTCTCCCAGCAGATGGTCAGGTACTGGGGCGCGTTCGTCGCCGCCGGCAGGCCAGAAGTCCCCGGCCAGCCGGCCTGGCCGCGGTACAGCAGCGGCCAGCTGATGTCCCTGCGGCCCGGTGGCCAGACCCAGACGATCGGCGCCGCCACCTTCGGCGCCGAGCACCAGTGCTCCTTCTGGGACGCCGGCTAGCCAAAGTCCAGGTCGGCCAGCTCCGCACGGGAGGTCACGCCGAGCTTGGGGTACGCCTTGTACAGGTGATGGCCCACGGTGCGGGGGCTAAGGATGAGCTGTGCGGCGATGTCCTTGTTGGTCGCGCCCTGCGCGGCCAACCGGACGATCTGCAGTTCTTGCGGGGTGAGGTTCCCCGCTGGGCCGTGCCCCGCCGGACGGCCGGCGGTCCCGGTCGCGGTGAGCTCGGCCTGCGCCCGGTCTGCCCAGGGCGCGGCGCCGAGCCGCTCGAACGCTTGCAGGGCGATGCCGAGGTGGATTCGCGCGTCGGCCTTGCGCTTGTCCCGGCGCAGCCATTCGCCGTATAGCAGCCGGGTGCGTGCCTCGTCGAACGGGCGGTCGCCCTGTTCGTACAGGTTCAGCGCCTGGCGGAAATGGTGCTCGTCTCCGTCAAGCAGTGCCAGGCACCGGTGGACGAGCGCTGTGGCCCAGGGCTGCGCGATGTTGCGTGACCAGGTTTCGAACAGCGCGAGCGGCGCGGTCGCCTCCTCGGGCCGGCCCAGGCGTACCGCCGCTTCGACCAGGTCGGGGGTGGAGCGGGTCGGCGGGATGTGGAAGAAGCGGCGTCCTTCTGCCAGCGTCTCTAGCCGGGCAAGCGCGTCCTCGGCCCGGCCGAGGCCAAGGTCGAGGAGGCCGAGCGCGGCGGCGGCCCATGGGACGTCCCAGGCAGGGTCGGCCGACCGCCCGAGCGCCTCGTCCGCCAGTCGCTGGCAGAGCTCGCGGTCGCCGCTGGCCGCGGCCAGCAGCGCGAGCGGCTCGGCCAGCGCCTCGACCCACCGTTGCTGGCCGGTGTCGCGGGCGAGCCGCAGCCCCTCGGCGACCGTCTGCCGCGCTTGCTCGTGGCGGCCGCTGTAGGCCTGCACGCATCCGGAGTAGAACAGCACGGCGGGCAGCAGCCCGATCCGCCCGGTGGCGCGGACGTCGCGGCTAAGCTCGCTGCCGATCTGCAGCCCCGCGCGGTCATTCCCGAGGATCAGCGCGAGCCCGCTGATCAGCACCAGGTCCGCCGGGCTGCCCGCCGCGGCCAGCTGGGCCTCGGCGAAGGCACCGCGCGGATCGGGCCCGTCGGCAGGCTGTCCGAGGATGGGCGCTACCGCGCGCAGCAGCAGCCGGACGAGCGGTCGCTTGCCGGTGTCCAGCCCTTCCAGCTGCGCCACGCTCTGGGCCAGTTCCCGCTCTCCGGTGTACCAGCCGGCGTGCACCGCCTCGACGAGCAGCGTCACGGCCTGCTCCTGATCGGCCGCCCCGATGAGCTCGCTGGCCTCCATCAGCCGCCGGTGCGCCGTACCCGGATCCCCGTGCAGGAACGCCGCGGTGGCCTGCACCTGCCAGAGCCTGGCCACCGTCTGCGGGTCCCCGTCGCCTGGCGAGGTCTTGCCCGGGCTTGCCGCCGGCGCGACGAGGCGAAGGCCCTGGGCCGCGAGGGCCATGGCCTGGTCGAGGTCGCCTGATTCGGTAGCGGCCTCGGCGGCGAGGGTGAGGCGCCGCGTCTTCGCCACGGGGTCGCTACTGAGCTCAGCCGCGCGCTCATACCAGGACAGGGCGCTGGTATCACCGCCACGATCGTGAGCCGAGCCTGCGACGCGCTCGAGTTCGGCGGCGATCTCCTCATCCGGGCCGGCGGCGGCCGCGGCTTGCTGCCAGGCCCGCCGGTCGGCCTGGCCGGGGGCATCGAGCGCCTCGGCTAGCGCCTGGTGGGCTGCCCGCCGTAGTGCCAGCGGGGCGGCGTGCTGTACCGCGGCGCGAATCAGCGGGTGACGGAAGGTCAGCGTGCTCGCGGTGACCTCGACCAGGCCCGCCGCGCGAGCTTGGTCGAGGTCGGCGAGCGACGCGCCAAGGGTGGCGGCGGCACGAACGATCGGGCCGAGATCACCAGTGCCGTCGGCGGCCGCCACCAGCAGCACCGTTCGAGCCGGCTCCTTGAGGCTGCTGAGCTGGGTCTCGAAGGCGTCCCTGAGGCGGTCGGTCAGCGGGAGCGGGCCCTCTCGTGCGGCATCGGTGAGGACACGAGGGAGTTCAAGCAGGGCGAGCGGGTTTCCCGCGGCCTCGGCCAGCACGCGGTAGCGGCGGCCAGCGGGCAGCCCAGCGGGCAGTAGCGCCGCCGCGGCCTTGGCGGACAGGCCTTGCAGCCGAAGTTCAGGCACCCCCGCGGCGGGGAAAGCGCCGGGGCGGGCGGCGAACAGCAGCACGACCGACTCGGTGTCCAGCCGGCGGGCGGCGAACAGCAGCGCGTCGGCGCTTGCCCGGTCCAGCCACTGCGCGTCGTCCACCATGCACAGCAGGGGCTGGTCGACGGCCAGGTCGGCAAGCAGCGACAGCACGGCGAGCCCGACAAGGAAGCGGTCAGGCGGCCCTGACTTGGCCAGGCCAAGGGCGCCGCGCAGTGCCTCTGCCTGCACGTCGGGGAGCACGGCGACGCGGCCGAGCGCGGGGCGCAGCAGCAGGTGCAACCCGGCGAACGCGAGCCCGGACTCTTCCTCGACCCCGGTGGCGCGGATGACCTGGAAACCGCTGGCCTGCTCGGCGGCCTGCGCTAGCAGCGCGGTCTTGCCGATGCCGGGATCACCGCGCAGCACCAGCGCGCCGCTGGTTCCGTTCCTGGCCTGGCCGAGGAGGTCGTCGAGGGCCGCGAGTTCAGCGTCCCGGCCATGTACCTGCATGTGTCTTATGCAACCCGATGACGGCAGCGGAAAGTACCTATGCACGACTGATTCCTCGCTTCGCGGATCTCCGTAACGTCTTGATCAGCAAGAACGCGAACTACGGAGGTACTGAGATGAACGTCAGCGAACTGGTCGCCCGCTACCTGGAGACCTGGAACGAGACCGACCCCGCGGCACGCCGCGCGGCCATCAACGAGATGTGGGCCGCGGACGGCGTCTACACCGACCCCATGGCGGTCGCCGCGGGGCCGGACCAGATCGACGCCACGATCGCCGCCGTGCAGGGCCAGTTCCCCGGCCTGGCCTTCACGCTGGCCGGCTCGGTCGATGCCCATCATGACATCGCCCGGTTTACCTGGAGCCTCGGTGACGACCTGGTGATCGGCTCCGACGTCCTGGTGCTTGACGCCGACAGCCGGATTTCCCGGGTGCACGGGTTCCTTGACAAGGTTCCCGCCTAATCACCAGCAAATCGCGCGGCGGCCACCGCGCCGCCGCGCGATCACCCCAGGTAACTGACTAAGGAGCACGTGATGACCTCCACCGCCCTTGCCCCGCCGGACACCGGTCACGAGGCCGGCCCCTCGCGGGCGGCGCTGCCCGTCTTGCTTGCCGGGACCTTCATCTCCCTGCTGGACTTCTTCATCGTCAACGTGGCCCTGCCGGATACCCAGCGCACCCTGCACGCGGGACCTTCAGCGATCCAGTTCATCGTGGCCGGGTACGGCCTGGCGCTGGCCGCCGGGCTGATCACCGCGGGCAGGCTTGGCGACCTGTACGGCAGGCGCCGGCTGTACGTCATCGGCCTGAGCTTGTTCACCCTCGCCTCCGCGGCCTGCGGCGTGGCGCCAAGCGCCGGCTTCCTGGTCGCCGCCCGCGTGGTCCAGGGTGCGGCCGCCGCCCTGCTCATGCCCCAGATCCTGGGCATCATCAGCACCATCTACACGGGGCCCAAGCGGGCCAAGGCGTTCACCGCGTACGCGCTGGCGATCGGCTTCGGCGCGGTGTTCGGCCAGCTCATCGGCGGAGTACTGATCCGGCTCGACCTTGCGGGACTCGGCTGGCGCTCCATCTTCCTGATCAACGTCCCGATCGGCGTGGCCGCGGCCGTCCTGGCCCTGCGGGTGGTCCCGGAATCGAAGGCGCAGGTCGCCGCCAGGATCGACCTCGCCGGTACCGTGCTGCTTTCACTTGGCCTGGTCGCCATCGTGCTGCCGCTGGTGGAAGGGCAGCAGCAAGGCTGGCCCGCGTGGTGCTTCGCCTGCCTGGCCGCCTCGGTCCCGCTGCTTGCCACCTTCGCCGGCTACCAGATGCGTCTCGCCGCCAGGAACGGGTCTCCGCTGATCAACCTCGCGCTGTTCCGCGCCAGGGCATTCACCGTCGGAGTGATCACCAGCATGACCTACCAGCTGATGATGGCGTCGTTCTTCCTGCTGCTCGCGCTCTACCTGCAAGATGGCCGTGGCCTGTCCGCGCTGCAGTCCGGGCTGCTCTTCCTCCCGCTTGGGGCGGGCTACTTCCTGGCCTCGACGCAATCGGGCAAGGTGGCGGTCCGGCTCGGCCGCCAGGTGCTGACCCTCGGTTCGCTCATGGTGTCCGCCGGGTACCTGCTGCTCGCGGCCGCCGTCCATGACGGCACCGGCTGGCTCATCCCCGGGCTGGCGATCGCCGGGGCCGGGATGGGCTTCGCGATGACGCCGATGCCCGCCATCGTCCTGTCCCGGGTGAAGCCGGATCACGCCGCGACCGCCGCGGGTGTCCTGTCCACCGCTCAGCAGGCCGGCGGCGCGATCGGGGTGGCGCTGATCGGGGTCGTCTTCTACCACGCCCTCGCCGGCGGCTCCTACGCGCACGCCTTCCAGGTCGGCCTCGAGGTGATGGCCGCCCTCGGCCTGGTGGTCGCCGCGCTTGTCCAGCTTCTCCCCCGGGCTTCGTGAGCCGAACGACGGTACCGGTACCGCACACCCTCTGGCGGCGCAGTCCGCGAGAGGGTGTGCGTACGCGTCCCCGGGCACCAACGGAATCCCAGCGGCGCGGCGGCGGCGGCCCGTAACGGGGCGGCGGTTACCCCGCCGAGCTTGAGCGGGATCGCGGCGTAGGGGTCGAGGGCGTAGGCGAGGGAGACCCGGTGGTAGCCGTCCGCGATGTCCCCCTCGGCCACGAGGACCGGCGACAGCTTCTCCCCGCCGAGCACCTTCTTCAGGTCTTTCAGCACGCCAGGATCGGACAGCGGAAGCGCGTCGCGCCCGGTGGCCCGCAGGATGTCATTGGCCCGCCGGGTAATGACGGGGAGCTTCCGCAGTTCCGCCGCCACCTGCCCGGCCCGGCGCTCGCCGAACCGGATGCTGAGGTAGCTCGAGGCGGCGGCATAATCGTGCTCGGCGACGTCATTCTTCCAGTGCAGGTAAGGGACCACGTCGGCAGTGCTCATGGCTTATTGTCCTCCCGGTGCGGGCAGTCGAGCCTCCGGTTGATGTTCTGGAAAGGTCAGCCAGTTGATTGCACCTTACGGCCACCGACCGAACGGAGCAGCGGTGACATGGCGATAAGCGGAACCGACGCGGCGCACCTGGTGGTCACCTCCCCGGTCACTCCGCGCTAGGGCGGAATACCTGGACGAGGACCCGGACGGCGAGAATCGCCGCGATCACCAGCAGGCAGTAACCGAAGAACGAGTACAGGCTGACGCTGCTGGTCAGCGCCGGGCCGCCGTGCAGGCCGATCATCAGCACGGCCATGATTCCCGCCGCCGCGGCGAGGAACGTCACCAGCACCTGGTGGACCAGGCCGGTCAGGTACCGGCGGTCGGAGGTGTCGGCGAGCAGGCGGACGCTCAGCGTCAGCCGGCCGTCCTCAAGCGCGCCGCCAATCCTGTCGATCCGCCGCGGCAGCCGTCGCAGCAGCGGCACAAGCGCCGCAAGCTCGTCGGTCGCGGTCTTCCTGATCGCCTCAGGGCTTAGCTGCGCCGCGAGCTGCTCGCCGCCGAAGCGCCGCGCCTCGTCCACGATGTCGAAGCCGGGTGCGAGCTGCGTCAGCGTCCCCTCGATCGTGGCGAGCGCGCGGAACACGGCCGCGATCTCCGCCGGGACCGACAGGCCGAAGTCAGTGACGATCCTGAACAGGTCGGTGAACATCCGCATGTCGGGCGAGACGCCTGCCGCGAAGTAACGGGCGAGGAACCGGCCGAGCGCGCGTTCCAGCCGTTGCTCGTCTAGCTCCGCGGGCCGCTCCACCACGTCGAGCAGGGAGTCGGTGACCATGACGGGATCGCCGCGGTCGAGCGCGAGCAGCAGCCGTTGCAGCGCGCCGCGCAGGCCGGCGTCGATCCGGCCGACTGACCCCCAGTCGAGCAGCCCCGGGTGACCGTCGTCGAGCAGCAGGATGTTGCCCGGGTGAGGGTCGGCGTGGAAGATCCCGTCGAGCATGACCTGCCCGAGCAGGCTGTCGAGCAGCTCGGTCGCGAGCGCCTGCCGCGCCTGCGCGGGCAGGCCGGCCGAAGCGGCAAGCAGCGGGCGGCCAGCGAAGAACTGCATGACGAGCACCCGCTCGCCGCAGTACGGCTCGTACGGCGCAGGCACCCGGACGGCCTCGTCCCTGGTGGCCGTCGCGGCCGCCACCGCGGTCATGTTCCGCGCCTCGATCCGCAGGTCGAGTTCCTCGCGCAGCGCGTCGGCGAACCCCTGGGCCAGGTCGACCGCGCCGACGGAACGGCCCCAGCGCGTGCTGCGCTGTAGCCGGCCCGCCAGCCGCTGCACGACGTCCAGGTCGGCGCGCGCGAGGCCGGCGGCCCCCGGCCGGCGCACCTTGACGACCACCCGCTCGCCGGACGGCAGCGTCGCGCTGTGCACCTGGGCGATGGAGGCCGCGGCGATCGGATCGGTGTCGAAGCTGGCGAACTTCTCGCTCACCGGGCCGCCAAGCGAGTCCTCGAGCACCGCCTCGACGTCCGGCCAGGGCACCTTGGGCGCGTCGTCTTGCAGGCGGCTCAGCTCGCCGATGAACTCCGGCGGCAGCAGGTCGCGCCGGGTGGAGAGCACCTGGCCCAGCTTGACGAACGTGACGCCGCCGTCCTCGAGGGCGAGCCGGAGCGAGCGGGCGAGCCTGGCCCGCCCGTCCGCGGTGGCGAACTCCGACCGGCGGGCGCCCCGCAGGTAAGGGAGCAGGCCGTGGCGGGCGAGTATCCGGCTGATCTGCGAGTAACGGCGCGTCCGGCCGGCCAGCCTGCGCGCGCCCCGCAGCGCGTAGAGCGGTCCAGGCAGCGAGCCACTCGGTACTAGCGCCTCGGAGATGACCAGGAAGATCATCCCCACCAGCATCGCGATGACGACGCCGAGGATGACGAACCACAGGCCGGGCAGCACGCCGGGGTTCTTCGCCGACACCGCGGAGCCCGGCCATCGCCGTGATGATCGGCGAGGCGGAGAACAGCGCGATCAGCGCGGCGATCAGCGTGCGCAGCGGAGACAGCCTCATCCCCATCAGCCGGCGCAGCGCGGCCGACAGGAGCAGCACCGTGAGCACGGTGAAAAACGCGAACAGCGGAATGTTCAACGCGGTCACGACGCCGCGTCCAGGTGACTGAGAACGGCGCCCCAGATGTCCGCGACGGTCGCGGTGAATCCCTGGTCGCTCACCGCGCCGTCCGGGGTGACGGCGTCCCTGGGTACCGGGATGTCGCGACAGGCCGAGTCGATGACGTGGGCGCCCACGTAGGACAAGACGGAGGCCAGGGTGGCGGTGGCGCCGCCGCCGCGGCCGGGATTGGCCACGTTGATCCAGGCCACGGGCTTTTCATTCAGTTCGCCGCCGCCCACCGTCCAGTCGAGCAGGTTCTTGAGGCTACCCGGCAGGGTCCCCGCGTATTCCGGGGTGCAGAACAGGACCGCGGCCGCGGCGGCGATCTCACCGCGCAGCGCGGCCACGGCGGCGGGAAGCAGGTCGCCGTCGTGGTCCGGGTTAAACGCGGGCAGGTCCGTCAGGCCGTCGTACAGGACCGGCGTTACCCGCTGCGGTGCGAGTGCCGCCACGGTGACCAGGGCGGCGGTGTTCGCCGAACCGTTTCGCGTGCTTCCCGAGATCAGCAGCACCCGCACGCTGTCGCTCAACGCCCCTCCCCCGCCTGCCTCGTCTCCTTCGCGCATCCCGCGATGCGCGGACGATGGAACGCTACCCCGCCGGGAAGTGTCATGGCATGCGGGATAGGGCGGAGAGCCGCACTCGTTCTGGATACTCCTTTTGGTTTTGGTCGATTCTGGTCGGACCGAAGGGAAGCACGCGTGCGCGCACTTATCCGGCGGCTCGCTCCAAGGCCGCCAGGCTGCGGGCGACGTCGTCGTCGGTGGTGGACCAGTTGCTGACCGATACCCGGAGCACCGCCTGGTTGTGCCAGCGGGAGCCGGACATCCAGGCGGTGCCGTCGGCGAGCAGGGCGCGGGTGACCGCCGCCGTGCGCTCGTCGGTGCCGAACGTGGCGCAGACCTGGGTGAACACCACCTCGTTGGCAATGCGGGCGCCCTCGATGGCGGCGATGCCGTCGGCGAACGCCGCGGCGTGCGCGCACAGGCGCTCGACCAGGGCGGCGACACCGTCGCGGCCCAGCGCACGCAGGACCGCCCAGACCGGAATGGCGCGGGCGCGCCGCGACACTTCCGGCACGGTCTCAAGCGAGTCGCCCGCGGCGTCGTGAATGAAGTAGTCGCCGTGCATGCCCATCGCGGCCCGCAGTGCCTCGCGGTCGGCGACGATCGCGACGCCGCTGTCATACGGGACGTTGAGGGTCTTGTGCGCGTCGGTGGTCCAGGAGTCGGCCTGCTCGAAGCCCCTGGTGAGGTGCCTGGTCTTCGGGGAAGCGGCGGCGAACAGGCCGAATGCCCCGTCGACGTGCACCCACGCGCCCCGCAGGCGGGCGGCCGCGATCGCCTTCGCGAACGGGTCGAATGCGCCCGAGTGGACGTTGCCCGCCTGCAGGACGACGATGGTCGGGGTTCCTTCTGGGATTTCGCCCAGGGCGCTCGCCAGGGCGTCGGGGTCGATGCGGCCCTGGGCGTCGGCTTTGACCGGTTCCGGTGCGCCGAGGCCGAGGTAGCGCAGGGCCAGGTCCACGGTGTCGTGCCGCTCGGCGCCGACGAGCACGCGGACGCGCGGCGCTCCGGTTAGGCCGCGGGTCGCGACGTCCCAGCCGTGGCGGCTGAGCACGGCGTCGCGGGCGGCGGCCAGGCAGGTGAAGTTGGACATCGTCGCCCCGGTGACGAAGCCGACGCCGCTGGTTGCCGGAAGCCCGAGCAGGTCGAGCAGCCAGGCGCTCGTGATGTCCTCGACCGCCGAATGCGCGGGCGTCACCAGCCGCAGCGTCGCGTTCTGATCCCAGGCGCTGACCAGCCAGTCCGCGGCCAGGGCGGCGGGATGCGTGCCGCCGATCACCATCCCGTAGAACCGGCCGCCCGGCATCGCGGTGAGGCCGGGGTCGCAGGCCGTCGCCAGCAGGTCGATGACCTCATCCGCCGGTGTCGGGCCATCGGGCAGCTCGGTGCCGAGCGCCTTGGCTACCTCCGCGACGGAGGCCTGCGGCGGGGCCGGGCGGGTGGCGAGGCTGTCCAGCCAGCCGCGCGCGTGGCGCGCCGCGACGTCGAGTGCGATCTGCCTGTCGATCATGCTGCCAGTATCCGCCTGCTGGGGGCGGAGACCCCATCGCGGCTGCGCGTTCGGTCCAACTCAGGGCCAATACCGGCGGGCTGCCTAGCGGGGCAGCGTCCGGGGGAGGCCGAACCGGTGGACAATGCCGCTGTCGACGAAGCGGGTGATCGCCGATATCCGGTCGGCCGCGAGGGTCAGCACGATGATGCCGTGCGCGTGGTAGATCCCGGCATGCTCGTCGGGCACGTAGCAGCCGAACGCGGGTTGCCCGTTCGCCCGCGTCGGGATCAGCCTGGTGGGGCCGCCGCGGTATCGCGCACTGAGCGTCAGGAAGCCGGCGATAGCCGCCGGTCCCTGGTACTCAAGCGTGGCGGGCGGCATGGTGAACCAGGCGTCGTCGGTGAGCAGCGCGATCACGCCGTCGACGTCGTCGTCGGCGTACGCCGCGGCGAAACGTTCGGCGAGCTCGCGTTCTGCGACGGAGCGCGGCAGCCGCGCGCTTTCCCGGTCCCTCATCGGAAACCGCACCGTCAGCGTGGCCCTCGCTCGCTGCAGCGCGCTGTTCACCGACGCCTCGCTGCTGTCCAGCATCTCCGCTACCTCGGCGGCCCGGTAGCCGAGCGCGTCCCGCAGCAGCAGTACCGCCCGCTGAAGCGGCGGAAGGTGCTGCATGGCGATGACAAACGCCAGCGCGATCGTTTCCTTCGTCTCGTAGCGCGTATCCGGGCCCGGAGTGGTACCAGGAAGGCCGTCAAGCAGGGTGTCCGGGTACGGCTCAAGCCAGACCGGTTCGCCCCGGCGGGTGGGCTCGGTCGGCTGGAACGGCGGCTCGGGCGGTTCCGGCCTGGGCCTGCGCCCGGCCGCGCGCAGCGCGTTCAGGCAGCGATTGGTCGCGATCCGGTACAGCCAGGTGCGCAGTGACGCCCGGCCCTCGTACTGCCTGAGCCCGCGCCAGGCCGCGAGCAGGGTCTCCTGCAGCATGTCCTCGGCGTCCTGGACCGAGCCAAGGATCCGGTAGCAGTGCAGCCGGAGTTCGGCCAGGTAGGGATCGGTGAGCTCGCTGAACGCGCGGTCATCCCCGGCCTGGGCCCGCTCCAGTGTCGCATCGGTAGCCACGTAGGGATGGACACCGACCGGGCCGGAAAGTCATCGATGATCTGAGTCTCGGTCCCGGTGTCGGTACCAGTGACCACCCGGACCAGGAGGAACCTGTGAGAACGAACCGCCAGCAGCGCTGGGTGCTAGCGCTGACCTCAGTGGCATCCCTGATGGTGTCGCTAGACACCCAGGTCGTCGCGACCGCCCTGCCCGTCATCCGGCTCCGCTTGCACGCATCGCTGGCGGCGCTGGAATGGACCGTGAACGCCTACACGCTGAGCTTCGGGGTGCTGCTGCTGACCGGCGCGGCGCTCGGTGAGCGGCTAGGCCGCAGACGCATGCTCACGGTCGGCATCGGGCTGTTCTGCGCGGCATCAGCCGCGTGTGCCTTGTCACCGGACGCGGGGGCACTCATCGCCGCGAGGGCCATGCAGGGCGCCGGCGCGGCGCTGATGCTGCCGCTGGCCCTGTCGCTGCTGACGGCCGCGTTCCCGCCGGAGCGCCGCGCCTGGGCCATCGGCATCTTCAGCGGCGTGACCGGCCTGGCGGTTATGGGCGGCCCGGTCATCGGCGGCGCGGTGGCACAGGCCATCGCGTGGCCGTGGATCTTCTGGCTGAACGTCCCGATCGGCCTTGTCATGATCCCGCTGGTCCTGACCAGGATCCCGGCCGGCGCCAGCCTGCGCGCCAAGCTGGACCCGGTTGGCCTGCTTCTGGCGACCGGCGCCGCGCTCGGGCTCGTGTGGGCGCTGATCCGCGCCAACGGCATCGGCTGGGCCAGCCCGGAGATCCTGGCCGCGCTGGCGGCCGGGCTGCTGCTCGGCGTGGCCTTCGTCGCCTGGGAGTTGCGGGTGGCCGAGCCGATGGTGCCGATGCGGCTATTCCGCTCACGGGCGTTCGCGGCCGGGAACGCGGCGGGCTTCTGCATGTTCGCGGTGCTGTTCGGGCTGGTGTTCTTCATGGCGCAGTTCCTGCAGACCGGCCTCGGCTTCGGCCCGCTCGGCGCCGGGCTGCGGCTGCTCCCCGGCTGGGCGATGCTGGCTGTGATCGCCCCGCTGGCCGGCTCGCTGGCCGGCCGGGTGGGCCTGCGGGTGCTGATCTCCGGCGGGCTGGCGGCGGCTGCCATCGGCCTGACCTGGATGGCGCTGATCGCCAGGACCGGACTGCCCTACTGGCAGATGGTCCCGCCGCTGATCGTGGCGGGCGCCGGGGTGTCCTTCGCGGTGCCCGCCACCCAGGGCGCGGCGATGACCGCGGTGCCGTCGGCCGAGATCGGAACGGCCTCGGGCACCTTTAACACGCTGCGCCAGCTCGGCGGTGTGTTCGGTGTCGCGATCTGCGCGGCGGTGTTCGCCGGCCGGGGCGGCTATGCCTCACCAGCGGCCTTCGTCACCGGCTTCGGCCCCGCGATGGGCGCCTGCGCGGGCCTGGCGCTCGTCGGCGCCATCGCCGGCCTGCTCGTGCCCGGACGGCGTTCCGCTCCCGCTGCGCCTGCCCCCACGGTCGAGCGGCGGGAGACCGAGGGCGCTCGCTAGAGACCGCGCGGATACGGCTCGCCTCCAGCTGATCCGGCGGGTCACATCAGGGGCTGGCCCGAGCCTTTAGCCAGGCGCTCGCGCGGGCTTGAGATGCTCGGCTCAGCCAGGCGTCCTGGACTACCTCCTTGAGCTCCTCGTATGTGATCGCTTCGAGGTCTCCTGCCCTGATGAGGACCGAGTCGTGGCCGTTGAAGTGCTCGGTGGTGAAGAAAGGGGAATCCGGGTCGTCTATCAGGGATTGCTTGTCGGATTCTGATTCGACCCAGAAGACGATCACGTCGTCGTAGCGCTCTCCTGTTACCGGGTCTTTCGCGTCCGGGCGCGGGTTGCGGAAGAAGATGAAGGACTTGCCGCCTACCTGGTAGACCGGCTTGCCCTGGGAGCCGTCCACGCGGGTGACGTGGGGCATCGCCCGGGCAAGCGCGTGGACGTCCGCGACGGTGGCTGGCCGGTCCTCCATGGAGGTGAGGATAGGACGGTCTTGGTTAGCCGGTCGAGGCGCCCGTGGTTTTCGCCGGACGGGCCCGGAGATGGGCGCGCTGGCCCTCACGGCCGAAGAGGCTCAGGAACTCGACGGCTTCCCTTTCGCTGGCCGGGCCGAACCCGTGCGGGACCCGGGTGTCGAACTCGGCCGCTTCGCCCGGGCTGAGGGTCAGGTCGTGGTCACCGAGGCGCAGGCGGAGGTGGCCGTTGAGCACGTAGATCCACTCATAGCCCTCGTGGGTCTGCAACTCGTCCTGCAGGTGCCCGCGGCGGCCGCCGACGGGGATCACCAGCTTGTAGGCCTGGATGCCGCCCGCCCGCTGGGTCAGCGGGATCATGGTCATCCCGTGGCGCTTGACCGGGCGCAGGTGGACGCGCGGGTCGCCGGTTGGCGGGGCGTCGACCAGTTCGTCCAGCGTGACGCCGTACGCCCTGGCCAGCGGAAGCAGCAGCTCCAGGGTGGGCTTGCGGTCGCCAGACTCAAGGCGGGACAGGGTGCTCACCGAGACGCCGGTCTGCGCGGACAGGTCGGCGAGGGTGGTCTCGCGCTGATGGCGCAGCGCGCGCAGCCTCGGCCCGACAGCGGACAGCGCCTGATCCAGCTCATCGGCCATGCTCCTAGTTTGCCACATCGGCAAATACGTTTGCCGCGGCACGGGGGGCGCTCGTAGCTTCCGTATCGAGCGGGGATCTACCAGCGGGCGAGGAGGCCGGTGTTGAGCGATCAGGTGAAGGACGCTTACGACGTGGTGGTGATCGGTGGCGGGGCGGCCGGACTGAACGGCGCGCTGCAGTTGGCGCGCTCGCGGCGGTCGGTGCTTGTCGTCGACGCGGGGCAGCAGCGCAACCGGCCGGCGCCGGCGGTGCACGGGCTGCTCGGGCACGACGGGCTGTCGCCCGCCGAACTGCTCGCGCGCGGGCGGGACGAGGTGCGCCGGCATGGCGGACAGGTAGCGGCCGGCGAGGTCACGGCCATCGGCGGGGAACTTGACGCGGGGTTCACGGTCACCCTGGGAGACGGACGCGTGGTCCTGGCCAGGCGGCTGCTGGTGACCAGCGGACTCGTCGACGACCTGCCCGACATCCCCGGGCTGCGCGAGCGGTGGGGGCGGGACGTGGTCCACTGCCCTTACTGCCACGGCTGGGAGGTGCGGGACCAGCCCATTGGCGTGCTGGCGAGCGGGCCGAGGTCGGTGCACCAGGCACTGCTGTTCCGTCAGCTCAGCGACGACGTCGTCTACTTCAGGCACGGGACGGCCCTGGACGACGCTTCCGCCGCGCGACTGGCGGCGCGCGGCATTCCCGTCATTGACGGCGCGGTCTCCGCCGTGCTGATCGCCGACGATCACGTCGCCGGGGTCCGGCTGGCCGACGGCAGCGTCGTCCCCCGGCGGGCCATCGCCGTCGCGGCGCGGATGACGGCACGCGCCGGGTTCCTCGCCGATCTCGGGCTTAAGGCCAGCGAGCACCCAAGCGGGATGGGCTCGCACATTCCCGCCGACCCGACCGGCCGCACCGAGGCGCCAGGGGTCTGGGCCGCGGGGAACGTCACCGACCTCGGCGCGCAGGTGGGCGCGGCGGCCGCGGCGGGCGCGCTCGCCGGAGCGGTGATCAACGCCGACCTTGTCGAGGAGGAAACCCGGCAGGCCGTCGCGGCGCAAGCCAGCTAACTTGGGCGCTCCCCCCGCCTTCGCACCGGGCCCGCGACTGCCCGTTCCGTCCGGATTGTCCGGGCGGCACCGCGGCCCGGCCCATGATCATGTGGATTCCGCAGCCTATTAGCTGCGGAATCCACATGAAAAGCGAAATCACTGTCGATCTTGGGTCGGCCGCGGGAATAGCGCCGCAAACACCCGCGATCCCGGTGATGTCAGGGATCGGTGGGGCGCCGTCAGGCTCCGTAAGGGCTGGCGGCGCCGACCGAGGCGCAGCAGGGTTCTAGAGTATGACCTTGTTCTCGCGGAGGGCGGCGATCGCCGGGCCGTCGTAGCCGAGCTCGGCCAGGACCTCGTCGCTGTGCTCGCCGAGGAGCGGGGCGCCGGTGATCTGCGGGGCGAACGTGGAGAACTTGATCGGGCTGCCGACCGTGAGGAAGGTGCCGCGGCCCTTCTGCTCGACCTCGACGACCGTGCCGCTCTTGCGCAGGTCCTGATCGTGGGCGAGCTCCTTCATGGACAGGACAGGGGCGCAGGGCACCTCCCACTCGCGGAGGATGTCGACGGCCTCGAACTTGGTCTTGTCCGCGAGCCACTTCTCGATCTCGGCGAAGATCTCGAAGATCTTGTCCGCCGGGCGCGGGGGGTGGCGTAAGCGGGGTCGTCCCGCCACTCCGGATGACCGATGGCGTCGGCGGTGCGGGCCCAGTTCTGCTCCTGGATCGTGAAGTAGATGTAGGCGTTCGGGTCGGTCTCCCAGCCCTTGCACTTGAGCACCCAGCCGGGCTGGCCGCCGCCGCCGGCGTTGCCGCCGCGCGGCACCGCATCGCCGAACTCGCCGTTCGGCCACTGCGGGTACTCCTCCAGGTAGCCGACGCTTCTCCAGGCGCTGCTGGTCGCGGAGCTTGACCCGGCACAGGTTGAGCACGGCGTCCTGCATGGAGACGGAGACCTTCTGGCCCGCTGCCGGTCTTGTTCCTGTCGATGAGGGCGGTCAGGATGCCGATCAGCAGGTGCATGCCGGTGTTGCTGTCGCCGAGCGCGCCGCCGCTGACGGTGGGCGGGCCGTCCCAGAAGCCGGTCGTGGAGGCCGCGCCGCCTGCGCACTGCGCCACGTTCTCGTACACCTTGAGGTCGGTGTAGGACGACTGGTCGTTGAAGCCCTTGACCGAGCCGAAGATCAGCCGCGGGTTCCACTCGGAGATGACGTCCCAGCCCAGGCCCATCCGGTCCATCGCGCCAGGCGCGAAGTTCTCGACCAGGACGTCGGCGCCCTTGATCAGCTGCTCCATGACCTTGCGGCCCTCGGGTGTCTTGGTGTTGATGGCCAGCGAGCGCTTGTTGCTGTTCAGCATCGTGAAGTACAGCGCGTCCAGGTCAGGGTCGTCACGCAGCTGGTTGCGGGTGACGTCGCCGCCGCTGGTGCGCTCCACCTTGAGGACGTCCGCGCCGAACCAGGCGAGCAGCTGGGTGCACGCCGGGCCCGCCTGGACGCCGGTGAAGTCGATGACCTTGATGCCTGCGAGCGGCAGCTCGTGTTGCGACATTTCGCTTATTTCCCTTCTTGGGGTGGGGGTGCCGTGGGCGGGCCGCTTAGTGGTTGCCTGCAAGGCCCTTGGGGTTGAGGTGGCCGATGCGCCCGCTCTCGGTGCCGTCGGACGGGTCGATCACGCAGTCGACGAGCGCCGGCGTGCCCGCGCCGATGGCCCGGCGCAGCGCGGCGGCGGTCTCGCCGGGCGTGGCCGCCCGGTACCCCGTGCCGCCGAAGGCCTCGATCATCAGGTCGTGCCTGGCGCTGAGGTAGGTCGGCGCGGGGTCGCCGCTCGCGGACGGGTCGTCGCCACGGTAAACGCCGCCGTTGTTGAGCACCACGGTCGTGACCGGGAGCCGGTAGCGGGTGATCGTCTCCAGCTCCATGCCGCTGAAGCCGAAGGCGCTGTCGCCCTCGATCGCGACGACCGGCGCGCCGGTCTCGACCGCGGCGGCGATGGCGTAGCCCATGCCGATGCCCATGACGCCCCAGGTCCCGCTGTCCAGGCGGTGCCTCGGCACCCTCATGCCGACAGCGTTCCTTGTCAGGTCGAGGGCGTTGGCGCCCTCGTTGACGACGTAGGCCTCCGGGTGCTCCGCGAGGACGCCGCGGATGGACTGCAGCGCGCCGAGGAACTTCATCGGGTGCGCTGTCTCGGCGGCCGCCAGGCGCTCGGCCATCTTGGCCACGTTGACGTCGGTGCGCTCCTTGAGCTCGTCCCGCCAGTTCTGCGGTGCCGTGATCCGTCCCGGCTTGCCCCGCTCGATCAGGGCGTCAAGCACCGAGCCGATGTCGCCCACGAGCGGGGCGGCGATCGGCTGGTTGCTGTCCAGCTCGGCGGCCTCGATGTCGACCTGGATGAACTTGGCGTCCGGGTTCCACGTCGGGGCGTCGCCGTGGCTGAGCAGCCAGTTCAGCCGCGCGCCGACGAGCATGACGACGTCGGCCCGCCGCAGCGCCAGCGACCGCGCGGTGGCCGCGGACTGCGGGTGGTCGTCGGGCAGCAGGCCCTTGGCCATGGACATCGGGACGTAGGGGATGCCGGTGGTCTCGATGAACTCCTTCAGCTGCGCGTCGGCCCGCGCGTAGGCCGCCCCTTTGCCGAGCACGATCAGCGGGCGCTGCGCGCCTGCCAGGAGGTCGATCGCCCGGTCCACGGCCTCGGGCGCGGGGAGCTGCCGCGGTGCCAGGTCGGTGACCTGCCAGAGGGATTTCTCGCCCTTGGCCGCCTCGATGATCTCGCCAAGGACCGCGGCGGGGACGTCCAGGTAAACGCCACCCGGCCGGCCGGCCGCGGCGGTGCGCAGTGCCCGCGCGATGCCCCGGCCGATGTCCTCGGCGCGGTGGATCCTGTACGCGGCTTTCGCGAAATTCTTGGCCGCGGCGAGCTGGTCAAGCTCCTCGTAGTCGCCGCGCTGGAGATCGACGATGTGCCGCTCGCTCGACCCGGAGATCTGCACCATCGGGAAGCAGTTGGTCGTCGCGTTGGCGAGTCCCACCAGGCCGTTGAGGAACCCGGGCCCCGACACGGTCAGGCAGATGCCCGGCTTCCCGGTCAGGAAGCCGGCCGCCGCCGCCGCGTGCGCCGCGTTGCTCTCGTGGCGGAAGCCGATGAAGCGGATGCCCTCCGCCTGGGCCAGGCGGGCCAGGTCGGTGACCGGGATCCCGACGACCCCGTAGATGGTCTTGACCTCGTTGAGCTTGAGCGCGTCGACGACCAGATGAATCCCGTCCGTGAGAGCGACTTGACCCTTCCCCACCGCTTGCGCGGAAGCCTCGGTCATTTCCGGATCCCTTCCTGGTAAGTCCCTTACGTCCAGGCGCCGGGCCCTGAACCGGGACCCTGCTGCACGCATCCACCATATTGTATTCAGTATCCAGTTTCTAGTAGCTTGGGGCCAGATGTCGGTAACGTGGCTTGCCACCGAGCACAACACGGGCCGCGACACCCGCGGCAACGGCGGAAGGAAGAGGCGGCATGGACAAGGACTGGCTTGCCCAGGCGGTCGTGCGTGAGGCGCCAGAGGCGATCGTGGTCAGCGACCCCAACGGGATCATCGCGCTGTGGAACGGCGGGGCCGAGCGTGTCTTCGGCTACCCGGCCGCCGAGGCGCTCGGCCAGAGCCTCGACCTGATCATCCCGGAGAAGCAGCGGTCCAGGCACTGGGCTGGCTACGACAAGACCATGGCCACCGGGGAGACGAAGTACGGCGACACCCTGCTCAGGGTGCCCGCCGCCCACCGGGACGGCCGCCGGCTGTCAATCGAATTCAGCGTGGCGCTGCTGCGCGACGCCGACGGCAAGATCGCCGGGATCGCGGCGATCATCAGGGACGCGACCGAGCGCTGGACGGCCGACAGGGAACTGCGCGCGCGGCTGGCCGAGGCGGAGCGCCGGCTGACTTAGCCGGCCGGCGTCCGGTTCGCCGGGACGAACTCCTTGCGGTAGAACTCCGTGGTCCGCTCGGTGTGGGCGCGCATCAGCTGCTCGGCCAGGTCGGCGTCGCCGGCCGCGATGGCCTCGATCAGGCCGTCGTGCTCGTGCCAGGCCTCCTTGCCGCGGGGCCGGGCGATCGGGGTGTAGTACCAGCGGACGCGCCGCTCCACCTGCGAGATGAGCTCGGCGAGCACCTTGTTGCCCGACATCTGCACGATGTACGCGTGCAGGTCGGCGTTGGCCGCGACCAGCCCGCTCTCGTCGTCGGCGGCGAGCGCGGCCATGCCCGCCGCGTACAGCTCCCGCACCCGGGCCATCCGCTCCTTGGTCGCGTGCTGCGCGGCCTCGCGCGCCGAGTACGCCTCAAGGACGGAGCGGACGCCGAGCAACTGGGCGACCTCTTCCGTGGTCGGGATGTGCACGTAGGCGCCGTAGGCGGGGCGCAGCTCCACCCAGCCGTCGACCGCGAGCCGCTGCAGGGCCTCGCGGATGGGCTGGCGGCTGACGCCCAGGTGCTCGGCGAGCTCCGACTCCACCAGGTGCTGCCCCGGCTTGAGCGAGCCGCTCGCGATCATCTCGGCCAGCGTGTCGTAGACGGCCTGCCGCAACGGCGCCGGGCGGGCCACGCGGCGCGTGCCGGCCGCGAGTGACTCAGGCATGCGTGCTCATCTTCTCCTCGGCGGTCTGGGCACCTGAGGAAGCGGTCCCCGGCTCTTACCATAACGCATCTTGTATGCAATGTACTATCACCGGCTATTGCCGCTTCGCCGGCATCGAAATACCGTATGCAATGAGTGGCTGCACCAGCTACTGCATACAGTCTTCAGTCTGTGGAGGTGGTCGCGTGCGGATCGCGGTCGTTGGCGCGGGGGCCATCGGCGCCTACTGGGGGGCGGCGCTGCACCGGGGCGGCGCCGAGGTGCACCTGATCGCGAGGGGGGCGCACCTGGCAGCGATGCGGGAGAACGGGGTCCGGGTGCTCAGCCCGCGCGGCGACTTCACGGCGCACCCGCACATGACCGATGACCCGCGCGAGATCGGGCCGGTCGACTACGTCCTGCTCGGCCTCAAGGCGTACTCCTATCCGGGCTGCGGCCCCCTCGTCGAGCCGTTGCTCGGTGAAGGCACGGCCGTGGTCGCGGCGCAGAACGGCATCCCGTGGTGGTACTTCCACAAGCTGCCGGGCCCGTACGAGGGCCGCCGCATCGAGGCGGTCGATCCCGGCGGCGCCACCAGCGCGGTGCTGCCGCCCGAGCGGGCCATCGGGTGCGTGGTCTACGCGGCCACCGAGATCCAGTCACCGGGCGTCATCAGGCACGTGGAAGGAACCAGGTTCTCGATCGGCGAGCCGTCCGGCGAGGCCTCGGCGCGCTGCACGGCGCTGAGCGAGGCCATGATCGCCGGGGGCCTGAAGTCCCCGGTCGAGGCCGAGTTGCGCGACGACATCTGGATCAAGCTGATGGGCAACGCCTCGTTCAACCCGATCAGCGCGCTGACCAGGGCCACGATGGCCGAGATCTACGAGCACCAGCCCACCAGGGAGGTCGTGGCGCAGGTGATGGAGGAGATCCTTGACATCGCCGCCCGGGTCGGCAGCAAGCCGGCCATCACCGTGGAGCGGCGGCTGCGCGGCGCGGGCAGCGTCGGGCCACCACAAGACCTCCATGCTGCAGGACCTGGAGGCGGGCAAGCCGCTTGAAATCGACGCGCTCGTCACGGCGGTCGTGGAGATCGCCGACATCACCGGCGCGCCCGCCCCGACGCTGCGTGTCGTGCACGCCGCTGCCGACCTGCTGGCACGGTCCCGGCGCGCGCGCTGACCGAAGCCGGGCATGACTGAAACCGGGCACGACACAAGGAAACACGACATAAGGAAACCGGAGGAGCGGATGACCAAGGCACTAGAGGGAGTGCGTGTCGTCGACATGACCCACGTCCAGTCTGGTCCCTCGTGCACGCAGATTCTCGCCTGGCTCGGCGCTGACGTGATCAAGGTGGAGGTTCCCGGCCGCGGCGACGTCACCCGGGGGCAGCTGCGCGACGTGCCGGGCGTGGACAGCCTTTACTTCACCATGCTGAACTGCAACAAGCGCAGCATCACGGTGAACATGAAGTCGCGGGAAGGCAAGGAGGTGTTCGCCCGGCTCGTCGGCGAGGCCGACATCCTCGTGGAGAACTTCGGCCCTGGCGCCTTGGGCCGGCTTGGCTACAGCTGGGAGGTGCTGCACGAGCTGAACGACCGGCTCATCTACGCCTCGATCAAGGGCTTCGGCCCCGGCCGGTACGCGAACTTCAAGGCCTACGAGGTCGTCGCGCAGGCCATGGGCGGCGCGATGAGCACCACCGGCTTTGATGACGGGCCGCCCACCGCGACCGGCGCCCAGGTCGGCGACTCGGGCAGCGGCATCCACCTCGTGGCGGGCATACTCGCGGCCCTTTACCAGCGCACGGTGACCGGCAGCGGCCAGCGCGTCGAGGTGGCCATGCAGGAAGCCGTGCTCAACCTCTGCCGGGTCAAGCTCCGCGACCAGCAGCGCCTGGCATCTGGACCGCTGAGCGAGTACCCCAACCTGACGTTCGGCGACGAGGTGCCCCGCTCGGGCAACGCGTCGGGCGGCGGGCAGCCCGGCTGGGCGGTCAGGTGCGCGCCCGGCGGTCCCAACGACTACATCTACATCATCGTCCAGCCGATTGGCTGGAAGCCGATCACCGAGCTCATCGGCCGTCCTGAACTCGCCGAAGACCCGGCGTGGGCGACCCCTGAGGCGCGGCTGTCCAAGCTCGACAAGATGTTCGGGCTCATCGAGGAGTGGACCTCCGGGCTAACCAAGTGGGAGGTACTCGACCTGCTTAACGCCCACGACATCCCCTGCGGGCCGATCCTGTCGACGAAGGAGCTCATCGAGGACGAGACCCTCGCCGAGCTTGGCAGCGTCGTCGAGGTCGACCACCCAGAGCGCGGCCGGTTCAAGACCGTCGGCTGCCCGCTGCGGCTGTCCGACTCGCCCGTCGAGATCGCGCCGTCGCCGCTGCTCGGCGAGCACACCGACGAGGTGCTCGCCTCGCTCGGCTACCTGCCAGGCCAGATCGAGGAACTCAGGGAGGCCGGCGCGATCTGACAACGAGAATTTGCTAATTTAAAAGCACGCCCCTTACCGCGGCAGGCGCGATATAGCCGGCCGCGGCAGGGGCATTTGTGCATTTCCCCCAATATGGTTTCCTGGCAAATGCCAGCCCATCTCTAGAAACATCGTCGAAATTCCCATCTTAGGAAGAACTTAGTAATTCTTGTATTGCATCACGTGGCCGACAAACCTACCGTCGGCATAACAACAACTCCCCCATCGGACGCGGCCTGACAAGCCAACCGCGGAGGCTCTCAGGCAGAGTCTGTATACAGAATCCAATGAAGGGATCGTCGTGGCAGAGATGACATCGACGGGCGAGCCGGCGGGCTACCAGCTCATCCGGAACGAAAACGGGCGGGTCTTCCGCGTCGGCGAAACCCCGAAGCAGCTCCTCGGATACCCCAGGTCCGTGGTGATCTGGGCGGCTTGGGCGGTCATGTGCCTGTCCGGCCTCGTGGAGTACACCTGGGGCGCGCTGAGCGGATCGCTCCAGGCGGCGCACAACTGGGGGGACGCGCCGGTCTTCTGGCTGTTCTCGGTCTTCGTAATCTGCGAGTCCTTCGTGCAGATCGGCACCGGCTTCCTGCGCAACCGGGGAATCGTGACGGTCCGCTGGGCGACCATGGCGGGCGGCCTGATCTGCGGCGTCCTCGCCTACACGATCACCGCCTACTCGACCAACATCTGGGAGGCATACCTCGGCTACGCAGTCCTGGGCGGCATCGGCTCCGGCATGGTCTACTCAAGCGCGATCAACATCGTCGCCAAGTGGTACCCGGAGAAGAAGGGCTGGCGGACCGGCTTCGTCAACGGCGGCTGGGCCTACGGCTCGGTGCCGTTCATCCTCGCGGTTGGCGGCTTCGCCACCGGCGGTGGCGTCGGCGCCACGCTGTCCCCTTCCGCGGTCCAGCACTTCATCCTCATTCAGGGCATCATCATGACGGTCGGCATCGCCATCGGCGGCTGGTTCATGAAGGACCCGCCCAAGAACTGGTGGCCGGCCCACGTCGACCCCCTCAACTGGGCCAAGAGCAAGCGGACCGCGCGCGACCTGCTGAGCAACCCGCCCGCCCTGAACCACTACTCCCTCAAGCAGATGTGGGCGACGCCGCAGGCTAAGTGGCTGGGCATACAGTATGCCCTGTACATCGGGTCCTCGCTGTTCGGCGTCGCGTTCTACTTCAGCTTCGGCACGGCGATGCACCTCGGCCTCTGGGCGGCGGTCGGCGGCGCGGCGGGGTTCAACCTCGCCGACGGCGCGTTCCGCCCCGTCTACGGCCTGATCTCCGAGTACATCGGGCGGCGGCGCACCATGGCCTACGCCTACGCGGGGAACTGCGTCTTCCAGCTGGCCACGCTGGCCGCGGGACTTAACCACCAGCCGGCCCTGTTCGCCATCTTCGCGGTGATCTCCGGCGGGCTGTCCGGCGCCAACTTCCCGATGACCGCGGCGACCGTGGCCGACTACTACGGCGAGAACAACAACGCGATCAACTACGGCTCCGTCTACGCGTTCAAGGCCCTCGGCGGCTCCTTCGCCGGCGGCATCGCGGCGCTGATCATGACCGGCACCCTGTACGGCGCCGCGACCTTCCACTGGGAGCGGGGCTTCTTCTTCGGCGCCGCGCTCGCTGCCCTTGCGACCGTCGTCGTGTACTTCAAGTGCAAGCCGCCGACCCGCGAGCAGTATGAGCGGGCCATGGCCAAGGCGACGCCGGCCACCTCACGGGAGGGGGTCTCCAGGGCGGCATAATCCCGGCGGGCGCCCTTTTAGAAAACAGAAAACCAGTCCTCAGAACGGGTGCGGCCTACTCTGGCCGCGCCCGTTCCCGCTTGCGCGGGCCTGCCAGGCAGGAGAGTGACACGGGACGCGGCCACGCGGAGCACGCAGTCGTTCGGGATGGTCATGACTTTGAATTTTGGCCTTTTAGACGTGCTCCATGATGATCACGCCGAGCGTGTCGGGCTCAAGGGCGTTGAAGACGTGCGGGATGTCGCCCGGGTAGCGGAGGTAGTCGCCGGGGCCGAGTTCGACCGACTCGCCCTCCGGGCCCGCCAGGACGCGGCCGGTGCCGAGGATGAGGTGCTCCACCGTGCCCGCGGTGTGCGGGCGGGCCAGGTGGCCAGTGCCCGGCTCGGCGCCGACCCGGTAGATGTCGCGGCGCGCGCCCGGCGGGCAGGACGCGAGCATCGCCGCCTCGTAGGGGTCACGCTCGGCGTGCATGACGACCCCCTCCCCCGCGCGGATCACCCGGATGTCGCTCCTCGGCGGGTCGATGAGGCGGCTGAGCGGCACGCCGAGCGCGGTGCCGAGCGCCCACAGCGTCTCGAGGGACGGGTTGCCCGTGCCGCTCTCCAGCTGGCTCAGGGTCGACTTGGCGATGCCCGCCCGCCTGGCCAGCTCGGTGAGGGACAGCGCGGCGCGGGCGCGCTCGCGGCGCAGTGACATCGAGACGAGCGCGACGATGTCGGACGGGGTGCCTGCCTCGGACATGTGGTTCGCTCCATCGTCTTCTCTGTTCGGTTTGACGAACAGCGCCATTGTGTTCATTATAGTGAACATGCGGTTTGTATGGCGAACGGCCTCACCGGAGCTGCTGCGGGATGTTGGCCTCGTCTGCCTGGCGGACGGGATCGTCGCGGTGTCGTTCGGCGCTACCTGCGTCGGCAGCGGGCTGGCCTGGTGGGTGCCCGTAGCGCTTTCCTTGCTCGTCTTCGCGGGCGGTGCGCAGATCGCGGCCGTCGGCGTGGTGCTCGCCGGCGGGTCTCCCGTCGCGGCCGTGCTCGCAGGCGCGGTGCTGAACACCCGGCTGCTCCCCTACGGGTTCGCGGTCGCGGACGTGCTCGGGCCGGCCGACGCCGCGGCCACGGGGGGCGGACTTGCCGCGGCGGGCAGGCGCTGGCTGGTCCGGATGCTGGGCACGCACGTGATCACCGACGAGTCCGTGGCGTTCGCGTTGCGGCAGTCTTCTCCCGAGCGGCGGCGGTCGGCCTTCTGGGCCTGCGGCGTGGCGCTGTTCGCGCTCTGGAACGTGTCGGTGCTGCTCGGCGTGGCCCTGGGATCCTCGGTGCGGAACACGAACGCGTTCGGCCTTGACGCGACGTTTCCCGCGGTCATGCTCGCGCTCGCGCTGCCGACGCTGACCTCCCGGCCGACCCGGCTCGCGGCCGGGACGGGGGCCGTGATCGCGGTCGCGCTGACGCCCGTGCTGCCCGCCGGGCTGCCGCTGCTCGCCGCGCTCGGCGGGCTCGGCACGCGCTGGAACGGCTGGAAGCGATGATGCCGATCACCGCCATCGTGGCGCTGGCCGGGCTGACGTACGGGCTCCGGCTCGCGGGGCCTTTGCTGCGCGGGCGGGTAACCGTGCCCGCGGCGGCGGAGCGGCTGTTCGCCGACGCGGCCACCGTGCTGCTGATCGCGCTCGCGGCCACGTCCGCGCTGACCTCCGGTCACCGGTTCGCGGGGTGGGCGCTGCCGGCCGGGGTGCTCGTCGCCGGGGTGCTCGCCGCGCGCCGCGCGCCGTTCCCCGTCGTGGTGCTCGCCGCCGCCGGGGTCACCGCGCTGCTGCGCCTGGCCGGCGTCGCTTGACCATGACGTCCCTCGGGACATGACGGAAGCGCGTAGTTCCGTCGCTGCTGCCATCGCGGGATTGGTGATGGTTGAGGGATCCACGTGGCTGAAGGTAAGCGCCGCCGGAATCGGGTAGCGAATAACCGGTAAATTCCGTGCAGCGAGAAGATTCCGCGCGTCTAGCGCACGCTTTCTTTACCTCGCGCACAAAGTTTACCTCGCGTACGAAATTTACATATTAATTTCCCGGCCCGGGCGGGGAGTTACCCCAGGTCAGCGGCTTACGTATGCGCAAATCATGAAATGTCCGAAATTTCGGGCACGGGTCGCACTTCGGTTGCGGATCAAAGCTCGGGTGAACGGGTGGCTCAGGAGGGGCTCTTGCTAGCGGTAGCCGCTGGCCTGGAGGGTGAACAGCTCCGCGTAGCGGCCGCCGCCTGCCACGAGCTCGTCGTGGGTGCCTGCCTCGGTCGCGTGGCCTTCTTCTAGGTAGACGATCAGGCCGGCCATCCTGACCGTCGCGAAGCGGTGCGAGACCAGTTGACTTTGACTCTTGCTACTGGTCGTCCCCGATGACTACCGGGTCTGGCAGGCTGCCCGCGTTGTACTCCTGGAGGCGCCAGCGGCCGTGGCGGAGTTCAGTACGGACCAGGAGCAGTTGGTCAGCCCGCCGAGGATCGGGGTGTCCTCGACGAGGATGCCGAGGATGCGCTCCATGCCAAGGCGGAGCGCGGCGCCGTGACTGACCACGACCGCGAGCTGGCCGTCGCCGAGGGAGTCGGCGACGCGGGCGAGCACGCCTGCCACCCGGTCGGCGACGGCGAGCGTCGGCTCGCCGTTCGGCGGGTTCCAGGTGGCACGCTCGGCCGGGTAGCGCTCGCGGATCTCGGCGTCGGCCAGGCCCTCCCAGTCGCCGCCGAACCGCTCGCGCAGGTCCTTGTCCAGGGTGACGGGCAGGCCGGTCAGCCGGGCCAGGGGCGCGGCGGTCTGCTGCGCACGGGTCAGGTCGGAGGAGAAGATCGCGTCGGGCCGCAGCGTGGCGAGGCGCCGTGCGGCCTGCTCGGCCTGCACCTCGCCGGTCCCGTCGAGCGGGATGTCCGTCTGCCCCTGAAACCGGTGCTCGACGTTCCAGGTCGTCTGGCCGTGCCGCCACAGCACGAGCCGCTTGGCTGCGCTCAGCGTGCGTCTCCGCTCGTGGCCGGGTTACCTACGGTGACCGCCTCAGGCAGCGGGATGACCGGGCAGTCCTTCCAGATGCGCTCGAGCGCGTAGAAGACGCGCTCTTCCTTGTTCTGGACGTGCACCACGATGTCGTTGTAGTCAAGCAGCACCCAGCGGCCCTCGTTCTCGCCCTCGCGGCGGACCAGGGTGGCCCCTGCCTGCTTGAGCCTGAGCTCTACCTCGTCGATGATCGAGCGGACCTGCCGGTCGTTGGCACCGGAGCAAAGCAGGAACGCGTCGGTGATCGCGAGCTGGTCGCTGACATCGTAGGCGACGATGTCACTGGCCAGCTTCTCTGCCGCGGCGAGCGCGGCAATCTCGGTGAGCTCGATGGCCCTTGGGGTGGCAGTCACGTGGCTGGCTCGGCCTCCTCGGTCGGAGATGATTACTGCTTCAGTTTCGCATGCTTACGCAAGCGAGTACGATTCGTCCGCCTGCCGACCGAGCGGCGGCCCTCGTCGCCGTGTTCTATTCTAGAGGCCCTGCCAGGCCGGCTTGGCCGCGTACACCTCGCGGTAGTAGGCGAGGCGGTCCAGGCGGGATGCCGCGGCCTGGTCGAGCAGCACCGTGACGTGCGGGTGCAACTGCAACGCCGATGCCGGGCAGGACGCGGAGACCGGCCCCTCCACGGCGGCCGCCACCGCGCCCGCCTTGCTTTCCCCGGTGACGATGAGCAGCAGGTGACGGGCCTGGAGGATGGTCCCGATGCCCTGGGTCAGCACGTGGGTCGGCACCTCATCGGGCGAGCCGAAGAATCGGGCGTTGTCCTTGCGTGTCTGCGTGGTGAGGGTCTTGATCCTGGTGCGGCTGGCCAGCGATGATCCGGGCTCGTTGAAGGCCAGGTGGCCGTCGGAGCCGATGCCGAGGAACTGCAGGTCGATCCCGCCGGCGGCCGCGATCAGCGCCTCGTAGCGCTCCCCCGCCGTCGGCAGTCCGTCGGGACTGGGATCCGGGCCGTTGACATGGTCGGGGCCGATGTCCAGGCCGTCCGTGAGCTCGCGGGCGATCGTCGCGCGGTAGCTCTGCTCGTGCCCCGGGGGCAGGCCGACGTATTCGTCGAGGTTGAAGCAGGTCACGGCCGCGTAGCTGGGGCCGGCGGCGGCCGCGTGGCGGCGGCGCAGCTCCTGGTACGTCGGGAGCGGCGTCGACCCCGTGGCCAGCCCGAGTACCGCGGCGGGCTTGCGCCGGACGACCGCCTCAACGGTGTCCGCCGCTAGCACGGCGATTTCGCCGGCCGATCCGAGCGGCACGACCTCCATCAGTGGCTTCCCTTCAGCTCGCGGCCTGCCTGCCGGGCGCTCACCCTGTGTTCCCGGTCAAGATGTGTTCCCGGTCAAGATGTGTTCCCGATCAAGGCGGCACCGATCGCGCCGACGGGCAGTTGGCCGGGCAGCAGCCTGAGCCGGTCGGCCAGGCCGAGCGCGGCGAGGAACGGCGACGCGGCCGCCTGGGACCGCAGCGCCGCGGTGACCGCGGCGAGCAGCGGCTCGCCCACGTGCGCGACGCCACCGCCGATGATGATCGCGGCCGGGTCGACCGCCAGGCTCAGCATCCTGATCGCGTCGGCCACCCCGGCGGCGAAGCGGTCACGGGCCGCGACCGCTTCCTGGTTTCCCGCCGCGGCCGCGGCGAAAAGGGCCTCGGCCGGAGGCACGTCCCCCTGGGCCGGCCAGGCGGCGGACAGGGCGGAGCCCGAGGCGCGCAGCTCCAGGCAGCCGCGCTGCCCGCACGAGCAGAGCGGGCCGGCGGGATCCACCGGCACGTGCCCGATCTCGCCGGCCGCGCCGTGAACGCCGCGCCGCAGCTTTCCCGACAGCACGAAGCCGGCCGCCAGGCCGGTGCCGAGGGCGAGGTAGGCCAGGTCGTCGGCGCCGCTGAGCACGTGGGCGCCCCAGGTGGCCGCGTTCAGGTCGTTCTCGACGACCACGGTGGCGCCGGTGCGGTCGGCCAGCCGGCCGGCCAGCGGGAACCACTCGCCGCCGAGGCCGAGGTTGACCGCATGGGCGACCGTGCCGCGGTCGCGGTCGACGATCCCGGGGATTCCGATGCCGATGTGCGACGGCAGGGCGCCGTCGAGCGCGGTGGCAAGCAGGTCGAGCACGGCGCTGGCGGCGTCGAGGACACCGTCAGGGCCGGGCCGGGTGTCCTGCCGGGTCTGGGTGATGACGGTGCCGTCGGCGTCGATGACCGCGCCGAGGATCTTGGTCGCGCCGATGTCCAGGCCGACCCGCAGCGTGCTAGTCACGAGACACCCAGCTCACCGGAGAGCACCAGCACCGCGGCGCCGACCAGCACCACGTCGTCGCCGAGCGGCGACATGCGCACGACCAGGTCGGCCGCCGAGTCGGCCATCACCCGCTGCCTGATCGTCGCGTCGAGCGCTTCGCGCAGTTCGCCGTCGAGCAGGTCGAGCGGTCCGGCGAGCACCACCTCGTGCAGGTTGAGCGCGGCGACCACCGGCGACAGCACCTCGCCGAGCAGGGTGCCGACGGACGCCAGCGGACGCTGGCCGCGCCGCAGCTGCGACGCGGCCAGGATGGTTTCCAGGCAGCCGGTCCTGCCGCAGGCGCAGGGCGCGCCCCCCGGGTCGACGACGACGTGGCCGATCTCGCCCGCGGCCCAGGCGTGCCCCTGGACGAGCGCGCCGCCGACGACAAGGCCGGCGCCGACGCCGGTCTCGATGCGCAGCAGCATCAGGTCCGCCGCGGTGGTGCCGCCGAAGGTGTACTCGGCGAGGACCGCCGTGTTGGCGTCGTTGGCGACGTAGACGGGCAGGTCGAGCCGGCGGCGGAGGATGCCGGTCAGGTCGACCCCGGCCCAGTGCAGGTTGTGCGCGTCGAGGACCACGCCGCGTCCGTCTACCACGCCGGGGGTGCCGACGCCGACGCCGAGCACCGGCCGGTCGATGCTGGCGCGCAATCGCTCGGCCAGGCCGACGGCGATGCCGACCGCCTCCTGCCCGCAGGCGCCGTCAAGCGGTACCTCGGCGCGGGCCTTGACCTGGCCGGACAGGTTGACGACGGCCCCGGCCATCCGGTCGAGGGACGAGAGGTCGAGTGCCACGATGTGGGCGGCGTCCGGCAGCAGGCCGACCAGGGTCGGCGGCTTGCCGACCTTGCTCTCGGCGGGAGAGCCGAGTTCGCCGAGCAGGCCGTCGCTGATGAGGCCGCCCACCAGGTCGGAGACGGTCACCCGGGTGAGCCCGCTGGCCCGGGCGAGGTCGGCGCGGGAGGCGGGACCTTCCGCGAACAGGTGCTGGAGGATCAGTGAACGGTGGTGGCGCCGGGTGTCCTCCGCGAGCAGCTTGCCGATGGGGCGCAGCGGGCGGGGACGGACTCCGCCACTGTTCACTTAACCGCTCCCGCCGTCAGGCCGCTCACGACACGCCGCTCGATGATGGCGAACAGGATGATCACCGGCACGGTGGCGACCAGGCCAGCAGCGAAGAGGTGCCCCCAGTCGACGGAGTACTCCCCGATGTAGTTGTTGATCGCCACGGTCAGCGGCTGCTGCGACGGGGGCTGCCCGAGGCTGAGCGTGAGGGCGACAAGGAACTCGTTCCAGGCGGCGATGAAGGTGAAGATCAGGGCGGTCACGATGCCCGGCGCGGCCAGCGGCAGCGTGATCCTGGTCAGGGCGCCGACCCGCCCGAGGCCGTCGACCATCGCCGCCTCCTCGAGTTCGGCGGGGATCGAGGAGAAGAAGGCGTTGAGAATCCAGACCGCGAAGGCGAGGTTGAAGCCGGCGTCGACGATGACGAGCGACAGCGTCGGCGGCAGGCCGAAGTTGATGAACTCGCGCTGGATGCCGACCAGCATGGCGGCCGGCTGGAACATCTGGGTCGCCAGCACGAGCAGCAGGAAGCCGGTGCGGCCGCGGAACCGGCGGCGCGCGGTGCAGTAGGCGGCGGGCATGGCGACGAGCAGCACGATGACGGTGGCGCCCGCGGCGATCTCCAGGCTGGTGCCGATGCTGCCGCCCAGGCCGGTTGACCACAGGGTGGTGAAGTTCGAGAAGGTCCAGTGCTTCGGGAGGATGGTGGCCAGGCCGAGCTCGCTGTTCGGCCGCAGGGCCATCACGAGCATCTCGAGGTACGGCAGCAGGAAGATGACGGCGATGACGTAGGCCGCGACGGCGATGACCCAGGTGCGCAGCGGCCGCCGGCTCCCCCGCGCCGACCGGGCCGTGGCGCTGAGCCGCGGTGCGGGCTTGGTCGTGGTGATCATCAGTCGACCTGCTCCTTCCAGCGGGTGGTGCTGAGGTAGACGAGGACGATGACGATGACCAGCAGGAAGTTGAAGACCGACATGGCCGCCGCCTGGCCGACGTCGCTCTGCTTGAGGTCGATCATGTAGATGGTGGAGGTGGAGGTCTCGTAGCCGGGCCCGCCCCTGGTCATCTCCCAGATGATCGGGAAGGAGTTGAAGACGTTGACGACGTTGATGAGCGTCGCGACGAGGATGGCCGGCCGCAGCAGCGGCAGCGTGACCCCTAGGTAGGACCGCCACGAGGTGGCGCCGTCGATCGAGGCCGCCTCGTACACGTCGCCGGGTATCCCCTGCAGGCCGGACAGGATGGCGTAGGTGGTGAACGGCAGCGAGACGAAGATCGCGACGGCCATCATCCAGGCCAGCGCGCTGGTCGGGTTGCCGAGCCAGTCCGCCTGGTTGGAGCCGAGCTGCTTGACCACGCCGATGTGGTGCAGGATCACGTTGATGACGCCGACGTTCGGGTCGAGCGCCCACTTGAAGATCAGCGCGGTCATCATGACCGAGGCGGCCCACGGGATGATGAGCGCCCACCGGGTCACCTGGCGGCCGGGGAACTTCTGGTGGAAGAGCTGCGCGAGGCCGAGCGAGATGAGCACGGTCACGGCCACGACGACCACGACCCACACCACGGTGCGGAGCAGCACGGAGACGAAGTCGGGCTCGTGGAAGAGGTTGTCGTAGTTGGTGGTGCCGTTGTAGCCGGCGACGAAGCCTTCGCCGCCGATCTGCTGGAACGACGACTGCACCATGACCACGACCGGCCAGAGCACGACCACGCCGATGAGCGCGATCGCGGGGCCGAGCCACAGTAGCGGCACCAGGCGGCGGAGGGCGGGCATCACAGTCATCTCAATCTGGCGTCCTCATCGGGGTAGGGCCGGGCGGGACCCGGCGGGGGGTCACCGGGTCCCGCGCGGCATCGGTCAGCTGGAACTATTTCAGCTGGCCGACGTGGTGGCTACCTGCTGCAGCTGCGACAGTTCCGTCGACGGGGTGCCGGTGACCGCGAGGCCGATCGTCTGCTGGATCTTGGCCTTCACGTTCGCCCAGCTGGTGTCGCTCGGGTACTGCACCGAGTTGGGCAGCGCGGTGAGGAACGGCCCGAAGACCGGGTCGGAGGACAGTGCCTTCGCCGCGGTGGTCGTCGCGGGGAGCAGGTCGTACTCCTTGTCGAAGGCGAGCTGGTACTTGTCCTGGTAGGCGAAGTCGAGGAATTCCTTGATCTGCGCCTGGTGACCGTTCGGCTTGAACGCCGCGACGTTGTCGCAGACGCCGAGGGTGGTGGTCAGCGGGCCGGCCTTGCCCGCGATCGGCACCGAGGTCCAGTCGGCAGCCTGCAGGACGCCGCCCGACTGGATGATCGGGATGAGCGCAGGCGAGCCGTTGATCATGCCGATCTTGCCCTCGGCGAATTCCTTCCACAGGTCGGTGCGGTTGACCGTGCCCGGGTTGGGCTCGGTGTCGCCCGCGGAAACCAGGCCCTTGAGGTAGGTGAAGGCCGCGACGTTGGCCGCGCTGTTGATGGTGTACTTGCCGGCGGTCTGGTAGCCGCCGCCGTCGCCGAGCATCCACAGCAGCGACTCGGCCTGAGCCTCCTCGGCACCGAGCGGCAGGCCAAAGCCGACGTCGCCCAGCTTGGTGACCTTCGCGGCGTCGGACTCGACGTTGGCCCAGGTCTGCGGGGCGGAAGTGATGCCCGCCTGCGTGAACAGCTTCTTGTTGTAGAAGAGCGTGCGGCTCGAGGTGGTGAACGGCATGCCGTACTGGGTGCCGTTGTAGGTGCCCTGCGCCTTGAACGCCGGCAGCAGGTTGCCCGGGTTCGACAGCACGTCCGAGGCGGAGTAGAGCAGGCCGTCCTTGGCGTAGTTGGAGAAGTAGTCGCCCTCGGTGATGTCCGGGTACTGCTTGTTCTGGATCATCGTCTGGACCTGCTGGTCAAAGTTGGTCCAGGCGATCGAGGTGACGTTGACCTTGATGTCCGGGTGAACCTTCTCGAAGGCCGTGACGATGCCGTCCCAGTACTTGGCGCTGGCATTGCTCGGGCCGGTGCCGTAGTCGGCGACCACGAGCTTGAGGGTGGTGGTACCGCTACCGCCGCTGCTGCCACCGGACGAGCCGCCGCTGCTGCATGCGGCCAGGGTCAGCGCGGCAGTGGCCGCGAGCGCGGCGCCGGAGATGCGCCTCGCGAACTTTTTGTCCATCGGGGTCTCTTCTCTTCTGCAATGAGCTGGGCCGTCTGACTGTGGCCGCCCAGTGAAGGTTTTTGTTAGTTGACCCTACTTACATATTTTCGTCAAGGGGGTGCGACGAGGCTTCACACGAATGTGACGCAGCCGCAATCGCTTGCCGCCGTGCACGGTCGGCTCCCGGCCCGACGCGCCGCCCCGGGAGGGCCGACGCGAAGATGGTGGATCGCTGACCACGCCATAGGGTGGCCAGCGATCCACTATCTTTTTCGAGTCTCATGAGTTACACGCCCATTTCATGAAATGTCCGGAGTTTCCTGCGTGGTTTTGGCGCCGGAAACTCCGGATAGGCAGGCATGCGGGCGGACAGGCAGGCATGCGCGGGCGGCATGCGACAGCGCGGGCGACGCCGAGGACTCGTCGCGAAGCCGTCGTTCTGGATGCTCTTGCTGGGCTCTTGACCTTCAGTCAGTTAGCCCGCGGCAGGTCAGCCGGCGGTCCTCGCGTAGAGGTCGCGCTTGGCTATGTACTGGACCACGCCGTCCGGTACCAGGTACCAGACCGGCTCGCCGGCCGCGACGCGGTGGCGGCACTCGCTGCTTGATATGGCGAGGGCGGGGATTTCGACCAGGGAGACCTTGCCGTCAGGCAGGCCCGCGCCGGTGAGGCGGTGGCCTGGCCTGGTGCAGCCGATGAAGTGCGCGAGGCTGAACAGGTCGTCGACGTCGTGCCAGGTCAGGATGTTCGCCAGGGCGTCGGCGCCGGTGATGAAGTACAGGTCGGTGTCCGGGCCGTTTGCTTGCTTCAGTTCCCGCAGCGTGTCGATCGTGTACGTGGGGCCTGGGCGGTCGATGTCAGCGCGGCTGACGGAGAACCTCGGGTTGGACGCGGTGGCGATGACCGTCATCAGGTACCGGTCCTCGGCGCTTGACACCTTCCTGTCGTTCTTCTGGTACGGCTGGCCCGTGGGCACGAAGATGACCTCGTCGAGGGCGAAGATGTGCGCTACCTCGCTGCCGGCCACGAGGTGACCGTGGTGGACCGGGTCGAAGGTACCGCCCATCACGCCGACCCGCCTGCGCCCGTTTATCAACTGCCGTCTCCTTCACGTGCACGTATCGAGATGGTATAGGGCTGGGGGAGCCAAAAATGTTCCTGGTGATCCCCGGGAGTTACGCCTCTAGGACGATGCGTTCTGGTCGCGAGTGGGGCTACCATTCGAGATATGACTTCAGTTCCCGATCGGGCCCGTGTCCGGCTCACCGGCATCTCGTCCCGCGCCTACGAGCACCCGGCCGACCGCTCGGCACTTGTCGCGCTGCGCAAGCTGAGCGGCTTCGACGTGCTGCTGAGCAAGCTATTCGGCCTCATTAACGAACGTGCCTTGCGGCTGACCTTCCTGGCCGGCGCGGTCAAGGTCTCCGAGCGGCAGTTCCCGCACATCTACGCGCTCGTGCGGGACGGCGCCTACATCCTCGACCTGCCCGACGTGCCCGAGTGCTACGTCATCCAGTCGCCGATCGTCAACGCGATGGCGATCGGCCGCGACCGGCCGTTCGTCGTGGTCACGACCGGCCTCGTGAACCTGCATGACGAGGAGGAGCTCCGCTGGGTCATCGGCCACGAGCTCGGGCACATCCTGTCCGGGCACGCCGTGTACCGGACGATGATGCTCATCCTCATCCAGCTCGCCGCCCGCATCGCCTGGATGCCCATCGGGTACCTCGGGCTGCGGGCCATCATCTGGGGGCTTGAGGAGTGGTTCCGCAAGTCCGAGCTGTCGTGTGACCGGGCGGGGCTGCTTGCCGGGCAGGACGTGGACGCCGCGCGTCGTGCGCTGATGAAGCTCGCCGGCGGGCCGTACCTGTCCGAGCTGAACCCGGACGCGTTCCGCGAGCAGGCGCACGAGTACGACGCGGTGCCTGACCTGCGCGACTCGATCCTGAAGCTCCTCCAGCTCCAGGGGAACACGCACCCCTTCGCCGTCGTGCGGTTCGCCGAGCTCGACCGGTGGGCGACGGACGGGTCGTACGAGTCGATCCTGGCCGGCGACTACCCGCGGCGGGACACCGACAGGGACGCGAAGTTCACCGACGAGGCGCGCAACGCGGCCAACTCCTACCGCGAGTCGTGGCAGCGGTCAGAGGACCCGCTGGCCGGGATCTTCCGCGGTGTCGCGGAGACCGGGGCGCGGGCGGCTTCCGGGCTGTTCGACCGGCTCGGCGGCAACCGCGGGCCCGGCTCTGGGTCTGGCTCTGGGCTCGAACGACAACAACTGATCGCGCAAGCTGATCGCTCAGCGAGGAGCGGGGCGCCGGGATTCTTCCGGCGCCCCGCTCCGCGTTTCCCGCCAGGGACGTCGCTTCAGAGCCCGCGCCGTCCGTACGAGACGCCCGAGCGCATGACGCTCGACTGCGCTTAGAGGATTACCAGGTCGTCACGATGGATTACTTCGCGTTCGTATTCTGGGCCGAGCTTGCTTGACAGCCAGCGCGTGGAGCGGCCCATAAGGGACGGGAGTTCCTTGGCGTCGTAGCTGACGATGCCTCTTGCCACTGGCTTGCCTTGTTCGTCGGTTAGCTCGACCGGGTCACCGGCTTCGAAGGTGCCTGCCACGCCGGTGATGCCCGCGGGGAGGAGGCTGGCCCGCCGTCCGACCACGGCCGCGATGGCGCCGTCGTCCAGTTTCAGGGTGCCCCGGGCTACGGCGGCATGGGCTAGCCAGAGGAGCCTGGTGCGCTGGCGCTGGCCGCTCGGGGCGAAGTAGGTGCCGGTTTTTTCTCCGGCTAGGGCCTGGCCGGCTTCCCTGGCCGTGGTGACCACCGTGGGAATGCCGGCGGAGGTGGCGATCAGGGCCGAGTCGACCTTCGTGGACATGCCGCCCCGGCCGAGCCCGCTAGCGCCGGTCTTGCCCGCCTTGACGTGTTCCAGGTCGCCCGGCCCGGTGATCAGGTCGAGCTTCCTGGCGCTGCCCCTTCTCGGGTCCCCGTCGTACAGGCCGTCGACGTCGGAGAGCAGGATGAGGGCGCTGGCCCTGCTCACGTGGGCGACCAGGGCGGCCAGCCGGTCGTTGTCACCGAAGCGGATCTCCTCGGTGGCCACCGTGTCGTTCTCGTTGACGATCGGGACGACCCCGAGTTCGAGCAGCCGGTCAAGGGTCCGCTGCGCGTTGCGGTAGTGGCCGCGGCGCATCAGGTCGTCCGCGGTCAGCAGCACCTGGCCGACGCCGAGACCGTGCGCCTTGAACGCCTCGGTGTAGCGGGCGATGAGCAGGCCCTGGCCGACGCTCGCCGCCGCCTGCTGGGTGGCCAGGTCCTTCGGGCGCTTCTTCAGGCCAAGCGGCGCCATGCCCGTGGCGATCGCGCCGGAGGAGACAAGCAGCACCTGGTGGCCGCCGTTGGCCCTGGCGGCGATCGCGTCGGTCAGCGCCGCGATGCGCGCGTCGTCGATCGCGCCGGCTTTGGTGGTCAGCGACGAGGATCCGATCTTGACGACGGTCCTTGGCGATCCTGCTATGTCGGGGCGGGCAGCGTTGTCGCGAGCAGGGTCCTGCACGACCTCATCTTTCCAGACGCCAGTCCGAGCCGCGCGGGCCGGCCGCGTGACCGCCGCCCGCCTGGAGTTCCGGGTCCCAGTCGAAGACGACCGCGTCGTCGTAGTCGCCGATCAGCACCGTGTCGCCTGCCTCGGCGCCCGCCTTGGCGAGGGCCTCCTCGACCCCCAGCCTGGCCAGCCGGTCCGCGAGGTAGCCGACCGCCTCGTCGTTCGTGAAGTCGGTCTGGTTGACCCAGCGGTACGGCTTCTCGCCGCGGATCAGGTACGAGCCGTCATCGGTGCGCACGATCTCGAAGCCGACTTCCTTGACCGCCGGCGGGCGGATCACCACGCGCACCGCCTCCGGGTCCGGGGCAGCCGCGCGGGCCTGCTCCACGATCGCGGCCATGGCGAACTTCAGCTCGCGCAGGCCCTCCGTGGTGGCGGCCGAGACCTCGTACACCGCCAGGCCCCGCGCTTCAAGCTCCGGCCGGACGAGGTCGGCGAGGTCGCGGGCCTCGGGAACGTCGACCTTGTTGAGTGCGACGATCCTCGGCCGGTCCTTGAGGCTGGATGCCCGAGATGCTCGGGCCGACCAGGTCCTCGTAGGCGGCAAGCTCGGCCTCGATCGTGTCCAGGTCGGTGATCGGGTCACGACCCGGTTCACTGGTCGCGCAGTCCAGGACGTGGACGAGCGCCGCGCAGCGCTCGACGTGGCGGAGGAAGTCGTGGCCGAGTCCCTTGCCCTCGCTCGCGCCGGGGATCAGGCCGGGCACGTCGGCGACGACGTACTGCACGTCGCCGGCCTCCGCGACACCGAGATTCGGGATGAGGGTGGTGAACGGGTAGTTCGCGATCTTCGGCCGCGCGGCGGACATGGCGGCGATCAGGGAGGACTTGCCCGCGTTGGGGAAGCCGATCAGTCCGATGTCCGCGACCGACTTGAGCTCAAGCGTGAGCTCGCGCTCCTCCCCTGGCTCGCCCTTGAGCGCGAACCCCGGTGCCCGGCGCCGCTGGGAGGCGAGGGCCGCGTTGCCGAGGCCGCCCCTGCCGCCTGCCGCCGCGATGAACCTCGTGCCCGTGCCAACCAGGTCGGCGAGCACCTCGCCGTCCTTGCCGAGGACCACCGTCCCGCTCGGGACCTTGACGACCTGGTCGTCGCCGGCGGCGCCGTTCCTGTTCGAGCCCTCGCCCTGATGGCCGTTGGCCGCCTTGCGGACCGGGTCGCCTGTGGAAGTCGAGCAGCGTGGACGTGGACGCGTCCACCTCGAGGATCACGCTGCCGCCACGGCCGCCGTTGCCGCCGTCCGGGCCGCCGAGCGGCTTGAATTTCTCCCGGTGGACCGAGGCACAGCCATGACCGCCGTGGCCAGCCTGCACTCGGAGCAAAGCGTGGTCGGCGAACTCCGCCATGATCTGTCCCCTAATCGTCGTCTCCGGGGGCAACCCCGTACTTCCGCAGTCGTCCCCCGGCGCCGGCCTGCGTTACCCATGAAAACGCCAACGGCGGGCCGGTAATCCCGGCCCGCCGTTGACGTCGCTATTTGCGCCTGTTAGGCCGAGACCTGCTCGGGCTGCGGCAGCGGAACGATGTTCACCGCGCGGCGGCCGCGGAAGCGAGCGAACTCGACCTTCCCCGCGACCAGCGCGAACAGCGTGTCGTCGTCGCCACGGCCGACGCCAAGGCCGGGGTGGAAGTGGGTGCCGCGCTGCCGGACGATGATCTCGCCCGCGTTGACCCGCTGGCCGCCGAAGCGCTTCACGCCAAGCCGCTGCGCGTTGCTGTCCCGGCCGTTGCGGCTGGACGACGCGCCCTTCTTGTGTGCCATCTCTGCCTGCCCCTACGCCTTCTTAGCCTTCTCCGGCTTCGCGATGCCGGTGATCCGGACCTGGGTGTACTGCTGCCGGTGTCCCTGACGGCGCTTGTAGCCCGTCTTGTTCCGGTAGTGGATCATGTTGATCTTCGGGCCCTTGGCCGGGCCGACCACCTCGGCCGTCACCTCGTAACCGCTGAGCTCCGCCGGGTCGCTGATGACCGTACCGCCGTCCACCACGAGCAGCGCGGGGAACGAGACGCTCGACCCGGCCTCCTCGTCCGCAAGCTTGTCGACGGTGAGCACGTCATCGAGGGCGACCTTCTCCTGCCTGCCACCGCAGCGCACAATCGCGTACACCCGAGAACTGCCTCTCCCTGAGAGCGTGCTCCGCCGTCGTTGGCTAGGTTGCCTATAGCGGGCTCGCCATGAACCTGACATGCCATCTTACGTGCATGATGACGACCCGCGCCTCGGCTTGCCCCTGGCTTGACACCGGGGCTAGCACGCTGACCGCGTTAGTCGCTCCTGGGAAGCATACCAGGTCTGGTGATCGGGTCGTCCGGGCATGAAAGAAGCTGGATGCTCAGGTGCGCGCTACGGCGCTCCTGAGCATCCAGCTTCCTTGCTGCGGTCGTCACCAGGTGGGGGTGTCTCCGGTCTCCTGCTCGGCGCTGGCGGCCTCGGCAGCTGGTGCTTGCGGCGCCTCGTCGGCCGTGACTGGCGACTCGGTGGTCGTCTCCGGCGCGATCGCGGCTTCCGCGGCGGCGGGTGCCTGCTCGGCCGGGTGCCTGCTCGCTCGCGGACCTGCTCGGCCGGGGCCTGCTCGGTCGCGGCGGGCTCGGCTGCGGCCGGCTCTTCGGTCGCGGCCGGCTCTTCGGTCGCGGTCGCGGGCGATTCGGCCGGGGCCGCATCGAACACGCTGGCCGCCACGATCGCCGGCTCGATGCCGACGGCCGTCGCGAACTCGGGCTCCGGCTCCGTCAGCCGGCTCCGTCGTGGCCGGCGCATCGGCCGGCCAGGCCAGGCGCAGCGGCGGTCATCGCCGCCACCTCGGTCGCCGGGAACTCCTCGGCGGCCGGCAGCACCGTCGCGTCCGTGACCGCCGCTGCCGCCTCGGTGGCCGGCAGTCCCTCGGCGGGCTGCTGTGGTGCCGCGTCGGGGGCAGGCTCTGGCTCGGTGACCACCGTGACGCGGGCCACGGCGGAGCCGGCCCGGGTGCGGCGGACCGGGGGCGCGGACGGGTCCGTGGGCTCGGCCGGGGCCGTGTCGCCGGTCGCGGCCGGGACGAAGGCCGCGGGTGCCGGGTCGGCGGCCGACGGGACGACGGGGACAAGCGCCGGGGTGTCTTCGACGAGGACGGCCGTGGCGAAGGCGGTGCCCGCCGAGGTGCTGCGGCGCGTGCGGCGGTTGTCGTTGCCTTCGGTACCGGTTGCGCCGTTGCCGCCGACGGCGTCAGACTGCGCCGTGACCGCCCGCACCACGTCGGACTGGCCGCGCGCGTCGGACTGGCGGCGCGTCGGCCGGCGCGGTGCCGGCCTCGAGGTCGGCGGGCGCGCCGCCCGGGGCGACGTCCCTCGTGTCGCGGTCGTCGTCGCGGCGGCCGTTACCGCGGCGGCCGTTGCCGTATCCGGCCCTGGCGTTGCCTGAGCCGTTACCCTTGCCGTTCCCGTTCCCGTTGCCCGGGGAGTGGCTCGGCGGAGCAGGGACCGGCCGGTGGGCGGTGCCAGCCGACGCGCGGTGGGCCGGCTCGGCCGGGGCGTCGAGCGTGATGATGACGCCTCGGCCGTTGCAGCACTCGCACTGCTGCGAGAAGGCCTCAAGCAGCCCGGCGCCCACCCGCTTGCGGGTCATCTGCACCAGGCCGAGCGAGGTCACCTCGGCGACCTGGTGCTTGGTCCTGTCCCTGGCCAGGCACTCGAGGAGCCGCCGCAGGACGAGCTCGCGGTTCGACTCAAGCACCATGTCGATGAAGTCGATGACGACGATGCCGCCGACGTCGCGCAGCCGGAGCTGGCGGACGATCTCTTCCGCGGCCTCCAGGTTGTTCCTGGTGACGGTCTCCTCGAGGTTCCCGCCCTGGCCGGTGAACTTGCCGGTGTTGACGTCGATGACCGTCATGGCCTCGGTGCGGTCGATGACAAGCGAGCCGCCGCTTGGCAGCCACACCTTGCGCTCAAGCGCCTTGGCGAGCTGCTCGTCGATGCGGTAGGCGGCGAAGACGTCGTCGGCTGGGTCGTCGTCGACGTCCCAGCGGGTGATCCGGTCGGCCAGGTGCGGCGCGACGTACCTGACGTACTCGTCGATGATCTCCCAGCCGTCGTCGCCGGACACGATCAGCTTGCTGAAGTCCTCGTTGAAGACGTCGCGGATCACCCGGACGGTCAGGTCGGGCTCTCCGTAGAGCAGGGCGGGCGCGGTCGCGGTCTTAGCCTTCTTCTCGATGCTCTCCCACTGGGCGGCCAGCCGCGTGATGTCACGGTCGAGTTCGGCCTCGGCGGCGCCCTCGGCCGCGGTGCGCACGATCACGCCGGCGTTCTCCGGCGTCACCTTCTTGAGAATCTGCTTGAGCCTGGTCCGCTCGGTGTCGGGGAGCTTGCGGCTGATGCCGGTCATCGACGCGCCAGGCACGTAGACCAGGTACCGGCCTGGCAGGCTGACCTGGCTGGTGAGCCGGGCGCCCTTGTGGCCCACCGGGTCCTTGGTGACCTGGACGATCACCGACTGGCCCGGCTTGAGCGCGGACTCGATGCGCTTGGGCTGGCCCTCGAGGCCGCTTGCGTCGAAGTTGACCTCGCCGGCGTAGAGCACGGCGTTGCGGCCCTTGCCGATGTCGACGAACGCCGCCTCCATCGAGGGCAGCACGTTCTGCACCTTGCCCAGGTACACGTTGCCGACGTACGAGGCGTGCGTCGTCCGGTTCACGTAGTGCTCGACGAGGACGCCGTCCTCAAGCACCGCGATCTGGGTCCTGTCGCCCCGCTGGCGGACCACCATCGTCCGCTCGACGGACTCCCTGCGGGCGAGGAACTCCGACTCGGTGATCACCGGCGGGCGGCGGCGGCCCAGACTCACGCCCCTCCCGCCTGCGCTGCTTCTTCGCCTCAAGGCGCGTGGAGCCCTTGATGGCGCGCACGTCATCGGCCGGGTTGTGCGGCTCGCGCACGTGGACCACGGTGTCCGGCGGGTCGTCGGGTGACAGCGCGTCGCCGTCCACCGCGCCGCGGCGCCGCTTGCGGCGGCGACGGCGGCCCGAGGCGCCCGCGTCGTCGGCGGAATCGCCCTCACCGTCGGCGTCGGCCTCCGCGGCGTCGTCGGCCGCGCCGTCGTCGGTGCTCCCCTGGGCATCGGCGTCGTCGTCGGCCGGCGCCTCGGCCCGCCCACGGCCGCGGGTGTTGCGGCGACGGCGGCGGCGACCGCCGGCGGACTCCTCCGCCTCGTCGGCGCCCGTCACGGCCGCGACGACCGTGGCGTCGCCGCCGGCCTCGTCCGCCTCGGCGACCGCGCCGGCGCTCTCCGCGCTGAACAGGTCGTCGTCTGGCGCTGTGTCGCGGACGCGCGGGCTACGGCTCCTGCCGCGCGTCCTCCGGCTCGTCCGCCCGGACTCGGCGTCGGGCTCGGCCCTGCCGCCCGGCTCGCGGTCGGCGGAGTCCTGGTCGCCGGCGGGCGGCGACGGCGCCACGGGCGCAGGCGGCTGGAACAGCACCTGCGGTGGCTGGAAAAGCGCCGCGGGCACCGACGGCACGGCCGGCTCGGCCGGCCCGTTGAACACCGTCGGTGCGGGAGCAGTTGCCGCGGTCTGGCCGGTGGCCTCGTTGTTATTGTCTGTCTCGTGGCTGTTGCGCTCGCTGTCGAGCATTCGGGCAATCTCCAGTCAGGCTTCCGGGCGCGGCCGCACGCGAGGTGACGGCGCGCCGCACGGAAGCTCGTAGTGATCGTTCGCCTGGGACACTGCCGTCGCCGCGCGGGAAAAGGTCACGCGCGAGGGTGCGGGCCGCAAATACACGGGCGCTTGGCCCAGGCATGGATGAGTACTTCAGCTCCGGGGTGACTGTGATCACCACAGGGGTCATAGCTGGACCACCCCGGATTCGCCGAGTGATCCCTGCGCGAGCCGCGTCATGAGTGGCTGCCCCGCCGGGAACACATCGGAAACGTCGCGTAGCGCGTTGAGCACATCGTCCGGTCGTACGGACGGGACGGTGTGCCGGACGACCATGCGCAGCGCCGACCCGGCGCTGGCGTCGTCAAGAACATCGAGGCTGACCACGGCCGCTCGCGCGTCCATGCGCCGCAACCCCTTCGAGGTCAGCCGCTCCACCGGCGCCTCGGTCAGGGTGAGAAACTTTCGAACCACCGGCACCACGTTGTCCGCCGGCAGGCCTGGAAGGGCTACCTGCCACTCGGACGCGGTGAGCCGACTCGCCGGCAGTCCCCCGGAGTCCTCAGTGACAGCGATCACGTCTATCCCATCAGGCAGCGCCGCGTTCAGCCGTCCTCGCACGGCGTTCGCCTCGGACCGGCTGGTCAGCGTGAGGCTCAAGTACTCCGCCTCGCTCGCGACCCCGGTCGGGGCGCCGCCTGCGTAGGAAATCTTCGGGTGGGGCGTGAACCCGGCCGAGTACGCGATCGGCAGACCTGCCCGCCGCACGCCCCGCTCAAAGGCCCGCGCCACATCCAAGTGGCTGGCAAAACGCATCTTTCCCCGTTTAGCATACCGGACAAGAAGATGCTGGGTCGTGACCGGCTCGCCGCCGTTCTGTATCGCGCCCATGGCTATCTCCCGTTGGTCGCCAGCACGGGAAGCAGGCGCCTTCCGTCCAGTCGCTCTCCTGTCGGGCCCGTCTGGATTTCCGTCCCCATCGCGGGGCAAACCCCGCATTCGTAGCACGGGGTCCACCGGCAGTCCTCCACCTCGCCGGCCCCGGCCGGCGCGATCGAGGAGAGCCAGTCCTCCCATAGCCAGTCCCTGTCGAGGCCAGAGTCCAGATGGTCCCACGGCAGTACCTCGCCGTAGTCACGCTCGCGCGTAGTGTACCAAGCCAGGTCCACCGGAGCCCCTGCCAGCCCCGTCGCGCAGGCGGTCACCCAGCGGTCGAACGAGAAGTACTCGCTCCAGCCGTCAAACCGCGCGCCGTCCCGCCAGGCGGCGAGGATCACGCCGCCGACCCGCCGGTCGCCGCGCGACAGCAGCCCCTCGACCAGGGACGGCGTGCCCTCGTGATAGCGGTAGCCGATCGACCTGCCGTACGTCTTGTCGGCGCGCAGCGCGCTGCCCAGCTGGCGCAGCCGGTCGTCGACCACCTCCGGCGGGCACTGCCCCGCCCACTGGAACGGGGTGTGCGGCTTCGGGACGAACCCGCCGATCGACACCGTGCAGCGAATGTCCTTCCGCCCGGTCGCCGCGCGCCCGGCCGCGATCACCTTCCTTGCCAGGTCGGCGATGGCGACGACGTCCTCGTCGGCCTCGGTCGGCAGCCCGCACATGAAGTAAAGCTTCACCTGCCGCCAGCCGTTGGCGTAGGCCGTGGTGACGGTGCGGATGAGGTCTTCCTCGGTGACCATCTTGTTGATCACCTTGCGCATCCGCTCGGACCCGCCTTCGGGCGCGAACGTCAGGCCAGAGCGCTTGCCGTTCCTTGACAGCTCGTCGGCGAGGGTGACGTTGAACGCGTCGACCCGGGTGGACGGCAGCGAGAGTCCGACGTTCGACCCCTCGTAGCAGTCGGCCAGGTCGATCGCGATCTCGTTGATCTCGCTGTGGTCGGCGCTCGACAGCGACAGCAGGCCGACCTCGGAGAAGCCGGTCGACTGCAGGCCTGCCTTCACCATGTTGCCGACCGTGGTGATCGACCGCTCGCGCACCGGCCGGGTGATCATCCCCGCCTGGCAGAAACGGCAGCCCCGCGTGCAGCCGCGGAAGATCTCCACGCTGTACCGCTCGTGCACGGTCTCGGCGACCGGGACGACCGGGGCCTTCGGGTAGGGCCAGGCGTCCAGGTCGAGCAGCGTGTGCTTGCGGACCGACGCGGGGACGCCGGGCCTGTTGGGCGTGACCCGGCCGATCCGGCCGTCAGGAAGGTAGGTCACGTCGTAGAACTTCGGCACGTAGACGCCGCCGGTCGCGGCGAGCGAGAGCAGCAGGCCGTCCCGTCCGCCCGGGCAGCCGCCCTGCTTCCACGCGCGGATCAGGCGGGTGATGGCGAGCACGGCCTCCTCGCCGTCGCCGATGACCACCGCGTCGACGAAGTCGGCGAGCGGCTCCGGGTTGAACGCCGCGTGGCCGCCCGCGAGCACGACCGGGTGCGTGATCGTCCGGTCCGCGGCCGACAGCGGGATACCCGCCAGGTCAAGGGCGGTCAGCAGGTTGGTGTAGCCGAGCTCGGTGGAGAAGGACACGCCGAGGACGTCGAAGGCCGACACCGGACGGTGCGCATCCACGGTGAACTGCGGTATGCCGTGGGCCCGCATGAGCTTCTCAAGGTCGGGCCAGACGCTGTAGGTGCGCTCGGCGAGCACGCCAGGCTGCTCGTTCAGCACCTCGTAGAGGATCGCGATGCCCTGGTTGGGCTGGCCCACCTCGTACGCGTCCGGGTAGAACAGCGCCCAGCGGACGTCGGCCTCATCCCACTCCTTGACGGTGGAATTCACCTCACCCCCGACGTACTGCACCGGCTTGCGGACCAGCGGCAGTAGCGGCTCTAGCTGAGGGAAGACCGACTCGACAGGCATAGTCACCAGAGTACCTAGCCTCGTACGGACGTCGCCGCTGCGCCGTCGCCTCGGACGTGCCTGGCGCGGCCGGGGCTTCTAGCATGATCACTGCGCTGCCTGAGCGGCGCGGGAGCTACGGAGGCGGGATCGGCTTGAGCCTGTATTGCACCGATAACTACCGGACCGATGAGCAACTGGAAGAGATGCGGCGGCTTGAGGCGGCGGGGATCTGCCTGTTCTGCCCGGCGACGCTGCGCGAGCACCCGCGCCAGCAGGTGATCTTCGAGACCAGGCACTGGGCGGTGACGCCCAACGAGTTCCCGTACCCGGGCACGCGGCTGCACCTGCTCGTCGTCCCGCATCGGCACGTGAACGACATGGTGGACCTGGACGACGACGCGCTCGCCGACTTCTGGACCGCGCTGCGCGAGATCCGCGCGCGATTCGACCTGGATCACTACGGCCTCGGCGTCCGCAACGGCAACTGCAGCTTCACCGGCGCCACCATCGCCCACGTCCACGCGCACGTCCTCGTCGGCGACCCGGCCCGCGACCCGGAGGTCCCGGTCCGGATGCGCTTCAGCTCCCGCCCCCGTTAGCCCGATTGATCCTGACCCTCGCGACTCAGACTCATCCCGAACGGAAGCGTGTTTCACGCCCCCGGCCCGTTCCTCTCCCCCGCGCCACCGCCAGCCGGCGTCCGGTATGCACCGTGTTCGCCGGGAGTCTCGCGGCGCGGCTCGCGCCCCGCTCTCTGCCGTGTGGCGTTGGGCCGGCCTGGCCGCCCAACGCACACGGGGACGGCGGCACGCGGCAGGGAAGGCGCCTGGGCTGTTACTCAGCAGGAGGCGCGTCCACCCAAAACAGGCCGACGCCCGCCGCGCGCAGGATGTGGTCGCCCTCGAGGACCGAGTAGGGGCCGGTGAAGTAGCACCGGCGGAAGCCCGATTCCGCGATGAGGCGGGCGCAGGCCGGGCAGGGGAACGTCGTGACGTACAAGTCCGCGCCGTCCAGGGCCCTCCCCGCCCGTGCGGCCTGCGCGATCACGGATGCCTCCGCGTGGATGGCGGTGGACAGGTCCGCGCGGACGCCCCGGCTGAAGCCGTCCCTCGGGTCCCCGTCGATGTAGGGCGCGTACTCGGTCGGGCAATGATGGTTCCACGCCGCGCCGAGTATCTCCTCGCCGCGCCAGGCGATGGCGCCCACCTGCCGCCACCAGTCCGAACTGTGGCCGGCCAGCTCCCTGGCGCGGGCGACCAGCTCGGCCGGCAGTTCGGCGACCGCGAGCGTGCCGTCGAAGTCCGCGGGCCGCGGCGCCTGGCTCCACTCCCTGTCCCAGCGCAGGAAGGTCCTGTCGAAGACGAGTTCCCTGCCAACGCCGAGGTGGTGCTCGGCCGCCAGGTTCCGCGTGATGTCCTCGTCGGGCAGCACAAGGGTCTCCGCCGTCACGGCGGCGGGCAGGTCACCGGGCTCGATCACCCGGACCTGCGTGCCAGGGAGCAGGACCCGGAGGAACTGGGCGGCTTGTTCCGGCGGCAGGGCCCTGATGTCCTTGGCCAGGCTCTTGAACAGGCCGCGGAACCCGGCCCCGAGCACCAAGACCTCGGCGGCGTCGCCGTGCCGCGCGAAAAAGGCCTCGTGACCCGCGTGCACGACCGGGAGGTACAGCAGGACCTGCTTCATGAGCCTGCCGCGTCCCGATGGCCGCCTTTCATTTCCCTGTCCTGGCGGCCGAGGCCAGCTTGCTGCGCGCCGAGCCCGCGTTGACGGCGGAGACCGGCGGTGCCGGGTTGGCCATGATGATCTCCCGCAGCCGCGCCGACGTGCTGACGGTCGCCATCCGCTCGAGCACCTCGACCCGGCCGCAGTAATTGGCCTCAAGCTCGCGGATCTCCGCTTTGGTGTAGGTGTCCTCGGTCGCGACGAGGACGTCCGGGCGCACGGCCTTGATCAGCGCCCACTTGGCGTGCTTGGACTGCTTGAGGGTGACCAGCCCCACGCCGCGCTGATGGGTAACCATGCGGAGCCGTTCCATCTGCGGGACGACGGGCCTGTTCTCGCCCTTGCGCGCGCGGATCTTCTCGTCGCTGTCCAGGCCGACGATGAGGAAGTCGCCGAACTGGCGGGCCGCCTCCAGGTACATCGAGTGGCCCTCGTGCAGGATGTCAAAGGAGCCGCTGGTCAGCACGACCTTGAAGCCAAGCGTCCGCAGCGCGCCGACCGTGGTCTCGATCTTCTCGTAGTCCTCGACGAAGCGCTGGTCGAAGTTGGACGCGTCCGCGAACAGGCTGCTCGATACGCCCAGGGTCTGCAGCAGCGGTGCCGGGGCATTGTTCCTGCCCCCGGTGCCGCCGGAAGCCAGGCCGGCGCCTGACTGGCTGCTCCCCCTGACGAATAGCTGCCTGATCGTCTTCATTGGGCTCCCTTGTCCTGTGAACCTTGTTCTTTTGCCTGTACCTTCAGGGCTTCACCGGCCGCACCGCAAAAGAACAAAGTTCATCTTCCCTCATGCTAACCGGGCATCGTCCCTCGATAACGGGACTCGCTCATCGGCCGATGAGCCGAGTCCCTGGACCTCAGGTGGCGACGGGAATGCTGCCGATGGCCGGGTTCGGGTGATAATCCGACAGGTCGAAGTGCTCCGCGCGGAAGTCGTGGATGTCCGTGACGGCGCGCCCCGCCTCGTTCAGCGTGACGGTCGGCAGCGGGCGCGGCTCGGTGGCGAGCATGGCGCGGACGGCGTCGACCTGATTGGTGTAGATGTGGGCGTCCGAGATCGTGTGATAGTAAGCCACCGCCCGGAAGCCGGTGAGCCGCTCGAGCATGAGGGCGAGCGCGGCGTACTGGATCATGTTGGACGGGACACCCACCGGCACGTCGCCGGAGCGCTGGGTCATGTGCACGTGCAGGCCGCCGTCGAGCACGCGCACGTGGACCCAGCCGTGGCACGGCGCGATCGTCGTCTTCGGCCGCTTGCCCGCGCCCCTGACCTGGTACGGCGCGATCCACGGGTCGACGAAGTGGGTGCGCAGCTCCGGCAGCTCGCGCAACTGCTCGACGAGGTGCGCGAACTGGTCGAACGGCGGCCCGTCCGGGGTGGGGAAGGAGTGGAAGGCGCCGCCGTAGGACCCCGGCCCGAGGCCGCCAGGCTCGATGCCCTTCGTGAGCGTCTTCTCCGGTGTCGCCCAGGGACCCCACCAGTCCACGCCGAAGTCCTCGAATTCCTTCAGCGTGGTCGCGCCGTTGATGAACGCGCACAGCTCGCCGATGGGCTTGCGCCAGAACGACCTGATGCTGCGCTCGGTGATGACGGGGAACCCCTGGGCGAGCGGAAACGTCATCGTCTGCTGCATGACCGTCAGCGCGTTGACGCCCTGCCTGGTCTCGGTCTCGATGCCCGCGCCGAGGATGCGCTCAAGGACCCGCCGGTACTCCGTGGACGCGGGGCGCTGGTCATACGGCAGGTACTCCATAGCCCGACAGCTTAGCGGCGCGGACTTCGGCGGCGGCGCTCCTGCCCGGGACACAGTCCCCGGGTGTCAGCCCTCCTTCTTGGTCAGCTCCCACTGCCAGTTGGGCCCGCGCGTCAGCACGCCTTCCTCGCGGAGTTCGTCAAGCTGCAGGACGATCTCCCGGCCGTCGTCGCTGCCGAGGGCGTCCATGATCTCGCGGAAGTACAGCGGGCCGTCCCGCAAAGCCTCGCGGACACTGCCGACGCGGCGCTCGCGGCTCACCCGCGGCGGCGTCGGGCGCCAGTTCTCCATGGAGTCGCCGGGGAGCCCGGCGGTGGCGTCGAAGCCTACCTTGGAGAGCGTTCCGCGTTCTGAGGTCGTCGGATCGGTGTAATACGCGGGGAAGCCCTCGGCCGTCACTAGATCGCGGTCCGGGCGGAACCGCGTGGACAGCGCCCATTCCACCTCGGCGTCGTCGCGCACGTCGATGTCGGAGTCCACCACCACGACGTGCTTCATGCCCGGCAGCGCGAAAAGCGCGGAGATCACCGACCGGGCCGTGCCTTGCGCCGCGGCGGGGTCGAGCGCCACCCGGACATGCTGGCTGACCGCCACCGCGTCTACCGCGTGCACCGCGGCCGGCTCGATCCTCATGGCCCGCAGCGCCGCCCAGACCGTGGCCTCGGTGTGCAAGGCAGCCGCGGGAGTGAACTCCATCCGCGTCATGCTCCGGCAACCGTGCAGCAGGCTCTGATGCAGCACGTCGGCGCGCATCGCGATCGCGGTGACATGGAACACGGGATCGATGTGCGCGGGACCGTAGAACCCCCAGAACTCGCCGTAAGGACCGTCAAGCTCGGTGTAACCGTCCTCGTGCAAGTAGCCTTCGATGATCATCTCGGCGTCGGCGGGAGCCGGAACGCCGTTGCTTACCCCGCGCACCATCGCCAGTGGTGCGCCGCGCAAGGTTGCCACCAGGTCGAACTCATCGACGGGGCGACGTTCGGTGGCGGCGAGGTAAGACGTGGGATGCGAGCCGATGGCGAAACTGATCGGAAGCCGCTCGCCGCGCTCGACGCACGCCCGGTAGGTGAGCCTCAAGTCGGAGGGTGCCGTGAGGTTGGTCGTCAGCTGCTTGCGGCCGCGCAGCATCATCCGCCGGCAGCCGACGTTGTGCCGCCCGCTGGCGGGATCGACGGAGAAGTCAATCGCGGAGGAGATGTAAGGCCCGCCGTCCAGGTCGTGCTGCAAGTAGAACGGCAACTTCGTGAGATCGATGTCATCGCCGGTCAGGATGACCTGGTGCACGGGCGCGTCCGATGACGGTATCTCGAAGTGCTTTTGCGGGCTGGCCAGGCGCCGCTGGTACTCGCGCACGCTGTCTTCTTCGCCGACCCCCAGGGCGAAGGCCAGCCGCCGTCGCGACCCCATCACCCCGGCCACCAGCTCCACCTGCTCCGGTCCGGCCTTGCGGAAAAGCACTGCCTTGGGCGACGCCTCGATGATGGAGCTGAGATCCGCCAGCGCCACCGGCTCGTCGTGCACCTCCACCTCGCCGAGTTCCGTCAGCTGCTCCACGAGCCTCCGCAGGCGGAAACGGTCGAGATCAACATCACGTGCGTTCATGTTTCCTCTTTCCAACGGGGTGGTTACTGCGGTTTCCTGTTGGCGCGAGCCCGCCGGGCGGCCGGCTGGCTGCCTTCCCAGCGCTGCACGGCATCAGCGTCCAGGTCGAACAGGTCGAAGACCCGCCCGACGGTCTGGTTGACGATGTCGTCGACCGTCTGCGGGTGGTGATAGAAGGCCGGCACCGGGGGCACGATGATGCCGCCCGCCGCCGTCACCTCGGTCATCAGGCGAAGGTGGGACAGGTGCAGCGGCGTCTCCCGCACGACGAGCACGAGCCGGCGGCGTTCCTTAAGCACCACGTCGGCCGCGCGTACCACCAGGTTGTCGTCGTAGCAGTTCGCGATGCCGGACAGCGTCTTGATGCTGCACGGGATCACCACCATGCCGTCCGTGCGGAACGAGCCGCTGGAGATCGGCGCGGCGAGATCGTCTTCGTGGTAGACCACGTCGGCCAGTTTCGTGACCGCGGCGGCGTTGGTCGCCGTCTCGTAGGCGAGCGTCTTGCGCGCCCCCGCGGTGATGATCAGGTGCGTCTCGACCTCGGGCATGTCGCGCAGCATCTCCACGGCCCGCACGCCGTAGGCGGCGCCCGATGCGCCCGTGACGGCCACGATGATCCGGCGGCGGCCCGCCGCATCCGGTACGGGCGTCATCCGTCAGCCTCCCGCAGCCCCCGCAGGTGGCCGTCGTAGTGAATGACCGGCCACCCCGCGGCGGCGGCGAAGGCCCACGCGACCCGGCCGACCACGATGTCGTGCCCGCCAAAGGGATAGATGTCCCTGACCTCACACTCGAACGCCGCCACGCAGCCGTCAAGCACGGGAAGGCCGTATACAGGACCCGACGAGAACGGCACGCCAGAGAAGCGGGCACCCGGCTCCGGCGACCTGGCCGCGAACTTGGCGACGTACGACTCCTGCTGCTCGCTCAGCACATTCACGCCGAACCGCCGAACCGCCCCGACGAGCTCGCGGGTCCGCCCGCCAGCCTGCAGCGTGGTCAAGAGCAAGGGCGGCGTCGCGTGCTCCGCCCATGCCATGCCGGTGCACCCGTGCGGTTGCCCGTCGTCGAGCGTCGTGATGACCGCGACCGCGACCGCGAGCCTGCCGAATCCCGCCCGGATGGTCCGGACCCCGTCGTCGGTCATGCGGCCGGGCCGTCGGTGCGCTGCCAGGCCAGGACGCGGCGCTCCAGCAGGCCGAACGCCCCGTTGAGCAGCAGGCCGAGCAGGCCGAGCAGGACGATCACGCTCCACATGCCGGACACGTTGAATAGCGACGTGTCCTGGAGCATCTCGCGGCCGATGCCGTTCGTGCTGCCGACGAACTCCGAGACGATCATCATGACCAGCGCCAGCGCCAGGCTCAGCCGGAGGCCGGCGAGGATCTTGGGTGCGGCGCTCGGCAGGATGATGCGGACCAGCCGGGTGACGGGCGGAATGCGGAAGGCGCGGGCCGTTTCTAGGTGGCCCGGGTGGACGTGCCTGGCGCCGTCGATGGAGTTGATCAGCACCGGCCAGATGACGCCGAAGATGATCGTCGCGAGTTCCATCGACGTGCCGATGTTGAACACGAACAGGAACACCGGCACCAGGGCGGGCGGCGGGACCGCCCGGGCGAAGTGGACGACGGGCTCGGTGAGGTCGGCCAGCAGCGGCACCCGGCCGATCGCCACGCCGAGCGCGATCCCGGCGAAGGAGGCGATGGCCCAGCCGACCAGCATGCGGGCGATGCTTGGCAGCAGGTTGGCGGTCGCGTCGGGGGTGAGCCACAGGTGGCTGGCGGGCCCGGAGAACCACTGGTGGTACATCGCGGGCACGATCGCGGACGGCGGCAGGAAGTAGGGGCTGTTCGCCGCCTCGGTGGCGAACTGCCAGGCGGCGACGGCGGCCGCGAGCGCCAGCAGCCGCAGCGTCAGGACGAGCAGGCCGCGGTTCGCGGCCCGCGTCCGGACGGCGGCCGGGCGGGCGGCGGGCGGCCTGATCCCCCGTCGCCTGGCCGGTCGCCGCGCTGCGGGGACGGTCATGGGCCGGCGCACGGCTGCTCGCCGGCGGCGGCGGTCAGGGCGAAGTGCCAGCCGAACAACCGCCGCTCGGCCGCGGCGAACACGCCGTTGACGGCCAGGCCGATCAGCCCGGTCCACACCGCCACCGCGATCATGACGGCCATGTCGCCAGATCCGCTTTCTTCCTGGGCCGCGAAGGCGCCGATGCCGCCCATTCCGGTGCCGATGAGCTCGACGGCGACGGCGACCACGAACGCGAACGACGCGGCGACCCGCACGCCGGTGGCGATGAACGGCGCCGCGCTCGGCAGCGACACCAGGCGCGCGACGGACAGCGAGCCGAAGCCGAAGGAGCGCAGCGTCTCTACCGCCAGCGGATCGACATTCCGCACCCCGTAGATCGTGTTGATCAGCACCGGCCAGACGGACGCGAACACGACGACCGCTATCTCGGTGCGCTGGTTGTCCTGGACGATCAGCAGGACAAGCGGAACGAGCACGACCGCGGGAACCGGCCGCACGAACTCGATGACCGGCTGGACCGCGGCTTCGACCAGGGGCAGCGAGCCCAGCAGCAGGCCCACGGGCACGGCGATGACGACCGCGATCGCCATCGCCTCCGCCCATGCCTCCATGGTGGAGCCGACGCTGGCCAGGAACGAGCCGTTCCTGGCCAGGTCGGCCGTGCTGCCGAGCACCGCGGACGGCAGCGGGAAGGTCGTCGGGCTCACCCGGCCGGCCCACAGGGCCAGCTGCGCGGCACCGAACAGCAGGACCAGCCCGGCCGCCCCGCGGTAAGCCCGCTGGAGGACGGCGGGCATCAGCTCGCCGAGCCCGCCAGGGGGTCGTACATGGACTTGACGTCGAAGTTCTTCGGCAGGGCGCCAACCTGCTCCATCACGTCGGCCACCCGCTCCAACCGGGTCAGGCTGAGCGTCGTGTTGTACGTGGGCAGGTTGATGACGTTGGCGATTGTCGGCTTCATCGCCGGGATGAGCTTGGGCAACTCGCTCCGGACATAGCTGGGGTTGGTCGCGGCGACCTGGAGCGCCGAGGCCATCGCGCGCTGGAAGGCGGCCACGGTCTTCGGGTCTTGCTGCGCGAACGAGGCGCTGGTGACCCAGCACGTTATCGGGAAGTCGGACAGCGCGCCGGTCGTCATGTCAACGAGCACCCGGTCGCCCGCGGCGGCCTCCGCGGTCGTGATGAACGGCTCAATGACGAAGGCGGCGTCCACCTCGTTCCTGGCGAGCGCCTGCGCCGCGTTGGCGAAGGGCACCACCACCGTGGTGTAGTCCGCGCTCGTCATGTTGTACGGCTTCATCAGGACGTCGAGAGCGACCGCGGCGAAGTTGGTACCCAGCGCGGGGATGGAGACCTTCTTGCCTTTGAGCTGCGCAATCGACGTAAGCTTCGAGTTCTTACCCACGATCAGGACGTCGTTGTCCATCGAGGCCTGCGTGTCGTCGGCCACGACCCGCTGGTTCAGGCCGGGAACCGTCTTCTGCTGGTTGAGCATGCCGATGTAGTTCTGATCGCCGAAGTCCATGGTGTGGCTGAGCAGCCCGGCCGCCGTCGCGTTGGTCGACGCCTCGGGAACAATCTTGACATTGAGCCCCTGCTGCTTGAAGAAGCCCTTGTCCTCGGCGATCTGCAGGGTCACGGTGTCCGCGCTCAGCACGGCACCGATCGTGATGGTGGACAGTTCCGGCGCGCCGCTGGCGCCGCTGCTTGCGCTGCCGCCGGCGCTTGACGCGGAACTGCATGCGGTAACGCCAACGGTGAGCCCGGTTATCGCGAACACGAGCGCTCTTTGGCGAATACGCGAGGCTTTCATTGCCCTCCTATTTCTTAATTCCTTGTAATCGAGGTAAAACAGCTAGCCCGGACGCGCCGGGTCTCGGACATGCGGCTTCGGCAGGTCAGCGAGGCTCGGGCAGCTTGGTCGCGCGGACGAGGCGGCTCACCTCGGCGCGCAGCCGCGCGAACTCGCGCAGTTCCTTGGTGGCGATCTGGTCTCGCGGCGCGGGCAGGTCTACCGGCACGTCGGCCACGACCTGGCCGGGTCCGTGGCTGAGCACCAGCACCCGGTCGCCGGTGTAGACGCTCTCGTCGATGTCGTGCGTGACGAGCAGGATCGTGATGTTCCGCTCGGCCCGCACCCGCAGCACCAGGTCTTCCAGGTCCTCCCGCATCTGCGCGTCCATCGAGCCGAACGGCTCGTCCATCAGCAGCAGCACCGGGTCGCAGGCGAGCGCACGGGCGATGGCGACCCGCTGCTGCATGCCGCCGGACAGCTGCCACGGGTACCGGCCGGCGAAGCCGGCCAGTCCGACCGACTCAAGGGCGGCGACGGCGCGCTGGCGCCGCACGGCACGCGCGTGCTTAGCGTGCCGTGCGGAACCGCGGCGCAACGGCAGCGCCACATTGTCTGTGACGCTTAGCCACGGGTAAAGCGAACGGCCGTAGTCCTGGAAGACCACCGCCAGCCGCTCGGGAACCCTGGTCACCAGCGCGCCGTCGAGCACTACCCGCCCGCTCGTCGGCGGCACCAGACCCGCGATGCAGCGCAGGAGCGTTGACTTGCCGCACCCGGACGGGCCGACGATCGTCACGAGCTCCCCGTCGGCCACCTGAAAGCTGACGTCGGCGATCGCCACGTGAGCCCCGAAGGCCCGGGTCAGGCCGGTTACCTCAAGCACCGCGCTCCCTATTCGGCTTGCCAATCGAGTAATTACGCCGTTGCCAATGCTGCAATTGCAGCGGCCGCGCCGCTGCGATTGCATCGGCCGCGCCGCCGACTCCTGCAATCGCTTTCATTGACCGCCATCGGTCTCATTGACAAACTTGCATCACGATAGACGTTTATAACCACAGGCGGCAGCCTGAGCCGCGCCTGGGTAAGGACAATACCCACCACCGCGCGCCGCCGATCTTACAAAAGTTAAACGCCCAGCTTAACTCAACCATCGGAAATCTATATACCCCTTCATATCATTACCGAATGATCATGCTTCCTAAATAAAGAGCGCACGGCATCGCAGGCCTGGTTAGATTTGCAACTGCACTTTTGGAACGTGCCCGGGGGCTCCGGGTCGTCGATTAACCGCTGGTTTACATCTATGTAATTCCTGCCGTTCTCTGTCTGGGTCCGGCGGGTTCCTGCGAATGGGAAGCCGAGGGATCCCCAGGGATGGTCGGTAGCGACAGCCGGAGCATTGTCCCAGCGTCTGCGGTCCACGACGCGCCTCCGCAGGCCACGCCAAGCAGCGTCATCGGGCCAAGCCGGACGTCGACCCCCTGGCACCTGCGGAACTGGCGGATGCGCTGGCGGGTGCTTGCGCTCGTCCTCGTCCCCACGGTGGCGGCGCTGACGTTTGGCGCCCTCCGCGTCCAGGCCGCGGCGGCGACCGCGGCCACGGCCTCGCGTACCGCCCGGCTCGGTGTGCTCGGCGGCGACATCACCAACCTCGCGGAGTCCGTCGAGGACGAGCGCGACCTCACCGCCGGCTTCATCGCGGCACGGGAAAGCGGCCAGGCCAAGTTCGCCGCGACCATTTCCGGCGAACTGCGGCACCAGTACGCGGTGACAAGCGCCGACGCGGCCACGGTCAGCAGCCTGGCCGGGCAGATCACCACGGCCTACCCGGCCGCCGCTCAGTCGGACCTCAACTCCGCGCTGAGCAGCCTGATCTCGCTGCCCGAACTGCGGAACCTGGCGAACAGCGAGATCACGTCGCTCCCGATGATCGGCCACTACGCCAACGTCGTCGCCAGCTTGCTCGCGTTCGACAACGACATCGCGGCGGGCAGCCCGAGCGCGTCGCTCGCGCAGACGGTCACCTCGATCGAGGCGCTGGCCCAGTCGGAGGAGGAGACCTCACAGCAGCGTGCCGTGCTCTACTCCGGGCTGATCGAGGGCCAGTTCGAGCTCGGCGCCCTGACCACTCTCACCGGCGCGCAGTCAAGCGAGGCGAACGGCCTGTCCTCCTTCCAGAAGGTCGCCGTCAACCTGCCCGCCTATGTCGCACCGACGGGCCTGTCTCCCACGCTCAGCGAGGAGCAGCAGTACAACGACACCGTTGCGGGACCCAATGTGGAGGCCGCACTGGCGACCGAACAGGACGCCGTGGTCAGCGGCCAGTCGCTGAACGGGGTCGGCAGCCCGCAGGCATGGTTCAGCGAGATGTCGTTCACGCTCAACCAGATGCGGGACGTGCTCGGCAGCGACCTGACCTCTGCCACGGTGCAGGCCAACTCCCTGCAGGCGGGCGCGCAGAACTCCGAGAAGCTGACCGGGGCCGTGGTGGCTGCCTTTATCCTGCTCGTCCTGATCATCACGATCGTGATGGCGCGCTCCATGATCCTGCCGCTGCGCCGGCTGCGCGCCGAGGCGCTTGACGTGGCCGGCCGCCGCCTGCCCCAGATGGTCCGGCGACTCGGCGAGAGCGCCGGGGCGGACGAGAGCGCACAGCTCGAGCCCATCGGCATCGATTCGACCGACGAGATCGGCGAGGTGGCCCGCGCGTTCGACCAGGTGCACAGCGAGGCCGCCAGGCTCGCGGGCGACGAGGCCATGCTGCGGGCGAACCTGAACGCCATGTTCGTCAACCTGTCGCGCCGCAGCCAGACGCTGATCGAACGGCAGCTCGGCATCATCGAGACGCTTGAGCAGTCGGAGCAGGACGCCACCCGGCTGAGCAGCCTGTTCCGGCTTGACCACCTGGCGACCCGGATGCGCCGCAACTCGGAGAACCTCCTGGTGCTGGCCGGACACGAGGCCCCGCGCAAGTGGACGCGGCCCGTGGCGCTGGTGGACGTGCTGCGCGCCGCGGTCTCCGAGATCGAGCAGTACGAGAGGATCAACCTCGACGTGCAGTCGCAGCTCGTCATCGCCGGGCGGGCCGCGAGCGACGTGGTGCACCTGGTGGCGGAGCTCGTGGAGAACGCGACCACGTTCTCCCGCAGGGACACGCAGGTGTTCGTCACCGCCCAGCTGATTGGCAGCGGCGGTGTGCTGGTCGAGGTCACCGACGAGGGACTCGGCATCCCCGAGCAGGATCTCGCCTACGCGAACTGGCGCCTCGATAACCCGCCGGTGATCGACGTCGCGGTGTCGCGGCGGATGGGCCTGTTCGTGGTGGGCCGCCTAGCGGCCAGGCACGGCATCAAGGTCCGGCTGCGGCGCGCGCAGAGCGGCGGCCTTTCCGCGCTGATCTGGGTGCCGGAATCGGTGGCGGAGACCGAGCCGACGTCGCCCATCGGCGCGCGCCGGCGCTTCGGCACCGGGGGCAACCCGGTCCTGACCTCAAGTCCCGCGCGCGCGACGGCCGGGGCCAGGACACCCATGATGGGGGTGAGGACGGTACCGCGCCCGAATTCCATCTGGTTTGACACCGGGGAAGAGGACCAGAAGCCCAGCCAGGGCCGCCGCCCCCGTCCAGGTGCCCGCCCCCGTCGAAGTGGCCGCGGGGGCGCGCGGTTCCGGCCCCGCCGAGCAGGAACCCGCTGCCGCCGACGCCTCCGGCGTGCGGCTGCCGATCTACGACTCCATCGAGTCGGAGTGGTTCAGGCGCGGCACCCCGTCCATTCGGCGGCGCCGGTCCCCGGCCGGCTCCTGGACCTCGCCCGCGGACGAGGGCTTCCGCGTCGCCCAGACGGTCGTCTCCTCCCCCGTCGCCGGGAAGCTGACCAACGCGGGGCTACCGCTGCGGGTGCCGAGCGCGAACCTCGTCCCAGGCTCGGTCGGTGTCCGGCCGGGCGGCCAGCGGACCGGGCAGGCCCCGCCGCCCGCCGACAAGCCAAGCCGGTCGCCCGAGACGGTGCGCGACCGGCTGGCTGGCTTCCAGGTGCGCGGCCGGGAAGGGCGCTCCGACGCGCCCCAGCGTCCGAGAACGGAGCGGCCAGGAACCAATGAGAACTGAGCAGACGGCGATGGCCTGGCGCGAGCCCGTGCCAGCGGCAGAGAAGGAGCGCGGGTGAGTGCGACGGAACAGTCCGAAGGTGATCTTGACTGGCTGGTTACTGACTTCGTGGACCGGATGCGCGACGTGGCCCACGCGGTCGTGGTGTCCGCCGACGGGCTTCCGCTGGCGTTCAACGCCAGGTTCCCGCGCGACCACGCCGACCGGCTCGCCGCGGTGACGGCAGGTCTTGCGAGCCTGACGCAGGGGGCCGCGCGCTCGTTCCAGGCAGGCCAGGTGATCCAGACGGCGGTGGAGATGGAGGCCGGGCTGTACGTGGTCATGACGATCAGCAACGGCTCCAGCATTGCCGTGCTCGCCGCGGCCAAGTGCGACCTAGGTCTCGTCGCGTACGAGATGAGCCTGCTCGTCGAGCGGGTCGGGCGCGAGCTGACCCCGGCCTCGCGCCAGTGACTCAAGGGAGCCCTGGATGATGCCGCGCAGCCAGGTGAGGGCGGGGTCGGTGGCGTGCAGCGGATGCCACCAGGCGGCCTCGACCAGCTCGATCATCCCGAACGGTGGCTCGATGACTGTCACCCCGGCCGCGGCGCCCGTTCGGCGGGCGAGGCGTTCAGGCACGGCGGCGACCAGGTCGGTCCCCGCGACGAGGAACGGCAGCGGCAGCCAGCCCCCGGTGGTCGCCACCACCTGCGGGGTGACACCAAGCCGGTGGAGCGCCCCGGTGACCAGGTCGGCCTGCGGCAGCCGGGCAGCCGCGTGCGGCAGCGCGGCCAGGTCTTCTGCGGTCAGGCGCCACCCACCGTCAGCACTGGCCCGCAGCCGCGGGTTGGCGGGATCGGCCACGTACACGATCCGGTCCCTGAGCAGTACCTCGGGGTCGCCGTCGGCGCTGAACCCCTCCGGCGCGATCAGCACGTCGTACCCGGCCAGGCTATGCCCGGTCTCCATCAGCGTGGTCGTGATCGGCCACGTCTCGAGCCGCACCCCTGGCGCCAGTTCGTGCACCCGCCGCAGCACCCCGCTGAGCGCGAGGATGGACTGCGTCGAGATCGCGAGCGAGAACCGGCGCTGGCTGGTGGCGGGATCGAACTCGGCCGGCACGCTGAGCGTCTGCTCCACCTGGCCAAGCGCCGCGCGCACGGCGGGCAGCAGGCCGCTGGCCACCGGGGTCAGCCGGTACTCGCGTCCCGACCTGACGAGCAGTTCATCGCCGAAGTGCTGGCGCAGCCGGGCGAGGGCGCCGCTCATCGTCGGCTGGCTGAGGCGGAGCTTCTCCCCCGCCCTCGTCACGTTGCGGTGTTCGAGCAGCGCGCCGAGCACGGCCAGGAGGTTCAAGTCGATGCCAGCCGCGCCCGCCACGGAATTCCCTTCGCCGCAATCCGGACAAATAGCAACTTTTCCGCATTTGAACCATACCATTTCCACAAATGATTAGGGCCTGATATGGACAGGGGTCACTGAATGGCACTCGGTGGCACTGACCTGAACCTTCTGGTCATCCTGCAGGCGCTACTCGAAGAGGGCAACGTCACCCGCGCGGGCGTGCGCCTTGGAATGCCGCAGCCCGCGGTGAGCAACGCCCTGGCCAGGCTCCGCAGGCACTACCACGACGAGCTGCTGCTCAGGTCCGGCAACGGCTATGACCTCACACCGCTCGCGCGGTCGCTGCTTCCCGCCGTGCAGGAGACGACGCGGCAGATCGAGCAGACGTTCTTCTCCGGGCAGGCCGGTCAGCCGACGGCCGGCGACCGCGTGTTCACCATCTGCCTTTCCGATTACTCGATGACCGTGCTCGGCGAGCCGCTGCTGCGGCGAGTGCACGAGCTGGCGCCGGAGGCGAGCATCCAGATGCGGCTCGCGACCCGAGAACCGGCGGAAGGAGACCGCGGTCTCCTCGCCTATGACCTGCTGATCGGGCCGCCGCGGCTCGCGTCGGCCGGCCAGTCCGAGGTGATCATGCGGGACCGCCTCGTCTACGTGGCCGATCCCGCCAACCCCCGGCTGCGCGCCAGTGCTGACGGTGGGTGGTGCCTGACCGCCGAGGACCTGGCCGCGCTGCCCCACGCGGCCGCGCGGTTCCCCGACCCTGGGTCCGATCCCGCGGCCATGGCGCTGCTGCGGCGCGGCATCACCCCGAATGTGGTGCTCACCACCGCCGGCTGGCTGCCGCTGCCCTTCCTCGTCGCGGGGACCGACCTGGTCGCAGCCGTGCCAGAACGCCTCGCCCGCCGGATGGGAGCCGCGGCGGGCGTGACGATCGTCGAACCGCCGTTCGGGATCATCGAACTCATCGAGACCGCCTGGTGGCACCCGCTGCACGCTACCGACCCGGCCCTCACCTGGCTGCGCGGCATCGTGACCGAGATAGCGGCGTCGCTGCCTCCCGTGCTCAGCCTCCCCGGTCAGCGTTGGCCGGGCGACGCCACCTGACGGCAGTACCGCGGCGACCGCCCCGCCCGGTGAGTCATGGGGCGGGTACGGGTCAGCCGATTCCGTTCTGGATGACGGGGTGAGGTTTTTTGCTCAGGTAAGCGGGCGGACAGGCCGGGAGCCACCTTGTCCGTGAACAGCGTGAGGGCGGTGCGGTCGTAGGCGACCTCGGCGAAGTTGAGTATCGCGTAGCTCATGCCAAGCTCGCTGAGCTGGGCGAGGCGCTCGGCGACCTGCTCGGGCGTGCCGGTCAGCGTCCCGGTGGCGAAGTCTCGAATCCGTTCCTCCGCGATGTTCTCAGGGACGCCGCAGCGGAGCAGGTGGTCCTTCATCCAGGCGAGGCGGTCCTGCACGTCCTTCTCGGTTTCGCCAAGGACCACGTTGTAGTTCGCGGACCTGGTGATCGCGCCGAAGTCGGTGCCGACTTCCGCGCAGTGCTGCGCGAGGATCTCCGACTTGCGGCGGAAGCCTTCTGGCGTGCCGTCGAAGTTGGTGTAGCTGGCGTACCTGGCGGCGATCCGCAGGGTGCGCTTCTCACCGCCGCCGGCGATCCACAGCGGGACGCCACCGTCCTGGAGCGGCAGCGGCTGGCAGATCGCGCCGTTGACCTGGTAGTGCTGGCCGTCGAGGGTGGCCGTACCTTCGGTCCAGAGCTGGCGCATGATCTGGACGCCCTCGTCCAGCATGCCGATGCGGTCGCCCGCCTTGGGGAAGCCGTAGCCGTAGGCGCGCCACTCGTGCTCGTACCAGCCCGCCCCGATGCCCATCTCGGCCCTGCCACCGGAGATCACGTCCACGGTCGCCGCGACCTTGGCCAGGTAGGCGGGGTTGCGGTAGCCCATGCAGGTGCACATCTGGCCGAGCCTGACCCGGCTGGTGGCGGCGGCGAAGGCGGCCATCAGCGTCCACGCCTCGTGGGTCGCCTCCTGGGTGGGCACCGGCACGGTGTGGAAGTGGTCGAACACCCAGATCGACTCGAAGGGACCGTCTTCCGCCGCCTGAGCGACGCTCAGCATGGTCGGCCAGTGGTCTTTCGTGTCGATGCCTGCCAGGTCCAGCCGCCATCCCTGCGGTACAAAGAGTCCAAAGCGCATGGCTCACCACCCTAGGGGAGGGCTCTGGTTTCGAAACCAGAGGGGTCCCGCCGCCGTTGCGCCTGCCTGCCGCACCGTGGTGCATGCGCCGTCGCGGGCTAATGCTGCTTCGGCTGCTTCGGCTTGGGCGAGCGTTAGCGCCATTAAGGAAACGCGCTGCGGGGGTGCTCGAGACCGTCCGACGTGCTGAAGCTCGAGCGACGGGCATGCCGTCCCCTTAGGCGCCGCGCGCATTCGCGCCGGGCCCGCGCGCGCCCGGTTCGTCCGAATTGTCGCGTCAGCACCGCGGCCCGGACCGGCGGCCCCGCGCCCGGCACCGGCCGCACCGCTCGCGGACCATGATCATGTGGATTCCGCAGCTTATAAGCTGCGGAATCCACATGAAAAGCGAAATCCCTGTCGATCAGGCCGCCCGGCGCGCGGGCACCGCGTCCCGGCCCGCGCACAGCCCCCACGGTCACCACGCACCACGCATCACCAAGGCAACGGCATCGGGCCCGCGCCACCGCGGCCGGAGTCTCGCCTGCGTGGCCCTGGCCCAGAACTCCTTCGCGCCCCGGCACCGGTGGGGTCTCGGCGTGCGACATCCCGGCGTTCGGCCCGCTCGCCTGAGCGTGGCGGTCTTGCCGTTTCCTGACCGGGTGCGGCCATCGTGCTCGACCAGGTCTTGCCTTGCGCGCATATGCTGAGAGCGTGCGGATAGGCGCGCGTGCCGGGGTGATCGGCATGCTGGCGACTCTCGGCCTGCTCTCGCTTGGCGAGCTGGCAGGCCAGCTGCTGCTGGCCGACCCGGTGACTCCGCAGCGCCTTGCGGCGCTGGCGGTCGCCGTGCTGGCCGCCGTCGCGGCGGGATGTGTCGCCGCGGCCGTCCGCGTCGACCGCGCCCCGGCCGCGGTCCCCGTCGTTCGCCGCGTCACCGCGCTGCGCGACAAGTCCTGGCGCGTCGCGTTCCTGCGCCTGCGCGACCCCGATGCCCGCGGCAGGTCCAGGCCCAGAGCGCCCGCGGCGGCCCCGGCGGCCGCCTGACAGCGCCTGCCCTGGGCCCGTTTCACCGTGCCCCGGTGCCGCCGGTGCCCGGTGCCCGGCGTCTCGGCCCGGTCGCCGGTTACCGTCGCCGCGACGACACTTCGCCTCCGGTTAGCCTGTCGCTGTCTTGCGGCCGTCTCCAGCCCGTTTCCGTCCTGAGCTGGAAGGCCTCCTGTCATGTCCGGTTTCCTTGGCGTCCCGGTCGACGCCGCGTATCACCTCGTCTTCGCCCTCACGCACCTGCTCACCCCCGTCGCCGGCGGCCTGGCCGCGGCCGCCGCGATCGTCTTGTTCACCGCCGCGGTCCGGCTGCTGATCTCCCCGCTTTCGTTCCGCGCACTGCGCGGCCAGGCCGCCATGGCCCGGCTCGCGCCCCAGGTCCAGGCGCTGCGCGCGCGCTACGGCCGCCAGCCGGAACGCTTCCAGCGCGAGCTGACCGCCCTGTACAAGCGGGAAGGCACCGAGCCCGTTCTCCGGCCTGCTCCCGCTGCTCGCCCAGTGGCCGTTCCTGAGCGTGATGTACCTGCTGTTCCGCTCCGCCACCGTGGGCGGCGCGCAGAATCAGCTGCTGTCCGACGGCCTGTTCGGCGTCCCGCTCGGCGCGCACTGGCTGTCCGGCACCGGCCTGCTCAGCGTCCACGACGTGCTCTTCCTCGCCGTCTTCGCCGTCCTCGCCGCCCTGTGCTGGCTGTCGGCCCGCCTGGCGAAGCGGGCGGCCCCCGCCGTCGCGGCGCCGGCCGCGGCGCGCCGCGCGGGCCGCGCCGGCCAGGCGGAGCTGGCCGGGGCGGCGGCGGGAAAGCAGGCCAGCCGGGCGCGCGCCACCGGCCCCGGCCCCCGTCCCGACCCGGCCGAAGCACTCGCCAACAGCAAGGCGGCGGGCGTGCTCACCCGGGTGCTGCCGTACGTGACCGTGGTCATCGCCGCGTTCGCCCCGCTGGCCGCCGCCCTCTACCTGCTCACCACCGTCGCCTGGACCCTCGCGGAACGCCGCCTCTTCCTGCGCCGCACCCTCGCCCCCAACGGGCACCGGGCCCTCCCCGGCGGCAAGGGCTCCCCTGACAGCACGGGGCGGGCCCGGCGGCGCCCCGGCGCCGGGAAGCCCGCTGACGCTCGCGCCCCCGCCGGCGCGAGGCCGGCGGGCGGCGGCCTAACGCGCGACCGCTCAGGTGGAACAGGGCGTGGTGGCGGCGGACGGACTGGAGGAGGCCGATCGCGATCATGTCGGCGAAGATCGCGGAGCCGCCGTAGGACACGAACGGGAGCGGCAGTCCCGTGATCGGCATGATGCCGATCGTCATGCCGATGTTCACGAACGACTGGAAGGCGAACCAGACCGCCACGCCGGACGCCACCAGCATGCCGAACATGTCGTCTGCTAGCTGGGCGGCGCGGATCGCGCGGAAGACGATGAAGGCGAGCAGCGCGACGATGACCGCGCAGCCGACGAAGCCGAGTTCCTCCCCCGCGACCGTGAAGATGAAGTCGGTCTGCACCGAGGGGACGAAGTTGCCGCCGGTGAACGTGCCGTGGAACAGCCCCTGGCCGTAAAGGCCGCCGGAGCCGACCGCGATCTTGGCCTGCAGGCCGTTGTAGCCGGCGCCTGCCAGGTTCTGCTCCGGGTGCAGGAACGAGGTCAGCCGGGTCAGCTGGTAGCCCTTGAGCAGGTGCAGCCTGCCGACCGCGTAGAGGACGGCGGACACCGCCGCGAGGCCGCCGAGCACCCAGTAGATCCGGATGCCGGACACGACGATCATCCCGGCCAGGGTGAACACCAGGACCAAGGGTGACGCCGAGGGCGGGCTCCTTCTCGACCAGGGCGATCAGCGGTGCGGCGGCGAGCAACGTGAAGAGCACGTCCTTGATCGTCGGGCGGCCCGGTCGGCAGCTTGCGCCGCGAAAGCAGCCACGCGGCGGACAGGATCAGGCCGAGCTTGGCGAACTCCGACGGCTCAACCTGGAAACCGCCGGGCAGGGCGATCCACGCCTTCGCGCCGTTCACCGACTGGCCGACGGCGAGCACCGCGAGCAGGAGCAGCAGGGACACGCCGTAGAGCACCGGGGTCCAGCGCCTGATCCGCCGGTAGTCGATCGACGCGGTGACGAACATCAGGATCAGGCCGAGAAAGGCCCACAGGGCCGCCTTCTTCAGGTACGTGTGCGGGTCGAGGCCCGCCTGGCGCAGCGACGGCTCGGTCGCCGCCCAGACGAGCAGCGTGCCGAGCACGGTCAGCCCGCAGGTGACGAAGATCAGCGGCCAGTCCCAGGACCGCGCGACGCCGCCCTTGGCGAACGCCCGCGCGAGGGGCGACCGGCGGCGCGGCGCGAACGTGCCGGCCCGCGGGCCTGCCCAGCCACGCGACGGGAGCCCGGCGCTGCTCACTTGCCACTCCCCTTTCCGGTAGCACTGGCCTTCCCCGAAGCGCTGGCTTTCCCTGTCGTGCTCGGCCTTGACCGAGGTCGCGGTCAGCGTGGGCAGCGCCGGGAGGTTGCCGCCGGGCATGGCCGCCTTCTTGCCCTCAAGGCCGAAGATGCCGTCCCAGATCTGGCGGACGGCCGGGGCCGCCGCGTCCGCGCCGTAGCCAGAGTTCGGCAGCATGACGACCACCACGAGCTTGGGGTTGTTGCAGGGGGCGAACGACGCGAACACCGAGGTCGCGACCTTGCCCATGATCTGCGCGGTACCGGTCTTGCCCGCCACGCAGACCTGGTTCAGCGGGAACCCGCCGAACGCGCCCGCCGCGGTGCCCTGGGTCACCACGCCCGCCAGCGCGGAGCGGATGTAGGCGAGGGTCTCCGACGAGGCGGGCAGCTTGCGGACCACCGGCGGGTTGATCTTCTGCGCCACCTTGCCCGCGGGGGTCATCAGCGCCTCGCCGACCCGCGGCGCGTACAGCGTGCCGCCGTCGGCGAGGGCGACGTAGGCGTTGGTGAGCTGCAGCGGCGTGGACGTCACGTAGCCCTGGCCGATCGCCGCGATCGCCGCCTGGCCCGGCTCCCATACCCAGCCGCTCTGGCAGTCGTCGTACTCGATCTGCTGCACGTAGGAGCCGTTGGCCTTGCCGTTCTTGCACCAGTTCTGGCCCTTGTGCGCGTTGTCCTTCCACATGTTGTAGAGCCACTGGCGGGTCGGGATCGTCCCGGTGGACTCTTCCGGCAGGTCGACGCCGGTGTTCTTGCCGAAGCCCCAGTCGAGTTCCATCTGCTGCATCTTCTGCACCGGCGCGTTCGGGTTGAGCTGGCTGTTGGCCTTGTTGTCGTCGGTCTGCCACATCTGGAAGCCGATGTCGTAGTACACCGTGTCGCAGGACTGGATCAGCGCCTCGGAGAACGTCATGTCGCCCATGTTCGGGTTGCCGTCGTTGATGAACGTGCGGCCGTCGATGTTCACCGACGCCGGGCAGGCGTAGAGCCCGTGCAGCGGGAACCCGTCGGCGACCGCGGCGGCGGTCGAGGTGACCTTGAACGTGGAGCCGGGCGCGTACTGCCCCTGGGTCGCCCAGTTCACCGCGGGCTCGCCGGAGCCGGACTGGGAGCCGAGGCCGAAGAGGTAGTCGACCTCCTGCTGGGAGATCCCGCTGGCCCACACGTTCGGGTTGTAGTCCGGGTAGCTGGCCATCGCGACAATCCGGCCGGTGGTCGTCTCGACGATGGCGGCGCCCTGGTTGGGATTGTTACCCGCCGCGCGTGACCGGGCGATCGCGCTGTTCAGCGCCTGCTGCGCGACGGCCTGGACCCCGCCGTTCAGCGAGGTCACCAGCGTGTCCCCGGTCTGGGCAGGCGTGCCGCCCACGGTGCCGAGCACGTCGCCCGCCGCGTTCACCGACACGATCTGCTTGCCGGGCTTGCCGGTCAGCGCCGTGTTGTACTGCGCCTCGAGCCCCGACTGGCCGACCAGGTCATCGCCCGCGAACCCGGTCTCCGGCAGGTGCTGCTTCGCCATCTCCGCCTGGGTGATCGGCTGCAGGTAGCCGAGAACCTGGGCCGGGTTCGCGCCGTTGGGCATTGGATAGTCGACCACCGGCGATAGCTGCGCGGTGACGCCGGGGTACAGCGTGGGCTCCTCCATGATCTGCAGCGCGATCGTGTCGCTCACGTGCTCCGCGACCGGGATCGGCTGGTACGGCGACCCGGTCCAGCAGGGCTGGGGGACGCCGCGCGTGCAGAGCCTGACCTTCTCCGCCAGCGCCTTGTCCGACAGGTGCAGCAGGGGCGCGAGCCTGGCGAGTACCGCCTTGCCGTCGTCGCTCGTGGTCTGCGAGAGCTGCATCATGTTCACCGAGACGGTCATCGAGGTCTGGTTGGTGACCAGCGCCTGCCCGGTGTCGTCGGTGATCATGCCGCGCACCGCGGGCACCACGATCGACCTGGTCTGGTTCACCTGGGCGAGTGACTTGTACTGCGTGGTGTCGAGCACCTGCAGGTACCACAGCCGCCCGCCGAGGACGACGAGCATGGCCAGGGCGACCACGTACAGGCCGAGCAGCCGCTTGCGCGAGCGGGGGATCATCGACGGCCTCCGAGCATCCCGAACAGGCGAGGTCCCCGCGCGCGCGATACAACGGCGCCTTTCGCCATCGCGCGCGCACCGGGGGGTACGGGGGGTCGCCCTCCCGGGAGGTGAAGGCGCTTGCGCCACGGATGACGGCCGCGGCGCAGCCACGCGCCAGACGGCGACGCGGTGTACCAGTTACCCCGGGCGGTGCGCCCCTGCCGGAAGGTCCCGCGCCGGAACGTCCCGCTGCGGCCGCCCACCCCCGAGCCGATGACGGTGCGCGGCCGGCTGGCGCTGCCGAGCCAGCCGCTGCGCGGGGCTCGCCGCTGCCGGGAGAACGTCGGCGCGGCCGAACCGGAGCCGCGGAGCCAGCCACGGGACGGGGAACGGCGGCGGGCCAGCGGCGTTCCCGCGCCGGACAGCGCGGACACGCCGGACGGTGCGGACCGGGCGGCGAGGGCTTCCCCCGCTGACCGGGCCGGACGCGCGGTGACGGGGGAACTCGCCGCATGCGCGGTGCCGCCGATCCCGTTCGCGAACCTGCGCGGGCGCGCACGCGTGCGCCCGCTCGCCTGCCCGCCGTGAGAGCCGGCGGCGCCGGCCGCGCTAAGCCAGCCCCGAGACGGGCGAGTGCGACCGCTCGCTTCGCGGCGGGGACGGCGGGCGACGCGGGCGACCTGAGCCAGTTCTTGCCGGGAGTGCGCGCCACCGGGCGCGCGGATCGCGGCGCGGGCGAAGCGCGGTCTCCCGCGAAGTTCAGCCGCGTGGTCCTGCCGCCCGCCAGGGACAAGGGGGCGCCGGGAGAGCCAGCCGCCGTCGTTCTGAGGCTGGCTGCCGTGCGGGCGCCGGATAGCCGCAGCTTTGGGACCCGGCGAGCCGGTGACGGGCTTCCGTAGCTCTCTCCCGTGCCGGCGAGCCGCAGCTTCGGCGCGGCGCCGGCCGACGCCTGCCGGAACACCGAGGCCGGCTGCAGGGCGCCGAACTCGCGGCGCAGGGGCGCGCTCCTGCGCCGCGCGCCAGCCAACGGCGCCGCGCGTCACGCGGACGACCAGCCAGTACACCAGCGGAGAAAGCAGCAGGTCGTAGAGGATCGCGGCCGGGCAGCACCCGGCTGACCGCGGCGGTCGTCACGTCCGGGTTCGACAGCAGGATGCCGAGCGCGGCCTTGCCCGCCTCGCCGGCCGCCACGGCGACGGCCATCACGGTAAAGGTGGTGACCGGGTCATGCTCGCCCGTCGTGTCCCAGACGGCGCGCACGACACGGGCCGCGGCGTACCCGACCAGGCAGAAGACCAGTGCGTACTCGCCGGCGTAGTGGGCGGCGGGCGGGGCGATGTCGAGCGCGAGACCGCCGGCGAAGCCGGTGACCGCGCCGGTCGCCGGGCCGGTGGCGACGGCGATCGCGGCGACGAGCAGGAGGACCAGGTCCGGCGCGGCCGCGCCGGGGAGCGGCAGCCGGTTCACCACGGTGAGCTGGATGACGACGGCGGCGAAGAGGGCAATGGCGAGGATGATGGCGGTGAGCGCCTTGCGGGCGACCGAGACCTCCTGTGTCACTTGCTTACCACCACCCCGACGACGCCAAGGCCGGTGAAGTCGGCGAACGGCTTGACGAGCGCGGTCGGGGTGAGCGAGCCGGGCTGGGTCGTCACGGCGGACACGGTGCCGACCGGGACGCCAGGGACGTAGGGGCGGCCGCCCACCGAGCCGAACGTGACGAGTTCCTGGCCGGGCTTGAGCGTCGCGTTCGCGTTGAACAGGGTGAGCTTGAGCGGTGCGCTGCCCGACAGGGTATCGGCGCTGCCGGAGAGCGCGCCGATCTGGCCGTCGCCCGCCAGCCGGACGCCGACCGTGGTGCCCGCGTCGGTCAGCAGCTGGACGGTGGCGGTGCTCGAGGTCACGGCGACGACGGTGCCGACGAGGCCGTCACCGTTGAGGACGGTCTCGTTGGCCGTGATGCCGTCACTGCGGCCGACGTTGATCGTCACCGTGTCCGAGTAGTCGCCGCCCGCGGCGATCACGGTGCCCGTGACGACCTTGTACTTGCCCGCGCTGAGGTGCAGGACCCCGGCGAGCTGCTTGGCGTCGGCGTCGCTGGCCTGCGCCTGGGCGAGCTGGGCGCGCAGCTGGTCGTTCTGCCGTTGCAGGTTCGCGATCTCGCTGCCGTTACCGCTTGTGCCCCTGAACACTCCGGTGACGTCGCCGGCGAGCCGCTCGACCGGGCCGAAGACCCGGCCGCCGACGCCGGACGCACCCGAGTTGCCTCCGTCGCGGAAATCGATCGTGATCAGCGCGATCGCCACGACGAGCAGCGCGATAAGAACCACTCGTGTCCGTCTCGCTTCAAGCAATGCGCAACTCCCGTCGCTTGCGCTACCTGTGCGTGGTTGTCAGGTTACCGCCGGTCGGGAACGAGTACCTGGCGCAGGGTGTCGAAAGTCCTCCACGCACTTGCCGGTGCCGAGCACCACGGAGTCGAGCGGGCTGTCCGCGATGTGCACGGGCATCCCGGTCTCCTCGCGGATCCGCTGGTCGAGTCCGCGCAGCAGGGCGCCGCCGCCGGTGAGGGCGATGCCCCGGTCCATGACGTCGCCCGCCAGCTCCGGCGGGCACTTGTCAAGCGTGGACTTGACCGCGTCGATGATGAGGTTGACGGGCTCGTCGATCGCCCGCCTCACCTCGGCGGCGGAGATGAGGATCGTCTTGGGCAGGCCGGAGACGAGGTCCCGCCCGCGGATCTCCGCGTGCGGCTCCTCCTTGGCGGGGAACGCGGAGCCGAGCGCCAGCTTGATCTCCTCGGCGGTGCGCTCGCCGAGCATCAGGCTGTGCTCCTTCTTGCCGAACGTGATGATCGCCTGGTCCATCTCGTCGCCGCCGATCCTGATGCTCTGGCTGGTGACGATGCCGCCGAGCGAGATCACCGCGACCTCGGTGGTGCCGCCGCCGATGTCCACCACCATGTTGCCCGTCGGCTCGTTGACCGGCAGGCCCGGCGCCGATCGCGGCGGCCATCGGCTCCTCGATGATGTAGACCTTGCGGGCGCCGGCCTGGTGGCCGGCCTCCTTCACCGCGCTCTGCTCGACGCCGGTGATGCCGCTCGGCACCGCGACGACGATGCGCGGCTTGGCCATCCTGGCTCTTTTATGGACTTTCTGGATGAAATAGCGGAGCATGCGCTCGGTGACGTCGAAGTCCGCGATCACCCCGTCCTTCAGCGGCCTGACGGCCACGATGTTGCCGGGGGTGCGGCCGATCATGCGCTTGGCCTCAACCCCGACGGCGACCACCTGGCCGTTGTTGGTGTTGAGCGCCACCACGCTCGGCTCGTTGAGGACGATCCCCCGGCCGCGCACGTACACCAGGGTGTTCGCGGTACCGAGGTCGACCGCCATGTCGCGGCCGAGGAACGTCAACGCATTGCTCATAGGGGTGCGGCCAACCCTTCCGATCATCAGGCGTGCTGAACCTGTGGCGAGCCTATCGGATAAGCATTGGATAATGCGGAGCACGGTCCCCGTGTTTAAGACATGAGGACAATGCTCCGTAAAATCTGCGGTATTTCTTACAAAATTCTCACAAAGTCAGCCGACTTGTCCCGATTTGACCGGTGCAGCAGACCGTGCAAGTGAACGTGCATTCGCACCGGGCGCGACCGCGGCCCGCGGGGCCGCGGCCGCGTCCGGTACTACTACAGGTATCTATCTAACGCGCGGCCGGCTAAACGAGTTCTGGGAAGAAGATCTTGATCTCCCGCTCCGCCGACTCCGGCGAGTCGCTGCCATGCACGATGTTCTGCGACACCTGCAGGGCGAAGTCGCCCCGGATGGTGCCGGGCGTGGCCTTGACCGGGTCGGTGGCGCCCGCCAGCGCGCGGAACGCCTCGATGGCCCGGTCGCCCTCGGCCACAATCGCGACGAGCGGGCCGGAGGTAATGAAATCGACAAGTTCCCCGAAGAAGGGCTTTTCCGCGTGCTCGGCGTAGTGCGCGTGCGCGGTGTCGGTTTCGATTGTGCGCAGCTCCAGCGCGACCACTTTCAGGCCCTTGCGCTCAATTCGGGAAATAACATCCCCGATGATGCCGCGCTGGACACCGTCCGGCTTAACGAGGATAAGGGTGCGCTGTGACACTACTGCTCCTTGCGTTTGCTTTTATATGCCTTTGATTTACTGGATCACGCCTGAGCTTACCGGGGCCGGGGCAGGCACCGGGTGCGGAGCGGAGCCCTCAGGCGGGCCTTACCTCGTCGCGTTCCCACTTGCGGCCAAGCCAGATGCCAGTGAACCAGAGCGCCGCGAAGATCGCGCCCAGGATGTACATCGCCGACAACAGCACACCGGAGGCGATGACCAGGGCCTGAAACACCGAGCCCGCCCACAGCGCGCCACGGCCCCGGCCGACATAACGGCAGAGCGCGAACGCGATCACCGCGATGGCGCCGCAGACCGCGGCCGCCGTCCCGCCGCTCACGTGCCCTAGCTGCTTGGCGGGCACGATCGCGAGCAGGACGACGATGGCCTCCATGGACAGGACGGTCACCAGCAGCCGCTTCACCAGAGGTCTCCTTGCTTCGATGACGCCGACGGCGCAGGCCGCTTCGCCGCGTAGCCCGCGTTGGAGCTCGTGCCGAGCGCGCTCGCGGGCGCGAGCAGCAGCTGGGCGTCGCCCGCCGTCACCACGGAGCCCGTCACCAGGACGGCGGCGGAGCCAAGCCCGCCCCCGCCACCCGACTCACCGGCCAGCTCCGCGTCCGCCTCGTCGGCCAGCGCCACCGCCGCCTCGATCGCGTCGTCGAGGCGCGGCTCAACGTGGACGCGGTCCTCGCCGAAGATGTCACGGGCCAGCTCCGCCAGTTCGTCGGCGGGCATCGCGCGGGGCGAGGAGTTCGTGGTCACCACGATCTCGGACAGGACGGGCTCGAGCTCGTTGAGCACGCCCTCCACGTCCTTGTCCTCCGCGACCGCGACGACGCCGATGATCCGGTCGAAGCTGAAGCTCTCGGTGAGCGCCTCCATGCTGGCCGCCACGCCCGCCGGATTATGACCCGCGTCCGCGATGACCGTCGGCGAGCGCCGCAGGATGTCGAGCCGCCCGGGGGAGCTCGCCCTGGCGAACCCGGCACGGACCAGGTCAGGGTCGAGGCCCGCGGATGACAGGCCACGGCCGAGGGTGATCGTGGACCCGTCCTCCCCAGGCACCGTCTCCGCCACGCCGGCGAACGCCTCGACGGCCGCCAGGGCGCACGCGGCGTTGGACGCCTGGTGCGCGCCGAACAGCGGCAGGTAGATGTCGCCGTACGTCCCGCGCAGCCCCTGGAGCACGAGCTGCTGCCCGCCCACGGCCACCTCGCGGGTGAGCACGCCGAACTCGAATCCCTCGCGGGCCACGGTCGCGCCGACGAGCGCGGCGCGCTGCAGCAGGATCTCCGCGGCCGCGACCTGCTGCTGCGCGATCACCGCGGTGGCGCCCGGCTTGATGATGCCCGCCTTCTCCGTGGCGATCTCCTCGATCGTGTCGCCGAGCCACCGCATGTGGTCCATGGCAACCGGCATGATCACGGCCACCTGGCCGTCGCCCACGTTGGTCGCGTCCCACCGGCCGCCCATGCCGACTTCGATCACCGCGACGTCCACCGGCGCGTCCGCGAAGGCGGCGAACATCATCCCGGTGAGGACCTCGAAGAAGGACATATTGGCGGGCTGCTGGTCATCGACCAGCTGGACGTAGGGCGAGATCTCCTCATAAAGCTCGATGAAGCGCTCGGCGGACAGCGGCTCGCCGTCCACGCAGATCCGCTCCCGCATCGATACCAGGTGCGGCGAGGTGAACCGCCCGGTCCGCAGCCCGCGCTCGCGCAGCAGCGACTCGATCATCCGCGTGGTCGAGGTCTTGCCGTTGGTCCCGGTGACGTGCACGATCGGGAACGCGCGGTGCGGGTCGCCGAGCAGGCTGACGAGCGCGGCGACCCGGTCAAGCGTCGGGTCGATCTGGTGCTCCGCCCGCCGCGACCCGATCTCAAGCTCTACTTCGCGCAGCCGCTCAGCGATATCGTCCACGGGCATCAGCCTACTGCTGCCACCCATGTGGCCGTTCCGGTGGCTGCGCGAGCCCGGGGTTTCTCGTTCGTGCTGGCGGGCCTGATACGATCGCGGTTTTTGCGATCAGGCCCGCCAGCACGGACATCGGGGGGTACGGGGGTCGCCCCCCGGGAGATAACAGGGCCGCTAGCCGGGACTCCAGCCGGGCGATGTCCGCCTCGGCCGTCGCGAGGCGGGCCCTGGACTTCTCGATGACGTCGGCCGGCGCCTTCGCGGTGAACGCCTCGTTGCCGAGCTTGGCGGTCATCGACTGCGCCTCCTTGCGCGCCGCCGCGAGGTCTCTGTCCAGGCGCTTGCGCTCGGCTGCCACGTCCACGGTGCCCGCCAGGTCGAGCTCGACGGTGACGCCCTCGGCAAGCAGGGACGCGCTCGCCGTGAAGCCGTCCTGATGTTCTGGCCCCGTGTGTTCCGGTCCAGTGTGTTCCGGTCCTGTGTGTTCCGGCCCCGTGTGTTCCGGCACCGTCAGGCGCAGCAGCGCGCGGATCGACTCCTCGTGCGCGCGCAGCGGCGTCGCCTCGAGCCCGACGAGCCGCGCGGGCACCCGCTGCCCCGGCCGGAGCCCCTGGCCGGACCGGAACTGGCGGATCTCGGTCACCAGCCGCATGAGCGAGCCGATCTCGGCCTCGGCGACGGCGTCGGTGAACTCGAAGCGCGGCCAGGCCGCCACCATCACCGAGTCCTCGCCGGTCAGCGCGCACCACAACTCGTCGGTGACGAACGGCATCACCGGGTGCAGCAGCCGCAGCATCTGGTCGAGCACGAACCCGAGCACGGCCCGCGTCCCGGCCGCGGCAGTCTCGTCACGGCTGGCCAGCGGCACCTTGGCGAGCTCCAGGTACCAGTCGCAGAACTCGTCCCACGCGAAGTGGTAAAGCGCCTCGCAGGCCTTGCCGAACTCGAACTGCTCAAGCAGCCCGTCCACCTCGGCGATCACGCCGGAAAGGCGGGAGAGAATCCAGCGGTCGGTGACCGACAGGTCGCCGCAGGCGCACCGGCAGGTCCCTGAGTTCCCCGGGGCGGCACTGCTCCGTTCAGCAACGCGAACCTGGTCGCGTTCCACAGCTTGTTGCAGAAGTTCCGCGAGCCGGCCGCCCAGTCCTCGCTGATCGCCTCGTCGCTGCCCGGTGTGGCGCCCCTGGCGAGGGTGAAGCGCGTCGCGTCGGTGCCGAAGCGCTCCATCCAGTCGATCGGGTCGACGACGTTCCCCTTGGACTTGGACATCTTCTTGCCGAACTGGTCGCGGACCAGGCCGTGCAGCGCGATGGTCTTGAACGGCACCGCGTCTTCTGGGGTACGTCGGGGGGCCTGGGGGGTTGTCCCCCCAGAGGGATACTGCGCCTTACCCCGCATCGCGTACAGGCCGAACATCATCATCCGCGCGACCCAGAAGAACAGGATGTCGTACGCGGTGATGAGCACGCTCGTCGGGTAGAAGGCGCGCAGGTCCGGGGTGTCGTCCGGCCAGCCGAGCGTGGAGAACGGCCACAGCGCGGAGGAGAACCAGGTGTCGAGGACGTCTGGGTCCTGCGTCCAGCCCTCTGGCGGTGTCTCGTCGGGGCCGACGCAGCGCGCCTCGCCGTCGGGCCCGTACCAGACCGGGATCCGGTGCCCCCACCAGAGCTGGCGGGAGATGCACCAGTCGTGCATGTCGTCGACCCAGCCGAAGTACCTGGCGTTCATCTCCGGCGGCGAGATCTGCACCCGGCCGTCGCGAACGGCATCGCCCGCCGCCTTGGCGAGCGGCGCCACGCTCACGAACCACTGCAGTGACAGCCGCGGCTCGACCGTGGTGGAGCACCGGGAGCAGTGACCGACCGCGTGCACGTAGGGGCGGATCTCCTTGACGATCCTGCCGTCCTCGCGCAGCGCGGCGATCACCGCCGGACGGGCCTCGAGCCGGTCAAGTCCCTCGAACGGCCCGTGTGCGGTGATCACGCCGTGCTCGTTCATGACGGAGAGCACGGGCAGGTCGTGGCGGCGGCCGATCTCGAAGTCGTTGGGGTCGTGCGCCGGGGTGACCTTGACCGCGCCGGTGCCGAAGGACGGGTCGACGTGCGCGTCGGCCACGATCGGGATCCGCCGCCCGGTGAGCGGCAGCTCGACCTCGGTGCCGACGAGGCGGGTGTACCGCTCGTCGTCCGGGTGGACGGCGACGGCGGTGTCGCCGAGCATGGTCTCGGCGCGCGTGGTCGCGACCACGATGCTGTCATCTCCGTCGCCGTAGCGGATCGAGACGAGCTCGCCGTCGTCGTCGGAGTGGTCGACCTCGATGTCGGACAGCGCGGTGAGGCACCGCGGGCACCAGTTGATGATCCGCTCGGCGCGGTAGATCAGCCCGTCGTCGTAGAGGCGCTTGAAGATCGTCTGGACGGCGCGCGACAGCCCCTCGTCCATGGTGAACCGCTCACGTGACCAGTCCACGGAGTCGCCGAGGCGGCGCATCTGAGACAGGATCCGGCCGCCGTACTCGCCCTTCCACTGCCAGACCCGGTCGACGAACGCCTCACGGCCGAGGTCGTGCCTGGACAGGCCCTCCTTGGCCAGCTCGCGCTCGACGACGTTCTGGGTGGCGATGCCCGCGTGGTCCATGCCGGGCAGCCACAGCGTGCGGTACCCCTGCATGCGGCGACGACGGACGAGGATGTCGCTCAGCGTGTGGTTCAGCGCGTGGCCGATGTGCAAGATGCCCGTTACATTCGGCGGCGGGAGCACGATCGTGTAGCTCGGCGCGTCAGGGTTCTCCTGTGCCGCGTTTCCCAGGGATTCCGGCGTGAAGTAGCCGGCCTTCTCCCAGTGCTCGTAACGGCGGGCCTCCACCTCGGCGGGCGCGTACTGCGAGGCAAGCCCTTCTTGCTGCTCTGTCACAACAAGTCAGTCTACGAATTCCGTGGACCGGCCGCGTACGCAGTTTCTGAGATCGCAGCCGCGGCTGCCGGCTCGTTGACGCCGGCGCCGGAGATTTCTTGCTGTTATCTCCCATCGGAACGGGTGGAAGAAACAAGGCGGATCGTTGTCCACGCTATGGCGTGGACAACGATCCGCCTTGTTTGCGCGATGTCGACTTCTTGCTGTTATCTGGCTAGGCCTTCTTCTTTTCCACGCCGGCGCGGAGGTTCACCGTGTCGGCCGCGCCCTTGGCCTGGGCGGCGTTCAGGGTCTCCGGGCCCGTCGCGGTGAAGAACTCGGTGACGCCGAGCGTGCTTGAGGTGGCCCAGACGCAGACCGCGGCGCTCGGTGCCGCCGTGGTGTTAGCGCAGCCAAGGATGCCGCCGTTCGGGCCCGCGGCGTAGGTGTGCGGGTTGCTGCCAAGCGAGGCGAGGATCGTCTCGACCTTGGCCGGGGTGAACGTGCCCTGGTAGCCGACGAACGTGATGACCTGGCTGGCAGGAAGCTGGTAGGACGCCGACACCGGGGTGCCGGTCGCCTTACCACCGCCGCCGGAGGCCACCGCCGTGGTGATCTGCGCGGCCGTGGCCGTGGCCGTGGCGACGAAGTGCGGGTTCTGGCCTATCGGGTAGCCGCCCGCCGTGGCCGGCGTGGACAGGGTGTAGGCGGCCGTCGTCGTGCCGCCCCCGCCACCGGTCGTCGTGGCCCCCGTCTTCTTGCTCGCCGACGGCTTCGCGGCCGGCGTCGTCATGGTGCCGCCCGTCGTGTTGCTCGCCGTCGGAGACCCGCCGCCGCTCTTGTGCGTCACCAGCACCACGGCGACCACGATGATGATGGCGACCACCGCGCCGATCGCGATGAGCCCGCGCATGCCCAGGCCGCGGCGCGGCTCAGGGTCGTCACGGCGCGGACCCCGCGGCATGGGGCGCGGCCCCGTGCCGGTGCGCGGCGCCTGCGGGCGGCCAGGGCCATCAAAGCCGTCGGCAGGCGGACGGAAGCGCGGGTCCCTTGGCTCGCCGGGCCGCCCGGGCCCCTGGCCCTGGTAACCGGACGTGCCGCCGCGCTGCGGTACGAAGAAGTCCTGCAGGGCCGGGTCCATCCTGGCGGCCGAGTCACGGTCACCGCGACCGAAGCCCTGCGGCTCCTGCGGGCCGAATCCCTGCTGGCCGTTGAAGTCCTGGCCGTCGTAGTCCTGCGGGGTGAAGCCGGGACGCGGAGCCTGGCGCGTGTAGTCCTGGCGGCCGAACTCCTGCTGGCCGAACTCCTGCTGGCCGAACTCCTGGCCGTCTTGGGCGGGGTAACCCGCGTCCTGCTGCGGGCGCTCGTCCCAGGGCGCGGCAGGCCGCCCGGCGGCCTGTCCCCAGCCGCCGTCATTGTCCTGTCCGCCAGGCCCCCAGTTATCGGCCTGGTCGGCGGCACCGCCCCAGCCCTGGCCGTAGGCGCTGTCCTGGCCGTAGGCGCTGTCCTGGCCGTAGCCGTTCTCCTGGCCGAAGGCGCCGTCCCGGCCGCCGGGGGCACCGTCGCGGCCGCCGAAGGCACCGTCGTGTCCGCCGAAGGCACCGTCCTGCCCGCCGAAGGCACCGTCCTGCCCGTACGCGCCCTCCTGGCCGTAGGCGCCGTCGTGGCCGTAGGCGCCCTCCTGCCCGAAGCCGTTGTCCGAGCCGAAGCCGTTGTCCTGGCCGTAGGCGCCGCCCGGTGCGGACGAATGCCTGCCGCGTGACTCGCGGCGGGGCAGGTTCTGGAAGCTGCCGCCGGGCGTGCGCTGCGGGTAACCTCCCGGGCCGGGTTCCTGGTCCTGGCCGTACTCCTGGCCGAAGAACTCGGACGGCGGCCCGCCCGCCTGACCCTCCCCAGGGAAGCCGCCGCCTGCCTCAGGGAAGCCCGCGGCGGGGGAACTCGGTCCCCCGCGGCCAAATTCATGGCCGCCGACGTCGTGGCCCGTGAAGGCTTGGGTGTCTTCAGGCCCGTCTTCCGGACCCCATGTAGGCGTGGAGGACACGTCCCAGCCGCTCATGTGCGCGCTCATTCCCCATCGTGATCCTTGCAGTACCCCACCGAGGTTATAGGGGCACGGCCGACGGGAGCGGCAATACCGGCAAAGTGGCCGTTAACCATAGCGGTATGTAACGACCGCTTTTGCCTGCGCGGGCAGGCACGGGCCGCGCAGGCACGGGGGGTGCGGAGGGTCGTCCCCCTGGGGATATCCGCGTATCAGGCCGACTTTTCCCTGGGCGTGCGGCGGGAGACGTCGCGCGGTACCAGGGTCGGGTTGACGTTCTCCAGGACCGCCTCGCGGGTGATGACGACGCGCTCGACGTCCTTGCGCGAGGGCACCTCGAACATCACCGACTGGAGGACTTCCTCCATGATCGCGCGCAGGCCGCGGGCGCCGGTGCCGCGCAACAGGGCCTGGTCCGCGATCGCCTCGACGGCGTCCGAGGTGAATTCCAGGTCCACGCCGTCCAGCTCAAGCAGCCGCTTGTACTGCTTGACGAAGGCGTTGCGCGGGACGGTAAGGATCTCGATCAGCGCCTCGCGGTCCAGGTTGTGCACGCTGGTGATCACCGGGAGGCGGCCGACGAACTCGGGGATCATGCCGAACTTCAGCAGGTCCTCGGGCATCACGTCGGCGAAGGTGTCCTGGGTGACGTTCTTGGCGCGGACGCGCAGCACGGAGTTGAAGCCGATGCCGTTGGAGCCGGAGCGCTGCTCGATGATCTTCTCGAGGCCAGCGAACGCGCCGCCGCAGATGAACAGCACGTTCGTGGTGTCGATCTGGATGAACTCCTGGTGCGGGTGCTTGCGGCCGCCCTGCGGCGGGACGCTCGCGGTGGTGCCCTCAAGGATCTTGAGCAGCGCCTGCTGCACGCCCTCGCCCGAGACGTCCCGCGTGATCGACGGGTTCTCGCTCTTGCGGGCGATCTTGTCGATCTCGTCGATGTAGATGATCCCTGTCTCGGCCTTCTTGACGTCGTAGTCGGCGGCCTGGATCAGCTTGAGCAGGATGTTCTCGACGTCCTCGCCGACGTAGCCCGCCTCAGTGAGGGCGGTGGCGTCGGCGATCGCGAACGGCACGTTCAGCAGTCGCGCCAGCGTCTGGGCGAGCAGGGTCTTGCCTGAGCCCGTCGGGCCGAGGAGCAGGATGTTGGACTTCGCCAGCTCCACCGTCTCGTCGCCCGCGCGCTCACCACCGCTCTGTATCCGCTTGTAGTGGTTGTACACCGCGACGGAGAGAGCCTTCTTGGCCGCGTCCTGGCCGATGACGTAGGCGTCGAGGAACTCGTAGATCTCCCGCGGCTTCGGCAGGCTGTCCCACTTGATGCCGTCGGGCTCGGAGAGCTCTTCCTCGATGATCTCGTTGCAGAGATCGATGCACTCGTCGCAGATGTACACACCTGGGCCGGCGATGAGCTTCTTTACCTGCTTCTGGCTCTTTCCGCAGAACGAACACTTCAGCAGGTCGCCACCGTCACCGATGCGTGCCACCCAGTTTCTCCTTTACATGGGGCCGCCGACGCCGGGCCTAATTCGGCCCGGCGTGGCGGGCATGTCCCGCCATGCCGTCAACCGTTTGCTATTTGACGGTACCGCCTTGTGGAGTCCGATGGACCAATCAAACCCCCTCAGCGGCCCAGGAGGGAAGAGGCAAGCCACTTCCCACTTAAAGACAGTACCGGTACCTGGGCACCCTGCCCCGGGCCGAGGGCCTCACGGGCCCCGACGGACCAGTCAAACCCCAGCATCTTCCACCCGCCCACGAGGGAAGGGGTAAGACCCGTCCCGCTTTAAGAGGCTACAGGCACGGCGGCGGTCTGCCCCCGCTTGAGTGCCGTCAGCACCTCGTCGATGAGGCCGTAATCCTTGGCCGCGGCCGCGCTCAGGAACTTGTCGCGCTCGATGTCGCGCTCGATCTCCTCTTCCGGCCTGCCGGTGTGCCTGGCAAGGATGGTCTCCATGGCCTTGCGCATCCGGTCGATCTCGTCGGCCTGGATCTCCATGTCGCTCGCCTGGCCGTAGCCGCCCTCGGTGGCCGGCTGGTGGATCAGGATCCGCGAGTTCGGCAGGGCGATGCGCTTGCCCTTGGTGCCCGCCGCGAGCAGCACCGCCGCCGCGCTGGCCGCCTGGCCGATGCAGCAGGTGGTGATCTCCGGCTGAATGAACTGCATGGTGTCGTAGATCGCCATCATCGAGGTCATCGACCCGCCGGGCGAGTTGATGTACATCGTGATCTCGCGATCCGGGTCGATGGCCTCAAGCGTGAGCAGCTGGGCCATGACATCGTTGGCGCTCGCGTCGTCGATCTGGACGCCTAGGAAGATGATGCGTTCCTCGAAGAGCTTGTTGTACGGGTTCATCTCCTTGATCCCGTACGAGGTTCGCTCGACGAAGGACGGCAGCACGTACCTGGACGATGGGTACTGTGTCACGTTCGGCTTCTCCCTGTCTGCGGAGTTGGGGCTGCGGAGTTGGCGGGGCGCGGCGGCCGTCAGGGGGCGGCGACCGTGCCGGTCGGGGTCTCCTGGGCGCTGCTGACCACATGGTCCACGAAGCCGTACTCCTTGGCCTCCTGCGCCGTGTACCAGTGGTCGCGGTCGGCGTCCTTGAGGATCTTCTCCAGGGGCTGGCCGGTGTGCCGCGCCGTGAGCTCCGACAGCGTCTTCTTGACGAAGCGCATCTGCTCGGCCTGGATCTTGATGTCGGTGGCGGTGCCGCCGATGCCGCCGGACGGCTGGTGCATCAGGATCGTGGAGTTCGGCATGGCGTAACGCTTGCCCGGAGTGCCGGCCGTGAGCAGGAACTGCCCCATGCTCGCGGCCATGCCCATCGCGTACGTGGCCACGTCGTTGGGCACGAACTGCATCACGTCGTAGATCGCCAGGCCCGCGTAGACCGAGCCGCCCGGGGAGTTGATGTAAACGTTGATGTCGCGCTGCGGGTCCTCGGCGGAAAGCAGCAGCATCTCGGCGGCGATCCGGTTCGCGATGTCATCGTCGACCTGCTGGCCGAGGAAGATGATGCGGTTCCGCAGCAGCCGCTGGAACAGCAGGTCCCCTGGAATCACGGGGGCGTCAGGGGTAGCCGTCCTGGCAACTGGCTGGACTAGCTCTGTCACGTGGTCACCTGCTCCGATCACTTCGGGTGTCGTTCAATGGACATTAACGCCAGTGGGGAGTAACTGGGTCCGCCGTACCCACCTGTTCGCTTTCGGCGCACCGTTACGGCACCGCGTTGCGGGCTGGGTGTTACGCATTGAAGAACTAATCCGACAATTGCGGCAAAGTGCCGTTTCGGGCGCCCGCGGTGCGGATGCGCGTGGCGGGAGGGAGTAAGCCAGGTCGCGGAACGGTTTGACCGGCACGGCGCACGCAAACAAGAACGCGCGTAGCCAGGGCAGTGCACTGCCCTGGCTACGCGCGCCGTGAAGCCCTGGCTAGGCCTCGTCCTCGTCGGTGGCCTCGGCGACGGAGTCGTCTTCCTCGATGGCTTGCGCGACGACTTCCTCGGCGACGGCCTCGGCCTCGACAATGGTCTCGGCCTCGACAACGGCGTCAGCGGCGGCCTCGGCCTCCGCCTCGTCCTCGGCCTCGATGGTGCCTGCCACGTCGATCGACAGGTCATCCACGGCGATGTCGCCCTCGGCCCCCGCCTGCGCCTCGGCCTGGGCGGCGAGCATCGCGTCCACGTCGGCGTTGAGCGCCTCGATCTGGGCCTTGACGTCGACCGCGTTGCCCGCCTCGTCGGTGACCGCGACCCGCTCCGCGACGATCGTGGCGGCCTTGCCGCGCAGCACCTCGGTCACCGCGACGTTGATCTGGTTGTTCTGCACCAGCTGCTGCGCGAAGTAGTCAGGGCTGACGCCCATCCGCTGCGCCTGGTCGGCGACGAAGTAGGACAGCTCGGCCTGGTTCACGCTCAGGTTCTCCGCGCGCGAGAGCTCGTCGAGTACGAAGCTGGTCTTCACGCTCCGCTGCGACTGCTCGACCAGGTCGGCGTCGAACTCCTCCTCCGTCTTCTCGATCGACGAGAGGTAGTCCTCCTTCGACATCCGCATCTGGGCGAGCTGGTTGTCGATGTTCTCGTGCGCGTGGTGCAACTCGTGCTCGACGAACTTCTCTGGCAGCGGGATGTCGATGGCGTCCACAAGCGTCTCGACGGACTTGTCCCTGGCCTGCGTGGTCTGCTGGAGCTTCTTGACCCGCTCAAGCTGCTTGCGGGTGTCTTCCTTCAGCTCGTCCAGGGTGTCGAACTCGCTCGCGAGCTGCGCGAAGTCGTCGTCGAGCTCGGGGAGCTCCTTGACCTTGACGGCCTGCACGGTCACCGTGATGTCGGCTTCCTGGCCCTCGGCCGCGCCGCCGGCCAGCTCGCTCTTGAACGTCGTGGAGTCGCCAGCGGACAGGCCGGCCAGCGCGTCGTCCAGGCCGTCGAGCATCGTGCCGCTGCCGAGCTGGTACGACTGGCTGGTCGCCTGGGCGTCCTCGACGAGCTCGCCGTCCACGCTCGCGGACAGGTCGATCGTCGCGTAGTCGCCGTCCTCCGCCGGGCGCTGCGCGGTCTTGAGGCTGGCGAAGCGCTCGCGCAGGTTGTTCAGGTACTCATCGACGTCCTCGTCGGTGACCTCGGCGTTGTCGACGGTGACGCTGAGCGTGGTGAGGTCGGGAATCTCGAACTTCGGCCTGACCTCGACCTCGGCGGTGAACGTCAGGTCCTTGCCGTCGTCGAGCTGGGTGATCTCCACGTCGGGCTGGCCCAGGGCGAACACCTCGGCCTCCTGCACGGCCTTGGTGTAGAACTCGGGCAGCGCGTCGTTCACCGCCTCGGTCAGCACCGCACCGCGGCCGATCCGCATGTCGATGACGCGCGGCGGAACCTTGCCCGGGCGGAACCCGGGGATGCGCGCCTGCTGCGCCACCTCTTTGTAAGCCTTGTCGAGGCTCGGCTTGAGCTCCTCGAAGGAAACCTCGACGCTCAGCCGGACACGGGTCGGGCTCAGCTCTTCGACATCGGTCTTCACGGCGGCGTGACTCCAGAAACGTGGATGGATTGACTGCGCGAATGGCGGCGCATCAAGAGTGTATAGGCGGTTAAGTCTATGACCTTAGCAGCGCGGCGAAGCCGCAGGTGCCGCGGTTTATGCAGCGCCTGAAGACAGCAACCACCAGGCTCTAACAGCAACCACAGCGCGGGGGGCGAGCGCTTTCTGCGAGTCCCCCCGTGGGGGGGCAATGGGGGGCGAAGCCCCCGCCATGCTTAGGGGGGTCACCGGGGGGGTCATCCCCCCGGGGGAAACGAGCCCCCGCCATGCTTGGGGGGGTCACCGGGGGGCATCCCCCGGGGAAACTTAGTCCTCGTCGCGCAGGATGAGGTGCGCCACCCAGGTCACGACGCCGACGATGAGCGCGCCTTCGACGGCGGCGAGAAACGAGGTGACGTGGAACGGCTGGTGCAGCTTGTCGTAGGCGATGTAGCTGGCGAGGTACAGCAGTGCGCCATTGACGACAATCGCGATCAAGCCGAGGGTGAGGACGTAGAACGCGCAGCCGACGGCCTTGATGATCGGCTTGATGATGGCGTTGATCAAGCCGAAGATCACCGCGACGATGATCAGCGTCTTGGCGACCGACGCGTCGTTGGAGACGGCGGAAGTGCCGTGGAGGGTCCACTGCTCCGTGTGGATTCCGGGACCACCCAGGCCGCGACGGCGAGGGCCACCGCGGTCACCAGGACCCTGACGAGGATTTTCATGGCCCTCTTTCTACAGGACGCGGCCAGCGCACCCGCCGGGGACAAGAAGGGAAATATACGGTACGGGACATGGCTGCCCGCGCCGGGCACAGATCCCCTGGTCAGGCCCGGCGGCGCCCGTGCCATGCCTCAGCGCGAGGGGAGGAAGCGCGTGCGGGACGCGCGCAGCATGCTTCCGTTCGGAGTTATCGATCTTTAGCTTTTATCTCTAGCCTTTGATCCTGTGCGGAGCGTTAGCGCAGGGCGCGCTGGTCAGCGGGCCAGGATGGCGGTGCCCGACTGGCTGAGCGACGTGGT
>CAVXAB010000025.1:0-99770 GCA_963759545.1 uncultured Actinomycetota bacterium
GGTCCGCCTTCTTTCCTGCCGCCAGGCCTGCCGTGGTCCAGCATCGAGGCCACCCTCCTGGCCGCGGCACCGGCCGCCGCGCCAGCGGCCGGCCCTAACGGACTCGCCGTCGCCGCCGATGCGGGCCTGGTCCGGTGACCGCGGCGGCCGGGGTGCGTCCCCGGCCGCCGCCGGCTCGCTAGTGAGCTGCGTAGAAGACGACGTGCTCGGACTTGATCTTGCTGTCGTCGTCGAGAAGGTAGAGCCGGGAGCCCGGCAAGGTCACCTTCCCGGCGCCGAAGTCGGCCTCGACGGTCAGCATGATTAGCGCGTTGCGGTCATCGCCGGTGCTGGCGATGATCCGTGCGCTGCCGGGCACGACGGCCTGCGCGAACTGGATCAGGCCGGTCATGTATTCATCGGCGCCGGTCAGGTCGGTGGGCGGCGGGAACGGCATGGTGGTGATCGCGGTGACGTGCACGCCCGGCGCCAGGCCGGTGCGCGCGGTGTCGTAGTCGTGGTTGCTCCAGGCGTCGACGTGCGCGCGGACGACGGTGACGGCCGGTGGTTCGTTCGGTGTGGACATCTTGATTCTCCTTATCGATTTTGGTACGTGGTGTACTGCTGGTGGAGACGGCCGTCGGCTGCCGAAAGTGGGCGGCTGCCGCCCGCCCAGTTCCTTGCCGCGCGATCGTCTGTACTGGACCTGAGCGGAGGCTGCACGGTGACGATCGATCTGCTTGACCGGGCCCAGGCGGGCGATGCCGACGCTTTCGCCCGGCTTGTCGACCCGTACCGGCGTGAACTGCAGGTGCACTGCTACCGGCTGCTCGGGTCGGTGGCAGACGCCGAGGACGCGCTGCAGGAGACCTTGCTGTCGGCCTGGCAGGGCCTGCCCGCCTTCGAGGGGCGCGCGTCGATCCGGACCTGGCTGTACCGGGTAGCTACGAGCCGGTGCATGGACGCGCTCCGGTCGGCCCGCCGGCGCCCAGCGCTGGTCACCCCGCCACCGGACGGGCTGACGCCGCCGGAGCCGACCCGGCTCGGCGAGGTGCTGTGGCTGGAGCCCTATCCGGATGACCTGCTCACCGGCATCGCCGACAGCACGCCTGGCCCGGAGGCCAGGTACGAGTCCAGGGAGTCGATCTCGCTTGCCTTCGTCACCGCCCTGCAGCTGCTGCCGCCACGGCAGCGGGCCGCGGTACTGCTCCGCGACGTGCTCGGCTTCCACGCCGGTGAGGCGGCCCGCATCCTGGACGTGAGCGAGGAGTCGGTCACCAGCGCGCTCAAGCGCGCTCGCGCGGCGCTCGAACGGCACCGGCCCTCAGCGCAGCTGCCCGCGCCGCCACCTGGCTCGCAGGCCGAGCAGGAACTCGTGGAACGGCTGACCACGGCGTTCGAGTCGGCCGACGTGGGCGCCATCATCGCGATGATGACCGAGGACGTCTGGCTGACCATGCCGCCGCTGCCGCTGGAGTACCAGGGCCGCGAGCTCGCCGCCGCGTTCCTCACCGCCACGGCGTTCCGCCCCGGCTGGACCGCCCGGCTCATCCCGGCCAGGGCGAACGGCCAGCCCGCGTTCGGCTTCTATGCCCGCGACCCGGACACCGGCAGGTACTACACGGTCGGGCTGATGGTCCTCACCCTGTCCGGCCCTCAGGTCTCGGCGATGACACGCTTTGATCCGGCGGTCTTGCCCAGGTTCGGGCTTCCGTCATCCCTCAGGAACTGAAGCTGCCTGGCACGTTCCCGCGCCGGCGGCCAGCACCGCCGTGTGCGGCCCGCCGAGCACTCACCTAGGAACCCGGCGTTCACGGGTGGCTGAGGTACGTGTCCGGTAGGGTCGGCTGGGTGGAAACCGTCATCGTCGGGGCACGTGGCAGCCGGCTCGCACAGGTCATGGTGCAGGAGTTGATCTCCCACCTGGGCTCGTGCCCGGTGGTGGGGTTCAAGGCCAGGTCGGTGATGACCGACGGGGACAAGGACCGCAAGACGCCGGTGCGGGCCCTCGGCGGCGGCGAGGGCGGAGTGTTCACCTCCCGGTTGGAGGAAGAGCTTCTCGCCGGGCGGGTCGATGTCGCCGTCCACTCGCTGAAGGACCTCCCGACCGCCCCGCCGGATGGGCTCGTGCTCGCGGTGACGCCGCCCCGGGCGGACCCCTTGGACGCGCTGTGCGGGTCGACACTGTCGGGCCTGCGCCCCGGCGCGCGGGTCGGAACCGGGTCGGCGCGTAGGGTCGCGCAGCTGAAGGCGCTGCGCCCGGACCTTGAGGTCGTGCCGATCCGCGGCAACGTCCCGCCCCGGCTGGCGAAGCTGAAATCAGGGCTGGACGCGGTGATCCTCGCGGCATCGGGGCTGCGTCGGCTCGGCCTGGATGACTCGATCACCGAGCTGCTTGACCCGGCGCTGTTCCCGCCGTCGCCCGGCCAGGGCGCGCTGGCCGTCCAGGTCCGGGCCGGTGACCGGGAGCTGCTTGAGATGCTGAACGCGTTCGGGGACCCGGACGCTGACGCCGCGGTGCGTGCGGAGCGCGCGCTGCTGGCGCAGTTGCACGGCGGCTGCTCGGTCCCCGTCGGCGCGCTCGCGGTCCGCCGCGACGGCGTGCTGTCCCTCAGCGCCCAGGTCACCTCCCTGGACGGGCTCAAGCGGGTGACCGGCACCGTCACCGGCACAGACCCGCAGGCGACCGGCGCAGTGCTCGCCGCGGCACTGCGAGAGCGCGGCGCGGACGAGATCCTGGACAAGATCCGCGAGCCTGCGTCCCGCTAGCCTGTTACCGCCACGCCCGAAATGTGCGGATATATGCTGGTTTATCCCGTGATTACTGACAGTTAAAGTGGCCAGTGTGACCGGTGATATTTGACCATACGTTCGAGTGAACCTATATTCGATCCTACAGTTGGGTTCGCCGGGTCGGGCGAATATGTATGGTTACGCCCGTCTTCCCCCGGGCGGCCAGGCCCCGCGCGAGTCACGCCACGCGGTGCCGACGGCTTGCGTGGGAAGTGCAGGGCAGCGCATGGGCAGGGTGTACGGGGAACCGGTTGAGGTCCAGACGAGGGAAGACGGCCGTCCGGTCAGGTTCGCGTGGCGGGGCCGGCGGTACGCGGTCATCGCGGTGCAGGAGCACTGGATGGTCAACCGTGACTGGTGGCGGGAGTCCGCCCCGGTCCCCGAGCAGCCCGAGCTCCAGTTCTGGCGGGTCGAGGCGTCGACGGGCCGTGGCCAGCCGTCGGGCACCTACGAGCTGCGCCGGGACATCGCCGCGGGCACCTGGACGCTGCGCAGGATCGCCGACTGATGGCGGGGCCCGCGGAGTTCGCGCACCTGCACGTCGCGTCCTCTTTCTCGCTGCGCTACGGCACCGCGACTCCACATGCGCTGGCCGCCCGGGCGGCCAGCCTCGGCATGTCCGCGCTCGCGCTGACCGACCGCGACGGCCTCTACGGCGCGTTCAAGCACGTCCAGGCCTGCGCCGACGCGGGGATCAAGCCGCTGCTCGGCGCCGACCTGGGACTGCGCACGGACGCCGGGACAAGCAACAACGGGACAAGCAACAACGGGACAAGCAGGGTGACGCTGCTCGCGGCCGGCCGCCAGGGGTGGGCCTCGCTGTGCCGCCTGGTCTCCGCCGCCCACGCGTCAGCAGAAGCGGCGGCCGACGATGTCCCCGCCGTCACCCGCGACCTGATCGCCGAGCACGCGGCCGGCCTGGTCATGCTGCTCGGCCCGGCAAGCGACGTCGGCCGGGCGGTCGCCGCCCGCCGCCAAGACCTGGCCAGGCGCGCACTAGACCGCTGGCGCCAGAACGTGGACACCGTCATCGAGGTCGTCGATCACCTGGACCACAAGTCGACGTTCCGCGCCGCCCGGCTGGCCGAGCTCGCCCGCGACAGCAGGACCCCGGCCGTGCTTACCAACGCGGTCCGCTACCTGGACCCGCTCGACAGCCTGACCGCCCAGGTGCTCGACGCCGCGCGGCACCTCGTCCCGCTCGGCTCGCCCAGGCTGGTAACGCACAACGGCCGCGCCTACCTCGCCAGCCAGGAAGACATGACCGCCATCGCGAAGCGGGTCGCCGCCGCGATGACAGGGCCTGGCACGGCAAGCGCCGCCACCCTGCTGCTCGGCGAGACCGATGAGCTCACCAGGCGGTGCCTCCTCGACCCGGCCCGCGACCTCGGCGTCGGCTCCAGGCACCTGCCAGAGACCGAGGGCACCGCGTACGACCAGCACAAGGAGCTAAGGGAAAGGTGCGAGCGCGCGATACTGCACGGCCGCTACCGTACGGCGAGCGCCGCGAGCCGCCCGCGCGGCGTCAGCCGCCTGCGGGCCGCGGAGAACGCCCGCGAGCGTCTCGACCACGAGCTTGACATCATCGCGCAAACCGGCATGGCCGCCTACTTCCTCACGGTGGCCGACGTCGCGATGAGGGTCAGGCACGCCGGCATCCGCTGCGCGATCAGGGGCTCAGGCGCGGGCAGCTTCGTCAACCACCTGCTCGGCATCAGCGCGATCGACCCGCTCGAGCACGACCTGCTCATGGAGCGGTTCCTGTCCCCGATAAGGAACACGCTCCCGGACATCGACCTGGACGTGGAGTCGGCCCGCCGCCTCGACGCGTACCGGATCATCTTCGGCCGCTACGGAAGCGAGCGCACCGCCTGCGTCTGCATGATGGAGACCTACCGGGCGCGCAGCGCGATCAGGGACGTCGCCGCCGCGATGTCCCTGCCGCCCGACGAGATCGGCGCGATCGCGAAGTCCTTCCCGCACATCCGCGCGAAGCACATCACGGCGGCACTGACCGAGCTACCTGAACTGCGCCGATCGAGGCTCAATAGCAATCAGCTAGCGACCATATTCAGCATCGCGCAGCAGCTTGACGGCCTGCCGCGGCACGTCGCCATGCACCCGTGCGGCGTGCTCCTGTCCGATAAGACCCTGCTCGACCGCACCGCCGTCCAGGAAAGCGCCGAGGGCTTCCCGCTCAGCCAGCTGGACAAGGACGACGCGGAGATCGCCGGGGTGATCAAGCTGGACGTGCTCGGCGTCCGCATGCAGTCCGCGATGGCACACGCGCTCACCGAGATCGAGCGCACGGAAAGCGAGCGCATCGACATCGACGCGATGCGCCGCGACGACCCGGCCACCTACGCGATGATCGGCCGGTCAGAAACGATCGGCTGCTTCCAGATCGAGTCACCCGGCCAGCGCGAGCTGGTGAAGAAGCTGGCGCCCCGCGACGTCGCCGACCTCATCGTCGACATCTCCCTGTTCCGCCCAGGCCCGGTCAACTCCGACATGATCGGCCCGTTCCTGCGCACCAGGCACGGCCTGGCCGAGCCGCGCTACCCGCACGAGAAACTCGAAAGGGCGCTGCGGGAGACCGGGGGAGTGGTGGTCTTCCACGAGCAGGTGCTGCGGATCATCGACGTGATGACCGGCTGCGGCCTGGCAGAGGCGGACCTGGTCCGCCGCCACCTGTCGAAGGAGGGCGGCCCGGAGCGCACCGCCCCGTGGTTCCGCGCCCAGGCCCTGGCCCGCGGCTTCGACCCGGCGACGGTCGAGCGGGTCTGGCAGGTGGTCGCCGCGTTCGGCGGCTTCGGCTTCTGCAAGGCCCACGCCGCCGCGTTCGCGATCCCCGTCTACCAGTCGGCGTGGCTCAGGCGCCATCACCCGGCCGCCTTCTACGCCGGGGTGCTCACCCACGATCCCGGCATGTACCCCAAGCGCGTCATCATCGCCGACGCCCGCCTGTCCGGTGTCCAGGTCCTCCCGGTAGACGTCAACGCCTCATCGTCCGACTGGAAGGCAGAAACCCCATCATCCCGAACGACTTCGGCTGCCTCGCCGCCGCCCCATTCCCCGCCCCGGGCTGCCCGGCCCACCCCGGTATCTCACGGCCCGGTTCCCGCCCGCAGGTTCCTTGAGTCCACCGGCCCGCTCCAGGCGCTCCGGTTCCCCGGCCGCAAGACCCAGGCGCCCGCCGCGCCCCCGCAGGCGATCCGCTGCTCCCTGCGCGAGGTAAAAGGCATCAGCGACGCCGAGATCGCCCGCATAGTCTCCGGCCAGCCCTACACCAGCCTGCGCGACTTCTGGAACCGCGCCGGAGTCTCCCGCCCGGTCGCGGAACGCCTGGTCCTCATCGGCGCCCTCGACTCCCTTTACACTCCCGCCCCCGGCTCCCCGGGGGCACCTAACTGCCGGGTGGCTCCCCATTCCCCGGCATCGTCATCCTTTCCAGTTTCGCCGGAGCCCCCATGGCTTTCTGCTCCCACCCCGGACATTGCGTCCGCCTCAGACATCGCTCCGCCGCGCCCCTCCCGGCGGGACCTGCTTGCCCGGGTCGGGGTGCTCGCCAGGCAGTCCAACCCGGCCCGGCACGGGCCGCCCGCCGCACTCGACCTGTTCGCCGAGGCCGGCGCCGAGGAGGCCGATGGCATGGCGGACCTCGTCCCGGCAGGCGAGCTCCGCGAGCTTGACCTGACCGAGCGCGTCGAAGCCGAGCTTGACATCCTCGGCTTCGAGCTCAGCCAGCACGTCCTGCACTTCTACGCCGACCTGCTCGCCGGCCTTGACGTGGTCCGCTCAACGGGGCTAGCCGACCGCGAGAACGGAGAAACGATCCTGGTCGCGGGGGCCAAGGTGGCGACGCAGACGCCGGCGGTCCGGTCCGGCCAGCGGATCATCTTCGCCTCGCTTGACGACGCGGCCGGCCTCGTGGACCTGGCGTTCTTCGAGTCGGTGCAGGACCGCTGCGCGGCCAGGGTCTTCGCCTCCTGGCTGCTGCTCGTCCGTGGCCGGGTCCGCCGCGCCGGCGCGGGCCCGATGGCGGTCACGGTTAACGCGACCGAATGCTGGGACCTGCCCGCACTCGAAGAGATCCGGGTATCCGGCGGCATGGCGGCCGTGCACGCCGCGATGGCGGCGGGCGACGCGGGCCCGGGCGCCCAGCTGGCGCGCCTCGCCGGCCGCGGCTCTGCCGCCGGCTCCGCAAGCCAGGCCGACGCGGCGGACCAGGTGGACTCCGGTGACGCCACCCGCCCGGTCGTCTTCGCCAACGGCTTCACCCTTTCCCCGTACGCTGAGACCGGCGGCCCTGGCGGCAGCATCAAGCACCCGCCCCGTACCCTCTGGCACGCGAGCCCAGGCAGCACGGCCGCCCCAGGCGCCTTACTACGTGCCCCGACACGCAGCTCTTCGTCCGGCAGGGCGGGGCCGATATGATGGCGGTTTTTGCCATCGGCCCTGCCCTGCCGGACATCGGGGGGTACGGGGGGTCGCCCCCCCGGGGGAAGACTGCACTAACCTCGTGGTGTGGCTCGAGACGAACGCGGAGTGACGCCGCAGAGCGAAGACTTCTCCGCCTGGTACAACGAACTGGTACTCAAGGCGGAACTGGTGGACCGCGGCCCGGCCAGGGGCACGATGGTCATCCGACCGTACGGGTACCGGATCTGGGAGCTGCTGCAGTCCGACCTGGACAGGCGGATCAAGGAGACCGGGCACCAGAACGCGTACTTCCCGCTGCTCATCCCGCAGAGCTACCTGCAGCGTGAGGCGGAGCACGTGGAGGGATTCGCCCCCGAGCTCGCGGTGGTAACCCACGCGGGCGGCAAGGAACTCGAGGAGCCGCTCATCGTCCGGCCCACTTCCGAGACGATCATCGGCGAGTTCATGAGCAAGTGGATCAGCTCGCACCGCGACCTGCCGATGCTGCTCAACCAGTGGGCGAACGTGGTCCGCTGGGAGCTGCGGCCGCGGATGTTCCTGCGCACGACCGAGTTCCTCTGGCAGGAGGGCCACACCGCCTACGCGGACGAGGCCGGCGCGATGCGCGAGACCATGCTCGCGCTGCAGGAGATCTACACGCGCACCGCCCGCGAGCTGGCCGCCCTGCCGGTCGTCGAGGGCGAGAAGACGCCGGGTGAGCGATTCGCAGGCGCGGTCCGCACGTTCACCATCGAGGCGATGATGCGCGACGGCCGGGCGCTGCAGGCCGGCACTTCGCACTACCTGGGCACGAACTTCGCCCGCGCCTCCAACATCCAGTACACCGGCGAAGACGGCCAGCTCACCTACGCGCACACCACCTCGTTCGGCATGACCACCCGCATGATCGGCGCCGTGATCATGACCCACGGCGACGACAAGGGCCTGGTGCTGCCGCCCAGGGTCGCGCCTTACCAGGTGGTCATCGTCCCGATCGGCCGCGGCGAGCAGGCCGCCGAGGTCACCCCGGCCGCGACGGCCCTGGCCCAGCGCCTGGCGAGCGCGGGCATCCGCGCGCACGTGGACAGCCGGCCCCAACTGTCGCCAGGATTCAAGTTCAACGAGTGGGAACTGCGCGGCGTCCCGATCAGGCTGGAGCTAGGCCCCCGCGACCTGGCCGCTGGCAGCGCGGTCATGGCCCGCCGCCTGGGCGGCACCAAGGAGTCCATTTCCCTGGACGGCGCTCCCGCCCGCCTGACCGACGAACTGGACGCGTTCCAGGACTTCCTACTCGAACGGGCCACCAGATTCCGGGACGAGCACACGGTCACGACCGACGAGTGGGACGACTTCACCGCGGCGGTGGCCACCGGCTGGGCCCGCGCGTTCCACTGCGGCACGCCGGAATGCGAGGAGGAGATCAAGGCAGCGACCTCGGCCACGGTGCGCTGCATCCCCCTGGACGGCCCACCGGAATCCGGCCCCTGCATCCGCTGCGACCTCCCGTCCGCCTACGGCAAGCGGGTCATCTTCGGCCGCGCCTACTAGTCCCCGCCTCGCGATCTTCGGCCGCGCCTAGTAGTCCCCGCCTCGCGATCTTCGGCCGCGCCTACTAGTCCCTGCCTCGCGGATCACCGAACCGGAGTCCCGGGAAACGGGCGCGCCGAGGCGAGCCCGCGCGTCCGCGAGACCGCCGGGCGCCGCCGTCGGCCCTACGGGGCACCTGGCTCGTGGCCGGCCTCGCCTCCTGCCGTGGCATCGCCTCCGCCTCGGGTCGGGCTCTGGCTGGATGGCCGCTGGATCACCGTGGTCACGGCCGACGCCAGGCCGATGGCGCGCGCGCCGACAAGTTGCCATGACCTGGCGATGCCGAAGAGGAAGAACAAGATGGCCAGCCCGCCCTGGCGGTCGATTCCGCTGACGCTACTGGGAAACCGGTCCAGCTGCACGGCGTTGGCCAGCTGCAGGCCGTAGAGGACGCAAAGGATGGCGAGCATCCTGACGTCGTGGCGTATCTGCTCCTTGTGTTCCCGGTACAACACGATGACGAGGGCGGATGTGGTGGCTAGCCCGGCGCCCGACAAGATGATGCCCACGTCCCCGAGGCTGGCCCCAGGCAGCAGCCCCACTAGCGCGATCACCAGGACGTTGACGAGCGCCGAGAACGCTGCTGCCGCCCGCACCTGGTGTTCGGCGCGAGCTTCATCCCCTGTCAGTTTCTCCGGGGAGATCGAGACCGCCACGAAAAGCAACCCGATCAGGGCGCCCGCGACGCTGGCGCAGCCATTGAAGAAGTCATGAAAGCTGGTTGGGACCACCGGCTCAAGTTATCTGGCGGTACGGCCCTGGCTTCAGCGTGCCTTGCGCCGCAGTTTACGGATGAGCTTGTTGATCAGGTAAAACATCGGCGTTGCCTCCTCGCGGCGGTGCGGTCTCGTGGATATTGCCTGCCGGCGTTGACGCGGCACTCCGGCTCAGGTGTCACCCGGCGCTGACCTCGCTGTCGAGACTGCCCACGGTGGCAGCGGCCGTGGCGCCTGCTGCCCGGGAGGTAGCGGCGCGGCCCCTGGCGGCCAGGATGGTGGTGCGGGCGAGCAGCATCGCCAGGGACACGAAGATGAAACTGTCGGTCAGCGCGCCGACCGTGACCTGGTTAGCCGCCATCCAGCTCCCCAGCTGATCGGTGAAGAGGTGGTTGGCGCCGTAGGTGAAGTAGATGCGGCCAGCGGTGACCGCGATCCACACGGCGGTATAGGGCAGGCCGGCCCAGGAAACGGCGCGGCCCGCCTGGCTGTCATAGGTAACACGGAACAGCGTCGCGGCGAGGACTCCGAGTGCTGCTCCCGCCGCCACCCCGGCGACCTCGAGGAGCAGGCCGTGCCCGGAGGTAGCGGCGCCCTTGATGAAGAAGGGGATGACGATGGCCACGCCGACGACCGGGCGCAGCAGCCGCATGGTGGTGATCTTGCGGCGACCCAGGTCGGTCGACAGCACCAGGGCCAGGACGGCGAGGTTGAGGATCCAGACGCTAGCGTCCATTAGCCATCCTTTGATTGCCGGTTGGGGTAGTACGAGTGAACCCGAAGCATGGCGGCAGAAAAAGGGCGAACGTCTCAACTATTGTTAAGCAGCGCTCATCAATAGACTCTTTCCTGTGATTGAAATGGCCGAGTTGCGGGCCTTTCTGGTCGCCGCCGACGAGCTGCACTTCGGGCGGGCCGCCGAGCGCTTGCGGGTCTCGCCGTCCCGGATCAGCCAGCTGGTCCGGAGCATGGAGACGCGAGTGGGCGCGTCCCTGTTCGAGCGGACCACCCGCCGGGTCGAGCTGACCCCGATCGGTGCGCAGCTCTACGCGGATCTCACCCGCGTTTACGACGACCTCCACGCCTCGATGCGCCGCGCCAAGTCGGCCGCCAGGGGGCTGGCAGGCAAGGTGACGGTCGGGTACCTGACCCACTGCCAGGACGCCGGGTTCACCCGGCTGGCCGCGGACTTCCATGATCGCTTCCCGGCCTGCGAAGTCGGCACGATCGACGTCACCGGGAGCGACTATCACGACGTCCTGCGGAACGGGAGCGTCGACGTGCTCCTTGGCCGGTTCGGCGCGGAGCCGCCGCCAACCGGACTCGTCCAAGGGCCGGTGATATCCCGCGAGGACTGGGTTCTCGGCGTCGCCCGCGGCCACTCCCTGGCCGGGCGGGACGTGGTCTCGGTAGAGGAACTCGCCGACCAGGCGATCTTCGGGGTCCCCGACTCGTTCACCGGCGAGCTGGTCAACCCGCTCTACCCGGCGCGCACCCCGAAGGGGCGGCCCATCCCCCGCCGCGGCATCGCCCGCACCTTCGCCGAGGTGCTGGCGCTGGTCGCCCGGCGCGAGAACGTCTTCCCGGCCGGCGCGTCGTTTCCCGCCCACTACGGCCACCCGGCGGTCGTGTTCGTCCCCCTGCACGGCTGGCCGCCGGCGACCCGCGCGCTCTTGTGGCGCGCGCACGGCAACACCGCGCTGGTGACCGCCTTCATCGACACCGCGACCGCCGAGCGGCCACCGGACCTGCCCCGGCTCGGCAACCCCGGCTACGGCGACTGGTCCGGCCCCCGGGTCGTGGACTCTCGCCGCTAAGGTCAGCTCACTGGCGCAGGGCAGGACCGGAACCTGGCGGGCCGCCATTGACTTGAACTTCACTTGACGTTTTACCGTCGCTGCTATGACACTCACCGAGGCAGAGCAGCGTTTCCTCTCCGCACAGCGGCACGGGCAGCTGGCCACCATCGCCTTCGACGGCACCCCCCAGGTCAAGCCCGTCGGCTTCAGCTACAACAAGGAGTTCGGCACCATCGACATCACCGGGATGAACATGGCGCGGAGCGCCAAGTACAAGAACGTCCGGTCGAACCCGCACGTGGCGTTCGTGGCCGACGACGTGCCCGCGCCAGAAGACGGGGCAGCCGGCGTCCGGTTCCTTGAGATCCGCGGCGTCGCCGAGGCCGTCACGGCACCGCCCGGCCAGCCGCGGACCGGCGGCCACTTGGCGCCGGAGATCATCCGGATCCACCCGCGGCGCGTCCTCGCTTTTAACGTCGACCCGGACCACCCCGGACTGCAGGCCCGCGACGTCGGGGGAGACGTCACCTACAGCGCCCGATGGCCGCAATGAGCATGATGGCGATCGCGGTGCGGAGTCCTGCCAGTACCTCAGTTAAGTAGCTGCGATGGTTGGCGCGATCTCGCCGAGCAGGTCATCAAGCGATCGCGCCGGGCGGCCGGTGAGCCGCTTGACGGTCTCGGTGACCTGGGCGGCGTAACCGCCGGTGCCCGAGCGGCGGTAGTCCTGGTACAGGCCGACGAGCGCGCCGGCGAACCACGTGGTCAGCCCGGCACCGAGGAGCGCTTGGCGTACCGCGTCGTCGGATGCGCCGACGTAGCTGATGCGGCGGCCAAGCACGCTGGTCAGCTTGGCGGCGACATCGGTGTAGGACAGCGCCTCCGGCCCGGTGACGTCGAAGTGGGCGCCGGCGTACCCGGGCTCGGTCAGGGCGAGGGCGGCCACGGCGGCGACGTCGCGGGTGTCGACCATGCTGATGCGTGCCTCGCCGGCGTCGGCGTAGAAGGTCCCTGACGCGTCGATGGCGGGGATCGTCGATTCTGGGATGTTTTGCAGGAACAGGTTGGGGCGCACGATCACATAGGGGAGCCCGGAGTCCTCGAGGTAGCGGTCGCAGGTGGTGTGCGCGCTGATGAACTCCGCCGGAGACTCCCGGTCAGCCCCAAGGATCGAGCTGCGCACCAGCAGTTGCACCTGTGTCCGACGGGCGGCGTCGATGGCGTTGCGGTGCCAGCCGACCGCGTCGGGGTGCGGGCTCGAGAGCAAGAATACTTTCTCGACCCCCGCCATCGCCGTGACCAGCGAGCCCTCGTCAGCGAGGTCACCGGTAACGACCTCGGCCGCCGTAGCGCGGTGGCCGGCGGGCTCACCGGCGCGGACGAGTGCCCGGACTTGCTCACCCCGGCCAAGCAACTCACCGATCAGCGCGGCGCCAACCTTGCTGCGGCCCCCAATGACAAGAATCATCGCCCTTCCCCCTTCGCGGCTCGCGATCGCCTGGTCTCTGGCTGTGGCGGCTGTCTTCTCCCAACCTGTAGTAACGGGGCGGGGCTGATCAAGGGACAATCGCTGATCGGATTGATTAGAATCTCTGATTGATGTGGCGCGACGTGGAACTACGCGACCTGCGGATCTTCCTGGTGCTTGCCGACGAGCTGCACTTCGGCCGGACGGCCGAGCGCCTGGGCATCTCCCAGCCCACGGTGAGCGAGGCAGTGCGAGTCCTTGAGTTCCGGCTCGGCGTCAAGGTCTTCGACCGGACCAGCCGCCGAGTCCGCCTCACGCCCGCGGGCGAGGCGCTCAAGCGCGGCCTCGTGCCCGCGCTGTCGGCCGTGGACCAGGCCCTGGCCCAGACCAGTGAGCTGTCGGGTGCCGTCCGCGGGCTGCTGCGGGTCGGTTTCGTTCTCACCACCGAGGGGCCGGCGCTCAGCCGGCTCATCGCCGCGTTCCAGGCCCGTTACCCAGGCTGTGAGGTCCGCCTCCAGGAGGTCGAGACCTTCGACGCCTACCGGGCACTACGGCGGGGTGACATCGACGTTTTGTGCAACTGGCTTGCCGTGGACGAGCCAGATCTCACCGCGGGCACCGCGTTCGCCCACTACGAGCGGGCGCTTGCCGTTGCCGCCACGCACCGCCTCGCACGGCAGCGGGCGGTCTCCATCGAGGACCTGGCCGATGAGGAGGTCGCCCTGCTCCCGCCGTCCACCCCGTCGGCGGTCTACGACCTGCTCGTTCCCCCGCGCACCCCGGCTGGGCACCCGATCCGCCGCACCCAGCCCGTCCAGACGATCAACGAGATCCTCTCGCTGGTAGCCCGCGGGCGCATTGTCCACCCCACCAGCTCCACCGTCCCCATCTTCAACCGCGACGATGTAACCCTCGTCCCCATCGAAGACCTGCCCCCGCTACCGCTTGGCCTGGTCTGGTGCGCCAGCCGGGAGAACCCGCGCATCCGCGCACTTAACGAAGTCGCCGGCTCAATGGACGCTGCAACCTAGCGAAACCGCGTGCCGCCGCGTTCAGGTTCCCCGCGCCTGGCGCTCAGGCTCACCAGCCCCGCAGGTCTACCGGCCACGCCTCAAGGACCTGCTCAGGCTCACCAGCCCCGCAGGTCCACCGGCCACGCCTCACGGACCCGGTCGCCCTCCACCAGGTACAGGTGCTCGTGGTAGGCCACGGTGGGGTCGACGTGGGCCGGCAGGACCCGGACCTGGTCGCCCACCTTGGGGAGCGACCCTCCCGCTGGCGGGGAGAAGACGACGTGCTCGTCGGAGCAGTACCACACGGCCGAGCCGTCGGAAAGCGACGGGTTGCCATGGTCCATGCCGAGCGCCTTCAGCCCGCAGTCGGCCACCGCCCACCCGCCCTGGTTGACCGACACCACGGTGGCCAGGATGCTCAGGGCCTGGCCGAAGGGCAATCCGATGGCGGCGTAAGCGGTGTCCATCAGGGCGTAGGAGCCGGCCTGCAGCTCGGTGGCCGAGGCGTTGAGGTCCCAGCTGCCTGTCCCGCCGGCCGAGCGCACGGGGCCGCCCACCGCGCCGTGGGCCCGCTCAAGGAGGGCCATGCTTTCCGCCACCTGGCGGGCCCGGTCGGCCCGGTCGCCCACCATCATGGTGTGCCCCTCGTAGCCCATCACCCCCCGCACTTCCAGGCCCGCGCCCCGGGCAAGCTCGGCAAGGGAGCCCGCGTCGTCGGGCGAGCAGCCACAGCGGGGCAGGCCGACGTTGACGTCGATGAGGACCTCGCGCAGCCCGGCCCGCTTGGCGGCGTCCACGGTGGCAGGCGAGTCCACCGCCACCGTCACCCGGGCCCCGGCCGTCACCAGCGCGCCCAGGCGGGATGCGTCGAGCACCTCGTTGGCCAGGAGGAGGTCCTGGCCAAGGCCGGCCGCCACCATCCCCTCCACCTCCCGGATGGTGGCGCAGGTGAACCCGGGGTGGCCGCTGCCGCGCTGGTGCCTGGCAAGCTCGGTGCACTTGTGGGCCTTGACGTGGGGTCGCAGGCGCTCGCCGGGCCACGCTTCTGCCATGCGCGCCAGGTTGGCCGCCAAGATGGCGGCGTCCACCAAGGGCGCTGGGGTCTGCAGCTCGGCCAGGTTGCGGTAGACAGGCGCGTTGGTCACAGCGCCAGCATGCCCGGTGCGCGAGCCGCAGCGCTACCAGGGAGCTTGAACCTGCTCCACGCTGGCTTACCTGGCGAGGTCGGCTGGTTCGTCGAGCCGCGTCAGCTTTCGCGGGTTTCTGACCAGGTAGACCCGGGTGACCCGCCCGTACTCCACGACGAGGCTCACCGCGGCGGGCTCGCCGCCGACCTCGATCAGGCCCGCGGGCGCGCCGTTGAGCCACACGGTTGCCGACGCGAACGCGGACTGACTCGCGCGCGCGAGCACCTTCGCCACCAGTTCGGACCCGTGAACCGGGGCCAGCGCGGCGGCCGCGAGCCCGCCGCCGTCGGCGATCAGGACCACATCCGGCGCCATGACCTCCATCAGCTCCTCCAGCCGCCCGGTTCGCAGCGCCGCCAGGAAACGCTCCACCACGGCCTGCTGCTCTGACGGGCTCACCCGCACCCGCGGCCGCCGGGCCGCCACGTGCTCGCGGGCCCGCCGCGCGATCTGCCGCACCGTGGCCGCGGGCTTCCCGATGGCCTCGGCGACCTCGCCGTAGGGCATCTCGAAGACCTCGCGGAGCACGAACACCGCCCGCTCCGCCGGCCCGAGCGTTTCAAGCACGGTCAGCATCGCGATCGAGACACTTTCCGCGAGCTCCACGTCCTCGGCGACATCGGGGCTGGTCAGCAGCGGCTCCGGCAGCCACTCGCCGACGTAGTCCTCGCGGCGGCGCGACAGGGTCCGCAGCCGGTTGAGCGCTTGCCTGGTGACGACCCGGACGAGGTAGGCGCGCGGGTCACGCACCTGCGAGCGGTCGGCGCCGGCCCACCGCAGCCAGGACTCCTGCACCACGTCCTCCGCGTCGGCCGCCGACCCGAGCATCTCGTAGGCGACCGTGAACAGCAGGCTGCGATGGGCGACGAACGGGTCCTCGGTCATGCCGTCGACGCTACGCCGGACTTTTGCGGACTCTTGGCCAGCGGGATCTCGCAGGCATCGGAGTAGCCCTGCGACGTGATGCCGTGCGCCGTGTTGACCCGGCTCGCCATGTTGGCCGAGCCGATGAACACGGTGAGCTCGACCAGCGCCGCCGGCCCGAGCCGCGCCAGCAGGCTCGCCGATAGCTCGTCGGTGACGGTCGTCGGGGTGTTGGTCATGGCCTCGGCGTACTCCAGCACGTCCCGCTCCAGCGGGGTGAACACATCCGATTCCCGCCAGCGGGGCACCTGGCTCGCCTTGGCCAAGTCCAGGTTGTGGTTCAGCGCCAGGAAGTAGTTGACGTCAAGGCACCAGCTGCAGCCAACCTGTGCCGCGACGGCCATGTGCGCGAACGTCTTAAGGCTCGCGTCGGCCGCGTCCCACGTGGCCACCCCGGCAGAGAACTCCTGGCTGGACACGGCCACCTTAGGGTTGTTGTACGTCACCTCAACGGGTTCTGGCACGGAACCGAGCAGCCTGATCATCTCTTCCCTCAGCTCGGCGGGAACCTCAGCCTTCGGAACGCGTATCGCCATGGTGTCCTCCTTGGACGTCTGCCTGTTCGGCATGAAGACACCACCCGCCCCGCCCCCGTGACAGTCGACCGCGCGGCCCGATGACTCTGGGCCGGCTGCTCACAGGCGAGCGTTCGCGGCTAGATCGCGACAACTGTGACCGAGCGGTCCCCAGCGACCCTCCGAATGCACCCGGCATTGCTCCCCGCCTTCGCGCCGACCCCGATCGTGTCCGTTCCGTCCGGGTTTGTCCCAGCGGCACCGGGGGCCCGGACCATGATCATGTGGATTCCGCAGCAAATAAGCTGCGGAATCCACATGAAAAGCGAAATCCTTGGCGATGATGCCCCTCCGGCGCGCGGGCGTCGCGCGCCAGCCGCCACACGGCCCTCACGGTCACCACGCGCCACTCAAGTCGACGGCATGGGTCGTGTAGAGCGTGAAAAGCAGGCGCGAAAGAGCCCCCGCGAAAGAGCCTCCGCGAAGAGCCCCCGCGAAGAGCCTCCGCGAAGAGCCTCCGCGAAGAGCCCCCGCGAAAGAGCCTCCGCGAAGAGCCTCCGCGAAGAGCCTCCGCGAAGAGCCTCCGCGAAGAGCCTCAGTAAGAGCCTCGCGAAAGGCCTCCGCGAAAAGCGCCCGTGTGGAAAAGAGCCTCCGCGAGCACGGCGCAGGATTCGCTCACCCGAGGCCGCGCTCGCGGTCGCGCTCGTCCAGCGCGCGCAGGGCCTCGGCGAACGGCCGCTCCAGCCAGGCGAGGTGGTTGGCCTCGCCGTGATGGTGGGTCGTGAACTGGTCGGACCGCAGGACCGCGGTGTGCCTTACGTATTCGCGGGCACCCTCGACCAGGGTCCGGATATAGCGGAGGCCCTCGGGGTTGGTCATCGTCCACTCGCCGCCGCAGGCGACGTAGACCGGTGAGGTGTGCGCGGCGACCCGGCGGCCCCAGTCGTCGAGGTGGTAGCCGGCGCCGAACGCTCTGCAGGCGATCCACGAGTTGCCGTCGATCCGCAGTTCCTCGCTGATCTCAGCCTGCCGTCCGCCGTTGGCTTCTGCCCTCGCGACGACCTCGCCGTTGCGCACGATTTCGAGCGAACGCAGCGGGAAGATGCTGCGCACCGTGGCACGGACAGTGACCGTTCCCGGCCCGGAGAGCCGGACGGTACCGCCGGGCTCATCCCCGTCGACCGAGAGCGTCAAAAGCGGCCCCATGGAAAGGAACGTGCGGCCCGACCGCACCGCCCGGCACCAGGCCTCGTAGCTGAACTCCTCGTCCAGCTTCGCGTACGTGCGGCACAGGCCGACCGGCACGGCGCTTGACATCTTGTCGGTGCCGCCGACGAGCGGCAGCCGGTAGCCGCTGTTCAGGTACCGGTAGTACTCGAGCATCCCGTCGTCAGGCTGCGTCAGCATCTCGACCGCGTCGGCCCGGCCGGTGGCGACGAGAACGGCAGGCTCGCCGTTCGGATTCGGGAAGTGCGCGGCGACGACGGTGCCACCCTGGGCGTGCGTCCGGTCGGCCCAGTCGCTCATCGTCGCGTCAAGCGCGCCGCCAAGCTCGGCCTCGTCGGGACCGTCGCTGCACCACGGCATCACTGGTTCTTTCAGGCCCCACAGGACCATGTGGCCGAGCATGTGCTGCCGGTTCTCCTGGCCGACATACGTCACGTAGCCGCCGCCGTCGACGACGCGGTGCTGGCTGACACTGGGCCGCCCGGAGAAATCCTCGGTGTTGGTGAACAGCGCGCCCCACTGCGTCTGCAGCAAGTTGACGACACGCAGGTCTTCGCCCTGCTGCTCGAGCTGAGCGCCCGGGGTCGACAGGAAGTGCACGTGTGAGTCGCCCGACCACCATCCTTCGGCGGCCATGTCGGCGACGCGGCTGATCCGCAGCGTCAGGTCCCGCTGACCCGGCTCGATCCGCACGGTCTGCCTGAGTGGTTCGTACTCGAACCCGCGCGCGACGTCCACGACGACCTCGCCCCGTGGCAGCCATCCCTGGCAGGTGCCGTCGATGTACGCGTAGGTGGTCTGGCCGAGACGGACGTCACCGCCAACGTCGTAGTGCCAGCTGCCGAGGTTCTGCGTGACGTGATTGTGGTGGCCGTGCGGCTGGTAGGGAATCCCCGCGGGGGAACGGAAATGGACCCGGCAAGGCACCGGCCGCCCGGTCGCGTCGTCGACCACGCTGACGTGCACCCAGTTGCGGCCGCCCTCCACCAGCTCAAGCGAGACCTGGCCGGCATCCGCCCGCCCGTCACGTTCCAGGTCGGCCCAGCGCACCCGGCCGAGCTCGTCGCCGCCCCGCCGGACCGCGACGGTGGCCGACGGGAGCGCGGCGATCGAGGTATAGGCGGACGTTCCCTCGGTCGCTCCCCAGCCGGCCCGGTCGTCCTCGCCTGGCAGCGGCTGCGGGTAGGTCGCGGCACCCCGGTCCACGTCGATGTCGAGGACGCCGCTCCGCCCGTCCTTCGGCACCAGCCGCACCGGGCGGGCCGGCCCGCGGACGAACGGGTGCTCGTCGACGTCGCTGGTCGTGATGCCGGCGACGATGAACCGCGAGCCGCGCGGTATGAACTCGATCCGTTCGACCGCGAGCTCCCGATGCGGATTTTCCCAGCACCACAGGAAGTACCCGGCGGGCCATCCCATGGCGTGCTCCACCAGGCGGGCCCCGGCGTCGCCCCAGTTGCCCGCGAAGCGCGGCAGGCTGTGGTCGTTAGCGTCGGTGACGGCGAGGAACGGCAGGCGGCCGAAGCCAGGCGGCGCCACCTGGATTTCGAACCGCTCCCTGATGGGCACGGTGACGACCTCGCCGCCGGCCAGGTGAAACACGTACTCCGCGACGGTCTGCCCGACGGCGTGACCGGCTGGCGCGCCCGGCTCGAGCAGCCGGTGCGCGACGATCACCCGCCGCGCCCGCCGGCCGATCCCGACCGTCATCGGGGCGCCGGGCAGCAGGAAGCACCGCTCGGCCGACGCCGGCTCCGGCCCGATCAGGAACGGCAGGCCGCGCAGGTCCACCCGCCCGAGCGGGACATCGCCCGGCTCATCGCCAAGAACGTCCACCCCCGCGTTGCACGCGGCGGACAGGTCTACTGGCTCATAGCTCGGCATGCGTCCGATCGTAAGGCGCGCGACGGGTCTGGCCCCAGCGAATTTCTGCCCGCCCGGCCTGCCTGCTCGGCCTGCCCGGCCTGCCCGCCGCCCCGCAGGCGACGTGACGCGCCGCCGCGACGGCTCGCAGCCGCGGGTTGCCGCGTCGCAGCCTTGTCGGATTGTAGTCATCCGCTAACGTGTTGTTAGCAAGAGCGGTCGAGGCATTCTCGCGGACGCTGGCGGTGCGCCCCACCGGGACCGTGTCGCCTGATGGCGCCGCGCCGACCGCCGGCCCGCGGACCCGAGGAGGCCGATGGCACCCGTGCACGCGCCCAACCACCCGGTCACGTCCGTGGAGCGCAGGCTCCGCGGCCCGCTTGGCAGCCGGTTCGCCCGGTTCAGCGGGGCCGCGCTGGCGGCGCTGACGGCGACCGAGGTCGCGCTCACGATCTGCAACGGCGTCTTCCACCTGACCGCGACGCCGGCGGCCCTGGTGAGCTGGTTCGCCGGCGCGGTCGTCAGCTACGCGCTCAGCCGCTGGGCGTGGAACCGCACGGGCAGGCCGGACGTGCTGCGCGAGACCATCCCGTTCTGGGCGATCTCGGTAGCGGTGCTCGCGGCGCTCACGCTCGCCAACAAGCTCGGCTACCACTCGGCCGCGTGGCTGCACCTGACCGGCGCGCGGCACGTGCTCTGGGTGGACTTCGTCTGGCTGGTGGCCAACTTCGGCACGTTCCTGCTCCGCTTCGCGATCCTCCACCACGTGCTGTTCGCCGAGCGGACCGCGGCACTCCGCCCGCCGCCCGCCGCCCGGCGCCCCGGGCGCGCCGCCGCAGGGAACTCACCCCGCGTCGGCCCGTTAGCCGCGCCGGCGCTCGCGCCACCAGGTGCCAAGGACGACGCGCGTGAAGCGGGCGCCGTAGAAGAGGTTGTTCACGGCCTCGCTGTTCAGGTGACGCAGCGGGTTCTGGCCCTTCTTGCTCATCCCGACCTTCCGCTTGCGGATGGTCGCGGGCAGCTCGAGCACGCGGTAGCCGCGCGCGATGACGCCGATGAGCAGCTCAGACGCCTGGTACTGCGGCTGCTCAAGCCGGACGACGCCGGTCAACTCGGCGCGCATGGCCCGCAGCCCGAACGTCGTGTCGCTGACCTGCTGCCCGGTCAGCGCGCTGACCAGCAGGGCGAAGAACCGCACGCCTGCCCGGCGGATCGGGTCGCTGGTCTCCTCGCTGCCCATCCGGCGCGACCCGGTGACGAAGTCGGCGCGGCCCGCCACGACGGGCGCGAGCAGTGACTCGATCTCCAGCGGGTTGTACTGGCCGTCCGCGTCCGTGGTGACGATGTACGCGGCGCCGCCTTCGCGGGCGATCCGGTAGCCGAGGCGCAGCGCGGCGCCCTGGCCGCGGTTGACCGGGACGTCGGCGACGATCGCGCCCGCCTCTGCGGCCTCCTTCGCGGTGGCGTCGACGCACCCGTCGGCGACGACGATCACCTCGGCGGCGAGCCCGCACACCGTTCGCGGCAGTGCCTCAACGACCGGGCCAACGGCGCCTTCCTCGTTGTAGGCGGCGATCACCAGCGCGACGGGAGGAAGAGCGGCCACGCGCTGCCCGTAGGTGTCGGCCAGCTCACGCAGCACGTCGGCGTCGGTCGCCGCGTCGGCCAGGTAGGCAAGGTCGGAAAAGGTCACGCTGACTGCCCCCGCAAGTCTTGGTCCGCTGAAGTGCCGTAAGTGTAACGGCGATGATGCGCCAAAGACCCGGCATTGATGCAGCACACAAAGATGATTCGAACAAAAAAGTAATGAATTGACGGGAAATTCCCTATGGCCGAGGTCCACCCGGGGCAGCGGACCAATACCGTCCCGGTGATCGACCGGGAGATGGCGAATCGCGGCGCAGCCGGCGAGGGGGCATGGGGGAGGGACTCCCCCGTGATTGGGGCCGGGAGACAGGACCCGGGGGACGTGGGGTACCCTGCCGCCGTGACAGGACAACGGGACGGACAGGGGGAGGCGTTCCTGCTTGGCCTGCGACTGCGCGGCAGGCGAGTGCTCGTGGTCGGCGGCGGAACGGTAGCGGCCCGCCGGGTGCCGCGGCTGCTCGCCGCGGGCGCGGACGTGCTGCTCGTCTCGCCGACGGCCACCCCCGCGCTCGAAGAGCTGGCCGCCGGTGGCAGGATCGACTGGCAGCGCCGCGCCTACGCCGCCGGGGACTGCGCCGGCGCCTGGCTGGTCATCGCCTGCGCCAGCCGGCCGGAGGTCAACGCGGCGGTGGCGGCGGAGGCCGAAGGTAACCGCACGTGGTGCGTGCGCGCCGACGACGCGGCCGCGGCGACGGCCTGGACGCCGGCCGCAGGCACGGCGGGCGACACCAGCGTCGGGGTGCTAAGCGGCGATCCACGGCACAGCGCCGCGATCCGCGACGCGATCACGGCGGGGCTGCGGTCAGGCACGATCGCGGCCCGCCACCACCGCAGCAGGCTCACGGGCGTGGCCCTGGTCGGCGGCGGTCCCGGGGACCCCGGCCTCATCACCGTCAGGGGCAGGCAGCTGCTCGCCGAGGCGGACGTCGTGATCGCCGACCGGCTCGGGCCGCGCGAGCTGCTCGCCGAGCTGCCGCCCGACGTCATCGTCATCGACGCGGGCAAGGTTCCCTACCGGCGGCAGATGTCGCAGGACGAGATCAACGAGGCCCTGATCTCGCACGCGACGAGCGGGAAGTTCGTGGTCAGGCTCAAGGGCGGCGACCCGTTCGTCTTCGGGCGCGGCGGCGAGGAGATGCTCGCCTGCCTGCGGGCAGGCGTGCCGGTGACCGTGGTGCCCGGCGTCAGCAGCGCGATCGGCGTGCCGACCGCGGCGGGCCTGCCGGTCACCCACCGGGGGACGGCGCAGGACTTTCACGTCATCTCGGTGCATGTGCCACCCGGCGACGGGCGCTCCACCGTAGACTGGTCCGCGCTGGCCAGGTCCGATGGCACGTTGGTGCTCTTGATGTCACTGGAGCGTGTAGGTGCGGTCACAAGCGCGCTCATGAAACACGGACGGCCGCGAGACTGTCCTGTTTCGGTAATCGCGGACGGTACCATGCCCACACAGCGCACAATTTACTCAACGCTAGAAGGCGTCGAGAGGCGACTAGCGGACGAAGGATTCCGGCCACCGGCCGTCGTCGTTATCGGCGGCGTGGTGACTATCGCGGCGGAACTCGCCGCGCTTGCTCGGGATCTGGGCGGCTAGGCAACGCTGGCGTGCGCGGGAAGGTGGCCCCGGGCGCGCCCCTTCGCCGGTACCCCCGCTGGCGAGGGACAATTAACGAGGATAAAACCAGGCGGGACCATGGAAGGTAAGGGCATGACGGCGGAACAATCGTCGTCGCCCGGTGGAAACGGCGAGCAGAGCGAGAACAACGAGCCGAGCGAGACGCAAGCGCGCGGCGGTGAATTGACAGCCATGCCTGGTGCCAATTCGCCGGTGCACGGGAATGAACCGGGCGTGCCTACCGAGCCAACCCCCGGGGGAGCAGTCCCCCGTAGCCCCTGGGGCGAGCCAGAAGGAAAGGCAACCGAGTCGCAGTGGCAGCGGCCCCGGGTCCGGGTCGACGCCCGGCTACTCGAGGCGACCCTGCTGAACCTGCGCAAGCGGATCTCCGCCGTGCCGCTCGTGTTCGACATCGCCGGCGCCGATGAGGTCACCGCCGAGCGCGCCAAGCTGCTGAGCCAGATCGATGACTACCTGCTGCCCCGGGTCCGCCAGTCCGCCGCGCCGCTGCTCGTCGCCCTTGTCGGCTCGACCGGCGCGGGCAAGTCGACGCTGGTGAACAGCGTCGTCGGCACCCAGGTCAGCCTGACCGGGGTCAGGCGGCCGACCACCAACTCCCCGGTGCTCGCGTGCCATCCCGACGACATCCACTGGTTCGCGGAGAACATGTTCCTGCCGACGCTGCCCCGGGTGCGCCAGGAGGGACTGGCCAGGCCCGGGCGCGACGGGCTGCTCGTGCTTGCCGCGAGCGAGGGGATGACCAAGGGGATCGCCCTGCTCGACACCCCCGACATCGACTCCGTGGTGCGCGCGCACTACGACTTCGCGTACCAGTTCCTCGACGCCTCGGACCTGTGGCTGTTCATGACGAGCGCGAGCCGCTACGCGGACGCCCCGGTCTGGGAACTGCTACAGCACGCCAGGGAACGCGGCGCCGCGCTCGGCGTCGTGCTGTCCAGGGTCCCGCCGAGCCATCGCACCGAGCTCGTCGCGCACTTCAACGCGATGCTCGACGCCAACGGGATCCAGGCGGACCACCGGTTCGTCATCCCGGAGACCGGCATCGTGGACGGCTACCTGCCCGACGACATCTTCCAGCCGATCAGGGACTGGCTGAACGAGACCGCCAAGCAATCCGACCGCAGGGTCGCGGTGCTCAGCCAGACGATGGCGGGAATGCTCGACACGTTCAAGACCCGGGTGCCGCGGCTGGCCGCGCACGTGGACGCGCAGGTCGTGCTCGGCACGCGGCTGCGCAGGGAGGCAGAGAACGCCTACGCGACCGCGCTCGCGGAGTTCGACGCGGGCACCCACAGCGGCCGCCTGCTGGCCGGCGAGGTACTGGCGCGCTGGCAGGACTACGCGGCAAGCGGCGACCTTGGCGCCGCGCTGCGCGGCAAGCGCGGCGTCACGGCGATACGGCGCGGCGGCAAGCGGGCCCGCACCGACGCGGCCGTCAGCAGGCACGCGGCCCTCGAGGCGGCGCTGCGCGCGGCGCTGCAGGCGCTCGTCGTCTCGGTGGCCGACCGCGCCGCCGAGCAGGTGGCGCGCGTCTGGCGGGACAACCCGGGCGGCGCCGCCCTGCTGGACGCGGCCGAGGAGGTCAGGGTCCGTGACGAGCGCGCCACTCGGGAGTTCGAGTCGGCGTTCGGTGCCGCCGCTGAGGACCAGCCGGGGGGCCCGGCGGTCAGCGAGGCGACCCCGAAGCAAGGGTCCTACGACCGATCTTCCCCCGACTTGCCGCTGCGGGTCTCGCGGGCGGTCAGCGCGTGGCAGGATCAGCTGATGCGCCTCGTGCAGTCGGACGTCACGCGACGGCCGGGTGGCGGTGCCGCGCGCGATATCGCCACGGTAAGCATGGTGACGCTGGTCGCGATGCTCGGCGCACCCTCATCGGTCGGCGCGTTCGTCCCGCCTCCACGGGAGACCGCCAGTGAAGGCAAGGACGGGATAGGCGCGGTGCCCAGGGAAGTGCTCGCCTCCATCGTCGGGAACTCCGAGTCCGAGCAGGTGATCGCGCGGGCCAGGCACGACCTGCGCCAGCGGATCGGGCTGCTGCTCGACGAGGAGCTGCTGCGGTTCGGCGAGGTCATTAACGAGGCCGGCCAGGTCGACGCCGTCGCCGCCGTCCGGCTTTACCAGGCGGAGTACTCGCTTGAGGCGGCCCGATGAGCCGAGCTTGCGAGCGAATCAGTAAGCACTGTGCGTCCGCGAATGCGGACTGACGAGCGCTAGCGAGGAGGCCGCATGAGCATGCTTCCCTCGGTCGGGCCGCAGCGGATGGGTGCGCAGAACCTGGCACCGCGCCTCGACGCGCTCGCGGAACTGCTGCGGATCGGCCGCGCCCGCCAGGGTCAGGGGATCCTGGCGGAGACGCACGCGCCGGGCCAGAACGACGGCACCGGCTTCAGCAACTCGCTGCTTGATGACGCGGAGGCCGTGCTCAAGCGGGCGGGCGAACGGCTTCGCCTGTCGGGCAATCACACCGTCGTCGCCCTCGCGGGCGGCACCGGCAGCGGCAAGTCGACGCTGTTCAACGCCCTGTCCGGTGCGACGTTCTCCCCGCCAGGGGTGACCCGCCCGATGACGCGGCACGTGCACGCGTGCGTGTGGGGGATGCAGGGGGCCGCGCCGCTGCTCGACTGGCTCGGGGTGCAGCGCCGCCACCGGTACGCCAGGGCCAGCGTCCTCGACTCCGGTGAGTCAGACCTCGACGGACTGATCCTGCTTGACCTGCCCGACCATGATTCGGTGGTCACGGCGTCCATGGCGGCGGTGGACCGGCTGTCCAAGCTGGCCGACATGGTCATCTGGGTGCTCGACCCGCAGAAGTACGCCGACGCCGCCGTGCACAACCGGTACCTGATCCCGCTGGCCGGCCACGCCGACGTGTTCACCGTGGTGCTCAACCAGGTCGACTTGCTCTCGCCGCAGCAGGCCAGGGACTGCGAAGAGGACCTGCGCCGCCTGCTCGACGCCGAGGGCCTGCACGACGCCCCCGTCTTCCCCGTCTCGGCGCGCACCGGCGTCGGCCTCGGCGAGCTGCGCGCGCTGCTCACGGAGACGGTGGTGCAGAACCGCGCGGTCAGCGACCGGATCGCCGCCGACATCGACGCGATGATCGACGGCTTCGCCGCGTACGACGGCCCGCAGGTGGCGCCGGACACGGCGCTGGCCGTGACCACGGGGGTGCCGCTCGCCGCGCCAGCGCGGGAAGCGGACGGCCAGCCGATGGCGCTGTCCAAGCCGCCGTGGGACCTCACCGAGGAAGAGCTGGCCCGGGCGACTCCGCCTGAGCCAGAGCCGTCAAGGCCGCCGTGGGACGACGCCACCCAGGACGACAGCAGGCGAGACGCCATCGACCCGGCCGCGAGCGTCCCCAAGGAGGCGGCGGCCAGGCTCACCGGCGCGCTCGCGCGCGCGGCGGGCCTGTCCGCGGTCGCGCAGGCCATGGCGAGCAGCCACGAGGCGCGGGCGGCACGGCTCACCGGCTGGCCGGCCGGCCAGCTGCTCGGCGGCCGCCGCGACCCGATGCGCGCGCTGCGCGCGGCAGGCGTGGCCGCGGGGACCGCGACCGGCCAGGCGCAGCAGTCCGAGGTGGACAACGCGATCACGGCGTTCGCCGACACGGTGGGCGACGGCCTGCCCGAGCCGTGGTCAGGCGGCCTGCGCGAGGCGGCACGGTGCAACGCCGGCATGGTGCCGCAGGCACTCGCCGGCGCCGTGCAGGCCGCGGCGGCCGAGGTCAGGTCGGGGCCGCCGGCCTGGTGGCGGCTCGTGACGGCCTGGCAGTGGCTGCTGACCGTGCTCGCCGCCGCTGGCGTCGTGCTCTCCGTGGTGATCGCGCTGGCCAGCTCGGCCGGTCACCACCGGGGGTGGATCGGCGAAGCCACGCTGATCCCGTGGCTGCTGGTCATGGCGGTGGCGATGCTCGTCCTTGGCTACGTGACGGCCGTCGGCTGCCGGAACGTGGCGGTGGCCGCCGCGGACCATGAACGGCGGACCGCCGAGCGGGCGATGCAGGACCGGGTCGCGGGGGTCACCCACGACCTGGTACTCCTCGCGACCGGCCGGGAGATCGCACAGTACGAGCGGTTCAGGAGAGAGCTGGCGGTGGCGGCCGGGAGGTTATCCCGCGGCACCGCGCGAGCCAGCCGCCCGCGCCAGCCGCCCCGTCGCCGGCCGCTGTCCAGGGTGAGCCAGAACGGGTGCAGGGAACCCCGCACCCGTTCGGACTCCTCGTTTTAACTCCCTGGGTTGTAGAGGCTGGCCGAGCCGTCGGGGTTGATGATCGCCATGGCGGCGTCGACGTCGCTGTAGCTCTCGTAGTTGGCCGGGGTCCTGGTCCACACGATGCCCAGCGTGTTGATGTTCAGGTGCTGGAGCTTCTGCATGATCGTGGTCTCGTCCAGGTTGCCCGCCTGCTTGATCGCCCAGTCGACCTCGAGCCCGGCGTCCCAGCCTTCCTGGCTGTTCTCGATCGCGTTATCGTTGCCGAGGCCCGCGGCCTGCATGCCGGCGATGTACGCGGTCAGGCCGGCCGCGGTCGCCTTGTCCTCCGCGGTGCTGCCCGCCTGGGCGTGGGTCAGCCAGTTCTTCATTGACCCGAGCACGTAGATGTTCTGCATCGCCGTCGGCCCGCCGGCCGCCGAGACGAAGCTGGGGATCTCGCAGCCAGAGCACTCGCTGATCGGGATGGTCGGGTCCTGCGCCCTGATGGCCTTGATGGCGGTGATCGAGTCGGTGCCTGGCACCAGGCCGAAGAGGATGATCTGCGGCTTGGCGGCCAGCATGGCGAGCACCTGCGGGGTGACGTCGGTGGCGCCTACCTGGTCGATCTGGGTGGAGACGAGCTGGAAGCCGTCCTTCGCGGCGAGGCCCTGCACGGTGGCCTGGTTGGCCAGGCAGACCGAGCCGCAGTTGTCCTCGAGCAGCGCGACCCTGGTGTAGTGCCTGGGCACGATCAGGTTCTGCACCGAGGCGATCTGGTCCCCGGCGAACACGTCGTAGAAGCCGGGGAAGCCGTAGGAGTTCAGCTCGCTGGCCGGGTAGCCGTTGGTCTGCCAGCCGGAGGAGAGGCTGATCAGGATCGTCTTGTTGGCGATCGCGATCGGCAGCGCGGACTCGGTGTCCGCGCCGGACTCCGGCCCGATGATGAACTGGGCGTGGTAGGTCTGGATGCACTTCTTCGCGTCAAGCTCGGACTGCGCGGCGTTGGACTGGTTGTTCAGCGTGATGTAGTTGACCTTGTGGCCCATGATGCCGCCGGTGGCGTTGACGTGCTTGAAGTACGCCTGCGCGCCCCAGTTGTCGGACTCGCCGATCTGCGCGTACGGCCCGGCGAGCGCCAGGTCACCGCAGGCGACGATGGTGGAGTTAGCGCTCGCGGAGTTGCCGCCGCCGCCCCCGCCGCCGCAGGCGGCGAGCCCGCCCGCTAGCAAGGCGGTCGCAAGCATGGCCGCTACCTTGAACGGAGTTCGTCTTCGAATCATTGTTCTTCCCTCCTGAGATTGCCATGGATAAAAAGGCTTGTTCAGCTGCCGACGAGCAGCGAGTTGACGACGGGGGAGGACCGGAAGTCGGCGGGCCCGCCGTCGAAGACGAGATGGCCGCCGGACAGCACGAAGATCCGCTCGCTGACCTGGGCGACGAGCGCCAGGTCGTGCTCGACGAGCAGCACGCAGGTGCGGTCGGCGATGGTGGTGAGCAGCGCGGCGAGCCGCTGGCGCTGGTCCTCAGACAGCCCGGACGCCGGCTCGTCAAGCAGCAGCAGGCGGGGGCTTGGCGCGAGCGCGCGGGCCAGCTCGACCATCCGCTGGGTCTCAAGCGTGAGGCTGGAGACCTCCCGGTCGGCGAGGTCGGCCATGCCCAGGTCGGCCAGTGTCCGCGCCGCCTGCGCCCGGGCCGCGTCGAGCCGGCTGCGCCCGATCCTGGTGACGATCGACGAGTTGTGCGAGGCGAGGCAGGCGACCGCCACGTTGTCAAGCACGGTGCGGCCCTTGATGAGGTGCACCGCCTGGAAGGTGCGGCTGACGCCCTGGTAGAACCGCTCGTTCGGCGGGCGCCTGGTGATGTCGGTGCCGCTGAGGATGACCTCGCCCGCCGAGGGCGCCACGCTGCCGCCGATGATGTTGAGCAGGGTGGACTTGCCCGCCCCGTTCGGGCCGCACAGCCCGAACAGGCCGCGCTCGGGCAGCGCGAGCGTGACGTCGTGCAGCACGCTGAGGCCGCCGTACTCCTTGTAGACGCCCCGCACCTCGAGCAGCGTCGCGGCCCGCGGGTCGGCGGCCCTGGCCGCGGTCGCGCCGCTGTCCGCCAGCACGCTGGACAGCGAGCATGCCCGGGGTGACGGCCGGTGCTTCCGGCGGCGCTTCCGCTCCGGTGCCGTCAGCGCCGGCCGGCGACGTCGTGCGGCGCAGCCAGGCCACGCCGGTTTGCACGATGCCCGCCAGCCCCTCCGGGTCCACCAGGAGCACCACGGTGAGCAGCACGCCCTCGACCACGAGGATGTTGACGCTCACCCAGTTGCTCGCGCCCTGCAGGTACTGGATGACGAGCGCGCCGATGACCGCGCCGATGACCGAGCGCCGACCGCCGATGAACAGCATGATCAGCAGGGCCAGCTCGGTGGTCGGGTCGACCACGGTCTCCGGCACGAACTGCTGGGTCCCCGCGTAGACCGCGCCGCCGAGCGCGGCGAACACGCAGCCGAGCACGAACAGCTCGAGCTTGCGCCGCGGCGTGCGGACCCCGAGCGCGGCGGCGGTCCGCTCGTCGACGCCGAGCACGAACAGCTCGAGGCCGATGTCGGAGTTGAGGATCCTGGCGGCGACGAAGACCGCGGCCGCGAGGAGCACCACGACGATGATGCCGCCGCCGACCGCGGTCACCGCGGTCGACGCGGAAGACGACGGCCAGAGCGTGCCGATGAGCGGCGCGCCGACCGCCCCGCCCAGGTAGCCGGAGGCGGACACGTAGCCGACCGCGATCAGCGGCAGCATCAGCGTGGCGACGGCCAGCGCGAGCCCGGAGGCGCGGGTGACCACCGAGCCGAGCAGCAGCGCGGCCAGCGCCGCGCCGACCATCATGATCACCGTGGCCAGCAGCACCGACATGTTGAAGTGGGTGTTCAGCATGGCCACGCCGTAGGCGCCGACGCCGAAGAACACCGACTGGGAGAACGCGATCTGCTGGCTGAACCCGATCTGCACCGCCATGCCGGCGGTGACGATCGCGTAGCAGGCCGCAAGCACGAACACCGACCCGGTGTACTGCTGCCCGGCGGCCAGCACGATGAGCACGCCCGCCACCAGGACGACCGCGGTCGGTACCCCGCCGCGCGGCACCCGCCGCGCCGCAGGGGAAGAGGACAGGGCGGTCGCCCAGTTGGTCGCCCGCGAGGACGCGGCCAGGAACGCGTTCATCCGCTCACCGCCGATTCGAAGCCGAGGCCGCGCGGCCAGGCGAGGATCAGCGCGGCGAGGATCGCGTACAGGACCGTGTCGCCGTACTGGGCGCTGACGTAGCCGCCGAGCAGCGCTTCAAGCACGCCGATGAACAGCCCGGCGACGAGCGCCCGGCCGGGTTTGCGGAAGCCGCCGTAGGCGGCGGCGATGAACCCGGTCAGCGAGATCGTCGCGCCGGACAGGTACGTGAACCCGGTGATCGGCGATTCCACGATGCCGAACACGGCGGCGATGACCGCGGTCCCGATGAAGATCAGCCGCCGGTACCGCTTGGTGTCGATCCCGACGATCCGCGCTCCGATGGAGTTCTCGCCGCTCGCCTCGAGTGCCTTGCCGCCGAGCGTGAACCTGATGTAGAGCCAGAACGCGCCGCCGATGATGATCGCGCAGGCCAGCACGAGCAGGCCGGCGCGCTCGAAGTTCAGGCTGCCCAGGGTGAGGGACGCGCCGCTCCACAGCGTGGGCGCGGCGTGCACGTCGGTGCCGAACAGCGACTTCGCCACCCCGTCGATGAAGAACGACAGCGCGAACGTGAAGAAGAACGTGACGACGATGCCCTCGATCGGCCGTTTCCCGTCCTGCGCGAGGCGCAGCACCACCTGGTCGTAGGCGTACGCGAACACGGCGACGACGACGATCGTGGTGATGATGGCGACCGGCAGCGGCAGCCCCTTGACGCGGTACAGGTTGTCCACGCCGAGCGCGCCGACCATGGCGAAGTCGCCGACGGCCAGGTTGAGGATGTTGGACACCCGGTACCAGACCGAGACGCAGACGGCGAACATCGCGTAGATGGAGCCGGTGACGATCCCGGCGATGATCAGGTTCCCGAATTTCATGCGGCCCCCGCCATTCCGTTGCGCACCTCGACGCGCCGGTTGCACAAGGTCAGCGCCCGGCGCGGTGCCTCCTCGACGACGATCAGGGTGGTGCCGGCCGCGTGGATCTGCGCGAGGACGTCGTACACCCGCTTGGCGACCGCCTCGGCGAGGCCGAGGCACGGTTCGTCGACGGCGAGGATCTTCGGGTTGGCGGCGAGCCCGCGGGCGATCGCCACCATCTGCTGCTGGCCGCCGGACAGGGTGCCCGCCGCCTGCTTGAGGTGCGGCTTCAGCTCGGGGAAGAGGCCGACCGCGCGCTGGTAGGCGTCCGATCTTCGAGCCTTGCCGATACTTCTCGTCCACGTGTAGCAGCCGAGGATGATGTTGTCCGCCGTCGTCAGGTCCGGGTAGAGCTGGCGGCGCTCGGGTACGAGCGTGAGGCCGTGCCGCGCCGCCCACTTGACGTCGCCGTTCTTCGCCGGCGCGCCGAAGATCGTCACCTCGCCGCGCCTGCGCACCATGCCGGTGACGCCCATCAGGATCGAGGACTTGCCGTTGCCGTTCGGCCCGGTGATCGCGCAGGCGTCACCCTCGCTGACGGTGAACGTGGCGTCGTGCACCGCGACCACGTTCCCGTAGGCGACCGACAGGCCGGTGACCGCGAGCGCGACGCCACCCGCGGGTCTCTCTGCGGGGTTACCGTTCCCGCCGGAGTCGTGCTCCGTGGCCGCGCTCATCGTTTCGTGACCTCCACGGTTGAGTTATCGAGCAGCACCCAGTCACCGGTGGCGATGACCGAACAGGGGTCGGCGTCGAGGTCCGTGACCGCGGGAACGCGCGTCACGACCGCGCCGAGCGCCGACTTAGCGGAGATCCGGCCGATGATCATCCCGATCGGCGCGGTGCCGGACAGCCGGGTCGTCTGGAAGAAGCCCGCCCAGCCGGACGAGCCCTTCGCGCTCGGGAAGACGAGGATCTTGCCGGTGAAGCAGACTCCGTACAGCTCATGCCGGCGTTCGATGATCACGCCGCGGGCCGGGTCGATGCCGCCCCACCCGGAGATCGGCTCGTGCGACACGAGGGCCTCGCCCTCGACCTTGCCGGGCACGACGGTCCGTCCACGCAGGGTGAGCATCAGCGCAGACCCCCGTTCCAGCGCCCGGTGACGGCCGCGGAGACGCATTCCTCCAGCGTCCCGAACCACGCCTCGATGCCGAGGATCGCGGGCAGGTAGTGCGCCTGCTTGGCGGAGTCGGTGGCGAACACCTTGGTGCCGGCCGGCGCGGCCCGCGACATCGCCGGGCAGGAGTCGGCGAGCACCCGCCCGCCGGCCCGCTCGATCACCTCGGTGTAGCCGGAGCGGTCCGCCATCACCTTCAGTGCGCGCGGCGCCATGATCCACAGCTCGGTATCCGGCGACAGGCGTTTGCCGTCGAGCAGGGCGGCGGCCTGCCGGATCTGGTCGACCGAGGCGTGCGGGCAGCCGAGCAGCACGAAGTCCACGTCGGTGGAGGAGCCGATCTCGTTCAGCGTCTCGTACATCGCCTGCCGCTCGGCCGGCCCGTAGGCGACGGCCGCGGGCACCGCGCCCCCCGCCCAGAACGCCGCCTCGAGCGTCGGGGCCTCCGGCGTGATCCCGGGGATGTGGTACAGCTCGACACCGCCGGACGTGGCCGCCGCCGCGCCGAAGTGCTTCAGCTCGGTCAGGTCGGGCCGGGAGATGTCGCCCACGATCACCGGGTGGTCCTCGCCCGCGACCCCGCCGGCGAAGTACCCGAGCATCCCCCAGTCCTGGAACGACTCCACGGTCAGGCCCTCGACCGAGATCAGGTGCGTCCCGCGCCTGTTCTCCTCCCGGTGGTTGCCCCAGCAGGGGATCTTCCCGGTCAGCGACGCGGCCCCGGTCGACGCGATCCCCTCGCAGTTGGTCCGCGCCCCGAGCACCGAGTTCGCGTAGATCACCGCGGAGGACTCCATCCACGCGCAGTGCTCGCCGCGCAGCGGCAGGTTCCCCACCTGGTACGGCGTGCAGGTGGCGAGGATGTTCACCCCGTGCCGCCCGTAGAACGACTCGGCGTCGTCCTGCAGGTCCACGTTGGCCCGCGGGTACGGCACGATGTCCACCGAGTCCGGCCCGAACCCGTGCTGCAGCTGGCAGGTCGGCACCCGCATCGAGGGGATGGTCAGGTCCAGGTCGCTGTCCAGGTTGATGACCGCGAACGCCTTGTCCCAGCCGCCCTCGGCGACCAGCCGCGCCTTGACCGGCGACGGCTGGGTCATCGTCCCCGCCACGTTCCTGATGTCGCACAGCCGCTCGGCGTCAAGCGCCGCGCCGTACCTGATCAGCAGGTCCATCGCGGCCGCGACGGCGTCGCCCTCCGCGCCGTCCCGCATCCGCTTCTCTTCTTCGGTCAGGAACATCAATTTCCTCCCGAGGTTTCCGTGAGCCCGAGGTTCGCGCCGAGCCGCGGCCGCAGCAGCTCCAGGTCGGTCGCGTGCACGCTGGTCAACGAGTCAAGATCGATACGTCCGAACGACTTCTGCTGACTTTGGGACGCGAGGTACAAGACGTGCGCGGCGGCGAAGCCCATCGCCGAGCAGGGCCCCATCACCCGCACGCTGGACAGCGCGGCGGCGTCGCCGTCGATGCACCGCCCCGCGGCGATGAGGTTGTGCGCACCCGGCGGCAGCATGGACCGCAGCGGCACGTAGTGCACGTGATCGGCGGGGAACATCTCCCACACGTAGCCGTCGCTGCGGTCGTGCAGTTCCACCGGCCACGCTGTCCGCGCCACCGCGTCGGCAAAGGCGGCGCCCGACCGCACCTCGTCGACCGTGAGCTGGTGCGCACCGCGGATCCAGCGCGTCTGCCGGCGCCCGGGGAACCCGTAGGCCCGCACCCGCGCCTCGCCGAAGGCCTTCGGGAACTCGGACTTGAGCAGCGCGATCGCCGCGTCCGCCTGGTCGCGCCCCTCGAACATCGCCCGCGCCGCGTCGACGGGGTCGAGCGGCGCGTCGATGTGCGTCACGTTCAGCACCGCGGTACCGCGCCCGGGGAAGAAGAAGGCGAGGCCGCCGCGCCGCAGCAGCCCGAACTCCTCGCCCCTGGCGGCGAACAGCGCGTCGATCTCACCGGGCTCAGGCTTGTGCGCCTCGTCGAGGTTCTCCACGATGACCTGCTGGCTGCCGTAGATCGGCCGCGACGGCACCCAGCAGGGCAGCCCGGCCTGCCACGTCAGCGCCGCGTCACCCGACGCGTCCACGTAGCCGGCCGCGCGCACCCGCACGTCCCCGTACCTGGTGGCGAGGCCAACGGCGGAGACAAAACCGTCGCGCAGCACCACCTCGCCGAGTACCGCGCCGGTGACGACCTGGATCCCGAGGTCGCGTACGGTCCGCTCGAGCCACCGCCCGAGCGCGACCTCGTTGTAGAAAACCGTCGTGGTGTGCCCGCGCGCGAAGTACAGGTCTCCGGCGGGTTCAAGCGAGGCGAATATGTCGTCAAACACGCCGTGCGTGAGCTGCGCGTAGCCGGGCGCGTTGCCGAATACCCCGGCGAACAATCCGATCAGCGAGTGCACCATCTGCCCGCCGATCAGCGGCAGCGAGTCGACAAGCACCACAGACCGCCCGAGCCGCGCCGACTCGATCGCGGCGGAGCACCCGGCGATCCCCGCGCCGACGACGCAGACGTCCGCGGTGATCTCGTGCACGGACCCGGAGGCAGGCCGCGTCACCGCGTCCAGCCGTAGCTCTGTAAGTTCATGCGGCATGTCTGGGACGTTAAATCTGCGCAAGCCGCGTAACAAGAAAAAGATATGTCTATCGGGAATAAACGCGATTTATACGGCGCAGGTTAAAGGCGCTGCGCGGTCTCCATGATGAGCCTTCGCAGCCAGGCGTGCGCCGGGTCGTCGTCGTATTGCCTGTGCCACCAAAGCGCCTCGACGATCGGCTCCGCCTCGCCCGGGCACTCGAGCACGCGCAGGTTCGCTGAGGCCGCGAGCCTGGTCGCCAGCCGCTCCTGCATCAGCGCGACCCGGTCGGTGCCCGTGACGAAAAAGGGCACCGCGAGGTAGCTCTCCACCCGCACGGCGATCCTCGGCTGCAGGTCGAGCTGGGCGAGTTGCCGCATGACGGGCACCGAGGCGAACCCCCGCGGCCCCGCCCGGTAATAAGGTGCGACCCACGGCAGCCCCGCCAGGTCGCGCACGCGCAGCGCGGTGCCGCCGTCGAGCACGGGGTTGTCGCCGTCGAGCACGCACACCCACCGGTCGCGGAACAGTTCCGCCGACCGCGTGTCCGGCAGCGAGAACCCGTTCGTCGGCGGCGCGACCATGCCGTCCACGAACCGGATGCCGTCGGAGTACTCGGTGGCGAGCGACTCGCGCACCAGCCGGATGTGCAGCCGGGCGCGCGGCGCCGCGCGCTGCACCGCCTGGGAGAGCGCCTCGCCGATCACCATGATCGTGTAGTCGGCCATGACGAGGGTGAACTCGCGGTCCGAAGTCTTCTGGTCGAACTCGGAGGACGCCGCGAACAGCCGCTCCGCGGCCGCGCAAACCGCCTCGACCTGCTGTGCGAGCTGTTCGCCGAGCGGCGTGAGCACGTACTCGCCGTGCTCGCGAATAAGCAATTCGTCGCCGAAGTGCCGCCGCAGCCGAGACAGCGACGCGCTGGCGGCAGGCTGGGTCACGCCAAGCCGCTGCGCCGCGCGCGTGACGCTACGCTCCCTGACCAGCTCGCGCAGCGCGACGAGCAGGTTCAGGTCCAGGTTGGCGAGGTGGGCGATGGGTCGCATAATCTCCCCATCCAACGCCCGCCGCGCACCGCTGGCAATGTCTAGCGCCCACGAAGAAGCAGCCAGCCGCTGGTGCCCGGCCCGCAACGGCCGGCCAGCCGGCTGACTTGAGTAAGCGCTCCGCGAAATTGCCCCGCACGACCAGCTGGCTGACTTGAGTAAGCGCTCCGCGAAGTCACGCTGCCCCGCCCTGCGGCCGCATTCCGGATATTTCATGAAATCGACCTCTTTCGCCAGCTCGGCGCTGGCGCCCGTGTGCCGTTGAGCCGCCATGGCCGGCTCAACGGCACACGGGGAGGTCGCGCTCCGCGCGGCGTCCGCCGCACCCGCTCGCGATGACTTGGCTTTGTTGCTCTGTAATGATGTAATCAATGCATGGGTAGCAGTGAACCCCTAGATGAGTACTCGCAAGTAGTCGTTAGCGTCGCCGAGCGGCTTACACCGAAGGTCGCGAGCCTGCGGGTGCCGCAGTCCCGGTCGTCGGGCCGCGGTTACGGTGAGAGCCTCGGGTCGGCGGTGGTGTTCACCGCCGACGGTTTCCTCCTCACGAACGCGCACGTCGTCGGCCGGTCGGCCGGCGGGACCGCGGTCTTCTCCGATGGCACCACGTCGGCGTTCCAGGTCGTGGGCGCGGACCCGTTGTCGGACCTGGCGGTGGTCCGCGTAACGGGAGCCACGCCCGCGCCCGCCGAACTCGGGGAGGCCGACGGGCTCAAGGTGGGCCAGCTTGTCGTCGCGGTCGGCAGCCCGCTTGGACTGGCTGGCTCGGTCACCGCGGGCGTGGTGAGCGCGCTCGGCCGGTCCCTGCCGGTGGGGGAGAACAGGATCATCGAGGACGTCATCCAAACGGACGCGGCGCTCAACCCGGGCAACTCCGGTGGCGCGCTTGCCGATTCCAATGCCCGGGTCGTCGGCATCAATACCGCGGTCGCCGGGACCGGGCTCGGGCTCGCCGTCCCGGTGAACGCGACGACCAGGCGGATCGTGTCGGCCCTGATGGCCGACGGCCGGGTGCGCCGCGCCTACCTCGGCGTGGCGGTGATGCCCGCGCCAGTGGCTCCCGTCTGGCGGCCGAAGCTCGGCGGGCGCGCCACTGGCCTGCGCGTCGCGTCGGTGGTGCCAGGCGGCCCCGCCGACCGTGCGGGCCTGCGCGTCGGAGACCTGCTGCTCACCGCCGGCGGCCGCGAAGTGGCGGCCGCGCAGGACCTGCAGCGGCTGATGTTCGCCGAGGCGATCGGCCACCCGTTCCCCGTCACGGTCATGCGCAACGGCGCCCTGGTAGACGTCATCGCGCAGCCAGCCGAGCTAGTCGCCGCGTAACGCCGCCGTCCCGCTTAGCGCTCGTGGCCTGCCACCCGTCCATGATCGTGGGTCATCGCGGCGAAAGGCCTTAGATGGCCGGCAGTTTACCCCGCTATGTCCCGGTTTGCCGTGCTCGTTTTCGCGATTGTGGGTCATCCGCGGCGTATATCGCCGCGGATGACCCACAATAATTCCGGCGCGCAGCCGGGAGGCGCCGATAACCCATTCAGGCGCTCGGGTGGGCGTAATGAAGCGGGTCGGCGAGGAAGCGGCTGATGTGCCGGCGACTGGTGAGGCGGATGAACGTGAGGTGGGCGTTGGCCGGGTCGGCGGCCGCGGCGCCGTACCGGTTGCGGTACCTGGCATGGTTGTGCCAGGCCCACGAGATGATGGACTTCTCCGGTACCCAGCTGAGGAAGTTCGCCAGCGGCTCGCGATTGCCGTTCCACAATTCCTGCCGGGTCACCGCACGGCGCACGGTGCGCCAGGTGACCTGGCGCATCACGGTTCTCCTGGGCAGGTCGAGCCAGACGACGGTATCCGCGCGGGCCCAGACTATTGGCTGTACCGCGCTGTAGTTGCCGTCGATGACCCAGCCGTCCTGGCTGGTCCGCGTCGTGACCAGGCGCCGGAATTCTTCCCTGGGAAGAGGCTCCCAGCCGGGCTGGTGGAAGGCGCTGTCGAGTTCGAGATGCGGGACGCCGAGGCTGGCGGCCAGTTCCCTGGCCACCGTTGACTTGCCGGAACCGGAGTTTCCGACCACGGATACCCGTCGCACGAACGCGGACCATAGCACGGTAAGGCGCGGCACTGCCAACAGGTTTCCCCAGGACCGTTTGGCGGCGCGGCGCAACAGTTTGCCGGATGAACTGCGAGAGCGCAAATCATTGTCCACAGGTGGTGGACAATTCCGGCGCGATATCCACAGGCGGTGAATTAGTTAAGCGGGGACAGGAAGTGATCGGGCACCGTGAAAGAGCGCCGACGGAGGGAGTGCCCTCGGGCGGCTAAAGACACGGTGTACCGGAAGGGGCTGGCAAGAAATGAGCCAGGACAATCACATCACGTTGCGCGGCTACCTGACCGCTGAGCCGACGCTCCATCAAAAGACGGCGACGGCGACGCCGGTCACCGAGATCAGGGTGGGCTCCACCCCGCGGCGACTGAACCGGGAGACGGGGGAGTGGCAGGACGCGCCGACGTCCTATTTTAGGATCAAGTGCTGGCGGCGGCTCGCCATCAACGCCGCGAGTTCGCTGCACAAGGGTGACATGGTGGTCGTACGTGGCCGCTTCTACATGAACAACTGGGTCGACAGCCAGCAGCGGCCGAGGTCGACCCTCGAGATCGAGGCGGACTCGCTTGGGCATGACCTTGCCTACGGCTGGTCGCACTACCTGCGCGGCACGCGGTCGCAGTCCGAGCGCGCGGACGGCGTCAACGCGGGCGAGATGGCCCGGCAGGACGTCGGGTCGGCCAACCCGGACTTCGGCGACGACGAATACTCCGGCGAAGGCGACCCGGGCGAGTCGCGTGCGGACGAGGCCGCCCTCACTCCGGCCGTTTCGGTCACGGAGGGTGATGGCAATGGCGGCCTCGAGCCCGGCGACGCCCTGGCCGTGTCCGGCCTCACGGACGGTGACCGCCTGCCCGAGCCGGAAGCGGTGCCCTTCTAGGCGCCCGAAAGACCGTCTCTGACCTGGCGTAATGTCACTCCCTCGGATGTCGCGCGCCAATATTGGTTACGCATAGTGACGAATATCGAATTCGCGCGGCATCCGATGAGGTGGCCACCAACCTGTGAATTCGGCCTGCGCACGCAACAGTTTGCATTTACTCTGCTACCTAGAGTTACTTACAAGCGCTAAGCCAGTCCCAGACGTCGGGGAAGTCTAAGGAAGGCGACAGGCATCGGCATGTCACCAGTCCAGGACCCGGCGAAGGAGCGGCAGCGGGAGCACCGCGGCGGCTTCCCGTGGCCATGGTCGTGGCAGTGCCCGCTGTTCTACGAGCCGCTTCCGCTCATCGCCTACGTGACTGGTGTCCTCGCCTGCTACCTCGCGTTCACCGGCTGGGAAGCCGCGCACACCCCGGTCACTGCCGGAGACTTCGCGCTGTTCACCGCGTTGATGTGCTGCGGTGCCGTCTGCGTCGAGGCCAGCGGGCGGCTCGGGCAGCCCACCGGGGTCTGGCGGGACCTGTTGTCCGCCTGGTGGCTCCCGGTCGCGCTGCTGCTGCCGCCGCTGTACGCGCTGGCCGCGCCGGCCGTGCTCGGACTGCTCGGCTATATGCGAGTCAGTCGCGGCGCGGTGTACCGGCGGATATTCAGCAGTGCGGCGCTCGGCCTGTCCGGTGCGCTGGCCTCGGCCCTGTTCCGCTTGCTCCTTCCGGCGGCACCGCGGGGCCAGGCCGCGGCCTGGCTGACCTACCCGGGGCCGAACGTGTGGCTGCTGCGCCCGCAGCCGGCCGCGGCGGCGATCGTTTGCGCCGTCGTTTTCGGGCTGCTGAACGCCGGCCTGGTGGCGGTGGCCGCCTGGCTCGTCGACCCGGACACAAGGCTCAGCGACATGCTCTGGGACCGCGAGCGGATGCTGCTCGACCTGACCGAGACCTGCGTGGGCATCCTGGTCACGATCGCCTGCGCGCTCAGCACGCTGCTGCTCGCCGTCGCGCTGCCTCCCGTGGTCCTGCTCCAGCGCAGCCTGCTCCACTCGCAGCTCAAGACGCAGGCGCGCACCGATCCCAAGACCGGCGTGCTGAACGCGGGCGCCTGGCAGGGCGAGGCGACCCTCGCGGTCGACCGGGCGCGGCGACGCCGTGAGTGCCTCGCCGTGCTCCTCGTCGACGTCGACTACTTCAAGCGGGTCAACGACACGCACGGGCACCTCACCGGCGACGCCGTGCTCCGCACGCTCGCCGCGGAGATGCGGCAGCAGGTGCGCGAGTCCGATCTAGTCGGCCGGTTCGGCGGCGAGGAGTTCGCGATCCTGCTCAGCGGCACCACGGCGACGGAGGCATACCTCGTCGCCGAGCGGATCCGCCGGGGCGTCGGCGTGGTCAGGGTTCTCACCAAGGACATGATCGTGGGCGTCACGGTCTCCATCGGCGTCGCGGTCCTCGGCAGCCACGGCGGCGACCTCGGTGAACTGCTCGAGGCCGCGGACGTGGCCCTGTACCGGGCCAAGCGCGCGGGCCGCGACCGGGTATGCCTCGCCAACCCGGCCGACAAACGCTAGCCGCGCCCCGTTCTCAGCGAGTGCGCCCCTGGAACGCCCGCAGCAGCCAGTGCCGTTTGCTTCAGTGCCGGGTGGTGGCGGGTGGCGGGTGACGGTGGGGACCGTGCGCGCGCTGGGACGCGGCGCCCGCGGCAGGGCAAGGCGTAATCGAAAGGAATTTTCATGATCATGTGGATTCCGCATCTTATTAGCTGCTGAATCCACATGATCATGGCCGGGCGCGGAGCCGCCGGGACAACCCGGACATAACGGGCACGCGCGGGCCCGGTGCGAAAGCCGGGAGGGCCTAGGTCAACGGCATCGAGTACGGCAGCTGCCAGTCCTGCGCGAGCCTCTTGCCGCTGCCGTAGCTGACACGCCCCGTCGCGGGGTGAGTGGTGGCGCGGAATGATTTCTCAACCTGCTTGTTGTAAAACCAGGTGGCGCAGGGCCGAGGCTCGCGCACGGCGCTCGCCGAGGCTCGCGCACGGCGCTCGCCGAGGCTCGCGCACGGCGCTCGGGGTCGCCGCACGTATGCTGACAGGTGGCAGAGGCGCAGCGCTTGTTGGAGTCGGGCTTATGGTTACTGCGGTCGCACTTCTTGAAGATGGCGCCCGCGCGGTGGGCGGCCAGAGTCATGACCTGCAGCCTTCCCAGACTTAGCACTGACTTAGCACTGACAGAGCACTGACTTCGCACTGACTTAGACGTTGGTCGCAGGCCGCTGACCTGCGACAACAGGTAGGATAGGATAAATGCCGGAATTCATTTACAGCCTGCGCGCCGTCCGCAAGGCGCACGGGGACAAGGTCGTCCTCGACAATGTCACGCTGAGCTTTCTCCCCGGGGCGAAGATCGGTGTCGTGGGCCCGAACGGCACCGGCAAGTCGACCCTGCTGAAGATCATGGCGGGATTGGAGCAGGCCTCCAACGGCGAGGCCCGCCTCATGCCCGGGTTTACCGTCGGCATCCTCGCGCAGGAGCCGCGGCTCAACGAGGACAAGACCGTCCTCGGCAACGTCGAAGAGGGCGTCGCCGAGACGAAGAAGCTCCTCGAGGAGTACAACGAGATCGCCGAGAAGATGGCGACCGACTACTCCGACGAGCTCATGGAGCAGATGAGCAAGCTCACGGAGCAGATCGAGCACAAGGACGCCTGGGACCTGGACAGCCAGCTTGAGCAGGCGATGGATGCCCTGCGGTGCCCGCCGCCCGACGCCGACGTCAAGACGCTCTCCGGTGGCGAGCGCAGGCGGGTGGCCCTCTGCAAGCTGCTCCTCCAGCAGCCCGACCTGCTGCTGCTCGACGAGCCCACCAACCACCTGGACGCCGAGTCCGTCCTCTGGCTTGAGCAGCACCTGGAGAAGTACCCGGGCACCGTCATCGCGGTCACCCACGATAGGTACTTCATGGAGAACGTGGCCCAGTGGATCCTCGAGCTCGACCGCGGCCACGCCTTCCCCTACGAGGGCAACTACTCCACCTACCTGGAGACGAAGGCGAGCCGCCTCAAGGTCGAGGGGGCCAAGGACGCCAAGATGCGCAAGCGCCTCGACGACGAGCTTGAGTGGGTCAGGTCAAGCGCCCGCGCTCGCCAGACTAAGTCGAGGGCGCGGCTTGAGCGGTACGAGGAGATGGCCGCCGAGGCGGACAAGAACCGCAAGCTCGACTTCGAGGAGATCCAGATCCCGCCGGGCCCCCGCCTCGGCAACACCGTGGTGGAGGTCGAGCACCTGGTCAAGGGCTTCGACGACCGCGTGCTCTACGACGACCTGAGCTTCACCCTGCCGCGCAACGGCATCGTCGGCGTCATCGGCCCGAACGGCGTCGGCAAGACCACGCTGTTCAAGATGATCGTGGGCGAGGAGAAGCCGGACTCCGGCGTCATCCGCGTCGGCGACACGGTGAAGATCTCGTACTCCGACCAGAACCGCGACCGCATCGACCCGAACAAGAACGTCTGGCAGGCGATCTCCGACGGCGAGACGTTCATTCACGTCGGCAACGTGGAGATCCCGAGCCGTGCCTACGTGGCGGCGTTCGGCTTCAAGGGGTCAGACCAGCAGAAGCCGGCGGGCGTCATGTCCGGCGGCGAGCGCAACCGGATGAACCTCGCGCTCACCCTCAAGCAGGGCGGCAACCTGCTGCTGCTCGACGAGCCGACCAACGACCTGGACGTCGAGACCCTGGGCAGCCTGGAGAACGCGCTGCTCGAGTTCCCCGGCTGCGCCGTGATCACGTCCCACGACCGCTGGTTCCTCGACCGGATCGCGACGCACATCCTGGCCTGGGAGGGCGGCGCGAACTGGTTCTGGTTCGAGGGCAACTTCGAGGCCTACGAGAAGAACAAGATCGAGCGCCTCGGCGCCGAGGCCGCCCGCCCGCACCGCGTCACGTACCGCAAGCTCACCCGCGGTTAAGAAGTAGCAAGGCCCCATTCGGAGTCGTGCGACTCCTCCTGTGGCTGAGGTATCCGATGGGCTGCCGCTCGGCGAGTGGCAGCTCATCGGCATTATCCCGAACGGTTCCGTGTTTCACCCCGCCGGCACATGCTCCTCTGGTGCCGTGGGCAGGCCGAACACGGCCTCGGCGTTCGTCTGGTAGAACTGCTTCTTCTCCGCGACGGTCAGCGGGAGGTCATCCTGCCAGCGGACCTCGTCGATGGAGTACTCGTACGGGTAGTCCATCGCGTACATGACCCGGTCGGGGCCGAGGACCTCGCGGCAGAACATGATGGCGGGCGCCCAGGCCATGCCGCTGGTAGTGATCCAGATGTTGCGCCGCAGGTACTCGGACGGCTTGAGCTTGACCGGCTTCATGGCCTCGTACCGGCCGGAGCGGACCGTCGCGGCGTGCATGTAGTCAAGCCGGTACATCCAGAACGGCAGCGCCTCGCCGAGGTGGCCGACGACCATCTTCAGGTTCGGGAACCGGTCGAAGACGCCCTTGGTGATCAGCCGCAGCAGGTGGGTGCCTGTCTCGACGGCGAAGCCCCAGATGGCGCCGTCGAGGCCGGCGTCGAGCATGGGCTGGATGAAGTTCTTCGGCGCCGTGTTCGGGTGCAGGTAGATGGGCGTGCCGAGGGCCTCGGCGGCCTCCAGGATCGGGAAGAACTTCGGATCGTCGAGGTACTCGCCCTGCGTGTGGCTGTTGATGATCACGCCGTTGAAGCCGAGGCTCTTGCCCCGCTCGATTTCCCGCGCGGAGTACTCCGGGTCCTGCGGCGCGATCGCGGTCAGGCCGGAGAAGCGGTCCGGGTACCGCTTGCACGCCTCGGACAGCTGGTCGTTGGCCAGGGTGGCCGCCGCCCGCGCGCTGCCGGCCGGCAGCGGCTGGGCGCCGGGTGAGGTCAGCGACAAGATCGCCCGGTCGACGCCGCCGGCGTCCATCGCGGCGAGCCGCTTGTCGCCCAGGTCTTGCAGGTGCTCAAGGATGAACCGGGGCCGCTCCGCCGTGGCCGTGCCGTAGAACGACCACAGGCTGCGGAAGCCCGGGTCATCGAACGCCGGGTCGTCGAGCAGGGCGAGCCATTGCGCGATGATCTCCGGGGTGGCGAACGCCTCCTCGGTGGCGATGCGAAGGTAGCCCTGGGCGCCGCCGGTCGCCGGGGCGGGTGCGCCAGTCGGGGGGAACGTGGGCTGGGTCACTTGGTTGCTCCTAGCAGTGCGGGATCATGGGCGGTGCGGGTCAGCCCGCCCGGTGCAGTTGCTCGTGGATTTGCTCCGCCGCGTCGAGCACGTCGGGGGCAAGCGCGCGGATGCCGGCGATGCTGCCGAGCCGCATGCTTGGCACCGCGACGCTGATCGACGCGAGCGGTATCCCCGAGGCGTCGCGGAGCGCGACGGCGACCGCCGCGACACCGTCCGAGCTCTCCTCCCAGTTGAGCGCGTACCCTTGCCGCCTGATCTGGCTGAGCTCCCGCATCAGCTCATGGCGGCTGGTGATCGAGGCCGGCGTCGGCGCGGGCAGCTCCTCGCCTGGGTAGCGCCGCCCGAGTTCGCTGTCCGGCAGCGCCGCGAGGATCGCCTTGCCCACGGCCGAGGCGTGCGCGTGCCGGACAACGCCGGCCCGGCTGCCGACCCGCACCGTCGACAGGCCCTCGTAGCACTCGACGAACCGGATCATCGTCCCCTCGAGGACCGCGATGCTTGCCGTCTCCTTCGTCTTGTCCCTGAGCTGCTCGAGGACGGGCTGGGCGATCCGCCGGACGTCGAGCCGGCTGATCGCCGCCATCCCGATCGCGTGCAGCGCGGGGCCCGGGTGGTAGGCGCCATTGGGCTTGTCCTGCATGAGGAAGTCGCGGCGGCGCAGCGCGGAGAGCAGCCGGTGCGCCGTCGAGCGGGCCACCCCGAGCAGGTCCGCCGCCTCCGACACGCGCAGCGCCTGCCGTTCGGCCACGAGCTGCAGCAGCCAGAGCGCGTTGTCGACGGACGTCAGCCGGTCGCCACCCGTCGACGGCGCTTCCTCTACCCCATTCGCCATGGCGGCAAGCTATCCCTATCTATTCCTAGATAAAAGAACGGCTGACCACAAATTTTTCGGCCGGATGAAGTAGCGCAGGGCCCGGTCATCACGCCAGGTAGTAGAGGCTGTCCAGGTCGGCGGCTTGCGCGGGGCGCCGATCCGGCGCCACCGGTGCCAGGCGTACAGGACCAGCGCGACCAGCATACGGCCAGGGCGGCCGTAGACGGCGCGGTGCTGGGCGCGGGCGGCTTCCCCTGCGTCGTCAGGACCACGGCCACGACCACGACGACCAGGCAGGCCAGCCAGCCAAGCACGAACGCGAGGCCCTTCCAGGTGCCCTTCCTGCTGCTTAGCAGCAGGATGAACGCGGTGAGCGGGAAGGGTTCGAGTGTTATCGCGAGACCGATGAGCACAAGGTTGAGTACCACCGGCCCGCTCCCCACTGATTCTATCAGTGCCGGGCGCGGCCGACTTCTCCGCCCCGCTGCCCCGATGTCACAGGCCTTGCTCAGCGACGATTCGCCCGGACTTGACGGCTTCGAGTACCGCGTCGTGGTCACGCTCGTTCTGGTCGGCGTAGGCGCAGGCGAATTGCGTGATGGCCTGGTCGAAGACGTCCGAGCCGCCGAGGTAAGCGGCGATGGCGATGGCGTCACCGGACCTGGCGTGGGCGCGCGCTAGGGTCCATCCGCACAGGTTGCCGTACATGCGCATGCCACCAGGCACCATGGCGTCGATGTCGATGGAGAACTTCCAGTCCCGCAGTTGGCGGACGTAGAAGTCACGTTGCTTCCCGTCGAGGCCGGCCGCGACCCGGTGCCAGCCAAGGAAGATGTCACTGGATGCCTGCATGAGCCGCTGGCCCGCTACCACCCGCTGGCCCATGTTGGTGAACTCGCTGGCGCCGAGGTACCGGCTGAGTACCGACTCCTCGGCCTCCTTGACCTGGAGGAACAGCGGATCAGACCCATCGCGCCCGAGCATCAGCACGATCCAGCAGCGCGTCCCCACGCTGCCGACGCCGACGACCTTCCTGGCCAGGTGAACGAACTCATACTGCTCGATCAGGTGCCGCCGGTCGGTCTCCAGCGTCCGCCGGTACCTGGTCATGATGCTGTGCACTTCCGACTCGAACGCGGCGCGCTGCAGCGGATCGGATAGCAGATCCTCGATAGGCACCAGGAGCGGCGGGTCAGCGATGATCCGCACCTGCCCGTCCACCGTGGTGGTGAGCTTGCCCAGTTCCTGCATGCTGTCCCTGGTGCGGGCCTTGGCCGCGCCCTTGGCGACGAGCTTGCGCTGCCTGGCGTCCAGCTTGGACTCGAACTGGGCGCGTAGCTGGTCGATGTCCGCGTGCGCGTACCAGATGTCCAGCTGCGACATCCCGGCGAAGTCGCGCATGGCCGTCCGGTAGCTGGCCACGGTGCTCGCGACGATCTTGCGGCGCTGCTTGTCGCTGAACCCGTTGGACCGCGCGGCGACCTCCATGCTGGCGGCGAGCCGCTTGACGTCCCACTCCCACGGGCCAGGCAGCGTCTCGTCGAAGTCATTGACGTCGAAGACCAGGTTGCGCTCGGCCGACCCGAAGATGCCAAAGTTCGACAGGTGCGCGTCCCCGCAGGCCTGGACGGTCAGGCCGGACACCGGGGTGGTGGCCAGGTCGCTGGCCATGGGCAGGGCAGCGCCGCGATAGTAAGTGAACGGCGAGACCATCATCCGGCCCCACCGGATCGGCACCAGTTCCGGCACGCGCGCCTTTGCCTGCTCCTCGAGCAGGGTGATCGGGTCGGGCCGGCCTGCGGTCACCTTAAAGTCCGCGTGTGATTCCCGTGGCACCTCGGCCCGGGCCTGCGCGCCAAGGGCCGCACGCTCGGCGGGCGTCGGATGCTCCGTACTGGTATCCAGCTGAGCCCGCGCCTGCGGCCGTGAGGGAGCCTCAACCATCTTGAGAGCGCTCATTTTCGGCTCCTTTCTAGTCATTGACCTCCAACGATGGCCGGCAAGGAGAACCGTCTGCCTCACCCTAGGCGGGTGGGTCTACTGTGCCGGAGGTGTTGTGCCCGTTGCCGTTTCCTGAGCCACGGTCCGGGGCTTGTCCGGCCCCGATTCTGGCGCAGCAGGCTGATCGGGGCCCACGGGGCCCAGAGCGGACGTGTAGACGTCCCGCAGTGTCGCGATTTGCTGGGTGGTGAAGGTCCGCTCGCGGCGGACATCGCGGGTGAAGGCCAGCCACCAGGTGAGCACGGCGCCGAGGCGGTTCCGGTACCCGGTCAGGAAGGCGATGTGGATGAACAGCCAGATCCACCAGCCGATGAAGCCGCCAACCTGCAGCGGCCCGGCTGAGACGACGGCCTTGCCGCGGGAGATGTAGGCCGCTGAGCCGAGGTCGCGGTAGCGGAACGGTTTCTCCTCCATATTTCCCGAAACCCGGCGCCGGACGCGGTGCCCCGCGTAGAGCCCGGACTGCATCGCTACCTCGGCGACCCCGGGGAGTTTGTCCAGGCTCATCATGTCACCGAGGACGGAAATCTCCGGATGGCCGGGGATGGTGAGGTTCTTTTCGACCTGGATGCGCCCGGCCCTGTCCTGCGTGGCGCCGGTGGCCGCCGCCAGGGCCGTCGCGATGGGCGGGGCCTCGACCCCGGCGGTCCACAAGACGGTGGCGGCGTCGTAGCGGGTCTCCTGGCCGGCGTGGTCGCGGACGAGCACGTATCCCTCGTCGACATGGGTGACGAGTGAGCCCATGTGCTGCTCGACGCCCAGCGCGTCCAGGGTTTTGGACGCCTTCTGCGACAGTTTCGGGCCGAACACCGCCAGCGGCGCGCTGCCGCCGTCGAAGAGCAGTACCCGGGCGTCCTCTGGTTGGATGTCCCGGAACTCGGCCCGGAGGGTTTTGGTGGCGACCTCCCGGATCTGCCCCGCTAGTTCCACGCCGGTCGGGCCGGCGCCGACGAGGGCGAAGGTGAGGTAGGTGCGGCGTTCTTCCGGGTCGGTGGCGTGTTCGCCATCTCGAACGCACCGTATACCCGGCGCCGGATCGCGAGCGCATCGGAGATCGTCTTCATGCCAGGTGCCCAGCGGGCGAACTCGGGATGGCCGAAATAGGATTGCCGGACTCCGCCGGCGACGATGAGGTCGTCGTAGCCGAACTCGATGGGGTCGCCGCCGACCCGCCTGGCCAGGACCCGCCGGCCTTCGACGTCGAAGTCGTACACCTCGGCCAGTACGCAGTTGACGTTCTTGTGCTTCTTGAGCAGATTGCGCAGCGGTGCGGCGATCTTTCCCTCGGACAGGATGCCGGTAGAGCACTGGTACAGCAGCGGCTGGAACAGGTGATGCTCAGCCCTGTCGATCAGCGTCACTGAGGCGCTGTCCCTGAGCGCGCGGACCGCGAACAGGCCGCCGAAGCCGCCGCCCACGATCACCACGCGACGCTGGGCGTTTCCCTCTGTCATGGCATGCTCCGTCCGTCGCTCACCCTGCCGGGTCGTGCCAGCTGTCCCGCTCCGGCAGCAGCCGGTCGGCTTCCTTCGGGCCCCAGCTGCCCCTGGCGTAGGGATGCACGGGGGTGACGTCGCCGAGCACCGGGTCAACCACCTCCCAGGCGGCCTCGACGGTATCCTGGCGGGCGAAAAGCCAGCGGTCCCCGTCGAGGGCAGCGCCGATGAGCCGGTCGTAGGGACGCATGTCCGAGCCTGACTGGCCCGCGAACGTCAGGTCCTCCAGCTGTGGCTCCATTCCGGCGCCGGGCTTTTTGCCTGCCAGCGTGAGGCCTACCGCGGTCTCTGGCCAGATCCGGAACCGCAGGGAGTCGCGCACGGCGAACGGATCGATACCGAACACGTCATGCGGCGGCCGCTTGAAGCGGATGTCGACCTCGGTGGCGGTGACCGGCATGGCACTTGGCTGCCCGAATCAGGATTGGCACGCCCGCCCAGCGCCAGGTATCAGCGGATAGCCGGAGCGCGACGTAGGTCTCCGTCGTCGACTTCGGGTCGACGCCCTCGACCTGCAGGTAACCCTCGTACTGCCCGCGCACTGTGTCTTCGGGGGCCAGCGGCCGCAGCGCGGATATCACCCGCGATTTGGCATCCCGCCAGTCGGCCAGAGCTGGCCTGTCCGGCGGTTCGGCCAGCGCGGTGGCCAGCACCTGCAGCATGTGGTTCTGGACCACGTCCCGGATCGCACCCGTGCGGTCGTAGAACTTGCCGCGGTCGGCCACGTCGAACGCTTCGGCCATCGTGATCTGGATGCTCTCCACGTAGGTCCGGTTCAGCAGCGGCTCAATCACCGAGTTGGCGAACCGGACGAACAGCACATTTTCCACTGGGTCAAACGCCAGCCAGTCATCGACGCGGAAGATCGCGTCTTCCGGGAAGTACTTATGCATGGTGTCGTTGAGCTGCCGCGAACTGGCCAGGTCAGTGCCGAACGGCTTCTCCACCATCACCCGCGCATCCTTGGCGCGCCCGGCCGCGGCAATTCCCTGGGCGATCCGCCCGAACAGCGGCGGCGGCACTTCCAGGTAGAACAAGACCCGGGTGCCCGCGCCGATCGCCTCCGACATTGCCTGGTAGGTCGAATCGGCGTCGAGGTCCCCGTCGACGTAGCGCAGCAGCCCGATCATCTTCCGCGCCGCGTCGCTGTCCGGGTCCATGTTGTTCAGCCGCAGCGACGCCGCCGCGTAGTCACGGAACTGCTCCAGCCCCCAGCCGCTCTTCGCCACCCCGATGACCGGCACGTCGAGCACGCCGCGCTGGACCAGCCCCACCAGCGCAGGGAAGGTCTCAATCTTCGCCAGGTCACCGGTCGCGCCGAAAATCACCAGCGCGTCTATCTCGTTAGTCGCCATATCAGCTCCTTTGCCACGGCTATCCGACTGGTCTACTCATCAGATCGCGGGCACTGGCCCGCTGACATCACCCTGAACAGGTGAGCACAACCGCTCTGACGTGGCGCCGAGCATCATCACACCGCAGCGACCGGCCCGTTATGTGCCCTATTTGCTTACCCGGGCCAGAACGACGGCCCGTCCTGAAGCTGCCGATACCGGCCGCCGGCCTGCATCAGCTCTGCGTGCGTCCCGCGCTCGGTGACCTTCCCGTGGTCCAGCACAACGATCTCGTCGACCTGATCAAGGCCCTCCATCTCGTGGGTGATGAGCAGCGTGGAGCGGCCGGCGGTCAGCGTCAGCAGGTCGGCGCTGAGGGCGGCGCGCGTTTCGGGGTCCAGGTGCGCGGTCGGCTCATCGAGGACCAGCACGGCCGGGTCGGCGAGCAGGGCCCGGGCCAGGGCGAGCCGCTGCCGTTCTCCGCCGGACATGGCGGCCCCATGCGCGCCGACCGGGGTGTCCCAGCTCTTCGGCAGGGAATCGATCCAGGGCAGCAGCCGGGTCCGCGCCGCGACCGCCGTCAGCTCGTCGTCGCTGGCGCCCGGGCGCCCCAGCCTCAGGTTGTCCCGGACGGTTGCGTCGAAGATATGCGGGTCCTGGGGACAGCCGCCGATCACCGTCCGCACGTCATCAGCCGCGTAGCTGGCGAGGTCGGCGCCGTTCAGGGTGACCGCGCCGCCGGCCGGGTCACGGAAGCGCAGCAGGACAGCAGCGGCGGTGGACTTGCCGGCCCCACTGGGACCGATAAGCGCGACCCGGCGGCCCGCGCGGAGGTCGAGATCGAGTCCGTCCAGCGCGAGCGGCCCATCTGGCTCGTAACGGACCTGCACCCCTGACATCCGTACGTGCACGGGCCCGGTGGGCCGTGGCCGGGGGACAGCCGGTTCGGTGACCGGATCCGGTTCGTCGAGGATCGCGGCGATGCGGCGCGCCGAGGCGCGCGCGGCGCCGAGCTGCAGCGCAGCCGCCGGCATGACGGCGACCGCCTCGAAGGCGGCCAGCGCCGTGAGGGTGAGCACCGCCAGCGGCACCCGGGTCAGTGTGCCGTGACCCACGGCCGCCACCCCGAGGAGGAGGACCCCCCACACGGTCAGCCCGGTGAGGCCGGTGGTTAGCCCGGCGCCTAGTCCCGTCGCGGCGGCGGACCGCCTGGACAACGCGGTCAGCTTGGCGTCCGCCTCGGTGGCGGCGGTGAGCGCGGTGTCCTGCGCGCCGAACGCGTGCAGCTCGGCCGCGCCCGACAGCAGGTCAGTGACCGTCGCGCTGAGCTCGCCGCGGGCCGGTGCGGTAGCCCGGGCCGAACGCCTCGAAGCCGCGACGGCCAGCGGCGGAGCGACAACGCCGGCGGCCAGGAGCCCGAGGGCCAGTAGGCCGCCGGCTGGCGCCAGGATCAGCAGGCAAACGGTCACCGCGCCCGCGCCGACCAGGGCCGCGGCCAGCGGCGGCCCGATGCCCCTGATGAACAGGTCCTGGGTGGCGTCCACGTCGCTGATCAGCGCGGCCAGCAGGTCGCCGGACCGGAAGGCGGCCAGCCCGGCGGGCGCGAGCCGCTCCAGCCGCCGGTAGATGGCCACCCGGATGTCACCCAGCACCCGGAACGCGACGTCATGCGAGGTCAGGCGCTCGATGTAGCGGGAGATTCCGCGGCCCACGCTGAACGCGCGGACCGCGACCACCGCGACGGATATGAGCCAGGATGCTCGGATGCTCCGACGCGCGGGCCAGCATGTAGCCGGAGGTGGCCAGCAGGGCCACGCCGAAACCGGTGGCGGCCGCGCCCGCCAGGACCGACAGCGCCAGCCGCCCGCGCAGTGGCCCGGCCAGCCACAGCAGCCGCAGCAGCGGCTGGCCCCCGGCACGTCCGCTCTCGGCCTCTTCAGCGCTGACGGGTCCGCCGGTCATGTGATCACCAGCGCGGCGTCCCGGCCGCCAGGAACCAGCTGGTGCTGCCAGTCTCCCGTGCTCCATGCTGACGACCCGGCCGCCGCTGCCAGCGGACCAGCCCTGCCCATGGCTGATCAGGATGACTGTGCGGTCGGCCAGCTCCGTGTCCAGGGCCGAGGCGATCAGGCGGGCCCCGGCCGGATCGAGGTGAGCGGTGGGCTCGTCGAGGAGCAGCAGCGGAGCGTCCCGCAGGAACGCCCGGGCGAGCGCGATCCGCTGACGCTGGCCGGCGGACAGCCGCAGGCCGCGCTCCCCGAGCGGCGTGTCGTAGCCGGACGGCAGCGAATCGATGAACTCGGCGGCGCCGGCCAGCCGGGCGGCCTGGCAGATGGCGCCGCGGCTCGCGCCGGGCTGGCCGAGCGCGATGTTGTCGGCCGCGCTCCCGGAGAACAGGTACGGCTGCTGCGGTACCCATGCGATCTGCCGACGCCACTGCTCCAGATCCATCGCGGCCACGTCATCGCCGCCCGCCTCGATGGTCCCGGCCGCCGGGGCCAGGAAGCGGAGCAGCAGGGCCAGCAGCGTGCTCTTGCCCGCGCCGCTTGGTCCTGTCAGCACGATCCGCTCACCCGGTGCGATGGTCAGGCCGATCCCGTCCAGAGCGGGCCGTGGCCGGCCTGGATACGTCACCGTGATTCCGTCGAGCCTGAGCTCGGCGACCCGCAGATCCGCCGTCACCGTGCCCGCAGTCGCCCGGCCCGGCCGGGCCTCCGGTCCATCCGGCAGCGCGGTGTCCAGGATCTCGAACACGCGCCCGGCCGCGGCTGCCCCTTCCATGCTCGCGTGGAACTGGGCGCCGACCGCGCGCAGCGGCAGAAATGCCTCCGGGGTGAGCAGCAGCACCAGCAGCGCCGTCTCATAGCCCAGGTGGCCGTAGAGCAGGCGGAGCCCGACTTCCACCGCGACGAGCGCGGTCGCGACCGCGGCGGTTAGCTCCAGGACGAGGGCGGACAAGAAAGCGACCCGCAAGGTCGCCATGGTCGTTTTCCGGTAGTCGTCCGTTACCTTGGCGATCACCTGTTCCTGGGCCCGGGCACGGCCGAATACCTTGAGCGTGGGCAGGCCCTCCACCACATCGAGGAAGTGGCCGCCCAGGATGGCCAGCAATCGCCATTGCCGCCGGGTTTGCGCCTTGGTGTGCCAGCCGACCAGCACCGCGAAGACGGGGATGAGCGGCAGTGTCACCGCGATGACCACCGCGGAGATCCAGTCGGCGACCGCCACCCGGGCCACGACGGCGATGGGCACCAGGACCCCGAGCACGAGCTGCGGCAGGTACCGGGCGAAGTAGGAGTCCAGCCCGTCCAGGCCCCGGGTGCTCAGGGTGGCGATCTCACCCGCCCGCTGGCCGCCTAGCCACCCGGGGCCGAGCCGCAGCGCCCGTGCGGTGAGCGCGCTGCGCAGCTGCGATTTGACGGCCGCCGCCGCGCGGAGCGCTGTCACCTCCCCGCCGTAGCTGACCGCCGCCCGCAGTATCACCACAATGAGCAGCGCTATGAGCGTGCCCGCGAGCGCGGCCGCGACGTCGCCGCGCGCCGCGGTGGCCAAGGCGTGGGCGAGCAGGCCAGCCTGAGCCAGGATGAGCGCCGTCCCGGCCAGTCCGAGGGCCACGGTGACGACCAGATGACCGCGGGCGGCCTGGGCGTAGCGCAGCAGCCGTGGATCAACCGGCCCGCGATTCATATCGCCGATGATGCGGCCATCTGGCCACGAATAACTCACCCAGGCAGGGTGAAGCCCGGCATGCCCCCGGTGCGCGATGGTGAACGAACCTAGCGATCAAGTGCCGGCGTGGTGCCGTGGTTGGCAGCCGAATCCGGAGCGTGTCAGCCTGGAGGTATCCGTTGTCTGACGTAGACCACGCGGCGGGTCCCGCAGCAGAAGACTCGGGCCCTAGCCAGGACGAGCGAAAAGAAATCGAACGCCTGCGCGCTGAGCTAGACGAGCTGCGTACCAAGCAGGCGGCGTCGGCCGCCGGCGCCGCATTGGCTGGCGGGCTCCGGTGGCCGTCCTGCTCATCTTCCTTGGCTGCGTGCTCGCTCCGATCTCGGTGCTGGGGGTCTGGACCGCCAATCAGGTCTCCAATACCGATCGTTACGTGGCCAACATGGAGCCACTCGTCCACGAGCCCGCCGTTCAGAACGCGCTGACCGACAAGATCACGGCTCAGATCACGAGCCAGCTCAACGTGACTTCGTACACCGATCAGGCCGCCGCCGCCCTGAACAGCAAGGGGCTGACGCGCGTCGGAACGTTGCTGCAATCAGTCGCACCGCAGATCAGCGGCGCGGTGGACGGATTCATCCACGGCCAGGTACACACGATCGTGGCGAGCCCGCAGTTCGCTCAGCTGTGGGTCAAGGCCAACACCGCCATCCATCAGGCGGTGGTGAAAGCGCTATCCGGGCAGGGCAACGGGTCGATCACTACCAGCAACGGCAAGGTCGTACTCAACCTCGGGCCGTTCATCGACCTGGTCAAGCAGGACCTGGTCCAACGCGGCCTCACGATCGTTGACAAAATCCCGAGCATCAACCCGACGTTCGCCCTGTTCTCTGATACGTACCTGGTCAAGGCGCAGACGGGTTACCGGCTGATCAACGATCTCAAGATCGTACTGCCGATCCTGGCCCTGCTGCTGCTGGCTGGGGGCGTGTACGTGGCGCGCCGCCACCGGCGCGCCCTGATCGGGGCCGGCCTCGGCCTCGCGGGATCGATGCTGGTGCTCGCCGCCGGGCTGCTGATCTTCCGCAGCCTCTACCTGAACAGTGTCCCGAGCAACGTGCTTCCCTCCGACGCGGCGGCCGCCCTGTTCGATACGCTCGTCCGGTTCATCAAGGAAGCGCTGCGCGCGATCCTGGTCGTGGGCCTGGTCGTCGCCGCCGCCGCGTTCCTGACCGGGCCCTCGGTCACCGCGGTCAAGATGCGGGGTGCTGCCGCGTCCGGTGTGACCTGGCTGCGGCGGAGGTTCGAGCATGCGGGTGTGCAAGCTGGCCCGGCCGGCACCTGGACGTACGCGCATCGCAGGGCGCTCCGCATATCGGCCGTGGCCCTCGCCGCGCTGGTCTTCGTGTTCTGGGGACAGCCCACTGCTGTCCTTGTCATCGTGCTCGTCTTGCTGCTCCTGCTTGTCCTGGGGCTGATCGAACTGATCGCCACCCGCCCGGTCGCCCCGCAGGCTCCACCCGGGCCGCCCGCCCCGCCCGCTCCGCCCGCGCCGCCTGCTCAGCCGAGCATGGCGGGCAGCCCGTGATCCTGCAGGCGGCCGGGCTGGCGCTGCTGGCCGCGCTTTCCCCGACCACCCTGCTGGTGTCCGCCGTCTATCTCGGCTCCGCCAGGCCCCGGCTGGTCGGCGCGGCCTACCTCGCCGGCGCGATCATCATGAGCCTGGTGATGGGCCTAGCGGTAATCGCGATCCTGCGCAACACCGGCCTGCAGCACCACGGTAACCGCACGCCTCGCTATGGCCTGCGGCTCGGCCTCGGCCTGCTGATGCTCGCGGCAGGCGCCGCCCTCGCCCGGCGGAAGCCGAAGCCGCCCGATCCAGACAACCCCAAGCAGGGGCTCGTCTCCCGGATGATCGCCAACCCCGCCCCTGGCAGCGCGTTTGCCGTCGGGCTGCTCCTGTTCGCGCCGGGTATCACGTTCATCGCCGCGGTCCAGGTGATCGCCACGGCCAATGCCAGCGTCGAGCTCACCACGGCGGCCATCGTCGTCGTCGTCGTGATCAACGCGATCCTCGTGTGGCTGCCCCTGCTTGTGCACATTTTCGCGCCCGGCGTGACGACGCGCTACCTGACGGCTTTCAACGGCTGGCTGCGCGCGAACGGCAACAAGATACTCATCGCCGTTCTGCTTGCCGGCGGCCTGATCGTGGCCATCAACGGCATCGTCGGCCTCGCGAGCGGCTGACACCGCCGGCCCGGATCATCCGCTGCGGGTGACGTGCCAGGCGCGCGCCAACGCCAAGGTTGACGTTGGCGATGGCCCCAAGCTGGACCGGCTCGACGCCCTGCACCGGCAGGGCGGGTTCAGGAGGAAACCCAGTGAGTATGCCGTCTGACCCGCTAGCGCTGCTGCGGTCCAGGAGCTATATCGCCTTGCTGGTCATCGCCGCGATCATCGGCGCACCCGTCTCGGCGGCCGCCTATTTCTTCCTCGCGCTGGTCAGCAAGATGCAGGGGTGGATCTTCACCGACCTGCCCAAGGGCCTGGGGTTCCACGCCGAGCCGCTGTGGTGGCCGATTCCGCCGCTGCTGCTGGCCGGTGTGCTGGTGGCGCTGACCATCAGGTACCTGCCAGGCAAGGGCGGCCATTCACCCGCCGACGGATTCAAAGCGGGCGAGGGGCCGCCCTCGCCCATCGAGCTTCCCGGCATCGTCCTGGCCGCGTTCGCGACCCTGTGCCTGGGCGTGGTGCTCGGGCCAGAGGCCCCGCTGATCGCCCTCGGCGGCGGCCTCGGTGTCGTCGCCGTCCGGCTCGTCAAGCGGGATGCTCCGGCCAGGACTCAGACCGTCGTGGCCGCGGCGGGCAGCTTCGCCGCCATCAGCACGCTCCTCGGCTCGCCGCTGACCGGAGCGTTCCTGCTGATGGAGGCTGCTGGGCTGGGCGGGTCGATGATGGAGCTTGTCCTGGTCCCCGGCCTGCTGGCCGCGGGCGTCGGTTCGCTCATGTTCACCGGCCTTGACGCCTGGACCGGGCTCGGCACGTTCTCGCTGGCGATCCCCGGCCTGCCGCACGTCGGGGCGCCGACGTTCGGGGAGTTCGGCTGGGCCCTGGCGATTGGGGTGCTTGCCGTTCCCCTCGGGCTCGCGATCCGCTGGCTTGGCTTGTTCCTGCGGCCACATGTCGAGCGGCGGATGGTGCTGATCACCCCGCTGGTGGGCCTGGCCGTCGCGGGCTTGGCCATCGCTTTTGCCGCCGGAACAGGGAAAGGCTCCTCCGAGGTGCTGTTCTCCGGGCAGTCCGCTCTCGGCCCGTTCGTCGCGAACAGCGCGAGTTATACCGTCGGCGCGCTGGTGCTGCTGCTGGCCTGCAAGGGACTCGCCTACGGGGTGTCGCTGAGCGGCTTCCGCGGTGGCCCGACGTTCCCGGCCTTGTTCCTCGGGGCGGCGGGTGGTGTCGCGCTGTCGCACCTGCCGGGGCTGCCGCTGGTCGACGGTATCGCCATGGGCATCGGCGCCATGTCCGTAGTGATGCTCAGACTTCCCCTGACCTCCGTCTTGCTGGCTTCCCTGCTGCTGGCCACAGACGGCCTGGCCGTCATGCCGCTAGTGATCGTGGCCGTCGTGGTCGCCTACGTCATCTCAGTCCGGTTTACTCCAAGTCCGGCCCCGCCGCGGGGCCGGCGCCCGCGGCCGGCCCGGAGGCCGTCGCGGACCCGGAGGTCCCGCCTGGTACACAGCCCGCTGCCGACCCTGCCGCGGTCCGTGCACCGGCAACGGTCCCTCCGGCGCGGACCACCCCGCAGGGGTGATGCAGGGTAGATGGCCGCGGGGACGCCGCTTGCGACTCGTCGCCACGCCCGAATGACCGGCTAGCCGCCGCCATGGCGCACATGAACGGTCATGCCCGTTCCGGTTCTGGCCGGTGGCCGCGCGCCTGGCCATCTGCCGCCTGGGTGACCGGCACCGCCCCCAGGGACACTACGGTGTCGCCCGCCCGCGGGACCGGAGTACCGGCCTGAGTAGCGGCCGTAAGCTGCCCGTCCGCGCCGACCAGGAACAGCACGTCGCGCCCGGTGCTCGGCTTGCCGTCAGCGACTGGCTGGCCGTCGGCGCGCTGCGCGATGATCCGCGCGCCGCCGGCATACCGGCCGCGGACCGTCGGCCTGGTCAGGGTCTCGCTGAACAGGACCTCACCGCCGGTATACGGAGCGACCACCCCGTGGCTGTGCAGTTGCGGCGCGAGACGATATACGCGCCCCTCGACGCTGCTCGCCAGCAGCACCGCGGCCAGGGCGTTGAAGTCGTCCTCATCCGTCAGCAGCAGGACCGCCGTGATCCCTTCCAGCCGCGCGCCCCGGCCGGTGGCGGCCGCGAGCAGTTCGCCTGGGGCCAATTCCAGCCCCGCGTGCCTGATCTGCTCCCGCTGCTCGTCCCGGCCCGCCCACATCAGCACCTGCAGGCCGGCGGACTGCAGGGCTAGGCCGAGGTCGATCACCCACGGGTCACCACCGACCAGGAGCGGCCGGGTGCGAGCCGGGCGGCCGACACGCAATAGCCGTGCCATGGGCGCCGCGGTTAGGCCGTACAGGGTCACCGTCGCCACGATCACGACGAAGGTGGCGGGCAGGATCTTGGACGCGCCGCCGATTCCCTTGGCGACCAGGCCCGCGGTGAACGTCGATGCGGTGGCGGCGGCCACGATGCCGCGCGGGGCCATCCAGCCGATGAACGCGCGCTCGCCCTTGTCCAGATCCGTTCTCAGCGTGGCCGCGAAGGCCGCGACGGGCCTGGCCACGACGACCAGGGCTGCGACCAGGACGAGCGTCGGCAGGACCAGGTGCCGGAGCGACTGGGGGGTTACCGTGGCCGAAATGGAAACGAACAATACGCCGATAATGAGCTGCACGAGGGTCTCGAAGAACGGGCGGCGGGCCGGGATGTCAAATTCCCGCAGATTGGCCAGCGCGAGGCCCATGAAGATCGCCGCGATCAGCCCGCTGTCGTCACGGAGAGCATCGCACCCGGCGGCCACCGCGACCACCGCGGCGAGTTGCGCGCTGGTCCCGAGCACCTCGCCAAGCCGGAGCTTGCGCAGCAGCAGCCAGAGCAGCGCGGTGCCGACCACGCCGCCGGCCAGCCCGACCACGACGCTCAGCAGAAACTGTGCGAGCTGGCTGGCCGGGCCTCTGCTCGCGCTCGCGGAGACGGCGTGAAACACCAGCGCGCCCAGGATGCCGCCGACCGGGTCGATCAGTGACCCTTCCCAGATCAGAACCCGCTGCAGCCGTTCCGTCGGCCGGACGAAAGCGAGCAACGGTCCCACGACCGTCGGCCCAGAGACAACGAGGATGATCCCGAGCATCACCGCCGCGCCGCGCGACATGCCGAGCAGCGGCGCGGCCAGCGCCGCGGCAAGCACCCAGGTGATCAGCACCCCACCGGCGATCAGGCGGATCACTACCTTGCGGGTGTGACCCTTCAGTTTGCGCAGGTCAAGGCCCAGGCCCGCGTCATAAAGGATGACCGCCACCGACAAGGACACCAGCGGCTGGAACGCCGCTCCAAGCAGGTGCTGCGGGTTGACGTCGGTCGTCAGCGCGCCCGCGACGAAGCCGGCAGGCAGCAGGAGGAGGAGCGCGGGAATGCGCAGCCGGCTGGCCAGCACCTGGGATCCGACCGCGAGAAAAACAATAAGGCCGAATCCGATCAGGATCTGCGCGGTCGTCACGCCAGCCTCCGGTGTGCGGCAGGGACACAGCTAGCGGCAGGGGCACAGCTACAGGTGGCTGAACCCGCCTGATTCCTCTTTGGTCATGGGCACGGTGACCGGGTGCCTGGAGAAGTGGGCTATGGCGTCGCGGAAGTCGTCCAAGCAGCAGCGAGGCCATGTCCCGGCTCACGCCCAGGCGGACCAGGATGCGCTGCACGGCAATGTCGGACGCCGTTCCTGTCAGGGTGTAGGCCGGCACCTGCCAGCCGCGGGCGCGGAGTCGGTCAGCCAGGTCGAACAGCGTGTAACCGGGGTCTTCGCCCTCCCGGATCCGCCAGGTGACGGACGGGATCCCGGTGGCCGGGTCGCTGTCGCACAGCAGCTCGAACGGGCCCAGTTTGGCGATCTCGGCCGCCAGGTACTGGCCGGTGTCGTAGGACGCCTGATGGATGCTGCGGTAGCCCTCATGGCCGAGGCGCAGGAAGTTGTAGTACTGGGCGATGATCTGCCCGGCCGGGCGGGAGAAGTTGATCTGGAAGACCGGCATGTCGCCGCCCAGGTAGTTGACGTGGAAAATCAGCTCCTCGGGGAGCTCCGCGCGGTCCCGCCACAGGATCCATCCGACGCCAAGCGGAGCCAGCCCGAACTTGTGCCCGGAGGCGCTGATCGACTTGACCCGGGGTAGCCGGAAGTCGAAGGCGACCTCCGGCGCGCAGAACGGTGCGAGGAACGCGCCGCTGGCCCCGTCCACGTGGATGCCGACGTCCAGGCCGGTATCGGCCTCCAGCTGGTCCAAGGCGGCGGCCATGGCCTCCACGTGCTCATAAGCGCCGGTGTAGGTGACCCCGAGCGTGGGGACCACCATGATCGTGTTCTCATCCACCCGCTCAAGCATCGAGGCGGGGTCCATCATGTAGTGGCCATGCGACATCGGGACCTCTCGCATCTCGATGTCCCAGTACCTGGCGAACTTGTGCCACACCACCTGGACCGGGCCGCACACCATGTTCGGCCGGTCCGTGGGCTTGCCCTCGGCCTGCCGTTTGGCCCGCCACCGCCACTTGGCGGCCATGCCGGCCAGCATGCAGGCCTCCGAGGACCCGATGGCCGAGGCGCCCACCGCGTTGCCCGCGTCAGGCGCGTTCCACAGGTCGGCCAGCATGTGCACGCAGCGCGCCTCAATCTCGGCGGATTGCGGGTACTCGTCCTTGTCGATCAAGTTCTTGTGGACCGACAGCGCCATCAGCGCCAGCAGCTCAGGCTCCGCCCACGTCTGGCAGAACGTGGCCAGGTTCTGCCGCGCATTGCCGTCGAGCATCAGCTCGTCCGCGACCACCTGGTATGCCTCGCGCGCCGGCGACTCCTGGGCAGGGAACCGGTACTTGGGCACCTCCCTGGTCATGTCGTGCCCGACGAACACGCACTCGTCTAGCTGCTCCCGCACAGTGTCACGCTCGTGCAACGGCATAATCGGCACCTCCTCCGATCTCGACCCTTATATGGCGGGGGGCGGATTGTAGGAAGGGCCGACGTTGCCCGCGGGATCGGTCTCGATGAGCAGGGATACGGCCTCGATCAGCGCCAGGTGCGTGAACGCTTGCGGGAAATTGCCGAGGTGCTGGCCGGTCGTGGCGTCGATCTCCTCCGCGTAAAGCATCAGCGGTCCGGCGAACGACAGCAGCTTCTGGCACAGGGCGCGCGCGCGCTCGGTCTCGCCGATCATGGCCAGCGCGGTCACCAGCCAGAAGGAGCAGATGGTGAAGGTGCCTTCCTTGCCTTCGAACCCGGTGTCGGTTCCCTCGACCTTGTAGCGCAAGACCAGGCCGTCCTGCGTCAGCTCGTCGGCGATGGCCAGCACGGTCGAGATGATGCGCTTGTCGTCGGGGGGCAGGAATCCCATGATCGGGAGCAGCAGCAGCGAGGCGTCGAGATCATCGGTCTCGTAGTGCTGACGGAACACTCCCCGGTCGGACAAGCCCTTGTCCAGCACCTCGGCCTTCATCTCATCGGCCGCGGCCCGCCAGCGGCTGGCGCGGTCGGCCTCGCCCCGCGCCTCGGCGAGATCGGCGCCCCGCGCGGCCGCCACCCAGCACATCACCTTCGACGCCACGAAGTCCTTGGGGTCACCGCGGACTTCCCAGATGCCCTGGTCGGGCTCACGCCAGTGCTGCAGGGCGGCGTCCACGAAGGTCGAGATTCCTTTCCACACTGGCGCCACGATCTCGGAGGCCGCCTGGTGGAACTGGACGTCGAGGGCGTCGACAATCATTCCCCAGACGTCGTGCTGCTGCTGATTCCAGGCTCCGTTGCCGACCCGGACCGGGCGCGCCCCGCGCCAACCGGACAGGTGGTCAAGCGTGTGCTCGGTCAAGTCGCGTTCCCCGCCGATGCCGTACATGATCTGCAGCTCGGGTATGCGGTTGAGATCTCCCCCGGTGACCGCTTCCAGGACGAAGCCCCAGTACTCGATCGCCTCCCAGTCGAAGCCGAGGCGATACAGCGACCGGAGCATGAACGCCGAGTCCCTGATCCAGGTGAACCGGTAGTCCCAGTTGCGCGCCCCGCCTGGCGTTTCCGGCAGCGAGGTCGTGGACGCGGCCATGATGGCACCGGTGGGGGCGTAGCTGAGCCCCTTCAGGGTCAGGGCGCTGCGGTCGAGGTAGGGCTTCCACGGATGGTCGGGAACCTTGGCCGAGCTCAGCCAGTCGCGCCAGTAATCGATCGTCGTGTTCAGCGCGCTGAATGCCTCATCCTGGTTGGCCGGCGCCCGGGAATCCCCCCACGACAGGGCGACGAACGCCGACTGCCCCTGGGTGAGCGTCGTACGGCCGTAGCAGCGGGCGCCGAGCAGGCCGAGCGGGATGGTGCCCGCCAGGTGGAGCCGCGTGTCCCCTTCCGTGGCGACGACGGTCATCTCGTCGTAGCCCTCACCCGAATAGCTCCATGCGCCGGTGACTTTCCCGTAGTCGAAGAGCGGCGCGCAGTTCACGACGGCCTCGACCCGGCCGCTGATGCACGTCGCGATCCTGACGAGCGCGCCGACGCCGCCGAAATCAGCCGGAGCGCGACGGTAGTCGGGTCGGCGTCCCTCGTGCGCGACCCGGCCGACGGCCAGGAAGTCCTGGACGATCATCCACCCCGTCGGGGTCTGCCAGGTTGTTTCAAGCACCATCGTCCCCGGCAGGTACCGGCGATGCTGAGGGACGTGCGTGTTGCCTGGACTGAACCGGAACATGCCCGCGGTCCGGTCAAGCAGCGCACCGAAGACGCTCGGGGCATCGGGGCGCGGCAGGCACAGCCATTCGACCGCGCCATCCGGCGCGACCAGGCAGCTCTGCTCGCAGTTCGACAGGAATGCGTAGTCGGCGATCGGCGGGAACGTGCTCGTCGCGCCCAGCCCCGATGCGCTCTGGATAGGTACGTCGGGCATTGGCCCTCTTTTCATAGTCGTGACGGCGGCGCTCAGGCCACACGGTTCGGCAGGTGGTTGCCGACGAAGATCGCGTCATTGCGGTCGCTCACAAGCCCACGCTTTCAGGAACGGCTCGCGGTCGCTCCACCCCGTCCGGGTGATCTGCGTACGGTCACGGGCCGGGTGGACCGCTAGTGCCGGCCGGACCGCGGCGGCCAACCACCCCCGCGGGGTGATGCCCGACCCGCGCCGCTAAAGCCAAAGTGATGGGCACTGTCCAACGAACAGGAAGGTGCCATGTCTCCTAATTCGCAAGGAAGCGGGAATTTGCCGGAATTCAGGACCGGCACTCTCATTACGGGCGCCGCGCTGGTCGGAGCCGGCACCATGGTCGCCCTAGTGGGCCTGGCCGTTGGCGGCTCGCATCTGTTCGCGGCTACCCGCCGGTGGATTCAGGCGATGGAGGTGCCGCCAAGCGAGGTGGCGAGGCTTAAGTGGACGCAGGCCAGGACGGCCGCCGTGGCCGGCACGGCCGCCTGGCGGAACGGCGCGCCGGCTGACGTTAACGCCTAACCGTCGGCTGCCGTTTCACTCGCGGGTGCCGGATGATTCAGCGGATACGCCGGTCCAGGATGTTCGGATGGGACCGTAACCCGCTGCGGCGGCGCATTGACCGGGTCGAGGCAGGCATGCTGGCCGGGCTGATCATGGCCTTCCTGATCGGCGCGCCCTTTCTGGTGGCGGGAGCAGGTCACCTGGCCCGCGCGGCTGGCCTGCGGGCGCTGCGCACGCAAGCGACGTGGTCGCAGGTGTCGGCGACCGTGCCGCGGGCAGCGCCGAACCACGGCGAGGAGATTCCCGGACAGCTGGATACCGTCTTCGTGCAGGGACGCTGGACGGCGCCCGACGGGCACCCACGCAGCGGCCTGATTGCGACCAGCCAGGGAGTGGCGGTGGGCAATACCACCCGCATCTGGGTCAGCCGTGCAGGCTCACCGACCGGAGCGCCCCGCGAGCGCTCCGAACTGCTTGGATGGACCCCGATCGCCGAGGTGGGGACGGCGCTTGTGCTGGCGTTGATATTCTTCCTCGCCGTCCGCCTCCAGCGCCGGCTGTTCGAGCGGAGCCGCCTCGCTTGCTGGCACAGGGCATGGCGAGCTCAAGGACCGCGCTGGACCGGGCAGCGTTAGTTGCCGCGCGCCTGCGCACATCACCCCGCGCGGGTGATGCGTGTCATGTCATGTCCAGGCAAAGTGATCTCATGACCGACCAGTCGGCCGGAGGGTCACGATGAGCCTGCCCGCGGGGGAGCGGCGAAGGCTGTGCATGATGGGACGATTACTGTAGAGCTCCGATCCGGGTCACCGGTGCCGCTCTACTCGATGCGCCGTCACTGATGGAGCCGACGCACTTCGATCAGGTGGACACCGAATGTGTCGAACCTGGCCAGCAGACCTTGCAACGCCGCGCTGTCGACTATCTCGCCGCATAGCACAGTCTCGACTGGTGCTACGGCCGATGTGAGATCGAAATCGAGCAAGGCCTCGGGCGGAAGAACCCCAGCGATGCGAATCTCGTACCGGGATGATGCCACGGCAATCTCCCTTGACAGCTGATAAGTGGCTTTTTACTTAACGAAAGCATGTCGTGCGGTCGGCCCCGGCGCCCCACACCTAACGGGTGACTATTACCCGGCTCAGGGGGGCAGGGGACAACCCATCGATGCGGGGGAAGTCCTATGGTGACGATGCCAGCCCCACCAGCCCTAGCCAAAAGTCTGCCGAGCGCCGCGGACAACGTGCTGCTGACGAAGATCACCCCGCCCGCCTGCAAGGAGTGGGTCATTCGGCGTTCACGGATCGAGGAGCGCATCGCGGCTGGCCCGCTGACCGTCGTCACGGGCCCTCCGGGCGCTGGCAAGACGACGGCCGTCGCATCGTGGCTGGCCGTCGCGGAAGACCCGGTCGCGTGGGTCACCCTCGACCGCTACGACAGTCGGCCGGAAGTGTTCTGGTCCACGGTCGTGGCGGCGTTGCGTACCGCGGGCGTCGAGTTCCGCCGGGCGCTCCCGTCGCCCGGTCGGACGGGCAGGGCCGGCCACGCGTTCCTGCTGAGGCTGGCGCTGGAACTCGTTACGCGAGATCCACCGGTGACCCTGGTGCTCGACGATCTTCACCGGATCGCGGAGCGCTGCCTGGATGACGGCCTGCGGTACCTGATAAGGAACACGCGGCCTGGTCTGCGGGTCGTGATCTGCTCCCGGGTTGATCCAACGCTGTCGCTGCACCAGTACCGGCTGGCCGGTGAACTCACGGAGATCCGCGCGGACGAACTGGCGTTCAGCGTCCACGAAGCCCAACTCCTGCTGAATCAGCACGGCGTCGCGCTGCCCGATGAACCCCTGAAGCGGCTTACCGAGCTCAACGAAGGGTGGGCGGCTGGGCTGCGCATGGCCGCGCTCTTGCTGCAGGAGGAGCCCGATCCGGAGCAGTTCCTGAAGAACTTCGCCGCGAAGGACAGTGCCATCGCTGACTACCTGATAGAGGAGGTGCTTAAGAACCAGCCCGCGCGCTACCGTGAGCTGCTGCTGAAAACCAGCATCCTTGACCAGGTCAGCGCCAGTATGGCCGTAGAGATGACCGGCGACGAGAGAGCCGGGGACGCACTCCAAGCCCTGGCACACGCTAATGCCTTCGTAGAGCCGGTCGGGAGCGGCTGGTACCGATTCCACGCGTTGTTCGCGGAGGTGCTGCGGCTCAAGCTCAGATTCGAGCACCCGCGACAGGTAGCGGACCTGCACCGGCGCGCCGCTCGGTGGTATCAGTCGCACCAGCGCCTACCGGACGCCGTCCGGCAGGCGGCAGCGGCCGGCGACTGGCTGTTCGCCGCCCGGCTCGTCGTGGATGACCTGGCGATCGGCACGCTTATCGCCGCACCCGACCAGGATCCGCTCACCGGTTGCCTCCGGGAGATGCCACCTGCCTTGGTCGGTACCGGACCAGAGCCCGCGCTCGTAGCGGCGGGCATCGCGCTCGCGGATGTGCGGCATGAGAGTGCCTGGACCGCACTCGCTGCCGCCGAAGGCTCGCTCGCCGGCCTTCCCGCCGATGAGAACATCACCTCCAGGATCGCGGCCGCCATGCTGAGGCTGGAATTGGCGTGGCGGACTGGGGACATCGAAGTCACCATCGCCTCGGTCAGGCAACTGGAGAAGCATGCCGGGACACTGTCGGACGAGACGCTGGCACAGCAGCCCCGGCTCGCCGTGCGAATGCTGGCGGAACGAGGGTTGCTGTTGCTGTGGGCCGGGCAACCTGACAAGGCGGCCGCGATCCTCGGCGCCGGGCATCCCGCCTCGGCGGAGCACGGGCCGGAATGCGCGAACTATCACGGGCACCTCGCGCTCGCCGAAGCGTTCAGGGGACGGCTGCACGCAGCAGGGCACGTCATCGAGACGACGTGCTCGCCGGGCGAGGGTGGCGACAGTGGCGACGGGGGACTCGGCGGTGCGGCGGAAGTCGCGCTCGCTCTCATTCACCTGGAACGCAATGAACCGGGTGAAACGCGTAACGCGCTCAAGCGAGCGGACGCCGCCCTGCGCGCACGCCCGGACCGGCTGGCCGCCGCCGCGGCCTGTTTCGTGGCCGCGCGCTGCCGCCTGGCCGAGGGGCGCGCCAGCGCCGCGTCCAGGGTGGCAGCCCGGGCCCGGGTGGGCTGGTTGCCTCCCGGATGGCTCGATCGTCGGCTGACGCTGCTCGAATCGCGGGCATTCGCGCTGGCGGGTGACCACCCGTCCGCGGTCGCGGCCGCTGGTCGGGCTGGCCCCGCGACGTCACTAGATGCCGCCGCCGCGCTGGCGCAGGCGCGGCTTGATACGGGGGACCTGCTGGCGGCCGGCCACGCGTTGGACATCGGTCCCGCGATCACGGCTAAGACGCCGGTCGCCAGCTGCGTGGACTGGCGTCTGACGCAAGCGCGCCTTGCCTTCGGCAACGATGATGGCCAGTGCGGCCGGCAATCCTTGCTGGAGGCGATCAAGCTCGGCGAGCAGGAAGGACTCCGGCTTCCCTTCGCCCTGGAAGCTGCCTGGATGCGGCCGGTGCTGCGGGGTGACCCGCGGCTAGCCAGGGCCTACAGGCACGTGCTGGCTCCAGACCCGGCCAGCGGCCGCCATCCATCCGCACCGGGCTCGGCGGATCTTGTGATCGTCGAAGAACTCAGCGTGCGGGAGTGCGAAGTGCTCAAGCTCTTTGCCGGAATGCTGACAACTGCGGAAGTCGCCGGCGAGCTGTACATCTCGGTCAACACCGTCAAGACGCACCTGAGGAGCATCTATCGGAAGCTAGCGGCGAATCACCGGGGCGAGGCGGTCCGCCGCGCGAAGCAGCTCCGGGTGATCTGAAGCCGAACGGCATCGACACCCGCGGAGGCTTCAAGCCGCGGTCGTGCCCAGGTAGGCCTCCCACTGGGGGTCGCCGTCGTACTGGGCGCCGATGAGGCGCCAGTGCGCTCCTTTCGGGACAGCGGGCGCAACCGGGAGAGTCCAGCCGAGCTCGGATAGCAGGCGGTCGGCTTTGCGGTGGTTGCACATCTGGCAGGCGGCAACGGTGTTCTCCCAGGCGTGCTGACCACCTCGGCTCCGCGGGATCACGTGGTCGATCGTCTCGCCGTGCCGGCCGCAGTAGACGCACCGGTAGTTGTCCCTGCGCATCAGCGCCGCCCTGGTCAGCGGGACGCGGTTGCGCTGCGGGATGCGCACGTAGCGCCGGAGCCTGATAACGGAAGGCGTCTCTACTTCGACCGTGGCGGAGTGGAGCATCTTCCCGCCGGTGTCATGATGAACAATCTCCGCCTTGTCCCCGAGGACTAGGCAGACGGCCCGCCGGAGACCGACGGTGGTCAGTGGCTCGTAGGTAACGTTGAGCAGCAGCACGCGACGCACGTGATACCTCCGCAGGTACCGTTGTGAGGCGCCGCTCACACCACCGGGACCGGGACTGTCCCAGCGTGACCGAAGCCACGTGCCTCTGCCAACGCTTCTAGAGTACAAGGCAATCTGTGGATTCTTGGTTAATGGCTGGTAACGAGCTGCGGTTAAGGTGCGGTTATGGCTTCATTTCCCGGCGGCTACCCAGCCGCGCGCCGACTTGATCTAGTCGAGGATTTGCACGGCTACCGGGTCGCCGACCCGTACCGCTGGCTGGAGGACCCCGACTCGGCGGAGACGCGCCAGTGGCTCGCCGCCGAGGAAGAACTGTGGGCCGGCTACCGGGCCACCCTGCCCCGCGTGGCCGAGTTCACCGCCCGGGTGGGCGAGCTGCTGCGCGTCGGCTCGGTGGGCCTGCCGGCCTGGCGCGGGACGACTCGGTTCGCCATGCGCCGCGACCCCGACCAGGAGCACGCGGTCCTCTACGTCGACGACGGAACGGAGCGGGCGCTGATCGACCCCGTCGCGATCGACCCGACGCGGCGGACGACGCTCGACGCCTGGTCGCCGGACAAGGAAGGGCGGCTGCTGGCCTACCAGCTGTCGCACGGCGGGGACGAGGAGTCGCTGCTGCGGGTGATGGACGTCGCGACGGGGGAGCTCGTCGACGGGCCCATCGACCGCTGCCGGTACTCCGGGGTGGCCTGGCTGCCCGGGGGAAAGGCCTTTTACTACACCAGGCGGCTGCCGCCCGACGCGGTCCCGCCGGGTGAGTCGCAGTACCACCGGCGCGTCTACCTGCACGTGGTGGGGACACCGCCGGAGACGGACGCGGAGGTGTTCGGCGCCGGGCGCGACAAGACCACTTACTACGGGGCAAGCGTCAGCAGGGACGGACGCTGGCTCATCATCTCGGCGTCGGTCGGGACCGCGCCGCGGGAGGACGTCTGGATCGCGGACCTGACCGCGGGCGACCCGGCGGCCCCGGTCCTCGTCCCGCTCATGGTCGGGCTGGACGCGCAGGCCTCGCCGCGGATCGGGCGGGACGGGAAGCTCTACGTGTTCACCGACCTTGACGCGCCCCGCGGCCGGATCTGCGTCGCCGACCCGGCCGCGCCCGGGCCCGAGGGCTGGCGTGACCTGGTCAAGGAAGACCCGTCGGCCGTGCTGCGCAGCTACGCGATCCTCGACGGTCCCGAGCTGGCCCGGCCGGTGCTCGTGGTGTCCAGGACCAGGCACGCCATCAGCGAGGTCACCGTGCACGACCTGGCCACGGGGGAACTCCTGCGCGAGCTTGCGCTGCCGGGAATCGGGACGGTCGGCGGGGTCGGGGAGCGGCCGGAAGGCGGGCACGAGGCGTGGTTCGGCTACACGGACTACACGACCCCGCCGGTGGTGCTCCGCTTCGACGCCGCGACGGGGACGGTCGACACCTGGGCGACCCCGCCGGGGGCAGCGGAACGTCCCCCCGCGGTCACCGCGTCGCAGGTGACGTACCACTCTAAGGACGGCACGCAAGTCCGGATGGTGATCATTGAGCCCGCCGGAGCCAGCAGGGACCGTTCGGAAGCGAAATCCTGCGTTCTCTACGGCTACGGGGGGTTCGACATCAGCCAGACGCCCGGCTACTCGGCGAACATCCTCGCCTGGGTCGAGGCGGGCGGCGTGTACGCGGTCGCCGGGCTGCGCGGCGGCAGCGAAGAGGGGGAGGAGTGGCACCGCGCCGGGATGCTCGACCGCAAGCAGAACGTGTTCGACGACTTCCACGCGGCCGCCGAGTACCTGATCGCGGAGGGAATCACCACGCGGTCGCGGCTCGCGGTGTGGGGCGGCTCGAACGGCGGGCTGCTCGTCGGGGCGGCGATCACGCAGCGGCCCGACCTGTTCGCGGCGGCCGTCTGCTCGGCGCCGCTGCTCGACATGGTGCGGTACGAGCGGTTCAAGATCGGCGAGACGTGGAACGTGGAGTACGGCTCCGCCGCGAAGCCGGAAGAGCTCGGCTGGCTGCTCGGCTACTCGCCCTACCACCACGTGCGGGACGGCGTCGCGTACCCGGCGGTGCTGTTCACCGTGTTCGGCAACGACACGCGCGTCGACCCGCTGCACGGCTACAAGATGTGCGCGGCGCTGCAGCACGCGACCGCCTCGGACCGGCCCGTCCTGCTGCGCGCGGAAGGGCAGGTCGGCCACGGCCAGCGGGCCGTGTCGCTGACGGCCGCGCAGAGCGGGGACTGCCTGGCCTTCGTCGCGCACCAGACGGGACTGTAAGCGCGGGTCCGCGGAAGCCGTCAGTCCTCGTGCCGGAAGGCGCGGAGGAACGCTTCCGCCTTGATCGGCTCGTCGCAGAGCCGGCAGGTCGCGTGCACCGGGTAGTGCTCAAGGTTGAACAGGTCGGCATCTTCGCCGGTCGTGGCGCGGAACGAGCCGGGTTTCGGCTCGGCCGGGTGCGTACAAGGCGGAGTCGTCGGCCGATGCATGGTTCCCTCTCGCCCCGATGCCACCGCGACGGCATCGTCGCGTGAGACGGGTTAATAGTTCCACGCAGAAACATATCAACGCAAGGTGTCTGTAGTATTTCTCACTGTGACGACCCGGCGGCGCGGCTGGCTCAGGCGGCGTCTTGTCCGCCGGTCCAACCCGCTAGGCCGGGCGATCCCGGTAGCCTCGCGTGCAGGCAAAAGTCGAATCGGGTCAATTGGGTCACGGGAGGGTCGGCGTGCTTGGGCATGTGCAGCTGTCGGTATTCGGCGCGGATCACGCGCCTGCCACGCTGCTTGGTAGCTGCGGTAGCAACCCGGGGCTGGCGTGCCGGCTGGTATGGGACGTGTCCCACAACGGCCGGGCCGCCACGCTGACCAACGAGTTCCTCGCCGGGCCGGTGCACCTGCTGCTCCAGGTGATCTTCGTCGTGCTGCTCGCCCTCGTGATCCAGTGGCTGGTGCACCGGCTGATCAACCGGCTGACCGAGCGGGCCGCGCAGTCCCTGCTGCCGCAACTGCGCAACGGCATGACCGGCGCCCTGCGGGGCCGGCCAGGGCCACCGCGCGGCGGTTCGTTCCCGCGGCCGGGCGCGGCCGCGGCGCAGCGCGAGCGACGACTCCGTCGCGGATGACGCGGCGGCCGCGAAGGCCGCGGCGGCCGCGGGAACCCCGGCCGACCTCGCCGGGATCAGCGCGGTCGCCGCGGCGAGTCAGGCGGCGATCAACAGCGCGGGGGCACAGGCCGAGTCGGGGCTTGTCGACGAGCGCCGCAAGCAGCGGGTGCGCGCGCTCGGCGCCATCCTGCGCAGCGCCGCGTCGGTGACGATCTTCTCGATCGCCGGGTTCGTCGTTCTCGGCGACCTCGGCATCAACCTCGCGCCGCTGCTCGCGAGCGCGGGCGTGGTCGGCGTCGCGATCGGGTTCGGCGCGCAGAACCTCGTCCGCGACTACCTGTCCGGCGTCTTCATGCTCGTCGAGGACCAGTACGGCGTCGGTGACGTGATCACGGTCGGCGACGCCACCGGGACCGTGGAGAACGTCACGCTGCGGATCACCCGGGTGCGGGACGTGAACGGCATCGTGTGGCACATCCGCAACGGCGCGATCGAGACCGTGGGCAACGAGTCGCAGGGCTGGGCGCGCGCGGTGCTCGACTTCCCCGTGCCCTTCGAGGCGGACCTGGTGACGATCAGGAACCTGCTCGCAGCAGACGGGCGACAAGATGTGGAACGAGCCGACCTGGCGCGCGGTCATGCTCGAGGCACCCGAGGTCTGGGGCGCGCAGGAGATCTCGGGCGACGAGGTCGTCATGCGGATGGTGGTGAAGACCCCGCCGCTGCGCCAGTGGGAGGTCGAGCGGGAGATGCGCGCCCGGGTCAAGAAGGCCCTGCAGGAGGCGGGCATCATGCCGTCCCCGGCCGAGGGCCGAAAATGGCGGTCTAGGCTGACCATGGAGAGTCAGGGCTGAGTGAGGGAGCTATGAGTGAGGAAAGCGGGCAGCCGGTCAGTTTCTACGAGGCGGTCGGCGGCGAGGAAACGTTCACTCGGCTGGTGCACCGGTTCTACGAGGAGGTCGCGGCCGACCCGGTGCTGCGGCCCGTCTACCCCACGCAGGACCTGGGCCCGGCCGAGGAGCACCTGCGGCTGTTCCTCATCCAGTACTGGGGCGGCCCGCCGACGTACAACGAGCTGCGCGGGCATCCCCGGCTGCGCATGCGGCACGTCCGGTTCCGCATCGGCGAGACCGAGCGCGACCTGTGGCTGAAGCACATGCGGACGGCGCTCGACGAGCTGTCGCTGCCAGCGGAGTTCGACGCCCAGCTCTGGGACTACCTGGTGATGGCGGCGCACTCGCTGGTCAACGCGGTCCCTGAGGATACGCCTGGCGCGGGCGGCCGCGGCGAGCTAGGCATCACGCCCGCCTAGGCCGGTCCGAGGCTGGCGGAATCTCGACACTGCCTGCCCCAGCAGGATGCCGTACCGGCCGGCTAGCCGGATGGCGGCAAGCCACGATTGTCGTCGCGACCTGCCGCCACTCGGGAAGACTTACGCGTCACGCTCTCTCGGGGCGGACTGCGAACCGGAGCGTGGGGGCGCCGCGTGTCATGCGGTCGGTGTGGCGCCACCGTGCAGCGCATCCTGCAGGTCTTTCTCGCCTTGCTTGGACAGCGAGGTCTTGAGCACGGTACCGCCGAACTTGCTCATGGCCTCGACGGCCTTGTCCGGGGTGACCTTCTCCACCATCAGGAACAGGGCCGAGGTGCCGGGCTTGAGCATGCCGCGGACTTGGTCCTGGAATTGGCGGTCGATACCGGACTTTGTCACCTTGCCTAGCAGCGCGCCGAGGCCGGCGCCGACGGCTAGGCCGATGACTGGGACGAAGAACAGCACGCCGAACAGCAGCCCCCAGAAGAGCCCCCAGCTCGTTCCGGCGCCGACCGGATGATGGCTGGTGTGCACGTGGTACTTGCCCTCAGCGTCGCGTTCGATCACCGCGATCGCATCGGGCTGGATGATCAGGTCCTGCGCCAGTCGCCGCGCTTCATCGGCGGCTTCCTCGGCTGTGGTCTCGTCGGGATAGCCGATCGCGATTAGGTCTGACATAGCTGTCGTGTCTCCTTCTGTCGGAACCAGGCCCGGCATCGGCCGGACCGCGGATTAGTCGACCAGGGCAGCCGTCCCCGCGCCCCACCCCCCGAGGGTGAACTGCCCACTAGGCGCCTGGGGACGGCTGACCCTGGCCGCGAGGCTGGCCGGGGCGGCCCCCGCCAGCCACGTGTGCCTTCCGTCAGGAAGGACGCTCGGTGTAGTGGCGTTCCTCGTAGACCTCCGCCGATGCGCGGTCGCGGCGCCGGATGACGAGGAACACGATCGAAATGACCAAGCCGACGGCTCCTGCGATCATCAGGATCACGCCGATCGCCTGCAGGTCCACATGTGAAGGCTTCCAGGTAATGCCGAACCGGAGAATCGCTCCGACGATAATGAGCGCGATGCTGCCGCCGATTGTCACGAGCCTTGCCACCTCCCATCGCCGCGAGCCACGAGCTGGCGATCACGGCAGGCGTGCGCACCTGGCCCGTGGCTTCGGGCCTGGTCCGGCGCTAGCGCCTGAACTCGCTTAACTTTGCCCCCTAAGTCCGGACTTGCGCCTCCCCCTGCCGGGGTGAGCCCGAGGCGCCGATCCGGAGGGCGCCGATCCGAAGGCACGCCATGAAGACACCGGCGCCACCCTTGTCTTCAGCGAAAACCCAAAGCTGACTTCCGCCCGAGTGAGATCTACGATGGGGCGAGTGAAAAGGGGGATGCTCCATCACCGATAGGTCGCGCACTCAGGAAGGCGACTCCGCTCCGCAGCCGATTCGTCACGATGATGGCGTCCTGGTGGAGACGAAGCTTCATCCTCCCCCTGTCCGAGCGGGGTGGGTGGAACGGGCGGAACTCGTTCAGCACCTGACCGGCTCCACGGCCAAGCTCGTCCTGGTCGAAGCTCCGGCCGGCTTCGGCAAGAGCTCGCTGGTGGCCCAATGGCGGGCAAGTCCTGCCGAGGGCAGGCAATTCGCCTGGGTGTCAGCCGACTCGCGTGACAACGACTTTGCCAGGTTCTGGTGGCACTTGGTAGCCGCGCTGCAGCGGGCTTCTCCTGAGCTGGAAGCGCGGGACTTGCTGAGCCACCTTCGGGCGCACGCGGCCGATCCGCAGGAGTCGCTGCTGCCTGTCCTGGTAAACGAGCTAGCGGCGCTGTCCGCGCCGGTCGTCATCGTGGTGGACGACTACCATCTGATCAGCAGTCCGGAATGTCATGAGCACATGGCGTTCCTCTTGACGCACCTTCCGCCCACGGCTCAGATCGTGCTCATCACCAGGGTTGACCCCCCGTTGCCGACCGGCCGGCTGCGGACAACCGGCGACCTGGTCGAGATCAAGATGGCGGAGCTGCGCTTCACGGCCACGGAGGCCGGCGAACTGGTGCGTGCGGTCAGTGACGTCCAGCTCGACGAGGCCGACCTGGGTGCTCTCCTGGAACACACCGAGGGGTGGCCGGCCGGCGTTTACCTCGCTGCCCTCTCCCTTGGCGGTCAGTCCTGCCCGAGCCGTTTCGTGCAGCAGTTGAGCGGCGACAACCGCTTTATCGCCGATTTCCTCGTTGAGGAGGTTCTCAGCAATCAGCCGCGGCAGATCACGGAATTCCTGTGCCGGACGGCCATTCTCGATCGGTTCACCCCGTCCCTATGCGACGCGGTAGTTGGTTCCTCCAACGCGGCGGGAATCATCGACGTCCTCGAGCGCGAGAATCTCTTTCTGATCGCCCTGGATGATGACCGGCAGTGGTACCGCTACCACCGGCTCTTCGGTCAGCTGCTCCGGAGCTTGCTGATGGAGACTGAGCCAGAGAACATTCCGACCCTTCATGCGCGTGCGAGCAGATGGCATCGCCGGCGGGGATCTGCCGAGGAGGCGATCACTCACGCGCTTGCCGCTGGTGATACCGCGGGGGCCATCGCTGCCCTCGCTGACGCCTGGCCTGGTCATGTAGCCGAGGGCCGGATAGCCGAGTTCCAGACCTTGCTGAATTCGATCGGCGATGACCGGATCCTCGCCAGCCCGGTCGCGGCGCACTGTGCGGGGTGGAGCGCGGCGCTGTCCGGGGATCGGGAGTCTTTCACGCGCTGGCTAGCAGTCATCGAGGCGGGCGGACATGACGGGCCGCTTCCGGACGGAGTGCAGTCGCTAAAGTCCTCTGCCGCGCTGCTGCGCGGAGTGTTCGGGTTCGACGGGATCCGCGACATGCGGGAATCCGCGATGCTATCCGCCGACCTGGAAACCGATCCGGCATCGCCCGGGTACGCGCTGGCCAGGACAGCGCTCGGGGCGGCGCTGTACTTGTCCGGCGAATTCGACACGGCAGTCGTCCCGTTGCGGGATGCGGTGCTGCACAGCAATGCGTCAGGCACGCTGATCCGGCTGTCGGCCTGCTCCGTCTCGGCGGTCGTGGCGACGGAGCGGGGACAGCTCGATCACGCTCAGGAGCTTGCGCGCACGGCTCGTGAGATCGTCATCAGCAACGATCTCAGCCAGAGCCCGCAAGGCGCTCCGGCGTACACGGCGTGGGGCGCGGTCTCGGTCATGCGGGGACGCCTGGTGGAAGCGCGTGACGAGTTCGAGCACGCTCTCCGAATTCGCCGGCCCTGGCTCGGGATCAGCCCGTGGATCACGGTTGACACTATGCTCAGGCTCACGCCTGTGCTGCACCAACTGGGTGACTCCGCGGCCGCTGCCAGCCTTCTCGGGGAGGCCGCGGATGTGCTCGCCGCCTCGCCGGACGGCGCGGATGCTCAGCTACTCCGGGTCAGGCGGCTAGAAGAGCACCTCTCGATCCGGTCGCGATCGCTCGCGGAACCGCTTACCGATCGTGAGCAGGAGGTGCTACGGCATCTCCGGGGATCGCGTTCCCTACGCGAGATCGGGGAGGAGCTGTCTCTGTCGGCGAACACGATCAAGACGCATGTACGTGCCATCTATCGCAAGCTCGACGTCGGTAGCCGACAGGAAGCCGTGGCGCGAGGTCGCGTCACCGGTATCTTGTCACAACGGGACTCGCCGCGGGTCAGATGAGCTGCAGCTGGCGCGCGCGGCGCACCGCCTCGCCGCGTTGAGTCGCTGCCAACTTCCGGTAGATGCTCTTCACGTGGGTCTTGACGGTGTTCACCGAGATATACAACTCGCTGGCGACTTCCGCGGTACTGAGCATCCCGGCGAGGAGCCCGAGCACCTCGCGCTCACGACCGCTGAGCTGCTCGACGATCAGGGGACTCGTCCGCTCGGCGGCAGGCAAGCTGGCTCTGTTGTCCAGGCCGACATGGTCTGGCTCGAGCAAGTGCCGATGAGCCGCGGCAAGCTCAGGATCGCTCTGTAGCACCGGCTGCATCCAGGCGGCTGCGATGGCGAAGGGCAGCCGGAGCCGCTCCCGCTGACCCAGCCGCAGTGCTTTCTCCAGGGATCGCCTGCCGCTTGTCCGGTCACCGCTGGCGTACGCGAGCCGCGCATCGACCAGCCACCGGTCAAGTCGGCATCCATCGGGCTCCTCGCCGGTGAGCGCGGGTCCGCGCTCCAGCGCACCAGCGGCGGCCTGAAGTTCACCGGCGTCCAGCCACGCCTGCGCGAGCGCGACGGCCGCATCAAGCGATGCTCCAGGGTGGGCCCGCTCGGCGGCCGCGACGGCCGACGCGATGTCGCCCAAGGCGGCGAAGGTCCGCGATTCGACCAATGTCAGCCGGTGATCGAGCCAGCTGGGAGGCGACCAGCCTTGCCGGGCCCCGTCGATCAGCTCGACCGCGCCCCTGGCGTGACCTTCGGCTAGGCGGTAGCGCGCCGCCACGAGATAAGCCGTGGAACCGGCCAGTTTGTCGGGGCGAGCTCGCAGGGCGGCGTCCGCTCGCTTCAGCCGGTCGCGGGCTCCGCGGAGTTCGTTCCGTTCCAGATGGGTGAGGGCGAGCGCAACCTCGGCGGCGCCGGAGGGGCGCTGCCTGGCTCCGGTGCTACCTTCGCCGGACAAGCCCGCTGCCTGGCTGACTTGCTCGGCCGAGTGCAGGCGTCCCTGGAGGGCATCAAGCAGCGCCAGATACCCGCAGCAGTCTGCATGATCCGGCTGGGCCTTCCCGGACGCGGCAGATACCTCGTCCGGGTCGGCGCCTTCGGTGGCGAGATGCCCCGACCAGGGTTGCCCGGACCAGAATCGCAGCAGCCCCTGCGCCGCTCGCAACTGCCCGCCTATCGCCGGATGACGAGCGAGCGTGTCCGCGGGAATTAGCCCGGCTAGTCCCTCAAGCGCGGCGACAGAAGCGGCCGCGGTGCCGAGATCTCCCGCGCGCCGTGCGAATTCCAGCCGTATCATCTCGGCCGCGAGCCGGGATGGTAGCTCCTGGTCAGCGGGAATCCGAATAAGCAGGTCGTCCGCGATGGCGAGCGCGGCGCGGCCGGCCGCATGCTGCACATCGCGGAGCGCGATGGCGGCCGCCGTGAGTGCAAGCTGTGGCCCGGCCTCGACGGTGACGCGCGGCATCCGGCGCAAGCATTCGCCGAGCGGAGCGCGGTCAGGCGCCGCGATGAGAGTGCCGATCGCCAGATCATCGACGACAAGCTGGGCGGCTAGCGGCCAGTCGTTGGCGGCGATGGCATGCCGGACCGCGTCAGGCAGTTGCTGGTTGGCTTGGTACCACCGGGCGGCGCGCCGATGCAGGTCGGCCAGCTGTTCCGGGTACTTGACCCCGAGCTTCAGGCGCAAGACCTCCGCGAACAGTGCGTGGTAGCGGTACCAGCCGTCCCCAAGCGGCTCGACGAAAGCGTTGGCTGCTGCCAGGGCTCCCAGGACGCTTGCCGCTTGTTCTTCATCGGCCAGCTCGCCGGCGATGCCAGCGCTTACCCGGTCCAGGATGCTGGTTTTCAGCAACAGGTCGCGGGTACGGGCGGGCTGGTTGTTGAGCACCTCCTCGGTCAAGTATCCGGCGATCGCGCTATCCTTGGCGGCGAATTCCTTGGTGAACCGCTCTGGGTCTGGTTGCTCCTGGATCGAGAGCGCGGCCATGCGCAGCCCCGCGGCCCAGCCCTCGTACAGCTCGATGAGCTGCCTCAGCGGCTCATCTGGCAAGGTGATGCCATGATGCGCCATCAGCAGGCCCGCTTCAGGAACAGTGAAAGCCAGTTCGCCCGCGCGGATCTCGGTGAGTTCACCGGCCAGCCGGTACCGGTGCAGTGACAGCATCGGGTCTGTCCGCGAGCAGATCACGACTCGCAGGCCAGGTCGCGCGTTGCGCATGAGGTACTGCAGGCCGTCGGTCACTCCAGCGCTGGCGACCAGATGGAAATCGTCGAGGATCAGCGCTACCGGAGGGTACTGGGTAGCCAGATCTGAGGCGAGCCGGAGAAGGAACACGTGCCCGGCGTCGGCGCCGCGCCCCGATGCCGTGGGCACGCGGCGGAAGGTGACTCCTGCCCTCCGCAATGCTTCCACGATGGCGGACCAGAACACGCTCGGCCTGCCGTCGTAACGGTCGAGAGTGACCCAAGCCACGGGGCCGCGTGCCCCGGCGGCCCACGATGCCACCGCTGTCGTCTTGCCGGCGCCGGGCGGCCCGGTCACCACGGTGAGCGGGCGTGATGTACCTACCGTGATGTGCCGTTCAATGCGCATGCGCCGGACAATCCAGTCGGGCCGGCTGGGTGCGGTGATCTTGGAAAGCAAGACCTCATCGGAGTTGTTCACCCGGCGTCTGGAACTGGTCGGTGCGCGTGCTGCTGCTGCCGCCGTCATGTGGCACCCTTCCCCCAACCCGGGCCACCATCTGTTCCGGGTTGCTACGACCAAGGTGTGCTACCGAAGTCCGGGGCAGCGTCCGATACTCAATTGTTATCCCGGTAGGGGTGACTTGTAACCACCCTCCCCCTGTCTCACCCGGGTGACAAGTCACCCGGGTGACTTGACTCGAGCACCTCACCCCCCACTGGCCCCGGTCGTGACGGTAACACTCGGGCCACACGGGCGACCGGCGAGATCCGGTCGGGTGATTGACAGCGGTGTGCCGCCTCACAGCGGGTCTTCGTCGGCCTCGCTGGTGAAGGACGCGCAGCTGGCGGGTCACGTACGAGGTACCGGTGAGCTGCAGGGCTTCCCAGAAGATCGTGGCGATGGCGGCGCCGAGGGCGACGTCGCGTGGCCGCAGCGGCTCGGCCGTAAGACCATGCGATCCGTTCACGTTCGGCGCCCATCTCAGCCCCTCCGCTCAGCGGGAAGTGCCGTTCTATGTGCCTTCCCACGCTTGCCCCACAGGTTCGGCTAGACGGGTCGTGTCTGTTCGGGTGCCGAAGTTCCATTGGTCTCGCCGGGCGAGGGCTGGTCACGTAGCGCGGTGGCGCTGTCCCATCTGTCCAGGCTGTTCTCCAGGCGGACAGCGATCCATACAACACGGGCACGAGGAGGGTCATCAACAAGATCACGGCCATCGCCCACTCCAACCAGGCATCGCCCCCGAGACCTGCCTGCCAAATGTCTCGGACGACACCTTTGCCCTCACCGTAACGAGGACTGCGATGCCGCCGTATCACCCGGGAAGCGGGATAAGGCGGCGCTTTCTGAATGTGCCGCACCCGGGTCCTGACCATCGCCGGCCTGCATAGCCTCCACCGAGGCGAGCTCGGTGAACGTCACCGTGCCGATGCCGGACATGCCCGACATCGCCTCCGCGGGGTGATGTCCGGCGGCTCGCGGGCGGGGACAGTTTGATCATTCCCGCAGTTACCTTCGGCGTTCAGGAGAGTGCCGTGACCGACAACCAGAAATCTCACCGCGGACCACTAGTCCGGGCCGGTGCCGCCGTTTTCGCGGCCGGCGCCGTGGCTGCCGCCACGGCTCTCGCGGCCAAGACCCGGAGCTGGCTGAAGCAGATGGAGGCGCCGCCGCGTGAGTTCGCCAGTCAGCGGTGGACGCTCGCCAAGGCCGCTTCGGCTGCCGCCGCGGAAACGTGGCGGAAAGGGCCTCCGGCCAAGCAAGCCGAGCCGGTCCAGCAAGCCGAGTCCGACCGGCAAGCCGAGTCCGTCCAGCCGACCGAGCCGCATGCGGACTCGCCGATAGCCAGCTGATAACCACCTCGCTCGGGCGAGTCCTGTTTTCCCTGGCCGCCGTGGCCGGTGGCGGGCGTTCTCGCCGTGGCCCGCCGCTCGGCCAGGCCGCTCACCCTGACGGGGTGACGCAGCCTTGCCATTGCGGCCTGATGCTTGCGGGTAAACAGATCAAGCGAAAGGGGCATGGACATGGCGATCGGGCCGGTACAGCTCATTGTGCTGGGATTCAAGAATCCGGACTTCCACGGCGAGATCATCGCCGAACTCGAGCGGCTTCGCGACAGCGACACAGTCCGCGTCATCGACTCCCTGGCGGTCTACAAGGACGCCTTCGGGGAGATCGAAGTGGAGCACCTCAGCAACCTTTCCGAGCGCGAGGCGATCGAGCTCGGCAGCAAGATCGGCGCCCTGGTCGGGCTCGGCATCGCCGGCGAGGAGGGGGCCGAGGCGGGCGCGGCGGAAGGCGCCGAGGAGGTGGCCGACGCCGGCGGCGTGCACATCTTCACCGACCAGGAGGAGTGGGACGTGATCGAGGACATCCCGAATAACTCCGCGGCCGCGCTGGTACTCCTGGAGCACCACTGGGCCGTGCCGCTCCGCGACGCCATCGCCCGGGCGGGCGGGTTCCGCGTCAGCGACGGCTTCATCAGCCCGCTCGACCTCGTGGACATCGGCCTGGTGTCCGCCGAGGAGGCAAAGCAACTGCACGACCTGGAAACGTCCGGGGCGGCAAGCACGCCATGACCGTCAGCCAGCACTAGCACCTGGAGGATGAGATGTTCGGAGGACGCAGAGTCGCACGGCGCACGTCACGGCGCACTGCCCGGCGCGTTTCCCGCCGCCGTCGGTGACAGCCGGGGGACAACGCCGTAGGTAACAGCCGCAGGTGACAGAGTCCTTAGGGCGGAGGCGAAGCCGTGTGACGGCGCTTGTCTTCGCCCTAGGGACTCTGTTAGCGAGCGCAGGCTTATTCGCCGTGCCGCTTGACCACCCACGTCTCGGCGTCGAGATAAGCCGCCAGGGTCGATTCACCGACGACTGGTGTTGCCTCGAACGTACGCACCGGCCCGTCAATGTTTCCGGTGCGGCGCAGCTGCTGCGTGATGCTCGGATCGAGGCCGCTGAGGTACAGGCGGCCGTCGGCATCGGCGAGCCGGTTGGCATAGTCGCCGACAACCTTGGTAAAGGTCGCCCCTAGCGATGTACGTCGTCGCAGCCGCACCACCACTACCGGAGACTTAGCCCCGTCTGGGTTGGGGAGATGAGTCGCCAGGGTGCGGGCGCCGGCGTAGAGGAGGCTGCCGTACACATCGAGGATCGTCACGTGATAGCTCGTCAGAGCGGCCGGGGCCGGGCGTTCTTCGAAACGGCCGCCGTCGATCGGGATGAGCTCGACCACGGTGAGGTCCATGGCTCCCTGGTTCAGCTGCAGCAAGAGCGACAGGGCCACGCCGATGCCGACCGCGGCTGCGACCGGCAGGAACAGCGTGGCGGCAAACGTGGTGATGACCGCGACTTGCGAGATGCGTCCGGTACGGAGGATGGACGCGATCTCTCCTGGCCGCATCGAGCCGACGGCCGCGAAGATGAGGATCGCGGCGAGCGTCGGCATCGCGATCTTCGCGACCAGCCCGGAAAAGATCGCGAGGATCACCAGCATCCAGACGCCGGACCAGATCGCGGCCCACCGGGTCCTGGCACCTGAGGTCACGTTGAGCGCGGTCTGCCCGACCGAGCCGCCCACCCCCATGCCGCGGAAGAATCCCGAGGCCAGGTTGCCCGCCCCCTGCGCGATGATGTTCTGGTTCGGGCTCGACGGAGAACCGTCGGTGTTGGGCGCGGCCTCGGCTACGCCCGCGCCCTGGACCAGGATGATGGCGGCGATCGCGAATGCCCCGGTGATCAGGCTGAACGACATGTAGTGGAACTCGGGCAGCCGCGGGACGGGGATGCCGCCGGGGATGCCGCCGGCGTCTCCGACCCTGGCCACGCTGCTGAGGCCGGCCAGGATGACTACGACGGTAGGGATCACCAGGGCGATCAGCGTGCTGAACAGGGCCACCCGCGTCCGCGTGAGCACTATCAGCATCGCGAGCGCACCCAGCCCGGCGAGCAGAGAAGCGATGTCGATGCTGCCCGGGTGACCGAGGATGCTGATTGCTTTGGCCAGCGGGAACGAGCCATGCGCGGGAGCGCCGGTCAGGTCGGCGAGCTGACCGCACACGATGTTGACCGCGATGCCGGTCAGGAAGCCGATCATCACCGAGTACGAGACGAACCGCGTGTACCGGCCCAGGCGCGCGAGGCCGGCCGCCACCAGCACGATGCCGACCATGATCACCAGCAGCGGGATCGCCGCCGGCCGGTCGTCCGGTGGCACGCCCTGCAGCGCCGAGCCGGCCGCCAGCGCGGCGGCGGACGTGGTCGTGATCACCATCAGGCGGGTGCTGGAAGTCAGCCCGCCGGCGACCGGCCCGGCGAAGCTCGCGTACAGGCCCTGCACCGGGTTGACCCCGGCCAGGACCGCGGCCGCCATGCCGTCGGGCACGCTGCTGATCGCGCCAGGCAGGCCGGCCAATATATCCCCGCGCAGATCCGATCGCTTGGGGCGGACGTCGCGCAGCCACCGGCGGCTGGCACTCGTCCAGCCGCGGATCTTATGCACCGCCTACCCGCTCTTGGTAATGGCGGGCAGGTCAGCGGCGGGGCCGCCGGTCATGCCGTGGCAGCGCTTCCACTTGCGGCCGCTACCGCAGGTACACGGCTCGTTGCGGCCGCGCCGCGCGTCCCGGGTCTCGTACAACCGCATCAGCTCCGCGGGCGCCCGGTTGGCGCGGAGCAGCTCGGCCATGATCGTCATCGGTTCCCTGACGTGGTGGAAGAACGCCTCATAACCCTGGCACAGGTAGTGCTGGCCCGGCTCTCCGTACGGTGAGGCGGCGAACCGGTCCTTAGGGCATCCGCCGTTGCAGACCGAACGCACGTCGCAGTCCAGGCAGTACCGGGTCAGGGTGCTGAACTTGTCCTGCCCGAACGTGCGCTGCTGCGGGGACGCGACCAGCTCAAGCAGGTGCCTGTCGCCGATGTTGCCGAGCAGGTATCCCGGCTCCACGTAGTGGTCGCACGAGTAGACGTCGCCGGTGTGCTCGATGGCCAGCTGCTGCCCGCACGTCTTCGCGTGCACGCACATACCGCCGGGCTCGCCGCAGACGTTCGCCAGCGTCGTGTCGAACATCTGCACGTAGGCGGTTCCGATGTCGTGCCTGACCCAGTCCTCGAACACGTCGATCATGAACCGGCCGTACTGCTCAGGGCCGACCGACCGGTGCGTGACCAGGTTCCCTTCCTGGGTGTACAGCGGGCGGCCCTTCACCCCGCTGCCCCAGCCGGAATCGGCGATCGGCAGTGTCTGCTCAGTCGCGCGCTCGATGATCGGGATGAACTGGATGAACACCGCACCCAGCTCGTCGCGGAGGAACGCGTACACAGCGCGCCCGTGGTCGCCGTTGACCGCATGAATGGTGGTCAGCACGTTCCAGTCGACCTCGTGGCGCTTCAGCACGCTCAGCCCGCGCATCACCCGGTCGAACGTCGGCTTGCCGCCCTTGTCGACACGGTAGGCGTCGTGCATCTCCCGCGGCCCGTCGACCGAGATCCCAACGAGGAAGTCATTCTCCTTCAAGAACACACCCCACTCGTCGTCAAGCAGGGTGCCGTTCGTCTGGATCGTGTTGAGCACCCGCTGGCCCGGCGCCGCGTACTTGCGCTCCAGGTCGAGAGACCGGCGGAAGAAATCCAGGCCCATCATCGTGGGCTCGCCGCCCTGCCACGCGACGACCACCTCGGGAGAACGCGCGTGCGCCTCAAGCAACTGACGCACGTAGGTCTCTTGCAGTTCTTCCGCCATCCGGAACCGTGACCCTGGGTACAGCATCTCCTTGGACAAGAAGAAGCAGTACTCGCAGTCCAGGTTGCAGACCGCCCCGGTGGGCTTGGCCATCACATGGAAGGCCAGCGGAGCCCCCGGCACGGTGAGGACCGGGCCGGGGGCCTGCGTCGGATCATTCATCCGGCGGCGCGTCTACTCGCGGGCCAGCATGGCCTGGGCCTCACGTTCCAGGTCGACGTAGGGATCGCCGCTGACATCGACGGCGACCCGCCTGATCGTGCCGCCGGTAAAGCGGTGCGGCGATCCGTTCGGGTAGTCGCTGGTGACGGCCTCACCGCTGTCACGGCCCACGCACAGGCCCTCGCCTGCGAACATGAACTGTCCCGGCTGGGTCCTGATCCGGCCTTCGCCGACCTTCTTATCCCCGTGGTACAGGGACAGGATTCCGGTGGACACGTGCGGTGGGTTCTCGCCGTCCTTGTCGAAGGACGCCGACAGGACCAGGTTCTGCCCGGTGGGCACGTCCTGGGTGCTGTCGATCTTCTGCTCCACCATGCCGACGAAGTTGTTGACGTAGTGCAGCCGGTTGTCCTTTACGTACAGGGCGTGCCCGCCGAACCGTGACCCGTGCGCGAACAGGACCCCTTGCGCGCCGGGGGCGGGGATATCGACCAGGGCGCCGATCGTGAAGGACCGGTTGCGGATGTTCACCGCCTGCGCCTCGGGCACCTCGGCCGTGTCGGGGAAGTAGGTGTACCGGTCGCGGGGCGAGGCCAGCTGCGGTCGCGGCGTCAGGATGATCTCCAGCGGGGACCGGTCATCGAGAGGGAAGGCATCGTTCTGGCCGGCCTCGGCGAACCACAGGTTGACCAGCTCCCTGACCTTCTCCGGGTGCTCGGCGGCCAGGTCGTGCACCTCGGTGCGGTCGACATCGGTGTGGTACAGCTCCCAGGTGTCGTCGTTGAAGTCGCTCCAGCCGCTGAGCGTCGGGTGCGTGGTCACCGCCTTCCAGCCCTCGTGCCAGATCCCGCGCGAGCCGAGCATTGAGTAGAACTGGGTCTTGCGGGCCGAAGGCGCCGACGGGTCATCCACGCTGTAGCGCATGCTCACCCCGTCGAACGGGCTCTGCACGTGGCCCTTGATCGCGGCGGGGGCCTCGACGCCGAGAACGTCAAGGATAGTGGGCACGATGTCGATCGCGTGGTGGTACTGGTGGCGTATCTCGCCCTTGCCGGCCGTGGTCGAGGGCCAGGAGATGATGCACGGGTCGGCGGTGCCCCCGTTGAACTCGTACCGCTTCCACATCTTGAACGGCGTGTTGAACGCCATCGCCCAGCCGTTCGGGTAGTGGTTGTAGGTCTTCGTCCCGCCCAGCTCGTCGATCATCGCCAGGTTCGTCTGGATATTGTCGGGGATGCCGTTAGCGAACAGCATCTCATTGACCGACCCGTCGGGGCCGCCCTCGCCGCTCGCCCCGTTGTCCGACACCACGATCACCATCGTGTTCTCGCGTTGCCCGGACTCCTCCAGGTAGTCAAGCAGCCGGCCGATGTGATGGTCGGCATGAGCCAGGAATCCCGCGTATACCTCGGCCATCCGCGCGAAGAGCCGCTTCTCATCGCCGGACAGCGAATCCCACGGCCTCGTGACGTCCAGCGGCGGGAATGGCTGGCCCTTGGGGCCCTTGCGGGTCTCGGAGGTGCCGATCGGGTTAATCGGCGGCAGCTCGGCGTCGGCCGGGACGATGCCCATCTGCTTCTGCCGGGCCAGGGTCTGCTCCCGCATCGCCTCGTACCCCATGTCGAACTGGCCCTTGAACTTGTCGGCCCATTCCTTTGAGACGTGGTGCGGCGCATGCGCGGCACCGGGCGCGTAGTACAGGAAGAACGGCTTGTCGGGCGCGATCACCTTCGAGTCATTGATGAACTCAAGCGCCTTGTCGGTGATGTCATCGGTCAGGTGGTAGCCCTCCTCCGGTGACTTCGGCTGGTCCACCGGGTGGTTGTCGTAGACCAGGTCCGGGTACCACTGGTTGGTCTCCGCCCCGAGGAACCCGTACCAGCGCTCGAACCCGCGGCCGGACGGCCAGTTCCGCCGGGTGGAGGCCACGTTCATCTCCACCGTCGGACACAGGTGCCACTTGCCCACCATGTAGGTGTTCCAGCCCCGTTCGGCCAGGATCTCCGACAGCATGCCGTTCTCTGGCGGGATCGTCCCGCTCGCGTTCGGGAAACCGATCGCCGCCTCGGTGATGCAGGCCATGCTGTTGCGGGTGTGATTGCGCCCGGTCAGCAGGCACGACCGGGTCGGCGAGCACAACGCTGTCGTGTGCCACTGGGTGTAGCGCAGGCCGGCGGCCGCGATCCGCTCGATGTTCGGCGTCTCGATCGGCCCGCCGTAACACGACATGGCCGAGAAGCCGACATCGTCAAGCACGATGTAGACCACGTTCGGCGCGCCCTCGGGGGCCTTGGCGGGCTCGAACGGCTCCCAGTCCGGAGTGGAATCCCGGATATCGACGTTGATCGTCCCCTTGAACGGCTTGCTCATTCCGTACTCCTTCGATCGACCGGTCGCCCGGGCGCTCAGCTGGCGAGCAGCCTGGCCTTGGCGGTGGTGAACTCGTCGTCGCTCAGCGTCCCTTGCCTATGCAGGGTCGCGAGCTGGTCCAGCTGATCGGGTATCGACACAGCCGGCGCGGGCGCGGCAGAAGCGGGCGCGGCCGCGACGGGCACCGGCTGCGCGATGACCGCTTGCTGCTCCAAGTCGGCCAGCCGCGCGTTCTGCTCGTCCTCCGCCTGATCCCGGGCCATCGACTGCCGGGCAACGTGCCTGCCCGCGACATACGCGCCGCCGCCGATCGCCGCCGCGCGCAAGAGCGGGCGTCGCCGCATGAACATGGTTACCTCCACAGCTCACAGCTACTTGGCGGACAATTCCGACGTAGCCATCTGAAACCGAGAGTGGCACCCGGGCATGCTTCCCGGCTCACCCCCAGCGGGTGGCCAGCCCGTAGATACCGTCGGACAGTCGGCCGCCGTGCACTCCGGGCCCAGCGTCGTCCTGGTGCCTGGTCACCCCGCCCGGGTGGCGGCCGATGCCTGCGGATGGCGGCGGTGGCGGCGAAGAGCGGCGCCGCAACCTTCCAGGTCAAACGTCGAATAGCCGGGGAGTTTCACCCCGCCCGGCTACTCGACCAGCTCAAAGGCGCTTTTCTAATTTGGGTGAGTAAAAGCCTGCGCGATCCGCCGCTAAAGCCCGAGGCCAAAGCGTGTCAGGCCGCCAGGTTCTGGCGGCTGCCGTAGGCGCAAAGGCCGTAGAGCGCGACCACGTCCACGGCGATAATGGCCAGTGCCCAGAAGGGGTAGGCCGGGATGAAGAACATCATGTCGATGGCATTGAGCGCGACGACGGCCACCGCGAACCAGCGGGCCAGCTGGTTGCCCGCGAGGATGCCGCCCGCCGCGATCAGCTGCAGGACCGAGATGATGAGCGTGACCCACCCCCAGACGCGCAAGTCGCCGACCACGTAGTGGGCGTTGGCGACGAAGACGTGCGAGTTGGCGATCGCGGCGATGCCGTAGATCATGTTGAAGAAGCCGACGACGAGAAGCAGGACGGCGGCGAAGAGGACCAGCCCGTAGCCGCGGCCTTCCGCGTAGCGCCCGCTCGTGCCAGAAGGTGAGTTGGTTGTTGCTGATGTCACGTTGGCCTCCGATGTCAGAATTGGCTCACGCCAGAATGGCCGGAGCCTTCGCCGGGAGTGCCTGGCGTATTGTCTCGATTCTGGCGGAGCCCGATGGGCGGGCCATCCTCCCGCGGGGGTGATTCCTGCGGCGCTCGTCACTGGAAAGCTGATCGGCAAGTAGATGCTCTTGACTGCCAGTCAGAAGCCCAGCATTAGGAAACAGCATGATGACCGGCCGGCTGCCTCACCCTGGCCGGGTGAGTGGAATTGTGCACCTACGCATTTGCCCTCTCATCATTCCTAAGGGGTGATGCGCCAGACGCCCTTTGCCCTGATGGTGAGTTTAGGGCCGGGCACCACGACGTCATCATGAAGGCCCAAGTGCGTTATTTCGTCGGCGGGCTACCAGCTCGACCTAATGATAGGGAAGTGACACGAGTGATGACCGATCTCACAGTGCGGTGCGTCGCGGTCCCGCCTGGAACACCGTGACTTCGTCCGACCCGACCGGTTCGGCGCTTAAGTCGCAGAAAGCGAGCGGGCGGCAAAAGGCGATCCTGGCGGCGATCGTCGTGAGGGCGGCGGCGCGCATCGCATGGGACCGCCGAACCCATGAACGCGTGATCCTGGTGGCGCTAGTGGTGGCTGCGGCAGCAGGTCTTGCGCACGCCGGCGGGGCTCGCTCGATAGCGCGCCTGATTGCCTGGGATAAGCAGAAGACTCTGGCCGAACAACGCCGAGCCAAAACTTCGCGATCGTAGCAGGCCACGGCCGTTCCAACCGATGGGAGATCTGGATCATGCCGCTGAACGAGTACGAGCCGGGCACCGCCTTTCCTGGCGTGATCGGGCGGACGACGGAAGAATCCAGCCCTGCGTGGCCCCGCCCGCTACGGGCGACCGCAGGCTCTCCGAACGTGCTGATCATCGTGCTCGATGACGTCGGATACGGTCAGCTTGGCTGCTACGGCAGCCCGATCGCGACGCCGAACCTGGACGCGCTGGCCGCGGGCGGCCTGCTGTATACCAACATGCACACCACGGCGCTGTGCTCCCCGTCGCGGTCATGCATTATTACCGGGCGCAATCACCACGCGAACGCCACGGCGTCGATCAACGAGCTCGCGACCGGCTACCCGGGCTATAACGGCAGCATCCCGTTCGAGAACGGGTTCCTGTCCGAGATGCTCCAGCAGCGCGGTTACAGCACCTACCTGGTCGGCAAGTATCACCTGATGCCGTCGGAGTTCGAATCGGCGGCGGGGCCGTTCGACCGCTGGCCGCTCGGGCGCGGTTTCGAGCGCTTCTACGGCTTCCTTGGCGGGGATACCAGCCAGTGGCACCCGGACCTGGTCTACGACAATCACCCGGTCGACCCGCCGCGCACGCCTGAGCAGGGCTATCACCTGACGGAGGACCTGGCCGACAAGGCCATCCAGTTCATCGCCGACGCCAAGCAGGTCGCCCCGCATAAGCCGTTCTACCTGCACTTCTGCACTGGCGCGGGGCACGCCCCGCATCATGTCGCCAAGGAGTGGGCCGACCGGTACGCCGGCCAGTTCGACGACGGCTGGGACGCCTACCGGGAGCGCACGCTCGCCCGGCAGAAGGAACTCGGCGTGATGCCGGCCGACGCGGTGCTGTCCCGGCACGACCCGGACGTCCCGGACTGGGACTCCCTGTCACCGGACGCGCGCAGGTTGGCGGCGCGGATGATGGAGGTGTACGCCGGGTTCCTGTCCCACACCGACCACCACATCGGCCGCCTGCTCGACTTCCTTAAGGAGACCGGCGAGTTTGACAACACGCTGATCATGATGGTCTCAGACAACGGAGCGAGCGCAGAGGGCGGCCCGACCGGGACCACTAACGAGCTGCAGTTCTTCAACAACGCCCCTGAGCCACTGGAAGACAGCCTAGCCAAGATCGACGAACTCGGCGGACCCACGACGTTCAACCACTACCCGTGGGGGTGGACCTGGGCAGGGAACACGCCGTTCCGCCGGTGGAAGCGGGAGACCTACCGAGGCGGGACCACCGACCCGTTCCTGCTGCACTGGCCGCGCGGCATCAGCACGCGCGGTGAAGTGCGCACCCAGTACGCGCACATCGTCGACATGGTTCCCACCGTCCTGGACGCGCTCGGCCTTCGGCCGCCGGCCGCGATCAGGGGAGTGACCCAGTCGCCGCTGCACGGCGTCAGCTTCGCCCATTCCTTCGAGGAGGCGGATGCCCCGACCCGGCACCGCGTCCAGTACTTCGAGATGTTCGGCCATCGCGCCATCGACCATGACGGGTGGCGGGCGGTATGCCCGTGGCCGGGGCCCTCGTTCGCCGAGGCCGGGAAGCCGTTCGGCGCGCTGATCACGGCGGAGACGCTGACCGATCTGGATGCCCGCCACTGGGAGCTGTACCACGTGGCGGCGGACCCGACCGAGACCAACAACCTGGCCAAGGAACACCGGGACAAGCTCATCGAGCTGATCGCGATGTGGTACACCGAAGCCGGGAAGTACAACGTCTTCCCGATCGATGCCAGTGCCGCGGAGCGGCTGATGATCGAGCGTCCGCAGGTCGCCGAGCCGCGGGCCAAGTACATCTACCGGCCCCACACCGAGACGGTGCCATTCTGGGTCGGCCCGCGCGTGCTCAACCGGCCGTATAGCATCACCGCCGACGCGGAGATCCCGGACAGCGGAGCCGAGGGCGTCCTGATGTGCCAGGGCAGCAACGCCGGCGGCTGGACGTTCTACGTCGCCGGCAGCCGGCTGCATTACGCCCACAACTACGTCGGCCGCGCGATCTACCGCGTATCAGCCACGGACCCGCTCCCCGTCGGCAGGCATCAGCTCCGCTTCGAGTTCGAGCCCACCGGGAAGCCCGACTTCGCGCAGGGGAGGGGCGCCCCCGGCCTGGCCCAGCTGTACGTTGACGGCCAGCTCATCGCCAACACCGAGTTCCCGGTCACCACGCCAGTGGCCTTTAACCCGGGCGGCCTCACCTGCGGCGCCAACCCGGGATCGGCGATCGTTCCGGACTACCACGCCCCCTTCCCGTTCACCGGCACCCTGCACACCGTGACCGTCGACCTGTCTGGCGACCTCATCACCGACACCGAGAGTGAGATACGGATGGCCATGGCCCGCCAGTAGGTGACCTCATGCCTCCCTGACGAGAGCCGTAAGGCCGCGGGCGGCGCGGGCGGCGCTCGTGTACCACGGGACGCCGAGCTCCTCGAGTATCCGCACGCAGGACGGCGCGGGCTTGGTGTAGGAGAAGATGAAGATCGGGATTTCGGCCGAGCCGATCAGCTCGGCCAGTGCCTCCTTGTCGCGCTCCAGCCGGCCGGCCGAGGACAGCGACGTGACGAGCGTGACCGCGTCGACCTCACCAGACCCGGCGAACGCCGCGAGCGCGGGCGCGACCGAGCCGTCCGCGGTGAGCTGCGCGGTCAGGTCTACCGGGTTGACCGGCGAGCCGTACGACGGCATGCACCCCTTCATCGTCTGCTGCAGGAGCGGCGAGAGCACGGGGACCGCAAGGCCGCGCGCCACGCAGGCGTCGGCGAGCCATACCCCGGCGCCGCCCGAGGTAGTGGCGATGCCGATCCGCGCGCCCGCGGGCAGCTGCCTGGTGCCGAGCTTGCGCGACTTCGCGATCGCCTGCACGACGTCAATCAGGTCCTCAGGGTCGGCGGCCTCGGCGATGCCGCAGGCGCGGAAGACGCGGCGGTACTCCTCGGCGTCCCCGGCGACGTGCCTGGTGTGCGCGTACGCGCCCCGCGCGCCCGGTGCCGTCGTGCCGAGCTTGGCCACGACCAGGCGCTTGCCCGCCTGCCGGAAGCGCTCGCCGACGGCCTTGAGTTCCGCCAGGTCGTGGACGCCCTCGATGAGCATGACCACGACCTCGGTCTCCGGGGTGTCCACCAGTTGCCCGGCCAGTTCCAGGCAGTCCAGGTCGTACTCGTTGCCGGTGGTGATGATGTAGCTGAAGTCAAGGCCGACCGCCGTGCCCCACTGGGCGACGGCGAATCCCATGCCGCCGCTCTGCGACAGCACGGCGACGTTGCCCGCGCTGAGCCGGGTGCCGGATGCGTCGATGTCGAGGACGGGACTGAACGTGAGCGGCGCGTCGGCGGGCAGGCTGGCCAGGCCCTCGCAGTTGGGTCCAAGGATCCGCATCCCGGTCGCGGCGAGCTCGGGGGCGACGGACTCGAGTATGCCCTCCCCGGCGCCCGTGCCCTCGCCGAAGCCTGAGCTCAAGATCACCGCCACCCGCACCCCGGAGGCGGCGCAGTCCCGCAGCACCCCGGCGACGAGCTCGGCCCGCACCATCACCAGCGCCAGGTCGACCGGCTCAGGCAGGTCGAGTATCGAGGCGTACGCGGGCACCCCCTGCACCTCGCCGCCCTTGCCGTTCACCGGGTACACCCGTCCCTGGTAGCCGTACCTGGCCATGAAGCCAAGCGGCCGGCCGCCGAGCGCCTTGGGATCGCGGGACGCTCCGATCAACGCGACGCTGCGCGGCCGCAATAGGGCATCGAGCACCGGCGGCTCGCGCAGCTCGCCAACTGCCGGGGCTGTGCCCGTCATGACAGAAACTCTCCTCGTCGATCGGTGAGGATTCTCCCCAGGCCTCGCTGCTCGAAGCCACTGGACTTCGGATGATCTTGAACATGCGGAAACCGGCCGCTGGCTGGCCGTGCTGGCGGCTTCGTCTCGTGAGCGGTCACCCGGCCTTCCTCGATTGTTTCGACAAGATCGCGGGCAACACCGGTGGCCTCCGCTTGCGCGGCGGTGGGAACACGCCGACGGGCGGCCACGCGGCGGCCTACGACACCGTGGCTCGGCGCGTCTCAGGCGCAACGCGGCGCGGCGACCGGTCGGCGCAGTACGCCTTCCTCGCTAAGCACGACGGGACCCGGACGAAATTCACGCTGCCCGACCAGCTCACCGCCCGCATCCGCGCCGCCATCAGCCAGGCCAGCGACCACGCCGATAACCTCGCCACCGCGCTGAACACCGCGCACAACCTCGCCGCTACCCTCCACGCCGCCGGGCCCGCCGCCCCCCGCCGCGTGAACGGGAAGGCCTCCAGTGATCACCGCCGAGGAAGCAGCGCTCAAGGGCTACGCCCCTCGCGCTTTAAACCGGCCGCGCACCGCGCCACCGGGAAAAACCGGGACAAGACCCTGCAAGGGCCAGCCTCTTGCGAGGCTGGCCCTTGCGGGTTGGTGTGGTGCTAGCTGTGCTTCACGTTCGCCGTGAACGCGCGCCACGCGTTAGCAGTGAACGACAGCGTTCCGCCGTCGCGGTCGGTGGTGTCTCGGACGAGGACCATGCCGGGCGCGTTTCCGGCCTCAACACAGTTCGCGCCGTTGCCGCTGAAGCTGGCCTTCCGCCAGCGGGGGTCTAGTTGCTCCATCTCTCCATCGCCTCCACGAGGATGTCCCGGCTGCCCGTGCGGTTGAGCGCGTCAGCGCGGACATTGTTAAAGGTAGACGATGCCCGCCTCACTACTTCCGGGTTATTGGTGAGCTGGTCCTCGACGAGGCTGTCGCTGAGCAGCAGCTCAGGGGCATCAGCGGTAGCAGCGAGCTGGAGGGCCCCGCCGAGTCCGGGGTTCGCCCCGTGAGAGGACGGCAGGACATGGATCGTGACCGTGGGCATGTCGGACAGCTCGACCAGCCGGGCCATCTGACCGCCCATCGTCTCGCCGGCGCTGATCTGGTGGTGGAGAACCGGCTCCCACAAGACAATCGTGATGTCCGGCGGGTCCGGGCGCTCCAGGATCGACTGGCGGGACATGCGGACCTCAAGCCTCTCCGCGACCTTGGCCGCGTCGAACCTCATCGCCTTGAACAGCTCCGTCGCGTACGCGGGCGTCTGCACGATGCCGGGCAGGATGATCGGTGCCCAGTAGCGGACCGTGTGAGCACGCGCCTCCGCCCCGTAGAACGGTTCAGCCTGGGCCTGCCCTGGGTTCTCGCGTATCCGCGCGATCCGGGTGACACCCTCGAACATGACGCGGAGCCGCCCGCTAACGCCGCACAGGTCCAGCCAGTCCGCCAGGACACTCTCAGTCGGGGGAGACTCACCGGTCTCGGCCTTCCCGATAACGCTCCTGTCTTTCCGGATCGCCGGGGAAAAGTCGTCCTGGCTGGCATACCCGGCCTCTGCCCGGATCTCGCGTAGCTGCTCCCCGAGGAACGCACCCAGGTGAGTGCGTGAGTCTCTGGCCTGCTTGCGTGGTGGCATCGTGGCCCGCCTTCGCCTCTCGTGCGCGTCGTGGTATTTCCGTGGGAGGTCACCTACCCACATAGCGTAACCGTGTGGTGGCGTGTCAGGCTAGGGAATACGTCCCGCCGCTGCCGAAGTGAACACCCGTTCCGGGAGGCCCCCGGCAGCGTCGGGACGCCAAGAGCCACCGCCACGTACCGCCGGCAGACATGGGAACGCGCGCATGATCGTATGGATATGGGACGCCAGTGGCCCGGCCGCCGACGCCTGCGGCGTGGCCGGCACCGCCGAGGCCGCCCGCCGCGCGGCCGGCGCACTGCTGTCCAGCGGGCGGGCCGAAGCCGCCCACGTCGAGCAGGCCGCCATGGTCATCGGCTGCACGCTGACCTACGACTACTGCCCGACCGGACGGGCATGGGCCGCCCGATTGGAATCGGGCAGCCTCACGTGGGTACCCGTTCCCTCCCTTCCTGGCCGGGCCGCATCGTGACGGGGCTGCCCGTGCGCAAGTACGAGCAGGCGGCCGCGATCGTCCGCGCCCAGATCACTGACGGGACGCTCAAGCCCGGCCAGCCCGCCCCCAGCGGGGACGCGCTGGCCCGCTTGACCGGCTTCTCGACGCTCACCTGCCGCAAGGCCCTGCGCACCCTGATCAGGGACGGCGTTCTCACACCGGGGCTCAGCCCGGCCGCCCGTCCCCGCGTCGCCGTCCCCGGCGGGCCGCGCCCAGGGGACGCGGCCCGCCGGCTGTCCCGCGCGCTGGCCGCAGCGCGCCGCGCCAGCGGATTGACCCAGCCCGCCCTGTCCGCCCTGACCGGCTACTCGGTCACCACGATCGGGCACGCCGAGACCGGCCCGCTCGGCGGTGACCGCTCGTTCCTCGCCTCGCTCAGCGATGACGTGCTCCGCTCGGGGACGTCCGAGCCGCGTAGCTGGATCGTGGCGGGCACCGCCGCCCGCTGGCGGGCGAGCTCGTCGACTACCAGCCGTGCAACCGCTCGGCAGCGGGCACGGGCAACGCGATGGGCTTGGTGACCTGGGCCTGAGGCCGCCTCACGGGTGCGCGTTGGCCGGCCCCGACAGGTGCTCCTCGATCTCGCGGGCGGCCTCCTGCAGCGCCCGCGCGATCTCCTGCACCTTGGCCTCGTCCACCCGGGTGACCGGGGCCGCCGTCGTCAGGGCGGCCACCGGCACCTGGTCGCTGCCACGGATGGCGGCGCCCACCGCGACGAGGCCGGACGCGCTTTCGCCGTGGTTGACGGCGTAGCCCTGCGCGCGGATCGTGGCGAGCTCGGCGAGCAGGGCCGTGCGGCTGGTGATGGTCGCCTGGGTCAGTGGCGACCCGAGGTCCTCTGACGAGTAAAGCGTCAGCAGCGCGCGGTCGGACATGCAGGCGAGCATCGCCTTCCCGCCGGAGGCGATGTGCGCGGGAAGGGACACGCCGGCCCGCGAGCCGACGCGCACGGCGTTGACGGACTCGACCGAGTCGACGAACCGTGCCTGGGTGCCGTCGAGGATCTGCAGGCTGGTCGTCTCGCCGGTGAGCGCGGCCACCCGCTCCAGGTAAGGCCTGGCCCGCTGGCGCACGTCCAGCTGGGCGAGCGCCCCCATGCCGACCTCGACCAGGACAGGGCCCGCCCGGTACGCCCGGCTGCCTGGGTCCTGGACGGCGAAGCCACGGTACACGAGCATGCCGAGCACGCGGTGGGCGGTGGAGCGGGCGACGCCCAGTTCGTCGGCCGCGTCCGCGACCCGGATGCGAGGCTGGACCTTGAGCATGAGCAGCAGCCGCAGCGCGTGGTCGATCGACGCGATGTACGACTGCGGCTGGGCGATATCGTTCTCCACAGCGGAATCATACGGCGAAGCTGTACCGGTGAGTGAAATTTTCGTGCCCACCGGTTCAGCTTGGGATGCTCACAGCTTGAACAGCTGCTGTGCGTTGCCCGCGAAGATCTGGTACCGCGAGGTCTCGTCGAGCCACTCGATGTCATCGATCAGCAGGTGGATGTCGTCCACCCAGCGGCCCGTCGCCGGGTCCTTCACCGAGCCGGTGCCCGGCTTCTCCGTGCCGAACAGGCAGCGGTCGGCGCCGACCGCCTTGATCAGCAGCTCGATCGAGTCCTGCGTGTACAGGCAGGTGTCGTAGTAGAGGTTGCGCAGGATCTCCCGGTAGGTGGTGCCCTGCCGGAAGGCGCCCGGGTAGAACCGGCCGCGCTGGTAGGGGATCGCGCCGCCGCCGTGGGAGACGATCACCTTCAGGTCGGGGAAGTCCTTGAACACGCTGGACTGCAGCAGGCCGGTGACGGCCAGCGTCTCCTCCTGGATGAAGTGCAGACACCCTCAGGCTGGCTCAGATCACGCTGTGCGGACCCGTGCCGGCGGTCGCTAGCGGCCGCCGCGAAGCTCGCACGGCAACGGGCTCAACGCGACTCTTTCCCTTGCGTGCGCGGCGTGCCACCGACCTCGCGAGCTGGGGTGCCGTTTGGTGCGTCCCTGAGATAAAACGCACTCCCGGGCCAAGGCTGACCGAGGTGAGGGCGCCCGCGAAGTACATGCCGGGGATTGTCGATTCCCCTGCCCGGTTTACCAGTGGGCAGTTACCGCGCGTTGTGAGACCCGTCTGGATTTCCTGTGAAAGGTACGTCAGCCGTGATACGTCGATACGGAAACCAGTTCCCGCTATAACGTGGTCCGCGTCAATGCTCGACCGCTTAGCACCGTCAAGATGGAGCCGTACCCCGCTGCCATGGGGCTCGGCCGACTTGAGCTGATGGCCGGTCAGCACGTCGACCACGTCCTCAACGCGTTCGCGGAGCCACCACGCGCCCTTCGGCCCGAAGGAGGTCAGCGCCTTGCGGACGCGGACGGACTCGGGCAGCAGCCGGAACGCGTCGGGAGAGTCGGCGAAGGCACACCCCCATCCCTCACACAGTTTCGACGGCGGCCGCAGGATGTAGTCGGGCAGCCGGAGCACCTGAGCCACCGCCTCTTCCCAGATGAGCTCGTGCCGACGGGCGACGACCTGGACCTCGGCACCCGCCTCTAGCAGCAGCGCACCGGTTTGCAGAGCGGACTGCCCGGCGCCGATCACCGCCACCCGCCTGCCGCTGAACTGGTCCAGGCGGTCATGCACGGAGCTGTGCGTCATGAGGTCGGAGGGCAAGCCGGACAGTTCGCCGGGAATGTGCATGTACGGCAAGAGGCCCGTCGCGACGATCACCTGCCGCGCGAACGTCGGCGCTTCCTCGGCGAACTCCACCTTGAAGCCGCCGTCCTCCGGCGTCACATTCGTTACCGTTAGATCACGGACGTCCGGCACCAGTTGGTCGGTGAACCAGTCGGCGTACCCCAGGAAGCGCTCGAGCGAGAGCGGCCCGACCCGGTCGACATAGTCATCGAATCCATGCAGCCTTGCATACGTCGCGACGTCATATCCGCGCGTCGCAGCCGAGATTGCCGATCCATAAGGCTCCGATTTAAGGAACATCCCCAGAGGCATATGAGCGCGCCACGTATCCATCGGGCGGCCGACGATCGTGTGTTCGACCCCGCGATGCCGAAGATGCGCGGAAATTGACAGGCCAAAAGGGCCTGCGCCAATGACGAGGACGTCACTCGTAGCCATCAATCGGCTCCTTCACATTACATGTACGGACGGTCATCGTGCGGACACCGTCTGTCAGGGGTTAGTCGTGGCGCGGGGCAGTCAAGCCGGGCTGGTCGGAGGACATGCCAGAACCGCGCCCCCCCGGGTGTTGGTACAGGACTTAGAGGAGATTATTAGAAAACCGCCGCACGATCGGACTATCTAAGTAAAACTCTCCTAAAGTTGTCAATCGTGTCTCAGTGTGTGCGGTTGGCTGTTAACCTGCCCGAGGTGGCGCCTGCGTTCGCTGGGATTCCTGGTTCGGAGTCGCGCGGCCTTCCGGGCCAGGCGCTAGCGGAGACGGCTCAGCCGTTCCGCCTCGTCGGCGGGGAGGCGCCGGATCGCCTCCCGAAGAGCTACGCCAGATATTTCCGATATATGATCTTCTGTCCATTTTGCCACCCAGGCCGGGTCGCGCCGTGAGGTCTCCCGCAGCACCCACCCGATCGCCTTGCGGATGAAGAACTCCTTCTCCGCGAGCATCGGCTCCGCGTACCGGGTGAAGCGCGCCAGGTCCGGCGTTCCGGCGCGGATGCCGCGCAGCAGCGAAAGCAGTGCGGACCGGCGCATCCAGAAGTCCTGATCCACGGCCCACGCGTCGATGCGCGGCCACGCGCCTGCCGGGTCACGCAGCGCGATCTCGCCGGCTACGTTGCCGGCCAGCCCGTCCACGTACGCCCAGGTGCGTGAGTCGCGCAGCAGTCGCTCGAGAACGCCCAGGTCGCTCGCGGCCAGCCGCGGGGCGGTCAGCGTCAGGATCTCGACGGCCGCCGCGCGCCGTTCGTGGACCGGCTGGCGCCACAGGGCCACGGCCCAGGCCACCATGCCCTGCGCGTCCAGCCCAGGGTGACCGCGCACGGCGGCCTTGACCAGCCGCCGCATGTCCGGCACCGCGACGCCAAGGAAGTCCAAGTCGCTCTTCAGGTACCTTTTCTCCTGCGCCGCGCGCTCCGGCGTGCCGAGCGGCCGCAGCCCGTCGGTGACCGCGAGCGCCGCCGCCTCCGGGTCGAAGTCGTCCACGCCGCCAAGCGTACGACCGGGCACGCTGATGCGGGCGGTTAACCCGTCGGAGCTGAATGCCGGCGCGTGATTGGCATCCACCCAGGTTTTCGAAGATAGTGGCTGGACCGACACTCGGTAGGTTCTGCGGAGCCCGTCGCCTACTACTAATGGGCAGGCTCGATCCGGTGCACGGCCATGACCCTAGCGAGCGTCTCCGAGATGGCCAGGACTCAGCGGCGCAGGGCGGTCTCGCGCTGCATGTGCGACAGCTTCTCGGGGTTGCGCATGGCGTAGATCCCGGTGACCAGGCCGTCGTCGGTGCGCAACGCCAGGACGGTGTCGATCTCGCCGTTGAACCGGAGAATCAGTGCCGGGTAGCCGTTGACCTGTACCTGCTGCAGTGACGCCGCGGCGGCGATTCTGCCAAGCCCGGCGGACAGCAGGCGGCCCACCTTGTCGGCTCCCACGATGGGCCGCGGGACGGACTGCTTGACCCCGCCGCCGTCGCCCAGGTAAACGACATCCGGCGCGAGGATGTCGAGCAGGCTCTGCAGGTCGCCCGTTTCCGCCGCCCGCAGGAACGCGTCGACTGCGTCTCGGGTCTCGGTCGCGGAAACGCCCGCGCGTGGCCGGCGCGCCGCGACGTGTGCCCGTGCCCGGTGCGCGATCTGGCGGACCGCGCCCGGGCTCTTGTCGACGGCTTCGGCGATCTCGTCGTACCCGAGGTCGAACACCTCGCGCAGCACGAACACCGCCCGCTCGGCCGGCGCGAGTGTCTCAAGCACCAGCAGCATCGCCAACGAGACGCTGTCGGCCAGCTCGACGTCCTCGGCCACGTCGGGCGAGGTCAGCAGCGGCTCGGGCAGCCAGGGGCCGACGTAGGACTCCTTGCGGCGGCCGAGCGTACGCAGCCGGGAAAGTGCCTGGCGGGTGGTGATCCTCACTAGGTACGCACGCTGGTCCCGCACCGTGGCGAGATCCACGCCCGCCCACCGCAACCAGGTCTCCTGCAGTACGTCCTCCGCGTCGGCGGCCGAGCCGAGCATCTCGTAGGCAACGGTGAACAGCAGGTTGCGGTGGGCGACGAACGCCTCGGTGGCGGGGTCCTGGCCGTCGCCCCGGCTGCTGTCCCTGCCGTGATCGTCAGGTGCGGTCTGCGACGTGCCGGACATGGGGACTCCCGTTGGCTCTCGACTGTGTCACCCACCAGACGCCGCGCGCTGCTGCTGTGTGACACCGAGACGGCAGCCGGTCCTCGTCGCGCGGGGTCACGTACCCAACCTGTCACAAGGACCGCGTCGCCGGCGTCTCCTGTTTGTCCAATGCAACACCACGAGTGAGGACGAAGCCATGGAACCCCGGTTCAACGTGTTCGACAACGAGATCGGCGCCAAGTTCGCCAAGCGGTTCGCCAGTCTCGGCCTAGTGATCCACGAGTCGCCACTGCCGAAGTCCACGCAGGAACTGGTGTCGCTGCGCGCCAGCCAGATCAACGGCTGCGGCTGGTGCATCGACATGCACACCAAGGAGGCCGCGGCCGCCGGCGAGACCGCGGTCCGGCTCAACCTGGTCGCCGCCTGGCGCGAGTCCACCGTGTTCACCGAGGCCGAGCGGGCCGCGCTGGCGCTCGCAGAAGAGGGCACCAGGCTGGCCGACGCCTGCCAGGGCGTATCCGACGAGACCTGGGACAATGTACGCAAGCACTACGACGACGACCAGGTCGCCGCGCTGGTCTCCCTGGTCGCCATGATCAACGCGGCCAACCGGCTCGCCGTGATCGTGCACCAGCGGGGAGGTTCCTATGAGCCCGGCATGTTCGCCCGCACGACGA
>CAVXAB010000026.1:0-238853 GCA_963759545.1 uncultured Actinomycetota bacterium
TTTCCCCGTTCCCCTTTCAATCCGTGCATGCGGTTTTCCCGCACACGGCTTACCGATGGTCTTCCTGGTGGTCACGACGCGAGTCCCGGATAGCGGACGGTGCCGCGCAGGCGGTAGAGGCCGTGAGCCTCGAACCACTCGCGCGTCCAGGGCGCCGATCTGGCCAGGACGCAGGTGACGGCCGTAACGCTTGCGCATCAGCCGCGCAGAGCCGTCCTGCGACATAGCGGTCGATCTGGATGAACTTCTGGGCGGCGTTCCCGGTGCGAAAGTAGTTGCCCCAGCCGCGCAGGATCGGATTGATCGCGGCGATCACGTCGCGGATGTCCATGCCCAGCTCGGCCGCGACCGGTCAAGGCTTTGATCCTCGCTCGGATGCGTTTCATCGCCCGCTGCGACGGCCAGCGCTGAAGGTAGTAGCGGCGAACGCCGCGCTCCAGCATCCGACCCGACACGCGGGCGCGGAAGTGGCAGCCGAGGAAGTCAAATCCCTCCCGGCCTTCACGTAGGTCAACCAGTCTCGTCTTCTCCGGATGCAGCTCCAGCCCCAAACCCGCCAGCACCTCGCCGGCGAGCTGCCGGGCCGCTCTGGCCTCGTGCTCGCTGCGGCATGCCACGACAAAGTCGTCCGCATAGCGGACGAGCGTGCCGTGCGAGCCCGTCAGCGAACGCCTCATCCAGGGCGTGCAGGTAGATGTTCGAGAGCAGCGGCGAGATCACCCCGCCCTGCGGAGTCCCAGCCAGCGACCGCCGGAACCCTCCGTCGTCCATCACCCCTGCCTGGAGCCACTTGCGGATCAGCTTGACCACCCGCCGGTCCGAGACCCGCTCAGCGACCATCGACAGCAGCCTGTCGTGATCGATCTGCCCGAAGTAGTCCCGAATGTCGGCCTCGAACACGAAGGCATGCCCGCTCAATGAACGATCGACGGAGCACCTCCTTCGCGTCCGTCGCCGACCGACGCGGCCGAAACCCAAACGAGACCGGCCAGAAAGTCGGCCTCGAAAATGGGCTCAAGCACGATCCGCGCGGCCTGCTGAACGATCCGGTCCTTCACGGTCGGGATCCCCAACGGCCGAACGCCACCCTGCGGCTTGGGGATCGCGACCCGCCGGACCGGCAGCGGGCGATAACGACCCTCACGAAGCTCGGCCTGGATCTCACCCAGAAGGCGATCCACCCCGAACTCCTCAACCGCTTCCAAGGTCTGCCGATCGATCCCGGCAGCCCCCTTGTTCTTCCGCACACGCCTCCACGCCTCCCACAGGACGTCACTCCTGTGGATCCGGTCAAACAGGGCGTGAAAACGCCTATCCGGCGACCGCTTGGCGGCCACCCATAGCTTGCGCTGAAGTTCTCGCGCACCCCCACCAGGGACAGCCCACGGCAGGATCGACGGACGAGAGCCCGCCGGGGTCGTTGGATCGGACAGCTCCGACCATGCCCTAACGCTTACCTCCAGCCCAACCATGACCAAAGTCAGGGCCCTTCGCTCCTGGCGCCTTTAGCTGGACGCCGATCATCACTACTACGACCCCATCGGACTCCCGCTGCCCTCCGCTCGATTTCACCATCGGCTTATACGAGCGGTCTTCGCTGACGAGGCTGGACAGACGGGTCTCCCTTGTTCCGCGATCAGACCTTGCGCGCGTGCAACTCCCCGTACCCCGCAGGGACCCGCCGCACCCGATCCGGAACCAGGACTGGCGGACATGGCCTTCGCCGTGACATGAGCGGCTCGGCTCCCCGATTGTCAATCTGACGAGGCTGCAGTCGCAGCCCACGCGCTTGCTCCCTCCAAAGAGGCTCTCGACACCCCGCTCAGCCCGCCGGATCTCTCCATGACAAACCGGGGCCTGCTACCGGGCGCTCCGGCGCTTACCCGGACCGGACTCCCACCGGCTGGCCTGACGCAGCTTCCAAGGCGCACCACGCGGCGGATCGTAGGGAGCGCGACCATCGCGCGCAATCCGGCCGCGCGCGCCTCAGGCGCACCGCCGGCCCCGCGGCAGTTCTGGGAGGGCGTGCATCGCCGCGGCACGGCGCCCAATCACGGCCAGCCGTTACACGGAAACGCATGCCCCGGGACGAATTGATGCCTGATTGATGCCCGCTTGCATCGTCTCACCTGGATCTCCCCCGGTTCGGTGGACAGGGGTTTGTTAGGCGGCTTGGGCCGTTGTTGTTGATTTGTAGTTGATCTTGTTGGTGGGTGCGAGCCGCGTAGCGGCGAGGCTGGTCCCGTGTCGTCTCAGAGTGGCCTGTTCTCGTAGTCGACAGGGGAGAGCATGCCGAGCGTGGAGTGGCGACGGCGGCGGTTGTAGAACGCTTCGATGTAGTCGAACATCGCGGTGCGGGCTTCGGTCTTCGTCGGCCAGGAGCGGCGGTGGATGAGGTCCTTCTTGAGGCTCGCGTGGAAGCTCTCGAGCACGGCGTTATCGAAACAGTCACCGCGGCTTCCCATCGAGACCTCGATCCCGACACCGCGGCAACGCCGGGTGAACAACAGCGACGTATATTGCGAGCCCTGGTCGGAATGATGGATCACGCCGCGGCTCGGGCCGTCGTCGAGCGACGGCCATCTCGCAGCGCGTCGACGACGAGATCGGCGTGGAGGTGGTCGGCCATCGCCCAGCCCACGATCCGCCGGCTGTAGCAGTCCATCACCGACGCCAGGTACAGCCAGCCCTCCCACGTCCGGATGTAGGTGATGTCGGCGCACCACAGGCGGTTGATCGCGGTCGGGTTGAAGTCACGCTCGACGAGATCCGGCGCCGTCCTGACGCCCTGCACGCGGATCGTGGTCCGCCCACGCCGGCGTTTGATCTGCCCCGACAGGCCGGCCAGCGCGCATCAGCCGCTCGACGCGCTTGCGGCCGACCCGCAGGCCGTCTTCGAGGCGCAGCTCGGCGTGCACGCGCGGCGACCCGTACGTCTTGCGTGACTGCTCGTGGATTTCCGCGATCCGCACGGTCAGGCGCGCATCAGCGACCGCTCGCGGCCGAGGGCTCCCGGCCGCCCAGGCGTGATACCCAGAGCGCGAGACGCCCGAGCACGCGGCACATGATCTGGATCGAGTGCTCGGCCTTCTTGGCAGCAACGAACCGGAAGATCCTCACCGGGTCGCGCTTTCCTTGGCGAAGAAGGCCGCCGCTTTTTTTAGAATTTCGCGTTCCTCAGTGACAACGCGAAGCTCGCGCCGCAGACGACGCAGCTCCTCACGCTCCACACTCGTCAGACCCTCCGCGCGGCCCTCATCGACCTCGAACCGGTGCGCCCAGTTGCGCAACGACTGCGGCGAGACCCCGAGCTCCGCAGCGATCTGCGGCACCGTCCTCCCGCTACTCCGAAGCAGCGCGACCGCCTCACGGCGGAAATCCAGCGAATACGGCATGAACACCATCCTCTCGCCGAGCGCCCAACGCGCCCAGCGCATAAGTGTCCACGAAACCGGGGGAACTCCACCTTCTCCCATGCGCCCGAGTGGACTCGAACCACCACGAGCTATTCGCTCACAAGGCCCTCAACCTTGGACACGGGGTGTAGATGCGTCCAGGAGCGTCCAAATCGTCCAAATTGCGCGGATTGCTGGACGCATTGGACGCATTGGACGGGATGGACGTTGTCAAAGTGTTGTCACGGCGCGACGCGGCCGTCGGCGCGTAATCTGGCTGTGGTTGATCGGGGGCCGCGCCTTTCCGTTATGTGGTCCATCCCTTGGGGTGGTGGCGGGTTTCGGCGATCTCGTTCGCGCGGATCGGCGTGCTGGGCTCGGGCGGCCAGTGGCGGGCGAAGATGGACGCGATCCGTCTGTCGGGCGCGCCGCGGTTCGGTGCGAGCAATCCTGTCCAGCCGCCAGGCCGAGATGCTGGTGCCGAGCTCAAAGGAGGGCGGCGTCGAACTGGTTGATCGAACGGTCCTGGGTTCACACCTACCGGCTGGCGTTGCCGCCTGTCGAATCCGTCGGGAGGAGCCGGAATGCCGTGCCCGCTGCCAGGGGTCGCACGACACGGAAGTGCCGCTCGTCGAACGTGGCGATGGCGGCGGTGTCGAGCCGCTCGGCGAGGGCGACGAGCGATGCGTCGGCAAGCCCGAGTCCGTTGTCGGCGTAGCGCTCGGCAATGTTCACCGTCGATGCGATCGCGCTCGGCCACCACTCGACGAGGTACGCGCCGGCCGCAAGGTCGGCGCGGAGTGCGCTCAGCGCCGCCCGTCCGCCCCGCGCTCCAACGAGGTGGTCGACTTCGGCCACGATCAACGGTGTCGTCGCGAGATCGTCATCCAAGTCTTCAAACCAAGCGCTAACGGCCTCGTGGTGGTCGTCGGCTGCGTTCATGTAGGCGACGATCACGGACGTGTCGATGACGATCATGACTCTCCGAAGCCCGACTCGGCCAGGTGTTCGTCGGTGCGTGTCGAGAGATCAGCCGGACCGCTGAAGACCCCCCGGGCTCGCGGCTTGACTCGCAGCGAGCCGCCGGCCGCGACGCGTAGCGCCCGGCGAATCAACTGGGCCTTGGTCGTGCCCTCAGCGGCCGCTCGGCGAGCCAGTGCCACATCGACGTCTGGCTCGATATAGATGCTGGTCTTCTTCATAACGACATCTTACCACCTGCCACCTACCACCTCGCATCAATTGGGGAGACGGTCCACGCACAGAAGCGTTGGGCGACGAACCAGCAGGCTTCTCGCGAATAGCTCCCCGGGCCTCGGCGACCCCCTGTCGCGCACCTGCGAGTTCATGCTCAAGGAAGAGGCGCACCACATGATGGTCGGCACCACCGGCGTCGACCGGGTGGTGGAGCGGACCGCGCAGGTCATGGTCGAGAATGACACCGACGAGGTGGCCGCGCTCGGCGCGATACCGTTGCCGGTCATTCAGAAGTACCTGAACTTCCACTACTCGGTGTCGCTCGACCTGTTCGGCGGTGAGACCTCCACCAACGTCGCCAACTACTACACCGCCGGGCTGAAGGGCCGCTGGCTGGAGGAGCGCCGCAAGGACGACCACCTGCTCGGCGACGACTCGATGATGGTCGACGCCCTGCAGGACGGGGAGATCGGCCAGGTGGAGGTGTCCGCGCTGACGGGGCTCAACACCGACCTGCGGCGCGAGTACATCGCCGACTGCTCAGGCGGCGTCAAGCGGTGGAACCGCATCTTCGCCGACGCCGGCCTGCCGCAGCGGCTCTACCTGCCGCACGTCGCGTTCAACCGGCGGGTGGGGGCCTTCGCCCCCATCGAGGTGTCCCCGGCGGGTGAGAAGCTGACCGCTTCCGAATGGGAAGCCCGCAAGGGACAATGGCTCCCAACCGACACGGACAAGACGTTCGTCAGGTCGCTGATGCAGCCGGTGTACCAGCGTGGCAAGATCGCTGCCTGGGTCGCACCCCCGCGCAACGGGATCAACGGCCAGCCCTTCGACTACGACTACGTGCACCTGGCCTAAGGCCAGGCCAGGACCCAGGGGCGCAAGCATGGCGCAGCTGTTCAACGCGTGTGAGTACCTGCTCGACCGGCGGCTCGCCGCCGGAGACGGCGACCGGCTGGCCCTGACCGGCCCGGCGGGCGACCTCAGCTACGCCAGCCTCTGGGACCGGGTCCGCCGGACCGCGGCGGGGCTGCGGGCCGCCGGGGTCGAGCCCGAGCAGCGGATCCTGATGGTGATGGCGGACTCGCCGCACTTCGCCGTCGTTTACCTCGCCGCCATGCGGGTAGGCGCGGTCCCGGTGCCGGTCTCGACGATGCTTCGCCGCGACGGCATCGCAGAACTGCTGCGTGACTCGCGGGCCAGGTTCCTTGCGGTCACCAGTGAGTTTGCCGTCGCCGCGGAGTCGGCCGCAGTGTTGGTAAGCACAGGGGCGGCACCAGAACTGGCCGGGATACTGGCCGATTTCCCGCAGCTGTCCCCGGGGGGACGACCCCCGTAACCCCCCGCTGCCGGTGTACACATTTGACGAGCTGGCGAACTCCGCCCCGGACGACTTCGTCTACGACTCCACCCCGACTCGCCCGCCTTCTGGCTCTACACCTCGGGGACCACGGGCGACCCGAAGGGCGCGATGCACCGGCACGGGTCCATCCCCGTCGTGTGCGAGACCTACGGGCAGCAGGTGCTCGGCATCCGGCCAGACGACCGGTGCCTGTCGGCGGCCAAGGCATTCTTCGCCTACGGCCTCGGCAACTCGCTGCTGTTCCCGATGTCGGCCGGCGCGGCGAGCGTGCTGCTGCCGCGGCGTCCCGGCCGGACCTGATCGCGGAGACGGCCGTCAAGTACGGTGCGACGCTGTTCTTCGGCGGGCCGACGTTCTTCGCGAACATGCTCCGCGCGGGCATGCCCACCGACGCGCTCGGCGGGTGCGGCTGGCCGCCTCGGCGGGCGAGGCGCTGCCCGCCGCGCTGTACCAGCGGTGGACCGCGCACTTCGGCATCGACATCATCGACGGCATCGGCATGACCGAGATGCTGCACATCTTCCTGTCCAACCGGCCAGGCGCGGTCCGGCCGGGAACCACCGGGGTCGCGGTGCCCGGCTACGACCTGAAGCTGGTGGACGAGGAGGCCGGCGCGGAAATGACCGGATCGGGGGGCCTGGCACGCTGTTCGTGCGCGGCGCCTCCACTGCGACGGGCTACTGGGCCAGGTACGACGCGTCCCGGCTGGTGTTCCAGGGGGAGTGGCTGCGCACCGGCGACACCTACGTGCGCGACGCCGACGGGTACTACGCGTGCCTCGGGCGGACCGGCGACATGATCAAGGCGTCCGGCATCTGGGTGTCCCCGATGGAGGTGGAGGCCCGGCTGCTCGCCCACCCCGCCGTGGCGCAGGCCGTCGTCGTCGCCGCGCCGGACGCCGACAACCTGGAGAAGCCCGTCGCCTACGTCGTCCTCACCGCCGGCGGGATGGTCACCGAGGCGGAGCTGATCGAGCACTGCCGCGAGGGGCTGCCGTCGTTCAAGCGGCCGCGCGCCGTCTTGTTCACCGACGGCTTCCCCACCACCGCGACCGGCAAGATCCGCCGCGTGGAGCTCCGCGGCCTGGCCGCAGGCGTGCTGCGGCCGCAGGACCCAGATCGGGTGGGCTCGGGTCCGGCGGGCTCGGGTCCGGCGGGCTCGGGTCCGGCGGGCCCAAATCCGGCGGGCCACGGGGACAGCCTGATGCTCGACGGGTTCCAGCTTGTCGACGTGCACCTGCACGCGGCCCGCAAGGCAACACTCAAGCTGCCCTGGGACACCTGGGTGCAGGGCTTCGCCGACCGCGACGTCATGGACCGGCTCTACGACTCCTCAGGTGCCGTGATCCCGGCGTCGTTCGACGCCATGCTCGCCGGCGAGGGCGTCGACATCGGGCTGCTGATGTCCGAGTACTCGCCCAAGGTGACCGGGATGCAGCCCATCGAGGACATGCTCCCGATCGCCGGCGTCAACCCCGACCGCGTCAAGGTCATCGCCAACGTCAACCCGCACCTGCACTACCCGGTCGACGAGGAGGTCCGCCGCCAGCTCGCGCTCGGCGCGGTGGCGCTGAAGATCCACCCGGTGCACGCCGGCGTCGCGGCCAACGACCGGATGCTCTACCCCGCCTACGAGGCATGCCAGGCGGCCGGCGTCCCCGTGGTCGTGCACTGCGGCACCTCGACGTTCCCCGGCTCGTCCAACGCGTTCGGCGACCCGGTGGTCCTCGACGACGTGCTCCGCGACTTCCGCTCGCTGACCCTGGTCCTGGCGCACGGCGGGCGCGGCTGGTGGTACGACGCGGCGGCCTTCCTCGCCCTGTCGCACGAGCGGGTATGGATCGAGCTGTCCGGCCTGCCGCCGTCCCGGCTGCGCGATTACTATGCCCGGCAGAACTGGACCAGGCTGACGAAGCGGATGATCTTCGGCACCGACTGGCCGGGCATCCCCGGCATCGCGGCCAACGCCCGCGCGGTCGCCAGGATCATGCCCGACGAGGACACGGCGGCGGCGGTCCTGGCCGGCAACGCGATCGGTGTCTATAACCTCAAGCCGGCCACGTGACCCCGCCTTGCCAGGGCCTCGTGCCCCTGCCGCGCCCCGTGAACCTTCAACCTATACGGTGGTCCTCATGACCGTGTCAATTGGCAACGCCGCGATTGGCGTCGTCGGTGCCGGCACGATGGGAGCCGGGATCGCCCAGGTCGCCGCCGTGGCCGGGCGGCGAGTCCTGATCACCGACGCGGTGCCTGGCGCCGCCGAGCGGGCCGTCGCCGGCATCCGCGACCGGGTCAAGGCGCAGGTCGCCAAGGGCCGCCTCAGCGTCGACCCCGACGCACTCGACCTCACCGCCACCGCCTCGGTGGCGGGCCTCGCCGGATGCGGCGTGGTGATCGAGGCGGTCATCGAGGACCTGGCGGTCAAGCGGGCGCTGTTCAGCGAACTTGAGCAGGTCGTCGCGATCGACGCGATCCTCGCGTCCAACACCTCCTCCCTGTCGCCCACCGCCCTCGCCGCCGACCTCATCCAGCCCGAGCGCCTCGTCGGCCTGCACTTCTTCAACCCGGTCCCGGCCATGAGGCTCGTCGAGGTCATCTCCGGTCTCGCCACCGCGCCTGACGTCGCCGACGCGGCCGCCGACCTCGCCACCGCCTGGGGCAAGACCGTCGTCCGGTCCACCGCCACCCCCGGGTTCATCGTCAACCGGATCGCCCGCCCCTTCTACGCCGAGGCGTGGCGGGTCTACGAGGAGCACGCCGCCGCCCCGCAGAACATCGACGCGGTGCTGACCGGGGCGGGCGGCTTCCGCATGGGCCCGTTCACCCTGATGGACGTGATCGGGCACGACGTCAACGAGGCCGTGACCCGCTCGGTCTGGGCCGCGTTCGGTCACGACCCCCGGTTCGCGCCCTCCCTCGCGCAGCGGGCCCTCGTCGAGGCCGGCTGGCTCGGCCGCAAGTCCGGCCGCGGCGTGTACCCAAGCGACGGCGCCCCCGCCGCCACCCCGGCGCCCGCCGCCAGCCCACCCAAGGTCGTCATCGAGCACGCGTCCCGCGCCGGCGACGGCGAACATGAGCCGTCACCACTGCGCGCCTTGCTCGGCCGCGCGGGTGTCGGCACCGTGCCGGGCGACCGGGACGACACCGGCGCCGGGCTACCCGACGGCCTCGTGGAGCTCCCCGCTGGCGCCCTCCTCGCCCAGTGCGAGGGAGTCACCGCCACCTCGCTGTCCGCCGCGCTCGAGCGCCCGGTCATCGTCGTCGACCGCGTACTCGACCCCGCCACCGCGACCGCCATCGCGATCGCGCCGTCCGACGGGTGCCCGCCCGCGGCCCTCAGCGAGGCGACCGGGCTGCTCCAGGCGGCCGGCCTCGACGTCTACGTCACCGAGGACACCCCTGGCCTCGTCGTCACCCGCACCGTCGCCATGCTCGCCAACCTCGCCGCCGACGCGCTCGCCTGCCGCGTCGCCAGCGAGCCGGACATCGACACCGCGATGCGGCTCGGCGTCAACTACCCGCTCGGACCGCTCGCCTGGGCGCGCCTGTGGGGCATCGGGAACATCCTCCGCATCCTCGACAGCCTCGAGAACTGGTATCGCGACGGCCACTACCGCCCCAGCCCGCTCCTGCGCCGCACTGCCCTCGCCCAGCGCGGCCCCGCCGCCGGCGGCATCCTGCCCCGCCAGGGAACCGCCGGCCAAGATGCCTGATAACAGCAAGAAGCCTCGCGGTGCCTGACCGGCCCGCCACGTCAGCCCGATAACAGCAAGAAGCGTGGCGGTGCCGGCGGCCCGCTCGACCAGCCCGCCGCGTCAGCCTGATAACAGCAAGAAGCGTGCCGGTGCCGCCAGCCCGCTCGTCCCCCGTGTGTCGTTGGGCCGGCTATAGCCGGCCCAACGACACACGGGCACGCCAGTGATCATGAACCCGGAGGACCTGTGAGCCTTATCGAAGTGCGCGACGAGGGCGAAATCCGCTGGATCGGCCTCAACCGTCCCGGCAAGCGCAACGCCATCGACCAGGCCACCACCGAGGCCTTCTCATCCGCACTCGATGACGCCCGCAGGCAGGCGTGCGTGCTCATAGTGCACTCGACCACCCCCGGCATCTTCGCCGCGGGCGCCGACATCGCCGAGCTCCGCGACCGCGACGCGGACGCCGCCCTCCTCGCCATCAACGCCGTCCTGTTCGAAAAGCTAGAGGCGCACCGCTGGCCCACGATCGCGGCCATCGACGGCGCCGCCCTCGGCGGTGGCTGCGAACTCGCACTCGCGTGCGACCTGCGCGTCGCATCAGAGAAGGCCTTCTTCGCCCAGCCGGAGCCCTCCCTCGGCATCCTCGCCGGCGCCGGCGCCAACTGGCGCCTCGCGCAGGCCGCCGGCCAGCAGGTCGCCCGGCGCATGCTCTACACCGGCGCGCGCCTCTCGGCGGCCGACGCCTACGCGGCCGGCCTCGTCGACGAGCTCGCGGCGGAACCGGAAGCCGCCGCCCGCGCCCTCGCCGAGAAGATCGCCAGGCAGTCCTGGCGCGCGCTCGAACTCACCAAGCTCGCCCTGCGCAGCCACCGCCCCGCCACGACGACCTTCGACGTCGCCGCCCAGGCGCTCCTGTTCGGCAGCCAGGACAAGTACGACCGGATGACCGCGTTCCTCGAACGCCGCGGCCGCAAGAGCTAGCGGGCTTACGACGCCGGCCGGCTGGCGTCGGCCGGCACGCCGAGCAGCTCGTCGGCGACGTAGACGGGGGAACCGGTGGCCGCGGCCAGGTTGATCGCGTCGCTTGGCCGGGCGTCCACCGTGGCGCCGCCGCGCAGCAGGACCTGCGCGTAGAAGATCCCGTCGGTCATGCCAGTGACCCGCACCGACCGGACCCCTGACCCCGCGGCCGCCAGCAGCGAGGCCATGAACTGGTACGTCATCGGCCGGGGAAACTCCTGGCCCTGCAGGCCGAATGCCAGCGCCGCCGCCTCCGCGTCCCCGACGCCGATCCGCAGCCGCCGCGTGTCGCCCTCGGCCGCCGCGGCGAGCTCGATGAAGAACCGCTCCCGCCGTCCAGGCCCGTCATTGACTCCCCGGACCACCCCCGTGATGGTCACGGGAACCATTTCCGCCATGTGATTCCTCCGGCAGGAAGGAACGGCTACTCACGCATTACTTTAGGCCTTCCGCGGACAAGCCCGCCCTGACCTGCCACTAGCAGTGGCGGTGGGGTCCGACGGCGGCCGACCTGCCGGTGCGGCCCCCACGGCGGTCGACCGCTAACTCCCGGAGGAACCTCCCTCGCGCAATCCCCGGGGCCTGACCCGGGCCTGTCCCGGGGGCGCCGCGGGGCAGGCGGCTAGATTAAGCGCATGCGGGTCGCAACCTGGAACGTGAACTCGGTCAAGCAGCGGATGCCCCGGCTCCTGCCGTGGCTCGACCAGCGCAAGCCGGACGTCGTCTGCCTCCAGGAGACCAAGCTCGCCGACGACGCGTTCCGATCGCTCCTGTCCGGCGAACTCGCCAGCCGCGGCTACCAGGTGGCCCTGCACGGCGAGCCGCGGTGGAACGGCGTGGCGATCCTGTCGCGAGCAGGCCTCGACGACGTCGTCGCCGGGATCCCCGACGAGCCTGGCTTCCCCGAGCCCGAGGCACGCGCCGTCGCCGCGACATGCGGCGGGGTCCGCGTCTACTCGGTGTACGTGCCAAACGGGCGGACACCCGACTCCGACCACTACCGCTACAAGCTCGCCTGGCTGGCCGCGCTGCGGAACGCCGTCAGCGCGTACCACCCGCGCGACGCCGGCGTGCTGGTGTGCGGCGACATGAACATCGCCCCAGCGGACGCCGACGTCTTCGACCCCGCCGCCTACGTCGGGCAGACCCACGTCACCCCGCCAGAGCGGGCCGCACTGGCCAGCCTGGAGTCGGTCGGCCTGCACGACGTCGTCAGGGACAGGTGGCCAGACAAGCGCATCTTCTCCTACTGGGACTACCGGGCCGGCATGTTCCACCAGGACCTGGGCATGCGCATCGACCTCGTCCTCGCCAGCGACACCGTCGCCGGCCGGGTACGCGCCGCGTGGGTCGACAGGGAAGCACGCAAGGGCACCGGGCCAAGCGACCACGCCCCGGTCATCGTCGACCTGGACGACGCTCCCGACGGCGACATCGGGCCCGTCGTCCCGCCGCCCTCCGCGCGCCCCGCCCGCGCGCGCCCGGCCAGGCTCCCGCAGGCCCCAGGCTCCGCGTGAGCTAGCGGCGCGGCGCGGCGCGGCTTAGCCGTCCGGGCCCGCGGGCCGCGGCAGTGGCAAGCTCCTGGCAAGAAGCGTCACATATGGGCGCCGGCCAGCGGGTTGGCTGATCGTGCGGAAACTCCAACCGGCCGCGACAGGCCGTCAGAGAAAGGCGCACGACCATGTTCTGCACGCAATGCGGCGGCGACGTCCCCGACGAGGCGATCGCCTGCGCCGGCTGTGGCACCCGGCTCGCCGCCCCGAGCCCGGCCGGTTACGCCGGGCAGGTGACCGGTCCGATGCTGAGGCTCGACCCGCACCGCTGGACGAACGGCGACCGGGTCACCGGGATCAGCACCCTTCTGCTCCTGGTCTCGCTGTTCCTGCCCTGGTACGGCGTGAGCTTCCTCGGCATCAGCGCGCAAGCCGACGGGCTCACCGCGCACGGCTACCTCTACCTCGTCCTCATCCTCTGCCTGGCCATCCTCGCCTACCTTGGCCTGCGGGCCGGGTCGGACGAACTGCCCGCCCGGCTGCCGCTCAGGCACGAGCAGCGGCTGCTCGCCGCCGCCGGCTTGAACGTCGCCCTGGTGCTGCTCGCCTTCCTGATCAGGCCCGACGGGACGGGCTGGCGCTTCGGTGCCTTCACCGGGATGCTCGCGGCGCTCGCCGCGGTGGCGCCACTGGTCGTCCCGGCGGTCCTGGCCCGCCGGGCGAGCGCCTGATCCGGCCGAGGACGGTGATGCGGCGCCGGCCATGTGGTCACGACTGCGTCAGGCTGGCATCCCTGACCGGGAGGGCAAGGCCCGGCGCCTCGCCGGACACCCAGATCAGCCGCGGGTAGCCGGCCGCGTCAGCCGCGGGCCCAGTGAACGCCTCGTCAGCGCCTCCTTCTGCGGCCGCCGCGGAGATGCGCCGGGCCGCCCGCGCCTCAAGCGCGAAGCCGTTCGCCGCCGCGCGCCGTTCCATCTCCGCGGCCTGCCGGGCCGCCGTGGCCCGGTCTCCGCTGGCCAGCGCAACGCAGGCGGTCACCGCGCACCGCTCGAGCGCCAGCGGCAAGCCGTCGGGCTCCGGTGCGGGACCGCCGGGCACCGCCCCGGCCGTCCCCTTTACCGACGGCCCCGCCATCCGCCGGGCGGCCGCCAGGTCGCCGCGGGCGAGATGGGCGAGCGCGCAGTGCACCGCGACCGTGGCCCGCAGCCGTGGCTCGTCGATCGCCGCCGCGATATCGCCGGCCTCGGCGAGACACCGGTCCGCCGCGGCGACGTCCCCGTCAACCAGCGCGATCATCGCCAGCGAGTCCAGGTAGTGCCCGCGGCTGCGCCGTTCGCCGAGGTCCGCGGTGGTCCTGAGCACGGTTTCCATCAGTTTCCGCGCCTCCGCCGTCCGGCCGAGGGACAGCAGCACGTGCGCGTAGGAGTGCTCGGAGTTGGCCGCGCCCTGGGCGTCCCCGAGCCGTCGCCGGAGCGCGACCGACTCAAGGAACAGGGCCATCGCCTCATCGGCGGCGCATCGGTGGAAGTGGATCTTGCCGAGCGAATGCAGCACCCCGGCGCTGCCGTACCCGTCACCGATTGACCGCATCTCGGCGAGTGCCTCGGCGTAGAGCCGTTCGGCGCTGTCGAGCTCACCGTGCTCGTGGTCGATCGCCGCCAGGTTGAACAGCGCCCGGCCGACCACGTCTCGCCGCCGGGCGGTGCGCGCGGCGGCCAGCGACAGCCGCAGTATCCGCCGCGCCTCGTCCGGCTGCCCGCGCAGCCTGGCCACCACCCCGAGCACGCCGAAGGCGCGGCACTGGATCCCGGCCGCGTCGACAGCGGTGATCGCGGCGACCCGGTCCGCGAGGTCAAGCGCCAGGGAGGCGGTGGCCGCCGCCTGGTCGTAGTCGGAAAGCATCAGGTGAGCCTGACTCTGCACGGTGGCGAGGTGCGCGCTGAGCATCCCGTCAGCGGCGCTCAGGCTGGCCGCGGCGGCGCGGCAGAGGGCAAGGGCCTCGGGCACCTGACCGCGCTGCAGCATGCACTGCGCCAGCCGCCAGGCCACCCCCGCCCGCACGGCGGGCGGCGCGGGCCTGGCGAACGCGTTACGGTAAGAATCCTCCGCCTCCCCGGCGCGCTCGGTATGAGCGAGCAGGTCGCCGCGGGCGACCAGCAGCTGACGCGTGGCCTCCTCGGCCAGCTGGCCGCCGCCAAGCAGCTCATTGGCGAGGTCCGCGGCCCGTGCGCAGCGGCCGCCGAGCGTCAGCTCGGGGACGCTGGCGACGAGCAGGTCCGCGGCCTCGGCCGGCTCTCCCGCCCTGGCGTAATGCCAGCTGGCCTCCAACGGGTCGGTGAGCACCTGCTCGCAGTGCGCCGCCGCGAGCCGGTGCAGGTTCCTCCGGCGCCCGGTGTCGCCCGCCAGGGTGGCGTAGACATGATCGCGCACCAGCGGGTGCAGGGCCGCCCTGGCCGCGTGCTCGACGAGCTGCCTGCGCCGCAGTTCCTCGATCCCGGCGATGACGTCATAGCGTCCTTCGACCGCCATGCTCGCCTCGATCAGCCGATCGTCGAGCAGGTCCACCGGATGCCGGAAGACGGCGAGCAGCGCGACAAGCAGCCGACCCGGGTCGGTCAGCCCGCCCAGCGTCGCCCGCAGCAGGTACGCCGAGACGCCGGACTGTGCCTCAAGCCGCTCGACGAGCGCCGCGGGATCGGATCCGCCGAGCCCGGCCGGGCCGAGCGCCAGCCTGATGAGCATCGGGTTGCCGTCCGTCCGGTCGATCAGGCGCCCGGCCAGCCGCGCGGACAGCTCGTCGCCTGCCAGCCGCTCCACCAGCACGCGCGCCTCGCCGCGGTCGAGGCCGCCAAGCGGGAACGGCTCGAACCCGGAGAGCTGGGAATCTTCCCGGCTGATGGCCAGGAACCTGGCGCTGGACGAGGCCGCCAGGTGCTCAATCACTGCCCGGGTCAGCCGCTCGCCGCCGAGCAGCTGGGCGTTGTCCAGGCAGATCAGCGCCTCACCGCGGTTGAGCGCGGTGGCCAGCAGGTACAGCCGCTCATCCGGCGGGAGGGGCCGCTGCGCCTGGCCCGGCTCAAGCAAGGGCGCCGCCTCTGGCCGGCCGTGCCGGTCAAGGAACCTGGCCAGCCGGCGGACGACCGCCTCCACGGGCGTGGTGATGCCCTCGGTGAGGGTCAGCCAGCACACCGGCACGCCGTCCGCCAGTTCCCTGGCGACGGCGGCGGCGAGCGTGGTCTTGCCGACCCCGGGCGGGCCGCACACCAGCACCCGGCGCACCTCGGCCAGCCGGCCGCGCAGCCTGGAGGCCGCGGCCGGCCGCGGCACGCACGGCCGCGGCGCGGCCGGTATGGCCGCGAGATCGTCCCGATGGGTCGCGGCGCCGTCCGGTCGCCGACCGTCGTCCGCCGGGCCAGGGCCGCGCCGCTCGCTGGCGTTCCGCGCGGCCAGGGCAAGCGCGTGGAGCCGGCTGGCCAGCTCAGGCTCGCCTGACAAGCCGAGCGACGGCACGAACAACGCGGCGACCACCGCGGGGTCAGGCAGCCGCTTGCCCTGCTCAAGCCGGGATATCTGCGCCTCGCTGTAGCCGACCGCGATACCCAGGTCCCGCTGCGTCAGCCGCGCACCCCGGCGCAGGACACGCAGCAGCGTGCCGAAGTCGGCAAACGACGCGGCAGGCAACTGCAAGCGACGCGCGACCATGGGCCAACACCACCCTGAGGACCTCAGACCCTTCTTACTATCATTACGGACGGCGGGCCCGCGGAGATCTGTAATCCGGCGCTATTTCCTCGCAACCGCACGTCCGCCGGCCGGCAAGAAGTGTCACATCAGGGCGCCTCCGTGGACCGCCGCCCGGTGCCGTGGCGGCCGGGCGGCGATTCACAGTCCCCCTGGGGAGCGTGCCGGCGCTGCCTCGCCGGCACGGCATGGCTTACGGCACAAGGCCGAACACGGCCGCCGTCCACTCGTACTGCGCGAGCAGCACGTCGCGCAGGAGGCCGGCGATGACGTCGTCGTCGGGGGCCTCGTCGTCGGTGATCTCGATGTCCGCCGAGGTGCCGCCGGCGGGTATCTGGCCGGCCAGGGCGTTGCCCGCGCGGTCCACGGCCACGGCGACCATGGAGAACGCGGCGCGGGCGGGATCGTGCCAGACCATCGCGATCGAGTCGAACCGCAATACACGCTGCAGGGCGCGGATCCGCTCGCTGTAGGCGGAGACATGGGGGATCGGCTGATTCCGCAGCGCCTGCGCCCCGGCCTGCAGGAACATTTCAAGGTCCGCGCCGCACTCCTGCCAGCCCTCGCTCAGGTCGCCGAAGGGCACCTCCGCGGCCATGGGAAATGGCGGATTAGGCAAAGTATTCTGTCCGAGGTGCAGCTGTGGCACCGGCGGTGCGGTGCCCGCGTATTCGGCGAGGACGCTGTGCGCGAGCCTGCCGAGGAGTCCGAATCCGTGGTCGGGAACGCCGGCCAGCGGGCGAATATGATCTTTGTTCGCCATATTGCAATTGTGTCATGAAATTGAATCAACGTCACCAAATTGGCCAATATCTTCTAACTCAGTGTTAACTTGTATAACTCAGCGTTAGATCATCGCTAAAAAAGTCATACATTTCCGTATTTATAGTGAGATGTAGCATATGTGATAGTTGATGGTAGATTGCCCCGCACGTCTGTGGCCTGCGTTGATCAAGTGACCATCGCGGCGAAGTATAACGTTCGGCAACCATCGATAACACTCGGTAATTAACGTTCGGCTGATAACCCATGGAATTCAAGTTGCCCGCAGGATCGTGCGCCAGCCGTAAAAAGAGGGCATCTCCCGTGGGAGTATCGACGTATCGATCTTCATTTCTCCCTAAGACGGCTTTGCGGGGCCGACGGCGTAACTAATGAAGGGCGCGCCATTCGGCGCGGTTCATCCCTGGCGGGCGGCGGTTGCCGTCCTGGGCGAGACCGGGCGGCGGGCTGCGGGAGGGCCGCAGCCGTCACAGGTCGAGCCCAATGCCGGTAATTCAAGCGGCGGCCCGCCGCGGTGCGGGCACCGTCAGCGGTGCGGCGGCCTGCGGTGCCATGTTCCGCCCGGCATCACCGCGGCATCGCCCGTGACCGGCCACCGGACTTCACCGCGGGCCGGCCGGTGCCGTTGACTGCAGTGGCGGGTGGTGACGGTAGGGGACCGTGCGCGCGCTGGGGCGCGGCGCCCGCGGCAGGGCGAAGCATAATCGAAAGGAATTTTCATGATCATGTGGATTCCGCATCGTATTAGATGCTGAATCCACATGATCATGGTCCGGGGCGCGCAGCCGCCGGGACAAACCGGACAGAACGGGCACGCGGGGCCGGTGCGAACGCCGGGAGCGCCTAGGTCAACGGCATTGAGGACGAGCCCTGCCGCCAGCCCGAGGGCCGTGCAGACGCCGAAGGCGTAGCCGCACTGCCTGAGCGTGACGTCGGGGAAGAACGTGGTGACCAGCGGGGGGCGAGGGAGAACGTGGTCACGGTCCAGACGATGAGGCCGCCCACCCAGTTCTGCGCGGTGCTGTTGGTCCACGGGCCGAGTACCTGCTTGTCGTTGGCCAGCAGGACCAGCAGGACCAGCAGGACCAGGGACCAGCGAAGGACCAGCAGGACCAGGAAGACCAGGGCGGAGGGCAGCAGGATGCCGTTGAGCGCCACGACCCCCGTCGATGACCACGCCGAGGTCGTTGGCCCGCGCGAGCGTGATGACGGCGGTTCTGGATGACGCCTGCGGCGGTCGCCGTGACACTGGAGTGGACCGGGAACGGCATGGGGAGCGCCACGAAGTCCAAGATCGTCAGGCCGATCAGGAAACGCTCCAAGTAGCAGTACGACCCGCCAGCCATCACGAACCGCGCGGCGACGCGGTATCGGGCCGCCCGCATAACCGTGCAAGACCCTGGCGGCAGGGTTCGTAAGGCGCGGTTGGCAAGAACGTATGGATGAGGTGCCCGGTTCAAATGGGGGCCGAAATCGTGAACCTTTGTGAATCCTCTGCGAGCCCGTGGCGGTCGTGCTAGTGTGCGGATCCCCGGGTTCCCAAGGACTTCCAACCCTTGCCCGCGGGTTTTCGCCGGAGAGCTGTGATCGCGGCGATTGCGCGATGTTCGCCTGACATTCTTGTCCGGGATTTATCGTTACGTTATGTGACCCGACCGGGCCGGCGAGTGAGAGATCCGGGGCCCGAAGCGCAAAGTTTCGTCACTTCTCCGTTATCGCCGCTTTATGACCTCGTCATGGTCTACTGTGTCGTCTCGGGAGCGTCGACGACAGAACTTCGCGAGACGTGGAGGTGGATTGCATGCCGGACAGGCATCGGTCCGCATGGCGCCGTTGTCGGCTGAAGGACCAGGTAGATCGCGGGCCTAGCGGTACGTTCCAGGGGGGTGGGAGGCCGCTGCGCCTGGCGGCATGACGGCTGTGCGGGCCACGCCCCACGGCCGGATCCTGGCATTCTCCCGTGACGTTATCTTTCGGTAAGAATTCTCGCAGGACCTTACTGGACTGGACTGACGGCAAGTGCAGCCGCATAGCTTACGAATGAATTTAGTAGCAACCCCTATGCGGCCCGTATGAGGTCTACCGTCCCCAGCCAAGAGCGAGCAGCAACCAAGAGCGAGCAGCAACATAGAATCTTCCCTATGACATGGAGGTGGATTGCATGCCGAGGAGGCATCGGTCCGCGAGGCGTCGGTCGAGACGCCCGCTAGCGCGTCTCGTAGCCCCTGTCGCCATTCCGGTGGCACTGGCTGTCGCGGTGGGCGCTATCGTCATCATCGTCGACCATTCCGGCGCGAACAACCTTGCTGACGCAGCGAATGCTAACTGCGCATCGCCGGCCGCGTATGTAGTGCCGGCCAACACAGCAGGACACGGCCACCACGGGTCAGGCAGCACGGCGTCGCCCACGGCGGCCGTCTCAAGCACGGCCTCCTCGACGGCGGCCGCCTCAGGCACGGCGGCCCCGACGACCGCCGTCTCAAGCACGGCCACCGCGACAACGGCGGCCACCGCGACGGCCACCACGGGGACGGCCCCCACGACACCACCGATCAGCTCGGCGGCGCCGTGCCCGACCGCGTCGGCGACGACCAGCACCGCCACGACGACGGCGGCCAATGTCAACTGCGACATCATCGTCCCGGCGAACCCGCTGTCAGCCCAAGGACTGGCGACCCCGTACCAGCTCACCGGCCCTGGCGGGATGACCGCGGCACAGTCCGGCTGCACCATGGCCAACGCGGGCGCACTAGGCGCGTTCGTCCAGGCGACGATCCTGAACCCGCGGACCGGACAGCTCTATGTCTACAACCCGCTGGTCATCACCCAGGGCACGACGCCGGCCGCCGCACCGACGGTGCCCAACCTGCCGCGGAACGCGGTGGTCACGATCGAATTCGGGTTCAACGGCACCGTCCTCACGCAGGTAGGCGCCACGGCGAACGCCCTTCGGCAGGGCAACTGCGTCAACGGCCAGGGGGGCTCGCTGTTCGGCCAGGTGTCGTTCTGCAACGGGACCAACTTCTTCAACGACGCGTTCCAGCTCGAGCGCGAGGGCAGGCTGAGGGTGCCGTCCGCGGGGACCTCCGGCAAGATCGTCGCCTCTGGCGGCAATCTCGGCACCGGCCAGGACTGCCCGACCGTACGCAACTTCGACATGGTCGACCAGGACCAGTCGGACAACGTGACCAGTCAGTACCTACTCAACCCGGCGACCGGGCAGACCGCGCAGAACACCACGGCGAACACCGGTAAACTCACCGGCGCCACGTTGCTGACCAACGGCAGTGACAACGCCCTGATCGACTTCTTCTTGGACCCGACGTTCGGCTGCACCCCGTTCATGGCGCCGGACCTGGGCAACAACAACCAGATGACCTCCTCCCAGGCGCTTGACGAGCTCCTCGCCGCGAAGAACCAGACGGCCATCACGGCGCTGGTCCCGGAGAACGACGAGATGGTCTTGGACGGCAACGGGAATTTCGACGCCGCCAAGACCAACTTGTACCGGGCGGAAGTCGGCCAGGCGCCGGTCAACAACCAGAACAACCGGCAAGACAGCCCGGCGATGTACTGCCAGAACATGGTCAACATCCAGACCCCGTTCCTGGCGGCCAACCAGACGCTGCTCGCGACCGGCGCGTCGCCGGTGCCCGCGGTGGGCAACAACCTGTTCACCTTCCTGGCGAACAGGCTCAGCATGTCCTTCACCAACCTCAACTGCCAGACCTTCGGCCTGACCAACCCGGTCACGGCCACCCTGGACGGTAACGGTGTGGCGACCGCGGCGACCTTCAACACCACGCAGCAGACGGTGACCAATACGACCGGGACGCCGCCGGCCACGGGGGGGACGCCGACCACGGGGGCGACGCCGACCACCGGGGCGACGACGCCGGCCCAGGGCCGTCACCACCGCGGCCGTAGTCACCACCAGTGGATGGACCCCTCCGGGATGTAGCCGCTCCGCCGGCTTGCTCCGGCTCGCGGGGGAGGCGGTCCCGGCCTAGCCGGGACCGCCTCCTCTCCACCCACTCAAACAGGCCGGCGTCCTGCACGTTGTCGGCCGACCTAACCCATTTGCACGCTTCTGGCCTCGTCATTCAGTTGGCGAGGCCCGGTTATTGAGGATGACCACCACCGCCATCACGGTGAGCAGGAGGTGGCATTGGGGTAGCGGGCGGGACCCTCGTACAGCGGACACGGAGATGTTCGCAAGTACGGCTGGGAGCCTATGAGGGCCCCGCGTTTTGGATGCTAGCAGGGGTTCTCATGTTTACCGATTGGTCGTGCTGAAACGCTCCGGTCAGGATCGGAAGGATGAAACGTCGGTAAGGACGTCGCTGAGGGCGGCGAGTAGCTGGTCGGCGTGCTCTGGGCGGAAGGGGAGCGGCGGCCTGATCTTGAGTACGTTGCCGCGCGGGCCGGTGGCGCTGATGAGAACGCGGCGCTCGCGCATCCCGTTGACGATGGCGGAGGCCTGCTCGGCGGAGGGCTCGCCGGTCGACGGCGAGACGACGTCGACGCCGAGGTACAACCCGGCGCCGCGCACGTCGCCGAGCACGGGAGAGCCTGCCGCGATCCCGGCGACCCCGTCCTTGAGGTAGGCGCCGGTGGCGGCGGCGTTGGCGGGGAGCGCGTCGGCGTCGAGGACGTCGAGGACGGCGGTGGCGGCGGCGACGCTGACGGGGTTGCCGCCGAAGGTGTTGAAGTACCTGGCATTGCGGCCGAAGTCGTCGAGTACGTCTTGCCTGGCGACGAGCCCGGCGACGGGGAGGCCGTTGCCCATCGGCTTGCCCATGGTGACGATGTCGGGGGTGAGGCCGTGCCGCTGGTAGCCCCACATGTGGGAGCCGGTGCGGGCGAAGCCGGCCTGGACCTCGTCGGCGATGTACAGGCCGCCGGCCGCGTGCACGATCTCGGGGATGGGGGCGAGGAACCCGGCGGGGTCGGGGAACACGCCGTCGGAGGAAAACACCGAGTCGGCGAGGAACCCCGCGAGCCGCAGGCCGTGCCGCTCCAGGTCGGAGACGGCCCACGCGACCGCCGCGGTGAAGTTCACTCCCGGGATGGGCGCGGGAACTACCCGGACGTGCGGGCCAAGCGGGACGTCGGGCCCGAGGCTCGGGGAGAGTTCGGCGAGCGCCGCGGTTACGCCGTGGTAGGCGTTGGCGGTGACGATGACCCCGGTCCCGCCGGTGTGGTGGCGGGCGATGCGGAGCGCGAGGTCGTTGGCCTCGCTGCCGGTGCAGGTGAACATGGCGTTGGCCGGGGAGGCGAGGTCATGGGTGGCGAGCAGCCGCTCGGCGTAGCTGATGAGCCCGTCGGTGAGGTACCTGGTGTGCGTGTTGAGCGTGGCGAGCTGCCTGGCGACGGCCTCGGTGACGTGGGGGTGGGAGTGGCCCACGCACGGCACGTTGTTGTAGGCGTCGAGGTAGGCGTTGCCTTCCGCGTCGTACAGGTGCACGCCCGAGCCGCGGACGAATGACACCGGCCGGTCGTAGAACAGCCGGTACGCGCTGCCGAGCGCGCGGTCGCGGCGGCGGATGAGTTCCTGGGTGGCGGGCGGCAGGTCCCCGGCTCGCGAGCCGTCGAAGCCGTTGACCATCACCGGGGCTGGCTCGGTCACTGGTGCACCTCACATTCCGCGGGACGTGCCGCAGGCTGCCCGCATGGAGCGGGTGATCTCGTCGGGCGTGAGCAGTCGCAGGGCCGCGAGGTGCTCGATCGCTTGCGGTGTCCGCCGGAGCAGGTACCCGCGGTTGGCGGGCTCACGCAGGGCGTTCCACTGCGACACGATGATCCGCGCGGCGACCCGGGCGACGGCGAACTCGGCGGCCAGGGTGAGGTCGGCGGTGTCGAGCGGTTCCACCGCGTGGTACCCGGTGACGAGGTCAAGGGCGGGGGTGAGGGGGTCGGGTGCGGTGCCGAGCTGGTAGCAGGCGGCGACGCCGACGTCCATGGCGACCGGGCCGGTGAGTGCGTCGCCGAAGTCGAGGATGCCGGTGATCCGCCGGCCGTCGGTGAGCAGGTTGTCGCCGTGGAAGTCGGTGTGGATGACCTGGGCCGGCGTCCGTGCCAGCCGTGGCCGGACGTGGCTGTCGAACCGGTCGAGGCAGTCGGTGAGCGCGGCGCGCAGCCCCCCCGCGGTGACGGTGGTGCGGGCCGGCAGCGCCCGCGAGACTTCCGGCAGCAGGCCGCTGCCGGGCAGTTCGTCGAGCAGCGGGCGGAGTCGCCAGAAGTTCTGCAGGTCCCACAGGTGGGTCCGCCGCGCGCCCGGGTGACGCAGCCCGCGCAGCGCGACGTTGAGCCTGGCGAGGGTCGCGCCGGTCTCCCGGCGCAGCGCGGCGCTGACGGCGGCCCGGCCGAGCAGTTCGCCGTCGAGCCACGAGGTCATCTTGACGAGCCGGGCGGGGCCCTCGCCGCCGGGGATCCGCACCTCGGGCGCACCGTCGAGCGCGGTGCTGACCCGCTGGACGGGCAGGTGCGGCGCGGTGTCCGCGAGGTGCAGCAGGATGGCGGTCTGGAAGGAGACCGGGTCCGCGGCCCCGTCGGCCACGCTGATCTTGAGCAGCCGGGACTGGCCCGCGCGGGTGGTCAGCCGGAACGCGTCATCGTGCTCGGCGGCCAGCCGCTCGGCGCTTGCGCTGATCCCGTAGTACCTGAGCGCGATCTCCTCGGCCTGCTCGGGCGTGACACGGGGAACGGCAACCACGGCACCATCGTATGCGGCGGAAGATCGTCGTCCGTCAATAGATCCTGGTATCGGCGTCTTTGACCAGCGGCACGGTCGCCGTGACCGTGGTGCCCACGCCTGGCCGGGAGGTGACCGTGAGCCGCCCGCCGATTAGTTCCGCCCGCTCGGCCATCGAGCGCAGCCCGTAGGTGGGTGACGCCGCGTCTTCCGCCCGTGCCCCGACGTCGAACCCGCGTCCGTCGTCGCTTACCCGCAGCAGCGCCCTGGACTCGTCGCACCGCAGTTCCACGGCCGCCGATCCGGCCTCGGAGTGCTTCACGACGTTCTGCAGCGCCTCTTGCGCGATGCGGTAGAGCGCGATCTCCATGTGCTCGGGCAGTCGGCTTGTGTCGGCGGCGATGGAGACGGGCAGCTGGGCGACCGAGCGGGCCAGGGAGGCGAGCGCGTCGGCGAGTCCCAGGTCCTCCAGCACGGGCGGCCTTAGCCCTGCGAGCGCCGCGTGCGCCTCGAGGAGCGTCAGGTCGGTCAGCTCCCGGGCCCTGGCAAGTTCCCGTCTCGCCAGGTCACCGCCGCGTCCGCGATCGCGGCCAACCGCGTCCGCCGCCGCGTCGAGGTGGTAGGCGAGGCTGACGAGCCGTTGCGTGATCCCGTCATGTATGTCGCCGGCGAGCCGTCGCCGCTCGGCCTCCTGCGCCGCGATCACCTGCTCGGCGAACCGTTCCGCGGCCTGCTCGCGCGCGGCGAGCCGCCGGTGCAGCCGGGCCTGGTGGACCGCCCCGGCGACCAGTTGCCCGATGGACACGAGCAGCCGCACGTCCCGCTCGGCGAAGTCCCGCCGTGCGCGGGTGTGCACGTTGAGCACCCCGACGAGCCCGTCGGCGTCGCTCTCCATCGGCACTGACACCATCGAGATGTAGGAGCGCCCGCCGAGCTCGGGGAAGTACCGGTACCGGGGATCGGCCTCTTTCCCCGCGTTGATCACGACGGGCTGCCGGTGGGAGGCCACCCACCCGCTCACCCCCTCGCCCACGGGCAGCCGGATCTTGCCGGCGCAGTTGTCGAACGGCGGCGTGGCCCCGGTCAGGGTCAGTGCCCCGCCGCCGTCGTCGAGCACGTGCACGAAGCAGACGTCGGTGCCGGTCGCCTCGACGATGAGCTGCGCGACGCGGGTGGCCAGCGGCTCAAGGGCCGGCCCGGCGGATATCGCCTCGATGATCCCGACGAGCAGCGCGTTCTCCCGTTCTGGATCGGGCAGCCCAAGCCCGGGCCCGGCGGCGGGCGGCGGGCTCACCGGAACACCCCCTCGCGCAGGGCCGCGGCGACCGCGCCCGCCCGGTCACCGACCCCCAGCTTGCGGTAGATCGCCCGGGTGTGGCTCTTCACGGTCTCGTCCCCGATGACCAGCCGCGCCGCGATCGCCCGGTTGGACAGCCCGGCCACCATCAGCCCGAGGACCTCGCTTTCGCGCTGCGACAGCCCGAGCCGCGCCCCCGGCCAGAATTCACCGCTGTCCAGCCTGGCGGCGGCCGTCGCCGCGCGCGCCGCGAGCACCGGGTCGACCACGGTCTCGCCGAGCCGCACCTGCTCTAGCGACCGCACGAGCTCCTCCCCGCTCACCCGCTTGAGCAGGTACCCCGCGGCCCCGGCGCGTAGCGCCTGGTAGAGGTACTGCTCGTCGTCGTAGACGGAAAGCAGCACGACCCGGCAGCCGAGCGAGGCCTCGACGAGCTGCCTGCACAGGTCGAGCCCGCTCGACCCGCGAAGCCGCACGTCGCAGAGCACGACGTCCGGTGCCAGGGCCGTGACGACGGGGACCGCGTCCTCGGCGCTGCCCGCCTGCCCGACGACCCGCACCCGCCCGGCGAACCGCGCGAGCATGGCCTTGAGCCCCTCGATGACCAGCTCATGGTCGTCGACGAGAACGACGCGCACGGGTCGGCTTCCCATGCTTGACCACGATAAGTGGTCGCCAGGAAAACAACTAGCGCGTAAAGTCCCCGGCTCGTCCCCCCTGAGGTCCCCCCGCGGGGGGATTCAGGCCACCAGGCGGATACGTAATGTGATTATTTCCCCGTAGTGCCGCACCGGCGACGAGAAGACGACAAGAAGGGGCGGCGGGAAGGAGCGCGCATGCCGGACAAGCTGTTGCGCATGCACCGGACTGACCAGGGACACGCCGTCAGGGACCGCCCGGTCATGCTGGCGATCGCGGGCGACAGCGCGTCCGGCAAGACGACGATCACCGCCGGGCTGGTCAAGGCCCTCGGCGTGGAGCGCTGCACGGCCGTCTGCGTCGATGACTACCACCAGTACGACCGGTCGGAGCGCAAGAGCCTCCCGTTCACCGCGCTTCACCCCGACTGCAACTACATCGACATCATGGAGCAGCACCTGCAGCTGCTGGCCACCGGCCACCCGGTGCTCAAGCCGGTCTACGACCACCACACGGGCACGCTCGCGCGCCCCCAGTACGTGGAGCCCAGGGAGTTCGTCATCATCGAGGGCCTCCTCCCGCTGCACACCAAGCTGGCCGCCGCCTGCTTTGACGTCACCGTCTACCTCAACCCGCCGGAAGCCATCCGCCGCGACTGGAAGGTCAGGCGCGACACCGTCGACCGCGGCTACACGCCCGAGCAGGTGCGAGCCGAACTCGACCGCCGCGAGCCGGAGTCGGAGCGGTTCATCCGCCCGCAGCGCGCCCGCGCGGACATCGTGGTCCGCTTCGCCCCGGTCGAGCGGCGCGTCGACCCACCTGGCACCCCGCTGTCGGCCGAGCTGCTGCTGCGCCCCACGATCAGGCACCCGGACCTCACGACCATTCTCGCGGGCAGCGGCGGCTCGATGCACCTCAAGCTGACGAGGGACTCCGACGGCCGCCCGGTCGACTCCCTGCACGTCCACGGCTACGCGCCTGCCGAGGACACCCAGCTGCTGGAAAAGGCGATCTGGTCCGGCCTTGGCGGCACGACAGAGCTCCCGACCGTCCTCGGCGACCTGGGCGAAGGCAAGCGCAGCGAGCCCCTGGCGGTCACCCAGCTCCTCCTCCTGCACCACCTGACCGAGTCCGCCCGCTAAGGCAACGATCAAAACCAAGATCAAGCCCAACCCGGTAATCCCGAACGGATGCGGCTGACTCGCCCCGCGCCACGTGACTGCCATGGTCGCTCCCGCCAGGCCCGGCCCAGGCCCGGTGGTGATCGCGAGTCCTGGCCCGTCGGGGCGGGCGAGCGCGCGGCCTGCCGCCGCCGCTTGCGCGCCGCGGCACGCCCAGGCAGATAACAGCAAGAAGCGAAACCTGGGCGGCTGCTGCGTGATACTTAACCGAAAGGTTTAGCCAACTGCTTGGAGACGGTGCGTGTCGACAGAGGCCAGGCTCCGTTCCCTCGTGGCCGTCGCCGACTCGGGATCGGTCCGCGAGGCTGCCCGCAGGCTCACGGTCACCGAGCCCGCGGTCTCGGCGGCCCTGGCCGCGCTCGCCCGCGAGGTCAAGGCGCCGCTCGTGGAGCGCGACGGCCGCGGCCTGCGCCTTACGCCAGCCGGCGAGGCCTACGCGGCCTACGCCCGTCGCATACTCGGCCTGCACGAGGAGGCCATCGCGGCGGCCCGCTCCGGTGGCGACGCGGGCCGGGGCCTTGTTCGCGTGGCGGCCGTGCCCACGGCGGGTGAGCACCTGCTGCCCGCGGCACTGGCCTCGTTCCTCGCCAGGTACCCGGCGGTCGACCTGCGCCTTGAGGTCGGCCCGTCCGAGCGGACCTGGGCCATGTTCGCGGCGCACGAGGCCGACGTGGTCATCGGCGGTCGCCCGCCCGCGCACGCCGCTGACGCGGTGATCCGCGCCACCAGGCCCAACTTGCTTGTCGTGGTGGCGGCGCCCGCCGTCGCGTCGGCGTTCGACCCGGCGGTAACCCGGTGGCTGCAACGGGAGGCCGGGTCCGCGACCCGTGCCCACGCCGAGAGCCTGCTTGCCGGGCTGGAGGCGGCCCCGCCGGCGCTGACCCTCGGCTCGACCGGCGCGGTGATCGCGGGCGCGGTCGCGGGCCTTGGCGCGACCCTGGTCCCCAGGGAGGCGGTCAGGGACCGGCTGGCGGCAGGGGATCTCGTGGAGGTGCCACTGCCCGGCACTCCGTTGCGGCGCCCCTGGCGCGCGGTCACGCACGAGGCCGTTCCCGCGGCGCCGCGCCTGCTCGTCGACCACCTGGTCAAGCACGGTGGCTGGCGGGTACCGGCCGGCCAGGATAAAGCGATCACTTAACTATCAAGTAAAAAAGTTAATTGATCATTGTCGAATTGCCCTTCAGGATGGAGTTGCGAGCAGCGATCCGACAGGAGGGCCGAGCGATGGCGGAACGGTGGAGCGCCGGAGTGCTCCAGTATGCGGAGATGGGCTACTGGCAGCCCGACTACGAGCCGAAGGCGACGGACGTGCTAGCGGCGTTCCGTGTCACCCCGCAGCCGGGCGTGCCGCCGGAGGAGGCGGGCGCGGCGGTCGCGGGGGAGTCCTCGACCGCGACCTGGACGGTCGTGTGGACCGACCGGCTCACCGCCCACGACCATTACCAGGGCAAGTGCTACCGGATCGATCCGGTCCCGGGTAACCCCGAGCAGTTCATGGCCTACATCGCCTACGACATGGACCTATTCGAGGAAGGCTCCATCGCCAACCTGTCCAGCTCCATCATCGGCAACGTCTTCGGCTTCAAGGCGCTGAAGGCCCTGCGGCTGGAGGACATGCGCATCCCGCCGCATTACGCCAAGACCTTCCAGGGACCCGCGCACGGCATCGTGATGGAGCGCGAGTACCTCGGCAAGTACGGCCGCCCGCTCCTCGGCGCCACCGTCAAGCCGAAGCTCGGCCTGTCCGCCCGCAACTACGGCCGGGTCGTCTACGAGGCGCTGCGCGGCGGCCTCGACTTCACCAAGGACGACGAGAACATCAACTCGCAGCCGTTCATGCGCTGGCGCGACCGCTTCGTGCACTGCATGGAGGCCGTGACCAAGGCCGAGGCGGAGACCGGTGAGGTCAAGGGCCACTACCTCAACGTCACCGCGGCGACGATGGAGGACATGTACGAGCGGGCCGACTTCGCCAGGGAGATCGGCTCGGTGATCGTGATGATCGACCTCACGGTCGGCTACACCGCGATCCAGTCCATGGCCAAGTGGGCGCGGCGCAACGGCGTCCTGCTTCACCTGCACCGGGCCGGCCACTCCACCTACACCAGGCAGAAGTCCCACGGCGTCTCGTTCCGGGTAATCGCCAAGTGGATGCGCCTTGCGGGCGTCGACCACGTCCACGCGGGCACCGCCGTCGGCAAGCTGGAAGGCGACCCGGCCACGGTGCGGGGCTACTACGAGACCCTGCGCTGCGACAAGGCCGACCCGGATCCAGTGCGTGGCCTGTACTTCGAGCAGGACTGGGCGTCGGTACCCGCGGTCATGCCGGTCGCGTCCGGCGGCATCCACGCCGGCCAGATGCACCAGCTCCTGTCGCTGTTCGGCGACGACGTGATCCTCCAGTTCGGCGGCGGCACCATCGGCCACCCGATGGGCATCGCCGCGGGCGCGGCCGCGAACCGGGTAGCGCTCGAGGCGATGGTCAAGGCCCGCAACGAGGGCCGTGACATCGACTTCGAGGGGCCGGACATCCTGCGCGCCGCCGCCAGGCGAAGTCCCGAGCTCGACGCCGCCCTCGCGACGTGGGGCGACGTGACCTTCAACTACGAGTCCACCGACACGCCCGACCTGGTGGTGACGCCGTCATGAGCCAGCCCGCGCCCGCCGCCCGGATCACCCAGGGCGCCTTCTCGTTCCTGCCGGACCTCACCGACGAGGAGATCGCCGCCCAGCTGACGTACGCGCTGCGCAACGGCTGGGCGATCTCGATCGAGCACACCGATGACCCCAGGCCCCGCAACAACTACTGGGACATGTGGGGCCTGCCCATGTTCGACCTGCCCGACCCGTCCGCCGCGCTCATCGAGATCAACGAGTGCCGCGGCGCCCACCCGGGGCACCACATCCGCGTGTCCGCCTACGACGCGTCCTACGGCCGCCAGACCACGGCCCTGTCGTTCCTGGTCCACCGGCCCCAGTGAGGCCAGCGCAGTGAACGACGAGAGCGGTCGACCTGGCGGCGGAGCGCGCCGATGCGGGCGTGGACGCCGTGCTCGACGCCCTCGACGCCGAACTGGTCGGCCTTGTTCCCGTCAAGACGCGCATCCGCGAGATCGCCGCCCTGCTCCTGGTCGACCGGGCGCGGGCGCGGTTCGGCCTGTCCGCACGGGCGCCGTCGCTGCACATGTCCTTCACCGGCAACCCGGGCACGGGGAAGACCACGGTGGCGCTGCGGATGGCGGAGCTGCTGCACCGCCTCGGCTACCTGCGCACGAAAAAGGTCGTCTCGGTTACCCGTGACGACCTGGTCGGCCAGTACGTCGGTCACACCGCGCCGAAGACCAAGGAGGCGCTCAAGCGCGCGATGGGCGGCGTGCTGTTCATCGACGAGGCCTACTACCTCTACCGGGCGGAGAACGAGCGCGACTACGGCGGCGAGGCGATCGAGATCCTGCTGCAGTACATGGAGAACCACCGCGATGACCTGGTGGTGATCCTGGCCGGCTACGCCGACCGCATGGAGACGTTCTTCGCCTCCAACCCTGGGATGTCGTCGCGGATCGCCCACCACCTGGACTTCCCCGACTACGCACTCGACGAGCTCACCGCGATCGCCGCCCTGATGCTCGGCGGCCAGCGGTACCGCCTGGCGGCCGAGGCGGAACCGGTCTTCCGTGACTACCTGGCCCGCCGGATGACCCAGCCGAGGTTCGCGAACGCCCGCAGCGTCAGGAACGCCCTGGAACGCGCCCGCCTTCGTCAGGCGAACCGCCTCATGGCCGCCACGGGCCCGGTCACGAGAGACGACCTGATGCGCCTGGACCCGGAGGACTTCCTGGCCAGTCGCGTGTTCACTGAGTTAACAAATGTGACTGTGGGGACTGAGAGGCGGGTAACATGCCAGCGCGCGGTTCGCGGCGCGCGTCGCGGGTAGCGGCTGGTTATGCGAGAAAGACCAGTGATCGCCGTGGCTAACCGGCTGCCCGTCCAGCAAGGCGACAACGGGTGGGAGCTGTCGCCTGGCGGCCTGGTAACCGCGCTGCGACCGGTGATGGCCACCCACCCGGGCGCCTGGGTCGGCTGGGACGGCGGCAGCAAGGGCGTGCCGCAGACGTTCCCTGACTCGGGCATCCAGCTGATGCCGATCGGGCTGTCCGCGGCGCAGGTCCGCGACTACTACCGGGGGTTCTCCAACGCGACCCTGTGGCCGCTCCTGCACGACGCGATCGAGAAGCCTCGCTTCGAGCGTGCCTGGTGGCGTGCCTATCAGGAGGTCAACCGCCTCTTCGCCGAGCGGGCGATGTCCGCACTTGACGGGCGGCCAGACGCGATCGCCTGGGTGCATGACTATCAGCTGATGCTCGTCCCGCAGTTGCTGCGTGACCGGCACGCCGACCAGCCGATCGGGTTCTTCCTGCACGTGCCGTGGCCGTCGCCGGTCATCTACGCCCGGCTGCCCTGGCGGGAGCAGGTGCTGCGCGGCTTGCTCGGCGCCGACGTGGTCGGCTTCCACACCGACGAGTACCGCGGCAACTTCCTGCGCTCCTGCGCGCGCCAGTTGTCAGACTCGGGCATCGAGGTGCGCGGGTCGTCGGTGGTGCTGCCCGACGGCCGCGCGGTGGCCACGGTCACCGCGCCCATCTCCATCGACGCCGCGCAGTTCGCCGCCTCGGCGGCGGACCCCGCGGTAAAGGACGACATCACCGCGCTGGAAGAGCAGTTCAACGGCCGGACCCTGCTGCTTGGCGCCGACCGGCTCGACTACACGAAGGGGATCATCGAGCGCCTGCTCGCGGTCGAGATGCTGCTAGAGCGGCGCCAGGACCTGCGTACCAGCCTCGCGTTCCTGCAGATCGCCATGCCGAGCAGGGACGACGTGCGCGAGTACCGCCAGCTGCGGAGCACCGTGGAGCAGCACGTCGGCCGGATCAACGGCCGGTTCACCGAGCCGGGCAACGACGTGCCGGTGCACTACCTGTACCGGGGGCTGTCGCAGCAGCAGCTGTCCGCGTACTACGCGTTCGCCGACGGGATGCTCGTCACGCCGCTGATGGACGGCATGAACCTGGTCTGCAAGGAGTACGTGACCGTGCAGCAGGCGCACGGCGGCAGCGGCGTCCTCATCCTCAGCGAGTTCACCGGCGCCGCCGACGAGCTGTCGCAGGCCGTGCTCTGCAACCCCTTCGACGTGGAGGGCCTGTCTTACCGGATCGAGCACGCGCTTGCCCTGGCGCCCGACGCCCGCCGCAAGGCCCTGGCCGCGATGGCCGGCCAGGTCCGCACCCACGACGTCCACGACTGGGTATCCAGCCAGCTCACGATGATCGCCGCCCGCGGCACCGCAGCGTCATGACCTGATCGGCCGACGGCCGTCACGCCTGGGAGCGCCAGCCCTCGTGGTAGCTCTCCTGGACGACCTTCGAGTACGGGGCGGGGGAGACGATCGCGCGGACCGCGACCTGCTCGTGCGGCTGCACGGTCGTCTTCTTCGACCCGCCGCCCGGCTCGCCCCAGATCACGGAAACCTCGGCGCCGACCGGCACGTCGGGGTCGACCGTCGCGAGCGACAGGCCGGCCCGCTCGTTCGCCGAGTAGCCGGTGAACATCGACAGGCCCACGACCTTGCCCGACGCGTCCACCACGGAGTCGAAGTTCGACGAACCGTAGTTCGCGTTCGGCAGGTCGAAGAACTGGTAGCCGGGCGCGGGGCCGAGCGGCGAGGCGAGCACCTTGCCCAGGTCCTCGGCGTTCCACTCCAGGGTCACCTTGCGGCGCTGCGTGGCCGGGTCGATCGCCTCCAGGGCGTCGCGCCCGATGAAGTCGTGGTCGAACTTCACGAACGACCCGTACCCGAGGTCCCACGGGTTCGTGTAGTAGTCGGCAATATTCGAAGACACGAACGACCCGGCGATCGCGTTGGTCGCCTCGTAGGAGTCGGCGCCGAGCCATTCCCGGTAGGAGCGCAGCTCGGGCGCGGTGTAGATGGCGGGGAGCGGCGAGGGGATCCAGCCGGACTCGAGCGTGTTGCAGGAGTAAGCGCGTGCGCCGCAGGGCTCGAGCCCGAACTCCTGGCCCGCCTCGAGGATCGCGTCCCTGATCCTGTCGTAGGACTCGTACGGGCCCCAGATCTCCAGGCCGGGCGCGCCCGCCATGCCGTGCCGCAGGGTGTGCACCTTCTCGCCGGCGATGTTCATCGAGCCCATACGGAAGAACCTGACCTGCTCCATCGGCCCGCCGTTGAGCCTCTCGATGACCGCCCACGCGTTCGGCCCCTGGATCTGGAACCGCCACACCTTGCGCGTGACGACCTTGCCGTACGGCCGCGACGGCGAGCGCGGGTCGAGCACCATGTCGACGTTGTAGCCCTGCGAGCCCTTGTAAAGCAGGTAGTTGGCGACCGGCGCGCGGCCGACGAAGGTGAACTCCTCCTCGGAGTCATGGAACAGGATGCCGTCACCGATCACGCCGCCCTCCGGCGAGACCGGGACGAACTGCTTCGCGGTGTCGACGGGGAACTTCGCGGTGGAGTTGATGCCGGTGTCGGTGATCAGCTTCAGCGCGTCCGGACCGGAGATAAAGATGTTGTGCATGTGGTGCGACTGATCGTAGAGAACCGCCGTCTCCCGCCACGCGATGACCTCACGGCGGAAGTTCGTGAACTCGGACGGGACGACCGGGTAGATGTACGCGCCAAGCTGGGAGTTGCGCAGCAGCTCTACCGTGTTCCCCGCGCTGTCGAGCAGCTCCTGCAGGTTCTTCTGGCTCATAGGTCACCTGTTCTGGTGCGACGTCGGCTTCTCGTGCGGTCCACATGGTAGTGCCAGGGACTGTGCGGGGTAATGCCCGCTATTGGCACACTTGCACCCCGGTCTTGTGCTGAGAGAACAAAAAGCAAGGGTCATCAGAACGGGGGCGTGGCGTTGCCTCCGCGGACACGCGCGTGCCCGCCGGAGTTGGCCGGCCATGTTCGGCATAGAGTGCTTGAAGGGCTCTGAACTGGACAGACGGCGCGGGAGTGGTGTCAGTGTGCTGGGGGGAGGCGCATGGGGATACGGCTGACTTCGCGGCGCGTGCTGGCCGGCTACGCCGTCTGGATGGCGCTGCTTGTCGTGGCGCACTACACGCTCGCGTGGCAGCGGACCGGCACCGCGGCGCTCATCGAGGTGAGCGGCGTGGCCGCGATGGTGGCCGGGGTGTACATCAACCGCCCGGCCCGGCGCACGCCGTGGCTGCTGCTCGCCGCCGCGAACCTCACCGGCACGGTCGGCGAGGTCGCGTCCCGCGTGTACGTGACGGTGACCCATGCCCCCGTGCCCTTCCCGTCGTTCGCCGATGTCATCTTCCTGGCGGCATACCCGCTGTACGTGGCCGGGCTCGCGATGTTCGTCAGGTCGCGGTCCACCGGGCGGGACGCGCGCAGCATGATCGACGCCCTCGTCCTCATGGTCGGCCTGATCGTGCTCTCCTGGGTATTCCTCGTCATGCCCGACGCGACGTCCGCGTCGCTGACCTGGCCGCAGCGGGTCGTGAGCGTGGCGTACCCGATTGGCGACCTGTTCGTCCTCGTGACGCTCGCCCGGCTGCTCACGCCAGGCACGGCGCGCGGGCCGTCCACCGTGCTGTTGGCGTTCGGCGCGGTCTGCGGTGTCGCGTCCGACGTTGCCTACGACGTCGTCTCTGACTCGGGTCACCGCGCCGGCCTGCTGCTCCCGCTCGGCTACCTGGCCAGCGCCATCGCCTGGGGGGCCGCCGCGCTGCACCCGTCGATGGTCGAGCTGACCAAGACGGTCAGGCAGCGGGTCCCCGACGCCGCACCCGGCAGCGTGACGGTGCTCATGCTCGCGTCGCTGATCCCGCCTGTCTACCTGTTCGTTCACTCCTTTAAAGAGCAGGACGACATCGAGGCCGTCGTGGCGGTCGCGTGCGGACTGCTGTACCTGCTCCTGCTCTTCCGCCTGTGGGATGTCGCCGCGACCAACAGGCGCAGCCTCATCCGCGAGCGGACACTCCGCGTGGCGAGCGCGGCGCTGGCGTCGGCGAGCTCGGTCGAGGAGGTCGCGACCGCAGTCACGGCCGCCGCGTCCGCCCTCACCCCTGCCCTGCCTGCGAACCGGACCGCGCTGCTGGCGGTCAGGGACGGAGACTGCCTCCGCTACGTGCACACGGCGGGATCGGCCGAGTCCCCCTACCCGCCAGACCCGGTTGGCATCTGGCTGCGGCTCTCGGGAGGGCGCAGGCCGAGGTTCGTCTCTACCGAGGAGATCAGGTCCGCCAGGCAAGGCATCGCGTCGTCCGCGCCCCAGGCGGCGGCCCCGCTGCTGGCCGGCGCCGAGGGTGCGCTGCTCTGCCCGCTCACCCTCAAAGACCGGCCCGTCGGCGAACCGTTCATCGGACTTATCGGGTTCCTCGGCGACCGGCGGACCCTCGGCGACCTCGCCACGGTGCTCGAGATCCTCGCCGGGCAGGCGGCCCTGGCGGTCGAGCGGCTCGCGCTCACCCAGCAGGTGGCCCGCCAGCGCAGCCAGGCACTGTTCCGCACCCTGGTGCAGGACGCCTCCGACGTGATCCTCATCGTGGGCGACGACCGCAGGATCCTGTACGCCACACCGTCGGCGGCCGACATCTTCGGCGACGTCACCGTCGAGGGCGCGCTGCTCGCCGACCTGGTGACACCGGCGACGCGGGATGACGTCGACCGCGTGCTCGACCTGATGCTCGCCCTCAGCGCCGGTAGCAGTGCCGCCTCCCGTGGCGCGTCACCCGGCTACCTGCTCCAGATCGAGCGCCTTGACGGGCGCACGGTCGTGCTCGAGGTCCGCTGGAGCGACCTGCGGCATGACCTGACCGTCGGCGGCCTCGTGCTCACCCTGCGCGACGTGACCGAGCAGCACGAGCTTGAGGAGGAGCTGAAGTACCGTGCCTTCCACGACTCGCTGACCGGGCTGCCCAACCGGTCGCTGTTCGCGCAGGAGGCGGCGGACGCGCTCGAGACGGCCCGCGCCGTCGGCAGGACCGCGGGCGTGCTGTTCGTCGACCTTGACGACTTCAAGGTCGTCAACGACACGATGGGGCACGGCGTCGGCGACGAGCTGCTCGTCGAGGTCGCCGCGCGGCTGGCCGCCTCGGTGCGCCAGTCGGACACCGCGGCACGCCTTGGCGGCGATGAGTTCGCGCTGCTCATCGATGACGCCGCCGACCCCGACGACGTGGACGCGTTCGCGGAGCGGATCGTGGCGGCGTTCACCGAGCCCTTTACGCTCAGCGAGGCCAAGGTGCTCGCCACGGCGACCGTCGGCGTGGCGACCTCGGCGGACAGCGGCGACGTGGACGAGCTGCTGCGGCACGCGGACCTGGCCCTGTACGCGGCGAAGGCGGCGGGCAAGCGGCGCTGGCGGCACTACCAGCCGGTGCTGACCAGCGGGATGCTCAGGCGGCGGGAAATACAGGCCGCACTCGAGGACGCCGTGAAGAGCTCCGCGTTCACGCTGGTCTACCAGCCGATCGTGACCTTGTCGAGCGGCGAGATCGCCGGGTTCGAGTCCCTGATCCGCTGGCCGCACCCCCGCTGGGGGATGATGCTGCCCGGCCAGTTCATCTCCCTGGCCGAGGAGACCGGGCTCATCGTCCCGCTCGGCGCGTGGGTGCTGCGGCAGGCACTGTCCGACATGGTCAGGTGGCGGCGCGACGTGCCGCCCCAAGCGGCGCAGGACCCGGACGCCGGTGAACCCTACGACAGGGCGCCCGAGTCCGAACGCCCGCACGTCTCCGTCAACGTGTCCGCCCGCCAGTTCCGCGATCCCGGGTTCGTCGACAGCGTGCGGCAGGCACTGCAGGAGTCGGCGCTGCCCCCGTCGGCGCTGCTCCTCGAGCTGACCGAGTCCCTCGTGCTCGGCGGCAACGAGCAGATCCGCGCCGACCTCAACGAGCTGCGGGAGATCGGCGTCAAGCTGGCGATCGACGACTTCGGCACCGGGTACTCGTCGCTCAGCTACCTGATTGACCTGCCGATCGACGTGCTGAAGATCGACAAGATGTTCGTGACGGGGATCGCCTCCTCATGGCGGCGGCACGCCCTGGTCGAGGGCATCGTCCGGCTCGCCAGGACGCTAGAGGTCGAGGTGATCGCCGAGGGGATCGAGACCGAGACGGAACGGGAACTGCTCGCGGGGATGGGCTGCCAGTTCGGCCAGGGCTACCTGCTGTCGGTCCCGGTCGACGCGCACGCGGCATCCGCCATGCTCGCCCGCGGCCGCGGGCTGGTCACCGAGCTGCCCAGGCAGCCGCGCAGGAGCCCGGACGGACGGTACCTCACCGACCTGTGAGCGCGCGCCAAAGGGCGCCAAGCGCCCGGAGGCGAGCGCGGGAAATGCTGTAACCTGGCGCGATGCGGACCAGCCGCCTGGAGGCCTTCAGCGACGGCGTGCTTGCCATCATCATCACGATCATGGTGCTCGAGCTGCGCGAGCCCGCGGGCAGCGACCTGGCGGCGCTGTGGCGCGCGACAGGCCCCGGACTGCTCAGCTACCTGCTCAGCTTCATCTACGTCGGCATCTACTGGACCAACCACCACCACATGTTCCAGCTCACCGAGCATGTGACCGGCGGCGTCCTGTGGGCGAACCTCAGCCTGCTGTTCTTCTTGTCGCTGTTCCCGTTCACGACCCAGTGGATGGACACGACCCACTTCGCGCGCACTCCCGTCGTCGTCTACGGCGTCAATCTCCTGGCCGCCGCGCTCGCCTACTACATCCTGCAGACGGTGATCATCCGCTCGCAGGGCCACGACTCGGCGCTGCGCAAGGCGATCGGCAGCGATATCAAAGGCAGGATCTCCCCGGTCTTCTATATCACCGGCGCCGTCGCCGCCCTGCTTGACGGCGGCCACGGAGCGGCCCGTCCCGGCATCTGGATCGCGGTCGCCTGCTACGTCGTGGCTGCCCTCATGTGGGTGATCCCCGACCGTCGCATAGAGCGCCGGGTGGAGACGGCGGATACCGGCGACCCCGAGACCGGCCCCAGCCAGCTGGGATAACAGCAAGAAGCGCGGAGCGCCACGGAACCGGGGGAACATAGCGGATACCTGCACACCCTATGGCGTGCATTCCTATCCGCTATCTTCGCGGCGCAGGCGCCTCGTCGGGATAACAGCAAGAAGCGCTCGCGACCTCCGCCGCTCCGCGGCCGTCGCCCGGCGGCACCTCGCCTCCAGGACACGCTGGGGGTGGGCATACTTGGCGGATGGGAAACTCGGCACGACGGCGCGGGGCGAGGCTTTTCGCGCTAGCAGTGACGTCGGTCTGCGTCACGGCCACCCTTGTGCTCGGCGGCTGCGCCAGCGGGAGCTCGACGGGCACCCCTGACGCCACGCGGGCCACGGCGCAAGCCTCAGCCTCAGCCGCCACAGGGCAAGCGGCCGCGTGCAACGCGGACTACTGCAGCCCGGCGGACTGGGACACGGCGCGGGCCGCCACGCCGCTGCCGCAGATCCCGCCGTTCGTCGAGCCGCTCAACGTGGTCATCAGCGCCAGGTCGACCGTGTCACTCGCCGACATCCAGCAGGCCCTCGGGAAATGGAAGACGGTCTCCACGGCCACGACGGTCAACATCACCGGCATCCACCTCAAGTGCATCTCCTCGGAGATGGCCGACGTGGCGGTCGGCGGCTACGCGCCGCAGCACGTTGCCTGGCGGCTTGGCGGCTGCGTGGCAGGCAACGACCTCTCGCTCACCGGCAACGAGGACCACGTGCGGATCTGGAACCAGCCGGTCCCCGGCAGCCGGTACGGTGCCTGGTTCATCGCGGCCAGCTACGAGACCATGTGCCTGGTAAAGAACGGCGTGCTGCAGACGGCAAGCACGGACAAGCTCTACGCGGCGCTGCACCCGGGTGCCGCCTACCACTGCGTCGACGGCGGGCCTGGCAGCATCGACACGGCTCATCCCGACGGCTACAACGACGCCGCGGCCGACTTCGCCGCCGCGGTCGGCGCGGCGGCAAGGAGCCGCGGCTGGCACGTCAGCCAGCGGACCGTCACCGTCCCGCGCGGCGCGAGGTCGGGAGAGGGCGGCGTCCCGTTCGGCCCGGCCGCCTACGTCCTCACGGTGACCGGTTAGGACGCGGCCAGCCCGCGGCGGCATGGCCACGGCGGATCGTGAAACTGGTGGCGAGGGAAGTAACCCGAAGTCGTTCTGATTAATCTTTGGGCCTATGACCGAGATCGCGATCATCGGCGGCGGGATCGGCGGGCTGGCCGCCGCCGCGTTCCTGCACCGCGCGGGCCTGACCGCCACGGTGTACGAGCAGGCGGCCAGGCTCGGTGAGGTCGGCGCGGGCGTGGTCGTCGCGCCGAACGCCGCCCGCCTGCTGCGCGCGCTCGGCGTCCTCGGCGCGTTCGAGGAACGCGCCGTGCCGCTCGAGACCGGCTGGGAGTTCCGCCGCTGGCAGGACGGCACCGTGCTGTCCGCGGAAGACCTGGCGACCAAATGCGAGCGGCTCTACGGCGAGCGCACCTACACCGCGCACCGCGCCGACCTGCTCGACGCGATCCTGCGGGCGGTACCCGCCGCGTCGCTCCGGCTCGGCAGGCGCTGCGTCGCACTCGGCCCACTCGGCCAGGACGGCCCGCGCCACACGCTGACCTTCTCCGGCGGCGAGCGGGTGGAGGCCGACGTCGTGATCGGCGCGGACGGTATCCACTCCATGGTCCGCGCCGCCCTCACCGCACCGGTTCCGCCGACGTACTCGGGCCTGTGCGCCTTCCGCGCGCTAGTCCCGGCCGGGCAGGCGCCCGCGTTCGCCCGCCGCCCCGCGCAGACCCTGTGGGTCGGGCCAGGCCACCACCTCGTCCACTACCCCGTCTCGGCGGGCGAGCTCGTCAACCTGGTCGCCTTCGCCCCGGCGGGCGACTACACGACCGAGTCGTGGACCGCGACCGCGCCCATCGAGGAACTCCTGGCCGAGTTCGCCGGCTGGGATGAGCGGCTCGTCGGCCTCATCCGCGCGGCGGGCACGCCCGGCCGCTGGGCGCTGCTCGACCGCGCGCCGCTCACCCGGTGGACCGCGGGCACGGTGACCCTGCTCGGCGACGCCGCGCACCCGATGTTCCCGTTCTTCGCCCAGGGCGCCGCCCAGGCGATCGAGGACGGGTCCGTCCTCGCCCGCTGCCTCGCCGCGGACCCGGCGGACCCGGCCGCCGCGCTGCGCCGCTACGAGTCGCTGCGCATCCCGCGCACGACCCGCCTGCAGGAGGTCAGCCACGCCCGGGCGCACGTCAACCACCTGCCCGACGGCCCCGAGCAGCGCGCACGCGACGCCTCGTTCTCCCGCGTGGACCCGCTGGCGGCCAGCGCCTGGATCTACGCCCACGACCCGGAGAGCGAGCCGAGCGCACCGCCCTTCCTTGAGTCACCCGCCGCCGACTGAGCGATGACAGGGGATACTTCTGGCCCCCGGGAGGGCTCAAGGTATCCCCTGTGATGCCCGTCGTCCCCGGCCTTGATAACAGCAAGAAGCGGGGACGATCGGCCCGCCCGTGCGGCGCTACAGCGAGGCGATCCATTCGTCGGTGGTGGTGACGAGGGCCTGGCGCGGGAAGACCTTCTCGGTCAGCACGCGGTGCACCTCCTCGTCCGTGTCGGCGCAGGCGTCCGCGAGCACCGTGAGCCGGTAGTCGAGGTCGGCCGCCTGGCGGAGCGTCGAGAGCACGACCCCGCTGGTGGAGATGCCCGCCAGGATGAGCGTGTCGGCCCCGGCGCCGCGCAGCAGCACGTCGAGGTCGGACCCGCTGAACGCGCTGACCCGCCGCTTGATGATGACCGGCTCGCCGTCAAGCGGGGTGAGCGCGGCGTGCACCTGAGTGACGGGGTGGTCCTGCGTGTACGCGTCACCGCCCTGCGCCGCGATGGCGGAGAACGAGGCGTTGGACTCGGCCACCTCGGGGTAGCCGGGCCGGAAGGCCACGCGCACGAACAGCACCGGGATGCCGGCCGCCCGTGCGGCCTTGGCCGCGCGGTCCGCGGCCTCGATGACGGACTGCGAGCCGAGGCGCTCCACGATGCCGTGCTGGAAGTCCATCAGGAGCAGGACGGGACGGGAACCGGACATGGGGATGCCTCCATGGAGCAGCGGGCTTATATTCAGGTTGAACTTATCAGATCAGCCTGATGAATCCGCTGCCGGGCCGCGCCGGCCCTGCCGCGCCGGCCCTGCCCGCGCCGGGCCGCGCTGGCCGGGCCGTCAAGCGTCAAGCACCCCCGGCAGCACCGGCGGCAGGCTCGACCACGGGAAGTTGATCCACCGGTCCGTGCGCTTCCACACGTAGTCGCACTTCACCAGCGACGCCGGCTTCTCGTACACCACGGCGGAGCGGACCTCGGCGACGTGCCCCGCGATGAACCCGCGCACCAGCTCGAGGGTCTTGCCGGTGTCGGCCACGTCGTCGGCGACCAGCACCTTCTTCTCGGAGAAGTCGACCGCGGAAGGGACGGGCGGGAGCATCACCGGCATGTCGAGCGTCGACCCCACCCCGTTGTAGAACTCGACGTTCATCAGGTGCAGGTTCTTCACGGACAGGGCGTAGCCGAGCGCCCCCGCGACGAAGAGCCCGCCGCGGGCGATCGCCAGGATCAGGTCAGGCCGGAACCCGTCATCGGCGATCACCCGCGCGAGGTCCTGCGACGCGTCGCCGAAAGCCTCCCAGGTCAGCGTCTCCCGCTCATCGTCCATAGCCCGCGACCTTACCGGTCACTGGGCCAGCGCCGAGGGCGAGGTCGCGTCGTAGTCCGCCAGCCAGGCCGCGCCCCGCCCGTCCGTGTCGCGCCTGTTCAGGCGCCGCCGCACCGCGATCGCGGCATCGCGCCGCATCGCGGCCCAGCGCGACGGCAGGTGGTTGGACACCCCGCGGGCCCTGGCGGTCAGCACGACCTGGGACGCCCGTGGCCGCCGCGCCCGCTCGTAGGACGCCAGGGCGGCGACCGGGTCGGCGGGCGTGGCGGACAGGGCGTTCGCGAGCACGGCCCCGTCCTCGAGCGCCTGGCAGGCCCCTTGCCCCAGGTAGGGCAGCATCGGGTGGGCCGCGTCGCCGAGCAGCGTCACCCGGCCAGCCGTCCAGGCGGGGATCGGGTCCCGGTCGTACAGCGCCCACTTGTACCAGGTGTCCCCGGCCTCGAACAGCCGCAGCAGCGACTGGTGCCACCCCGCGTACCGCTCGAGGACCTCGGCGCGCTCGCACTCCGTCACCCACGACTCGTGCCGGTAGGAGTCGTCGTCGTAGTGGCAGACAACGTTGATCAGCTCCTCGCCGCGCAGCGGGTAGAGCACGATCGTGCCGTGCGGCCCGAGCCACTGCCCGTTGTCCGCCGCCACGTCCGACAGCGCGCCGCCGCGCACGGCGGCCGCCGGGATGACGGACCGGTAGCAGATCTTCCCGGTGAACCGGGGCGCGTCCGGCCCGAACAGCGCCGTCCGCACGGCGGAGTGGATCCCGTCCGCCCCGATGACCACGTCCGCCTCGGCGGTCGTCCCGTCCGCGAACCGCGCGGTCGCCGATGACTCGCCGGACTCCACGGAGACGCACCGCTTGCCAAGCGACGCGGTCCCCGCGGGCAGCGCCGCGGCGAGCACGTCGAGCAGGTCGGCCCGGTGCACGGTCGCGGGCTCGATGCCCTGCAGTTCCACCTGCCGCGCCCGGCTCGTCCTTGAGATGATCCGCCCGGTGATCCCGTCCCTGGTGACCGCGTAGTCGGTCTTGCCCGCGACGTTGCGCACGGCCTCCTCGACGCCGATGAACCGCAGCACGCGCATCGCGTTGGCGTGCAGCGCGACCCCGGCCCCGATCTCCTTCAGTTCTCCGGCCGCCTCGTAAACGGAGACCTCAGCGCCGGCCCGCAGCAGCGCGTTGGCCGCAGTGAGCCCCCCGATACCGCCCCCGATAATCGCAACACGTGTCATGCGCCCATCTTCCAACAGCCCCGCTCGCCCCTCAATCGCGTCTGACTACGGAATCTAGCGCCAAAGATTGTCGTATAGCAGAATCATTCCGAACGAGGGCGTGCCTCCGCCTCACGTTCCCCGCTCGTTTCCCGGCGCCGCGGCACCCGGCCCCCTTGGTAAAGCTCGGTGAGCAGGGCGACGGCGGCAAAGGTCGCGGGATGCGGGTCGGGCCGGCGCCAGATGAGGTGGACGGCGATCGGCGGTGCGTCCCGCAGCGGCCGGAAGACCACGCCGTCGCGCCGGTACTGGCTGGTGGTGCCCTCCGGGGTGATGCCGACTCCGCCGCCCGCCGCGATGATCGCGAGCCAGTCGTCGATGTCCCTGGTCTCGCGCAGCTGTGGCCGGCCGTCGGCCGGCCACAGGTCGGGGGTCGTCGTCCCGGTGCGCCGGTCGATCACCACGGTGCGCCGCGCCACCTCGGCCAGCCCGAAGGACCGGCGCCGGGCCCACGGGTCGTCGGCCGCGACGGCGAGGTAGCGGCGCTCCCAGCCGACGACCGCCCCGTCGAACCGCTCGCCGGCCGGGGCGGCGCGCAGCACCGCGACATCGCACAGCCCCTCGGCGAGGCCGCCGGTGGGGGAGTTGACGCGGATCAGCTGCAGTTCGGTCTCCGGATGGCCAGCCGCCCAGCGGCGCTGGAACTCCCTGGTGTGACGGCCCATCGCCGACCAGGCATGCCCGACGCGCAGCGCGGTGTGCCCGGTGGTCGCCTCGCTGACCAGGTTCGCCGCGGCGGCGAGGATCTGCCTGGCCTGCGCGAGCACGTGCACGCCCGCCGTGGTTGGCGTGACGGACCTGCTTGTGCGGTGCAGCAGGCGGGCGCCGAGCAGGTCTTCAAGCGCGAGCAGGTTCCTTGACACCGCGGCCTGCGAAATGCCGAGTTCGATTCCCGCGTCGGTGAACGTCCCCGTGTCCGCGATCGCGACCAGGCAGCGCAGGTGCCGCAGCTCAAGATCCATGCGTTTAGCGTATAGCCGGTGCCATCCATGCATTTTGCGTATGGATGCTGCTGGCGCAGCCTGCTGCTATGACGCTTCCTTCGCGGGTTTCCCCGCTCCCTGGCGGGGCGGCGCTCCCGGCGGGGCGGCGCTCCCGGCGGCGGCGCTCCCGGCGGGCGGCGCTCCTCCGGCCGGTGGCGGCGCTACCCGGCGGGGCGGCCCAGGCGGCCGCCGCCTCGCCCGCGGGGGCCGGGCGGCCCGGCGGGCCCGCGTCGTCAGGCGCGGTCGGCCGGCTCGCCGGCATCGGGCTGATGACCGGGAGCGCCGCCTCGAGTCAGCTTGGCGCCGCCATCGCCGCGCTGGCCTTCCCCGCCCTTGGCCCGGCCGGCGTGGTCGCGGTGCGCCAGTGGGTGGCCGCCGCCCTGCTGCTGGCCACCGTCCGGCCCAGGTACGCGTCGTTCACCCGCGCGCAATGGCGGCCGGTGCTCGCGCTCGCGCTGATCTTCGCGACGATGAACCTGTCGCTCTACGTCGCGATCGACCGGATCGGGCTCGGCCTCGCGGTGACGCTCGAGTTCCTTGGCCCGCTGTCGGTGGCGCTCCTCGGCTCTCGCCGCGCCCGCGACCTCGCCTGCGCCCTGCTGGCCGGTGCCGCCGTCGTGGTGCTGGCCAGGCCGCAGCCGTCGACCGATTACGCCGGGATCGCGCTGGCGCTGCTCGCGGCGGCCTGCTGGGCCGGCTACATCGGGGTGAACCGGGTGGTGGGCGCGCGGGTGCCAGGAGCGCAGGGGCCGGCGGCCGCGGCCGGACTGTCGGCCCTGCTCTACGTTCCCGTCGGCATCTGGGTGCTTGCCGCGCGTCCGCTCACCCCGGCCGCGCTCGGCCAAGCGGCCGCGGCCGGGCTGCTCAGTTCCGCGCTGCCCATGGTCTGCGACGTGCTGGCGCTGCGCCGGGTCCCCGCGCGGTTCTACGGCGTGTTCATGAGCGTGAACCCGGTCTTTGCCGCGCTGACCGGCCTGGTCATCCTCCGCCAGTCGCTCGGCCTCGCGGACTGGCTCGCGATCACCGCCATCGTGACCGTCAACGCGGTCACGGTGTCCGCCCCGCCCGCCCGCGCCGCCGCCCGCGCTTCCGGCGGCGCCGCCATTGCCGTTGACTGAGTCAAGGATTATCGTTGACTCAGTCAATGATTGGAGGAGGCCTCATGGCCGTCCCGGCGACCGCCGCTCCCGGGACCACGGGTCCCACGCAAGCCCAGGTGACCCAGGTCCGCGCGTTCAACCGCTTCTACACCAACGTCATCGGCGTGCTGCACGACATGTACCTGGACACGCCGTACACGCTGACCGAGAGCCGGCTGCTTTACGAGATCGCCAAGCACGGCACCGTCGAGGTGTCCTGGCTGCGCCAGGCCCTCGACATCGACGCCGGGTACCTCAGCCGGGTGCTGAGCCGGTTCGAGTCCGACGGTCTCGTGACGCGGCACCGGTCGGCGGCGGACGCGCGCCGGCAGGAGATCCGCGCGACCGACGCGGGCCGCGGCGCCGTGACCGAACTCGACGAGCGGGCCGCGGTCCAGATCGGCGCCTTGCTCGGCGGAATCGACCGTGGCCGGCTGCTCGACGCCATGCGGGTGATCACCGACGTCCTTGCCCCGCCCGGCCAGCGCACCGTCACGCTCCGCCCGCTGGCGGCCGGCGACCTGGGCTGGGTGCTGCAGCGGCACGGCACCGTGTACGCCGCCGAGTTCGGCTGGGACGCCACCTTCGAGGACTTCTGCGCGCGGATCATCGGCGAGTTCCCTGCCCTGCGCGACAGCTCGCCTGGCCGCGCCGAAGGATGGATCGCCGAGGTGAACGGCGTGCCGGCGGGCTCGGTTTACTGCGTGCCAGACACCGGCACGCCAGGCAGCGCGACGGCCAGGCTCCGCCTGCTGCTCGTCGAGCCGTGGGCGCGCGGACTTGGCCTCGGCGGCAGGCTGGTCGCCCACTGCCTGGACTTCGCCCGCCAGGCCGGTTACACGGACATCGTCTTGCTCACCTACGACCAGCTCGTCGCCGCCCGCCGGGTCTACCAGGCCGCCGGGTTCACGCTGGACAGCGAGCACCCGGAGGAAGCCTTCGGACAGCGGATGATGTGCCAGACCTGGTCCAGGCCCCTCTAGGGGCGCCCGCCGTTGACGCGCCTGGCCGCACCTGATGTCATCGATCCGTCGACAAGGAAGGAGGCCGCGTGACCGCGATCCCGGCGACAGAAGGTCCCGAGGCTGCTCAGGTGGGGCCGCCGCCCCCGTTCGACGCCGAGCTGCGCCCCGCGCTCGACGCGATGACGGCAGGCGAGCGCCCCGCCTTCACCCTGGAGAACATCCCGCTGATCCGCCAGGTGCCGCCGCCTGTCCCGGTGCCAACGGACGAGGACCTGCGGCGCGGCGGTGCGTTCACGGTGAGGACCGAGCACGTCCCTGGCCCGGCGGGCGCGCCCGACGTCCCGCTGCTGATCTGCCGCCCGGCCGGCGTGTCCGCGCCCGTCGGCTGCCTGTACTTCATCCACGGCGGCGGCATGATATTCGGCGGCAACCGCACGGGCGGCCTGCTCGGCATGCTCGACCACGCCGAGCGGCTCAAGCTGGCCGTCGTCTCGGTGGAGTACCGGCTCGCACCGGAGACACCGCACCCCGGGCCGGTCGAGGACTGCTACGCGGGCCTGTCCTGGACGGTGGCGCACGCCGCCGAGCTCGGCGTCGACCCGGCGCGGGTCATCGTCGGCGGCGCCAGCGCCGGCGGCGGGCTCGCGGCGGCGGTGGCCCTGCTCGCGAGGGACCGCGGCGCGCCCGCGCTCCTGGGCCAGCTGCTGGTCTGCCCGATGCTCGACGACCGCAACGAAACGCCGTCCTCGTGGCAGATGGCGGGCCAGGGGATCTGGGACCGCGCGGCCAACGACGTCGGCTGGACGGCGCTGCTCGGCGAAGCGCGCGGGGGCCCCGACGTGTCCCCGTACGCCGCGCCCGCCCGGGCGACCGACCTGTCGGGCCTGCCGCCCGCGTTCGTCGACGTGGGCTCGGCCGAGACCTTCAGGGACGAGGACGTGGCCTACGCGAGCAGGATCTGGCAGGCCGGAGGCTCGGCCGAGCTGCACGTGTGGCCGGGCGGTTTCCACGGCTTCACGGGCGCGGTCCCGCAGGCGGCGCTGTCCCGCGCCGCCGTGGCCGCGCAGCGCGACTGGCTCGGCCGACTGGTCAATGGCGTTGACTAATGAGTGTTAACGGGTTGGCCTTGCGGCAGACTCGTGGGCTTAGGCGCTCTCCGCCCTCGCGCCGGGCCCGGGCGTGCCCGTTTCGTCCGGTTTGTCGCAGGCAGCACCGCGGCCAGGACCATGATCATGTGGATTCCGCAGCTCATTAGCTGCGGAATCCACATGAAAAGCGAAATCACGCTCGATCAGGCCGCGCCGTGCATGCGGGCGCCGCTTCCCAGGCCCCGCACGACCCTCGCGCCCCATCCGGGTCAACGGCATTGGGCTGCCCGCTGGCCTAGTAGCTCGCCGTCGGGTGTCCGCCGGTCGGGAGCCTGTCCGTTGCGTGCCCGTCTATCCGTGCCCGCACGGGGAGGGCGGGATCTCGTCGGGCCGGCGATGCACGTCTAGCATGGTCCCCGTGCCTCATCTGCTGCATCTGGATTCTGCCGCCTCACTGAAGAACTCTCGTTCCAGGGAGATCACCGCTACCTTCGCCGACGCGTGGCGCGGCCGCGGTCCCGAGTACTCCGTGACGTACCGGGACCTGTACCGCGAGCCGCTGCCACACCTGGCGGACGCGGTGCTGCACTGGCCGCCGCGGTTGCGGCCAGCGGGCGCCGCCTCGGTGGACCCGGCGGCGCTCGCCAGGGCAGAGGCGCTGCAAGACGACCTGATCGGCGAGCTGCTTGGTGCCGACGTGCTGCTGGTGGGCGCGCCGCTGTACAACTACTCCGTGCCCTCGTCACTGAAGTCGTGGATCGACAACGTGCACGTTCCCGGCAGGACCGCGCCGTTCGTCGACGCTCCCACCCAGCCCCTGGCGGGACGGCCCGCCGTGATCGTCTCCAGCCGCGGCGCGTCCTACGACGCAGGCTCGCCGACGGAGGGGTGGGACCACGCCGTCCCGATGCTCGAGCTCATCCTCGGCACCGCCCTCGGCATGTCGGTCGAGGTCATCACCACGAGCCTGACTCTCGCCGAGACCGTTCCCGCCCTGGCGCCGCAGCTCGACCGCAGCCGCGCCGAGCTGGCCGCCGCCCATGAGGCGGCCGCGGCGGCGGCGCGCCGCCTGCCCGTCGGCTAGCCCGCTGCCAGCGCATCGGCCCGGCACGCGGGCCAGGTGCACGATCGCGCGGGCCCAATGGACAGAAGGGAGACGATCATGACCTCGCATTTCACCTCGCCCGCCGCGAACGTCGAGCTCGTGCGGGCCGGATTCTGCTCGGACACGGCCACCCTGCTCAGCCAGCTCGGCTAACTACCCGCGCGGTCCGTTCTCGCGGTCAAGCCCCGGAGCCTGTCACATCTTGCGCGCCTGCCCTGTCCCTAAGGGTGTAGCGAAAAGAGCAGAGCAAGGCAAAGGGAGAACGTCATGAACGCGCGCCTCGACTACAACAGCAGCGAAGTCCTGCAGAAGTTCGTGCGGCACATCAACGCGGCGGGGCGGGCCGCCGGCGAGCACTCGAAGGTGCCACTGTCGACCTTGAACCTGGTGCTGATCCGGGCCAGCCAGATTAACGGCTGCGCGGTCTGCGTGGACATGCACACCAAGGACGCCGCGCACGCCGGGGAGACCTCGGTGCGCATCAACCTGGTGGCGGCGTGGCACGACGCGAAGGTCTTCACCGACGCCGAGCGGGCCGCACTTGAGCTGGCCGAGCAGGGCACCCGCATCGCCGACGGGGCCGGCGGAGTCAGCGACGAGGCCTGGGCGAACGCGGCCAAGTACTACGACACCGAACAGCTCGCCGGGCTGGTGTCCACCATCGCCGTCATCAACGCCTACAACCGGATGAACGTCATCAGCAGGAACGAGGGCGGCGACTACCAGCCCGGCCAGTGGAGCTGAGGCCGACACCTGCGCACGAGCCGCACCGACTAGCCGATTCCCTGTCTCGGGAATCGGCTAGTCACCGGTGGGAACCGTAATGCCCGTGGCCGTGTGCCGTGACATTCCGTTCGGCCTCGCTGGGCTCTGACACTCCGCGCCGGGCCGTAATTCGCTGGTCCTGACGGGAGGCCGTGTGGCAGGCTTCGCTGGTGGCCAGCGACGAGGTGTGGTGGCCGGCCGGTCACGGAGCCAGTCGCGGGAGCGTGGCCGCCCTGACGGTGTCGTATAACACCAGGGAACTGACGGCTTTCCTGCTGTGGTCGCTGCACACGATCGTGAGCTGGCCGGAGCTCGAGATCGTGGTCGTGGACAACGGCTCGCGGGACGGGTCGGCGCAGCTGCTGGCCGGGGCCGAGCGGGGCGGGGCCTGCACGCTGCTCGCCAATCAAGGCAACCGCCATCACGGCCCCGGGCTCAACCAGGGAATCTCTTACCTGGCCGGGCGGCCAGGGCCGCGGCCGGAGTGGATCTGGATCCTGGACTCCGACGTGGTCGCCGCGCGGTCCGACGCACTGTCCGCGGCCGTCGCTACGGCGCGGGAGCACTCGGCGGCGCTGGCCGGCGAGCCGCAGCACGACCAGTGGCACGCCAACGGGCGCTTCGGGATGTACTCACTGCTGATGGACCCGGCCGTGGCGTGGCAGCCGGAGATCGGTCCCTTCAGCGACGGCGGTGACCCGTCGCTTGGCCTGCTCGTCTCGGCCGCGCGACTGGGCATCCCGATGACGCCATTCCCGTTCACCGCCACGGGCCACGTCATCCACCGCGGGCGCGGGAGCCTCGCCGCGGTCCACGCCGCCGGGGACCGCTCCCATCCCTTCTATCAGTGGTCAGAAGACCACCGCGCCCCGCACTTCGCCGGAGTTCCCGGCGCGGACCAGCGATATCACGCCCTGCTGCGGGAATTCCGCAAGCAGACAGGCCCGCTGACCGGAGCATCCCTCGCCGCAGCCTGCCGCCGCGCGCCAGGCCGGCCCCTCGGTCATGCGTGGTAAGAGAAAAGGGGAAGTCATGGCCGACGAGCGGAAGTTCGCGGATGCGGCAAGCCTGCGCCCGGTGGTCCGTGCGGCCTTCGGCAGGGACCGGTCTCCGCTCAGGGTGGAGCGGCTTTCCGGCGGTTCGAAGAAGGGTGCCTACCGCCTGACAATGGATGAAGGCAGCACGGCGCTCCTCTATGCCTGGGACGATTCCGAGGACTACTGGCAGGGCGTGCTTCCCGAGGACGCCGATGATCCGGCCGACCCGTTCTCGCACGCGTCCGGCCTTGCCCTGTTCGAGGCTGCGGCGCGCCGCCTGGCATCCGCGGGGGTTCGCTGTCCTGAGCTCTTGTTCACGGACCGGTCCAGGGTCCTGTATCCGGCGGAAATCGCGGTGGTCGAGGACGTTGCCGGCGGCAGCCTTGAAGCCCTGCTGGAAAAGGATCCCGTGGCCGCGGAGCGTCCCATGTCGGTGCTTGCCGGCTGGCTGGCTGCCATGGCCGCCGTCCGGTCCCCGTCGTACGGAAAGGTGGCGTTCGTCGACGCGGGCGGCCGTTCCGCCGGGACGTCGTGCGAGAGGGTCATGCTCGACCGGGCGCTGGCCCAGCTCGCGGAGATCGCGGGGCGCGACCGGCGCGCCGCTGGTGCTCAGGGCCGCCTCAAGGAGGCGCTGCACTCGCTGGCCGAGCCCGTCGAGCCGCGCGCGGCCTCGGCGCTCATCCACGGCGAACTCGGCCCGGACCATGTCCTGCTCGACCGCCGCGGCGAGCCGGTGCTGATCGACGTCGAGGGCGCGATGTACTTCGACGTCGAGGTGGAGCACGTCTGGATGCGCATGAGGTTCGGCGGGCACTACGCGAAGCTCAGCCAGCACGGCCTTGACGAGGACCGCCTCCGGTTCTACCAGCTGTGCATGCACCTGGACCTGGTCGCGGGACCGCTGCGGATCGCCGGCACCAGCCACCCTGAGCGTGAGTGGTTCCGCGGCGTGGCCGAGCATCACCTCCAGCGTGCGCTGCGGTTCCAGGCCTAACGGCCTCTACCGCCCTCGCCAGCCTGGGCCGCCCGCCCGTGCCCTGAACCGGTCCCGCCTCTACCATGTGGCCATGACTGACGAGCAGGACGCGCCGCGCGTGGTCAGCGCGAGCCGGGAGATCGCGGCCACGCCGGAACTGATCTTCGAGTTGATCGCCGACCCGTCACACCAGCCCCGCTGGGACGGGAACGACAACCTCAGCGAGGCGCAGGCGGGCCAGCGGGTCCGCCGCGCGGGTGAAGTGTTCAGGATGACGCTCACCACGGGCGCCGTCCGCGAGAACCACGTGGTCGAGTTCGAGGAGGGCCGCCGGATCGCCTGGCACCCGTCCGAGGTAGGCCGCCGCCAGCCGGGCCACCTGTGGCGTTGGGAGCTTGAGCCGCTTGGCGACTCCCGCACGATGGTCACCCACACCTACGACTGGACGCTTCTCACCGACAAGAACCGCCTCCCGCGCGCCAAGTCCACCACGCAAGACCGGCTCAAGGCCTCCCTCGACCGCCTCGCCGTCCTCGCCGAGTCCTCCTGACCGACCAGGGACCTGGCGCCACCTCCCGCCTTCCGCGGCGAGCGGTACCCTACCCCCGTGGATCTTCTCGTGATCGGCGGCAGCGGCTTTCTCGGGCAGAGGATTACGCGTCAGGCCCGGCTAGCGGGTCACAGCGTCATCGCTACGCGTCATGAGAATCTTCCGCCGATCGCCGGCATGGACTGGCGCAGGGTCGACATCCGGCGCCGCGAGGACGTCACGGCGCTGGCCCTTGACGCCCGGCCCGACGTGATCATCAACGCCGCTTGCCGGCAGTCGGACTGGGAGACCACCGCGGACGGCGCGGCGCACGTCGCCCTCGCCGCGTCCGTGGCGAGGGCGCGACTCGTGCACGTGTCCAGCGACGTGGTCTTCTCCGGCGCCGCGGACGGTTACGACGAGAGGTGCAGACCCGACCCGGTGACGCCGTACGGTGCCGCCAAGGCCGCGGCAGAGACAGCGGTCAAGTGCATCACCCCGGACGCCGTTATCGCCAGGACTTCGCTGATCGTCGGCGACGGCGACTCCAAGCACGAAAGGCTTGTGCACGCGGTGGCGTCCCGCGCCGAGGTCGGCGTCCTGTACACCGACGACGTGAAGTGCCCGGTGCACGTCGCCGACCTGGCCTCGGCCCTGCTCGAATTCGCCGCCTCACCGCACGCCGGGATCAGCCACGTCGCCGGCACCGACGCCGTCAGCCGCTACGAGTTCGGCCTGCTGATCGCCGCCCGCGACGGCCTGGACAAGGACGCTCTCCGCGCCGGCCCGCGCGCCGCCGCGGGGCTCGCCGGCAGTTCCGACGTGCGACTCGACTGCACCAGGACTCAGGAACGGCTGACTACGAAGCTCCGAGGAGCACGCGAGTTCCTCGTAGCCCCAACGGGTCAGGCTGGGTAGGAGGTACCCATGCCACCCGGGTCATACCCACGCGGGGTATCGATCGGAGATCGCGGCTCATCGTGGGTCAAACGCGGCGAATATAGCCGCCTTTGACCCACGATCACGCCAGGTGTCCGGTTCCGGGCGGCGTTTCGTGGTTGAACGGGGGAAATGTCCACCCTGCCTCTTGCCTGTGACCGCTTTTGACCCGCGATCTTGACCCGAGACCGGCGCGGTTCAATCCGTGCGGTTCAATCCGTGCGGTTCAATCCGTGGAGGTGCGGCTGAGAGCTAGCCCTGCGCGAGCCGGCGCGAAATAATCGTTGGCAGACGCCACATCGCAGCCGATGCGTGAAGGGAGGTGCGGTCGATGTCTTGCTACCCTTCCGCGCTTCCCGCCGGCTTCTGACGTCTGCCGTGCCGGAGGCGCCACAGCGAAAGCAGAGCCTTATGAACGCCGGAAACGGCAAGCACGCGGCAATTCTCAACATCACTCTCGACTGCGCGGACGCTCGCGCCCAGGCCTCGTTCTGGGCGGCGGCCCTTGGCTGGATCGCGCAGCAGCAAGATGACGTGCCCGGCCATGTCGAGTACCTCGTGGAATCACCCGCAGGCGGCTTCCCGCGGCTGTATTTCACCACCGTCCCTGAACCGAAGATCACCAAGAATCGCCTCCACCTCGACCTGGTTCCACCCGGCGGCGACCCGCAGCATGAACTCACCCGGCTAGTCGGGCTCGGCGCGACCGTCCTTGACAACCAGCCTCCCGGCGCGGGGTGGCTAATCCTCGCCGACCCGGAAGGCAACGAGTTCTGCCTTGAAGGTGCGGGCGCGGACTGAGCCGAGGGCGGATCGCCTGCCACGGCAGGCGATCCGCCCTCTCCCCTGGCGAGACCAAGCACCAAGCACCAAGCGCCAAGCGCCAAGCGCCAAACGCGGCCACTGCCAGCGGCAGTGCTTGCGAGATCACTGAGAGCCGCCGGATTACCCGGCGGTAAGCGATGCCAGCCGGTCGGTGCCGTAGCCGGTGATCAGCAGGCGCTCCTTTCCGTCCGCCAGGAGCTGGGCGGTCCAGTCGGTGAAGCCGCCGTCGCCGATCTCTTCCGCAGCGCCGTCGACAGTGCCGTTGACAGTGCCGTCGACAGTGCCATCGACGAGGGCGTTCACCTTGAAGCACAGGTGGCGGTAATAGCCGCGCCCGCCGACGCGGTCGTCATCGATGACGACGTCGGCCGGCTCCGCGCCGGCCGCGAGTGCCTCGGCCGTCGCGGCCGCGATTCGCTGGCCGGCCTGCGACAGCGGTGTCAGCGCGACCTGGACGCGACGCACGCCCGCGGCGCGCAGCGCGGCCACGGCGAAGCGCAGCTGCTCGCCGAGAGCGGCCTGCTCGAAGCGGAGGCTTCCCTGGTCGCGCCCCGCGGTGACCGTCGCGAACAGCCCGAAGTGCGCGGCCCACCCGGCGGGGAACCGCTGCGCGCGGACGACGCGCTGGACCGCGGCCAGCCGCACAACGCCCGATCGCGCACGCGCCCTGCGCACCGCGGCCTCAAGCGCGAGCGCGTTGGTGGGATCGGCCGCCACCTCACAGGCGCGGATCGCCGTCACGACCTTGTGCTGGCTGACGGTGGCGAGCGCCGAGTGCGTCCCGAGCGGGACAAGCGGCGCGAGCGGCACCACCTCGGTCTCCGGGGACAGGCAGCCGAGCAGGGCATCCTCGGCCCGCCGCCCTGACCGCCACGGCGTGCCGCCCGGCCGGACGAAGCGGTCACGCTCGTAACGGCGCAGCACGGTCGCCGGCGTTTCCCTGGCGGCGCGTCGCCTGACGATTTCGAGCATGACGGTGGTGAAGTCACTGCCGCTCAGCGCGGCGAGCCGGTCGACGACTTCCATCCCGCCGACCTCCCGCGCCACCCGGTCAACCGCGTCAACCGCATCGCTGCCGCTCATGTACTGATCATGGGCGATGACGGCCAGCAAGCACCACCGGATTTCCCCCGCACGCCCCGGGGGCAATCGGGCGGTGAAAAGGCACCACCGTCCGTTCGGGATAACACCGATCAGCCGAACGGACGGGGTGCCCATGCAGGCGACCTCAGCCAGGGAGCTGCCTGAAGCCGGAGACTTGCCTGAAGCCGGAGACTTGCCTGAAGCCGGAGTCCAGCATGCGGCAGGCGACCTACTTGACGGCGGACTCGAGTGCCGCGTACTCACCCTCGGACAGCGCGATGCCCGCGGCGGCGACGTTGTCCTCCAGGTGAGACACGCTTGACGTGCCGGGAATCGGCAGCATGGCGGGGGAGCGGTGCAGCAGCCAGGCGAGTGCCAGCTGCGACGGCGTCGCGCCCCGCTTCGCGGCCAGCGCGGCCAGCGGGCCGCCCGGCTTGGCCAGTTCCCCGGTGGCCAGCGGGAACCACGGGATGAAGCCGATGCCGTTGGCCGCGCTGTAGTCGAGCAGTTCCTCGGCGCTTCTGTCCGCCAGGTTGTAGAGGTTCTGCACCGTCGCGATCGGTGCGATCTCGGCCGCGGCCCGCAGCTGGCCCACGGTCACCTCGGACAGGCCGATGAAGCGGATCTTGCCTTCTTCCTGCAGCTTCGCGAGCTCGCCGACCTGGTCAGCAAGCGGCACCTTCGGGTCGATGCGGTGCAGCTGCATCAGCGGGATCTGCTCAAGGCCGAGGAGGCGCAGAGCCATCTCCGTCTGCTGGCGCAGGTACTCGGGACGACCCACCGGCGTCCAGAGGCCGGGGCCCTGCCTGGTGTGCCCCACCTTCGTCGCGATGACCAGGTCGGCCGGGTAGGGGTGCAGTGCCTTCTTGATGAGCGGCTCGGCAACGACCGGCCCGTAGGCGTCGGCGGTGTCGAGGAAATTAACGCCTAGGTCGACGGCGCGCCGCAGCACGCGCACGGCCTCGTCGGGGTCCTTCGGTTCGCCCCAGACGCCCGGGCCGGTGAGCTGCATGGTGCCGTAGCCGAGGCGGGTCACCGGCAGCTTGCCGCCGATCGAGAACTCGCCCGATGCCTTGGCCGGCTGAGCCTGAGTAGTCATGTCCGATTCTCCTTCGTTTCGAAACTAGACGTTCAGTTTTAACCGCAAGGCGCCGGTGCCTGTTCCCGTTAAGCAGCCTCTCAAAGTCCTCTCAAAGCTCTCAAATTCCTCTGCATCGGGAGGCGGTCCAAGCTACCCCGCCTCCCGGCTCGTACGTGAGGCAGGATCTCAAGCGGGAGGAGCCTGATCCCATGAAACCCACCAGACGGTCCGCGGCGGTCATCACCACGATCGCCGCGACGGGGGCCGCCCTGCTCGCCGCCAGCGGCATGCTCGCGGCCTCAGCGAGCGCCGCGCCGAATGCCTCGGCGAGTTTCACCAGCCACGCATTCATCGGCCCGCTACACCACACCAAGGTCATCGCCTCGACCATCCCAGCCAACGGCGACGTCAACCCCTACGGTGTCGCGGTCGTGCCGCGCAGCACCGGCCACCTGTACCGGGGTGACGTGCTGGTCAGCAACTTCAACAACATGGCCAACGTGCAGGGCACCGGCACCACGATCGTCCAGGTGTCACCCGGCGGCAAGGCGAAGCTGTTCGCCCAGGTCTCCGACAAGGCGTGCCCTGGCGGTGTCGGCCTCACCACTGCCCTGGTGGCGCTGCACAGCGGCTGGGTGATCGTCGGCTCGCTGCCCACCAAGAACGGCGCCATCTCCGGCCCCGGCTGCCTCATCGTCCTCGACCAGTGGGGGCACGTGCGCGACACCATCGCCGGGCACGGCATCGACGGGCCGTGGGACATGACCGCCCTTGACCACGGCAACATCAGCGAACTGTTCGTGACCAACGTCCTTGGCGGCATCCTCGGGCACCACGTGAACGCCAACGGCGGCACCGTGCAGCGGCTGGTCATCACCAGCGCGCCGAACCGGACTCCGCGGGTGCTCGCGAGCACCAAGATCGGGTCGGGATTCCCCGCCAGGACTGACCCGAACGCGCTCGTCATCGGCCCGACCGGCGCCGGACTCGGCCGCAACGGCACGCTGTACGTCGCCGACACGCTGAACAACAGGATCGCAGCCATCCCCGACGCCGTGTTCCGGCACAGCAGTGACGGCGCCGGCCGCACCGTGTCGAAGGGCGGCGCGCTGATGAGCGAACTCGGCCTGGCCATCGCGCCGAACGGCGACATACTCACCGTCAACGGCGCCGACGGCAACATGGTGGAAACCACGCCATTCGGCAAGCAGGTGGCCGTGGTGACCGTCGACAACAACGCTGGCGGGGCCGGCAACCTGTTCGGCCTCGCGGTCAAGCCCGGCGCGCGGGCCGTCTACTTCGTCGACGACTTCGGCTCGGACAACAACCTCCAGCTCCTCTTCTGACGCAAGGCCCTGGAAACAAGCGAATAACACGAGCCGACCGCCGCGCCCCATGCCGCACCCTGGGGCGCGGCGGTCTGCTGAGTAACCACCGCAATGGATCATCCCGAACGAGGGCGGCCCTTCGCCTGGTCCCCCCAGTAGCACCCGTCCCGGGTGAGCGGCCTCGTCGGCGCGGATCTCTCGCGGGTCACGCCCACCTATGATCGTGCTATGCCTGGTCGGGTGGGAATTCTGGTCGCGGGACGGTACCTGCTGTCCGAGCCCGTCGGCCAGAGCGGCACCGGCCGGGTGTACCGCGGCCGCGATGAGGTGCTTGACCGCGAGGTCGCGGTCAAGGAGGTCGTGCTCGCGCCGCGGCCGGAAGCCGAGCGCGCTGACCTCCTGGTCGCCGTGACGGGTGCGGCCAGGGCGGCCGCACGGCTCGATCACCCCGGAGTGATCACGATCCTCGACGTGGTTGAGCACGAGGACACGCCGTGGATCGTCATGCGTTTCGTCTCGGGCTCGTCGCTCGGCGCGGAACTCGCCGAGCGTGGCCGGCTGCCCTGGCCGCGAGTCGCGCTGATCGGCGAGCAGGTCGCGGACGCCCTCGGCTACGCGCAGGCCGCCGGGATCTCCCACGGCGACCTGAAGCCAGGCAACATCCTGCTGGCCGGCCCGTCCGGCGAGCGCGCCATCGTGACCGACTTCGGCATCGCCCGCGTCCTCGACACCGCGGCCGAGTCGGCTGGCTCGGGCATCCGCGTCGGGACCGTGCACTACCTGGCACCGGAGCAACTGGAGGACGGCTCCGTCGGCCCGCCCGCCGACCTGTGGGCCCTCGGCGCCATCCTGTACCACGCGACCGAGGGCAGGCCGCCGTTCGCCGGGTCCACCATGACGGCGGTCATGGCGGCCACCCTCACCAGGCGCCAGGACCCGCCGGTGCACGCGGGCCCGCTCCGCGACCTGATCGAGTCGCTGCTGGCCAAGGACCCGGCCGCCCGCCCGGACGCGCGGTCCGCCCTGGCCGCCCTCGCCGCCGCGACAGCCTCGTCGTCGGCCGCGTTGCCGTCGGCCGCGTTGCCGGCAGGCCCGACGGCGACCGCCTCGCCCGTGACTACCCCGCCCGCGACGGCGGCGGCCGCCCGCTCGGCGAGTTCCAGCCCCGCGCATGACACCGCTAGTGGACCGCCCGCGTCCGCCCCGCCAAGCCCCACGGCGCCGCCTCGCCGGCCGGTTCCCCTGGTCAGCGCGGTGACCGCGGCCGCGCGGTCCAACCCGCGGCTGGCCGTGGGCGCGATCACCGGGATCGTCATGATCCTGGCGCTCCTCCTGGTGACCACCCTCTTCTCCCCGTCCTCCCACCGGCCGGGCTCGCCGAGCAGTCCCCCCGCCTCGCCCGGCCACTCCGCGCCGCCGTGAAGCGCCGCCTGGCAGCTGGCCGAGCGGCGCTGCCCAGGGCTTACCGCGAAATCGACCCAGTGCTTCCGTAAGAGGCCAGGTTTACGATGACGGAAAGCCGTGCACGCGTCTCGGAGGTCCAGTCATGACGACGGCACCCACGACCGCTCCCGCCCAGGGCACCGAGGAGGTCCAGGACGCCGGCCATGTCGACGTCCTCATCGTCGGCGCCGGAGTCTCCGGCATCGGCGCCGCGCATCACCTGCGTGACCAGTTCCCTGGCTTGTCGTTCGTCATCCTGGACGCCCAAGACAACCGGGGCGGAACCTGGTGGACTCACCGGTACCCGGGCGTGCGCTCCGACAGCGACCTGTTCACCTACGGCTACCGGTTCAAGCCGTGGCGCGGCCCGTCGATCGCGGCGGGTGAGGAGATACTCGCTTACCTCGACGAGGTCATCGACGAGGACGACCTCGGCCGGCACATCCGCTATCAGTGCCGGGTCACGGCGGCCAGCTGGTCCACCGCGGACCGCCGGTGGACCGTCGACGTCACCCGCGAGGCCAGCACCAGGGGCGACACCGGACAGCGGCTGCGGTACACCACCGGCTTCCTGTGGATGTGCCAGGGCTACTACAACCACGCCAAGCCCTACCGGCCCCGGTGGGAGGGCATGGACCGCTTCCAGGGCCTGATCGTGCACCCGCAGCAGTGGCCGGAAGACCTCGACCTGGCGGGCAAGCGCGTCATCGTCATCGGTTCCGGCGCCACGGCCGCGACGCTGATCCCCGCGATAGCGGGGGAAGCGGAGCACGTGACGATGCTGCAGCGTTCCCCCTCCTACTACTTCGCTCCGCCCGCGAACGACCCACTCGCCGTGGAGTTGCGCGCCCTGGACATCCCCGAGGAGTGGACGCACGAGATCCTGCGCCGTAAGTTCACGGCGCAAATGGACCTGCTCGCCCGCATGTCGATGGAGTCGCCAAGCGAGTTGCACGCGTTCCTCATCGAGTCGATGCGGCCGCTGCTGCCCGCGGGCTTCGACGTCGAAAAGCACTTCACCCCCCGCTACCGCCCGTGGCAGCAGCGCATCGCCATCGTCCCGGACGGTGACCTGTTCGCGACACTGCGCGAGGGGACGGCCTCGATCGTCACCGACACCATCGAGACGTTCACCTCCCGCGGGATCAAGGTCAGCTCGGGCGAGGAGATCCCCGCCGACATCATCGTCAGCGCCACCGGGTTCAACCTGTCGCTCTTCGGCGACGTCGCGTTCGCCGTCGACGGCGCGCCGGTCGACTTCACCGGGCGCGTGACCTGGCGCGGCGTCATGATCAGCGGCGTGCCGAACATGGCCTACGTCTTCGGCTACTTCAGGCACAGCTGGACCCTGCGCGTGGACCTGGTCTGCGACCTGCTCGTGCGCCTGCTTGCGAGCATGCGCGATAAGGGCGCCACGATGGTGACACCCGCGCTGCGCCAGGAAGAGGCGGACATGCCCCTGCTGTCGTTTGCCGACCCCGATAACTTCAACGCCGGCTACGTCATGCGCACGCAGCACCTGCTGTACAAGCGGGGCGACCGCGAGCCGTGGACCCACCTGCTCGAGCACGAGCAGGAACGCGACATCCTGCCCAAGGCGGACCTTGACGACGGGACGCTCACGTACCGCTGAGCGCAGGGTGCACTATGAGGGGATGGTTCGTTCGGCTCCCCGGCATGACCGGGACGCTGGTGGCCCGGGTGACCTCCTAGCCGCGAAGGCCGCACTGCGCGCGGAGGTCTGGTCGGCCATGCAGGCGGCGAAGGTGGCCAGGTTCCCCGGCGCGCCCGGGCGCATCCCGAACTTCACCGGCGCCGAGCGGGCCGCCGAGCGGCTGCGCGGACTGCCCGCGTGGCAGGCGGCGCTGACCGTGAAGGCCAATCCGGATTCGGCGCAGCTGCCAGTGCGGCAGCGCGCGCTTGAGGACGGCAAGACCGTTTACATGGCCGTGCCGCGGCTGGCCAAGCCGGAGCCGTTCTTCCTCCTGGACCCCGACCACCTGGATCAGCCGCCGCGCAAGGCCGCGTCGATCAGCGGTGCGTCACGCTCCGCGCGGCTGGTGCGGCTGGACGAGCTGACCCCGGTGGACCTGGTCGTGATGGGCTGCGTCGCGGCCGGCGAGGACGGGGCTCGGCTCGGCAAGGGCGGCGGCTTCGCCGACCTCGAGTTCGCCCTGGCCACCGCGGCGGGCCTCATCGGCCCGCACACCGTCACGGTCACCACGGTGCACGAGGTGCAGCTGCGGCCAGCCGGCGTGATCCCGCTGACCAGTCACGACATCGCGCTCGACTTCATCGTTACCGCCGAGCGCGTCATCGACTGCCGTTCCAGGCACGCACCGCGGGCGGCGGCCGCCATCCGGTGGGACGACCTGACCGAGGAGAAGATCGCGGCGATCCCGCTGCTCGGCGCGCTGCGACGGGAACGCTGACCCTCTGCCGCTAAGCGGTTCCCGGCGACCACGCCGAACCCGATCGAGGTCAGCTGCCTGTACCGCGGTGCCTTGCGTACCGGCCCGATTCTGAGTAATTACATAGAGTAATCATGTTGCCGGCGGGGAGTAACGGTCGCAAGGCACGTCCAACGGCGACAGCACCCCGCACCGGGGAGACGGGAAGGCAACAGTGTCCAGTCCAGTAGACAGGCTCATCACCCGCGACGCTCCGGAGAGCCGGTTCCGCTTGTCGGGGCCGTCGAGCATGAGCCGGGACTGCCTGGTAGCGCTCATCGCGCTCGTCCTGCAGTTCGGACTCGGCATGATCCTGAACCTGTTCATCACGGTCCCGCCCGCGGACGCCCGCGCCGGGTTCATCGCCGAGGTGCGGACCGCACCCCTTGGCCTCACGCTTCATGCCCTGCTCGGAACGCTGTTGATCTGCGCGGCGATCGTCCTGCTGACGAAGGCCATCCGGATGAAAGACCGGCTGGTGATCGGCTTGGCGGCCACCGGACTTGGGGCTGTCGCCGGGGCGTTCGTGGCAGGCGAGATGTTCGTCAGGGACGGGCGAGACGGCGTATCCCTGGCGATGGCGCTGCTGACCGGGGTGGCGCTCGTGTCGTATGCCAGCGCGCTCGCCCGCGCCAAGGCAACGGCCGCCTGAACCAGGATCGCCGCGGGTTACCGCGGAACGTGCCATCTCCGCTTCACTCATTGCCGAAGGTCGGAGCGGCCTCCAGGACCCCCGTGACGAGGCAGCGCGCCAGGGCCAGGGTCGCCTCGGGGGTGACGGCACCTGGCGGGGCGACGACCAGGGTCATCAGCGTGCCGTTGTACAGCGCGATGAGTGCCTGAACCTGCCCGGCGGTGGTGGGCAGCCCGAGAGCGCGGTGCTCGGCGATCGTGGGTTCCGCGGCGCCCGCGCCGAGTCGTGACATCGCCTCGGCGAGCGCGGGCTGCCTGGTTGACTCAAGGGCAAGTTCGTAGGCGGCCAGGTAACGGGTCCGGTGCGTGGTGGCGGCGTCGTGCAGCGACGCGCCGATGAGCTCGGCCAGCGCGTCCGGGCCGGCCGCGGCACCTGAGGGATCGCCCGCCGAGGCGATCGCGGCCCGGTCGGCAGCGGTCATGCTCCGCTACGTGCAGTTCCGCTACCCGTTCGGCCGCCGCCGCCAGCAGGTCGTCCCGTCTGGGGAAGTAGTTGGCCGCGGTCCCTGCGGGCACGCCCGCGCGCTCGTCGACCGCGCGGTGGCTCAGCTTGTGGATGCCGGCCGTGCCGAGGACCTCGATCGCGGCATCGGCCAGCGCGCTCCGGCGGCGCGTATTCCGGGGTGGGGCCATGACAGCACTTTACGATATGACTACGATGATAGTACTATCATGGTAGTGATAATGAAACCGGAAGGCGGATGCCCAATGAAGGTGCTGATCAGCGGCGCGGGGATCGGCGGTCTCGCCGCGGCGCGGGCGCTCGTCGCCGACGGCCACGATGTCACCGTGTTCGAGCAGGCGACGGAGCTGCGGCACGGCGGCGCCGCGGTGACGTTGTGGTCCAACGGCACGGGCATCCTTTCCGAGCTCGGCGTGCGCCTCGACGGCGTCGGCGCGCCCATCGACGTGCTAGAAACCCGTGATCGCCGCGGCAAGCCGCTGGTCAGTATCGACGTCGCCCAGGCGGCGGCGCACTACGGACATCCGCACGTCTGCCTGCCGCGCACCCGGCTGCTCGGCCTGCTCGCCGAGGGCCTGCCGGAGGGCACGATCGCCTTCGGCCGCGCGGCCAAGTTGGCGGAAGAAACCAGCGGCGCGCCCGGCGCGGCGGTTCGCGTCACCTTCGCCGACGGCGGCACGGCCGACGGTGACCTGCTCATCGCCGCCGACGGCCGAGGCTCGGCCATCCGCGACCAGCTCTGGGGCGGCGACCCCGGACGGCCCACCGGCTGGGCGAGCTGGCAGGGCGTCAGCCCGGTGCCGATCGACATCACCGGGTCACGCAGCAGCGTGCTGTTCGTCGGGAAACCGGGAAGCTGCGGCCTGATGCCCGCCGGGGACGGGCTGCTCCAGTGGTGGTTCGACCTCAGGTGGACGCCGGGCGCCCCGCCGCCGGTCAAGCCCGTCACCATGCTCCGCGAGCGGTTCGGCGACTGGGCGCCGCCGGTACGCGCGGTCCTCGCGGCCGTGACCGACGACGAGACCGGCTTCTTCCCGCACCGCAGGCACCGCGTGCCGCGCACCTGGGGGAGCGGCCTGGTCACGGTCATCGGCGACGCGGCGCACTCCATGCCGCCGACCCGTGCCCAGGGCGCCAACCAGGCACTAGAGGACGCCTGGGCCCTAGCGGCCGCGCTCAGGAGCGACGCCGCCAATGCCGCCAATGCCGCCGCCAACGCCAAGGCAGGCGACCAGGCGGATACCGACGCGACGCTGCGCGCCTTCGAGCGGTCCAGGTCCCGCAAGGCATCCGTGGTCTCAAGGCAGGCAGGCACCGAGGACTACAACCGGTACGGCCCCGTCATGTCCCGCCTCATCCCCGCCTCGCTGGCCAGCCGCTACTACACCCGCTGGCTCCGCCAGATCAGCACCTACCTCGACACCGCGACTCATCCGGGCCGGTTACGGCCGCCACCGGAAAGGTCGCTTATCCGCGCAGCTCGTGCTCGAGCAGCGCGCCGCAGCTTGACTTGATCACCGCGGCAGCGGCCTGCCTGTCGACACCGCCGACATCCACCAGCCAGACGAAGCTCTCGATGCCGGCCATCGCGGCGATCGCCAGGGTCAGCCGTTCGAAACGCGGCTCAGGCAGTGACCCGCGGAGCGGGTCAAGCGCGTCGGCCACCCATATCTGTCGTCGGCCCTGCCGGAGCGCGACCTCGTGCAGCGGCACCTGCGGGTCGAGTGAGAGCCGGAGCATGGCCCGCATCTCGGCCTCGTTCGCCAGGATCGACTGAGTCATCTTCTCGGCGAACAGCGCGACGCGCGCACGAACGTCGGCCGGCGGGTGGTCGCCAAGCAGCGAGCCGCCCTCAAGGTGCGGAAACGTCGCAGCGAGGAGCTCTCGCTGGCTGGAGAAGTAGCGATAGGCCGTGGTCCGCGACACGCGGGCAGCATCCGCCGCCTGCTCCACGGAGGGCGTTACCCCGCCCTGCAGCAGCTGGCGCGTCGCGGCGACCAGTGCGTCACGTGTTCGCGCCTTCTGCAGTACCCGGCCCGCCTCTTGACGTGGTACTTCCATCCCGTTACGGTACCAGAGTCCCACGAAATGACGCTGGGTTTCGCCGCCCGGTCGCATTCCGTGTCGTTGAGGTGAAGGAGTAAGCAATGGGCCCGCAGCGGATCAGCTATGTGCCGGTCGAGCAGATGGACAACGAGATGCGCGCCGAGATGGAACGCTGCCAGCGTGAGGGGACGCCGCGGCCGGAGAGTTCAGCCGTCCGCGCCCACGTGCCTGCCGCCTTCTGGTTCTTCGCGAATTCATGGCGTGACCTTTTCCGTAACGGGGTCTGTGACCATGCGATCAAGGAGCTTTGCCGCCTGTACGTGTCTCGCTCGGTGCAGTGCGAGTACTGCGGCAATCAGCGCTCGGTGAAGGCGGTCGAAGGCGGCGCCCTGATCGAGGATCACGTCAAGGACCTGCTCGATTTCGAGAATTCGCCGCTCTACGACGATCGGCAGAAAGCGGCGCTGGCGTACGCCGAGGCGATTGCCTGGCACCTCGACACCGACGACGCCTTCTGGGAGCGCCTGCGGTCGCACTTCAGCGAGCCTGAGCTGGTGGAACTGGGCTGCATGATCGGGCTGACGCTCGGCCAGCAGAGCTGGCTTCGCCTGCTGAACATCGAGCACCATGAGGTGCTCGCCGGCACGACGGCGTCAATGGCGCCCGGTTTCGAAAGCGCCGAAGCCCTGAAGACGGCAAAAGCCGCGGCCGACTACTGGGCATCGCGACCGCGCGCCGACATTCAGTAATCCCGGCCGATAAGCCGAGGGCGACGATCGCCAGCGCGCGGTGCGGGCATCCGGTTCAATGACACCATGAGCGGCGGGACGGGCAGCGCGCGGGACCAGGCGGCGCTGCTGCCGCTCACGCCGGGCGTCTACCGCTTCAGGGACGCCACAGGAAGAGTTCTCTACCTGGGCCGTGCCACCAGCCTGCGCAGCAGGGTCGCCTCCTACTGGGGCGACCTCGGCGACCGGGCCCACCTGAGCCGGATGATGGCCGGCGCCGCCCGCGTGGAGGCGGTCGCCTGCGACTCCGTCCACGAGGCCGCCTGGCTAGAGCGGAACCTCCTCCAGGCACGCAAGCCCCCGTGGAACCGAGCCCCGAGCGGCGGTCAGGAAGCCGAGGTCTGGATCCGCCTCAGCGACGACGCGAGCACGCCAGGCGTGGCGGTCGTGCACGAACGAAACCAGCGAAACGCGGGAGACAGGCATTTCGGCCCGTACCTGGGCGGCCGCCAGGTGCGCCTGGCGGTTTCCGGCTTGTGCCGCGTGCTCCCGCTGAACTACGCGAGCAAAGAGCTGGCCGGCACCCGGCAGGACATGGCCCGCGTCCGCGGCGTCGAAGCGGCCGACCGCGCCACGCTGGCCGACACGGTGGGCAAAGTCCTCAGCCGCGACCCAAAGGCGGTAACTAGCCTGCGGCAAAGCCTCGTCGGGCGCCGCGACGCCGCCGCGGGAATCCTCGCCTTCGAACTGGCGGCCAGGCTGCAGCAGGAGATCGAGGCCCTGGACTGGGTGACCGCCGAGCAGAAGGTCACCGGGCAGGACCAGGCCGACTACGACGTATACGGCTGGTCGCGGGGTGTCCTCATTAGCTTCGCCATCAGAACGGGTCGCCTGACCGGCTGGACCCAGCGCGCCTGCGGCCAGGCGCCGGCCCGCCGCCACCTGGAGCGGACGCCGCCTGACTGGGCGCCGTTCGCCCAGCGCAACGCCGAGCTGGCCGCCCGCCTCACCGCTAAATTTAGGGGAACTCAAGGATTTCCTTGATTACTGGCAGCAACTTGCAGGCAAGCTTGCTGTAGAGATCAACTATATTGCACGTGTCATCCCGCATTGCCCGTGCCATCTTTCTCATGGCCATGGGTCAGTTATCTGATCGCCCCTCTTATCAATTTGAATCATCCAGTCCCGATAGTAGACTACTTGAGTCATAAAGGTGTCAAAATTTAGCTTTATGAGAATCCAATGCGTTTTTATACCTTGCCAAGCGTCTGGCGCAGCTCTTAGGAGCTGGGCGTCACCCTCGAACAGGTACTCGGTAAGACCGTCTTGCAAAGACTTCATGGATTTCTTGATGGCACTGATCTCGGTCAAATCGATTGACTCATCGCGATCGCTTGACAGGTAGCCCTGCCACAACTCAATAATATCTTTTGCTTCGCTTGCCCAGGCCCGAATAAGCGGCAGACCCTGCAGTGGTTCGCCGCTGTCTGGGCTTCCTGATAGATCTTGGCCCGACCGTCCGGCGGCAAAGTCTTCTACTTTCTGCTGCTCAGCCGTATCGGTCCCGTATTTATTCATCATTTATTCATCGTCTTGTGACGTGAACCGGCGACCGCCTTGTCTCTAGTGTCGCGGCAACCGCGTCCAAGGCATGCGCAAGCTGGTAAGCAGTTGCGCTGGCCGAAGATGCTCGATCGCTACACGGTGCCAGAAGGTCATCCAAGTGCTCGGCTAGGCCAAGCGCGATGGTCGCGCTGTCAATCAAATACCGCTCGCCGAGCATCGTCGTCAGCGTATTTATTAGCCTAACGCGGCGGAGATCGAAGGCGACGGCCAGCCTCTTCACTCCGTCAGGATCGGTCTCAGCGCGTCCTGCCCGCTTTCTCAGGTAAGCGGCAAACGCGAGAAGGAATACCCGGTCGCTCTTCCAGTGATCGCGGGAGCAGAGCGCCTTGTGATTTCGGTAGTATTCGAGATCGACGACAGTGGCCAGTCGGCCCCGCCGAGTTGTGGAACTCATGATGATGGTGCTTCTTTCAGCAGTTGGAGAGTCAATTGAGGGTTCCCGGTGGCCGCTTGAAAGTCTTTCACTAGGGCTCGTCTGCGACTTTCATCATCGATTAGTAGCCAGTGAGCTCGTATTCCCTGGGCCAATCGCTGGAACAACAGAAAGTCATTCTTCAGGTTCCATAATTAGCTTCATCGGATGGGTATATTTAAAGGCTTCTCTGTCCCAGTTGACCTTCGGGATGTATGCTTCCTGGCGACCTCGCAGTTCGTGCAGCGCGCTGAGGTAACGGTATAGAATGTAGCCACGTTCGACGGGGTTATCCCTGAGATGAGCCTCGTACGGTGCCCAGTTTTTCAGGCACAGCACATCGAACCTCACTTGGCCTACGTCGCTGAAGTCAATGTCTTCCACAATCGCCGCGGTCAAGATGCTTGTCACGTCCCGCAACAATTGATCCTTGTTGGCGGATTGTCTGGCAAGCGTATTCAAGGTTGTCGAGCGCTGAGATGATCCGAGCACTCCTTATTCGCTTCGTCTTTGTCGTGCTCGATGAGGTGATTCAAACTGTTCGTAATTTCCATTTGTGTCCTCAGTTGAAGATCACGTCGCTGATCTCGGAGGTAGACGAACACTCCCCATCCGGCAGCGGCCAGAGCTGCAAGGGCCGATCCGGCCGGCAAATATCCTTGCAGTCGCCCTTCCCAGCTTGTTTCTTGCCTGAGCTGCTCGATCTGAAGCTGCTGTTCTATGGGCGGCGCCGGCGGCGGCGAAGATTCCGCACTGTCTTTCGAAACTCAGAGCGATTGGGGTGGCGGGCGAGGGCGCTGAAGGTGCCACCGCAATCGCCGCCGCGAGAAGTCCGCCCCCCAAGAGAATCCATCGATACCAGGTCGACATCGCAAGGCTCATGATTGGATGCTAGACCGGGGTGATTAATCTGGATAGGCGAGCTTGTTCATCTCCAAACGGCCCCGCGCGGAGTCCTTTTAGGAATGTTTGATCTGGCAGTGAGCCACGAGTTGTAGCTGCAGGGCCCGGCTGCGATCCTCAGACCAGGCAGTGAGCGCGGGGCGGAGGAATGCCGCAGTCGTTCGGAATCTCGAATGTGATCTTGATCTTTGTCGGCTCAAGGTACTTGCCGGGAGGCGAGCGCCGGACGCTAAGGTGATCCGGGTACAGGCCCGCCCCCGGCTTTACCGTGGAGACACAGATGATCATTGACTGTCACGGTCACTACACGACGGCACCGGCCGCCCTCCAGGAGTTTCGCGACGCCCAGCTCGCCCGGCTGAAGGACCCGGCGCTGCCGGTCCCCGCCGAGCCGCGGATCAGCGACGATGAGATCCGCGAGACGATCGAGGGCAACCAGCTGCGGATCACGCGGGAGCGCGGCCACGACCTGACGATCTTCTCGCCCCGCGCGTCCGGCATGGCCCACCACGTGGCAGACCCGGCGACGGCGGTCGAGTGGGCGCGGGTCTGCAACGACCTGATCTACCGCGTGACCACGCTGTTCCCGGCCAACTTCGCTGGCGTCGCCCAGCTACCGCAGGTGGCGGGCGAGCCGCTCGACGCGTGCATCAGCGAGCTTGACCGGGCCGTCACCCAGCTCGGCTTCGTCGGCTGCAACCTCAACCCGGACCCGGCCGGCGGATTCTGGAGCTCACCGCCGCTGACCGACCCGTACTGGTTCCCGCTCTACGAGAAGATGACCGAGCTCGACGTCCCGGCCATGATCCACGTCTCCACGTCGTGCAACCCGGCGGCGCACACCCTCGGCGCGCACTACCTGAACGCGGACACGACGGCGTTCATGCAGCTCGTGCAGGGACGGCTGTTCGAGCGCTTCCCGGCGCTGCGCTTCGTCATCCCGCACGGCGGCGGCGCGGTGCCCTACCACTGGGGCCGCTTCAAGGGCATCGCCACCAGGGAGAAGTACCCGCCGATCGAACAGAACGTGATGACTAACGTGTCCTTCGACACCTGCGTCTACCACCAGCCGGGCATCGACCTGCTGACCAGCGTCATCAGCCCGGACAACATCCTGTTCGCGTCGGAGATGCTCGGCGCGGTGCGCGGCAACAACCCCGACGGCGACTTCCCCTGGGACGACACGAAGCGCTACGTCGAGGCGGCGAAGCTGTCCGGACGACGACCGCGCCAAGATCTTCGAGTCGAACGCCCGCCGCGTCTACCCCCGCCTGGACGCCAGGCTCAAGGCACAGGGACGGTAGCGGTCTCGAAGATCAAAATCGTTCTCCCGAACGACAGCGGCCGACTCGCCCGGCTCACCGCTTGAGCCGCACCGTCATCGCAAGCGCGCACTCGGGGCAGGTCACCGTGACCGGCTCGTCGCCCTCCGGCGGCTCGAAGGGTGCCCACGCACTGCAGCCCGGGCACTTCAGCCGTGACGTCGGCACCCGATGGTCGCCGAACCGCCCCAGGTACTCCGCGAGCGGCTCGAGGTCCGCCGTCGCCCGGCGCGCGTCGACGCCGTCCGGATCGCCGAGGTTCCGCGGGGACCACGCGTCGCCCCGGCGCGTCACCTGGGTCCCGTACACCTGGGGCTTGCCCTCGGCGAGCAGCACCCGGTCGGTCAGGTAGGCGAGCTCGCGCATCCTCGACTCGCCCGCCTCGACCGCGGCGGTCAGCAGGTCGAGGCACTGCCGCTGGAACGCGGGATCGGCGTCCGCGTGCTGGGCGAGCAGCCAGGCCGCGTGCGCCCCGTCGGTGCCGACCAGGGACGCCCCCGGCCAGCCGTGCGCGGCGATCACGCCCTTAAGCCAGGGCAGGTTCTCGCCGTCCGCCTCCCGCATCGCGTCCGGGTCAAGCGCCTTCCGCGCGACCTGGTCCTTCTCCACCCTGCGCAGCAACTCCGCGCGCAGCCCGTCATCCATGTTCCAACGCTAATCCCGCGCCGCTTCCCGCTCCCAGCCCCCCAGCGCGGCGTCCGGGACGACTTAGGGCCATTTCCTGTTGGACAAAAGCCGCAAAGTGGTACCGCTACTCGTCGGTACTGGCCCTAAGTCGGCCATACGCCCTACGAGGGAACGGTGGCCTTGGCCCTGGCGAACTGAAGTTCCTGGTCGTTGACCGGCTGGCGGCGCAGCAGCTTGACGTCGGCGCTGTAGGTGGGGGAGATCCGCCACGGGGCGCGGCTGCCCTGGCGGGGGAGCCGGTCGAGCGCGCGCTGGATGTACCCGGAGGCGAAGGTGGTGAATGGTGACGTTGGCATGCCCGCGTCGGCGACGGGCGTCACGGAGCCGTAGCCGTGGGCGTCCATGTAGTGCAGCAGACGCGTGAAGTACTCGCCCACCAGGCCAACCCGCAACGTCCACGACGCGTTTGTGTAGCCGAACACGAAGATGAAGTTCGGCACGCCGGACAGCATTATCCCCTTGTAGGCGATCCGGTCGCCCACCTGCACCGGATCGCCGTCGACGGTCAGCGTGATCCCGCCGAGCGCGTGCACGTTCAGGCCGGTGGCCGTGACGATGATGTCGGCCGGCAGCTCCCGCCCGTCTTTGAGCAGCACGCCGTCCTCGGTGAACGTCTCGATGTGCCCGGTGACCACCGACGCCGTGCCGTCGCGAATGACCCGGAACAGGTCACCGTCGGGCACGATGCACATCCGCTGGTCCCACGGGTCGTACGGCGGGCGGAAGTGCTCGTCGACCGGATAGCCCTCCGGCAGCATCTTGGCGTTGAGGTACCTGATCAGCCTTGCGCGCCGCCTTCGGGTATTTCTGGCAGAACCGCCAGATGGCGACCTGGCGGGAGGCGTTCATCCGCCGCGTGATCGCGAAACCGCGTTCGTCGCCGAGCAGCGCGGTCAGCCGCGCGTTCAGCTTGTCCCGCGTCGGGACCGGCAGCACGTAGCTCGGCGTGCGCTGCAGCATCGTGACGTGCGCGGCGGCGGGCGCCATCGCGGGGACAAGCGTGACCGCGGTCGCCCCTGACCCGATGATCACGACCCGCTTGCCCGCATAGTCAAGGTCCGCGGGCCACCGCTGCGGGTGCACGACCGGCCCGCCGAACCGCTCGCGCCCCGCGAAGTCCGGGGCGTACCCGTCGTCGTAGCGGTAGTAGCCCGACGCGGACAGCAGCCACCGGCAGGTGACCGTGCCTGGCTCGCCCGTCTCCGTGTTCTCCACGTGCACGGTCCAACGCGCGTCGGAAGACGACCAGGAGGCGCCGAGCACCTTGGTGCGGTAGCGGATCTTCCGGTCGATGCCGTACTCGGCCGCGGTTTCCCGCAGGTAGGCGAGGATGCTATCGCCGTCCGCGATCGCCACCTCCGAGCGCCACGGCCGGAACTCGTACCCGAACGTGTGCAGGTCGGAGTCGGACCGCACCCCAGGGAACCGGAACAGGTCCCAGGTCCCGCCGGACGCGCCGCGCGCCTCAAGGATGGCATAGCTGCGTCCGGGATGGTCCCGCTGCAGGTAGTAGGCGGTGCCGATGCCGGAGACGCCCGCCCCGACGATAAGCACGTCAACCGAGTCCCGCTGGTCAGCGGACGCGTCCATGCGCGACACCCCTCCAAGGGCTAGAACCCGATCGGCAGCCCCGCGTAGTTCTCGGCGAGCCCCGCCGCGCCGGCGGCACTCGAGGTCACCCACCTAAGCTGCGACAGCTGGAGCTGCGCGTCAAATGGGTCACCGGAAATGTGCAGCATCGAGGTCATCCACCAGGAGAAGTGCTCGCACCGCCAGACCCGCCGCAGCGCCGTGTCGGAGTAGGCGTCCGCCAGCGTGGTGTCGTTCTTGCGCACCAGGCGGCCGAGCGCGGGCGCGAGCAGGGCCACGTCGGCGATGGCGAGGTTGAGTCCCTTGGCCCCGGTCGGCGGGACGGTGTGCGCGGCGTCGCCGGCCAGGAACAGCCGCCCGTAGCGCATCGGGGACTGGACGAACGACCGCATCGGCAGCACGCTCTTGTCGGTGATCGGCCCGGGCGTGAGCTGCCAGCCGTCCTGCCCGTGCCCGAGCCGGGTGGCCAGCGCCGTCCAGATCCGGTCGGCCGACCAGTCCGCGACGTCGGTGCCGTTGGGCACCTGCAGGTAGAGGCGGCTGACGGTGGCGGACCGCATCGAGTGCATGGCGAACCCGTCGGGGTGCCAGGCGTAGATGAGCTCGTCGGTCGACGGCGCGACGTCGGCGAGGATCCCGAGCCACGAGTAGGGATACACCCGCTCCCAGGTGTCACGCTGGCCGGCGGGCATCGCCGCCCTGCTCGGCCCGAACGACCCGTCGCACCCCGCCACCGCCACCGCGTCGACCCGCTGCGGCGTGCCGGAGGAGTCGGTGAACGTGACGAACGGGTGGTCGGCCTCCAGGTCGTGCACGCGCGGCGTCGGACGCGTCGTAGTACACCTGCCGCCCGGCGGCGTCGCTGGCGGCGACCAGGTCGGCCTGCACCTGCGTCTGCCCGTACACCCAGACGCTCCGCCCGACCAGGTCGACGAAGTCGAGGTGGTGCCGCTCCGACGGCCATTGCAGGTAGATGCCGCGGTGCTCGTCGCCCTGTGCCTCGATCCCCGCGCCGAGCCCCACGGCGCGCAGCAGGTCGACGCTTGAGCTCTCCAGGATCCCGGCGCGGATCCGCGCGGCGACGTACTCCTTCGTCCGCGCCTCGACGACGATCGACTCGATGCCGTCCTGGGCGAGCAGGTGGGCGAGCAGCAGGCCAGCCGGCCCGGCCCCGATGATGGCAACGTCAGTCCGCATGGGTCTCTTTATAGATGACAACGGGCCCGCGACGCGACGGCGGACCCCCAGCCTGTGGCCGAGGTCACCGCGCGGCCGCGGGCCGTTGTCGTTAAGCGATCGGGTGATCCCGAACGGTGAAGTAGTGACCCTGGTCGAGGTCCGCGATGAGCCCGGGCTCGACCGGGCGCCAGCCGAACCGCTCCTGCGTCCTCGCGCTTGACGCTGGCGCGTCGAACTGCGCGAACAGCGCGAACACGGGCCCGAAGTGACCGGGCGCCTCCGCCGCGGTGATCGACTTCACTGGCACGTTCAGGTGGCGGCCGATGACCTCGGCGATCTCCCGGAAGGGCACGCCCTCGTCTCCGACCGCGTTCAGCAGCGTCCCGGCGGGCGCCTGCCCTGCTTCAATCCAGGGCCAGCCGGAACAGCCGCGCCGCGTCGAGCCGGTGCACGGCCGACCACACGTTGGCGCCGTCGCCGACGTAGGCGGCGAGGCCCTTCGCCCGGGCGATGCCGATGAGCGCGGTAACGAAGTGGGGGTCGCCCTCGCCGTGTACCGACGGCGGCTGCCGCACGACAGAGACCCGCACGCCCCGGTCGGCGAGGGCAATGGCGGCCGGCTCGGAAACCCGGGGGTACTCGGGGTTCTCCGGCGCCGCGTCGTCCTCGGTGACGAGGACGCCCGGCTTGGCCGGCAGGCCGGCGGCGATCACCAGCGGCTTGCCCGTTCCCGCGAGCGCCTCGCCGAAGGCGGCGATGGTCCGCCCGTCCACCGCGGCGGCCGCCGCCGGGTTGGCGGTCGCGGAGAAGTCATGGATGTACCCGGTGTGGATCACGCCGTCCGCGTGGCCGGCCGCCTGCTTGAGGCCGTCGGTGTCCTCAAGGGATCCGCGGAAGACCTCGGCCCCGGCCGCCGCCACGGCGGCGGCGCCCTTGTCCGACCGGGCGAGCCCGACGACCTGGTGTCCCGCACCGAGAAGTTCCTGGACGACGGCGGACCCCACGAACCCGGTCGCCCCAGTCACGAATACGCGCATGATGGAAGTCCTTCACTCTTGTCCCGGCCCTGACGGGGTACCTGACTGGCACCTGGCCGGTACTTCCACGATGCGGCCTGCTGCCGTCCCGCGTCCAAGGCCCGTTCCGGAATGCGCGATACGGATCAGGCATCACCGCAGTTCACTGACTAGAGGATGGACGTGCCGCGGATAAGTTGGGGCGTGCGCGGCACGGGCCGTGACATTAGCATGGAAGGGTGCCGCCATCCTCACCGCCTGACCCGGACTCTGACCCGAGGACCCAGCCCGATCCGCCGGACCGCTTGCCAGCCCCGGCCGACCTTGACCTGCGCCTCGTCCGCTACTTCACGGTCGTCGCGGAGCACCGGCACTTCGGCCGCGCCGCCGCCGACCTGGTCATCGCGCAGCCGTCGCTGAGCCGGCAGATCCGCCGCCTTGAGCAGCAGCTCGGCGCCCGCCTGCTCGACCGGACCCCCCAGGGCACCCGGCTGACCGAGGCCGGCGAGGTGTTCCTGCCCAAGGCCAAGGCGCTGCTCCGCTCGGCCGCCCAGGCCGCGGCCGCGACGAAGGCCGCCGCCCAGCCGAGCCGGATCACGATCGGCTACACCCCGGGCCTCATCATTACCCCGGCCGTCCGCCAGCTGCGCCGCCAGCACCCGGACGCCGACGTGCAGACCCTGCACCTGGAGTGGAACGAGCCGCGCGAAGCCTTGCTCGACCACCGAGTGGATGCCGTGGTCACCCGGCTGCCGCTGGCGACCGACGGCTTGCACGTGACGATCCTGTACGACGAGCCCCGGCTGCTTCTCGTCCCGTTGGATCACCGCCTGGCGGGCAAGGAATCGGTCACCATCGACGACATCGCCGACGAGCCCATCCCGCGGATGGCGGACCCGGCGTGGAACGCCTACTGGCGCATTGACCCGCGACCCGACGGCAGCCCGGCCCCCGACGGCCCCTTCGTCGCGGCGCTGGAGGACAAGAACGAGCTCATCGCGTCCGGCCAGGCCGTGGCCATCGTCCCGGCTGGCGTGTACAACGGCCAGGTCCGCCCGGACCTCACGACGATCCCGCTGCACGGCGTGGCGCCCAGCCATGTGATCCTGGCCACCCGCGTCGCCGACCGCGGCCGCCTCGTCGCGGCTTTCCGCCGGTCGGCGCAGGACTGCCTGACGGGACCCGGTGCGGAAACGACGGCGTGACCGCGTGCCCGCGACCGGGATAACCTAGCTGAATGACGACGCCGCAGCACCGGGCTGACCTGTTCATCGATCCCGTGGATGACCCTCGCGAGGGCGGGCCGAGGCTGGGAGGCGAACGAGCGACCCTGACCGAGTTCCTCCGCAGCCAGCGGCTCACCCTGGAGCTGAAGTGCGCTGACCTGGACGCGGAGCAGCTCGCCCGGCGTTCCGTCGAGCCGTCCACCATGTCACTGCTCGGCCTGATCCGGCACATGGCCGAGGTCGAGCGGACCTGGTTCAGGATCCGCTTCGCCGAGACCAACACGGCGCAAGCGCTACCAGACGGCAGACGACCCGGACGGCGACTTCAACGGCGCCGTCGCGGACCCGGCGGTCGTCGAGGAGGCGTGGGCGGCCTGGCGCGCGGAGATGGCATTCGCCAACGAATTCGTCGCCGACCACGACTTCGACTTCGTCGGCAAGGACTCCGAGGGCGAGCCGGTCTCGCTGCGCGAGCTCCTGGTCCACATGATCGAGGAGTACGCCCGCCACAACGGCCACGCGGACCTCCTGCGCGAGCGCATCGACGGCCGGGTAGGTCAGTAGCTCGCGGCTCGCGCTGGCGGTGCTTACGGGACGATAGCCGTCATGATCGCGCGGATCTGGCGCGGCTGGGCGCCGCACGAGCGGAATCGGCCGTCGACCAGCGCCACTTCGAGTCAGAGGTCAGCGGCCACTTGCGGTCGGTGTGCGGCTTCCGCGGCATCTCAGTTGCTGCGCCGCGACGAGGGCGGGGAGATCGCGTTCACCGCGCTCACCTGGTTCACCGGCCTTGACGCGGTCCGCGGCTTCGCCGGCGACGATCTACGAGCGGGCCGTCGTCGAGGCCACCCAGGGCGGCCCTCACCCGCTGGAGACGAGTCACCGACGCTTCGACTGCCTCCGACGAGACAGTCGCCTCTTCGACCTTATGCCGGCCGACGCACGGATCCCGTACCGCCCGGACGCAAACCGGGTCGCGCACGCCGGTGGTCAGGGGGAGACGGTTCCCGCGGCCAGGGCGATGGTGACGCCGACGGCGGCGCCCGCCAGCAGCGTCAGCACCACCCCGCGCCGCAGCGGCAGCAGCGCGATCAGGGCCCCGGCGAGCACCGCGTACTGCCAGGGATGCGCCAGTTCCCTGGTGAGGGTGATCGCGGAGCCGAGGATGGCGCCGATCGCGGCGGGCCCGGCGCCGTCGAGGAAGGCGCGGGCGCGGGTGTTGCCGCGGATCTGGTCGAAGCGCGGCCCGCCGAGCAGGACGAGCAGGAAGGAAGGGGCGAAGGCGACGGCGGAGGCGAGCAGCCCGCCGCCGATCCCCGCGGCGGCGTAGCCGACGACCGCGACGGTCTGCACGACCGGTCCCGGGGTGATCTGGCCGAGCGCGACGGCGTTGAGGAACTGCGCGCCGGTCATCCAGTGGTAGTGACTGACGGCGTCGGCCTGCATGAGCGGGATGATGACGAACCCGCCGCCGAACGACAGCCCGCCGACCTTGAACGCCACCCAGGCCACGGACGCCAGCACCCCGCCGCCAACCGCCCAAACCAGCGCGGGCGCCGCCGCGAGCGCGCGGAGCTTTCCCGATTCGCCGGCACCGCCGGAGTCAGCGGAACGAGGGCGGCTTACTCCCGCCCCCGCACCGCTTTCTCCCGTGGCACGCGAGCGCGCGAGCAGCTCAACCGCCCCGCAGCCGAGCAGCACGAGCACCAGCCACGCGCCGATGGTCGCGGCGGCCGCGAGCCCGGCGGCGAGGTACGCGAGCCAGCGAACGTCGGCGCGGCGGTTGCGCCAGCTTGGCCAGAGCAGGGACCAGCCGGCCTGAACCGCGACCGCGGGGACGGCCGCGCCCGCGCCCGCGCCTGCGCCGAGCACCCACAGCGGCGGGGAACCGGCCACGAACAGCACCGCGAGCGCGAGGATGACGACCAGGCCGGGCAGGATGAAGCCGGCGCCGCCGATCAGCGCACCGCGGCGGCCGCGCAGCCGCCAGGCGCAGAAGATGGCCAGCTGCGTGGAGGCCGGGCCGGGCATCAGGTTGCAGACCGCGATGGCATCCTCGAACTCGCGGGCGTCCAGCCAGCCCTTGCGCTCCACGCACAGCTGCCGCAGCAGCCTGATATGCGCTGGCGGCCCGCCGAACCCGATGCAGCCGATCCGTCCCCACTCCCGCAGCACGGTCCCCAGCGGCACGGGCGCCCCGCCCGACGCCGGAACCTCCGACGCCGCCGCCGAGGCGGGCACCCCGTCACCCGAGTCGGTCAACTGGATCGCTCCTCATGAGACCACTAAACACGACTCACAGCTCCACGCCCGCAGGCACGGGGCGCCAGTGCGCAGTCCACTTATGCCAGGCCGGCGTCGTGCGCGAGCAGCGCGATCTGGGTTCTGTTGGCCAGGTCGGCCTTGGTCAGGATGTGGGTCACGTGCGCCTTCACGGTGGGCACGCTCATCAGCAGCGAGGCGGCGATCTCGGCGTTGGTCTGCCCCCCGGCGATGGCCTCAACGACCTCGCGCTCCCGGGGGCTCAAGTCGGCCAACTGCCGCAGTGCCTGCTCCTTGGCGTCCTCCTGCACGACGGCGCGGCGCATCAGCCGGCGGGTCACGGCGGGCGACAGGATCGGGTCGCCCGCGGCGACGCGCCTGATGGCTTCCGCGATCTCCGCGGGCGGCGCGTCCTTCAGCAGGAAGCCGCTGGCGCCTGCCCGCAGCGCGCCGAGCACGTTCTCGTCCGCGTCGAACGTGGTCAGCACGATGACCTCGGGTGGCTGCGGCGCGCGGCGCAGCCGGCGGGTCGCGGTGATCCCGTCCACCCGGGGCATCCGCAGGTCCATCAGCACGACGTCGGGCCGGTGCTTCGCCACCGCGGCGGGAACCTGGTCGCCGTCGCCGGCCTCGCCGACGATGACCAGGTCGCCCGCGCCGTTGAGCATCATCGACAGGCCGGCCCGCACCAGGGCGTCATCGTCCACGAGCAGGACGCGGATCTCGTCAGTCGTACTTGGCACGTGTGACATTGTGCTCCGCCGCGCCTCCCGGCGTCACTCCATGCGAAGTCGCGCCGGGCGAAGTTACGCCAGGCACGGGCGCGTCAAGGCCGGCGGGTTCCGGCCAGGGCAGCCACGCGCGGAGCCGGAACTCGCCATCGGAGTTCCGCCAGTCCAGCCCGCCGCCCGCCAGCTCAAGCCGCTCGGTCAGCCCGATCAGCCCGGTACCGCTTCCCGGCACGGGGAAGGCGGGGCCGGCCGAGGCCTGGCCGGCCGGGTTGACGACCGACACGTCGAGACCCTCGCCAGGACCGCCACCGAGCGTGACGGTGACCGGCTGGCCTGGCGCGTGCTTGCGGGCGTTGGTGAGCCCCTCCTGCACGACCCGGTACGCGGTCCGCCCGGCGACGTCCGGCAGCCCCGCCGCCGCCCAGGCCGCCCCGCCCGTCTCGACCCGCATGCCCGCCGCGCGGGACTCCCCGATCAACTCAGGCAGGTCGGCGATGCCGGGCAGCGGCCGGCTGGCCGCCGCGAGGCCGGGCAGCGAGTCGTCCCGCAGCACGCCGATGACCTCCCGCAGCTCGTCCAGGGCCTGGTGGACTCCGGACCGCACCACCTCGGCGGCGCGGGAGACCTGGTCGGGCGGCGCGTCGGGCCGGTAGGCGAGCGCGCCGGCGTAGGTGGCGAGCAGTGACAGCCGGTGCGCGAGCACGTCGTGCATCTCGCGGGCGATCCTGGCCCGCTCGGCGGTGCGGGCCTCGGAGACCCGCCTGGCCTGGTCCGCCTCGGCGCGTTCGGCCCGCTCACGCAGCGAGGAGATCAGCGCGCGGTTCGCGCGCAGCAGCGTGCCCCAGCCGACGAGCGCGGCGTAGGCGACGAAGACCAGGATCGCCCACCAGAAGTACGGCAGCCCGGAATATGGCTGCCAGGCGCCGCGGATCAGGTGCGCGGCGATCCCGGTGCCAGCGACGGCGACGGCGACGGAGAGCCGCTGCCACCGGGCGACGACCAGGATGGCCATCGTGGCGGGCGGGGTGGCGGCCGGGGACAGGGCCGCGAGCAGCGACAGCAGGACGGCCGCCTGGACCGGCCAGCGGGCGAGCAGCGGGACGAGTGCGAGGCTCGCGACGCCGACGGCGACGTTGAGGACGAAATAGGTCCCGGTGCCGCTGCCGACGATCGTCGCCCCGACGAGCACGGCCATGGCGCATGTCCAGATGACCGGGTCGATGCGCGCGCCGCGCCGGCCGCCGCGATCTTCCCTGGCGGCGGTGGTCGCGGACGATACTGGGGCGGCCTGCACAGCTGCCAAGTCTACGATTACGCCCTGTCAGCGACCACCGACCAAAGTATGCGCCGAGTCGACCAAGGCCGGCCGGGCCGCCGGCTACCGGCCGATGTGCGCGCCGGCCCCCGGGGCGAACGATGGCTGTCATGACCACAGCAGACGTTTCCAGCCAGCGAATCGACATCCCGCGGCCGGGCCGCTACCGGATCAGCCAGGAAGGCTCCACCGTCACCATCCGCACCAGGCACTTCTTCGGCCTCGGCGCCGTCCGAGCCACGCTGGCCCTGCGGGACGGGCGCATCCTGGTCAGCGAGCCGCCGGCGGCGTCCACCGTGCAGGCCCGCTTCTCGGCGTCAAGCTTCCAGTCAGGCAACGCGGCCCGCGACGCGGCCGTGCTGTCGCCGAAGCTCCTGGACGCCGAGGCCTACCCCAGCCTCTCGTTCACCTCGACGGATCTCCTGCAGGACCAAGGGCAGTGGTCGCTGCGCGGCGAGCTTGAGGTGCGTGGCGTCACCCGCCTGGTCGAGGCCCGCATCACCGCGCTGGCGGCCCGCGACGCGGGCACGACGCTCAGCGCGAGCGCCCACGCCGGCATCGACCGCTACGACTTCGGCATCACCACCTACCGCGGCCTCGCCGCGCGCAGGCTCACCATCAACCTCGACATCGTTGCCCACCGGGAGCAGTCATGACACGGACCGGCGCCATCGCGCTTGAGATCAGCAACCTGCGCAAGCGGTACGGCCAGAAGGTCGCGGTCGACGACCTCAGCCTGCGCGTCAACGAGGGCGAGATCTTCGGCATCCTCGGCCCGAACGGCGCGGGCAAGACCACCACCGTCGAGTGCGCCGAGGGGCTGCGCCACCCCGACGGCGGCACGGTCCGGGTGTTCGGCATCGACCCCTACCGGGACCGCACCGAGGCACGGCAACTGGTCGGCGTCCAGCTCCAGGAGAGCCAGCTGCCCGACAAGATCACCGTCACCGAGGCGATCAACCTGTACGCGTCCTTCTACCCAAGGCACGCCGACACCGAGGCGCTCCTCACTCGCCTTGGCCTGACGGAAAAGCGCGACACACGCTACCGGAAGCTGTCCGGCGGGCAGAAGCAGCGGCTCTCGATCGCCCTGGCCCTCGTCGGCAGTCCCCGCCTCGTCGTCTTCGACGAGCTGACGACCGGCCTCGACCCCGCCGCACGGCGGGAGGGCTGGCGGCTCGTCAAGGAGCTGCGCGACGACGGCGTTACCGTCCTGCTCGTCACCCACTACGCCGACGAGGCCGAGCGCCTCTGCGACCGGGTCGCTCTCATCCAGTCCGGCCGGGTCGTCGCCTGCGGGCGCCCGGACGAGCTGATCGACCGCAGCAGCGCCAGCCACGCCACGCTCGACGACGCGATCGTGGCCCTCACGACAGGAGAAGCATCATGACCGCCATCACCACCGAGCCGGCGCGCATGCCCCGTGACAGCGAGCACCGTGACAGCCAGCGCTCCGCCTTCCGTAACCTCGTCAGTACCGAAGCCAAGCTCCTGGTCCGCGAGATCGTCCCGCTGCTGTGGGGCGTCGCCTTCCCGATCGTCCTGCTGTCCATCATGGGCGGCTTCTCTCACGGTCCGGACAAGGCGCTCGGCGGCCTCAGCCTGGTCGCCACCTACGAGCCGATCCTCATCGCGTTCACCATCTCGACCTTCGCCCTCCAGGGCCTGGCTCCGGTCCTCGCCGGCTACCGTGAGCGCGGCATCCTCCGGCGCCTGAACGCCACGCCCGTCGGCGCCGGCCGCCTGTTGCTCGCGCAGCTCACGGTCAACATGTCGGTGACGCTGATCGCCACGCTCGGCATCCTCATCGTCGGCGACGCCGCATTCGGCGTGTCGCTGCCCAGCCAGCCCGCCGGCTTCATTCTCGCGCTGGTCCTGACCTCGGCCGCCATGCTCAGCCTCGGTTTGCTCATCGCGTCCCTCGCCCGCACGGCCCGCGTCGCTGGCGCTGTCGGCACGATGATCTTCCTACCGCTGATGTTCTTCGCCGGCCTGTGGGTGCCGCAGGCCACGATGTCCGCCGCGCTGCGCCGCGCCGGCGACGACACGCCACTTGGCGCGGCCGTCTCCGCCCTGCAGCACAGCATGGCAGGCCAGTGGCCGTCCGCCGGCGGGCTCGCCATCCTGGCGGGCTACACGGTGGCCTTCGGCCTGCTCGCCTGGCGCCTCTTCCGCTGGGAATGAGAGCGAGGCTGAGCCGCGAAAGTCAGCCGCACCCGTTCGGGATACCAGATCTTGAATCTCCCGAACGGGTGCGGCTGACTCGCGGCTGCGCCGGGCTGAATTCGGATCTGCTGGCGACCTCCCGGACCGGCTGAGCCTGCGTCACAGCAAGCTCGAGGCGAAGCGGCGGCTGGCCGCGGGAGAGTTCACCACCCTGCACGACGCCCAGCTGGCCGTCGCCCGTGAGCACGGGATGAGCAGCTGGGCCGCGCTCAAGGAGCACATGGCCGCCGAGGCCGAACGTAGCCACGCGCTCGCGCAGGTGCGCTGGGTCTTCGGCCGGTACGGCGAGGCCGGCGCGCCGGGTTGGACCGCACCGTCCCGCGACGAGCTGAGCGAGCATTTCACCGAGCACCTCCTGAGCCTCGTGCCGCCCGAAACGGCGGCCGCGATCCTGGGGGGCGTGGCGGCGAAGCTGCGCGAGGACCTGGTTGTCATCGACGCCGACTCGACTTCATCTGCGCGCGAAGGTCGCGGATCTGGTGGTAGAGGCCGACGTCGAGCCGGAGGCCCCGCACCTGCTCACCGTCCTGGCTCTCTTCCCTGGCGGCGCCCCCGCGACCGACCCGCGGGTCGCGCAGCCGCCTGCGGCGAGCTTCGGGCCGGTGCCCGAGCAGGTGCCCGGCATCGTGGAGGACTCCTATGCGGAGCTCGGCCTGGTCGGGCTGACGGCGGCGGGTGACTGGGGCAGCGGGCCGGCCTTCGATGTGTGGGCGTGCTCACGCGGCTTGGCCGACCTCGAGCGGAACGTGCCGCTAGGCCCCGGCCACCGTTTCCCTGCCTTGTCGATCACCACGCTCGTCACGTCCACGGCCGTGCTGTGCCTGGTCGCGGAGGGCGCCGTCGCGCTCGACGACCCGGTCAACAGGCACCTGCGCTCGCTGCGGCTGGCCGATGACGCCGTCACCGTGCGGGAACTGCTCTCGCACACGGGCGGCGTCGACAGCCCGCCGTCGGGGTGGGCCGACTCGGTGGCGGACGTCGCCGACGTGCTCGGGCCGGTTGCCGGCTGCTCGGGGCCGCGCGGCGAGTTCGCTTACAGCAACGGCGGCTACGCGGTGCTCGGCCAGCTCATCACCGACCTCACCGGAACCTCATTCGCGCAGGCGGCGACCCGGCTCGTCCTCGAACCGCTCGGCATGGCCGACTCGTGGTTCCCGGCGCGGGCCCCGGTCTCGCCGGACGCGGCACGTGGCTACCGGCTTGAGCGGGACGGCTTGTTCGAGCCCGAGCCGCTGTCGGTGTTCGCGCTGCAGAGCGCGGGCGGGCTGTGGTCGACCGGGCCGGACCTGGTCCGCTTCGGGTCCGGCTGGCGGACACTGCTGCCGGGGGAACTCGCCGAGCAGGCGCTGCGCCCGCATGCCAAGCAGTATGACTCAGCCGCGGAGATCGGGCTCGGCTGGCTGAGCAGGGACGGCAGGGCCGCGCGGGTGATGCCGCCTGCGCGGCCAGGCCGTGTGCTCGGTCGACGTGCTCGAAATGACCGCGTCCGCGCGGGCAGGCCATCGGGGCACGCGAGCGGCCGGAGATCACCGTTGCTTTCCCTCTCGGAATAGCGTGACCGCCTTGTCGATGCGCCGTTGCCGTGTCTCCGTGGTCTTAGCGGCGTTGATGTTGTCGACGTGGTAGCGCTGCAGGCTGCCGGACAGCTTCCAGAAGAACGCCTCCACGGCCGGGTCGGCGGACAGGGCGGCGGCCAGGTCGTCGGGTACGGCGACCTCGCGGGGGCGCTCGGCGAGGGTGAGGACGACGCGGATCGGGTCGCCGGCCTTCAGGCCGGTGTCCTTGCGGACCGCGGCGCTGATGCTGATCAGGTGCCTGCCGCCCATGACCCCGACGGTGTTCCGGTACTCGTAGCCGTTCACGTTCACGACGACGCCCGGCCGCCGACCCGCGCCGAGCCGCTCGATGATCTCGTCAGGAACCACGATGCCGGTGTTGTTGCCGGTCGCGGTCACCGTCGTGTCGAATGCGACGCTCGCTGTCATCGCTGTCGCCTCCCCTTTTACGATCGAAACTAGACCGTCCAGTACCATCATAATAGTCCTAGACTGTCCAGTACCATTCATTCGAGGAGGTTTTCAGTGTCGAGCCGAGCCGTGGAGCACATGCGTACCGGTACAGGTGGTGGTCCCACGGGGCCGTCGGCAGGCGGCGGTGTGCGAATCACGCCCGGCGGAGCTGAAGCCGGCCGGTCCGCCCGCAAGCGCCAGGCGATCATGGAGGCCGCGACGGCGCTGTTCCTTCGCGACGGCTACCGCAACACGAGCATGGATCAGGTCGCCGCCGACGCCGCGGTCTCCAAGCAAACCGTCTACAAGCAGTTCGCTGACAAGGAGCAGCTGTTCCGCGCCATCGTGCTCGGCGTAACCGGCAACTCCGAGGCGATCATCACCGACATGACCTCAGTCCTGCGCAGCACCGAGGTTGCCTCGCACGAGGAACTGCGGATCATCCTCACCGACCTCGCCCGCCGATACATCGACGGTGTGCTCCAGCCGCATGTCCTCGCGCTGCGGCGGCTAATCATCGCCGAAGCCGAACGGTTCCCCGACCTCGCGCAGACCTACTTCGAACAAGCCCCCGCCCGCGCCATCGAGGTCGTCGCGAACGTCCTGCAGGCCTACATCGAGCGCGGCCTGCTCGCCGCCGACGATCCGCGCTTCGCCGCCGCGCACTTCGCCTATCTCGTTCTGGCCATACCGCAGGACAGGGCACAGTTCTACCCGCACGAGCGCCCGTCGGTCCCCGAGCGGGACAGGCTCGCCAGCGAGGCGGTCCGCATCTTCCTCGCCGCCTACGCGCCCCGCCGATAGGTCCCCAAGTAGGGAAGGCAACCTGCTTGGCGGCGCCTACTATAACCGTTATGCTAACGGTTATGAAGCTAGGCAGACCCGGCTCGTGAGCGTCAGGCACGCCCTCCTGGCCCTGCTCAGTTCGGAGCCGAAGCATGGCTTGCTGCTGCAGCAGGAGTTCGTCGAGCAAACCGGTGAGGTTTGGCCGCTCAATGTGGGCCAGGTCTACATCACCTTGCAGCGCCTTGAGCGCGCCGGGCTTGTGGCATCAGATGACGAGGGTGAGGCGGGCCCGCGCAAGAGGTTCACGATTACCCCGGCCGGCGGGGAGGAGTTGCAGGAGTGGCTCAGGACGCCGCCTGAGGGCCTTCCCCCGCCACGGGATGAGCTCCTCATCAAGGTGCTGATCAGCCTGCGGGTGCCAGGGGCGGACGTGCATGAGATCGTCCAGGCGCACCGGCGGCACACGATCGAACTGATGCAGCGCTACTGGCGGCTGAAGGCAGCTGCCGCCAAGGACGACATCGGGCTCGCGCTCATCGCCGATGCCGAGATGTTCCGGTTGGAGGGCATCGTCCGCTGGCTCGACACGGCCGATATCCGCCTGAAGCAGTACGTGGAGAACCGATGACGGCAATGCTCGAAATGACGGAGGTGTCGAAGACCTACGGGACCGGCACCGCGCAAGTCAACGCGCTGCGGCAAGTGAACCTCTCGGTACCCCGCGGGGAGCTGGTGGCGGTCATGGGACCGAGCGGCTCCGGCAAGAGTTCGCTGCTCACCATCGCCGGCAGCCTCGAGGACCCGACCAGTGGCCAGGTGCGCGTAAACGGCAGTGACTTGTCGAGTATGTCGCGAAACAGCCAGGCGAAGCTGCGCCGCCGCCTCATCGGCTACGTCTTCCAGGACTTCAACCTGCTCGCTGGCTTCAGCGCCATCGAGAACGTCACCGTTCCGCTGGAGCTTGACGGCGTCCCGGCCAGGGCGGCGCACGCGGCCGGGATGAAGGCCCTCACCGAGCTGGGCGTCGCCGAGCGGGCCCGCCACTTCCCCGATGAGCTCTCCGGCGGTGAACGCCAGCGGGTTGCGATCGCCCGCGCGGTGGTCGGCGACCGCCAGCTCCTGCTGTGCGATGAGCCGACGGGCGCGCTGGACTCGGTCAACGCGGAGGGCGTCATGCTGCTCCTTGCCGCCATCTGCCGGCGCGGCGTGGCAGGCGTGGTGGTAACCCATGACGCGAAACTGGCGTCGTGCGCCGACCGCGTCGTGTTCTTGCAGGACGGACGGGTCATCGACCAGACCCAGGCGACATCCGGCCCCGGTCCGATCCTGACCCAAGGCCCCAGGCAATGAGCATCACCGCGCCCGAGCGCCAGGCGATGCCCAGGCCAGCCAACGGGACGGCAACCAGCTGGCGGGTACTTGCCCGGTGGGCATGGCGGCTGCTGCGCCGGGAATGGCGGCAGCAGGTCCTGGTCGTGACACTGCTCGCGCTGACCGCCGCCGCGGCCTCCTTCAGCGTCGCGGCCGCTTACAACGTCGCGTCCCTGCCGGGGCCGCAGTTCGGCTCCGCCGACTACCTGCTGCAGTTCACCGGCCCCACCCAGCAGGCGATCGCGGCGGATGTCGCGAAGGCGAAGAAGGCGTTCGGCGCCGTTCAAGTGATCGGCCGGCAGTTCGTGGCCGTCCCCGGTTCCACCAAGACCGAGGAGTACCGGGCCCTGGACCCGGGTGGGCCTTACACCGGCCCGATGATCGCCCTGGTCCAGGGGCACTATCCGGCAGGTCCCGGGCAGGTCGCCGTTACCGGCGGGACGGCCGCCGAGCTACAGGTCCGGGTCGGCTCGGTGCTTTCTCTTCCCGGACACCGCCAGACGGTCACCGGCATCGTGGAGAATCCCAGCGACCTGAACGACCAGTTCGTTCTGGTCCCGCCGGCGGCCGCCGGGCCACCCCAGGAAGTGACGGTCCTGCTGGACGCCAGCCCTGAAGCGTTCGCCGCCTTCAGCTCCTCCTTCCACGGCCAGCTGGCCTCGCAAGCGCGCGGCGCCAGCACCCAGCAGACTGTCGCGGCGGGAGCGCTCGGCGGGGTCACGGTCCTGCTGCTGCTCGTCTCCCTGGTCGCCGCCGCGGCCTTTGCCGTCATGGCCGCACGGCGCCAGCGGCAGCTGGGGATGCTCGCGGCGATCGGCGCTACGCGCGGGCAGCTACAGGTCGTCATGGTGGTGAGCGGGGTGCTGGTGGGCGTCATCGCCGCCGTGTCCGGCGCGGTCGTCGGCCTGATCGCGTGGTTCGCAGCGGCACCGCGCCTTGAGGCATTCGCGGGTCACCGCATCGACCGGTTCGCCGTCCCCTGGGACCTGGTCGCCGGCGGGATGCTGCTCGCCGTGGCAACGGCGGCGGCCTCGGCCTGGTGGCCCGCGCGAACCGCGTCCCGGGTTCCGGTCGTCAACGCGCTTTCCGCCCGGCCGCTGAAGCCTCGCCCCGCGCATCACACCGCGATCTTGGGCGTGCTGCTGATCGCGGTGGGCGTAACCTGCCTGTGGCTGGCCAACCAGGCGAGCGGCCCGCTGATCATCCTCGGCGCGGCGGCGATGGCCTTCGGGGTCTTGTTCATCAGCCCGCTGGGCATCCGCCTGCTCACCGCGCTTGGCCGACGGGCGCCGGTGGCGGTGCGACTGGCGCTGCGTGACCTGACCCGCTACCAGGCCCGGTCGAGCGCGGCGCTGGCCGCGATCAGCCTGGCCCTCGGGATCGCCGTCGCGATCATGCTCAGCGCGGCTGCCGACAAGACCGCGGCGGACGCAGGCAACCTGCCGGGCAACCAGTTGATCGCCTGGATCGGCCAGGCTGGCAACAACCAGACGGTGCCCATCCGCACACAAGGCGAACTGGGGACCCTGACCGCCGCGGTGCGCCAGATCGCCGGTTCGCTCAGCCACGCCACCGTGATCCCGCTGGAAATGCCCGTCGACCCGGCCGACAAGCCGCAGCCTGGCGGGCAGCAACCAGTCGTCAGCCTCAACGCCCCGCTCCACCCCGCCGCCGGCCGCGGCGGTGTTTACACCTCAGTGCCCCTGTATGTCGCGACGCCAGGGGTGCTGAGCCTGCTGGGCATCGATCCGGCGAGGATCAACCCGGTCAGTGAGATCCTCACCGACCAGGCCGGCTCGCCCGTGCTCACCACGATCACCTCGGCCTGGAATGCCGCCCACGTGCAGCAGATTCACGCTCCCGGCTATGGTTCATATCCCGCCTCGCTCATCACGCAGAGCGCTCTGGCCGGCAAGCACTGGACGCAGATACCGTCCGGCTGGCTGATCGAGTCAACGCAGACTTTGTCCGCCGCGCAGCTCACCGCGGCACAGGACGCGGCCGCCAAGGCAGGGCTCGCCATTGAGTCAAGGAATGCTCAGGCTTCGCTCGGCACGATCAGCGCGGCGGCGGCCGCCGCCGGAGCGCTGATCGCGCTCGGCGTGCTCGCGATGGCGGTCGGGCTGATCCGTACCGAGGCGGCGGGCGAGGTACGCACGCTCACCGCCATCGGGGCGACTTCCGCGACGCGCCGCGTACTTACCGCCACGACCGCAGGGGCGCTCGCCCTCCTTGGCACGCTGCTGGGGTCGGCCGCCGCCTACCTCGCGCTGGCCGCCGGTCACCGGCAGGTGGGCGGCGGCTTTTCCGGCCAGGTGCCCGTCGTGGAGCTCGCGATCACGATCGCCGTGGTGCCTGTGGCAGCCACCGCTGTCGGCTGGCTGCTGTCCGGCCGCAACCCCCCAGCCGTTGCCAGGCAGGCACTCGACTGAGGCGACCGATGGTTGACGCAGGTGCTGGGGCCAACCGGCCGCGGGTCGCCTACGGCTGCGGTCGGTCCAGGCGGGTAAGGGTAGATCAGGGTAACGAGTGGTTCTGCGGCTCTGGGGGAACATGCGAGTCAACGTGCTGGTGGTCGCTGGCGAGGTCGAGGGTGGCGCCCGATGAGCTCCACGGATGACCTGACCTACGGCACCTACTTGCGCCTGGATGAGCTGCTTTCCTGTCAGGTGCCGCAGACCGAGTCCCACGACGAGCTGCTCTTCGTGATCATTCACCAGGTCTACGAGCTGTGGTTCAAGCAGGTACTGCACGAGGCGGCGCTGCTGCAGTCCCGCCTTGAGGCGGGCAACGGCGCACCCGCGCTCGGCACCGCCAGGCGCATCGCCAAGATCCTCAAGACCGTGGTCGGCCAGCTCGACATCCTGGAGACGATGACCCCCCAGCAGTTCGCCAGCTTCCGCCCGGAGCTTGGCAGTTCGAGCGGGTTCCAGTCCATCCAGTTCCGCTACCTGGAGGCGGTCCTCGGCCGCCGCGACTTCAGCAGGTCCGTCATCGACCAGAAGCTGGCGGAGATCATGGCCAGGCGCCCAGTATTTGCGTCCCTCCTGCGCTACCTGACGGCCAGCGGGTACCTGGTGCCGGAAGAGGCACTCGGCCACGACCCGGCACTGCCGTGGACCGGGAACGAGGCCGTGCAGGAGACGCTGCTGGCCGTCTACGCCGACGCGGGCGAGCCCGCCGAGGTGTGCGAGGCCCTCGTGGACATCGACGAGGGCGTGCAGGAATGGCGGTACCGGCACGTCAAGATGGTCGAGCGCATCATCGGCAGGAAGACGGGCACCGGCGGTTCCGCCGGCTCGGACTACCTGCGCTCCACGTTGTTCCGCCCCGCGTTCCCCGACCTCTGGGAGATCCGTTCCCGTCTCTAACCACCGCTGGGCGCCTGGGCCACCTCGACGGATTCCGCCCCGGCTTACTACATCGACCTGCCGGGTGCACCGAGCTTGGCTCGGCGCCGCGGTTCCGCGCCCCAACCGTGCGTCACGGTTGAGACACGAATCAGTGACAACTGCCGCGTGCGGACTTGCCCATTGCCCAAGCGACACCTTGAATAAGGCTTCATAGTCAGGTAGTCCTGCCTAGCGAAGCTGGGACTTGTGTAATGAAGCACAGTTCAGTTCTCGAGGTCCGCGACGTGAGTGTGCGCTTCGGCGGGCTGACGGCGCTTAGCGCCGTATCGCTCACGGTCGCGCCCGGCCAGGTTGTCGGCGTCATCGGGCCGAACGGGGCAGGCAAGACGACGCTGCTGAACGTCTTGTGCGGCTTCATCCGGCCCGACGAGGGCCAGGTACTCATCGACGGCCGCCATTACCACAACCTGCGCCCGCACCGGCTAGCTGGGCTTGGCATCGCCAGGACACTGCAAGGGGTGGGCCTGTTCGATCGACTGTCAGCCATCGAGAACGTCATGATCGGCGCGAACTGCCGGGCCACGGCTGGATTCTGGTCGGCACTGCTTGGACTGCCCCGCTCCGGCAAGGACGAGCGCAGGCTGCGGCAGGAGGCACGGCAGGCACTTGACCGGGTAGGGGCGGCCGGGGTGGCGGACGCCAGGCCCGGCGAACTGCCCTTCGGCATGCGGAAGAAGATCGCGCTGGCGCGGGCGCTCGCGGCCCAGCCGAAGATCCTGCTGCTCGATGAGCCCGCCAGCGGTCTGTCCGAGGTCGAGCTCAACGAACTAGGCAAGCTCATTCGCGAACTCGCCGCGGAGACGTCCCTCGTCATCGTGGAGCACCACATGGACCTGATGATGTCCGTCTGTGACTCGCTCGTCGTCCTGGACTTCGGAAAGGTGATCTCCCGCGGGTCCCCGCAGGAGATACAAGCCGATCCGGCGGTGACGGCCGCTTACCTCGGCGCGAGCGGATCTGAGGGTGAGTAGCGCAACCGGGGCCCAAGGCACCCAAGGTGACCAGTCCCATGGCTCGGCGTCGCTCGAGGTCGAGGACCTGGTGGCGGGCTACGGCGAGGTTGTGGCGCTCGACAGAGTCACGATCACGGCGGATGCGGCCACCATCACGGCGGTGCTCGGCGCCAACGGCGCGGGCAAGACCACGCTGCTCCGGGCGATCAGCGGCATGGTGCGACCGCGCAGCGGGCGGGTCCTTCTCGACGGTACGGACCGGGCCGGGCGTGGCCCCGAGGACATGGCCAGAGCCGGAATCGCGCATGTCCCTGAGGGGCAGGGCGTCATCGCGGAACTCACCGTGGAAGAAAACCTGCGGATCGGCATGATGTCCTGGCCGGGCATCGGCTGGCGGCGAGCGGAACGGGCCGCCGCGCTGACCGAAGCATACGAGCGCTTCAGCGTGCTCGCGGACCGTCGCCGCAGGCTGGCCGCCACCTTGTCAGGCGGCGAGCGGCAGATGCTCGTGATAGCGCGCGCCCTGGTGGCCCGCCCGCGCGTGCTGCTGCTCGATGAGCCGTCGCTCGGCCTTGCGCCAAGGGTCATGACGCAGGTCATGGACATGGTGGTGCGGCTCGTCCCGGGAGAACGGCATCACCATCGTGCTCGTCGAGCAGAACGCGCGTGCCGCGCTCGCGGTCGCGGACCGGGGAGTGGTGCTCAACCTCGGCCGCGTCGTCGCCGCGGCCGAGGCCCGTGCGCTCGCCGCCGACGTCGCGCTGCGCCATCACTACCTCGGGTTCTAGTCGCACTGTTTGGCCCAAGCGGAGAGGAGGAAGCGAGTGGTCGAGTTCTTGCAGTTCACGCTCAGCGGGATCAGCTTCGGGATGATCTACGCCGCGATAGCGCTGTCTCTGGTGCTGATCTGGCGGGGCACCCGGCTGCTGAACTTCGCGCAGGGCGGGATGGCGATGTTCACCACCTACATCGCGCTGGAGGTTATCCGCCACACGGGCTCCTACTGGGCCGGATTCGCGGTCGCGCTCGCGGCCGGCGTCGTGCTCGGCGCCGTGGCCGAGCTGGTCGTTATCCGGCCCACCTTGGGCAAGCCGGAGCTCAACGCAGTGATCATCACCATCGGCCTGCTCATCCTCCTCGAGGGCCTGGCCGGCATCCTGTACGGCGGCCAGTACCGGTCGTTCCCCGCGGCATTCTCTGTCATCGGGCTAAAAGCCGGGTCAACACCGCTTGGCGTGTCGCGCGCCGACGTGTTCGTCGCAGTGGCGGTGCTGGCCGCCGCGCTGCTGCTGGCCATCGGGTTCAGGTACACGAGTGCGGGACTCCGCATGCGGGCCGCGGCGTTCAACGCCACCGTCGCGCGCCTGTCGGGCATCCGGGTGGCCCGCGTGATCACCGTGGGCTGGGCACTGGCAGGCCTGCTCGGGGCCCTCGCGGGCGTGCTCGTCTCGCCGTCAACGTTCCTCTACCCCAACAGCATGGACTCGATCTTCGTGTTCGGCTTCACCGCGGCGGTGATCGGCGGCCTCGACAGCCCCGCCGGTGCGGTCGTCGGCGGGCTGCTACTCGGCGTCGCGCTCAGCTACGCGGGCGGTTACCTGGGCTCCCAGGGCTCGGACCTGACCGCGCTTGTGGCCCTGGGCATCCTCGTCGTGGTGCTGATGTTCCGGCCAAACGGAATATTCTCCGGCGCCCGGGTGCGGCGGGTATGAGCATGCGGTCAACGCCGCGGATCCTCGGCGCCGCACTCGCGACGGCCGTGGTAGTCGCAATCCTGTCCATCAAGCTGAACGCGTTCAGGGACTACCAGATCGCCGAGATCGCCATCGAGGTGACGGCCGTCGCGGGGCTCACCGTCCTGACCGGGCTGAGCGGCCAGATCTCGCTTGGCAACGGGGCGTTCATGGCCATCGGCGCCTACACGACCGCGCTGCTGCTACTCCATCTCACCTGGTTGCCATTCATAGCCGTGCTCGTGGTCGCCGCCGTGGCCACTGCTGTCGCCGGGGCGGTGGTGGGAGTGGCCGCGGCCAGGCTGCACGGCCCGTACCTGGCCGGCGCCACGCTTCTGCTCGCCGTCGCGCTCCCTTCGGTCGCGTACGCCTACCCGGGGACTTTCGGCGGCGACCAGGGCCTGAATGTCGTCTTCACCACGCCGGGCTTTCTCGGCGTGAACTTCCCGCTGACCAGGTGGCAGGCGTGGGTCTGCTCGGCCGTGGCGCTGGTCACCCTGGTACTGCTGGCGAACCTGAGCCGCAGCAGGGTCGGCCGCAACTGGCGCGCCGTGCGCGACGACGAGGTGGCCGCCGCGCTGGCAGGCGTGAACGTGGCCAGGGCGCGCGTCCTCGCCTTTATCGTGAGCGCCACCTGCGCGGGGATGGCCGGCGCGCTGCTGGCCATCGTCACCGAGCTGGTCGCGCCTGGCGCCTTTACGATCACGCTCTCGATCGCGCTGCTGACCGCCGCGGTGATCGGCGGCCTGGGCACCCTGCCCGGTGCGGTCTGGGGAAGCCTGGTGATCGTCCTTGTGCCGACCTATGCCACCGACGTGGCCACCAGCCACGGCCTGTCGACTTCCGTCGCGTCCAACATCCCGATCGCGGCCTACGGTGTCGTGCTCATCCTCGTCATGCTCGTCTTCCCGCAGGGAATCCAGGGCGGAGTGCGATGGCTTCTCGGCCTCGTCGGTATCTCCGCCGCCCGCACCTGGCGTGAGGCATCCGTGCCGGATGTCACGCCTCCGGCCGGCAAGGCGTCGGCCAGTCAGCACGAGGCTCTGCTAGCCCGGGGGAGCGATCCTCCGGAATCCCACAAGAAAGAAGGCACTCAATGAAGAGATCACGTCGGCTTCGCGTGCCAGCCATTGCCGCCGTGGCGGTAGCCGCGCTCACCGTTGCCGCCTGCAGCTCTGGCTCTAGTAGCTCTGGCGCCAGCCAGGGCGCGGGCAGCAGCTCAAGCGCGGCCCTGACCGCATCCGCGCCCGGCATCACGGCGACCACGATCACCATCGGCAGCCACCAGCCGCTCACCGGGCCAGCCGCGCCCGGCTACAGCGAGATCGCGCCCGCGTCGGCCGCGTACTTCGCGTACGTCAACGCGCACGGCGGAGTCTACGGCCGCAAGATCGTGTACAAGTACCTCGACGACGGCTACAACCCGACCAACACGTCTCAGGTCGTGCGCCAGCTGGTGCTCCAGGACAACGTGTACGCGATATTCAACGGCCTCGGCACCCCCACCCACCTGGCCGTGCTGAGCTACCTCAACTCACAGAAGGTCCCCGACGTGTTCGTCGCCTCCGGGTGCGACTGCTGGAACGCCCCGACGACGGCCCCTGAGACGTTCGGCTGGCAGCTTGACTACATACGCGAGGGGAAGATCCTCGGGCAGTACGTGGCCAAGCACTTCGCCGGCAAGAAAATCGGCTACTTCTACCAGGACGACGAGTTCGGCATGGACGGCGTCAAGGGCCTCGACTATGAGATCCCGAAGTCGATGGTGGTCAGCAGGCAAAGCTACGTCCCGACCAACGTCAACGTGGCGCCGCAGGTCACGGCCCTGCGCGCGTCGGGCGCCCAGGTAGTCGTCGCGTTCTCCATTCCCGCGTTCACCGCGCTGCTGAAGCTGAACAGCCTCAAGCTCGGCTTCACCCCGGCGCTCGTGGTCAGCAACGTCGGCTCCGACCCGATCACCCTGTCCGGGCTGCTCGAGTCGTTCGCGAAGCAGGGCGGCGCGACCGTCAACGGGAACGCGCTCACCACCGGGATAATCAGTGATGGCTACGCGCCGTCGGTCGGCGACACGAGCAACAGCTGGACCGCGCTGTTCAAGAAGGTTCACGACCAGTACGACGCGAAAGCACCATTCGACGGCAACGTGTTCTACGGCATGGGCGCCGCGTACACGTTCGTGCAGGCGATGCTCAAGGCGGGCAGGAACCCGACCAGGGCCGACCTGGTGTCGGCGATCAACAGCGGGCTCCCGCAGGGTCCCTTCGTCGCCCCGCTCGCGTATTCCGCGACAGATCACGACGGTGCCACCGGCGCCTACATCGGTATCATCAACAACGGTGTCCTGACGCAGCAGGGATCGGTCCTCGTCACGGACACAACCGCGGCCGGCGCGATAACCACCTACACCGGAACTGAGGTTCAGGCACCGGCCAGCGGTATCCCCGCCCCCTGACCCTGGACAGCGAACGCAGCATGACAACCGACGAGCGGCCGCCGGCAGAGCGCTTGCTGGCGGCCGCAGAGGAACTCTTCGGCCAGCGCAGTTACGGCCGGACAACGGTCGCGGACATCTGCGCAAGGGCCGGGATGGCCACCGGCAGCTTCTACGCCTACTTCGGGTCCAAGGAGGAAATTTTCGCCGCCGTGGTCCGGGCGATCAACGCGGACCTGAGGATGGCGATGAAGGCGGCGCTAGCGCAAGCCGGCGAAAGCCAGCGCACGCGGGAACGCGAGTGCTTCCGCGTGTACTTCGAGATGATGTCGAAGCGTCCCTGGATGGACCGGATCGTGCGCGAGTCGGAATTCGTGGCACCCGCGCTGTTCCGTGAGTATTACGAGCACCTGGCCCGGGGCTATTCGCGTGGCGTGCGCGTTGCCCAGCTCGCCGGCGAGGTCGACGCCCGCTACGACCCGGAGGTCATCGCGTACGCCTACACGGGGATCGGCAACTTCGTCGGCATGCGCTGGGCCGACTGGACCGCGGGCGGGCAAGTACCTGAGGACGTACTGGACGACGTGCTGGAACTCCTCGCCCGAGGGCTCGCCCCGCCCGCCGGGCCCAGCCCCGGCTCGGGCCCTGGCGAGGCGAGCCCTGGCCCCGGCGTCAGGAAATGATCGCGCTCTGTGCCTGAGCGCTGGGGATGCACGGCGCCCGGTAAGGAGAGCAGCTCCTGCAGCGCGGCGATCGCCGCCGCCCAGTCCGGCGACGCGGGATCGATAAGCGTGAAGTGGTCGCCGTGGGTCTCCGTCAGCGTGGCCCGGCCGCCGGCGGCTGTCGCGGCGGCGACGTAACGCTCGCTGTAGGAGTAGGGCACGTCCCCGTCGGCGCGGGAGTGCAGGCAGCGCACGGGGACACCGAGCGGCACCGCGGCGATCGGGTCGGCAAGCCGGTATTCCCCTGGCAACTCGTCGGGGCCGCCGCCCATGAGGTCGAGCGCTGCCGTGCCACCGACCCGCTCTCGCGCGCAGTCGGCAAGCGCGAGCACCCCGGCCTGGGACACGACTCCGGTCACCGCGACGAACGCCCGGCCACTCCCGCCGGCCCGGCTTGGCTCCCCGCTCGTGGGAGCGCCAGGAGTGCCCTGCGGCAGCTTGTCCCTGCCCGCCGCCCAGGCCGCCAGGTGCCCGCCCGCGCTGTGCCCGACCGCGATCACCCGGGAGGTGTCCACCGGCAGCGTCGCGAGCAGGTCAATCCCGGCAGCGAGGTCCTCGAACGTGCCAGGCCAGCCGCCCCCGGCGAGTGCCCGCCGGTACTCCAGGTTCCACGCGGCGTACCCGCGCGCCGCCAGGTCCGCCGCCAGCGGGCGCCCGAGTGACAGGTCATAGCGTGCCCGCCAGAACCCCCCGTGAATGACCACCACGGTCCCGGCTACCGCCGCCTCCGGCAGCCAAAGTTCACCGAACTGAGCCGGATCCGCACCGTACCGGTGTACCACCGGCTGGTGCCTCGCCGAACCAACGCCCACGCCGGTCCCTTCCCCTCCGCTGCTCCCCTGAGAGTCTCTCATCTGGTAGCGGAGTCTGGTCACTCCAGCGCGTGGCGGGGCTGCCAGCAGCCGCTTGGCGTGCTGGCAGCCCCGCCACGCGCACGGTCAGAAGTAGTGCCGGCGGCCGCCGACCGCGTGGCCGGCCATGCCGAGCAGGGCCAGGATCGCGCCAACCACGACGACGATGATGCCGATCGTCCAGATAATCGCGACTTTCGCGACGAAGCCGATGATGAGAAGAATGACGCCGAGAATGATCAACGGGAGCTCCTAACAGCTAGCGGTACGGGTGAAGTGGTCCGGTGAAGGCTGGTCAGCGCTTCGCGGAATCTTTGACTTTTTCCAGCTTGAGCTTGAGTTTCCCGGCTACCTCGCCGGCTTTCCCTTTAGCCTTCAGCCGGTTGTTGCCTGTGGCCTTGCCAACATGCTTCTTGGTCTTGCCCTTGATGATCTTTCCCTTGGCCTTGGTCTTGTTGCCCAGACCCATAGCTCACTCCTTTGTTTTGTCTTGTGGCGGCGACGTTGCCCGCCGCGCTCTCCCCGATGCGCCGCAAACACGGACGGGTGCCGCGAGGCGGAACGCTGCTGCGGGATCCCAGCTACCGCGCCGGGTCCACCTCAAACATTTCTGGATGTCACCTGGTCAGTTTTCCCGGCTTGTCCGCGGGCGGAGCCAGCACGAAAAGACTCCGGACTCAATGACCCAACGGACTGGTTCCGCCCTAGCTGCCGTTTAGGCCCCTTTGGCCGGGTAGAGGAGCCAGGTCATCAAATGGAGGAGGATCTGATGGCTGCTTTGATATGGATCATCGTCGTCGTCGTGGTGGTGGTCGTTGTCGCGCTGGTCGCGGTGGGGGCCAGGCGGCGCAGGACCGCGGTGCTGCGCGACCGATTCGGCCCGGAGTACGACCGGGCGGTGGAGAACAGCGACGACCAGCGTGCGGCGGAGGCCGGCCTTCGCGAGCGTGAGAGGCAGCGGGCTCAGTTCGACGTGCGGCCGCTGCCGGAAGCCGACCGGCTGCGCTACGCGGGGGAGTGGCGTGACCTGCAGGAGCGCTTCGTCGACCAGCCGGCCGAGGCCGCGGCTGCTGCCGACGCCCTGGTTACCCGCGTCATGGAGGCGCGGGGTTACCCGGTGACGGACTTCGGCGCGCAGGCCGACCTGGTGTCGGTCGACCACCCGGGCACCGTCGAGGATTACCGGTTCGCGCACGCGGTGCAGCAGCGCTCCGGGACTGAGCAGGCCAGTACCGAGGACCTGCGCGAGGCGCTGCTGCGGTACCGGTCCCTGTTCGACGAGCTGCTGCGCCCGGAAGGCAACGGCGCGGCAGGCACGGCCGAGGGCCGCAGGGAGCGTGTCACTGGCCAGCCGGAGGCCCAGGCCGCTGAAGCCAGTGCCGCCAGGCAGCTAGACGACCCGGAGGCCGGGGAAAGCGGCACCCTTGCCGGTCCCACGGCCCCGGACACCGATTACCACGACCAGCAGATAGGACGGTGAGGCAGACAATGAACGACGCTGACAGCACCCAGGACCACGGGCTGACCACCGAGCAGATCGCCGCCGCCGGCCCGGGCCGGCCAGGGACGACGTCCCGGTCATGGCCGATAACGAGGGCTACGCGGACGACGGCGAGGGCTACGCGGACGACCGCGAGGGCCACGAAGTCAACGGCGAGGGCTACGCGGACGACAGCGAGGGCTACGCGGACGGCAGCCGGCGTTACGAAGACGCCGCCGCCGGCCTCGTCGCGGATCCCGCGGTATCCGGCCAGGCCGTTCAAGGTGCCCCGGACGCCGGCGACCGCGGCAGCGTCCCAGCTGGCCGCGGGTCGCGGGCCAGCCTGCTGGAGGACGGCGAGCTGCGGGGCATCACCATGCGCTGGAAGGACATCCAGGCGGAGTTCGTCGACGAGCCGCAGAAGGCGGTGCAGGAGGCCGACGCGCTGGTCGCGGAGCTGATGCAGCGGCTGGCGGTGATGTTCGCCACCGAGCGCGCCGAACTCGAGAACCGCTGGGCCGGCGGCGACCAGGTCTCCACCGAGGACCTCAGGCAGGGCCTGCGCCGCTACCGCTCATTCTTCGAGCGCCTGCTCGCCGCATAGCCGGCGACCGAGTCATCCACCCGCGCCCGCTCGGCGCTGAGTCATTCCGCGCAGGCGCCTTTCTGCCGGGGTAACATACCTGCCGCCGATCCACCAGGTGACCCGCAGCGGGTGCGGGCGTGATGACACTCACCCAACACGCGTCTAGCGGAGTGTCTTCAGGGCAGAACCAACTTCGCCTCAGGGGATTTCTTCATCCTCGTCATCGACATAAGTCTCGGCGTACAGCCGCCGGTTGATGTCATCCGACCAGGACTGCGCCCAGCAGCGGAGGCTATTTATCTCCTGAGCCGTGAGGCCGTATTCGGCGAATGCCTGGTCGTCGTACCAATCGGCACCGTCAAGAACCCCTATAACCTCCACCCTCCAGCCGCGTCCGGTCAGTCCCTCAACCACGGTAGCGACAATGGCTTCCATTGCCATCATGCTGTCCGTCGCCATATCGATGTCGCGGCTGAAACGGTCGACGATGTGATGGGCCTGAACCGCGTAGCCGCCGGTGATGACTAGCGGCAAGTCGTTGCCAATTTCCAGAACGTCCTGCAGCAGTCTCCTGTGCAGGTCGTTGAGGTTCATGGCGTAACTGGCTGCTCCTCGGCTAGCTCAGGGAAGGCGGCTTCCCAGACCTTCCGGACCGTCCGGCTGACCAGGTTACGGAGGACGGGCCACTGCCTGAGGAGCAAATCCCTATTGAGGTAGGCGGCAACGTCACCACGCTGGCCTTCGGCTAGCACGATGCGGTACATGTGCATGGACGCTTTGGGCAGATTTAGGTTGAACGCTGTTTGACCAGACCAAGCAACGTGCAACGGAAGCTGGACAGTGCCGTGGGCAGGGCCCGCCAGGTCGTCCAGGGTCTCGGGCAGCCTGCTGCGATACCGCTCCTCAAGGACCGCGGCACGAGAGACTGGCGCTGCTTCCAACAAGCCACCCACGTCACGCATTATGCGCTTCCAGAGCGGAAGGCCGAGCCAACTCGCCGTTGACACGCCAGGCGTCTATTCACACCGTCGGCGTCCGCCTCACGCGAGGCATCTAAGCAGCCGCGGGGAAGACCTCGAACGTGCAGCGGGCGCCTGAGCCGTTCGCCACCTTGGCATCGTAGGTCAGCAGCGGCGCGTGGAAGAGTTCAGCGACGGCGACATAGCAGGCGTCATACGAGGTGTAGTTGCCGTGTAGCTCCCAGACGCGAGGCAGGAGGATGGTGTGCGCGACCCGTTCGATCTCCAGGTCTGCTAGATCCTGAAGTACCTGGCTGGCACGTTGCTCAGTGATGGTTCCGGTGAGGACGGAGCGCCGCAGGACCGAGATGGCCTCGACGTCGACCAGGTGGGGTGCCGCCAGTTCCTCGCCGCGCAGCCTCTTCCGTGCTTGCGCCATTTTGGCGCCACGAGTTGAGCCTGCCGCTTTCGTAGCACTCGGTGGAGACTTGGTATCGCTTCGCTCATGCGATGAAGGGTAGGCGTCCACTCCGACGTTCGACAGTTTGTTCAGTTAAGTTGCTACATAAATAGATACACGGCAACGATGTGCGGGTTTGACGATGACCGGTGACGCACCCCGGGGCGAAGCGGAGGTGTCCTCCGCGAGACAATGGAGGTGGACACTGACAGATAGGGGATCTTGGATGAAGCTCGGCATCCACTTCATGAATTTCACGCACCCTGAGGGCGGTGCCGCCCTGCGGTCGGCGGTCGGCGACACCGCGGTCGCGGCCGACCAGGCGGGCATCGTCCGGTTCACCGCGATGGACCACTGGTTCCAGATGGAGCACTTCCAGACCGCGTTCGACCCGATGCTCGAGGGCTACTCGGTGCTCAACTTCGTCGCGGCGAAGAGCGAGCGGCTACAGCTCGGCCTGCTCGTCACCGGCGTCACCTACCGCTACCCAGGCCTGCTCGCCAAGATCGTCACCACGCTCGACGTGCTGTCAGGCGGACGGGCGATGCTCGGCATCGGCGCGGCCTGGTACGAGCGTGAGCATCGCGCGCTCGGCGTGCCGTACCCGCCGGTCGCCGAGCGGTTCGAGCGCCTTGAGGAGACGATCCAGATCTGCGAGCAGATGTGGAGCGACAACGACGGCCCGTACGAGGGCAAGCACTACCAGCTGGCGGAGACGATCTGCTCGCCGCGCCCGCTGCAGTCGCCGCGCCCGCCGATCCTCATCGGCGGGGGAGGGGAGAAGAAGACGCTGCGCCTGGTGGCGAAGTACGCCGACGCGTGCAACCTGTTCGGCTCCTCCACCGCGGACGTCAGCCACAAGCTGGACGTGCTGCGCGCGCACTGCGACACCGAGGGCCGCGACTACGACGCCATCGAGAAGACGATCATTGGCCGGGTGGACCCGAGCGGCGACGTGAGCGAGTTCCTCGCCGAGATGGAGGAGTACGCCAAGCTGGGCATCGACCTGGTCGAGGTCGCGCCCGCGATGCCCGACCCCGCGCGGTTCGTGACCCTGCTCGGCGAGAAGGTCGTCCGGCCGCTCGCCGAGATCGGGTAGCGGCTGGTCGAACCGGAATCCGCCGGCCGGGGGCGCATGCTGCACAAGAGAAGACCGACATCGCCCTCGGCCCGGATTCCCGTAACCGGCTGCACGATGTTCTCATCGCGGGTTCGGCGGCCCGGTCACGTCTCGGTCAGATCGTGAAGCGCTGAACCGGGCCTTCCCCGGTGACGGTCTCCTCGTAGCCGCCCGGCACCACGGCGCGCCAGAACGCGGTGGCCGCGTCATTGCCGTGAAGCTGCCGCACCTGCCAGGTACCGGGAAACATCGCGAAGACCAGCCGTGCGGCCTCCCGGCCGGTACCGCCACGACGGTACTTGCGCATCACGAAGAACTCGCTCATGTCATTGACACCCTCGGTGCGCACCAGGGCAAAGCCCGCCCACCGGCCCGCCTGGCGGATCAGGAGCGGATGGCTGTCCTGGTCAGTCCAGTAGTGATCGAGATACCGGTGGCCGAACTCTCCGTGCTCGTCTACGTCGTCGCCGTTCCACTCGGAAAAGTCGTAGTGGTACAGCTGAAGCAGCCGCCGCAAGACGGCCTTGTCGCTCAGCGACGCCCGCACCAGTTCGACGGTCATTCTGCCCGTGCCCTTCTCTGCCTTTTGCTCTTGCGCTGGTGCCCGGCGTCTATCCCTGGCCCGCTGGCGCCTGGTCCGCGATGAGAACGCGGATGTCATGGTTTGTCCTCCTTTGGCACACCATGATCGCGCCTGGTGCTCGCGATGGCCACCCCGGCCATGATCAGCAGGCCGCCGCCGATCATGACCAGGGTCACGCGCTCGCCGAGGAACACCGCCGCGCCGAGCACGCTGACCACCGGCTCGAAGTAGAGCAGCTGGCTCACCCTGGTGATGTCGCCTGCCATCACGGCGACGCTCCACAGCAGCAGGCCGGCCGCCGTGCAGCCCAGCGCGAGGAACGCCAGCTCCGCCCAGACCGCCGGCCCGAGGTGCGCGAGGCCCGCGCCGGGCAGCATCCAGGCGGCGCCGAAGTAGGGGACCGTGCCCACGACGGTGGCGGCCGCGGTCGCGGGAACGGCGCCGAGCTCCTGGCTGAGCGGGCGCAGCACGATCGTGTAGGCGGCGAACGACAGCGTCGCCGCCAGGACCAGCCCGGTTCCCGCCAGCGCGCGGTAGCCGCCGCCCACGCCGCCGACGGCGCCCGGGCCCGCCAGCACGGCCACGCCGGCCAGGGCGGCGGCGCTGCCGAGCCAGGCCCGTGCGCCGCCGCGCTCCCGCAGGAACAGGTGGCCGAGCACCAGAACCCAGACGGGCTCGGTCGCCAGCAGGAGCCCCGCGGTGGCGGCGGGCAGCCAGCGCAGCCCGGCCGTGACCGGCAGGTTGTACCCGACCAGGCCGAGCAGGCCCGCGGCCACCAGGCGGCCCGCCGAGCGCGGCCTGAGCTTGCGGAAGACGGGCCAGGCCCAGGGCAGCAGCACCAGCGACGCCGCGGCCAGCCGGATCAGCAGCAGCGGCAGCGGTGACAGGTGCCCGACGACCGCGCTGGTCGCCACCGGGGCGAGCCCCCACAGGCACACCGCCACCAGGCCCGCGGCCAGCGCGTCACGTCTCACCGGTTCCTCCTGGTCGCCATGGCGGGTTCACGCGTGCCCGCCTGCCGCCAGTCTGCTGTAATGGCCTTATGCAGTTCAACACTTACACGGTGGCGGGCGCGCACATCGCCGTCTGGCTGGTCAACCACCCCGCTCCCGACGCGGCCGCCCTCGCCGCGGTGCTGCACCGCCATGATGTGCACGAGCCCACGGGAACGGCGGCGGACGTGGCCGCGCTGCGGCCGTGGGCGGCACGGCTGCGCGAGGTCTTCGAGGCCCAGGCCGAGGTCGACAAGGCGCTGCTCGCCGACGCGCTGCTCGTCGCCGCCGACTGCCGCCCCCGGCTGGTCAGCCACGGCCCAGGCAAGCCCTACCACTTCCACTACGCGCCTGTCATGACCGGCCTCGCGGCGCGGGTGCGGGCACTGACCGCGGCCGGTCTTGCGCACGTGATCGACGGCGGTGGCGGCACCCGGCTGCGGGTGTGCGACAAGGCCGGGTGCGACGTCGCGTTCATCGACACCTCGCGCAACGGGCGCCGCCACTTCTGCTGCGTGCGCTGCGCCAACCAGGTCAACGTGGCGAACCACCGGCAGCGGCGCCGCGCGGCCGTCAGTCCGGCGGCTGAGCGCGATCCTTCAGGAACGGTGATCGCTCGCGCACGACGCTAGTCCGGGAAGGGCTGTCTCCGAATCTGTCATCGTGTCCGTAGCTGACGGGCGCGGCTCACGCAGCGCGATCGCGGCCACCACGATGGAGACGCCGCCGAGGACCGCGCCCGCCGCCCAGGCGAGGTGGTATCCGCTGGTCAGCGCCTGCGCCGAGGTGCCGCCCGCGGTGCGGGAGGCGGCGAGCGCGGTCAGCGCGGCGAGGCCGAGAGCGCCGCCGACCTGCTGCACGGTGTTGAACGCGCCGGAGATGACACCGGCGTCCGCGTCGGTCGCACCGGACATGCCGAGCGTGGTCACGGCGGGCAGGGTCAGCCCGCCGCCGATGCCGAACAGGACGAACACCGGCAGCAGGTCCGTCAGCGTAAGCCGCGTGCGCGGGCACCTGGGTCAGCAGGGCGAGCGCGGCCGTGATCATGACCAGGCCGGCGAGCAGCAGCCGGCGGGCGCCGAAGCGCGCCGTCAGCCGCGCCGAGGCGCCGAGCGAGACGACGGCGATCGCGACGGCGGTCGGTGCGAACCCGAGCCCGGCGGACGCGGGGCCGAAGCCGAGCGCGCGCTGCAGGTACAGGGTCACGATGACCTGGAACCCCATCGCCGCGCCGATGATGAGCAGCTGGGCGAGGTTGGCGCCGATCACGTTGCGCGAGGCCAGGACGCGCGGCGGCAGCAGCGGCGTGCGCGCGGTGGCCTGCCGCGCGGCGAACGCCGCCAGCAGCGCGACCGCGACCAGGCCCGTCCACCACTGCGCGGGTGCGGCGATGGCGAGCACGGCGAGCATGACGCCGCCGGTCACCAGGCCGGCGCCCGGCCAGTCCGCCCCCGCCCGCAGGCCCCGGAGTCCTGGCAGCACGTCCTGGTCGGCGGGCAGCACCCGCCACGCCGCGAGCCAGGCGGCCACCCCGACCGGCAGGTTCACGAAGAAGATCCAGTGCCAGCTCGCGTACTGCACGAGCAGTCCGCCGATGATCAGCCCGGCGGACGCGCCCACGGCGCCGGTGAAGGCGAACGCGCCGATCGCCCGGCCCTGCTCGGCCGGGCCGTCGAACAGCCGGACGATCATGCCGAGGGTGACGGCGGACGCCATCGCCGCCCCTGCCCCCTGGACGAACCTGGCCGCGATCAGCATCCCCGGGCCGGCCGCGAGGCCGCACGCGAGCGAGGCGGCGACGAAGACCGCGATCCCGGCGAGGAACATCCGCTTCCTGCCAAGCAGGTCACCCAGCCGGCCGCTGAGCAGCAGCAGGCCGCCGAAGGCGATCAGGTAGGTGGTCATCACCCAGCTCAGGCTGTGCGCGGTGAAGCCGAGGTCCGCCTGGATCGAGGGCAGCGCGACGGTCACGATCGTGCCGTCGAGGATGACCATGAGCGACGCCGCGCACAGGATGACGAGCGCCAGCCGGCGCCGCGCCGCGAGAGGCACCGCGGAAGGCACCGGGGGGTGACTGCTTGACATGCGATCTCTCCAGGGTCGGAAGGGCCAATGGAGAGACCGTAACAGATAATCTAGAAGTAGACAATCTAAAAATTGCCGATCAAACTAGCCCGGCACGCGCGCCCGGCACGCGCGCCCGGCGCACGGGCCGCTCGAACGGCGCGGCGTCGGCCAGCGGCCCGCCCGTGACAAGGGTGGTCAACGCGTCGGTGAACAGACGCCGCTGGCCCTCGGGCAGCGCGTCGAGCACCTCGCGGTGCACCCGGTCGGCGATCTCGTGGCCCGCGGCGACCAGGGCGGCGCCTGCCGCGGTGACGGTGATGATCCTGGCCCGCCGGTCGGCCGGCGACGGGGTCCGCTCCGCGTAGCCCTCCCGCTCGAGGTAGTCCGTCGTGTTGAGCATCGTGGTCTTGTCCAGGTCGGCAAGCTTCGCGAGCTCGATCTGCGTGTACTGCCCCCCCATCGCGTGGGCGAGCACGCAGTACTCCCGCGGCGTGATGCCGATCTCGGCGAAGGCCGAGTTCATCCGGGTGGCCAGGACGTGCGAGGCGTGGCTGAGCAGGAAGCTGAGGTCGAGCCCCGGCCGGCCCGCGATCGGCGCTGCGGTGGACGTCATGAAGTCATAGTACGTCTACGAGTAGATAGTTACCTGGCCGCCGTATCAGCCCTGGTAGCTCCTGACCTCCACGTCCACGGTGACCGTGACCGGAGCGGGCGGCAGGGCGGCCACCCGGGCCGCCAGTTCGTCCGCGCCGATGTGCCGGGCGCTCGGGCCCATCGCGACGAGGTCGGTCAGGTCGGCGTGGCCGAGCCGCAACTGGTAGCGCACGGTAGTAACCGCCGTGCTCGCGTAGTCGCCGTAGGCCTCCGCGAGCCGCGCGCTCTTTCGCTCGTCGATGCCGATGAGCCCGAGGGACCGCCGCAGCTCGGCGTGGTGGTCGGGGCCAGGGGTGGCGACGATCAGCGTGCCGCCCGGCGCGAGTACCCGGCGGATCTCCGCCGGGTTGCGCGGCCCGAAGACGCTCAGCACCAGCGCCGCGGACTCGTCGGCGAGCGGCAGGTGCCCCCAGGCGTCGGCGCCGAGCGCCGCCGCACGGGGATGCGCCCGCGCGGCACGGCGCAGCGCGGGCGCGGACAGGTCGACGCACGCGCCAAGACGGGCGTCCAGCGCGTCAAGCACCAGGGCGAGGTAGTAGCCGGTGCCGCCGGCCAGGTCGAGCACCAGGCCTGGACCGCCCGGGTCGGCCCGTGTCGCAAGGCCCCGTGTCGCGAGGCACTCCGCGGCCAGCGCGCTCAGTGCGTCCGCGACCGGCCGGTAGTGCCCGGCGCCGAGGAACCGGTCGCGGGCGAGCACCATCGCGGCGCTGTCGCCCGTGCCCGGGCCGCCCCGGCCGGTGGTCAGGCTGACGTAGCCCTGCCGCGCGATGTCGAAGCTGTGCCCGCGGCCACAAGTGACCTGGTCATCGCCCACCACGACCGGGCCGGCGCAGACGGGGCAGCGGACGTGCGGCGCCACGGCCTCGAGCGTCCTGCGCCAGTCGAGAACCGGGGCGGAGCCAGGCCAGCCACTCATGACGGGAAGCTTATCCGGCCAGGGCAATCAACCCTCCGTTCGGGGAAATTCAAAGTCTCTTCTCCCGAACGGGAGCAGGTTTCACCTGGCGGCGTCCTGCGAACCGCGGGGCGCGTGGCAAACTGGCCACCTGCGGCGGTAACACCTCACGGAGGGACCTAGTCCAATGCGCGTCATCATGCTTGCCCCGCCCGGCGCGGGTAAGGGAACGCAGGGCGAGCGGATCGCCGCCAGGTACGGGATCCCGCACATCTCCAGTGGCGAGATCTTCCGCGATGAGGTGGCGCGCCAGACGCCGCTTGGCAAACGGCTAAGCGGCTACCTCGACCACGGCGACCTGGTCCCCGACGAGCTTGTGCTCAGCCTGATCAGGGACCGAGTGGTCGCGGCGGCCGAGAATAGCGGCGGCTACGTGCTCGACGGGTTCCCGCGCACGCTTGAGCAGGCCGAGGCGGCCGCGGCCATCGGCAGGGAAACGAATACAAGCGCGCAGGCCGTGGTGTACCTGGACGCGCCGCCGGACGTCCTCCTTGGCCGCCTCGCCGGCCGGGCCGAGAACCGGGCGGACGACTCGGAAGCCGTCACGCGGCACCGCCTTGAGGTGTACGCGGGAGCACACGCAGCCCCTGGTGGACTACTTCGCGGCGCGCGGCATCCTCGTCAAGATCGACGCCGCCGAGCCGGTGGACGCCGTGAGCCAGCAGATTTTCGCCGCCCTCGACCGCATCAAGAACTAAAGCAAGACAAGGTCAGTCCGAACGGGAACGTGCCTCGCGCCCTGGCTCACCAGTCCTTGCCCGGCGGCGGAAGCCAGGGGAGGCTGAGCACCAGGACGTCGAGGACCGGGGCGGCCGCCCCGTCGCCGCGGGCCCGCGCGACCTTCCGCCAGCCCCATGACCGGAATGCGGCCTGCGCCGCGCCCGCCGCGGGCGGGACCGTCAGGGTGGCCCGCTCCTCTGGCCGGCCGCCGAGCATTAGCTCGTGCAGTTCCCTGCCGATGCCCTGCCGCCGCCAGGACGCGCGCACAAGCAGCTCGGTCAGCGCGAACGTCCGGCCGGGATGCTCGGCCGTGACCTCGGGCGGCAGCGGCGTGGTCAGGTCCCGCCACCAGGACGTGGACGGCCGCAGCGGCATCCCCGAGGCGTAGCCGACCAGGAAGCCGCCGTGCCGCGCCTCCGCGAGCGCGAAGCCAGGCTGCCGCCGCCACACCAGGGCCCGCCGCGCTACCGCCGGGTCGCCGGCGTTCCCGTAGACCTCGCCGGCCAGCGCCATCAGGTCAGCGTCGCGCTCGGCCGCCCCGCCACCGTCAAGCAGCCGGTACGCGATCCCCGACTCGCCCAAGCGGTCACCTTCCGTGCTTGCGGCCCCCACAGGGCGTAACCTGTTCAACGCCCTCGGACCGACAGCGCCAATCTAGCGGCGCCCATGGTCCCGGCGGGTCACCGGCACCGGCTGTCACAGCGGGGCAAATCAGTGAATGTGCGTCCATCAGGCCATTTGATGAGGTAGACCGGTAGCTGTGCGTCGGCGTTGGGGAATGTTGGGTGCCGTAGCGGCCGTGAGCGTGCTCGCGGCGTGCTCCGGCTCGGCCGCGTCGCCGGGTTCCGCTTACCCGGGTCACGCGACAGCGGCCGCCACGTTGCGGGCGGGAACCAAGCCGCTGCCGGTCGCGGTGACCAGGGTCCCCGCGACGGCGGATTCCGTGGTGGCGGACAAGGCGCCGGCCGCGCTCACGGCGGCGCTCGCGCGCACGCTGTTCGCCAGCGCACCCGTCGTGGTGGTGTCTGGCACCGCGGGCCGGGCACTGCAGGTAGCCGGGGCGGACGCCCGCGCCGCGCACGCCCCGGTGCTGCTCGCTTCCACGGCCACGGCCACGGCCCTGGCTCAGCTCGCCGCCTCGGCACGGGCGCTTCACCCGGTCGCGGTGCTGACCGAGGGACTACCCGCGGCCTGGCCTCGGCAGCTGGCGGCGCGGCTGCCAGGCGTGAAGGTGGTCGGCAGGGCCGCGGCGCTGCCCGCGACACGGTCACCGGCGCCGCTCAGCCGCGTGGCCGTCCTGGTCACCGCGCCCGCCACCGCCAAGTCGAGCACGGCGCCTGCGTCGATCGCGGCGGTCACCGCGACGGCGCAAGCGGCAGGCGCGGCCGTCGTGGACGTGACCGGCACCGACCCGCGCGCGGACCCGGCGGCGATCACGGCGCTGGCCAGGCTGCGGCCGGCCGCGGTCGTCGCCGTCGGCGCGCAGTTCGGTTCGGCCGGCCGCCTGGCCAGCAGGATCGCCGTGGCGGAGACCGGCCGCCAGCTCCCGGGCGGCGGGCAGGTCATGTTCCCTGGGCGCCGCCTCGTTGCGCTGTACGGGCACCCGGGAACACCGGGGCTCGGCGTTCTGGGGGAGCAGGACCTGCCGGCCAGCATCGCCAGGGCGCGGCAGATGGCCGCCGCCTACCGGCCGCTCAGCCGGGTGCCTGTCGTGCCCGCCTTCGAGATCATCGCTTCCGTGGCGGAGGCGTCACCGGGCCCGGACGGGTCCTACTCGTACGAGACGCCCGTGTCGCAGCTGCTGCCCTGGGTGCGGGAGGCCACGGCGGACGGCCTGTACGTCGTGCTCGACCTGCAGCCTGGGCGCTCCAGCCTGCTCGCCCAGGCCGAGTACTACCAGTCGCTACTCGAGCTGCCCGACGTCGGCCTGGCGCTCGACGCCGAATGGAAGCTGCAACCCGGGCAAAAGCCGCTACAGCAGATCGGGCACGTCGACATCGGCGAGGTCAACAGCGTCGTCGGCTGGCTCGCGGCGCTCACCGCCCGGCATGACCTGCCGCAGAAGCTCCTCGTGCTGCACCAGTTCCAGCTCGCGATGCTCACCGGCGAGCGAGACCTGGACACCGGCCACGACAACCTCGCGATCGTCATCCACATGGACGGGCAGGGCACTCCCGGGGTAAAGCAGGGCACGTGGAACGCGGTCACCGCGGCGGCGCCGCGCGGCGTGTTCTTCGGCTGGAAGGACTTCCTCGTCAAGGACCACCCGATGCTCACGCCCGGGCAGACGATGACGGAGACGCCGGCCCCGGTGATGATCTCCTACCAGTGAGGCGCGCCGCCGCAATACTCGACGTCAGTTACCCTCGGCCTCGTCCTGCCTGACGTCGACCTCATCCAGCCGGACGCCGGCCTCATCGAGCCTGGCCAGCATCTCCGCCGGGTCCGCGTACACCCGGTAGGCGCCGGCCCGCTCCAGCTCCTCGCGGCCGTAGCCGCCCGACTGCAGCCCGATGCCGAGCGCGCCGGCCCGCCGCGCCGCGAGCAGGTCCCAGACGCTGTCGCCCACGACCATCGTGTGCCTGGGGTCCACGCCGAGCAGCGCGGCGGCGGCAATGAACAAGTCGGGGTCGGGCTTGGCGTGCCGCACCAGGTCCCTGGTCACCATCGGGGTGTCCTCAGGGAGGCCGAGCAGCTCAAGGGCGGGCCGTGCGGTCGCGGCGTACCCGCTGGTAGCGATGCCCCACCGGACGCCAGAGGCGGTGAGCGCGGCAAGCAGCTCACGCGCGCCGGGCAGCGCGGTCACCGACCCCATCTGCTTGCTGTACTCGGCGGCGTGCGCGAGCTGCAGTTCCCTGATGTCCTCGGCTGACAGCGACCGGCCGGTCTCCCGCAGCAGGGCGTGCACGAACAGCCCGCCGCTCATCCCGATCCGCCGGTGGATCCGCCAGACGGACAGGTCGATGCCGAGCTCGCTGAGCGCGGCGCGCCAGGCGATCACGTGCTGGTAGACGCTGTCGATCAGCGTCCCGTCAAGGTCAAAGAGAAAAGACGGCGTAGGCGGGTGCGGGTAGTCCATTTGAAAATTGTGGCATCACCAGTTCCCGGCCGGCAGACAAGGCGTCAATTTTCGCCGCGGCGTCAGAACAGGGCGTCAGAACAGGGCGTCAGAACAGGGGCGCCTGGACTGGTGCGGGTCCTTCCCTTAGGCGCAGCTCGCGGATCTGCGCGGTCTCGAGGTGCGGCAGCTGGCGGTGCAAGGACGGGTCCATCCGGAGGAAGCCCGCCTCCAGGATCTGCAGGGTGTCCCCGTGGGAGAGCAGGAGGATGTCGCGGCCGCGATACTGCCTTTCCAGGTCCGCGACCAGCGCGGTCGCCCGGTCAAGCACGGCGGCCGCGGACTCGATGCCGCCAACCGCGTGCTCGGCGCACCCGTGGCCGGCGCCCGCGTTATCGGCCGTCCATACCCGCGCGTAGTTCGCCGCCGAGGTCCCTTCCAGGTCACCGAAGCACCGCTCGCGCAGCGCCTCGGAGATGGTGACCTCGGCCGCGCCGAGGTGCGCGCGCACAATCTCCGCCGTCTGCCGTGCGCGGGAGAAGTCCGACGAGCAGATCACGGTATCCGCTGGCAGGTCACACTGCTGTGCCGCCTCGAGCGCCTGCCGGCGGCCAAGCTCCGACAACCCCCAGTCGCCGCCGCGGTCAGTCTCGATCCGGCTGACGATGACGCCGGCCTCGTTCGCCTTGCTCTGCCCGTGCCGCATGACGCGGTAGCTGTTCGCGAGGCGATTCACGCCGCTGAGGTGATTCATGACCCGCCCGACGCTACCACCGGCGCGAGTGAGGCCAGAAAATGAGATCAGGGACATCACCCCGGCCGCCACGATGGTCGGCGGCCGGGTCGTGCACGGGTCGCTCGCGTCGCTGTTACCGTGCCAGCATGGGAATCCGGCTGAGTGAATCGGCGATCCGGCTGATCGACGGGCGCAACTACGCGGTACTGGCCACGGTGAACGCCGACGGCAGCCCGCAGACTTCTGTCATGTGGGTCGGCCGCGACGGTGACGACCTGCTGTTCTCCACCGTGGAAGGCCGGGTAAAGCACCGCAACATGGTGCGCGACCCGCGGGTGAGCGTCACGGTGATCGACTCCGCGGACCCGGAGAACTACGTCGAGCTGCGCGGCACGGCGTCGATGACGCCGGACATCGGACGGCGCTTCGACACCGGCCTGTCGTGGAAGTACGACGGGAAGGACCCAGGCGAGGACAGGCCGGGCGCCGTCCGCGTGGTCGTCCGCGTCGAGGTAACCAAGGCCGCCGGCTACGCGGCCTAGCCGCCCGGATCGTAAGGGTCGATTCTTGCGTTTCATGTGGATTCCGCAGCAATGAGCTGCGGAATCCACATGATCATGAGGCCGGACCGCGGTCCCGCTGGACAACCCGGACGAAACGGGCGCGCTCGGCTCGGGTTAGGTTAGCCAGGGTCAGGCGATCTCGCTCTTGACGGGCGTGCCAAGCTCTACCGTCTTGCTCACCGTGCACAGCGAGTCGTGGGACCGGCGGACGGCGCCAGGGAGCAGTTCCCGCGCCGCGTCGCCGGCCTCGCCCTCGGGAAACGACACGTGGAACGTGACCGCGATGTCCGTCAGGCGGTTACCGAGCGCGTCGCGTACCTTCTCCGCACCGACCTCGACGGTGAACGCCGTCGGCTCCGCCCGCCGGGACGTCAGCACGTCCACGTCAATCGCCGTGCACGTCCCGATCGCCGTGAGCAGCAACTCGACCGGCGTGAACTCCCCGTCGGCCCCCTGGCCGACCGTGATCGTCCCGCCGCGCTCGTTCCGCACCGTGTAGCTGCCAGCCGCGACCCGCTCGATCCGCACCTGCCGGTGCGTGTCCTGCGCCATGTCCGCCGCCCCTTTCACAAGCCGTCTCGCCTAAGCCGTTTGCTCAGTCAGCGAGCAGAACGCCGCGGGCCCGGCGGCTATGCCCGTCAGGCCGGGAGCGGGTCGCCGGTCTCCAGGAGGGTCTTCAGGCTGGCGATGACGGCGGGCCAGCCGGCACCGACCATCTCCGCCACCGTGCTGCCGGGCGCGAAGCCGTCGTGCACCACGGTCAGCTTGACCACGCCTTCCCCGGTTGGCTCGATCTCGAAGGTCACCGTCGAGCGGGGCTCGCTTGAGAGCTTCGCGAGGAACGCGTCGTCCCAGCCGAATCGCGCGGCCAGTTCCGGCGTCATGCTGTGCCAGGTGTAGGACAGGCGGCGGAACGGGTCGGACTCGACCACCACCTGCTCCGGGTCGCTGATCAGCACGCCGTGGTTGTCCCAGGTCATCGTCGAGCCGGGGGCCCAGTCGGTGCTGAAGGTCGTCTCCCAGTAGCGCTTGGTGAACTCCGGCTCGGTCAGCGCCTGCCAGAGCCGCTCGGGAGTGGTGCTGATGTAGGTCGCGTACACGACGCTCGGCTTGTCCATCGGGGTCTCCTCCAGGGCTTTCTTCAGGTCCGCGAGTGCGCGGACCCGGGGTAGGTCGTACCGGCTGATCCACCGGTCGGCGATGGCGTTGATCGGCTCGGCGTTGAGGTAGTGCAGCTTCTCCCGGCCGTGCCACACGGTGGTGACGAGGTTCGCCCCCTCGAGCACCGCCAGGTGCTTGCTCACCGACTGCCTGGCCATGTCGAGCCCGGCGCACAGCTCGCGCAGGGTCTGCCCGGACCGCCCGTTCAGGCTGTCGAGCAGCCGCCGGCGGCTTGGGTCGGCCAGCGCCCTGAACACCTCGTCCATCACACAGCTCGTCTCGTCATCCATTGACATGCAACCATTTGGCTGCCTTTTACGATAGGCAGCCGGAAGGCTGCATGTCAAGTGCGTGGCGGCCGCTCGCCGGCGCGGCGCTGGCAAGCGCCGAACTCGCGGCCCAGGTCAGTGCGCCGGGTGTGCCTGCCCATCAGGATGATGCGCTCGGCGCCAAGCAGCCTGGCGGAGATGACCGCGCACAGCCCGACCGCGCCGTCGCCGATCACGGCCACGCTCTCGCCGGGCTTCACCCCGGCGGTGCGGGCGGCGTGCTTGGACCTTCGGGTCCTCGACGTCCTCGACGCGTACGTCGCCGGCCTGGTAAAGGAGTGTCGCGCGCATATGCCTTATCACTCCTCAGTGATCTTCTTCAGCTCGGTGATCGCGGTCATCGCGGCGGGCCAGCCCGCGTAGAACGCCAGGTGCGTGATGGCGCGGGCGAGCTCGTCCTTGCTCAGGCCGTTGTCCATCGCCCTGCGCAGGTGCGCACCCAGCTGGCCGGTGCGGCCAAGCGAGACCAGCGCCGCGACCGTCACCAGGCTCCGGTCCCGTTGCGACAGCCCAGGATCGGCCCACACCTGGCCGAAGAGCACCTCGTCGGTCAGCCGCGCCAGCTCGGGCGCGATATCCCCGGCCAGCTCCTGGGCCCGGGTCTTCCCCGTATCGGTCATCTCTGCACGCCCCTATCTGTTAGGTCATCCGCGCGGCGGGGAACCCGGCCGCGGCCAGGGCGGCACCCCGTACCCGCGGGCTCGTCCCGCTGTCTGCCTGACCGACCGGCGAGGACATGGCGAGGCGGGAGTTTCCCCCGCTCCCAAGCATGCACCGCGAGCCGGCCAGGCGGCAGCGCACTGGCGCTGTACGCCGGCATCGACGAGTGGCCGGCCTCCCAGCGCAACCTCGGCCGCTTCCTGTTCCTCCACCCGGCGGCGCGCGACATTTACGCCGACTGGGACAGCCAGATCCGCGCGTGCGTCGCCCGCATGCGCGCCCTGGCAGGCACCGAGCCCGACGCCCCCGACCTGGCCGCCCTGGCCGGCGAGCTCCTGGTCAAGAGCCCAGAATTCGCCCGGCTGTGGGATGGCCGCTCCCCGCCTCAGCGAAAAGCGAGCCGCGCCACAGCAGCACTGACGCCTTTCTGGGAAGCATCGCTGCTTGCTAACCCCATTCTCAGGCTGTGCCGAGGGCCGTGGCGAGGTCGCCGGTGCGGCCCAGGAGCCGGGCCAGGGCGATGGGGTCCATGTAATCCTCGTAGCTGACGATCATGCCGTCGCGTACCCGGATGACGCCGACCGCGGTCAACTCGTAGGGGGCGCCGGTGACGTGGGACGTGCCGTGGTGGGTGATCTGGGTGATGACCACCGCCGGGTCGTCGGTCTGCCAGGTCACGGCGTCGACGCCCGCCATGGTGAACAGCGCGCGTGACTGGCCAGCGGCCGCGAAGTAGCCGCGGATGGCGTCGCGTCCCCGCAGTTCCCGCGGATGTCCTGGCGGGGCGAACGGGTAGGTGAGCACGCCGTCGGCGGCGAAGAGGTCGGCGAACACGACGCCTTCCCCTGCCACCATCTTGCGGACCTGCTCTGCGACCTCGCGCGGTGTCAATGGCATGGCGGACTCCTTACAATCGGAACGATGACCCCGCTTGTACTATACGGAACCAGCGCCCCGGTTAGCCAGCATGGCTGACCGGCCGCTGCGCGCCGACGCGCAACGAAACAGGGACAAGGTACTGCGCGCGGCGCAGGACGCGTTCGCCACGTCCGGCTACGGCGTTCCCCTCGACGAGATCGCCGCCATGGCCGGTGTCGGCCCTGGGACGGTCTACCGCCATTTCCCCTCCAAGGAAGAGCTGTTCGAGGCGGTGGTCACCGCCAGGCTCGGGGACCTCATCGCCGCCGCGCGGAGCCTCGCCACCGACCCGGACCCCGGGCAGGCCTTCTTCGGCTTCCTCGGCCGGTTCAGGCAAGAGGCGGCCGCGAAGCGCGACCTGCCCGACGCCATCGCCATCCCCGGCTCGCTTCAGGGCGAGTTGCACGCCGCGCTCGACGTGCTGCTGCGCCGCGCGCAGCAGGCGGGCGCAGTACGCGCCGACGTCACCACGCAAGACCTGACAGCCCTGCTCAAGGGGCTGCTCCGCACCATCAACGACCTGCCACCAGGCACCGGGGACGAGGGACGGACCGACCGGCTGCTCACCGTGGTCACCGACGGGCTGCGCCGCCGCGACGACCAGATCAGTGGCGGGGAAAGGGCGGAGGCACGCCCTCGTTCGGAATGATAGGACAACTACGCGGCCGACCGTGCCGTCGCGGAGAAGCTGATGGCCTCCAACCTGGACCCGAAGCGGCTGGCGCTCGTCACCGGGGACTTCCTCGTCCGTGCGGGGTCGGGGTAAAGCCGTAAGCCACGCTCAGTGCGGTGCGGCGGCCAGGGATTCCGCCTGCCGCAAGCCTGACATGGTCAGGCACAGCACGGCCGCGACGCCCTGCGCGGCGGCGAAGGCGCCTATCGCCCAGGCGCCGGACACGTGCTGGACAAGCAGGCCGGCGAGCAGCGGCGCCAGCGCCGCCAGCGCCATGGCCAGCATCCCCACCGTGTTAGTGACCCGGCCGCGCATTTCCTCCGGTGCGGTGCGGAGCATCACGGCGAACAGTGCCGCGTTCGCGGCCGGTGAGAGCAGCGGGACGATGGCGACCGGCACCAGCACCAGCGGTGACGGGACCAGCACGGCCGCGGCGCAGTACAGCAGGGCCCCGGCCACGCTCATCGCGACGGTCAGGGTCCGCAGGCGCAGGCGCCCTTGCAGCCGGGTCGCCGCCACCGCACCGACCAGGCCGCCGGCCGCGATGGCCGCCTGCACCAGGCCGATCACCGCGGTGGAGGTGCCGTGCTGCCGCAGCGAGAGCGTGATGGTGAAGAGCACGCCGTTGAAGGCGAAGTTAATCAGTGGGCCCTGGATCACCACCGCGCGCAGGATCGGCACCTGCCAGACAAGCCGCAGGCCATCGGCCACCTCGTGCCACAGCGCCTTGCGCTCCGCGGTCTTCGCCGGACGAAACCGCCCGCGGATCCGGTTCACCGTGCCGAGCGAGACCCCGTAGGAGACGGCATCGGCCAGGAACGGGACGGCCCGGCCGAGCCCGAACAGCACCCCGCCGAGCGCCGGTCCGGCCAGCCAGGCGACGTACCCCCGGGCCTCGGTGGCGGCCCACGCCTCCTCAAGCTGCCCGTCCGGCACGATCCCCGGCAGCGCGGCGGCGGCCGACGGGTCGAAGAGGGCGCCTGTGCCCCCCTCGATCACGCTCACGACCAGGACGACCGGCCAGGACGCGAGATGCGCCGCGACCAGGATGCAGAGCACGACCATCAGGGCGGCGCGCACGCTGTCGCAGATGATCATCGTCCGCCGCCGGTCGAACCGGTCCGCCAGCGCCCCGGCAGGCAGTTGCAGGCACGTCAAGGTGACCGCCCGCGCCGTCCCCACCACCCCGGCGAGCACCGCCGAGTGGGTCAGCGCCAAGATCAGCAGCGGGTAGGCGAGCAGGGCGATCTCGGAGCCGGTATCGGACAGCAGCTGGCCGATCCACAGCATCCGGAAGCCCGCATTGCGCCGCAGCGGAACCAACTGCGCAACACTAGCGGCTGTCTCAGTCCCGCTGGCGTCGCTCACGCTCAGACAGTAGCCATCGGGAATCGCCCTGAAACACGCTCTTGGCGCAGTATGCCAGGAACCATCCGGACTGCGACACCGCCGTCCAGGCCAGCCAGGTGATCACGGTCGGCAGTATTGAACGGGACCATCCAGTCCTTATCCGCGGCGACGTAGCCGAGCTGACCGCGAATGAGGGCTGAGTTAGCTGCTGCCGCACTGTGCTCCTGCGTGGCACGGATGCGTCCGACTACTTCAGGCCGTTCGCCGACCGCCTGGTGACCTATGACTCTTGGCGGCCATTGCCAACGGAACCATCCTGATGTTGGGAGACTAGCGAGCTCCCGAAGAGGGCCTGCGGCTCCCAGAGTGAAAGGAGCCTGAGATGTCGAAGATCAATGACGAGAGGCTCGCGCACTTTGACTCGGACACGCCTGCCGACACCGAACAACTCGCTCGCGAGCAGGCGATCAAGCAGATCGAGCGCAAGCGTCGTTACTGGATCAGTACCGCCGTGTCCACCCTGGGCATGGTAATTCTCGCCACCATTTGGGCCATCACGGAGTACCACAACGCGGGCGGCTGGCCCACCCAGGGATTCAGCCAGAGTTCAGGAATCCATGATGTGTGGAACATCTGGATCATCTACCCGGCCATCGCATGGGTGTTCCTGACAGCTGCATTCGGCTTGGGCGCATACCAGCGCAAGCCAATCACGGAGAGCCAGATCAAGCGCGAGATAGAGCGTCAGCGCTCGACGCACTGACGCCCGGCCACCGGGGGACCTATGGTCTTGTCCGTCAAGCCCGGCATCACCTAACCGCGGCAGCACGTGCGGATTCAGCGTGCCCGACGGATCGAGCGCGCCGCGAATCCGCGCGAACAGCCCGCGCTCGGCCTCGGTGCGCGCCAAGTGCAGCCATGGCGCCTTCAGCGCCCCGATGCCGTGCTCCGCGGAAATGGAGCCGCCGAGCGACGCCACGAAATTGAACACGGCGTCTTCGTGCCGTCCGTCGGCCGCCGCGCCAGGGACGATGTTCACGTGTACGTTGCCGTCGGCGACGTGCCCGAACGTGATGACCCGCGCCCCCGGATCCGCCGCGCCGACCACGGCGGCCACCTCGGACGCGAGCCGCACCCAGTGCGCCGCCGGCACCGACACGTCGAGCTTGATCGGAACGCCGAGGAACCCGGCCGCCTCCGGATGGCGTTCCCGGTAGTACCACAGCCGTCGCCGGTCGGCGGCGGACTCGCCGACGGCGGCGGGAAGGTCGCCGATCACCTCCGCCAGGTCGTCGAGCGCGCCGGGACCCGTCGCGTCAAGCAGGAGGTACGCCGGGGACGCCGCGGGCAGCGGCGGCACAAGGCCGGCGTGCGCGATGAGAACGTCAAGTCCCGCCGACGTGAAGAACTCCGCGGAGATCAGCCCGGGCACCGACGCGACCGCCTGCCGGGCGAGCGCGTGCAGCGCGGCAAGGCCGTCGACCCCGATGACCGCGGTCACGGCGTCTCGTATGCGCGGGACCAGGCGGAGCCGCGCCCGGGTGATCACGGCCAGCGTGCCTTCCGAGCCCGCGAGCAGCGAGGGGTAGTCGTAGCCGGTGTTGTCCTTGGTCAGCCCGGCCAGGTGCGACACCACGGTGCCGTCGGACAGCACGGCCTCGATGCCGCGCAACTGCGCGCGCATCGGCCCGTAGCGCAGCACCCGCACACCGCCAGCGTTCGTCGCCACCGCGCCGCCGACGGTCGCGCTTTCCCTGCTGGCGATCTGGATCCCCAGGTCAAGGTCAGGGTCGGCGTCCGCGACCCGCTGCAGCGTAACCCCGGCGCCCGCCGTGACCTGGGACGCCTCCTGGTCAGCCGGCTCAAGGTCGCTGAGCCTGGCGAGGCTGAGCACCACCTCGCCGTGCAGTGGCACGCCGCCTCCGACCAGGCCGGTGTTACCGCCCTGGGGCACGACGGGCACCCCGGCATCCCGGCACAGGGCGAGCACCGCCGCGACAGCGGCGGTGTCCCTTGGCCGCACGACAGCCGCCGCCTGCCCGCGGAACCGCCCCGTCCAGTCGACGGCGTACCCGGCGGCCGCGTCCCCGGTCAGGACGTGCTCCGCGCCTACGATGCCCGCCAGCGACCCGGTCAGCGAGCCGGGAAGCGTTTCCATCCGCCAGTAACCACCCTCACAGTAGGGGAGACCCGCGCGTCATTATCCCCCAGCCCGCATCGCCGCCCCGCAGGCTCACGAGAGGGAACGGGACTTCGCGGACATTCCACTTCTTAGCCAGCGATCGCGCCGCACATTGTGAGTGAACGGCTCACTTACCCATATACTCGCCCAAGTGACAGCCAAGCGGAGTGCCCACCAGCGGTTTCCCGAGGTGATCGCCGCCGCGGTGCGGGTGTTCGCCAGGGACGGCTACCGGTCGGCGCACATGAGCGACGTCGCGCGGGAGGCAGGCCTTTCCGAGGCGGCGCTCTACCGGTACGTCGACGGCAAGGAAGGCCTGTTCGTCCTGGCGATCAGGCACGCGCTGCTGCTTGAGCCGCTGCCAGGGGAAGGCGACCAGGGCGGCGAGTTCCCGGTGACCGTGCCGTCCCTGGCGGAGATGATCGGCCAGGCGCGCGAGTTCGTGGCCGCGGAAGTCCCGTTCGGCGCCCTCGCGCAGGCACTGCGCACGGGCGACCCAGGTGACTCAGCGGGCCGGGATGACCCGGCGGGCGAGCTTCAGCTGATCATGCGCGAGCTGTTCGCCCTGGAGGAGCAGACCGCCAAGGCCGCCGACATGATCGAGCGCTCCGCCCGCGAGCTGCCCGAGCTCGCCGACCTGCTCAACACGGGCCTGCGCCGCCCGGTCCTCGACGCGCTCACCCAGTACCTGGACAGCCGCGCCAAGACCGGCGAGCTGCGACTGACGCCGGACACCGCGGCGACCGCGCGGCTGGTCCTTGAGACGCTCACCTGGTTCGCCAGGCACCGCCACTCCGACCCGTACGGCGCGGCGATCCCGCCCGGCCTGGCCCAGGAGACCGCGGTCGACGCGCTGCTGCACGCACTCGTGCCGCCCCAGTATCTGATGGCACAGTACCTGAACAGCAAGGAGCGCCCATGAGCATCGCGATCGAGGTCTCCGGCCTCACGATGAGCTACGCGGACCGCCGGGTGCTCAAGGGTGTCGACTTCGAGGTCAAGACCGGCGAGGTCTTCTGCCTCCTCGGCCCCAACGGGGCCGGCAAGACCACCACCGTCGAGATCCTCGAAGGCTTCAGGCAGCGGACCGGCGGGACGGTCAGCGTCCTCGGCATGGACCCGCGGGCGCAGTCGGCCAAGCTTCGCGAGCGGATAGGCATCGTCCTGCAGGAATGCGGCTTCCCGCGGCAGGCCCGGGTGGCGGAGCTGATCGACAGCTGGCGCGCCTACTACAGGAACCCGCGGGACCTGGAAGACCTGCTGAAGGTCGTGGAGCTCACCAGGGACAGGAACGTCCAGGTGCGCCGCCTGTCCGGCGGGCAGCGCCGCCGCCTCGACCTGGCACTCGCCCTGGCGGGCGACCCAGACCTGATCTTCCTCGACGAGCCGACGACCGGCTTCGACCCCGAGTCGCGCCGCCGGTGCTGGGCGGCGATCGAGAACCTTCGCACGCTCGGCAAGACGATCGTGCTCACCACCCACTACCTCGACGAGGCGGAGCGCCTCGCCGACCGGGTGGCGATACTGCAAGGCGGCCGCATCGAGGTCGCAGGCACGGTGCGGCACGTCGCCCGCCAGGCCAGGGTAAAAACGAAGATCAAATTCGCGGCCCCCGAACGAGTCCTTGATGGCTCACTCGCGCCACCCCGTTGCCTGGATGTCGTGGTCAGCGGCGAGGTCGCGGTCTGCCAGACGGAGAACTCCGCGACCGCGCTGCGTGAGCTGCTCGGCTGGGCCGCCGCGAACGACCTCGGCGACCTCGACGACCTGTCCGTTGAGACCCCAACGCTGGAGGACGCCTACCTCCAGCTTGTCGCGGGCCCGATGTAGTTTGTGGCGCGCCCGATGGCAAAAACCGCCATCGTAAGCCCCATCGACATGCTCCCGCAATGGCCCTGTATCCCCGCAACCGGAGGCACCAACTGAGCCGCACCGTCAGCCTGGCCTTCCGCCAGGCCGTCCTTGAACAGCGCTCGTTCTGGCGCAGCGCGGAGTACGCGTTGTTCACCTTCGCGCTGCCGATCGCCCTGCTGCTGCTCATCGGGTCGACGACCGCCACCGGGTACCTGCCTGGCACGCACGTCGAGAGCCAGATGATCTTCGTACCCTCGATCATCGCGTTCGGCGTCATCGTCGCCGCCTACGTCAACCTCGGCGCGAAGCTCGCCACGCTCAGGCACGACGGCGTGCTGAAGCGGATCAGGACCACGCCCCTGCCCGCGAGCGCGTACCTGTCCGGGGTCCTCGCAAGCACGGCCGCCACCACCCTCGCGATCACCGCGTGCATCGTGGCCATCGGCGCGTTCGCCTTCGGCGCGGTACCGCGCGCGAGCGGCCTGCCGGAGATCGCCGGCGGCCTCTTCCTCGGCGTCGTCTGCTTCGGCGCCCTTGGCCTCGCGCTCAGCTCGGTCGCGGGCAGCGCCGAGTCGGCGTCACCGATCGCCAACGCCAGCTACCTCCCGCTGGCGATCATGTCTGGCATCTTCGACCCGACGTTCCCCGTCCCGCACTGGCTGTCGGCGGCCGTCGGCCTGTTCCCGGTCCGCGCACTCGCCCAGATCCTCCAGCAGGGCTACACCCCGGTCGTCCACGCCCCGGCCACGGACCTGCTGGTCCTGCTCGCCTGGACCGCCGCCGCCTGCGCGTTCGCCACCTGGCGCTTCAAATGGCACTAGTCGAAATTTCCGGCGCAAAACCCGCGCCGGAAATTTCGTACATTTCATGAAATCGACCAGGGCTGCCCAAGCGGGTCGTGCTAGCCGTACCTAAACGCCTCGGCTGCCACGATCGCGCGGGACCCGGCCGCGGCCGCAGCATCGAGGCATGAGGACACAAACTAAGTCAGCAGGCGGTCACAGCACCGTCATCACGTACGACAATCACATCATGACCGAGTCGGCCGCGTCGCCGCTGCGGCGCGTGATCGAGGCGCCCTTCACGCGGCGCGCCTGGAACGAGGTCGGCTACGCCCTCGCCAGCCTCGCACTGGCGATCGCCGCCCTCGCGTTCATCGTGGTGTTCCTGGTAAACGGGATCCTGTGGGCGCTGTCGGCGACCGGCGTGCGGAAGTTCGGCGCGGCTGCCCGATCCCTCGCCCGCGGACTGCTCGGCGAAGAGATCCCCGCCCCGCCGCCGATCATGCCCGTGCACCGGATGATGGTGGCCACGAGGGACTTCAGGGCGGCCGGCGGCTTCGCCAAGGCGGTCGCCGACGCGGGCGGTAAGGCCCGGGTGTGGGACTCGAAGCCGGGAGTCACCGTCAGGAAGCTCACACCGGAGCGAGTCACCGAGCTGGCCGCGGCGGCGCGCATCCCGATCACCTCGGTGCGGCCGCAGAACGCGTTTAACCGCTGGATGGGCGCACGGGTACTTGAGCCGGTCGCGTGGCGGACGCGCGGCTACTTCGCGCTGAAGCTTCCGCTCGCCGTGATCGGGCTCGCGGTCATCGTTGCCTGCTGGCTGGGCGGCGTGTTCTGCCTGACCTTCCCCGCCTGGCGGACGCTCGGACTTGGCCGCGCGTTCGGCGGTGCCGGGCTCGCGAGCCTGTCCGGCTCGTTCACGCTCCTCCCGCTCGGTGTCGCCCTGCTGCTCGCCGGCCCCTGGGCCACGCGCGGCCTCACGGAAGTCGACCTCTGGCTGATGCAGGGCCTGCTCGGACCTGGTTCGTCAGCGGCACGGATCCGCGCACTCGAGCAGAGCCGGGCGCGCGTCGTCGACGACTCCGCCGCCAGGCTCCGTACCATCGAACGGGACCTGCACGACGGCACCCAGGCGCAGCTCGTGGCCCTGGCCATGAAGCTCGGCCTGGCCAGGGAGAAGCTCCAGGACGCCGGCGGCGTCGACCTGGCCCGCGTCACCCAGCTGGTCGAGGACGCGCACCGCGGCGCGCTCGAGGCGATCACCGACCTGCGGACGATGGCCCGCGGCATCCACCCGCCAGTGCTCGACAACGGGCTTGCCGACGCGCTCGCCACCCTGGCGAACCGCAGCGCGGTCCCCGTCGAGCTGGTCACCGATATCCCCGAGCGGCCCTCGGCCGCCATCGAGACCATCGCCTACTTCTCGGCGGCCGAACTGCTCACCAACGTGGCCAAGCACAGTGGCGCGATGCACGCTACGCTCGAGGCCGTGCACGTCCCCGGCCTGCTGCGGGTCCGCGTCACCGACGACGGTGTCGGCGGCGCCCGCCCGGTCCAGAACGGCGGCCTGCGCGGACTCGCCGAGCGCGTCCGCACCGTGGACGGCCGCATCGAGATCCGCAGTCCCTCCGGCGGCCCCACGACCGTCACCGTCGAACTGCCGTCCCACGCCTGAGAGCGCGGTAGCCATGCGCATCGTCATCGCCGAGGACGCCGCCGTGATCCGGGCGGGCCTGACCGAGATCCTTACCGACCGCGGCCACGAGATCGTGGCCGCGGTCGGCGACGCGGGCGCCCTCCTCGCCGCCGTCGCTACCTATGCGCCCGATGTCGCGATCGTCGATGTCCGGATGCCACCTGACCACACCGACGAGGGACTGCGCGCCGCGATCGCGATCCGCCGCGCCCACCCCGCCGTCGGCATCCTGGTGTTCTCTCAGTACGTCGAGACCAGGTACGCGGCCGACTTGCTGAGAATGCGCTCCGGCGGCGTCGGCTACCTGCTCAAGGACCGGGTCGCGAACGTCGCGGAGTTCGACGACGCGATCACCCGGGTCGCGGCGGGCGGCACCGCCCTCGACCCAGAAGTCGTCACCGGCCTACTCAGCGCCACCCGCCATACGGCCGCCCTCGAAATGCTCACCCCGCGCGAGCGCGACGTCCTCGCCCTGATGGCCGAGGGCCGCTCCAACGGCGCTATCGCCGAGCGCTTCTACGTCTCCGAGCGCGCCGTCGAGAAGCACATCAGCAACATCTTCAGCAAGCTCGGCCTTCCGCCCTCGGACTCCGATCACCGTCGCGTCCTGGCCGTCCTGGCCTTTCTCAACGACCGTTAACCGCCGCATCCTGGCGGTTCCGGCCTTCCTCGACGACCGTTAACCGCCGCATCCTGGCGGTTCCGGCCTTCCTCGACGACCGCTGACAGCCACGCGGCGCCGGACTCCGCCCGCGCGCGCGGCGTTAAGCGCGCTAGGACATGGTGCGCTGGGCGGCGAGGAAGCGGCGGATTTCCTGGGTCTCCGGGTCGGTCTCCGTGTCGTCGGAGCGGGCGATGGCGGCCTCGATGTCGTTCAGGTCGCCGGCGGTCGTGTAGGCCGAGAGCTCGCGCCACAGCGCGCGGCGCCGGGCATGAGACTCGCGGATCTCGTGCAGTCGGTTCAAAACAGTGGTCGTCATGGTGCTGCCCCGTCCGTGGATTTGTGATTGCGCTATCAACATCCAGTGAATCCAATTCAGATCTATGCGTCCAATGATTGTTTGTTAAGGGATTCATGCTCTACAGTCATGGGTTGTGGACACCGACGTGCTCCGCTGGTTCAAGCTGGTCGCCGAGGGCGTGACGGTGACCGAGGTCAGCGAGGTTGAGATGGTCACCCAGTCCGGCGTGTCACGGGCCCTCGCCCGCCTTGAGGCGCAGGTCGGGACGCCGCTGCTTGAGCGATCCGGCCGGACGCTGCGGCTGACCCGTACGGGGGAGGTGTTCAAGCCGCACGTGGACCGGCTGCTCGACGAGCTGCGCGGCGGGCTTGACGCCGTGGCGCAGTTCGTGTCGCCGGAGACCGGATCGGTCGCGGTCGCGTTCCCGCAGTCCCTTGGCTCCTGGCTGGTGCCCGACCTGCTTGGCAGCTTCCGCGCCGCGCACCCCGGGGTCGGGTTCAGGCTGACGAACGCGCGCGACGAACTGCACGGGCTGCCGCTCGACAGCGGCGCGGCCGACCTGGAGATCGGCACCCGCCGCTTCAGGACGGGCACCGAGGCCACCCGCCCGGGCGACCTCGCCGTGCAGACGCAGCGCATCGGGAACGAGCCGCTCCGCCTCGCGCTTCCGGCCGGTCACCCGCTCGCCGCCCCGCGGGTGGAGGCCGGCTGGTCCAGTGCGGATGGCCGTCAGGCAGACGGCAACCGTCCAGGCATCTGGCTGGCCGAGGTCGCCGGCGAGCCGTTCATCGCCCTGCGGCCCACGTCGGCCCTGCGCAAGCTGGGCGACGACCTGTGCGCGGCGGCGGGCTTCCGCCCGCGTGTCGTCTTCGAGGGCGACGACCTGTCCAACGTCCGCGGCCTGGTCGCGGCGGGCCTTGGCGTCGCCATCGTCCCCTCACCGCGCGCCGGCTCCCCGGTGGCAGGCCCCGGCCCTGTGCTCTACCTGCCGATCCTCGACATCGGCGCCGAGCGCGACATCTACCTGACCTGGTCGGCCGACAAAGCGCTGCTGCCCGCCGCCGAACTGTTCCGCAGGCACGTGATCGACACGGTCGGCGCGGGCCGCATTCGCCCGGTCAGCGACTGACCGCGTCGCGCTACTGGATACACTCTTAGAATCCAGTTCTGAAACGGCGAGCGGGAGTAACCGGTGGAACCAGCACCACGACAGCCGCGCGACAAGGCCGCCGGCTCCTGGCAGTGGGCGCGCACCGCGGAAACCCAGCGGGCGCTGCTCGACGCGGCGCGCGAGGTGTTCGCCGAGCAGGGCTTCGCCGACGCGAGCATCGCCGAGGTGGTGCGGCGGGCCAAGTCAAGCGTCGGCAGCCTCTACCACCACTTCGGCGGCAAGAGCGAGCTGTACTTCGCGCTGTGGCAGGAGCACCAGGCGGCGCACGACCAGGCCGCGAGCGGCGCCGTCGCCCAGGCGAGGCGGGCGGGCGTGACCGACCCGTTCGAGCTGTTCTCGCTCGGCGCGCGGGCCTACCTCGAAGGCAGCTGGGAGCGCAGGGACCTGGCGATGCTGTTCCTCAGCGGCGACAGCCCGCCCGGCTTCGAGGTCATGGCGCGGCGGCGCGGGCACGAGTGGCTGGTGCAGAACGACACGCTGCTGCGCCTGTCTGAGACCTCGTTCGACCGGCTGTACGTGACCTCGCTGACCTCGATCATCGGCGAGGGCGCGCGCGAGGTCGCGTCCGCGAGCAACCGCCGGCAGGCGAGCAAGATCATCGATGCCACGATCGAGTACATTCGCCGGCTCATGACCGGCGGCCCGTGGAAGCCGCCGGTCGCCGCGGCGACCGCGCCGCGCCGCCAGGCGAAGCGCCCGGCCCTCACCAAGGACTAACCGCAATGCCGGTAATTTAAGCGGTGGCCCGCCCGTGGTGCGGCCACCGTCAGCGGTGCAGGGGCCTGCAGTGCCGTGTTCCGCCCGGCGTCACCGCGGCCTCGCCCGTGATCGGCCGCCGGACTTCACGGCGTGCCAGCCAGTGCCGTTGACTTCAGTGGCGGGTGGTGAGGGATGGGCGCCGTGCGCGCGCTGGGACGCGGCGCCCGCGGCAGGGCATGGCATAATCGAAAGGAATTTTCATGATCATGTGGATTCCGCAGCCTATTAGATGCTGAACTCGCATGATCATGGTCCGGGGCGCGGAGCCGCCGGGACAACCCGGACAGAACGGGCACGCGCGGGCCCGGTGCGAAAGCCGGGAGCGCCTAGGTCAACGGCATTGGCCTATTTGCTGCCGAATTTCCGCGAAAAGGCAAATCCGCCACGATCATGCCGCGCCCGTGGGCGGGCGCCGCGTACCAACCCGCGCACGTCTCTCGTTCAACTGAACAGCCAGCCCGCTGGCCAAGACCGACAGCACCACAACTACGGGCGGTCTTGCGCCAAATGCCACCCGCGGGCGGGCTCCCTCACGACTGCAGTGTCTCCGGCAAGCCTTGATTATCGGGCCGTGGGGCCGTCGTCGCGAACAGGTCGATGCCGTGCTCGGCCGCGTGGGCGACGAGGAGCCGGCTGACCAGCCGGGAGAGGGCGGCGCGGTCCCTGGGCGCCAGCAGGCCTAGCATGGCCGTCACGTCCTCGGCGAACAGCCTGCCAGCCGCCGACACCAGCGACCGGCCCTCGTCGGTGAGCCTGACGAGCACGGCCCGCCGGTCGGCGGTGGAGGGCGCGCGCTCGACCAGGCCCCGGCGCTCCGCGCGGTCGACCAGGCCGGTGACGCTCGACTTGTCCAGGTCAAGGAGCCGGGCGAGCTCGTTCATGGTCGGCTCGCGGTCGCGCAGCACACCAAGCAGGCGCGTGGCCGCGATCGACAGGTCGTGCTCGGCGGCGCGGCGCTCGAGCAGGCCCATGATCACGAAAGAGAGCTGTGCCAGCCCGTCGACAGGGTCGAGCTGCGGCGGCGCGGGCGCGGTATCCGGGCGGGGCGACATGCGGTCATCGTACTTGATTTAGTACGTGACACCAACTAGATTAGTACGTGACACAAACTAATAACCAACTTCGAGGCAGGGGGAGCCGTGGCCATGATGAACGCGGCCGTCGTGACGTCGTTTCAAGAACCACCGCACTACCAGCCGTTCGAGGTGCCGGTGCCGTCCCAAGGTGAGGTGCTCGCCGATGTCCTGGCCGCGGGCCTGCACCCCCGCGTCCGCACTGGCGCGGCGGGAAGGCATTACACGAGCAGCGGCACGCTGCCGATGATCCCTGGCATCGACGGCGTGGGGCGGCTACCCGACGGCAGGCTCGTCTACTTCGCGGCCGACGACGACGTAACGGGCACGATGGCGGACAAGGCGCTCGTCAACCCGCGTCGCTCGGTCGAGTTGCCTGACGGCGTCGACGTCGCCAAGGTCGCCGCCGCGATGAACCCGGCGATGTCCTCGTGGGTCGCGCTGCGCCGCCGGGTACCGCTCAAGCCGGGTCAGGGCGTTCTTGTCCTCGGCGCGACCGGCAACGCCGGCGCGATGGCCGTGCGGGTCGCCAGGCGGCTTGGCGCGGGCCGCGTGGTCGGCGCCGGCCGTGACGCGGTCCGGCTGCAGTCGCTGATCCCGGCGGGCGCCGACGACGTGGTCCAGCTGACCGACGACGCGGACGCGACCGCCGAGGCGCTGGCCGCCGCGGCCGCCGCGACCGATGTCGTCGTCGACTACCTCTGGGGCAGGCCCGCCCAGCAGGCGATCATGGCGCTGCTGACCGCGCGGTCCGACCGGAGCCGACCGCTCGACTGGATCCAGGTCGGCGCGGTCGCTGGCCCGACGATCGAGCTGCCTTCTGTGGCGCTGCGCTCGGCCAACTTCCGCCTCCAGGGCAGTGGCCAGGGCTCGGTCTCGCCGCGCACGTACCTGGCCGAGCTGCCGTCACTGATCGAGGAGATCACCGCGGGCACGATCGCGGTCCGCGCCAACGCGGTACCGCTGGCCGACGTCGAGAACGCATGGAAAAGAAAAGAAACCCCAGGCGAGCGCACGGTCCTGGTGCCGTAGCGTGGACACCGTACGTGGAACAGACCAGTGGCCGGGGGAGGGGCGCCGATGAGCCTGCACCCAGCGCGAGGCGGTGACGGCCCGCCGGAGGCTATCTACATCATCCGTCACGGCGAGAAGCCCGGTGACCCACTGCCGGCCCAGGGCAAGCACGAGGGCCCGCTCTTCGGCGTCGACTACCGGGGCGCCAAGGACGGGCACTCGCTGCTGCCGCGCGGCTGGCAGCGCTCCGGCGCGCTCGTCGCCCTGTTCGCCCCCGCGGCGGGGCCGCCGCGGTCAGGACTGCGCACCCCCGCCACCCTGCTGTCTCCGTCACACGGCGACCCGGCCAAGACGGCCGTCCGCCGGACCTACCAGACCATCCAGGGCCTGGCCGACCACCTGGGGCTCAAGATCGGCACCCCCTTCGAGGTGGGACACGAGCCCCAGTTGGCCGAACGCGTGGTCGCGGCCCACTCCGGGGTGGTGCTGATCTGCTGGGAGCACCACCACATCCCGGCCATCGCGAGATCACTCCCAACCGCCCACGGCCAGGCCGTCCCAGGCACGTGGCCCGATGACCGCTTCGACGTCATCTGGGCCTTCACCTTGCTGACCGGGGCACCCCAGGTCAGGTACGCCTTCAGCCAGGTACCGCAGCGGCTGCTAGCCGGGGACACCGACGAGGTCATCCCCGGCTAGCCACGGCGGGTCAGGCCACCGCGTCGTCGCATCCGGCGCCGGCCACCCGCGCGACCGGTTGTGCGACCGGTTGTGCGGCCGGCACCACGTCGGCGGTCCGGCGCAGGCCCGCGAGGGCGACGAGCGCGCCGACCAGCGCGACGCCGGTGATGAGGAAGAGCGCGGGCCGGTAGGCGGCGAGCGTGGCCGCCGGCGTGGAGAGCCGGGAGCCGCCGCCCGCGTCGACCACCGCGGTGACGACGGCGAGCACCAGCGCCCCGCCCACCTGGAACGACGTCTGGAACAGGCTGGCCGCTAGGCCCTGCTCATTGTCGGGCATCCCGTCGGTGGCGGCCACGCTCAGCGCGGAGAAACCGAGCCCGAAGGCCAGCCCGACAAGCAGCATCGTCGGCAGCAGCACAGCCGGGTAGTCCGGGGCGACGCCGGCCCGGAGGAACACCGCGTACGCGGCCACGAGGCACGCGAAGGCCGCGGCCGCGAGCCTGCCGGTGCCGAACCGGCCGAGCAGCGGGCCCACGCCCACGGACAGCACGGCCACCATGACGCCGGCCGGCAGGAACGCGAGCGCGGTCGAGATGGGTGACCAGCCAGCCAGGCTCTGCAGGTACTGGGTGGCGAGGAACTGGAAGGAGACATAGGAACCGAACAGCGTGACCGCGCCGATGTTGGCGCGGCGCAGTGCGCCGGAGCGGAAGATCTGCAGCGGCATCAGCGGGTCGCGGCTGCGCGACTCGATTACGACGAAGGCGGCGAGCCCCGCGGCGACGAGCGCGAACGACCCGATGGTACGCGGGGAGGTCCAGCCCGCCTGCTGCGCGGACACGACCGTGTAGACGAGCAGCAGCATGCTGAGGGTCACCGCGAACGCGCCTGGCAGGTCGAATGACCGCCGCTTGGCGGCCGCCTTGCCCGTTGCGCGGGCTTCGCGCGGGATCAGCCACCAGCCCGCGGCGAGCACGATCAGCGCCACGGGGGCGGGAACGAGCAGGGTCCAGCGCCAGCTCACCGCCGTGAGTACCCCGGAAAGCACCAGGCCAAGTGAGAACCCGCTGCCGCCAAAGGCCGAGTAGATGCTGAACGCCCGGTTGCGCATCGGCCCCTCGGGAAACGTCGTGGTCAGCAGCGACATGCCGGCGGGCGCGGTGAACGCCGCCGCGATGCCCTTCACGAACCGCGCACCGATGAGCAACCCGGGCACGCTGGTGAGGCCGCCGAGCAGGGAAAGCACGGCGAACGCCGCCACGGCGGCGAGGAAGACCCGGCGCCGGCCGAGCAGGTCGGCGGCGCGGCCGCCGAGCAGCAGCAGGCCGCCGTAGCCGAGGACGTACCCGCTGACGATCCATTGCAGCGACGACGTGGACAGGCCGAGGGCGGTCCGGATAGAAGGAAGCGCGACGCCGACCATGGACACGTCGAGCGCGTCGAGGCACAGCGCGCCGCCGAGGACCATCAGCACGCCCCACAGGCGCGGTGACCACCGCTGGTCTGCTGCGGGGAGTCGGCCGCCGGCCGCGGACGGGCGGGCGGGAGCGGAAACGGCAGTTGCGGGGGACGGCAAGGGCCGTTCGGTTGACTGCATACCCAGAACCATATGCATGTACACGCAATGATTGCAAACGCAATGAATGCGCTTGCAACTATTCGAGAGGCGCGCTACGATGTGCCCGTGAGCGTGACACCTGACGTTGAGTCGCCCGGCGACGTGGTGACGGCCTGGCGGGACATGGTGGCATGCCACGCGGCAATCTCCGCGACGCTCGAGCATGAGCTCGGCGAGCGGCACGCGCTCGGCGTCAGCGAGTTCGAGGTCCTCGACCGGCTGGCCGAGTGCCCGGAGGGCGAGCGCCGCGCACAGGACCTGGCCGAGTCGGTGCACCTGAGCCAGAGCGCGCTGTCCCGGCTGGTCGACCGCCTGGTCAAGAACGCCCTCGTGGAGCGGTGCGCCTGCGACAACGACCGCCGGGGCATCTTCGTCGTGCTGACGGCGGAGGGACGGCGGCGCCAGGCTGAGGCCGCCGTCACGCACAGGGACGTCCTCGCCCGCCTGCTTCCCGCCCGCTAGTGGTTCTGCCCGAACTAACAGGCGTTCACAGCTTCTGGCGGCGCCGCAGAAGACGGGCCAAGACTCTTCCTGGTTAATTCTCTTCAGGCTGGAACAATGCCGACCTCGGCAACCGCTTCCGCCTGGCGCGCCCCCCGCCGGCTTATAACGATTCAGATGCGGCGGCCGGCGTCCGTATTGACACCTCCACGGGGCCGCGCTGAGACTACAGGGAAGTTGAAACGTTCCACATTTGAGCTGGAACCCGACGCACGCGGAGGTGCGCCCGGTGGAGTCCGTGGGAAGCGGTCCCAAGGATCAGGCGGAGGCAGTCGGTCCGCCTCCCGTGCTTGAACTGCGGCACGCGGCGAAGTCCTTCGGCGCGGTCCAGGCCCTGATCGACGGGTCGGTGACGCTGCGCGGCGGCGAGGTGCACGCGCTGCTCGGCGAGAACGGCGCGGGCAAGTCGACGCTGGTGAAGATCCTGGCCGGGGTCCATCAGCCGGACAGCGGCCAGGTGCTCGTGGACGGGCAGGAAGTGACGCTGCACGGCCCCGCGGCGGCGCGGGCGGCCGGCATCGCGGTCATTTACCAGGAGCCCATGCTGTTCCCCGACCTGACCGTGGCCGAGAACATCTACATCGGCCGCCAGCCGGTCCGGACGGGGCGCCGGATCGATCGCGGCGCCATGAACCGCGACTCGACCGAGATTTTCGCGCAGCTCGGCGTGGTGCTCGACCCGGCCAGGCCAGCCCGCGGCCTGTCGGTCGCTGACCAGCAGATCGTCGAGATCGCCAAGGCGCTCTCGCTGAACGCCCGGGTGCTGATCATGGACGAGCCAACCGCGGCGCTGACCAACGTCGAGGTGGAGAGGCTGTTCCGGGTCATCGCGGCGCTGCGCGGCCGCGGGGCGGCGGTCATGTTCATCTCGCACCGGCTCGAGGAGGTGTTCACCATCTGCCAGCAGGTGACGATCATGCGCGACGGCAAGTTCGTGCTGACCGCGCCCACCGGGCAACTCGACGTGGACGCCATCATCCGCTCGATGATCGGGCGCGATCTGGGCGAGATGTACTCCAAGACGGGCACGGTGCCGGGCGAGGTGGTGCTTACGGTCGATCAGCTGACGCGGGAGAACGTCTTCTACGACGTCAGCTTCACCGTCCGCCGGGGCGAGGTCGTCGCCCTGGCCGGCCTGGTGGGCGCGGGGCGCACCGAGGTGGCCAGGGCGATCTTCGGGATTGACCGCCGGACCGCTGGTTCGGTGCGGCTGCTGGGCCAGGCGCTGCCGAATGGCTCGCCGGCGGCGGCCATGGCGGCGGGCATCGCGTTCGTCCCCGAGGACCGGCGACAGCAAGGTCTGGTCATGGACCTGGGGATCGACCACAACATCGCGCTGGCGTCACTGCGCAGGCTGAGCAAGGCCGGGTTTATCTTCCGGGGCGCCGAACGTCGGCTGGCGGTGACCTGGGCCGAGCGGCTGCAGCTCAAGTACGGGCGGCTGCGGGACACGGTATCCACCCTGTCCGGCGGTAACCAGCAGAAGGCCGTGCTCGGGAAGTGGCTCGCCCGGTCGCCTTCGCTGCTGATCATCGACGAGCCGACCAGGGGCATCGACGTAGGTACCAAGGCCGAGGTGCACCGGATCATCGACCAGCTGGCCGCGGAGGGAATGGCGGTGCTGATGATCTCCTCAGAACTGCCCGAGGTGCTTGGCGTGGCCGACCGCATCCTGGTCATCCACGAAGGCCGGCTGACGGGTGAGTTCGCCCGCGCGGACGCGACCGAGGACAAGATCATGCGCGCGGCCACCGGGCAAGTCGCGAAGGCCACGGCATGACCGCCCCCGCGCCCGCGGCGCCCGTGCAGGCGCCGGGGATACCGAGCGATGGCGCGCTTCCTGCGGGTAAGAGAGGCCGGCACCCTGGCCCTAGTCCTGCTGGTGTTCCTCCTCACGACGCTCAAGAACCACAACTTCGCCAGCAGCGGCAGCATCCAGCAGCTGCTGGTCGGAGCGTCCCTGATCGCGCTGCTCGGCGTCGGGGAGACGATGGTCATCGTCACCCGCAACATTGACCTGTCGGTCGGATCGACGCTCGGCCTGTCCGCGTTCGTCGTGGGCGACCTGTTCCGGTCACAGCACATACCCGTGTGGTCCGGGTTCGTTATCGCGATCGCCATCGGTGCGGCGGTCGGAGTGGTCAACGGGGCCATCACCACGCTCGTCCGGGTGCCGAGCCTGGTCGTCACGCTGGCGATGCTGTACATCATCAGGGGCCTGGACTCGAAGCTGGTAAACGGCAGCATCGTGGTCCCTGGCCAGGTGCCGCACGCGTTCATCGAGGTCGGCTACCAGACGGTGTTCGGCATCCCGTGGCTCGCGATCATCGTCGCCGTCGTGGTCGCGATCGTGGGTTACGCGATGCGGACCTTCCGCCCCGCCCGCGAGCTGTACGCGATCGGGTCCAACCCCGACGCCGCCGCGCTGGCGGGGATACCAAGCGCGCGCCGGGTATTCGTGGCGTTCGTCACCAGCGGTGCCCTCGCCGGCCTCGGCGGCGCACTCTTCCTCGCGCTGTTCGCGCAGGTGGACAACAGCGCCGGGCTCGGCTACGAGCTGAACGTCGTGGCCGCCGCGGTGGTCGGCGGGGTCGCGATCTTCGGCGGCAGCGGCACGGTGGTGGGCGCGGCCCTCGGGGCGCTGCTGCTCAATACCATCCAGCAGGGCCTGGTCGCGGTCAGGAGCTCCTCCTTCTGGGACGAGGCCATCGCGGGCGGGCTGCTGCTCGCCGCGATCTCAATCGACCGGCTGCTGGCGCTGCGGGTGGCGCGCAGCCTGCGCTCTGCCGAGGGGGCCCACCGTGAGCTCTGAGACCGCACCAGCCGCCACCGGCGCCGGCATGCAGGGCGCGCGGCCGGAGGCGCCGGCCGAGCCCACCGCGCGGCAGCCGCTCTGGCAGCAGGCGGCCCGCTGGGAGGTCGGGCTCGTCATCGTCCTGATCGGGTCGCTGATTTTCGGCAGCTCCGAGTCGTCGACCTTCGACAGCCAGACCACGTTGTTCTACGGGGGCATCAACGCCGGCTACATCGCGATCATGGCGCTGCCGATGATGCTCATCGTGATAACCGCCGAGATCGACCTGTCGGTCGCCTCGACGCTCGGCATGGCGGGTGCGCTCCTCGGCGACCTGTGGCACCACGGCTGGGGGATCTGGCCGGCGCTGATAGCCGCCCTGGTCGTCGGCGTCCTCGGCGGTACGCTCAACGGGGTCCTCGTCGCCAAGGCGGGGCTGCCCTCCATCGCGGTGACCATCGGCACCCTGACGCTTTACCGGGGGATCGCCGAGATCTTGCTCGGGTCACAGACCATCCCCGGCGCGGGCGACCGGTCGTTCCCCGTCTGGTTCACCAAGATCGGGGTCGTCCCGGTTCCAGGAACGCACCTGTCGTACACGACAGTGATCTTCATCGTCCTGGCCATCATCTGCGGCGTGGTGCTGCATGCCACGCCGCTTGGCCGGTCCTTGTACGCGATCGGACTGCAGCCTGAGGCGGCCCGGTTCGCGGGGATCCGGGTCACCCGGATCAAGTTCTGGCTGTTTGTCGCCTCAGGCCTTATCTGTGCCTTCGCAGGGATCCTGCTCACGGCGCAGAACTCCTCCGTCAGCTACAACGCCGGCTACGGGCTTGAACTCAACGTCGTCGCGATCGCGCTCTTCGGCGGAGTGTCGATCTTCGGCGGCAAGGGCACCGTGATCGGCGTGGTGCTGTCGGCCACCATCGTGGCCACCCTGCAGATGGCGATGACGCAGATGACCATCGACCCCAACGTCCAGGAAATCGTGATCGGCGTCCTGCTGCTGATCAGCGTCGTAGTTCCCAGCATCGGCAAGCTGGCGCGCTGGTCGGCCGCCAGAGCGCTGCGGTCCCGTCCGTAACAGTCCGTCCGCACCGCCCTTCCGTTAACAGTCCGCACAAAGTAGTCCGGTCAAGAAACCACGGAAAAGAAGGTAAGAGCATGAAACGTTACAATAAATCACGGCTCGCCGCCGTCCGCAGACCAGCCGTCCTGGCTTTTGCCGCGGTAGCCGCCGTATCGGCTCGTCGCGGCGTGCAGCTCGAGCTCAAGCTCGAGTGCCACCGGGGCCAGTTCCGCTTCCACGGGTACTTCGGCGTCCACGGGCACTTCAGCGTCAGCGGCCGCCACGGGGATCAAGAAGGGCCTGGTGGTTTACTTCATTCCGAAGGACACCCAGAACCCGTACGAGGTGCTCGCCGACCAGGGCGGCGCGAGGGCGCTGACCGAACTGGGCGGCAAGGTCGTGGTGAGCAGCGGAACCGCGGACACGGCCGCGGCCCAGATCCCCTCGATCCAGGCGGCCATCCAGGCGCATGCCGACGCGATCGTGATCGCGGGCAACGACCCGAGCGCGCTGTGCCCGTCGCTTGAGCAGGCTTCTTCCGCGGGGATCAAGATCCTCTCGTTCGACTCCGACGTCACCTGCGGGTCCAGCCCGGACCACCTGTTCGTCAACCAGGCGGACACCGCGAGCATCGGAACGTCCGAGGTCGACATCCTGGCCAAGGAGATCGGCTCAAGCGGCCAGGTCGCCATCCTCTCCGCGGCCGCCAGCGCGACCAACCAGAACTCCTGGATCGCGTACATGAAGCAGGAGCTCACCAAGTACCCGAAGATGACGCTGGTCAAGACCGTCTACGGAAACGACGACCCGGCCACCTCGCTGACCGTCCTCCAGGGACTGCTCTCCGCTTACCCGAACCTCAAGGGCATCATCTCGCCCACGACGGTCGGCATCCAGGCGTCGGCGCAGTACCTCGACACGCACAAGAGCCTGCTCAAGAAGCTCACCCTGACCGGCCTCGGCCTCCCGTCGCAGATGAAGCCGTACGTCAAGGACGGCACGGTCAAGGAGTTCGAGCTGTGGAACCCGTCCAACCTCGGTTACCTGGCCGGCTACGCGGCGGCCGCGCTGGCTTCCGGTACCGCCTCCCTAACGACGGGATCCAGCTTCACGGCCGGCACGCTCGGCAGCTACAAGGTACTCGCGCCCACTACCGGCGTCGGCCCGTCGATCGTGCTCGGCCCGCCGACCGTCTTCGACGCGGCCAACGTAGACCAGTTCAACTTCTGACCGGTCCATGACGCGTTACTGCTTTACGTTGCATGTCCGGCCAGAGCGCCTGGCGGAGTACCGGCAGCGGCACGCCGCGGTCTGGCCGGACATGCTGCACGCACTGCGCGACGCCGGCTGGCGCAACTACTCGATCTTCGCGCGCGCGGACGGGCTGCTGATCGGGTACGTCGAGGCCGAGGACCTCGCGGCCGCGCAGCAGGCGATGGCGGCGACCGAAGTGAACGCGCGCTGGCAGGCGGAGATGAGCCGGTACTTCACCGGTCTGGACGGCCGCCCGCCGGACGAGGGCTTCCTGCTGCTCGAAGAGATCTTCAACCTCGATGACCAGCTCGCCCGCCTGGACAACACTGGGGAGGAAGAATGAGACGCACCAAGGTCGGCCTCGTCGCCGGCGGCCTCGGCGCCTACTGGCCGCAGTTCCCCGATCTGCTGCCCCAGCTGCGGCGGTCCGCGGAACGCGTGTCCGAGCGTATTCGCGCAATGGACTGCGACCTGACCGACGCCGGGTTCATCTCCGACGCCGAGGACGGCGCGAAGGCCGCTGAGCTGCTACGCACGGCGGGCTGCGACCTCATCGTCTGCTTCCTCACCACCTACATGACCGCCTCGATGCTGGTGCCGGTCGCGCAGCGGGCCGGCGCGCCCGTGCTGCTGATCAACCTGCAGCCGACCGAGGCGATGGATCACGACACGTTCGATACCGGGCAGTGGCTGGCGTACTGCGGCGCGTGCCCGCTACCGGAGATGGCCAACGCGTTCACGAGATGCGGGGTGCCGTTCCGCTCCGTGTCCGGGTACCTGGACGACGAGCGCGCCTGGAAGAAGATCACCCGGTGGATCAAGGGCGCCGGAGTACGGGGCGCCCTCAGGCACGGCCGGCACGGGCTGATGGGGCACCTTTACCCCGGCATGCTCGACGTGTCGACGGACCTCACCCTGGTGACCGCCAACTTCGGCGGCCACGTCGAGGTCCTCGAGTTCGACGATCTCCGGGTCCGGGTAGCGGCCGTGACCGGCGAGCAGGAAGAAGAGCGCGTCGCGATGGCGAGGAGCATCTTCACGTTCGACGATTCCGTTCAGGAAGCGGACCTGAGATGGGCCGCCAGGGTCTCCGTCGGCCTGGACGCGCTGGTCGGTGACTTCGGCCTGGACAGCCTCGCCTACTACCACCGCGGGCTCGAGGGCGAGCAGCACGAACGGCTCGGCGCGGGCATGATCCTGGGGGCGTCGCTGCTCACCGCGCGCGGCATCCCGGCGGCCGGCGAGTACGAGCTGCGTACGTCGCTGGCGATGCTGATCACCGATCGTCTCGGCGGCGGCGGGTCCTTCACCGAACTGCAGGCGCTGAATTTCCGCGACGGGGTGGTGGAAATGGGTCACGACGGCCCCGCGCACCTGGCCATCAGCGATCGCAAGCCCGTGCTCAGAGGCCTCGGTATTTACCACGGAAAGCGCGGCTGGGGTGTCTCGGTCGAGTTCGACGTGAAGCACGGACCGGTCACCACCTTCGGCATCGCGCAGCGCCGGGACGGCACCTACAAGTTCGTCGCCTCGGCCGGCACCGTCGTGGCGGGTCCGCTGCTGAAGATCGGCAACACCACCTCCCGGGTGGATTTCGGTTGTGACCCCGGTGAGTGGACGGACGCGTGGAGCGCGACCGGGATCTCGCATCACTGGGCGCTCGGCACCGGCAACCTGCTGCCCGAGCTTCGCGCTACGGCCGAACTGCTGGGCATCGAGCTCGCCGAAGTGGCGGCCCCAGCGAGAAACGAGGTTTTGTAATGGTTGGCCAGAAGGCAGTCAAGGACGCCCTGCGGCAGCACCAGATCGAGCTGCCGTCCTGGGCGTTCGGCAACAGCGGGACCCGGTTCAAGGTGTTCGGCCAGCCGGGCGTGCCCAGGGACCCCTACGAGAAGGCCGACGACGCCGCCCAGGTGCACAAGTACACCGGCGTCGCGCCGGTCATGGCCGTGCACATCCCCTGGGACAAGGTCGACGACTACGCGGCGCTGTCCGCGCACGCGCACGGCAACGGCATCAAGATCGGCGCGGTCAACGCCAATGTCTTCCAGGACGACGACTACAAGCTGGGATCCATCTGCAACCCCGACCCCAGGGTCCGCAAGAAGGCGCTGGCTCACCTGCTGGAGTGCGTCGACATCATGGACGCGACCGGCAGCAGGGACTTGAAGCTGTGGTTCGCCGACGGCACCAACTACCCAGGCCAGGACGACATCGCCGCCCGCCAGGACCGGCTCGCCGAGGCGCTCGCCGCCGTCTACGCGCGCCTGGGGGACGGGCAGCGGATGCTGCTGGAGTACAAGCTGTTCGAGCCGTCCTTCTACACCACCGACGTGCCCGACTGGGGCACGGCCCTGCTGCACTGCCAGGCGCTCGGCGACAAGGCGCAGGTCGTGGTGGATACCGGCCATCACGCGCCGGGCGTGAACATTGAGTTCATCGTCGCGCTGCTGCTCAAGGCGGGCAAGCTGGGCGGCTTCGACTTCAACAGCCGCTTCTACGCCGACGACGACCTGATGGTCGGCGCCGCCGACCCGTTCCAGCTGTTCCGCATCATGCACGAGGTCGTCAAGGCCGCTGCCCTCTACGCGGGCCAGCCTTCCGAGATAACAGCAACTGGCGCGGGAGCGCAGGCTAGCGCCGCGGGAGCGCAGGCTAGCGCCGCGGGAGCGCGAGCCACCGGGCCGGGCATCGCGTTCATGCTCGACCAGTGCCACAACATCGAGCCGAAGATCCCCGCCCAGATCCGCTCGGTCATGAACGTCCAGGAAGCGGTGGCCAAGGCGCTGCTCGTCGACGGCGAGGCGCTGCGCGCGGCCCAGCTCGCGGGCGACGTCCTCGAGGCGAACGCGGTCCTCATGGACGCCTACAACACCGACGTCCGGCCGTTGCTCGCCGAGCTGCGCGAAGAGATGGGCCTCGCGCCCGACCCGGTCAGGGCGTACCTGGCCTCCGGGTACGCCGAGAAGATCGTGTCCGAGCGAATCGGCGGATCGGCCGCCGGCTGGGGAGCCTGAGTCAGTTGACAGAGAACGCGGACAGGACGGAGGCGGCCGGGATGACGGGCCCGACCTACCAGGAACCAGCCGACAAGGTCGTCGCCGCGCTGCTGGCGCGGTCCAACCGCCTGGGCAGCGACCAGAAGAACACCAACTACGCCGGTGGTAACGCCTCCGCCAAGGGCACGGAAACCGACCCGGTCACCGGGCGGCCCGCCGAGTTGCTGTGGGTGAAGGGCTCGGGCGGCGACCTCGGCACGCTCACCGCGGCGGGCCTCGCGGTGCTCCGGCTTGACGCGCTGCGCGCCCTCGTCGACGTCTACCCGGGCGTCGAGCGCGAGGACGAGATGGTCGCCGCGTTCGACTTCTGCGCGTTCGGCAAGGGCGGTGCCGCCCCGTCGATCGACACCGCGATGCACGGCCTGGTGGAAGCCGCGCACGTCGACCACCTGCACCCCGACGCCGGCATCGCGTTCGCGACCGCGGCGGACGGTGAGGCACTGACCCGCGAGTGCTTCGGCGACCGCGTCGCCTGGGTGCCCTGGCGGCGCCCGGGGTTCCAACTCGGTCTGGACATCGCCGCGATCAGGCGCGAGCACCCGGAGGCGGCCGGCGTTATCCTCGGCGGCCACGGCATCACCGCCTGGGGAGACACAAGCGACGAGTGCGAGGCGCGCTCCCTGGAGATCATCGCGACCGCGCAGAAGTTCATCAACGAGCGCGGGAAGCCGCATCCGTTCGGGAAGCTGCTGATCGAACCGCTGCCGGAGAGCGAACGCCGCGCGCGCGCCGCGGCGCTTGCCCCGTTCATCCGTGGACTCGCGTCGACGGACAAGCCGCAGCTCGGCCACTACAGCGACCATCCGGCGGTCATGGAATTCGTGGGCAGCGAGAGGCTCGCCCAGCTGGCGGCCCTAGGGACCTCATGCCCCGACCACTTCCTGCGCACCAAGGTGCGTCCCATGGTCCTCGACCTGCCGCCGGACGCGCCGCTTGACGACGTGGTCGCCCGGCTGCGCGAGCTGCACACCGCCTACCGGGCGGACTACCAGGCCTACTACGAGCGCTACGCGACCCCGGACTCACCGCCGATGCGCGGCGCGGACCCGGCGATCGTCCTCGTCCCCGGTATCGGCATGTTCAGCTACGGCGCGGACAAGCAGACGGCGCGGGTGGCGGGCGAGTTCTACCTCAACGCGATCAACGTGATGCGCGGCGCGGAGGCGATCTCGGCGTACGCTCCGATCCCGGAAAGCGAGAAGTTCCGCATCGAGTACTGGGAACTCGAGGAGGCAAAGCTGCGCCGCAGGCCAAGGCCGAAGCCGCTGGCAGGCCGGATCGCGCTGGTCACCGGCGGCGGCTCAGGCATCGGCCGGGCAACCGTTCAGCGTCTAGCGGCGGAGGGCGCGTGCGTGGTGGTCGCGGACAGGGACGCCGGGTCGGCTGCCGCGGTCGCGGCCGGCCTCGGCTCCGCTGACGTCGCGGTGCCGGTCACGGCCGACGTCACGAGCGAGGACCAGGTGGCCGCGGCCTTCGCGTCGGCGGCGCTGGCGTTCGGGGGAGTCGACCTAGTAGTGAACAACGCGGGCTTGTCGATCTCCAAGCCGCTGACCGAGACCACCGCCGCCGACTGGGACATCCTGCACGACGTGATGGCGCGCGGCTCCTTCCTGGTCTCCCGCGAAGCGGCGAAAGTGATGCAAGCCCAGGGCATGGGCGGCGACATCATCTACATCGTCAGCAAGAACGGCGTCTTCGCCGGCCCCGCCAACATCGCCTACGGCGCCGCCAAGGCCGACCAGGCCCACCAGGTCCGGCTGCTCGCGGCCGAGCTCGGCGGAATAGGCGTGCGCGTGAACGGAATCAACCCGGACGGCGTGGTACGCGGCTCCGGCATCTTCGCCGGCGGCTGGGGCGCCAAGCGGGCCGCCGTCTACGGCGTCCCCGAGGATGAACTTGGCGCCTTCTACGCCCAGCGGACCCTGCTCAAGCGCGAGGTCCTCCCCGAGCACGTCGCCGCCGCCGTCTTCGCGCTCACCGGCGGCGACCTGTCCCTCACTACCGGCCTGCTCATCCCGGTCGACGCGGGCGTGGCGGCGGCGTTCCTGCGATGACACGGGCCGACTCCTCCGTCCAGGCGATCGCAGGTGGCTAGCATGACCGGCGCCGCCGTCGTGGCCGCCGTCGATCTCGGCGCCTCCGGCGGCCGGGTGATCGCCGGGCAGGTGTCGAGGGACAGCGTCAAGCTGCACGAGGTGAGCCGGTTCCCGAACGAGCCGGTCCGCGCCGGCGGGACGTTGCACTGGGACATTCTGCGGTTGTACGCCGACGTGGTCGCCGGGTTGCGGCATGCGGCGGTCGCTTATCCGCTTGCCAGCGCGGGGATCGACTCGTGGGCGGTCGACTACGGGCTACTTGACGCCAGCGGGGCGCTGATCGGGAATCCGGTGCACTACCGCGACTCGCGGACGGACGGGGTCAGCCTCCCGCTATCGGCCAGTGAGCTGTACGCCACGACCGGAATTCAGCACCTGCCGTTCAACACGATTTATCAGCTCGCGGCGGCGGCCGGGACACCGGCGCTCGCCTCGGCGCGTACATTGCTGCTGATCCCGGACCTGCTCGCGTACTGGCTGACCGGAACGATCGGTGCGGAGGTCACGAACGCGTCGACGACCGCGCTGCTCGACGTGTCCTCGCGGACGTGGGCTACCGGACTCATGGAAAAGGCGGGGATACCGGCGTCGCTGTTCCCCGCGCTGCGGCAGCCGGGGGACGTGATCGGCGCGGTGAACGCGGCCGGCGTGTCCGGGAGTGACGGGACGCCGCTGCCGCTGGTCACCGTCGGGTCGCATGACACCGCCTCGGCGGTGGTCGCGGTTCCGGCGGACGGGCCGGACTTCGCTTACATCTCATCGGGAACCTGGTCACTGGTGGGGATGGAGCTGGCCGCACCAGTGTTGTCTGAGGCGAGCAGGGACGCGAACTTCACCAACGAGGCGGGCGTCGACGGGACCGTGCGGTACCTGCGGAACGTCAGCGGGCTCTGGCTGCTGCAGGAGTGCCAGCGCGACTGGGGAGCGAGAGCCGAGCCGGTTGACTCGCTGCTGCGCGCGGCGGCCGAGGTGGAACCGCTGCGCTTCGTCATCGACGCCGACGACCCGGTCTTCCTGCCGCCCGATGACATGCCGGGCCGGATCGCGTCGTGGCTGGGCGAGCGAGGCCTGCCGGTGCCGGCCGACCCGGCCGAATTCACCCGGTGCATTCTTGACAGCCTGGCCCTCGCGTACCGGCGTGCGCTGACCGACGCGCAGTCGCTGTCCGGACGGCATGCGAACGTGGTGCACATCGTGGGCGGCGGGTCGCACAACGAATTGCTATGCCAGCTCACCGCGGACGCGACGGGGCTGCCCGTCGTCGCGGGACCGTCGGAGGCCACCGCGCTGGGCAACGTGCTTGTGCAAGGACGAGCTCTCGGCACCGCGCCAGGATCTCTGAAGGAGATGCGCGCCGTGCTCCACGCCTGCCTCGAACCGCGGCGCTTCTCGCCCGCAGGAAACGCGCGCGCATGGGAGAACGCCGCGGCAAGGCGGTTCTAGTGGCCCGCGATCCGTGCGAGGCCGTCTTCGAAGTCGGGACGGGTGGCAAGAGATTTCGGGGACCGACCTGCAAGCCAGCAGGTAGCACAGGCATGTATCGTTTCATAGGCGAACTCTTTTCATCCTCTCTGTCGTCCTACGGATCTGCTGGGAGGTTCATCAGAATGAAAAGAGCTCGGTCGGCCTGTCCACGGAGAAGCGGGTAAGCGTGCCGGTCAGCATCAGGGAAGTCGCCGCCCACGCCGGCGTCTCCGTCGCCACGGTCTCCAACGTGCTCAACCGGCCAGACATCGTGGCCCGGCCCACGCGTGACCGGGTAAGCGCCTCGATCAGGGAACTCGGATTCGTCAGGAACGAGTCCGCGCGCCAGCTCCGGGCCGGCCGCAGCCGGACCATCGGCCTAGTGGTGCTTGACGTGGCCAACCCGTTCTTCACCGACGTGGCGCGCGGCGTGGAAGACGAGGCGAACAAGGCGGGCCTGGCGGTCATCCTGTGCAACAGCGACGACCAGGAACGCAAGGAGAAGCGCTACCTGGAGCTGCTTGAAGAGCACCGGGTGCAGGGCGTGCTGATCACGCCCGTCTTCGGCGCGGGCTCACGGCTCGCCAGGCTGCAGCGGCGCGGTACCCCGGTCGTGCTCGTCGACAGCCGGTCGCCGTCCCGTGGCCAGTGCTCGGTCGCGGTCGACGATGTGCTCGGCGGTGATCTCGCGGCCTCCCACCTGCTGTCCGTCGGCCACCGGCACATCGCCTACATCAGCGGCCCGCACTCCATCCGGCAGGTGGCCGACCGGCTGGAGGGCGCGCTGCGCGCCTTCGAGCGGGCCGGGCGCCCGGCCGGTGACCTGCACATGATCGACGTCGGGGCACTGAACGTGGCCGCGGGGCAGAAGGCCGGCGCGGACATCGCGGCCTTGGCGCCGGCGGACCGGCCCACCGCCGTGTTCTGCACCAACGACCTGATCGCCCTCGGCGTCCTGCAGGAGATGACCCGGCACAAGATCAGGGTGCCCGAGGACATCTCGATCGTCGGCTACGACGACATCGACTTCGCCGCGGCCGCCGCGGTCCCGCTCACCTCGGTGCGCCAGCCCCGCCAGCAACTCGGGCGGACCGCCGCGAGAATGCTGCTCGAGGAGGCCGCCGCGGGCGACAACCACCAGCACCAGCAGGTGATCTTCGAGCCCGAGCTGATCGTCCGCCAGTCGACCAAGGCGACCCCGGCGCCCCGCCGCGCCGCCCCGGCCGGGCGGTTACCGGCCGGGGACGGCGGTCAGCTTCTGCCGGCGGCTACCCACCGGACGTGTCTGGCCGGCCGGCCGCGCACTCGCGCACGATCCTGGCCAGGCCGAGGCCGCGTGCGTCCGCGCCGCCTGGGAACGACATCCGCCGGGGAATCCAGGCGTAGGAGATGTCATGCCACGGGTCCGCGATGCCGATGGAGCCGCCCGCCCCGTCGTGCCCGAACGCCTGGTGGCTCCCGTAGGTGAGCCGGTCGTCGGCCTTCTGGAACACGACGCCGTAGCGGGTCGTGACCCGCAGCACGAGGTCCTCGCCGACGGTCTGGATCTGCGTGACCTGCGCGATCGTGGCGTCGGTGAGCAGCCGGGGAAACCCGTCGACCGCGCCGAAGCACATCGCGTACAGCCGGGCGAGCCCGCGGGCAGAGCCGACCCCCGCGACGGCGGCCTGGCCGGAGGCGCGGACGGCGCGGATGTTCGGCAACGGCTCGGTGCGCGTGGGCGCGCCGGCGGCGAGGTTGAAGGTCATGCCGCCGAGGCTGTCCGGTGGCATGGGCTGGCCGCCAAGCAGCTGCTGCTCGGGTGTCGGGTCGGCGGGGAGCAGCATGCGCACCCGGGGGTCGATGTCCTCGGGGGTGCGGAGATAGAAGTCGATGCCGCGCGGGTCGCCGACCTCCTTCCTGAAGAACTCCGCGATGGGGATCCCCGCGATGCGCCGGACGAGTTCGTCCATGATCGTGCCGATCGTCAGCCCGTGATATCCGTGCGCCTTGCCCGGCCGCCAGTGCGGGACCTGCGCCGCGAGCCTGGCCGCCACCGCGTCGTGGTCGACGATCTGCTCGAGCGTGAGCTGCGGCTCTACCCCGGGGATGCCCGCCTGGTGCGACAGCGCGACGCGGACCGCGACATCCCCCTTGCCGCCGCCGGCGAACTCGGGCCAGTAACGGCTGACCGGGGCGTCCAGGTCGAGCGCGCCCTGCTGGACAAGCAGCGCGATGCAGATCGCGGAGACTCCCTTGGTGCTTGAGAAGACGCCCTGCAAGTCATCGGGCGCGACGCCGTCGCCGCCCCACAGGTCCACGACCCGCTGCCCGCGCAGGTAGGCGCAGAACTGGCCGCGCGCGTCGCGCTCCTGCGCGAGCAGCCGCCCGAACTCCTCGGCGACCGGCTCGAACCCGGGCGCCGTGCTGCCTTCGACCTTGCTGCCAACCACGGGGCTGTCCGTCACGGGGCCGTCCTTCTCGGGGCTGTCCGACATCTGGTGGCGTCACTTTCTCTCGGGACTTGTCTGCGGGCATTTCACGAATCGTGCGCGCCGCACCTCCCTGATCGTCTCCGTTATCTGGCCGCCTGGCCAGTGGCCGATTGTCGTGCGGGCCAGCGGTGCGGAGATTGCCCGGATAGCTTGTGCCGGTGATCATCTGGCTTAACGGCGGATTCGGCGCGGGCAAGACGACGCTGGCGGAGGAACTGCACCGGCGCCTCCCGGACGCGGTCGTGTACGACCCGGAGGACGTCGGCCTCATGCTGTGGAAGTGGATTCCGCCCAACGGCGATTTCCAGCACCTGCCGAGCTGGCGGGAACTGGTCGTCGCGACGGCGCTGTCGCTGCGCAGGCACCACGCGGAGACGCTCATCGTCCCGATGTCGCTGATCCGCGACGCCTACCGGGCCGAGATCCTCGGCGGCCTGGCCGACGCGGGCGAGGAGGTCCTGCACGTCTTCCTTGAGGCGGACGCCGGCGTGCTCAGGGAGCGGCTCAACGCCCGCGTGACTCAGCCCGGCAAGGACTGGGACCAGGCAGCCCGCGAGTTCGGCATGACCGGCGTGGATGAGATAGTGGCTGCCGCTGCCCGCCAGCCGGGCGGGACGCTCATGCTGCGCTCGGACAAGCTCACCCCGGCCGAGCTGGCCGACGAGGTGCTGGCCGCGGCTGGGTTGCCCCAGGTCCACTGAGGCGGCTGCGCTCGACGAGGATATTAGGCTGCGATGATCGTTCTTCGAGAAAATGGTGGAGGCGCTGGGCAAGAATCGGGCCCGGAAGATCGACGACACCGAGGGCAAGCGGTTCCACTGGAATCGCCCTGCAACGCCGGCCGGCACGTCTTCCCCGCTACCGACCCCGCCCGCCGCCGGTAACAATCAAGCCATTAGCTGGTCTGCGCGATGCTCGCGCTAGTGATGACTCCGCTGGTCACGTAGTAGGTGCCGTAGTAGGTGGTGGCCGAGCCATTGCTTTGAAGCGCGTTCAGGTAGGCGGTCACCTCACCGGAGCCGAAGTTCGCCGTGTCGTACAGCGTGATCGAAACAGTGGTGGCATAGCCGGCCACCCAGGCGTCGTAGCCGACGCCGCCGCTAAGGTTGTCGCCTCCCAGGCTCCACGCGGACGAGTAGTTATGGTCGGTAATGTCCTGGTAGAACTGATCAACGACTGAGAGAGCGTTGGTGTACTGCGGAGTGGCCGGCGGCTGCGGGACCGGAGCTGACACGGAAACAGCAGGTGCCGTTGCCGCGGTCTTGGTGACAGTCGGCACTGGCTTCGCTGTTACGGTCTTGGTGACAGTCGGCACCGGCTTAGCCGTCGCGGTCTGGGTGACATGCGCCGTTCTGGTGGCGGTGACCGGGGTTCCGCACCCCGTAACGCCCGTGAGGGCAAGCCCTGCGAGCACTGCTCCAGCCGCTGTCAGTAGCTTCACGTTCCTCATTGCCCTCACTCTTCCCCTTGCCGCTTATGCGGCTTATAGCCGTGGCTTTCGCGTTCTTCAAAATCCTCATGTCTCCACCTGTGTCGCTGTCCACGAAGCTCACCTGACCGCCGCGGGAACTAGGGCGACCTGGCGCCGTACCTGTCGTAGTGCCGGAACTTCGTCCACGCTGCCTGCGACAGGACCGGGAGCTCGAATTCGGTGATGTCCGCCCGTCTGGCGAACGGGTCGGCAGGTCCAGCGCCGTTTCCCGCGCCTTGCCAGGTCGTAACGGTCAGGCACGACTTGCCGGAGATCCCACGTGCAAGTGAGAAGTTTCGCCTCACCTGTCTCCTGCGTACACGGCCAGTGGGCGGTCCGGCTAGGGTCTTTTGCCCTGGTCACAGCAGGCCTTTGGCCCGTGTTGCGAGGTGGGGCGTAGCGCATGGCTTGTTGGCGCGTCCGCCTGCGCCGGGTCCGCTGGAGGGGGAGGCGGCCTGGTTTCGGTGGGCTCCCCCCGGTGGGCGGCATCTCGCGGCTTGAGGCGCCTCTGGTTTCGGCGGTGCGGCCATGGCCCTTGCCTACGATTCGCGGCGGGCTACCCGTGACGTGGACGCGTGTTCGATCCGCACGGCGTTGTCCATGAAGAGGCCCGCCCGTGGTCAAATCCACGACGAAAAACTGAAGTCACCCCTGCGCGTTGCTGCCCCGCGTCCGAGGCCCGGCCAGGCCCGGCCCGGCACCGGGCACGGGCGGCACCGGGCCCGGCACGGGCCTGAGGACGCGTAGCGTGGCGCCGGGCGCGGCAATCCCTGCCCTGCCTAGCTGGCCGTGTGGCGTTGGGCCGGCTATAGCCGGCCCAACGCCACACGGCCGAGAGCGCGACGGCGGCGAGACGTGCTGCGCCCGCCTCAGCATTCCCGCAGGGCACGCGCGCATCGCCCGTCCTTCAGAGCAGCCGCCGTGCCTGCCGTCGTGACCTAGATAACGACGCAAAAGTGGAGCCACCCCCCTGCGAGCTGCTGCTGCGCGCCAGGCTGGTGCCGGACCGGACCGGGCCGACCGGCACCGGCACCGGCACCGGCACCGGCACCCAGGTCATCGCCCACATCCCGCTTGCTGCACACCCACGCACCCCCCGCCCAGAACGCCGCCTGAGCCGCATAGAGAACCCCGCGTGCACCCGCGACCCTAAGCGCCTGGCCCAGGCGCGGCCGCGCGGCGGTGTGCTGCGACGCGCCTAACCGGCCGGCATAAACAACGGTCAGCACGTCAATCCCGGGAGGGCGCGCCGGCGACGAGGTCCCGCAAGCGGTTCCAGCGCTCCTGGTAACGCTGGTCGTAGCGCCGGGTGGCGCGCGCCGCGCGCCGCGGGCGGCTTGCGTAGCGGTGCACCGCCCACCATGACCCCGGCTTGGCCAGCCTGATGGCGCCGACAATCGCCACGAGGCCGATGACGATGCCGACCACGCCGGTCACGACCTTTCCCTTGAGCAGGCAGATCACGCAAAGCAGCAGGTTGACGGCGATGACGGCGACCGACGACCACCACGCCGCCGTCCCGATGCGGCCGGTCACGAAGGCGGTTCCGCCGATCAGTGCCCCCGTGACCGCCAGGACGCAGAAGATCGCGTCGACCGACTTGCGCCCCTGATCGCTCCAGTAGACGTCTTCCAGGTGCAGCCAGAGCGCGAACTCGTCGACGGTGAGGCCGACGCCCGCGCCGAAGACGGCGGCGGCCACGTCAAGCGCCGCACCGCGCGGGGTCTCCGACACCAGGACGATGCCCGTGCCGATGATGATCAGGATGCCGAAGACCTGGTGATGAACGTGGTTGCCAGCGACCTTGACGTTGCCGAGCCCGGCGCCGGCGCCGCTGCCCGACCGGATCAGCCTGGTCACCATCCTGGTGACGAGGAAGGTGACCAGTATCGCCAGGAACATCCACATCATCGGCTGCAGGGTGTGACCGCCCTGGCCGACCGTGAGCTTCACCCCGGACGGGACCTTCAGCCTGGGCGGCAGGCTCACGAGGGAAGGGAGCTTCGCCAGGTGAGCGAGCCACGGCACGGTGCTGGCAGCCTCGACTCGCACAGAACCCTCCCCCCGACGGCCCTCTGCCCGGATTGTACGCGCGGGGACGTCCAGGCAGGTGGATGCGCGCATCGACGAGGCCGCCTTCCACGGCGAACTGCGGCTGCCGTCGTGGGTGATCAGCGGCGCGCCGGACGCCGCCAGGCAGATACTCTCGTCGCTGGCCGGGTCGCTCCACCACATCGCCACCGCTATCCAGTTGCCCGCGGTCATCGCCAGCATCGCCCATGAGCTGGGCAGGGCCATCGACGCCGAGACGGCGCCCGCGCCGGGCAGGGGCTCCCTGGTCGCCGGCCTGCCGCTCGACCGGGCCGCCCTCGTCAACGGCGCGTCGGCGGAAGTCCTGCTGGCCCGGCTTGACCGCTCCGGCCGCGTCGTCACGGCCCCGACCAGCGGATACCTGCGGCTCATCCGGCACGCGACGCTGGTCAGGATCGCCGCCGAGTACGACGCCGTGATACGGCTGCACTACCGGCCGGGGCACTTAAGCGCGCGCACCGTCCCTGAGCCAGCCGACCAGGCCGACATGGCCGCCCGCCACGAGGCGCTCCTCGCGCTCCACGAAAGGGTCGCGCATTGCCGGCCAGGCGGGTCAACGGCCTAGCCCGGGCGTCTCGGGTCGGTGGCCGCCGTTCGTCAGTGGCGGCGCCGACCAGGCTCAAGCCCGGTAATGCGCAGCAGGAGCAGCAGCACCCACGCGCCGATGATCGACCCGATAAGGCCGACGGCGTGGAAGCCGTGCACGCTGAGCGAGTGGTGCTCGATCAGGTTCTGCAGGAAGCCGCCCACGAAGGAGCCGGCGATGCCGAGCGCGATAGTGCCGAGGCAGCCGATCGGGTCACGGCCAGGCATCAGCAGGCGCGCGATCGCGCCCACGATCAACCCGACGATCACCAGCACGATGATGAAGCCAACCATGACGGTAAGACCCCTTCCTGGGTTTCACCAGTACAGCCGATCTCACGATATGTCGTGTCTGGGGTGAGCGCAAGCGGGGCCTTCAGGCATCCGGCGCGCCCAGGGGCAGGCAGCGGTAACCCATGCCGCGCTCGGTGAGCAGGTGGCGGGGTCGCTAGGCCACCGGGGCAGGCTCAGCCGCCCACCCGCGGGTTACGCCGCGCGGCGGGCCAGGGTGACAGTGCGGGTGCCCCGGATATGCAGGTCGACCCTGTGTGACAGCGCGCCGGGGCCGTCCGCGGCGAGCAGCGCCGTGAGCGTCGCCTGGTCGGCAGGCTCAAGCTGATCGGTGAACCCGTCGGCGAGCCTGGTGAACCAGGCGCGCGCGTACTCGGCGGCGCGCGGATGCGTCGGCGGGTCGAGGTCGATCGGGAACTCGCGCTCGTCGATCACCTCCCAGCCGGCGTCGGCCAGCCGCGGCGCCCAGGCCGAGCCGAGGGTGGGCAGCGCCTCGGCGTGCGCGCGGCCGAGCCTTTCTGCCAGCCGGCTCTCGAAGCCCGGCTGGCCGAAGCCCAGGTCGGACGGGAGGAAGCGCAGCGGCTCCGCGAACTCCGCGACCGCGATCAGGCCACCGTGGCGGGTCGCGGCCAGCGCGTGGCCGAGCACCCGGCCGGGGTCTGCCAGGTGGTGCAGCGACATCGACGCCCAGGTCAGGTCCAGCGGGCCGAGGTCCGGCCAGCCGGCGTCAAGGTCGAACTCCAGCGCCCGCACCCGTCCCGCGAGGCCGCGGCCTGCCGCCTTGTCCCGCAACCGCGCGAGCGAGCCTGGCTCGACGTCCACCGCGATGACCTCGGCCTCGGGGAAGCGCTCGGCCAGCCCGAGCGCGCCGGTGCCTGTGCCCGCGCCCAGGTCGAGCAGCCTGGTGCCGTCCGCCGCGCCGCTGACCCAGTCGAGCGCCGCCGACCAGTAGTCGTGCAGCACCTCGCCATCCAGGTCAAGGAGGTCGGTCATGATGTCGTCTGGAGAACCGGATGAGGCGGCGTGCTGGTGGACGTGCGTGCCGCCGCCTGTGTGTCGGGTATCAGAGTGCTGGCTGGTCATGGCCACACGCTAGCCGCGCTTGCGGTATCGGCATAGTGAACTTGCCAATACCGCAAAAGAGCCGGCCCGCTCGGTCCGTCGCCCGGCCTCCGGAACGCTGTCGCGGAAAGGAGTCAGCCGCAGTCGTTCTGGACAATCAAATGCTTTTATCCCGAACGACTGCGGCTGACTCTGGCCGCCTCACATGACCGGGTCTGGCGTGGCGGACGAGGTCTCGGCGCCCGACGTAGCGGAACCATCGGACTGTGCTCCCTTGGCCGGCTGAGCGGGCAGGAACAGTGCCGTCACGATCGCGCCGGCCGCCGCGACGCCGCCGGCGACGAGGGCGCCGACGGTGAGGCCGCGCAGGAACGCGTTGGTGGCGGCGAGCCGCAGCGCCTGCCCGAGTACGGGATGGCCGAGGCCGGCGACGCTACCCGCCGCGGCGTAGGCCGCGCCGACCGACTGGTGCGCGAGCGCCGCGACCTGGCCGGGCACGCCGGCCGGCGTGGTGGCGGTGAGCCGTGACCCGTAGACGGAGGCGTAGACGCTGCCGATCACGGCGACGCCGAGTGTGCCGCCGATGAGCCTGGTCGCGTCGTTCACGGCCGAGCCGACACCCGCCCTGCTGCGCGAGATGGCTCCCATGATCGACTCGGTGGCGGGCGCCGAGCTCAGCCCCATGCCGAGCCCGTAGACCACCATCTGCACCGCGATGATCCAGTAGCTGAGCGAGGCACTCGTCGTTACCGCGACCCAGCCGTAGAACGCGGCCATCGCTACCAGGCCGGCCGTGACGACGAGCCTGGTGCCCGCCCGCACCGCGAGCTGCGTCCCGGCGACAGAGCCCACCGCCACCGACAGCGCGACGGGGAGCAGCCGGACGCCCGCCGACAGGGCGCTGTACTCGCGGACGAACTGGAAGTACTGCGTGATCAGGAAGATGAAGCCGAGCAGGGTGAAGAACGACACCGTGACCGCGGCACTAGCCGCGCTGAACCGCCGGTCGCGGAAGATCCGCAGGTCAAGCATCGGGTGCGCGGCGTTCCGCTCGACCGCGATGAACGCCGCGAGGCCGGCGACCGAGCCTGCGAAGCCCGCCAGGCTGCGGGCGGCGGTCCAGCCGTAGGTCGGCGCCTCGATGATCGTGAAGATCAGCAGCGCCATCGTCGCCGCCGAGAGCGCGAGGCCGGGAACATCGGGGCGCGCCGCGTCCTCGCTCCTGGACGCCGGTACGGCGACCGCCGCGGCCGCCATGGCGAGCGCCGCGACCGGGGCCATGGCGATGAAAACGCTGCCCCAGCTGAAGTGGGCGAGCAGCCAGCCGCCGACGATCGGCCCGAGCGCGATCGCGACGCCGGCGACCGCGCCCCACAGGCCGATCGCGCGGGCGCGTTCCCGCCGTTCCGTGAAGACGTTGGTGAGCAGCGAGAGCGTCGCGGGGAACGTCATCGCGGCCCCGAGGCCCATGACGGCCCTGGCCGCGATCAGCTGGGCCGCGCTTGTCGTGAAGCCGCCTGCCAGGCTCGCGGCCCCGACGACGGCCAGGCCCGCGAGCAGCATGCCCTTGCGGCCGAACCGGTCGGACAGGCTGCCGAAGGTCAGCAGCAGCGCGGCGAAGACGAGGTTGTAGGCGTCGACGACCCATTGCAGCTGGGTCGTGGTGGCGTGCAGGTCCCGCGTCAGGGCGGGCAGCGCGACGTTCACCAGGGTCGTGTCGAGGTTGACGAGGAACGCCGCGAGGAGCAGCGCCGCGAGGATCAACGGTTTAGATCTCATGATTTAAATACTCAAGTAGTTAGTTTAAAAAGTCAAGTCATTGATGGGGACGTCGACCGTGAGAGCAGTTCGCGGATGGTCCGATGAATGAGTCCAAATTGCTGTCAGCTAGCTCTTGCCGAGGGCGCCTTTGCGTGCAAACATCCGATCAATAGATCCGATGTTTGTTGTCCAAGGAGCGCAAGTGACGCACGTGCAGCCAGAAGAGTCCGCGACGATCCCGGCGGTGTCAGGCGCCGTGGACGGCCGGGCAGGCGCCAGAATCGTCGCGCTCGACTGTTACGACGTTCGCTTCCCGACCTCGCTTGAGCACGACGGCTCCGACGCGATGAACCCAGACCCCGACTACTCGGCGGCCTACGCGGTCCTGCGCACCGACGCGCCAGGCCTGGAGGGGCACGCGCTGTGCTTCACCATCGGGCGCGGCAACGAGGTGATGGTGACCGCGGTCGCCGCCCTGCGGCGGCACGTCGTCGGCAGGCACGTCACCGAGATCATCAACGACCTCGGCGGGTTCAGCGCCGCCATGGTCGGCGACAGCCAGCTCCGGTGGCTCGGCCCGGAGAAGGGCGTCATGCACATGGCGATCGGCGCGGTCGTCAACGCCGCGTGGGACCTCGCGGCCAAGGCGGCAGGCAAGCCGGTCTGGCGGCTGCTCGCCGACATGACACCCGAGGAGATCGTCGCCCAGGTCGACTTCCGCTACCTGGACGACGCGCTCACCCCCGCCGAGGCGCTCGGCATCCTGCGCGGCGCCAGGGCCGGAAGGGAGGAGCGCATCGCGCAGCTCGAACGGTCAGGGCACCCCGCGTACACGTCGACGCCAGGCTGGATCGGCTACTCGGACGAAAAGCTCGCCGCGCTGTCTCGGCAGGCGGTCGCCGACGGGTTCACCCAGATCAAGCTGAAGGTGGGCGCCGACGTCGCCGACGACATCCGGCGCATGGCCCTCGCCAGGAAGGTGGTGGGCCCCGACATCAGGATCGCGGTCGACGCCAACCAGCGCTGGGGGGTCGCCGAGGCCGAGGCGGCGGTCGCCGCGCTCGCGCCCTGGGACCCGTACTGGGTCGAGGAGCCGACAAGCCCGGACGAGATACTCGGGCTTGCCAGGATCCGCCGCGCGATCGCGCCGGCCAAGATCGCCGTCGGCGAGCACGTCGCGAACCGGGTGATCTTCAAGCAGCTCCTCCAGGCGGGCGCCGCGGACGTGCTGACGATCGACGCCTGCCGGGTGGCGGGGGTCAACGAGAACCTCGCGATCCTGCTGCTCGCCGCGAAGTACGGCGTCCCCGTCTGCCCGCACGCGGGCGGCGTGGGCCTCTGCGAGATGGTACAGCACCTGGCCATGTTCGACTTCGTCAGCGTCAGCGCGACAACCGACGACCGGGTGCTCGAATACGTCGATCACCTGCACGAGCACTTCACCGACCCGGTGCGCGTCACCGGCGGTCACTACCTGGCGCCGTCGGCGCCGGGCTTTTCCGCGACACTCCGGGAGCAGTCGCTGCGCGACTACGAGTTCCCTCACGGCGCCGTCTGGCAGCAGCTGGCCGGCACCACCTTCCCTGACCTCATGCAAGGCCAGTAGAATCCCCATCCCCCGAGGAGAGCCATGAGACTAAGAAGACGCCTCGCTGGCACCGTGGTGCTGGCCGCTGCGGGATTGCTCGCCGCGGCGTGCAGCTCGAGCAGCACCGCCACCAGCCCGGCAAGCAGCACTGCCGCTTCCGGCGCCGCGGCGGGCTCGTCCGCCTCCGGCCAGGTCACCATCGGCATCGACCTGACCTACAACAACACCGCCTTCTGGGCCGCCTACATCAACTACGAGCAGCAGTACGCGCAGCAGATGCACATCAAGCTGCTCGGCCCGCTGCTCGCGGCCGCCAACGCCAGCTTGCAGAACCAGCAGATCGAGCAGCTGGTGAACGAGGGCGCGCAGGCCATCGTGGTGAACCCGGAGACGGCCACCAGCCTGGGCCCGGCCATCAGCTACGCGACCGCGCACCATGTCCAGCTCGTCTCCGTCGACACGATCGTCGGCGTCGGCAAGGTCTACATGGTCGTCCGGGCCTCCAACACCCTCTACGGGCAGGACGCCTGCGCCTACATCTCGTCGAAGGTGAAGTCCGGTTACGTGCTCGACCTGGAGGGCGACCTCACGTCGTCCAACGGCGCGGACCGCACGGACGCCTTCGACTCGTGCATGACGGCGAACGACCCGAGCGTGAAGGTGCTCAAGGAGCCGACCGTCTGGACGGACGCGACCGCCGTCACCGACGCGCAGAACGCCATCAACGCCTACGGCTCACAGCTCAAGGCCATCTACTCGCAGTGGTCGAGCCCGGACACCGGCATCATCCCGCTGCTTAAGGGCAAGGGCCTCGGCGCCGGCTCGGCCAACCCGGTCATCCTGATCAGCGATGACGGCGTGCCGTTCGAGATGTGCGACATCGGCAACGGCTCGGTCACCGCGTCGCAGTCGCAGCCCGCCAACCTGTACGCGCAGTACGCGCTGACCTACGCCGTGGACGCGGCCAAGGGCGTCAAGCTCTCGGCGGGCCAGCCCGGCGGCGGCGCGCCGACCTTGCAGAACGTCACCTACCAGGGTGACACCAACCTCGCCGACCCGATCGTCGCGCCGTTCGTGACGAAGGCCGCGACGTCGCTAACCCTGGCCAGCCCGGTCGACGGCCTGCCCGGCTCGTTCACCACCACCGCGGTCAACGACCAGACGCTGTGGGGCAACGTGTACGGCCAGTCGCACGGCGGCGTCTGCGCCTCGTCCTAGCCAAGCCCGGTGGCCGGCGCCCGCAAGGGCGCCGGCCACCCCGTTACCTGGAGAAGCCATCGCCATGACTTCCGCCTGCCCGTTGACCTCGGGCGCCGCGTCATTCGGGGCAGCGGCACTCGTCGAAGTGACCGGTGTCGAGAAGCGGTTCGGCACCACCCGCGCCCTGCGCGGTGTTGACTTGTCCATCGCCGCGGGGCAGTGCCTTGGCCTGGTCGGCAGGAACGGCGCGGGCAAGTCGACCCTCGTTTCCATCTTGTCCGGCCTGTCCGAGCCTGACGCGGGCACGGTGCGGCTCGGCGGCGAGCCCGCGCCCCGCGTCGGCGACATCGGGCGCTGGCGCGAGTGGATCGCGACCGTGTTCCAGCACTCGATGATCGTGCCGTACCTGTCGGTCGCGGAGAACGTCTTCCTCGGCGCCGCTCCGCCGGTGGTGAACTGGCGCGCGATGCGCAGGAGCACGCGCGACATCATGGGGGAGTGGGGGCTTGACATCGCGCCGGAGACCCCCTGCCGCGAGCTGTCCGTCGAGCAGCTCCAGGTCGTCGAGATCGCGCGGGCCCTGGCCCGCGGCGCCAGGTGCGTGGTGCTCGACGAGCCCACGGCGGCGCTCGAGCGCCAGGCGAGCCAGCGGCTGTTCGAGCGGGTGCGGCAGCTCACCGCGGCGGGCGTCGCCGTCCTGTACATCTCGCACCACCTGGAAGAGGTCTTCGAGATCTGCCAGGACGTCGCCGTGCTGCGCGACGGCGAGCTGGTGCTCGCCGCGCCCATCGCCAGCCTCAGCAAGGACGACCTGGTCGCCGCGATGGTCGGCGGGGTCGCCACGGCGGCACCGCCTGGCACGGTGTCGGCCAGCCCGGTGTTGCCGGCCAGCACAGTGTTGCCGGCAAGCACAGTGTTGCCGGCAAGCACGGGGGCGCCCGCGGCGGGACAGGGCGCGGCACTAGAGGCGGACGGCCCCGTGCCTGCCGACGGTGCGCCTGCCGCTATCGCGCGCGGCGACGTGGTGCTCGCCGTCGACGGCCTCAGCTCGGGCTCGGCGCGCGGGCGGCTGGCCGGCGTGTCGCTGCGCGTGCACGCAGGCGAGGTCGTCGGCGTCACCGGGCTGCTGAGCGCGGGCGTGGCCACGATCGGGCGGGTGATCGCCGGCGCGGAGGCCGCCGCCGGCGGCGAGGTCCGCCTGCGCGGACAGCGGGTCGCCTCCGGGCAGCGCGCCGCCGCGCAGCGCGCCGGGATCGGCTACATCCCCGAGGACCGCCGCGCGGAAGGGTTCGTGGCGCATCTTGGCGTGGCCGAGAACACCACGATGGCCATCATCAGGGAGCTGTCCGGGCGGTTCGGCGTGCTCTCGCCGCGGCGCAGGGCCGTGGCCGCGGCGCCGTTCACGTCCCGGCTCTCGCTGGTGTCATCGGGCCCCGCCCAGCCGGTCGCCGAGCTGTCCGGTGGCAACCAGCAGAAGGTCACCGTCGCGCGGACGCTCGCGCACCACCCGTCGCTCATCGTCGCCATCACGCCGACCAGGGGCGTGGACGTCGCCTCGAAGGAACTGCTGCTCAGTTCGCTCGCCAGCGTGGCCGCGACCAGCGGCGCGGGCGTGCTGCTGTGCACCGACGAGCTGTCCGACCTGGAGATCTGCGACCGGGTGCTTGTCCTTGTCCGCGGCGAGGTCTTCACCGAATTCAGCAGCCCGCCCTTCGACCGTGACGCCCTGATCCACGCGACCGAGGGCATGAATTCCGCACAGGGAGAGGAATGATCTCGAACCAAGCACCCCAGGGCCGGGTCCCCGCCGTCCGGCTGGAAGGCGGGGCCTTGTCACGCGCCGGCGGGTCCATCGGGTCACGGTTGGGCGGCATGAAGGTCAGCGTGCTGCGCGAGGTGGCGCTGCTGCCCGTGCTCGTGCTGCTCATCGTCGTCGGGAGCCTGGTCAGCCCAGCGTTCTTCACCGTGTCGAACTTCGCGGGCATCGGCGAGCAGAGCTCGGCGCTCGGCGTTGTCGTGGTCGGCGAGAGCCTGATCCTGCTGATCGGCGGCATGGACCTGTCACTCGAGGCGACGTTCGGCCTGGCCCCGATGATCGCGGCCTGGCTGATCGTGCCCGTCGCCGCCTACGGCGCAGGCACCGACCTCAGCCCCTACCTCGGCATCCTCGTGCTGCTCGCGGTCGGCGCCGTCGTCGGCCTGCTCAACGGCCTGCTGATCGTGAAGGGGAGGCTGAACGGGTTCATCGTGACCCTGGGCATGACGATCGTGCTGGCCGGCCTGCAAAACGGCATCGTCAAGGCCCAGTCCCTGTTCAACCTGCCGTACGCGTTCGGCTACCTCGGCTCGGCGTCCTACGGCCAGCTGCCGGTCTCGCTGATCGTCGCCGTGGTCATCTTCATCCTGACCGGCCTGTTCCTGCGGTACCACAGGACCGGCCGCGCCATCTACGCGGTCGGCGGCAACCCGGCGGCCGCCAGGGCGGCCGGCATCAAGGTCGAGCGGGTCAAGATCGGCGTGTACATCGCCGGCAGCATGCTCGCCGCGATCGGCGGGCTCATGGAGGCGGGCCGGGTCTCGGCCGTCACCGGCCAGCAAGGCTACGGCGAGGGCATCATCTTCTCCGTTTTCGCCGCCGCGGTGATCGGCGGCGTGAGCCTGAAGGGCGGGCGTGGCAACATGGTCGGCGCGGCGTCCGGGGTGATCCTCCTTGGCATCGTCGGCGACATCCTCGACCTCGCCAACGTGTCGAACTACTGGATCGAGGCCATCGACGGCGCGGTGATCCTCTTCGCGCTCTTCCTTGCCCGGGTCGTCGGCGGCGAGTCCACCGCGGAAGAAAGGTAGGCACGGCATGGCGGAACTGAGCGGGCTCGCGGCGGTCGTCACCGGCGGCGGGTCAGGGATCGGGCTGGCGACCGCCAGGCTGCTCGCGGCGCGCGGCGCGCAAGTGGCGGTGCTCGACCTCAAGCCGACGGACGAGTTCCTCGGCCTGAGCGCCGACGTCACGGACGACGCCTCGGTGCGCGCGGCGGTCGACGCCGCCGCCGGCCGCCTCGGCGGTATCGACATCCTGGTGAACAACGCGGGCGTCGGCGCGGCGGGAACGGTCGCCGACAACACCGACGACCAGTGGCATCACGTGTACGACGTGAACGTCGTCGGGATCGTCCGGGTGACCAGGGCCGCGCTGCCCCACCTGCGCGCGTCGGCGCACGCGGCGATCGTCAACACCTGCTCGATCGCGGCGACCGCCGGCCTGCCGCAGCGGGCGCTGTACTCGGCGACGAAGGGCGCGGTGCTCTCGCTGACGCTCGCGATGGCCGCCGACCACCTGCAGGAGGGCATCCGGGTCAACTGCGTCAACCCGGGCACCGCGGACACCCCGTGGGTCGGCAGGCTCCTCGCGGCGGCCGGCGACCCCGCCGCCGAGCGCGCGGCCCTTGAGGCCAGGCAGCCGATGGGACGGCTGGTCACCGCGGACGAGGTGGCGGCGGGCATCGCCTACCTTGCCAGCCCGCTCGCGGGGTCGGTCACGGGTACTGCGCTCGCGATCGACGGAGGGATGGCCGGCCTGCGCCCGCGGCCACGCTCGTGACCGGTTCCGCCGCCGCCGTCCCGGTTCCGCCGCCGCCGTCGCGGCGGCTTGGCCGGTCGCGGGTCTACGTCACCGAGCTGGCCTTCGGTGGCGCGGCCATCGGCGGCATGCATACCGCGGTGAGCGAGGACGACGCGCGGGCCGCCATAGACGCGGCGTGGGACGGCGGGATCCGGACCTTCGACACCGCGCCGCACTACGGCCTCGGCCTGTCAGAGCGCAGGCTCGGCGACGCGCTCAGGTGCCGCCCGCGCGATGAGTACGTGATCTCCACCAAGGTCGGCCGGCTGCTCGAGCCGGCCCTTTCCCGTCCAGACGGCAGCGTCGGGCGCGACACCCAGGGGGGCTTCGACGTCCCGGCCCGCTACGTCAGGCGGTTCGACTTCAGCGCCGACGGCGTCCGGCGCAGCCTCGCGGCGAGCCTGGACCGCCTCGGCCTCGACCGCGTCGACATCGCGCTCATCCACGACCCGGACGACCACGGCGAGCAGGCCTTCCGCGAGGCCTACCCGGCGCTCGAGCGGCTGCGCGCGGAGGGTGCGGTCCGCGCGATCGGCGTCGGCATGAACCAGGCCGCGATGCTCACCAGGTTCGTCACCGGCACCGACGTCGACACGGTGCTGGTCGCCGGGCGCTACACGCTGCTCGACAAGACCGCCGCCAGTGAACTGCTGCCCGCGGCGCAGCGCCGCGGCGTGTCTGTCATCGCCGGGGGAGTCTTCAACTCTGGCGTCCTCGCCGCTCCCGTCGCGGGCGCGACCTACGACTACCACGCGGCGCCGGGTGAGCTGATCGAACGGGCCAGGCGGCTCGCGGAGACGTGCGCGCGCTACGGCGTGCCGCTACGGGCGGCGGCGGCCCGCTTTCCCCTTACCCACCCCGCGGTCGCCAGCGTGCTCATCGGTGTCCGCAGCGCGGCCGAGGTCGCCGACGCGCTCGCGCTGCGCGCCCTTGACATCCCCGCCGGGCTGTGGGATTCCCTTGCTACCGCTGATGAGAGAGGCCGGCCATGAGGAGCGCCCCGCCATGAGGATCGCACTGCATACCAGGGTCCGCGCCGACCGGATCGATGAGTACGAGCGGGCCCACGCGGCGGTCCCCGCCGAGCTCACCGACGCGATCCGCGCCGCCGGCGCGACCGGCTGGACGATCTGGCGCAGCGGGACCGACCTGTTCCACCTGATCGACTGCGCGGACTACCAAGCGATGCTGGCGGCGCTGAGCGCTAACCCGGTGAACGTCGAATGGCAGGCCCGCATGGCGGAACTGCTCGACGCCCCGCACGACTACTCGGCGGCCGGCGGCGACGCCGTGCTCCCCGTGGTCTGGCGGCTATGACCATCATCGACGCCCACCACCACGTGTGGGATCTCGCGGTCAGGGACCAGCCGTGGATCGCCGGCCAGGAGATGGCCGCGATCAGGCGCACGTTCACCGTCGACGACCTGCGACCGGCCGCGCGGGCCGCCGGGATCGGCGCGACCGTGGTCGTGCAGACCGTCACGGTGGCCGAGGAGACGCCGGAACTGCTCGCGCTCGCGGCCGCCGACCCCTTGGTCGCCGGCGTGGTCGGCTGGACCGACCTGACCAGCCCGGCGGTCTCCGATGAGCTGGCCATGCTGGCCGGCGGTCCCGGCGGCGGCCGGCTGGCCGGCGTCAGGCACCAGGTGCAGTCGGAGCCGGACCCCGACTGGCTGCGCCGGCCGGACGTCATCCGCGGCCTGCGCGCCGTCGCCGCGGCTGGCCTGGCCTACGACCTCGTGATACTGCCGCACCAGCTGCCCGCGGCCGCGCACGCCGCGGCGGCCGTGCCAGACCTTACGCTGGTACTCGACCACGCGGGGAAGCCGCCGATCGCCGGCGGCGACCTCGGGTCCTGGGCGGCCGCGGTCCGTGCGCTCGCGGCACTGCCGAACACGACCTGCAAGCTGTCCGGGCTGGTGACCGAGGCGCCGCGCGGCGCACCGCTACAGGCACGGGCGCAGGCGCTCGCCGAGGTAGCGAGCGTGGTACTCGACGCCTTCGGCGCCGACCGGGTCATGTTCGGCTCTGACTGGCCGGTCTGCCTGCTCGCCAGCGACTACGCCGGCGTGCTGGCAATGGCCAGGTCGCTGACCGCCGGGCTGTCGCCTGCCGAGCGGGCGGCGGTGTTCGGCGCGACGGCGGCCCGCGCCTACCGGCTCCGCGCGATCGCCGGGGCCGGGGACGCGGATACAGCGGAAATACAGCGCATACAGCGCATACAGCAGCGGGAGCGGGAGCGGGTCCGTGGCACTGACAGACGAGGCGATCGGCAAGATCAAGGAGATGATCATCTCCGGCCGGGTACGGCCAGGGGAGAAGCTGCCAAAGGAGGCGGACCTCGCGGCCGAGCTTGGCCTGTCCCGTAACTCGCTGCGCGAGGCGGTGAAGGCACTCACCCTGGTCAACGTCCTCGACGTGCGGCAGGGGGACGGCACGTACGCGACGAGCCTCGCGCCGTCGCTGCTGCTCGAGGCGCTGAGCTTCATCATCGACTTCCACCGGGACGACACCGTACTCGAGTTCTTCGAGGTGCGCCGCATCCTCGAGCCTGCCGCTACCGGGCTGGCCGCGGTGCGGATGTCGCCCGAGGAAAAGGCTGAGCTCGGCAAGATCCTGGACGCCGTCACGGTGGAGTCACCCGTCGATGACTTCGTCGCCACCGACCTTGAGTTCCACAAGAAGATCGCCGTCGGCTCGGGCAACTCGGTGCTGGCGTCGCTCGTCGACAACATGTCGCTGCCGACGGCGCGCGCCCGGATCTGGCGGGGCATGACGGAGCCCGGCGCCCTGGAACGCACGCTGGCCGAGCACCGGGCCATCCACCGCGCGATCCTGTCCGGCGACGCCGACCTGGCCAGGTCCTGGGCGACGGTGCACATCGGAGGCATCGAGTCCTGGCTGCGCACCACCCTGACGGAGTTAAAGCCTGGCAGCGCTCCCCGTGTGCCGCTGGGCCGGCGACAGCCGGCCCAGCGGCACACGGGGACGCAACCGCGGCGGTCAGTCCTGTTCGATGACGCACTCGACGAGGGCGGCCCGGCCCGCGTCAAGCGCGGCGAGGGCGCGGCGCAGCGCGGGCACCAGGTCCTCCGCCCGCTCGACCCGCTCACCGTGGGCGTGGCAGGCCGCGGCGAGCGCCGGGTAGTCCGGTGCCCGGGTGAAGCGGGTACCGACCGCGGTACGGCGCTGCGTCGAGACCCCGTCGGGGAAGAGGCCGTAGACCGGGAGCCTGCTGGCCCGGTAGCCGCTGTTGTTCAGGATCACGGTCAGGAACGGCGTGCCCCACTCGGCGGCCATCATCAGCGCCGAGGTCGGCACCCCGAAGAGGAACGCGCCGTCGCCGGTCACCGCGATCACCCGGCGGTCCGGGCGGGCAAGCTTGACCCCGAGGGAGCCGCCGAGCGCCCAGCCGAGCCCCGGGGCGAAGGGACCAGTCAGGGTCCCTGGCCGCGTCCGCTCCAGGCCCGTGTACACGGCCTCGGCGTTCGTCACCGCTTCCTCGATGACGATGTCCTCTGCGTCGATCACCTCGTTCAGCGCGGCCATCACGCCGAGCGGGGTAAGCGGGCCGCTGTCCGCCCGCTCGGCCGGGGCAGACGGCCGCTCAAGCAGCCGGGTGACCCGGTCCGCGAGCCGCTCGGCCACCTCCGGCTGGCTGTCGGCTATCCTGCCGAGTTCGGCCACGATGGCCGCGAGCGCGGCGGGGCCGTCGGCCTGGACGGCCACGTCGACGGGGTACGACCACAGCGGCATCGACGCCTTGGCCGGGTCGGGGTCGACGTGGAACACCTGGACGTCCTCGCGCAGGGTGACGGTGGCCGGCAGCCAGGGCACGTCGCTCTCCACCAGCAGGATCAGGTCGGCCGCCGAGATCGCCGCGGCCCCGTCGGCCCGGCCCGCCACGTTCGACGGATGCGTCGAGGAGATATTTACCGTGCCGCCTTCCAGCCGTCCCGTCACCGGCAACCCTGCGAGGTCGGCCAGGGCCTCGACGGCCGCGAACCCCTCCGCGGTCCGGCCAACGCGGGAGGTCACCAGCACCGGCGCCTCCGCCGCGGCGAGCGCGGCGGCAATGCGGGCGACCGCGTCCGGCGCGGGCGCGGGCGGTAGCGTGACAGGGAAGCCCGCCACCCGTGACTGGTCGAGCCGCGGCGGGTCCATGAGCACGTCGCGAGACACGGTCAGGTACGCCAGGCCGGCCGGGGAACTGGCGGCGACCTGCACGGCGCGGCCGATCGCCCGGTCCAGCATCTCCGGCCGGGTGATCTCCTGGATCCACTTGGCGTAGCCGCGGACGATGCCCGGCTGATCGGGCACGTCCTGCTGCCACTGGATCGGGGCGTTCCTGCCGCCGGACAGGTCCGCCTCCTCCCCGTACGGGGTCTTGCCCGCGATGACGATCACCCCGGCCCGGCCGCGCAGCACGTTGTGCACCATCGCGCCGAGGTTCTGGGTGCCGGCGTCCACGTGCACGAAGACCGCCTGCGGCCGTCCCGTCATGTTCCAGTACGCGTGCGCGGCGGCGAGCGAGACGCTCTCGAAGGTGGAGGGAAGCACAGTGGGCGCCGGCAGCCCGGCCTCCGCCAGTGAGTACACCGCCTCCTGCACCGGGGCGGTGTCCGTGCCCGGGTTGAGGAACAGGTATTCCACCCCGTGCGCCGCCAGCAGGGACACGAGATGCTCGGCCGTGGTCTTCAGCTTCACTTAGCCTCCAGGGGAGTGCGGCCCGCGTCGGTCGCTCACGTCGGTCATTCCGCATGATCTCGCGCGGACCCCGTCCCCGCCAACCCGCCCTGTGGCGGACCCTAAGACGGGCACTCTGGCATAATTCTTTCCCACGAGGGCACTTGATTAGGCAAGGCTTGCCTAATATAGTCACCGGGGTGCCGGCCGACCGATGGTGTCCCGGCCTGACCTGCCAGAACCATCACCCAGGAGCTGCCACATGATCGCTACCCTCGTGATCTTCATGCGGGAAGGGATCGAAGCCAGCATGATCGTCGCGATCCTGCTTGCCTACCTTAACCGGATCGGGCAGCGCAGGTACTTCCGTGACGTGTTCATCGGCGTTGGTGCGGCGCTCGCGCTTGCCGCGGGCGGCGGGATCGCCGCCTACCTCACGATCCGCCAGTACGACGGCTCGAATGTGCAAACGGTCTTCGAGACGGGCACCTACCTGCTCGCCGCCGCCGTGCTGACCTACATGACGTTCTGGATGCGGGGACACGCGCGCGGGATGTCGGGGGAACTCCGTGCCCGCGCGGACGCCGCGCTCACCCGGGGCGCGCGCACCGGCCTGGCCCTGCTCGCCTTCCAGGCCGTGGGGCGCGAGGGCCTGGAGACGGTGGTCTTCACACTGGCGATCATCTTCTCCACCTCCACCCAGGGTGCCCTGCTCGGCGCCGTGGTCGGCTTGGCGATCTCGCTGACGATAGCGTTCTTCATCTACCGTCTCGGGCACAAGCTCAACCTGAGCCGCTTCTTCACGGTTATCGGGGCGCTGCTGATGTTCTTCGCCGCCGGCCTGCTCGCTGACGCGGTAGAAAACATGCAGCAGCTCGGCTGGCTGAACTTCCTCACGAGCCCGCTATGGCACACCGGTGGGCTGGTCAGCGAGGGCAGCACGCTCGGCGACATCGCGCACTCCTTCCTCGGCTACGCCGACAGCCCGACCCCGCTCCAGGTGCTTGTTTACGTCGGCTACCTGGCCACGGTCCTGTTCTTCTTCCTCCGCGTGGGCCAGCGGGCCAATCCCCCCGCCGCCCCCGCCGCCCACGCTTCCCCGGCCGCATCCAGCCCGGCCTCGCCCACCCCGGCCTCGCCCACCCCGGCCTCGCCCACCCGGGCCTCTTGAGCGCGATCGGCGTCTGGTGGGCCACGCCGGGACCGCCGGTGCGGCGGCTGGCCGGGCTCACGCTGGCGACCGCGCCGCCAGTGCGGGCCCCGCGATCCTGCGCAGGCCCGGCACGTCGGTAAGCGTGATGCGGCGCTGACCAGTTCGGATCAGGCCACGTTGGCGCCAGGTGTTGAGCGCGCGTGCGACGGTGGCGCGCGAGGTCCCGGCCAGGCTGGCCAGCTCATCCTGGGACAGCGGCAGCGCGATCTCGATGACCCCTTCCGCCTGGCCGCCGAGTCGCTCGGCGAGACCGAGGAGAAGGCCCGCGAGCCGCTGCCCGCCATTGGTTACCGCACGGACGCGCAGCATCGTCTCGGCGTCCCGCCAGCGGTGCACGATGACGCGGCGATAGGCGCGGCTACCGCCCTGGTGGGTGTCGATGAAGGAGCTGAACCGGTCGTATCCCACGATCAGCGCGCGCACGGTAACCATCGCCTGCATCGTGGCGTTCCTGACTCCGGTGGTCTCGCCGGCCGTTTCCCCGACGACGTCGCCGGTGCCGCGGAGCGCGAGGACGGACTCACGGCCGTCCGCGGTGACCGCGACGACCTTCACCCAGCCGTCAAGCAGGACGAACACGTGCGTCACGGGATCTCCCTCGACGCAGAGTGCCGCGCCAGGCGAATACTCCCGCTCCCGGCCGAGGGATGAGAGGACCCGCTGCTCTTCGTGCGGCAGCAGGTCCCAGAAACCCCGGCCGGATCCACTTGGCTCCATGCTCTAACGATGAGTCTTACTTGGGCTGCTGACAAACTGCCAGTCATTCTCGGCCGCGCCCCTGCTAGCGGCCGAGAATGATGATCATGGTCCAGACCAGGAAGCAGCCGCCAGTGAAGTAGGTCCAGGTGTCCGCGAACTGCATGCGGTACCTGGCCAGCCGTGCCGCCCCGAGCAGCAGGTACGCGCGGTTCCACGTCCATTCCGCGGGGTCGGCGCCCACCGGCGGCAAGGTCACCCAGCCGGGTCGCGGGTCAACCGGGGCGCCGGTTACCCAGCGAAGCTCGCTGAGCGCGTTGAGGACCGGCCTGCTCGCCCGGGCCAGCAGGAAGGCGGCCACCAGCCAGCAGCAGACGATCCCGCAAAGCAGGCCGAGGTTAATGACGCCGATCAGGCTCGGTCGCATTGCCCGGGCCGCGACCCCTGCCTCGAGGGCAAAGCCGATCGCGACCGCCCCGAGCAGGCACCCGTCGGTCAGTATGCTGCCCCGGTTATCCCGCAGCAGGTCGGCCATCTCACTGATGACCTCATGCGCAGACCCCTGATCTGACAGTCCCTGCCTCGGCGGGGCCTGCGCTGCGGTGTCATCGTCGTTGGATTGGGCTGCCTCGTGTTTTCGCGTCGGCCAGGTTGCTGGTGCGGTCATGGTGACTTCTCCCCGTTGGTACATCGCCTTCAGATCAAGCGAAACAGGGGGACGTGCACCGCACTGCACCATGCGAGACAGCCCGCCTGCCTCAAGTGAGACAGCCGTCTACACGCCGACTTGACATCCAGTACGTGTCCAAGAGTGTCCACGGAGGTCCATGCGCGTCTTGCCAACGATTGAGTTCCGCGCGTCGTCGTCACTCGCTGGATCTCTTTGTACGCAATTGACCTTGTAGGAGTGCATGGGCGGCCGCTTTGCTCGTGCATGTTGCTTTGCAGATCGACGGACGCCGTGAATTTCAGCCTCCCCGGTGGCTTACGCCGCGGCCCACCAGCCAGCCCCAACTACTCGCCTGACAGCAACAGGCATCAAGGTCTATTGGGCGAGGCGTTCGATCCAGGTCATGATCCTGCGCTCGGAGACCGGCGTCGGCGTGCCTGCACCACGGCCATCTGCTGTGCGTCCCGGCCGGCGTTCTCCGCCAGCTTGTCCAGGCGGCGGCCGACGGCCTTGACGTAGCGGGCGAGCGCGGGCAGCCGTCGGTCAGCATGCTGCTCCGGTTATCGCGCAGCAGGTCGGCCGTCTCACTGATGACCTCATGAGCGTGCCCCTGATCCGACGGCGCCTGCTCGGGCGAAGACCCGCCCTCCGGCTTGGTCGGTGTCGTATGGGGTCTTGATCTCGTTCTTGCCTGACGGCCAGGTCGCTGGTGCGGACATGTGGCACTTCCCCGCTGGTACTCGACGTTCGCATCAAGCCAAGCAGGGGCCGTGCTGGTGTGCTGCGCCAAGCGAGACGGGCTGGCTGCCTCAAGTGAGACAGCGGTTGACAAGCGCCTCGCCTGTCCAGTCTCTGTCCGGAGCTGTGCACGTGTGTCCATGGGCGTCTCGCGAAGATTGAGGCGTTCACAGACCTTTGTACGGTCACGATCTTGTCAGTGTGCTTCTACACCGAGTTGGCTGGTCTGCAGCTTTTCCAGCAGTTTCACGGTCCGGAAGATAGTCATCGAAATGTAATTTTGGCTCTGCTTCCAAAGTCTTCTTGAGCCCACCCAGGCGCGATACAATCAGCCGTCCCGCCTGTGGACCGCAATCGACTTGTGTCACATAGAACACAAGGTCGCCCATTTTACGTCCGGAGATGAAATGAGCGCGCAGCAGCAAGAGCTGAATTCCGTCATTCCCGACCTGCATGATCTCTCGCTGGAGCGGCTCGCGGAGCTGGGCGATTCGGCCCTCGCCCAGTCAATCGTCTTGTATCGTCAGCGGCTCACTGAAACCGGCGTGCCGCTGAACTCGTTCTCTGCGCGGATCTAGCGGCACCTGGTCCTAGCTCGGCGGGAAGGTCGATCTTGATCACCACCCATTCGCTGTCGGCAGACGCCTTCACGGCGCTCGCCGACGGCGCTGGCGACAGCGTAGTCGTCAGGAAGCTGCGCGAAGTGCAGGTCAGCAAGCACCTGATGCTGCTGCGTGTCGTGGCCAAGGCCGCCGACGACATCGATCCCCGGTCGCGGGAGGCCGCCGCCTTCCGCGCGGCCTATCGGCTGCTCGCCGAGGCGCAGGCGACCGATCCCGCTGCCGTGGCCAGGCTCCTATGCCTGCCCCACGTCGGGAGCTGGGCGCACGCCTGCCTGGCCTCCCTAGACAACGGCTCGCCGCTCGACTTCGGCTACCTGGCCGCCGTCGCCGCGGCGGCGGCCGTCCGGCTGGGCATCCAGTTCGAGCTGGAAGTCCCGGCCAGGGAAGGCGGTGTGCCGCTTCCCGGTCTCGGATTCCTTCAGACAGCCGCTGGCCAGGGCGAATGGGTGCGACTGAGCAGCGACGGCGAGCGCGTGCGCGTCGGCGAGCACGTCGACGTGCCGTGCGCCGCGCTTGTCCCTGACGACGGCTCGGGCGGCACGGCACCGCACTGGCGGGGTATCCCGCTGGTCCGGGCGGAGGCCGACGGGCGGGTCTGGGAGGTGCTGCTAGAGACCGCCGACCGGTACCTGGACCGCTACACGCTGCGCATGCTCGCCGTCATGACGGAAGCCGAGGTCACTAGCTGGCGACAGCGTATCCAGGCCGCCTGGCAACTGCTGGTCCGGCACCACGAGTGGGCGGCTGGGCCGATCGCGGAGGGCGTCCCGGTCATCGTGCCGCTCGTGCCGCGGTCGGACCACGACAGCGCGACTTCCCCGGCGGCCTTCGGCGCCATCGCGACATCCCTGCCGGCGTCCCCGGTCAGCATGGCGGAGACCCTTGTCCACGAGTTTCAGCACATCAAGCTCTGCGGCCTGCTGGACATGCTGCCCCTCATCGAGCAGAGCGACGACCGAGGCTACGCGCCGTGGCGAGATGACCCGCGCCCCCTAGGGGGCATTTTGCAGGGGATTTACGCGTTCACGGGGATTGTCCGCTTCTGGGACGTGCAGCGGCGCGTGGAGACCGACCAAGACGCCATCCTCCGGGCCAGCGTGCTCTGTGAGCGCTGGCGCCTGGCTATCGAGCTTGCCGCCAGCTTCCTGCTCGACGAGGGATCTCTGACCGAAAACGGCGTTCGATTCGTCACCGTGCTCAGTAAGCGGGGCCAGCGCCGGGAGGCCGGCCCAATGCCTGCGGAAGCGGCCGAGATTGCGCGGGAGGTCGCCCTTGATCACTGGCTGACCTGGCAGTTGATGCATGTGGCGTTCGATGCCGCCGGGGTCGCCAAGCTGGCGTTGGCCTACCAGCGCGGCGAGTTGCTCGACGGCCGGGCGCTGCCAGAGGCCCGGATCGAGGAAGACAGCAGGAAGGTCGACTCCATTCCGAGGAGCCGCCTGCTCAACATGCGCTTCCAGGAGCCACGGCGGTACCAGCAGTTGTCCCCGACGGACATTCCCGAATTCGGCGCGGCCGACGCCCTGCTGCTCTGCGGGGATGCGGAAGCGGCGGTCGCGGCCTACCGCGCGGGACTCGCCGACGAGCCGGACCCGGCCGCCTGGATCGGCCTGGCGCTGGCTGTTCACCGGCTCCCGTGGTCGCCGTCAAGGTCGGTACTCGCCGCTTACCTGCCGCTACTGTCCGAAATGCACGCGTGCCTGGTCAGCCACGGTATCCACGCCGATCCGATGGAATTGGCGGCCTGGTTCGAATGACATGGGCGCGGCAGGCCGAGGAACAAGCGCCGTGGCCACTAGTTGACCTCGACGTGCGCAAAATCAGGGACGCCGGACGTCAGGCCGTTCCTTTTCAGCAATTTATCCTAAAAGTCCATAGTCGTTGCAATTTGTCGTGCTCGTACTGTTATGTCTATGAGATGGCGGATCAGGGCTGGCGGGGGCTCCCCAAGCGAATGAGCACCGCGGTGGCCGGCAAAGTCGTACAGCGCATTGCCGAGCACGCCGATACGCACGGCCTCTCGAGCGTCGACGTTATCCTGCACGGCGGCGAGCCGCTGCTCGCCGGGGCGGAGTGGCTGGCCGGCCTGGTTGGTTTGCTTCGTTCCCGGGTGCCCGCCCACGTGAACGTGGCCCTCCAGACCAACGGGACACTCCTCGACCGTCCGATGCTCAGCACGCTGAAGAGCCTCGGGATCAGGATAGGCGTCAGCCTGGACGGTGACGCGGATGCGACCGGGCGGCACCGGCTCTACGCCAATGGCCGCAACAGTTTCAACGCGGTCGCCGGCGGCCTTGACTTGCTGCGGTCGCCGGAGTTCCTGGACTGCTACAACGGCATCCTCTGCACGGTCGATGTCGAGAATGACCCGGTGAACACGTACGAGGCGCTGCTTAAGTTCGCCCCTCCGGCCCTCGACCTGCTGCTGCCGCACGCCAACCATAGTTCGGGACCTCCTGGCAAGGGGTACGCGAAGTGGCTCATTAGCGTCTTCGAGCGCTGGTACAGCGCGCCGCGGCAGGAGACCCGGATCCGCCTCTTCAGCGAGCTTATCCAGCTCATCCTCGGCAATCCGGGCGAGGTGGAAGGGCTCGGGCTGCTGCCGAGCACGCTGATCGTGGTCGATACCGATGGCTCCGTCAAGCAGCTCGACTCGCTCAGCTCGACCTATCCAGGCGCCGCCGACACCGGCTTGGACGTCATGTCGCACGGCTTCGACGACGCCCTCGAGCACCCGACGACGGTAGCCAGGCAGATCGGGTTGGACGCGCTCTCACCGGTTTGCCAGAACTGCCCGGTGGTGGGGATCTGCGGCGGTGGGCTGTATCCACACCGGTTCAGGGAAGGGGAGGGCTTCCGTCACCCCTCCGTCTACTGCGAGGACCTGCTCCAGCTCATCACCCACGTGCGGAACCGCATTGTGGCGGACCTGTCCCTGCTTATCGATTTACAGGTCATAGGGTTCGATTTCCGCGGTCAACCGGGTTCGCTGCGCCGCCGCCCGTGCCTCGGGATGCTCCAGCGTGAGCGTCCGCTCATATCGAAACAGCACCTCGGCGAGGCGCTGTTCCCCGTCAGCTCGGGTTCCAGCCGCCACCTCGTCGAGGGATAGGTTGGCCGCCGCCATCAGGGTGTCTGGGTGATCATCTCCGAGGTAGAGGCGGCAATTGCCGAGCGTCTCTTGGCTAAGCTGGATCGACTCGCCTAGCCGGCCGCATGCCGCGAGGTCCGAGGCGTAGTTGATATTCGCCGACAAGGTGAACGGGTGCCTGTCGCCGTGGATCTTGATGAGTCCCCTCCTGGCCTGATCGTCGTGGGGAAGCGCCATGTCTGGGCGCCCCGCCACACGCAGCACGGACGCGAGGTTCACCAAGGCGGTGTACAGGAGAACGTCGGGAGCGCCGGATTCTCGGCAGAGATCGTGTGTCTGGCGGGCGAGTTCCTCGGCGCCGGCGAGGTCCCCGACGGCGCGCCTGTCGTTGATGAGGTTGGTGGCGGCCCGCAGCGTGTACATGTGGTCCGCTCCGAGGTAGTCACGGCACCGCTGGAGCACGTGCTCGCTTTGCTGTAGCGCGTCCCAGTGATGGCCGGCCTTGCGCAGCGCGGTGGCGAATCCTTCGCACGCGTGCAGCCAGCGGATGTTCTCCCGGCCGCTGACTGCCTCGAACGTGTTGACGACCCGCCGTCCGATGTCGAGCGATTCCTGGTAGCGGCCGAGGCCGCGTAGGTCGCGGGCCACCGCGTTCGAGGACATCAGGGTGTACATATCACCAGCTCCCAGGACCCGGCGGCGGTCTTCGAGAGCTCGCTGATCAGTCTCAAGCGCCTCACGGAACAGGCCGAGATTCCGGTAGTCGATTGCGATGTTGCTCTTGACATTCAGCGTGCGTTCGTCATTTTTTCCGTAAACAGTTTCGAACTTGCTCAGGATGTTAAGGTCCAGGATGAGTGCTTCGCGGAACTGGTTACGCGCGCGGAGGTCCGCGCCGTAAATGACCTCGCAGGATAGGAGAGCTTTGAACCCGTCGCCCTCGGTGTGACGCTGCAGTAGGGGGCGGATCTGCAGGATCAGTTCGTGGGCGTCGGCCACGCGGCCGCCGATGTACATGGCGACGGCGACCTCCACGGACAGGGCCAACACATGGGGATCGTCCTCTCCGAGCCGGTCGCGCCAGACCTCAAGAGCGTCCTGGCCGAACTTCATCGCCTCAACATGGCCGCCACGCAGGTGCAGTCGCCGGACCTGATCGATGATGAGTGCGCGAAGTGCCTGATTCCCCGTGCGGAGGAACCTGTAATCGGACTCGAGGTGCTGGAGGGAGAGGTCATAGACGTGGTCATTGCTCCCGTGATCCGGGTTGCCCGGGTTCGAGCTGGCCAGCAGCGTATCGGCGGCGGCACGGTACGTGCGGAACAATTCGATTCGGTCCAGGCGGAGCCGCCCCTTGGTCACCGCCTGGACCACCCTGTGCACCTGGATCAGGTCCCTGGCACCGTCGACCCTTGCCAGCGACAGCCGTTGCAACTGGGCAGCGGCGGCTCCGAACCGCTGATGTGACGAGAGCAGGTCCGCGAGGCCGGGCGGTCCCTCGATCTCCGCCGCGGGCTGGAGAAGAAGCTCGGTGGCGATCGGTTCCGGTGAGAAGAATGAGCACAGGTTGAACAGGTGCTCGGCATCGGCGGTCAGTAGCGTGCTCGACATCGCCCAGGTGCCAGAGACCGGAGCAGGGAGATCCGAATCCGTCGGCTGCTCGCTGAGCAACTGGTGGGCGTTCTCCATGAACCGCGCCAGGTACTCCTCGACACTTTGACCGGTCTCGGCAAGGTACGCGGCCGCGTGCTCGACAGCGATGGGCAGATGACCGAGTGTTGTGGCCAGGCGCCGGGCCTCGCTGACCCGCCGCTCGTCCTCCATTGTGGCCAGGCCGTTACCCTCGGCCAGACCGGGCACCGTGCGCCGCAGGAAGCTGACGGACTCCGCATCGGTGAAGGGCGGGACCTCGATGCGATCGGCGACTATGTTCGGCTGCCGCGCGGTAATGATGACATGTCCCTCCGATCGGCTGGCCGGTATGTACTTTTGGAGATCAAGCGGATTGGCGGCGTTGTCGAATACAAGCAGCCAACTCGACCAGCGACCCGATTGCAGTGTTTCGAGTACGGCCGCTACGGTTCTGTCGCGCGCGCCGTCCGATGTCGCCTGTCTGAGCTCTAGCCGCTGGCCCAGCTTGACAAGCGCCTCTCGCACTCGGTCCTGGTGCTCCGCCCGGATCCACCAGATGATTTCGTACGTGTCGATGTTGTGATGTATGTATTGGGTCGCGAGCTCGGTTTTCCCGATTCCGCCCATACCCGAGATGACCTGAACGTGCGGCGGCTGCCGACTGAAGAGGTTATCGCGCAATCGCTCCAGTTCGGCCGCCCTGCCGGTGAAGTTGGGTTTGGGGGAAGGGATCTCGTTCGACCAGATCCGGTGCGATGGCCGGGCCACGATTTCTGGCCAGCCCTGAGTCCCGCCCAGTGGCGTTCCCTGAGGCAGTCGCGGCGGAAGTTCAGGATGGTGATCAAGGGCATGGCCGTGGGGGAGTGGCGGGTCAGGCGTCGTTTTCCGCGGCGCCGCGACGTTATTTTCTGACCGCCATGCCGCCTCCCACAGGGCGTGGAAGACCTCCCGGTCCTGTGCGCCGCCGAGTGCCTTTACGACCTGCTCAAGGAAAGCCCAACGGGGCACCTGAGGCCTGCGGAACATATTATGCACAGTCGAAGAGCTGATATTGCCGTGGCCGGCCCGGATCGCGATCTCCCGCATCGAGGGCCGACCCGCTTTTGAGTGCAGATCATCGAGGCGGTCAAAGAGATCGGCGATCGGACCGGGCGGCGGCGTCGGCTCACGCTTGATGGCTGCCACCCCGAACAACCTCCCTGACGCCAATTATGTCCACGTTCGTCATTTATTGCACGCGAACGAGATGCGCAGTCTTGGAATTGTCAATGACCGAGGTCGCACAAAGTCGTCCACATCAGTAAGCGCACGCTCACCGAGCGGCACTATCTGGACGTGTTCCGCCATGCTGAACTTAAGGGCCGAAGCACGAACGGGCAAGGGAGGGATCATGAGCACACGGCTAGCAGCGGTGGCGTCTCTCGACGACCAGCGGCCAGCCGGTCCGCTTTACCGCTCGATCATCGTCCTCGATCTCGAGGAATCGACCATGCGCACCAATCCCGTCAAGGGCGAACTGCGACGCGTCATGTACGACCTGCTTGGGCGATCGCTCGAAGCGGTGGCGATAACGGGCAACCGCCTGGAGCCGCTGACCGATCGCGGCGACGGCATCTTGGTGCTTATCAAGCCGCACGACGAAGTGCCCAAGACGGTCCTGCTCGACCGGCTGATTCCGCTGCTGGCCACCCTGCTCGTCGAGTACAACGCGCAGGCCGTACACGCCGCGTTGCGGATGCGCCTGCGCGTGGTCGTGCACGCCGGCGAAGTTCATGTGGACAGGAGAGGCTGCTACGGCGAGGCCATTGACATCGCGGTCCGGCTTCTCGATTCCCCGCGCGTCAAGAAGGCGCTGAAACAGACGTCGGCGCCGCTCGTCCTCGTGATCTCGAATGAGATCCATTCAGGAATCGTCTGCCAGGGCTACGTTGACGCCAACACGTACTATCCCCTGGTCCGGGTGGGCGTTGGTAAGCGGCGGCATCGCGGCTGGGTGCACATCCCGGACTCTGTCGCCTCCCCTAGCATGGCCGGCCAGGTACGGGGGTCCCGGTCAGCGGGCGCACCCTGCTCATCGGCGCTCGCGATCGCGATGGCGGACGAACGGGCACAGTACCCGGCAGCCGGGTGAGCGAAGCGAGTCACTTCCTCGCTTTCGCCGCGGCCTTCTTGGGCGGCAGGGACCGCGCGTGCCCGATCCCGATCTCGACCCAGGGGGAGAGGTCGTCGTCGCTGGCGACGTTGCCCGCGCTCACGCGCAGCCACCCGGGCATCTCCCGGCCTTGCATCACCGCGACGGTGGCTGCGGTCGTGGCGATCAGCTCGTCCGTCCGCTCGGGGTCGACATGGACGAGCACCCCGCCCTGCCCGCTGGCGCTGATCGCCATGTGCCCGCGGATGAGGAAGGCGAGCCCGCCGAACATCTTCTTTTCCGTCAGCTCCGGGTCGGGCCCGATCAGGTCCCTGATGCGACCGGCGAGGACTTCGTCATAGGCCATGGGCTGATCGTACACAGCAGCGAATTGTCCGCGGAAGCAGTCGGCGAGATCTCATCCACGAGCCGCCGCAAGGGTGGTAAACCATCACGGGGCCGCGGCGATGTCGATCAGCACCTTGCCGACCGCCCCGCGCTCGACCGCGTCGTGTGCCGCCGCGGTCGCGTCCAGCGGGTAATGGTGCAGCGGAAGGCCGGCCTTTTCCCCGACGCGCAGCGCTCCGGCGGCGACGGCCGCGGTGATGTCCTCGGCCGCGGCGGCGAGGAGCGCCGGGTCGAGGGTATAGAGCAACAGGAACTGATACCGCAGGTTCAGGGCGAAGGTCCGGCGGATATCGACGGGGAACGTGTCGCCGCCGTTGTTGGCATAGATCGCGATGGTCGCGCCGTTGGCCGCCACGGCCAGGTCGAGTTCGTTGTTGACCGCGGGGGAGACCTCCGCGATCAGGTCGACACCGTCGGGTGCGAGCCGGCGGATCGCGGCGGCCGCGTCCTCGGCGCGGTAGTTGACGACGTGGTGCGCGCCCGCGGCCGTCGCTAGCACGGCCTTCTCTTCGCTGCTCACCGTCGTGATCACCGTCGCACCCGACCAGGCGGCGAGCTGGATCGTGGCATTGCCGACCGCGCCAGCGCCGCCCTGCACGAGCACGAGCTGCCCGGCCAGCGAGCCCGCGCCAAGCCGGGCGGCACGGGGGCCGGAGGTCAGCGCCCGGTGCGCGGTGACGGCGGGCACGCCGAGGCTGGCGCCGAGGTCGAAGGCCTCCTCGCCAGCCACCGAGTCGGGCAGCCGGACGACCCGGTGCCAGTCAACCACGCAGTACTCGGCGGCCGTGCCGAACGGCAGGCCGTGCTGCCCGAGGTATACCCAGACCCGGTCGCCTGCCGCGAGGCCGCGCACGTCCTCGCCGAGCGCGTCGATAACGCCCGCGCCATCCTGGCCCGGTGTCACCTCGGCGAACCCCATGGGCGATGACACGCCGGCCCGCGCCTTCCAGTCGGTGGGGTTCACTCCGGCCCGGACGAGCCGCACGCGGACCTGTCCTGGCCCCGGCTCGGGAACCGGCCGCTCGGCCAGCCGCATGACAGTTGAGTGACCCTTTTCCGCATAGACGACCGCGCGCATACCCCCGATGCTAGGCCACGTCGCCTCGCCGAGCGGCCCAACGCCCGAGCGCCCCAACGCCCGAGCGCCCCAACGCCCGAGCGCCCGGACGCTGGAACGGAACCAAACCAGGGACAGGCAGACGCCTATGCTGAAACCAAAAGCGCGGCCCGCCACCGCGGCAGATGGGAGTCACGTGACGCCTGAGCTTCGCAACTGGTCCGGGACGTACCAGTTCACCGCGCGCGAGGTGATCGCCGCGCGCACGATCGGCGAGGTACAGCGTGCCGTCGCCGCGGGCGGCCGCGTCCGGGCGATCGGCACCAGGCACTCATTCAACGACCTCGCGGACAACGGGGCCACGCTCGTCTCGGTGACGGGCATCGCGCCCGATCCGGTCGTCGACGAGGCGGCGGGCACGGTGACGGTCGGCGCCGGGACGTCCTACGGTGCCCTCGCCGCCTGGCTGCAGGACCGGGGCCTGGCGCTTGCCAACCTGGGCTCGCTGCCGCACATCTCCATCGCCGGCGCGACCGCCACGGGAACCCACGGCTCTGGCAGCGGGAACCGGATCCTGTCCGCCGCGGTGGCCGGCCTGGAGTACGTGGCGGCCGACGGCGAGCTTCGGCGCGCCGGGCGCGAGCACCCCGACTTCGACGGGATGCCGGTCGGCCTCGGGGCGTTCGGGATCGTCGTCCGCGTCACCCTGGACATTGAGCCGACGTACCTGATCAGGCAGGACGCGTATACCGGGCTGCCATGGGACCGCGTGCTCGCCGACACCGACGCCATCATGGACGCCGCCTACAGCGTGAGCCTGTTCACCGACTGGAGCGGCGAGTCGCTGCGCGCCGCCTGGGTCAAGCGCCGCGTCCAAAACGCCGAAACCGATGACACGCCGGAGGAGTTCTTCGGCGCCCGGCGGGATCCGGGCCCGGTGCGGTTCATCGACGCTCCCGCCGACAACCTCACGGTCCTCGGCGTCGCGGGCCCGTGGTCGCAGCGGCTACCGCACTTCCGCCTCGACTCCACGCCGAGCAACGGCGACGAGATCCAGTCGGAGTACTTCGTCGACCGCAGGCACGGGGCGGCGGCGCTCGAGGCGCTCAGGCGGCGGTCCAAGAGCATCACGCCGCTGCTGATGATCTCCGAGATCCGTGCCACCGCCAGGGACCGGCTGTGGCTGAGCGGATCGTACGGCCGCGAGACCATGGCGCTCCACTTCACCTGGCGCAACAGGCCAGACCAGGTAGACGCCGTACTGAAAGACGTGGAAGAGGCACTAGAGCCGTTCGCCGCCCGCCCGCACTGGGGCAAGGTCTCCCACGTCACGTCGGCCCAGGTGGCGGAGCTCTACCCCAGGCTCGGCGACGCGACAGAGCTGTTCGAGCGGCTCGACCCCGACGGCCGCTTCAGCAACCATCGCCTGGAGCGCCTGGGCGTCCGCGCCGCCCGTCAAACCGGGCCGTTACCAGCTGGCGCGCGCGAGGGTGCGGGTGATCAGGTCAAGGACGAGGGCCGGCTCGCGTAGCGGCGGCAGGTGGTCCATGCCGGGCACGAACAGGAACTCGCACCCGGGTATCAGCCCTGCCGCCTGCCGGTCCGCCTCGACAAGCGGCGGATAGTCGGCATCGCCGACCATCAGCGCGGCGGGGACCGTGAGCTCATCCAGGCGTCCGAACACCGGCGGGTCTTCCGCCGCCAGGTCGCCGGCGGAGATGCTGGCGCGCGCGGCCGAGCGCAGCTGCTCCATCACCGCTTGTGTGGCCCCGGCCCGGGCCCAGACTTGCCGCATGACGCCGGCGAGCGCGTCCACGTCCCCGGCCGCGTGGGCACGCTCGTATTCGGCGGCAAGCGGGTCGTCCTCGTCTTCCTCGGGGAACGGGAATCCGGGGATGCCCGGACAGAGCAGGACAAGCGCGGATACTCTCTCCGGCTGTTCAAGGGCCAGCCCTAGCGCGCTGCCCCCGCCCTGACTGCACCCGACGAAGGCCGCTCGCTGAACGCCGTAATGGCCGAGCACGGCGGCCAGGTCGCGTAGCAGCGAGAACTTCACGGCCGGCGCCGGTGACTGACCGAAGCCCCGCGCGTCATACCTGATCACCCGGTACTTTGCGGTGAGCATGGCGAGCAGCGGATCCCAGATCCGCGAGTCACCTACTCCGGGATGCAGCAGGACAAGCGGGGGCCCGTCACCCCCGGTGTCGTCCGCCCACACCTCACCGCCGTCGACCGCGACCATCGTGGAAGTCATGGGACAGCACTATCACGCCCCCCGGCACGACCCGCAACGGCTACTTGAAGAACCTGAGCAACTCCGCGCTGACCTCGTCGGCGTGCGTCCAGCACAGGCCGTGGCCGGCGCCCTGGACGGGGACGTACTCACTGCCGCGGATGAGCTCGTGCGTACGCGGCCCGCAGGCCTCGATCGGCAGGATGCGGTCTGCCGTGCCGTGCAGGACGAGGACCGGGATGTCGATCTTCCGCAGGTCGTCGCGGAAGTCCTCGTGCCACGTGGCCACGCAGGCGATGGTCCCCTCTGGCGAGGCGCCGACCGCGGTGTTCCACGCGTCCTGCACGACCTCGGCGCTGATCAGGCTGCCGAGCGTCTCGTCCAGGTTGAAGAAGTTCTTGTTCCACTCGGTGAAGTAGGCCGCGCGGTCGGCGGTCAGCGCGGCCGCGATCTGGTCGAATACCTCCTGCGGCACCGCGTTCGGCGTCTCGGGTGTCTTGAGCAGGTACGGGGGGACACCCGAGACGATGACGGCCCGCTGGACCCGCCCGGAACCGTACTTCCCCAGGTAGCGCGCGATCTCGCCGCCGCCCATCGAATGGCCGGCGAGGCACACGTCGTGCAGGTCAAGGGCGGTGAGGAGCTTGTCGAGGTCGGCGGCGAACGTGTCGTAGTTATAGCCGATGACCGGCTGGCTTGACCGGCCGAAGCCGCGCCTGTCGTAGGTGATGACCCGGAACCCGGCGCCGAGCAGCGCCCGCGCCTGGCGCTCCCAGGCCCGGCCGTTCAGCGGGAACCCGTGGATGAGGACGACCGGGCGGCCCGAGCCGTGGTCCTCGTAGTACAGCTCGATCGGCGCGGAGTTCTCTTGCCCGACGGTAACGTACGGCATCGTCTTTCCCCCAAGTTGGTGATCTGGCCCGCGAGTTTCGTGTGCGGTGCGGTTAGCAGCACGCACCCGTTCGGAACGAAAAAGCGTTCATCCCGAACGGGTGCGTGGTGCCCTCGCCTCGCGCACGCGAAACCCATCGGGCTCAGCGGGCGACGATGCGCGGCGAACTCATCCCCGTACGGTCAGCGTGTTAGGCCTGAGCAATCAGGCCGAGCTAGCCCCAGAGCTGACGCGTGGCGAGCTCGGCGCCCTTGGCGAGGGTGTCCAGCTTCGCCCAGGCGATCTGCGGGTGGACGCGGCCGCCGAGGCCGCAGTCGGTGGACGCGATGACGTTCTCCCTGCCGACCGCCTCGGCGAACCTGGCGATCCGGTCCGCGACGAGCTCCGGGTGCTCGATGACGTTGGTGGAGTGGGAAACGACGCCGGGCAGGATCACCTTGCCCTCGGGCAGCTTCACGTCCCGCCACACCTTCCACTCGTGCTCGTGCCGCACGTTGGCGGCCTCGAACGAGTATGCGCCCGCGTTGATCTCGAGCATGATGTCGACGAGGTCGGCCATTGGAAAGTCGGTGGTGTGCGGGCCGTGCCAGCTGCCCCAGCACAGGTGGAAGCGGATGCGCTCGGCCGGCAGTCCGCGGATCGCGAAGTTCAGCGCCTCGACCCGCTTGCGGGTGAAGCGCCGGTAGTCCTCCACGCTCGGCGCCGGGTTGATCTGGTCCCAGTTCTCCGCGATCGCCGGGTCATCGAGCTGCAGGACCAGCCCAGCGTCGATGATCGCGATGTACTCCTCGCGCATCGCCTCCGCGCAGGCCCAGAGCATCTCCTCGTCGTCGGCGTAGTACTCGTTGCCGAACCGGGCGCAGCTGCCAGGCGCCACCGCGTTCAGGAAGCCGTCGGAGACGCCCGCGGCCGCCATCGCCGCCTTCATGTCGGCGATGTCCCGCTGGACGTCTTCCTGCCCCTGGTAGGTGATCGGCCCGCGGCAGACCGGCGCGATCGACGCCCGGTTCGGCAGCCCCACGCCCGCGGTCGGGTCCAGGTAGGCGTCGGCGAATGCCTGCCAGTCCCGGCGCTCGGCGAAGGACGCGAGCCTGATCTCGCCCGGCTTGGCCGCGGGCTGCGCTATCTCCGCGATCGACAGGTCCGTCAACTCGACGTTGGCCAGCCGCTGGAACACGTAGGTCCACCACGAGCCGTAGTCATAGCGCTGACCCATCGAGTGCCCGTACTCGCCGTCGTTGACGAGGTCGATGCCGGTCTCGCGCTGGCGCGCGACGACGTCCGCCACCGCCGCGCGCAGCCTGCCAAGGTACTCAGTCTCGTTGCTGAAATCCCCCGCCGCGCGCTGCTCGTTGAGCGCGATGAGGTCCTCAGGCCGCGGCAGGCTGCCCGCATGGCTGGTCAGGATCCGGTCCGGCATGTCTCCTCCTTGAGATTCACCTGGCAGGCGATGATCAATTCCCGCGCTGAGTATGACCGCGCCCGGGAGCCGGCGCAATACGGGCGACATGGTCAACCACATGTTCCTTCGGAAAGGCCCGGAACCTTAGATCGGGCAAGTGCCGGATGCCGGGTAGGGCTAGCCCCATCTCGATCTGGGGTGTTGCCCCGATTGGCTGACCGCCCGCCGCTCCGTAGCGTTGCTCATGTGTTGAACACGGGCAGGGAACAGGAAATCGCCGCGTCGGTGGGGGCACACCGCGACCTCGGCGGCGCCTATGACGACGCGGTAGCGGCGGGCCTGGTCGAGCGGATCGGCGCCGAGGTCGACCGTCGCGTCGACGAGCGCATCTCCCGGTACCAGCGCGTCGGCCAGTCAGCGGCCGACGGCGCGGGCAGCCCGGACGCGCGGCACCGGCCTGCCGCTCACCCCGGTAGCCCGGTCTCCTGGCAACAGACCATCCTGGCCTTCGGTTCCATGGTGATCGGCGCGATCACGTCGGGCGTCACCCTCGGCCACGAAGAGGGAACCTGGCCCATCCTCGTCATCTGGTTCGCCATCGTCGTCATCAACATGGCCGCCTTCCGTGTCGGTCCCTTCCGCCCCGACCGGCCCGGCCGCCGCCTTCCGGACTGAAGGCCGGCGCGGCCGGTTACAAGAGCGCGCCGAGGTCGGCGGCTGGCGGGACTGAGTAAGCCGCCCTGCTCGCTCTTACGCCGGGTACGGCGACCATCAGGTCACGGCCGTGGGGTAACGGTCCAATTTCCGCGGAACCAGGCGCGGTACAGTGCCGGACGACTACGATTCGCGGGCAGAATGTTCGGAAACCAGGATAAATGGGGCCATGCATCTGCTCGACTGGGCGGTAAACCAGGCGCCCTGGCTGGAGCGCAACATGGCGTGGCCTACCAATCGGCATGGCATTACGGAGCGTGCCGGATGACCGGCATGCTGAACCGTCCGGTCCAGACTGGAGCCGAGCGGCAGGGGAGTGCTTCAGTCATGCCGAATCGAGCGGCCGGCCCGTTGCCGCAGAAAGAGCAGAACGAACGGCGGCGCCGACCATCGTTGCCTGGACTGGCCTGGCAGCAGTTCAGGCGCGTCCCGGCGACGATATGCTTCCTGGCCGCGGTCTGGGGCGCCGGGCTGGTCACTGGCAGCATCGCACATGGTCCGTCTCGCTGGCTGTACGGCCATGTTGGCGTTGGCTTGCCGCCGCTCGGGCACGGCTACTGGTGGATTCCCCTCAGGGCGGGCCTGTTGGTGTCCGGTCTGGGTAGTTATCTGGCCGTTACCGTGCTGGGCCTGGTGATCCTCGTTCCAGCAGAGCATCGGTTGGGTGCCGCCCGCACGTTCACCACGCTGCTGGCCAGCCAGGCCGTTGGCCTCTTGCTCGCCGCCGGGGTGATCAAGCTGGCCGAGCCGGCAGGTGGGTCGTGGCTCCACGTTTTCACTCGTGAGACGGCCGTCGGCGTTCTTCCTGGCGTGCTCGGCGTCGGTTTCGCGCTGAGCTACACACTCACGCCAAGGTGGCGCAGGCGGCTGCAGTTGCTGCTGACCGTCGCCATCACGATCGGCGTGATGTACATAGGGCACCTGGCGCAGGTCATGCAGGCATGCGGCGCGGCGGGAGGCCTCGTCATTACGGCGCTGACGTACGACCGCGCCCGGCAGTGGGCGGGGATGCCCGCGTCCCAGCACGAGATACGGACGCTGGTCGGCATACTGGTGGCGATACCGGCGCTCGGGGACATGCTGGCCGCACTGGTCGCCAACGCGCACGGTCCGATGTCGCTGTTCTCCCTCCTGTTGGCCTCCCCGGGACCCGATCCGCACGACCTGGCGGCCACACAGTGGCCGGGCGTGCTTGTGTATGCCGCCCCGGCACTGCTCCTGCTGCTGAGCGCTTACGGGCTGCGCCGCGGTCACCGCCTGGCGTGGTGGCTCGCGGTTGCCGTCAACCTGGCAGTGCTCGGCGTCAGCATCTGGGTTGCCTATGCGCTCAAGTCCGGCTTCAGAGCGCACATTGGCGGGCTCAACGCCGGAACCCGGGCGACTACCCTGACCAGGGAGGCAATCCTCCTGTCGGTTGTGACGCTGATAGTGCTGCTGGTCACCCGCAGCCGCTTCGACCAGACCGCAGGACGCCGGGCGGTCCGGAAGCTGATGGCCACCGTGGCCGCGGCGCTGGGCGTGAGCTTCGGGGTATTCCTGCTGGCCGGTTACCTGCTGCGGGACCAGTTCGGCCCGCGCCCGGATTTCGGCGTGCCGGCGTGGGATGTGCCGGTGCGGTTCCTGGCATGCATGCTGTTCAGTAACCGCTTCCTCCCGGCAGGCTTGGCCGGGAGGGTGCTCTACGTGTTGGTCTTTCTGCCGCTGTGGGTTGTGATCCTCGGCGCGCTTACCGCGTTCTTCATGCACACCTATACCTATCGCGACGCAGACGCGGCGGACCGGGCCCGCGCCATCCTCATGCGCGGCGGCTCGACGGTTTCTTACATGACGACCTGGCGGGGAAACAAGTACTGGTTCAGCTCGGATGGGCGATCCGCCATCGCTTACCGGCCCATTGCCGGGGTCGCGGTGACCGTGGGCGAGCCATATGGCGATCCGGCCGCTCTCGATTCTGCGATTACCGAGTTCGCCAAATTCTGCGAGAACCGCAGCCTCCAGCCGTGCCTGTACGGTGTCACAGAGCAGGCCCGCACCGTCACGGAACGGCTCGGCTGGAAGTCGGTGCAGGTCGCCGAGGACACTTTGCTCCCGCTGGCCTGCTTGCAATTCGCGGGCAAGAAATGGCAGAACGTGCGGAACGCTGTGAATAAAGCAGCCAGGGAAGGCATCACTGCCGAGTGGTGGAGCTATCCGGAGGCGCCGATTGAACTCGTCCAGCAGATCCGCCAGATCTCCGGGAAATGGGTGGCGGACAAGGGCCTGCCAGAGATGGGCTTCATGCTGGGCGGGCTGGAGGAGCTCAACGACCCGAACATCCGCTGCCTCATCGCCGTTGGCGCGGACCGCAAGGTCCACGCCATCACGAGCTGGATGCCCGTCTACGAGAGCGGTTGCCTGGTCGGCTGGACGCTCGACTTGATGCGCAGGAACATCAAGCCAGACACATCCCACGGCGTGATGGAGTTCCTGATCGCGACGGCGGCGCTGACCTTCCAGGAGGAAGGGGCGCGCTTCGTCAGCCTCTCCGGAGCGCCATTGGCCCGGCTAGACCGCGGCCAGCAGCCGTGTACGGTGCAGCGCTTGCTGGACATGCTCGCGAACGCCATGGAGCCGGTGTATGGCTTCCAGTCCCTGCTGCAATTCAAGGACAAGTTCCACCCGGTCTATCAGCCGCTCTACCTGGCTTACCCGGACCCGGCCGCGATCGGCTCGATCGCCACCGCGATCGGCCGCGCCTACCTGCCTCACCTTACGTCGCGACAGGCCCTGCGCCTGTTCACCAAGCTCCGCTGGTCGCACGCCAACCGCGGCCCGCTAGCAGCGAAAGTAGGCGTACCCGATGCGCGATGACACGGTGGTCACCGCGTGCTCCTTGAATCTAGGCGGTCCCGCGAAGTACCTCCAGCGAGCAAGGGTCCGCCGGGCCAAGATGCTGCTGGCGGTCGGTGCCCGTTCAATGCGGCGCGGTCAGTGCTTGTGCACGGTCGGTTTCCTGATCAGTTGGACTCAGCCGCTCGTCGATGGCCGCCGTCACGTAGTCCAGGCCCGCCGCGGCCCCGGGCAGCGCGTCCACCATGGTGAAGAAGCCGTGCATCTGCCCGGCGAACCGCCGGTGGCGCACCGGGACACCCGCCTTCACCAGGCGCGTAGCGTACAGCTCGCCTTCGTCGCGCAGCACGTCATGCTCGGCGGTGAGGATCACCGCCGGCGGCAGGCCGGCGAAGCTCGCGCTGCGCAGCGGTGACGCGTCCGGGTGCGGCCGGGCCTCGGGGTCCGGCGCGTAATGGTCCCAGAACCACGCCATCGACTCGCGGGACACCATGAGCTGGTTGACCGGGTCGCGGTAGGAGGTCGACTCCAGGTCGCAGTCGGTCACCGGGTAGACGAGGACCTGCAGCGCGACCGGCGGGCCGCCGGCCGCCCTGGCGCGCAGCGCCATGACGGCGGACAGGTTGCCGCCCGCGCTGTCCCCGGCGACGATCAGCGGCGCCTTGGCTCCTCGCTTGCCCGCCCCGGTGAGTTCCGCGCGGTGCTCGTCGGCCCAGCGCAACGCCGCCCACGCGTCGTCCACGGCGGTCGGGAACCGGTACTCGGGCGCGAGCCGGTAGTCGACCAGCAGCACCACGCACCCGGTCCGCTGCGCGAGCAGGCGGCCGAGCTTGTCGAAGTCGGCCAGTCCGCCGATGACCCAGCCGCCGCCGTGGTAGTAGACGATGACGCCGCGCGGCCGCGCCACGGGGACCAGGACGCGGACGGGCACGAACCCGCCCGATGCCCTGACCCGGGTGTCGCGGACGGACGCCATGTCAGGTCCCGGCGCTTGCTCGCCGCGCATCGCGGCCATGACGCCGCGCGCCTCGGCCGGGGTGAGCTCGTGCAGCGGCCGGCCGCCGCTCGCCGCCAGCTGCTCAAGCAGCGCGGTGGTCGCCTGGTCGAGCGCCATGGTCCCCGCTCCCTTCACCGGACACAGTGAACCCCTCGTACCCGCTCGCGGCCACCGCGGCGCACCGGTCGCGGTAGTTGCCGACGCCCCCGATGTAGGGCAGGAAGATCCGGGGCTTGCCAGGGATGTTGGCGCCCATGTACCAGGACGCGGCCTTCGGGTGCAGGGTGTTGCTGGCGACCTGCTGCACGTGGTCGGTCCAGTCGGCCGCCGCCTGCTCGGTCGCCTCGATGACCTCGGCCCCGCGCCCGCGCGCCCAGGCCAGGCAGTCGCCGATCCACTCCACGTGCTGCTCGATCGACACCGGCATGTTGGACAGCACCGACGGGCTGCCCGGCCCGGTGATCGTGAACAGGTTCGGGAACCCCGCCACGGCCACGCCCAGGTAGGTGCGCGGTCCTTCGCGCCACTCGTCGCGCAGCGCCCGCCCGCCCCTGCCGCGGATGCCGAGCGCCTCAAGCGGCCCGGTGAGCGCGTCGAACCCGGTGGCGTACACGATCACGTCCAGGTCGTGGTGGGCGGCGCTTGTCCTGATCCCCGTGGGGGTGATCTCCTCCACCGGCGTCCGCTTGAGATCGACCAGGGTGACGTTCGGCCGGTTGAAGGTCTCGTAGTAGTTGGTGTCGAGCGGCAGCCGCTTGGTGCCGATCGGGAAGTCCCGTGGCTTGAGCATCTCCGCGACCTTCGGGTCGCGGACGATCTCGTCGATCTTCGACCGGACGAAGTCGGCCGCGGTCTCGTTGGCCTCCTCGTTCAGCACCAGGTCACGGAAGGTGCCGGAAAGGAACGTGAAGCCGCCCGCGCCCCAGGCGGCCTCGAAGGTGGCACGGCGCTCGTCCGCCGACACCTCGAATGCTGACGTGATGCTCGGGTTGTAGGCGAACCCGGCCGCCGAGTGCCGTGCCCGGCGCCACCACTCCGGGTAGTTCTGCTTCCACAGCGCGACGAACTGCTCATCGAGTGGGCCGTTCTCCGCCGGGATGGTGAACTGCGCGGTGCGCTGGAAGACCGTCAGGTGCGCCGCCTGCTCGGCGATCACCGGGATCGCCTGGATCCCCGAGGCGCCGGTGCCGATGACGGCGACCCGCTTGCCGGCCAGGTCGACCGGTTCTCTCGGCCAGTTCCCCGTGTGCAGGCTGAGCCCCTCGAAGCTGTCCGCGCCAGGGAACTCCGGCTGGTTCGCGGTGGACAGGCAGCCGACCGCGGTGACGACGTACCTGGCCGTCACCTGGTGGCCCTGCGCGGTGCGCAGCGTCCACCGGCCGGCCGCTTCGTCAAACTCGAGTGCGGTCACTTCCGCGCCGAAGGTGAAGTCCTTGCGCAGGTCAAGGCGGTCGGCCACCTCCTCGAGGTAGCGGAGGATGTCGGGCTGGCCCGGGTACCGCTCGGTGAGCGGCCACTCCTGCTCCAGGTCAGGCAGGAACGAGAACGAGTAGAACATGATCTCCGAGTCGCAGCGCGCGCCCGGGTAGCGGTTCCAGTACCAGGTACCGCCGACCCCGTCGCCGCGCTCGAACCCTTGAACAGAGAAGCCCTGCTCGCGCAGCCGGTACACCATGTACAGGCCCGCGAACCCGGCTCCGATGACCACAGCGTCAAGCGGTTCCGCGTCGAACCATGATTTTCACGCTACGCGCGAACCGCCCATTGGGGAATATATGGAACGCTCGCCCGTCCCAAGCTCACCAGCTGAAGCATCCCGAACGGATTGTCGCTCCACGTGGCCCGCCCCTCCTGGCTCCCGCGGCCGGGCCCGCGCACGGGTGGGCAGCCTTGCCCTGCGTCAGTCAGCTCCTAGTCTTCGTACCGGGTCGGCGGGAACGGGTCTTTCTTGGTTGGCTCGCGGAACTCGCCCTTGTCGATCTCACGGAAGAGTTCGGCGCGCTCCTCCTCGTACACCTCGTCCTGCCGTGGGTCCTCCGGGTCAGGCGGGGTGTCCGTCGCGGGCGGCACCTCGTCGGGGTCGTAGTCGTCGATGCCCGCCGCGACGCGCTCCTCCTCGGTGAGCTCGGCGAGCTGATCGTCGTTGAGGCGCTGCGCCGCACCGCCGTGCTCACGCCGGTCCCGGTGGAACTCCGCGGGGAACTCGTCCTGGTCCGGGTCCTGGTCCCGTCGTGCCATCACGCTCTCCTCACGGCTCATCCTGTGCTTCCGATCACACCAGCATGCCACGACCGGGTGCCCGGCAGCCCACGCCCCCGTTCCCTCCGTGTCTTCGGCCAGGCGTCAGTCCGCCCGCCAGCACCGCGCCCGGTGCTCGGCCTCAGATCCTTCGCAGTATGGCTACCAGCTTGCCGAGAATTATTGCACCATCGGCCAGGATATCTGTATGCGCAGGATTTTCCGCCACTAGCCATACGTGATCGCCTGAACGTTTGAATGTCTTAACCGTCACCCGATTATCAAGGCTGGCGGCGATCACTTCGCCGTCTTTGGCCGATGACTGACGTCGAATAACGGCGAAATCTCCATCGAGAATTCCAACATCCGCCATCGAGTCGTCATCGATCCTAACCAGGAAGAGCGGGTCTTCTCCGGCCAAGCGCCTGGGCAGCAGGGGCGAGTCTTCCTGGTATTCTATTGCGGGGATCGGCTGACCTGCGGCGATGCGTCCGACCGCCCGGACGTGAGCCACCTCTGCGGGATCGATTTCGCTCGATATCTCGGCCGTCTCATCGCCTGTGGATATCTGCCCCATTTCAATCCTTCCCGCTTGGAGTACCGTCCTAAGTTTCTCAAGTTTTTCGACCGCCCGAATTCTCCCTTCCTCTGGCGCTCCCTTCGCATCCATGTATTTCAGCGCCATCAGGGCGGCGAGTGCGGATTCGTTTATGTCGTCAAATATTCTCTCCAGTTTTCCGCTGTCGTCTGGTGCGGCAACATCCGCATTGTCAGTGAAAGTGCTCCGCATGGAATCGCGAAGTTTAGTCAGAAAGTCATACCAGGTTTGAAGCATTTTAGGCGGTATGAGTCCAGGACTCAACCGGATAATGTCCTGCTGGCATAGGTCGGCCATCGCGGCACATCCATCCAAGGCGCCCAGCAAGGCGTGGACGGCGACCCGGGCATCTCCGCCGGCGAAAGCCGAGAGCGCGCTGTCCAGGCTTCTTTCCCAGACGAACGCTTGCTCAGGCTGCTCGGCAGGAGGCATGCCAGTATCTGTTTAGGTGACTCGCCGAATGGCCTGGGTGCATGCCGCTATCAATCCGGCAGTCTCCACGGCAAGATCTTGACAGGGCTGCATCGCGTCTTCCACCGACCTTAGTTCATTGAGGATGGAGAGTTTCTGCAAAACGGCATTATAATGTTGTTGAAGAATGAACTCGAGTTCTTGCAGCCTTTGCAGGGCCGGCTGCTCCTTCTCTATCTCAACTGCTATGCTCAATGCCTGGACGATAGGATTGACAGACAAGAGGCCCGCTTTTGCCGCGGCAAGCCTGGTGACTCTTTTCTTGGGATTCCGATATATGCCCGGCACGATCTGCCTCAATGCTTTGTCGAGGGCCTGAAGGCGTCGTTCATTGAGCGCTCTGATAACCGTCTCATGATCTGGCGGGCTCGTCGGATAAATATGTGGATCATCCGCTGATTCACCGGCGGCCGATGCTCCGCCTCGGCTTACGCGCGGCGGAGGTAGGTCACTGTGATTGCCCGGCCCCTCCGGCGCCTGTCCCTCGCCGGACGGCAGGTCGAGCGCGGTCAGCAAGTCCCGTACAGCCGACGACCACTTCTTGTGTTCGGACAGGTAACGACGGGCATCGTCGGCGCGCCGGAATGCGGCATCACGATCGCGGAGGACTGCCTCGATGGCACGAGCCCAGCGGTCGGCGATCTCCTGGTCGTTGCCGGACATGCTCACGACGATGCGGCCCGCGTCATCGGGCGGGAGGACTTCGCGCAGAAGTACGCCAAGCCCGCTGGACCGGCTGATGAGTACCGGTGTCCCTGCCGCCATGGCCTCGACGCCGACGAGGCCGAATCCTTCCCGTCGCGAGGGCATGAGCACGAGGCTCGCACGGCGCAGATCCGCGGTGAGTCTCTGTGCCTCGGTCGAGTACGGACGCACCACGACAGCAAGCGAGGGAAGGCCGGAGAGATCGCTAATCTTCTCTCGGAGCCGATTGGTCGAGCCTGGTTGCGAGCCACGGATCACGAACTCGATTTCTTCGGAGCTCGCCTCCCGTCGCGTCACGGCCAGCCCGACCGCTCGCGCAGCCAAGTCAAGCCCTTTCTGGGATTCATCTTCGAGCCGGCCGAAGAGCAGGATCCGGCATAGGCCGGCGGGAACTCGGCGAGAATCCACGACGTCTTCCGCGTCGAATCCAGGGTCTAGGCGAAAAGGATCGATGTTATCTGGCTCAAGGTCATTCTGCAGGCGATGGTAGAGATGGGGGCCGACCGCGACGACGAGATCGGCGGTGCGAGCGAGGGCCAGCTCTAGCTCTGTGCGCTCCTCGGCTCGTACGCCGGCGTCATCGGCTCGATCGAGCTTGTCCCACTCGATCTCGTCGGGCGCCATGTGTATGAAGTGCAGTCTCTTGGCTGCCGAAAAATGCTCGTCACGCAGCCTCTGCGCGACCGGGCCGGTCACGCGGCCATGACCAATGATGACGTTAGGCACGAAACCCTTCGGCAGCGTCGGCTTAGCCGCGAGGGCGAACATTTCTGAGATGCCCTGCACCTTGGGCGCCTCGGCCAAGACGACGCTATTGCGCTCCGCGTCGGCGCGTTCCTCGTTCGTCGCCTTAAGCACCACGCAGACGACACGCGCACCGGCTGCGACGAGGGCGCCGCAGAGTTGACGGTTGAAGGTGCTCAAGCCTCCGTGAATGGAACTCCATTCGGTGGCGATCGAGAGGATGGCGTATCGCGCTTCAGCTTGTGAGTTCCTGACCGTTTCCGGGGCGGAAACGTCCCGGGGTTGCTCGCCGCTCGGATGGTCAGGCGATTGCGTGGTCATGCGAGCAGCATAAATCGAATGCATAGCCGCTGAGGAGACGCTTGCCTTGAAGAGGTGAGCGTTCGGCCGGGCCGCGCGACCCGGTCCGGCCGTTCCCGTCCCGTCGGCCGCCGCCATGGCGGCGGCTACAGTGCCGCGCTCCCGGGCCGTATGGCGTGAGGCCCACGGCGGGGAGCGGTGCCGGGCCGCGGCACAGCCGCCTGATTACCCTTCCGGCGAAGTAAACCTCGAGGCCCTTTTATTTAGATGGTCAGCCTCGATTCTCTCTATCTTGTCGAGGTTAAGAGGAGCTATGCCAAAGGCCTGCCTTGCGGCCTGCCTAAGAGTCCAAGCCGCCGCCGCCCAGTCATTGTAAGCTTGGTTATAGGAAGCGGAGCCTGGTTTTGCGCTGCGTTCGACGGCGTCTCTGATGGCAATAAGCGCGTGAAATTCCGCTTCGGCGGCAACCGCTACCTCTGGAGGCGCAGAAATTAGAATTTGCTCGCGAGCGCCATAGATCTCTGAATTTCCCAGGGCTTCACGTGCCGCCGCTCGCAGATCCGCCGCCTCCATCGACTGCATGGCTACCTGGCGAAGCAGGCCATGAACCTTATTTGTGACCAGTATAAAATCCACAGTTATTTGGCGCTGAGTCTCAAGTTGGCTTCTTGCTTGTTCTCGTCGACTTTTCATGCCTTCTGCCAAAGCATTACCTGAGAAGGCGATTAGCGCACCCAGTGCAGTGGCTATAAGCGAGATCCAGGCCGCCATCACATATCTCTCCTGTAGCCTCCGTGTGGCGTAAAGTTTCCGCGGCTGCTGACGCCCATGGCTTCGGCTGGCGAGCAGGCCCAGGTCAATCGAAGCAGTCACGGTGTGACAATACGCGCAGACAGTGGAGAACGAGCCCCCATTTGTCCTTAAGCGACCTCGGCCAGGTCCGCGTCGCGGTTGATCAGGGCGGCGTAGTGGCCGCCAAGGGCGAGCAGGTCGGCGTGCGTACCGCGCTCGGCGATCTCGCCGTGGTCGAGGACGAGGATCTCGTCGGCGTCCCTGATGGTCGACAGGCGGTGCGCGATGGTGATCGTGGTGCGGCCCGCGCTCGCGGCGTCAATGGCCTCCTGTACCGCCTGCTCGGTCTGCGTGTCGAGGGCGCTCGTGGCCTCGTCGAGCACGAGGACAGGCGGGTCGCGCAGGACCGCGCGGGCGATCGCCAGGCGCTGCTTCTCACCCCCGGAGAACCGGTAGCCGCGCTCGCCCACGATGGTGTCGTAGCCGTCGGGGAGGGACATCAGGTGGTCGTGGATGTGCGCGATCTTCGCGGCGGCGACGATCTCGTCATCGGTCGCGGACGGCTTGGCGAACCGCAGGTTCTCCGCGACAGAGGCGTGGAAGAGGTAGGTCTCCTGCGAGACGACGCCGACCGTGTCGGCCAGCGTGCCGAAGGCCAGGTCCCGCACGTCGACGCCGTCGATCGTCACGCTGCCTGACGTCACGTCGTACAGCCGGGGGATCAGGTAGCTGAGGGTGGTCTTGCCCGAGCCGGTCTCGCCGACGATCGCGAGGTTGTGCCCGGCGGGGATGGTCACGTCGATGTCCTTGAGGGTGGGCCGCCCCTTGCCTGCGGCACCCGCGCTGGCTGAACCCTGGCCGGCGTAGCTGAAGCTCACGTCGTTGAGTCGGACCTCGCCGCGGATCTTCGCCGGGATCACCGGGTGCGCCGGCTCCGCGATGTCGACGGGCAGGTCCAGGTACTCGAAGATCCGGCCGAACAGCTCAAGCGAGCTCTGGATGTCCACGCCGACGCTGAGCAGCTGGACGGCGGGGCGGAACAGGCTCTGCTGCAACGTGGTGAAGGCGACGAGCGTGCCGATCGAGATGGCCATGTGGTCGCCGCGGCCGGTCAGGCCGGTGACCCAGTAGATGACCGCGGGCATGGCGGACATGACGATCTGGATCGTCGACTGGCGCCAGCGGCCCGCCATGTTCGAGCTGACCTCGAGGTCGGAGAGCTTGCTCGATTCCCCGGAGAACGAGTCGGCGAGCGAGGCGGAGCGGCCCATCGTGTGGCCGAGCAGGATGCCACTGACCGAGAGCGACTCCTGGACGATCGAGGAGAGCACGGCGAGCTGGCGCTGGCGGTCGCGGGTGATGCGGCGGCGCTCCGTGCCGACCCGGCGGCTCACCCACACGAACACGGGCATCATGACAAGCGAGGCGATCGTCAGCCGCCAGTCGAGCACGATCATCGCGATGACCGTGGCGATGACGGTGGTCAGGTTGGACACGAGCGTCGTGGCGGTGGTGGTGACGGTCGACTGCATGCCGCCGATGTCGTTGGCGATGCGGGACTGTACCTCGCCGGTGCGGGTCCTGGTGAAGAACGCGAGCGACATGCGCTGCAGGTGCGAGTAGACGGCCGTGCGCAGGTCGTGCATGACCCGCTGGCCGACGCGCGTGGAGACGTAGGTCTGCGACACGCTGAAGGAGCTGTTGGCGACCGCCACGACGATCATGCCGATGGCGAGCACGGTGAGCAGGCCCGTCCGGCCCTGGGGCAGTGCGACGTCGATGACCTCGCGGATCAGGAACGGGTTGACGAGCGAGACGAGCGATGAGGCGGCGACGAGCACGCCGACGAAGAGCAGGTTCCAGCGGTACGGGCGGAAGAGCCGCGCGATGCGCCGCAGCGGGACGCGGGGGTTGCTTGCGGTACCCAATAAAGCCTCCGGTGGTCGGTAGTTAGTCATGGTTGCTCAAACAGAGGTTAGCTCATAATTGTTCCAGGCTCAATATGAGTACTGCTCCTGGTACCATGAAGGCATGGACAAGGCCGTCCGGCTCGCGCAGGCTCCGGACTACGAGGACCCGGTGCAGCTCGCCGACCAGCTCCACCGGCTGACGCAGCGGCTGCGCCGTGCGCAGGCGGAGCGTCTCGCGCCGCTCGGCCTCACCCCGGCGCAGGAGCGCGCTCTGCGGCTGATTACCCGTGGCGACGAGCCGCCGCGGATGACGGAGCTCGCCGACCGGCTCGGCATCGTGCCGCGCTCGCTCACCACGGTCGTCGACGCGCTCGAGGAGGCCGGCCTCGTACGCCGCGAGATCGACCCGCGCAACCGGCGTGCCATCCTGCTGCGGCTGACCGACCAGGGCTCAGCCGTGCGCGACGGCCTGCGCGAGGCCAGGCGGCGCGCCGCGGAGGACCTGTTCGCGCCGCTGTCACCCAGTGAGCGTGAAACCCTCGCGAGCCTGCTGACGCGCCTTGACCCGTCGGCGCCGGAACAGTGAAAAGCATTCGCTCGCGAGCCCATTGAGCGAGCTGAATTCGCGGAAAACTCTCTAATAACGTCATATCCTGCGGCTTTGCCATGTGCTTTACCGTTGGTTACCGGCTATTAAAGTTCGACTAGCGGAATAGTTACGGGTTTCCTGACAAAATCACTCATCATGGCCCGGAAGGATAAGGGTTCCCTCCAAGAATCCTCAGGGTCATTCCTTTGCCCGTGCGTGGCAGAGAGATGAGGTGAGTTGTGGTCAGGAACAGGGAAAACCCGCATAGGCGGAACGGCCGGTCGCCGTTGACCGTCGTGGTCGCGGCCAGTCTGGTGGCGGGGAGCATTGGCAGCTACAGCCTGCTTGCGCCCGGCGGACTGAACTTGCTCGATGCCCAGGCCGGCGGCCGGACCGTCGTGTCCTACAGCAGTCCAGGACAGGTCGCGGCGCTGGTGGCCTACCAGCGGCCATCTCAGCGCGGCGTCGGCTTGCTCGCAGGCGGCAGCCGGCCCTCGGCCAACCGTGCCCTTCCCATACAGGTACTGCCGCCCGGCTCGACTAGCAAGCCCATAACCTTCAGCCTGTTCGCCGGCTGGGGCGGTGCGATCACCTGGGATCCGAACACCGGCGAGGTCACGGTCGCGTTCGGCGTCGGCAGGCAGTTCAGCCTGTCGGTCAACGACCTCCCGTCGTCGGGGACAAGCAAGGACGACGGGTCATTCTTCAAGGGCGCGGGCATCCAGGGCGAGTTCGGCGGCAAGATCGACCCAGCCTGGGCCAGCAAGGTGCCTGGGCTGCAATGGACCGCGGGCGCGACCATCACCGGCAAGCTCAACGGGAAGTGGAGCACCGACGGTTCGCTCACGTTCCGTGCGATAGGGCAGATCAAGCTCCCCCCGGACCTCGCTAGCAAGCTTCCGACCGAGGTCCAGGCGTTGTTCAAGAACGGCTCTATGTCGTATGGCTACCAGTGGAAGGTGGACACGCACGGAAGTGCGGACGCCAGGCAGTGGACACTCGTGGGCGCGCAAACCGGGACGCTCGACGCGCAGAGCTACAGCTTCACGTCACCGGCTCAGTCGGTCACCGACAGCAGGGCAGGGACTCTCGCCGCCCTAGGCAATTCGATATTCGGTTTCTTCAAGGGCGGTAGCTTCGGCGGTCACGTCGCGGCCAACGTCACGGTCGCGCTCGGCCCCAGGCTGCGAGACGCCATCAACAGCTACATGCAACATTCGTTCGGCGACTATTCGAAGCAGGTCAACCAGGACACCAAGAAGCTGCAGGACTCGAACGTGCAGCTCCAGAAAGACCTCACGAAGGGCCAGGGTTCGCAAAACCAGCAGGACATCAAGAACCTGGGGAACCAGATCGGCACTGAGTCGGGGCAACTGCAGAAGGACATCTCGCAGTACCAGAAGAGCACCGCGCAGGGCGTCTATGACATCCTGAACAAGTACGGCCAGCAGCCGCAGAAGAAGAGCCAGCAGGCGCCCGCGCCCGGGCTGCCGCCGGCAAAGCAGAACGACCCGGCCAGCGGGACGCGTCCGCCGTTCAAGCCGCCGGCCGGCCAGAGCACGACCGGCGCGCCGCCCAACCCTGGCGGGACGAGCAACCCCTCAGGCTCGGGTCCCCAGGGCGGGTCGAGTTCCCGGCCGGGCGGCGGCGCCCAGTCCGGCGGTACCAGTATCCAGCGCGGCCCGGTCCAGGGCCTGCCTGGCACCCAGTCCGGGCCAGCTGCCAACCGGCCTCAGTCGGGTCCCCAGTCCCCAGCCGAGCACCCAGTTGGTCCCCCGCCGCCAGCACCCAGCCCCCGCCGAGCACTCAGCCCCCGCCGAGCACCCAGCCCCCGCGTGGTCAGGGCGCCGGCTCCGGCGCCGGGCAGCCGGGCGGGAGCGGCGCCCCGGTCAGGTCCTCGGGGCAGCAAAGCAGTGCGGGCGGGTCGTCTGGAGCGGTAGGCGGGCCGGGCGGGCAGGTCCTCCCCCCGCTCCTGCAGGTCTCCCACGATCGCGTCGGCCCCCTCGGGCGGAGCCGCGCCCGCTCCGCCGTCTAGCCAGCCCCCGCAGCCGCCGACCAGCGCTCCCCGGACCCAGCCGCCCGTGCTGCTCGGCGGCAGCCAGCCGCCAGCCAGCCAGCCGGCCAGCCGGCCAGCCGCCAGCCAGGTAACCAGCCAGCAGGTAACCAGCCGGCCACCGGCCAGACCCAGCAGACCGGCACCCAGAACCCGCCGACTGACACCCAGACCCAGCCGGGTACACCGCCAAGCGGCCAGGTCCAGGGCCTCCCGGGCACCCAGTCCGGACCGGCCGCCACCCCGCCAAGCCAGCCCCCCGCGTCCGGCGCCGGGGCCAACCCGGACGTCAACCCCGACGGCACGCTGAACACTCCTCCGCTGGACCGGACCGAGCCAGACGGCACGCCGTTCCAGAGCGTCCCCGCCCAGCCGGCCACCCCGAGCCAGGACCCGACAAAGCCGCCGGTCATCGTGCCGCCTGCCATGGTCGACAACGGCGCGGGAAGCCAGGTGGCCGGACAGACGGCCGACGGGACCCCGGTGACCACGGCGAGCGACTCCGCCCCCGCGCAGGCGGCGCCTCCGCCGCCTGCCCCAGTGGAGGCGCCTCCGCCGGCCTGCCGCCCCGCCGCCAGCGCCGGTTGTGGTCGACACCGCTCCGATCGACATCGCGCCTGCCGCCGTCCCCGCGGTCAGCGCGCCGGCCGTGACTCCGCCGATCCAACCGGTGCCGATACCAGTTGCCGACGCTGCCAACCCCGTCGTGGACTCTCCCGCCTCCGTGGACACTGCCGACCCCGCCTCCGTGGACACTGCCGACCCCTCCCTTGGGGACATCGGCACCCCGGCCGGGGTGGGCGGCGACGTCGGCAGCGGCGGCATCGTTACCGCTGACCTCGGCGGCGGTATCGGCGGTGACAGCGCAGACGGCTAGCGGTAACCTGCCGCGGCCGTAGGCAGCGGGCGCGGTCCGGCGACGTCGCCGGACCGCGCCCGCGTCGTTTCCGCTATACCGTCGCGTTCCCTGGCGGGTTTCCCTGCGGCACATAGAGGCGGGAGACAATGCTCGCATGACCCAGAAGATCGTGCTTCCGGACGGCGACCCGCACATGGCCGCCGTGCTGTCGCGCCCCGAGTTCGCCGCCAGACTGGACCGCCTCGGCGGCGCGGCGGTCCATGCCGACGTGCCCGCCAGCGACGACGAGCTGATCCGCAGGATCGGCGACGCGCAGGTCGTCATCCTCGGCCAGTACCTCACCGGTCCGGTGCTGCGCAGGCTGCCAGCGCTACGGCTCGTGGCGTTCACCGGCACCGGCGCGGCGAGCTTCGTCGACCTGCCGACGGCCGCCGAGCGCGGGATCGCGGTCGCCAACGTCACCGGCTACGGCGACATCGCCGTCGCCGAGCACGCGCTTGCCCTCACGTTCGCGCTCGCCCGGCGCGTGGCCGAAGGCGACCGCGAGATCCGGGCGGGCCAGTGGGCGGGCGCCCAGGGCATCGAGCTGGCAGGCAAGACCGCGGGCATCGTCGGCTACGGCGGCATCGGCGCCCGGTTCGCCACCCTGCTCGAAGCGGTTGGCATGCGGGTCGTCGCGTGGACCGCCCATCCCGACCAGGCCCGGCTGACCAGCCAGGCGCAGCGGTTCGTCCCCTTGGCCGAGCTGATGGCGACCTGCGATGTCGTCTCGCTGCACCTGCTCCTCACGGACGAGACCCGGGGCATGATCGACGAGCCGCTGCTCCGCTCGATGAAACCGGGCGCGCTGCTGGTCAACACCGCGCGAGCCGAGCTGATCGCCAGCGGCGCCCTTGAGGCGGTCTTGGCCGACGAGCAGGTCATGGCGGCCCTCGACGTCTTCGAGACCGAGCCACTCGCCGCGGACTCCCCGCTGCGCGGGCTGCCGAACGTCATCCTGTCGCCGCACCAGGGCTACAACACGCCGGAGAGCCTGGAACGGATGCTCGACGCGGTCGTCGCTAACATCGAGAATTACCTCGCGGGCAGGCCAGCCAGCATCGTGGCGGCCCGCGATACCTTGCGGTCACGCGGCCGCAAAGTACGACCCGATCACGTCCCGGCGTCCGCTGACGGCGCCGTTTTGCGGGGACATTAGATGACATATCCGTCTCGATACTCTTTGGAATCAACCCAGGCCGAGGGCCAACTGGTGGCTGTAGTTACTACTAGGCGGGTGCAACTAGGAAATTGACGAGAGAACCTTTTGACAAGGTTTAGCCGGCCCTTGGGCTGACGATATAGCCGCCGTGAGCAGCTTTATCGCATAGGGGGCAAGTCGTGACAACCACGCTGGGTCAGGAGCCCACTGACCTCATCAGCCAGGTCGGCAGGCACTGGGGCTGGGTGCTCGCATACGGCATCCTTACAGTGCTCGCGGGCGTGGCCGTGCTCGCCTGGCCGAGCGAGACGCTGCTAGTGATCGCGGTGCTGTTCGGCGTGCAGCTGATCATTTCCGGGATATTCCGGTTCGTTGGCGCGCTTGCCTCCGACGACCTGACCGGCGGGACCAGGGTCATGCTCGCGCTGCTTGGCGTGCTGTCGATCATCATCGGCCTGTGGGCGGTCCGTCACGCCGTGCTTACCCTGGTGGCGCTGATCGTGTTCCTCGGCATCTTCTGGGTGATCAACGGCCTCATCGAGATATTCGCCGCGATCTCCCACCGGGACATGCCCGACCGCGGCTGGTCCGTGCTGATGGGCGTACTCAGCGCGATCGCGGGCATCATCGTGCTCGCCTACCCTGGCCTCACCCTGGTCGGCCTCGCCGTCATCCTCGGCATCTGGCTGCTCGTCTTCGGCATCCTCGAGATCATGGCCGCCTTCCGGCTCCGCAAGCTCGTGGACACCGGCGCCGTCCACACGGCCGACGCCTAACCCTCGAGATGGCGGCCGCGGGCCACGAGGCGGCCCGCCGCGGCGGCGTCCAGTGGCTCCGCCCGCCCGCCTAGGAGCCCGCCTGCCTAAGAGCCCGCCCGCCTAAGCCACAGCGCCGTCCCGGGCCTGGGGCGCGAGGTGACTAGGCTCACTGGGATGACGCAGAATACGAAACCCGGCGCGGGCTGCCGGACGGCGCTGGTAACCGGCGGGACGAGCGGGCTTGGCCTGGCGATGGCCCAAGCGCTCGCCGGGGCCGGGCTGCGCGTCGTGGTGACAGGCCGGTCGGGGCAGCGGGCCGCCAAGGCCGCCGGGCAGCTTCCCGGTGCGGTCGGACTTGAGATGGATGTCCGCGACGAGGGGTCGGTAGCGAGCGCGATCGCGGCGGCGTGGTCGCGCCTGGACGGCATCGACCTGCTGGTGAACAACGCGGGCATCGGCATGCGCACGGTCAATCCGCAGTTCATGACGGAGCCGCGCGGCTTCTGGACGGTGCCGCCCGCGGGGTTCCTCGACGTTATCGCGACGAACCTCACGGGCTACTTCCTCGTCGCCCGTGCCATCACCCCGCGCATGCTCGAAGCGGGCGGCGGCCGCATCGTCAACGTCTCGATGAACCACAGCACGATGACACGGGCGGGCTTCGTGCCCTACGGCCCGTCCCGCGCGGGCGCGGAGTCGCTGTCCCGGATCATGGCCGCCGACCTGGGCGGCACGCCAGTCACCGTGAACCTGCTGCTGCCCGGCGGCGCCACCCGCACCGGCATGGTCCCTGACCCAAGCGCGGCCGGGCCGCGCAACCCGCGGGACCTGCTCGAGCCGGAGATCATGGGCCCGCCGATCGCCTGGCTGGCCTCCGCCGAGGCCTCAGGGGTCACCGACGAGCGGATCGTGGCCACCGAGTTCGAGCAGTGGCTGAGCGACCGGCGAAGGGCCATCAGAACTGGGACTTGAGTGCCTCGATCTCGCGGGCGCGGGCGCGGAGCTGCTCGTGGGCAGGGCGCTCGCGGATGCGGGCCAGCGCCCAGCGGACGGCGTCGGCCGGCCGCACCTCCCCGCTCGCGGGGCTTACGCATGCAATCGCCGTAACTCGCGTTTCCCACGCTACAACGATGAGCCTTTTTCACCCTGCGATCACGCCGACCCGCCAGCGTGATCGCGGGTCAAAACGGGGAAAAGACAGCGAGGACACCCATTCCTGCCCCGCAAAATAGGACAAACTACCCCCGGTAACGTCCTCCTAGCCTGATCGCGGGTCATCCGCGGCGATATTCGCCGCGGATGACCCGCAATGACGGAAACAGCCGATCAGGCGTGCGGGCAAAACGGGACGAAATGCCCTAACCGGGACGGCGGTGCGGGGGCGCTTACCCGGATGACCCTCAATCAGACCCCAACCGGGCGGCGGACGGCAAACACCAGGCTCACCAGGATGGAAAAGGTTCGATGTGGCGGCCCTGGAAATCGGCAGGAAAAATCATTCGCGCCGCGGCCGGAGCGGGACGACAATGTGTGACGCAAGGGCCATGCCAGGGATCGGGAGGAGTCAGTGATGCGAGGAACGTCGGTTTCCATCGAAAAGCGTCTGTGGGCCTATTCGGAGGAAGTGGCGTGTGCCTCGCGGAACACTGAACTTGGGGATCCTCGCGCATGTTGACGCCGGCAAGACATCGCTGACGGAGCGGCTGCTCTACTGCGCCGGCGTCATCGACGAGCCGGGCAGCGTCGATGAGGGGACGACGCGGACGGACTCGCTGGCGCTTGAGCGGCAGCGCGGCATCACGATTAAGTCCGCCGTCGTCTCATTCACGGTCGATGGCACCAGCGTCAACTTGATCGACACGCCCGGCCACCCCGATTTCGTCGCCGAGGTGGAACGCGCGCTTAGCGTGCTCGACGGCGTCGTGCTCGTGGTCTCCGCGGTCGAGGGCGTCCAGCCGCAGACGCGCATCCTGTGGCGTGCACTGGAGCGCCTGCGGGTACCGACGCTGTTCTTCGTCAACAAGATCGACCGCCTAGGCGCCGGCGACGAGCGCCTGCTTGACGACATCGCCGAACGGCTAACACCCGCGATCATCCCGATGGGGTCGGTGACCGGACTTGGCAAGCGCGAGGCCGCCTTCATCCCGGACGACGGCGCGGACCCGGCCACCGTGTCGCGGCTGGCAGAAGCGCTGGCCGAGCACGACGACGCCGTCCTCGCCGCCTACCTCGATGACCAGGCGGTGACACCGGACGGCTGGGTCAGGCGCAAGCTGGCGGCACAGGTCAAGGACGCGCTCGTGCACCCGGTATTCTTCGGGTCTGCCATCACGGGCGCGGGTGTCGACGTCCTGCTGCGCGGCCTCGCCGGGCTGCTGCCCGCGGCGGGCGGCGACGCAAGCGGGCCGGTCTCCGGCCGCGTATTCAAGGTCGAGCGCGGCGCCGCGGGCGACAAGGTCGCCTACGCCCGCATGTTCTCCGGCACCATCGCGATCAGGGACCGCGTGCGGTTCGGCGACGGCAATGGCAAGGTGAGCGACGGCAAGGTGACCGCGATCCGCGTCTTCGCCGACGGCACCGCGGAGCGGCGCGATTCGGTGAGCGCCGGCCAGCTCGCCAGGCTGTCGGGACTGGCGGAGATCCAGGTCGGCGACGTGATCGGGACGGCACCAGGCAACGCGGGCGGTTACCACTTCGCGCCGCCGACGCTTGAGACGGCCGTCGTGGCCCGCGACCAGCGTGCCAGGGCACGGCTGCACGCTGCCGTGACCCAGCTGGCCGAGCAGGACCCGCTCATCAACGTCCGCCAGGACGACCTCCGCCAGGAGATCTATGTCTCGCTGTACGGCGAGGTGCAGAAGCAGGTGATCGAAGCCACCCTGGACACCGACTACGGGCTGCGGGCCGAATTCCGCGGCACCACCCCGATCTGCGTCGAACGGCCCCTCCGCACGGGCGCGGCGGAAGAAATCCTGCACGCGCCGGATAACCCGTTCCTCGCCACGCTCGGCATCCGGGTTGACCCCGCACCCGCGGGCTCTGGCATCGGGTTCCGCCTCGAGATCGGCCATCAGGGCGTGCCGCTCTACATCTACAAGAACACGGAGAGCTTCGCCGCCGCGATTCGGCAGTACGTCACCGAGACGCTGCGCCAGGGCCTGTACGGCTGGCAGGTCACCGACTGCACGGTCGCGCTGACCCGGTCACAGTACAGCGTCGCGGACGGCCCCCCGGCGACACGCGGGCCGCTCAGCGGGCCGCAGGACTTCCGCAAGCTCACCCCGCTGGTGGTGATGGCGGCGCTGAAGCGGGCAGGCACGGTAGTCTGCGAGCCCGTCCACCATTTCCGCCTGGACACCCCGGCGGACACGCTCACCGCCCTGCTGCCCGCGCTGGCCAAGCTGCACGCGGTCGCGCAGGTAGCGGCGACCAGCGACTCCTGGTGCACGCTGGAAGGAGACGTCGCCGCGACCGCGGTCCACGCGCTGCGTCAGCAGATCCCGCCAATCACCAGGGGCGAGGGCGTCATGGAATCATCCTTCGACCGCTACGAGCCGGTTCGCGGCCCCGCACCGACGAGGCCGCGGACGGACGACAACCCGCTCAGCCGCGATGAGTACCTGCACCGCGTGGTTCGGCGCGGCTCGTGACAGGCACCACGCACCCGTTCGGAGTGATGATCTTTAGTTTTCTTCCGAACGGAAGCGGCTTACTCCGGTCGCGACACCGCGCGTGCCTTCGCATGCCGAAGACGATTGTCGGCGCCACCCTCTAGGGTGTTACGCATTGGCTTTGGGGTTCTCCAGATCCGTTTCACCTGCGGGGGGTTTGAAGCTGTGGTTGATCGCGTCGTGTCAAGCGTCTCGCCGGCGGCTCCCGCGGACCCGGCGGACCCGGTGGACCGGCCGAGGCACTGTGTTTCAGACGGGCACTGTGGACGAGGTCGGGCTTGTGGCGGGGACCGAGGACTCGACGCCGCTTGAGTTCGCCGTCGCGCTCGATGAGGCCTCCTACCTGCAGCTCGACGACGTGGTGGTGACGCTGCGGCACGTGCCGGGGGTCGGGCCGGTGCTGACCAGCGGCATCGTCACGCAGGTGCGGGCCAGGCAGGAGGGCGCGAGCTTCGGCTCCGACGTCTTCCTCATCTCCGAGGGCGTGCTGCCCGCGCGGACGCAGGAGATCGCCGAGGTCAGCACCACGCGGGTGGAGCCGGAGATCTACGTGCCGCCGCGCCCGGGCGAGGTGGTCCGCCGCGCCACGGGCACCGAACGGGCCCAGGCCCTGTACTTCGACCAGATGACCAACAGGGTCCCGGTCGGGCGGGGCAGGGACGGCGCGCCGATCTACGTCAACATGGAGTTCCTCGACGGCACGCGCGGCGCGCACGTGTCGATCAGCGGCATCTCCGGCGTGGCGACGAAGACCAGCTTCGCGCTGTTCCTGCTGCACTCCATCTTCCGCTCGGGCGCGCTGCGTGAGCGCGCCGTCAACGCGAAGGCCCTGGTCTTCAGCGTGAAGGGGGAGGACCTGCTCTTCCTCGACCAGCCGAACATCCGCCTCGACGACGACCTGCGGGCCCAGTACGCCGACCTCGGGCTGCCCGCCGAGCCGTTCGCGTCGGCCGGCTTCTGGGCGCCGCCGATCCCGGACGACACGACCGGCAGGCCCAACGTCACCGGCCGCACCAGCGGCGTCGAGGCGTTCTGGTGGACGATCGCCGAGTTCTGCGAGCGGCAGCTGCTGCCCTACGTGTTCGCCGACTCCGAGGACGACAGGCAGCAGTACACGATCGTGATCCACCAGGTCGCCGCCCGGCTGCGGCGCGACGCCGAGCCCTACGGAACAACGGCGCCGTGAAGGTCGACGGCGTGGTCGTGTCCACCTACGAGAACCTGGTCAACCTGATCATCGACCGGCTACTCGACGACGACACCCGCGCCGACTGGGCCGGGCCGGTCACCGGTACCGGGACGGTCAACGCGTTCGTCCGCAGGCTCCGCTCGTCGCTGCGGCCGCTGAGCAGCATCATCCGCGCCGACCTGACCGACATGCCGCGCCGCCAGATCTCCACCTCCGGACCAGCAGCTCACCGTCGTCGACCTGCACAACCTGCCCGAGCGGGCGCAGCGCTTCGTGGTCGGCGTGGTGCTCGCCGCCGAGACCGCGCGCAAGGAGGACGCCGGGGCGGGCGGGCTGCTGTTCACGATGATCGACGAGCTGAACAAGTACGCGCCGCGCGAGGGCAGCTCGCCGATCAAGGACGTGCTGCTCGACATCGCCGAGCGCGGCCGGTCGCTCGGCATCATCTTGATCGGCGCGCAGCAGACCGCGAGCGAGGTCGAGCGGCGCATCGTGTCCAACTCCGCGATCCGGGTGGTCGGCCGCCTCGACTCCGCCGAGGCGGGACGGCCCGAGTACGGCTTCCTGCCGGCCTCGCAGCGGGTCCGCGCCACGATCGCCAAGCCGGGCGCGATGTTCGTCTCGCAGCCGCAGATCCCGGTGCCGCTCGCGATCGAGTTCCCGTTCCCCGCCTGGGCGACCCGGCTGTCGGAATGCGCCGGGCCGATCCGTGGCGCTTCTGCCGGGCCGCCGCCCGACCTGATGTCCCGGCTGCCGCCGGAAGACGACATCCCGCCGTTCTGAGCCGCCGCGAGGCGCGCGACGCGTGAAGTTCCTGCACACCGCCGACTGGCACGTCGGCAAGACGCTCAAGGGCCGTGACCGCCTCGACGAGCAGCGCGCGGTCCTCGGCGAGATCGCCTCGATCGCGGAGGCTAACCAGGTCGACGCGGTCCTGGTGGCCGGCGACGTCTACGACCTGTCGGCGCCGTCGGCGCCCGCGCAGCAGCTCGTGGTCCAGGCGCTGCTGCGGATGCGCCGGGCGGGCGCCGAGGTCATCGTCATCGCGGGCAACCACGATCACGGGCCGACCTTCGAGGCCTACCGGCCGCTGATGGGCGTCGCGGGGATCACCCTCGCGGGCACGTACCGGTCGCCGGAGCGAGGCGGCGTGATCCGGTTCACCGCCCGCTCCGACGGGGCGGACACGCAGGTCGCCGTCCTGCCGTTCCTGTCGCAGCGCTACGCGGTGCGCGCCGCCGAGATCGTCGCGAACACCCCGTCGGAGAACGTCCGCGCCTACGACGAGCAGGTCCGCCAGGTCATCGCGGCGCTGACCGGGGGCTTCGGCGGCGACACCGTCAACCTGGTGATGTCCCACATCACCTGCGTCGGCGGCACCTTCGGCGGCGGCGAGCGGTCCGCCCAGTCGATCTTCGAGTACAGCGTGCCGGCCAGCGTCTTCCCCGTCTCCGCGCACTACGTCGCGCTCGGCCACCTGCACCGGCGGCAGGCGCTGCCCGCGCCCGCCCCGGTGCACTACAGCGGGGCGCCGCTCGCGGTGGACTTCGGCGAGCAGGACAACACCAGCGTCGTCTGCCTGGTCGAGGCCGCCCCTGGTGTCCCCGCCCGGATCTCCGACATCCCCGTGACCGCCGGGCGCCGGCTGCGGACGGTGCACGGCACGCTCGCGGAGCTGGAGGCGCAGGCCGGCGTCTTCGGCGACGACTACCTGCGGGTGTACCTGCGCGAGCCGACCCGCGCCGGGCTGCGCGACGACGCCGTCGAGATCCTGCCCAACGCCCTCGAGGTGCGCATCGACCCGGAGTTCGCGCCCCAGCCGGACAAGGCTCCACGGCCGGCCGAGGCCCGCACCGCCAGGACACCGGGGCAGCTGTTCGCCGATTACTGCGCCACGCGGGACGTCAGCGACCCGCGGGTCGCGGCCCTGTTCGGCGAGCTGCACGACGAGGTCACCGCCACCGCCCATGGCGGAGATGGCGGCGCCGACGCTGATCGCGGCGAGCTGTCCGCGGCCGGCTGACGAGGGAAGGGAAAACGATGCGCCCGATCATGCTTGACCTGCACGGCTTCGCCTGCTTCAGGGACGAGGCGCGCGTCGACTTCGGCGACGCCGACTTCTTCGCCCTGGTCGGCCCGACCGGGTCAGGGAAGTCCACGGTGATCGACGCGATGACGTTCGCCCTGTACGGGTCGGTGCCGCGCTGGGGCCGCAAGGGCATGGTCTCGCTCGCGCTCGCCCCCACCGTCGCCCGTGGCACCGTCAAGCTCGTGTTCGAGGCGGCGGGCGACCGCTACGTGGTGGCCCGCGAGCTGCGCCGCGCCGGCGGCACGGTCAACCAGCGCGCCGCCAGCCTGGAACGGCTCGCCGACCCGCGCGGGCTCGCCAGGCCTGGCGACGAGACCTTCCCCATGGCCAAGGACCTCGACGGCGTCAACGACGCCGTCGAGAAGCTGCTCGGCCTGAAGTACGAGGACTTCGTCGAGTGCGTGGTGCTGCCCCAGGGCCAGTTCGCCGCCTTCCTGCACGCCAAGCCAAGCGAACGGCAGGACATCCTGCTGCGCCTGCTCGGCGCCGAGCACTACCGGCTGATGATGGCGAAGGCGAACCAGCGGGCCAGCGTGGCCGCGCAGCGCGCAAGCACCTACGGCGAGGAACTGCTCGGCTACGCCGACGCCACCCCCGAGGCGGAGCGGAGCGCGCGCGCCGCGGAGGCCGCCCTCGCCGGCCTCGGCGAGCGGGTAACGGCGGCCCTGCCGCTTATCAGCGCCAGGCGGGACGAGCTGAAGGCCGCGGACGACCGGCTGCGGCGGCTGCGCGCGGAAGCGGCCGCCCTCTCCGCCCTGCGCGTCCCCGATGGCACGGGGACGCTCGACGCGGACGTCACGGCGGCCAGGGCTGACCTGGAAGACAGGAAGGCCGCCGAGCGGGTCGCCGAGGACGCCGACGCCGCCGCCCGCGTGGCCCTGGCGGCGGGCCCGGCACGGGCGCCACTTGAGCTGGCCCGCGCGCACCGCGCTGAGCACGCCCGCCACCGGGCAGCCGTACCCGGCTTGGCCGCCGATGTCGCGGAGCACGGTGCGCGCTCCGCGCGGGCCGCGGCCGCCGTGGACGCCGCCGCCGCCGCGCTTGACGAGGCGCGCGTCCACCGTGACCAGGCGTCTCGTGCGGCGGAGGCCGCCGCCGCGCGGGTCGCCGAGCTGGCCGCCGAGCACGCCAGGCTCGCGGCGGTCTCCGTCCCCGCCGAGGTCACCGAACTCGACGAGCGGCGCACGGCCGCCGCGGGCGCGGTCACCGTCGCGGCAGCCGCCCTGGAGGAAGCCGAGCGGGCCGACCTGGCGGCCCGCGAGACGCGTGCCGCCGCCGCGCCGGAGGCGGCGCTCGCCCAGGCCCACCGCGACCTCGGCGACCTGCGGACGCTCCTGGCCGGCCTTGACCACGCGGAGCGGGCGGCCCGGCGGTCCGCCGCCGCGCGGGACGCGGCCGAGGCCGCCCTTGCCGCTGCCGGGCAGGCACGCCTTGTCCGCCAGGCGGAGCTGGACGAGGCCGGCCGCGCTCACGTCGTCGCCGGCCTGCGCCCGCACCTGGTCGCGGGGGAACCGTGCCCGGTGTGCGAGCAGACCGTCACGACGCTCCCCGCCCCGTTGCCCGCCGACGCGGTCGACGCCGCCCGGGCGCGCCTGGCCGAGGCGGAACGCGCGGTGACCGCCGCGCAGGCCGCCGCCCGCGCGGCCGACAGCGCCGCCATCAGGGCCGACCAGGAGCTGGCGGGCGGCACCGCACGCAAGACGGCGCTGGCAGGCAGCCTGGCCGGTGTCCTTGCCGGGCCGCTGGCCGCGTACCCGCTGCCGGCCACGCGCCCGGTCGCCGTCAGGCACGCGGCCGCGGGTGACCAGGGGCCCGGCGCTTCCGCCGGCCGCCCGCCGGCCGTCCGTGGCGGCAGCGACCCGGCGGCCGCGGGCCAAGACGAGGTGCTGGCGGGCGCGCTCGCCGAGGTCTCCGGCCTGATGCGGGCCCGGCGCGCCGCGGAGCAGGCCGCCGAGCGCGCCGCCAGCGCGGCGCAGCAGGCACGGGCGCAAGACCGGGCCGCGCAGGCGCGCCTGGCCAGGACCGAGGCCGAGCTGACCACCGCTCAGGCCGCGCTGCGCACCGCCCGCGACCCCCTCGTCGAACTCGGCGCCCCGCCAGTGGAAGGCGCGGGCCTGGCCGGCGGGTGGGCAGCCCTGGCCGGGTGGGCAGGCGAGCAGGCGCGGACGCGGTCGGCGGCGCTGAGCCAGGCGCGGGAGGCGGAGGCGTCCGCCGCCGGCCAGCGCAAGAGGCTCACGGCCGAGTTCGGCACCGCGGAACAGGCGCTCGACCGGCTGCGTACCGCGGCGAAGCAGGCGTCAGGCGACGACCAGCGGGCGCGGGAGCGGCTGAGCCAGGTCACCGCCCGCGTCGCCGAGCTCGACGAATTCCTTAGCGACGCACTGACCGACGAGCAGATCACCGAGCAGTTGGCCCTGCTCGACGGGCTTGAGGCCGCCGCCGTCGCGGCCGAGACCGCGCTGCGGGCGGCGCGCGCCGAGCGGGCGAAGGGCGAGGCGGCCCGCATGAGGCTGGAGCTGGCCGAGCGCGAGGCGCGCGGGCTGCTCTCCGCCGCCAGGGACCGCGTGGTGGCGCTCGGCGCACCCGCCCTCGACGGCCACGGCCTGCTCGACGGCTGGACCGAGCTCGTGACCTGGGCGTCTGGCCAGGTGAAGGTCCGTGAGCAGGAGGCGGAGGCCGCCGCACGCGAAGCGGATACCGCCCGCGCGGGCATCGGCGAGCTGACCGGACGGCTGAGCGCCGACCTGGCAGGCGCCGGGATCGACCTCACGCCGGAAACGGTCGCCGCCTCGGCCGCCTCCGCCGTGACCGGCGCGCTCGAGGGCGCGCGGGCGGTCACCAGGCGCGTCGCGGAACGCCGCGCCCAGGGCGCGGAACTGACGGAAAAGCAGCGCGCCGCACAGGAAGAGCAGCAGGTCGCGCACCTGCTCGGCAATCTCCTGCAGGCCAGGCAGTTCCCGCAATGGCTGGTCAGCGAGGCACTTGATGACCTGGTCACGGCCGCCTCGCAGACCCTCGCGGCGCTGTCGAGCGGCCAGTTCGACCTTACCCACGACAAGGGTGACCTGTTCGTCATCGACCACGCCGACGCGGACGCGCGCCGCTCGGTGCGCACCCTGTCGGGCGGGGAGACCTTCCAGGCGTCGCTCGCGCTCGCGCTCGCCCTGTCATCGCAGATCTCCGCCTTGGCGGCCGCGGGCGCGGCCCGCCTTGACTCGATCTTCCTTGACGAGGGATTCGGCACCCTGGACGCGGAGACCCTGGAGGTCGTGGCCACCACGCTTGAGGCGCTCGCCCAGGGCGACCGGATGGTCGGCGTGGTCACCCACGTGGCCGAACTCGCCGAACGCGTCCCCGTCCGGTTCCGCGTCAGCCGCAACGCGCGGACCTCGGTCATCACCCGCGAGGGCCTGCTGGCGGCGGAAACGGAGCAGCCATGACACAGGGGACCGAGCTTGGCGCGCCGGAACGAGCGGGCAGGCGCCCCATGAGCTTCAGCGTCGACGGCTGGGATCCCAGCTACGGCGCCAGCCTTGAGCTTGAAGGGCAGCTTGAGGAGTCCACCGCCAGGATCGACGCGGAAGTGGAACTGCCCGCGGACCGCTGGCGGCCGATCGACCAGGACACCACCGGCCGGCTCCCCGAGGCGCTGCTGTTCGTCGACGGCGTGCGCCGCGTCGAGGCGCAGGTCTGGATCGACGACGCGCCACGGCCAGCCGACGCCGGCCCGCCTGCCGCGGCCCAGGGCGACGAAGCGCCGGGCGAGGCCACGGCGGCGCTGTGCGCGTCCTACGCGGCCGGCGTGGTGTGCTGCTGCGCGGCCGGCGCGCACCTGGTCGTGGCGAAGCTGCGCCGTGGCCTGTTCTCCGTCGCGCCGCACGCGAGCGACATCCTCACCAGGGCGGGCGGCTACAAGGCGCACCACGTGACGGTCAAGCGGGCCGGGGCGCCCGTCATGACCACGCTCTCCCAGTCGCTGCAGGGCAAGCTCGCCGAGGTTGAGGCGATCGCGGCCGCGGAAGCGCGCGGCATGTCGGGCGACGCTGGCGCGGCGCCAGCCGGGCACCCGGGCAACAGCGCCAGCGACCTGCTGATCGTCGACGGGCCGCTGCGCGGCAGGGAGCGCCTGCCCCGGGCGCTCGGCTACATCAAGTCCCACCACGCGACGTACCTGCCGCCCGAGCTTAACGCGCTGGTCGGCACGCTCGCCCCCGGCCAGCGCACCCCCGCCTTCCACATGGGTACCAGCTGGGACAGGCACAGCTGGTACCTGCGACTGCCCGGCCCTTCCGGCGCGCCGTGGTCGGGCGTGGTCCGCATCGAGTGCGCGGCCGACCTGCCCGTCGACGAGGTGACCAGGCTCGCCGGGCTGAGCCAGCGCAGCCTCGGCCGGTTCGCCTCCGACACCTACAAAGACTCCCGCGCCCCGCAGAACCTGTACCCGATCGCCGGCCTCGAACGCGAGCTCAGGCGCCGCCTCGGCGACCCGAGGCTCCTCTACCGCGCGCTGCGCGAGGCCGCGAGGACGCGCTAGCCGCCGCCTGCGCACCCTGTCCTCCGTTTCTCCATGCCACGGGCTCCACTTCTCAGGGCAGCACGACCGCCTCGGCGAGCAGGCTTAAGTGGTGCCGTGGTGACCGTGGTGACCGTGGTGACCGTGGTGACCGTGAGGGCCGTGCGCGGACTGGCGTGCGGCGCCTAGGACTGGCGTGCGGCGCCCGCGCGCATTGCGCAGGCGTGATCGTGCAGGATTTCGGTTTTCATGTGGATTCCGCAGCAAATAAGCTGCGGAATCCACATGATCATGGTCCGAGTGGTGGCGTCGCCGGGACAAACCGGACGGAACGGGCACCTGCGGGCCCGGTGCGAAGACTGGGAGCGCGACCCACTCGCCCCCAGCCGCAACCACCGGGGCCATCGGGGCACCGCGAGGCCACCGCAGCCACCGTGCCAGCCGAGGCCATCGTGCCAGCCGAGGCCATCGGGGCTGCCGCGGCCAGCGACCGCCCCGGCGCCACCGACGGGACCCGCTCACACCGGGTCGATCCGCTTCAAGACCCCGTTGAAGACGGTGGCGGGCACGGTGAGCCGCGGGTCGGTCTGGTAGCGGGCGGTCAGCTCGGCGAAGCCGGCGTCGGGGTCGGAGGTCAGCGCGGCTAGCTGGTCGAAGAGGGCTACCTGCGCCTCATCCGGCTCCTCATTCGGGCGGAGCATCTCGCCCCAGATATCCCACGGCAGCATCTCCGTGTTGTTCAGCGCCGCCACGTCGCGCAGCAGGTTGTCGGCGATCCACCAGTAACCCGCCTCGTCCATCTGGCTGATCCCGAACTTGCCGGGATCAGCGAGGCCCGCCCGGCAGCGCAGCCATGCGTCGCCGGCGACGAGGAAGTCGTCGCGAGACAGGTGAAGCACGTCCAGCCCGAGGCCGAATACTTTGCGCTGCACGTCATCGATCTGCGCGTCGGCCAGCGTCCAGCGTCCGGCCGTGGCGTCCCAGTACTCGCACACCCAGTGGTCCTCGTACCAGCCGGTGCTGAAGTACCCGCCGAAGCCGCACCTGGCCCGCGCCGGGATGCCGTGTGCCCGCAGCGCGGCCACGGTGAGCACGGTGAAGTGGCGGCAGTTGCCCGGCACCCGCGCGGACGGCTCGCGTGCGACGTCAAGCGGCCTGCCGTCCTCGGCGACGATCTGGTCAAGCAGCCGGCTGACCGGGCGGAGGTGCACGCTGGCCCGGCGCTCTGCGGCCAGCTCGAAGCCGTACATGCCGGTCAGGTGCTCATGCACGATCAAGGCCGTGCGCGACCTCGGTCAGCGCGGCCAGGCCGGCCGGAAGGCTAGCCAGCGCGTCGGCGTGGTTTCCCGGCGTGGTGAACCCGGTCGGCTGGGAGTAGAACGCGGTGCTGTCCGGCATGTGCCCTCGTGCCCTTCCTGCGGTTCCGTCAACGTCGAGACGTTCCCCGATCCCAGGAATCATCGGACCACGGACGGGACGGACAGGGCAAACCCTTTGCGAGACGTTCGCGGTTCCTCGGGCAGCGCACGGACCGGGGCGAGCAAGGCGGCATAGGATCTCGCCGGGCGGCGTTGAGGACATCCGGGAGAGGTGATCAGTGAAGATGCGTGCCCGCCTGTCAATCCTGGACCTGGCGCCCATCGCGCGGGGCCAGACGCCGAGCGACAGCTTCGCCGCGAGCGTCGCGCTCGCGCAGCGAGCCGAGGAGCTCGGCTACCACCGCGTCTGGTACGCCGAGCACCACAACATGCCGTCCATCGCGTCCTCCGCTACCAGCGTGCTGATCGCGCACATCGGCGCGCAGACGTCAAGCATCAGGCTCGGCGCCGGCGGCATCATGCTGCCGAATCACTCCCCGCTGGTGATCGCGGAGCAGTTCGGGACCCTGGAGGCGATGTACCCCGGCCGCATCGACCTGGGCCTTGGCCGTGCCCCCGGGTCCGACCAGAACACGATGTACGCGCTGCGCCGCGACCCGCGGACGGCGGAGGCATTCCCGCGTGACGTCCTCGAACTGCAGGCGTACCTCGCGGGCGCCAGCCGGGTGCCAGGGGTGGACGCCATTCCCGGCAAGGGCTCGAGGGTCCCGCTGTACATCCTGGGGTCATCGCTGTTCGGCGCGCAGCTGGCCGGCGCGTACGGGCTGCCGTACGCGTTCGCGTCGCACTTCGCTCCCGACGACCTCGAGCACGCGATCGCGGCCTACCGCAGCGAGTTCAAGCCGTCCGCCCAGCTGGAGGAACCGTACGTGATCGCCGGCGTCAACGTGACCGCCGCCGACACGACGGAGGCCGCACAGGCCCAGTTCCAGCGGGTACGCCGGGCGCGGGCCGTGAGCCTGTTCGCGCGCCGGATCGGCGTCAGCCCGGCGGAGATCACCGACGAGCAGGCCGACGAGCTGCTGGCCGGAGGGGCCGCGGTGCACGTCGACCACATGCTCAGCTATTCCGCGGTCGGCACGCCCGGCGAGGTCAGCGCCTACCTCGACGGCTTCCTGGCGAAGACCGGCGCCGACGAGCTCATCGTCGTCCACCAGGCGCCGGGCATCGAAGACCGGCTGCGCTCCGTCACGCTCCTCGCGGAAGCCATGTAGGGCCGCCGGCGTCAGCCGGTTAGAAACCCGCGGGCCCGGGTAGCCCGTCCTGTCTTCAACACAGTGAGGGCGGGATGATGAATCAGCTGAAAGCCGCGGACCAGGCGACTACCCCAGAGCACTCCACCGGCGAGCTCGTGAAGCTGGTCGCCGAGCAGGTCTCGGTGCTGGTGCGGGACGAGCTGAAGCTGGCCCAGCTGGAGATGAGCGGTAAGGCCAAGCAGGCTGGCAAGGGCGTGGGCATGCTGGGCGGCGGGGGACTTGTCGCCCTGTACGGCGTGGCCTGCCTGATCGCCTGCGTGATCATCGCGATCAGCCACTCGCTGCAGGCGTGGCTGGCAGCCCTGATCGTCGGCGCTGCCCTGCTGGCCGCCGCCGGCGTCCTGGCGGCGCTCGGCCGTAACCACATGCGCGAGTCCACGCCGCCGATGCCGACGGAGGCCGTCGACAGCGTCAAGTCAGACGTGGCGGAAATCAAGGAAAGGGCACACCGGTGACGGCGAGCGAGCACACAGGGGATGCCCAGCAGCTCCGCGAGGAAATCGAGCGGACCAGGGAGCATCTCGGCGAGACGGTCGAGCAGCTCGCCGCCAAGGTGGACGTCAAGGGCAGGGCACAGGCCAAGGCCGCCGAGCTGGCCGGCCAGGTGACCAGGCAGGCAAGGACCGTCGTGGCCCAGGGGCGCGAGCAAGCGGCGCAGGCGCGCAAGCAGGGAGCCGGCGCGGCCCGTAAGCACCGGGTACCGCTATCGGCGGCGGTCGCCGCCGGATTGCTCGCCGTGGTCGCCGTCATCATCTGGCAACGGAGCAAGCGATGACCAGGCTGCTGTACAGGCTCATGACCATGGTGATCAGCGTGCTGAGCGGGATGCTCGCCGCGGCCATCTTCAAGCGCGTGTGGAAGGTCGCCGCGGGCGAGGAAGAGGCGCCCACGGCCACCGACGTCCGGCGCGGGTGGCGTGAGGTGCTGATCGCCGCCGCCCTCCAGGGAGCGATCTTCGCGCTGGTCAGGGCCGCCGTGGACCGGGCCACCGCCGAAGGCACCCGCAAGCTCACCGGCGTCTGGCCCGGGGACGACAGCCAGCCGGGCACAGCAGAAGACTAGGACTAACCATGTTTCGTTCAAGCAGCGCCCGCCATGCGAGCGACCAGGGCAGCTCAGGCAGGGAAACTGACGTGATCCCGCCGCAGCGCCACATCGAAGGCGGCCCGGACTCGCCGCTTGAACTCGGCGGAACCGGCTGGAAGCACACCATCAAGCGGGCCATGAAGGAGTTCAAGGCCGACCGGTGCACCATGACGGCCGGCAGCCTCGCCTACCACTGGTTCCTTGCCCTGTTCCCGGCGCTGATCGCGCTGCTTGGCCTGACCAGCCTGGTGCGCATCGGCGGCGGCACCGTAACCCGGCTGGTCAACGGCCTGAACACGGCGCTGCCGCCGGGGGCGAGGGGGGTGTTCACCGACGCCGTCCAGTCCGCCACCAGCCGGTCGGCATCCGGCTCGCTTGTCGCCGTGGTCATTGGCCTGGTGGTGGCGGTATGGAGCGCCTCGGCCGGCATGGCCGCCCTGGAGACCGGCCTCGACGTCGCCTACGACGTGGAGACAGAGCGCAAGTTCGTGTCTAAGCGGCTGTACACGTTCCCGCTGATGCTGGCGACGGTCGTGCTCGGCGGAATCGCCGCGGCGCTGCTGGTGTTCGGCGCGCCGATCGGCTCGGGTATCCAGTCCCACGCCCCGGTGGCCGGGACGGCCTTTGTCATCGCGTGGACGGTCATCCGCTGGCTGGTCACCGTCGTCGCGATCTCGCTGCTGTTCTCGGTCTTCTACTACCTCGGCCCGAACCGGCCCGCCCCCCGCTGGCGGTGGGTCAGCCCGGGCGGCGTGGTCGCCTCGGTGATCTTCGTCGCCGCCTCGGTCGGCTTCTCGTTCTACGTGGCGAAGTTCGGGAACTACGGCAAGACCTACGGCGCCTTCGCCGGGGTAGCCATCTTGATCTTCTGGCTGTACCTGACCGGCATAGCGGTGCTGCTCGGCGGTGAGGTCAACGCCGAGGCCGAGCGCGAGGCGGCCGTCCAGGCGGGCGTTCCGCAGGCCAGGGCCGCGGCCGAGCGACTGGATAAGTCCGCGTGACCCGGGCGCGGACCCTGATCGCGCAACCCCTGCGGCCGCGCCCTAGCCGACGGCGCGCGCGGCGACCCGGTACGTCGGCACGTCGCCGCCGCTTGAGCTGATCAGCCCGCGCCGTACCAGCTCAATCACGTGCGCGGCGGTCTCGGTGACCGCGCTGATCCGCATCCGCCCGCTGTACTGGTCCCACGACCGTGACCAGGTCAGGTGGCCCGCCAGGTCCCAGGAGGTGGCGTCAGGGTTCGCGGCGATCGCGGCGAGCAGCTCGCCGAGCCGCCGCTCGTGGTGGGCGGCGATGTCGTCGGCCCGCTGCGCGAGCCCGCGGAACCGCCACTCGTGGGCGGGCATGATCTCGTCCACGTCCAGGTCGCGCACCTTGGCCAGGGACTCCAGGTAGTCGGCGAGCGGCCGGACGCCCTCGACCGCGTGGAGCGAGATGTTGGGCGTGATCCGCGGCAGGATGTGGTCGCCGGCGAACAGCCGCTGCGACAGCTCGTCGACGAAGCACAGGTGCCCGGGCGTGTGGCCGGGGGTGTGCACGGCCCGCAGCCGCCAGCCGGGCACGTCGGCCAGGTCACCGTCGGACAGCTCACGGTCGGGCAGGGCGATGCTGGTGAAGGCCAGGTATTCCTCCGGTGAGCCAACCGAGGCCGCCGCCTCGTCCGCCGCGGCACCGAGCGAGCGCAGGAACGCCACCTCCCCCGAGATCGCCCGCTCGGTGTCGCGCAGCTCAGGGTTGGCGATCACCGCGTGGTCGGCCGGGTGCATGGCGATCCACGCGCCTGACGCGTCGCGCAGCCGCCCGGCGAGCCCGGCGTGGTCGAGGTGCATGTGGCTGACCAGCACCCCGCGGACGTCCTGCGGACTGGCGCCGATCGACCCGAGGCCCGCCACGAGGGCCTGCCACGACTCCTCGGCGGCCCAGCCGGTGTCGAGCAGCACGAGGCCGCCGCCGGACGCGAACGCGTAGGACGACACGTACCGCAGGGGGTTCCTCGGGATCGGCACGGGGATGGACCACAGGTCGCCGGCCAGTTGCTCGACTGGCGGCATGACCCGCTCGCGCCAGGCCGCAAGCTGCCTGGTCCCCGTGACGTCCTGGCCGGCTGGTATGGCGGTCATGCGGCCCTTTCTCCGGTGAACTCGGCGATCGCGGACTCCCAGGCGTCGAGCGCCCGCTCGACCGGCCCGCGCCCGGCGGAAGGCAGCCAGTGCAGCGCGCGGTCGAACCCAGCCGCCGAATAGGCCTCAAGCGCCCTTGGGTCGGCGGGAATGCCCATGACCTGCAGGGAGATGCGACGATCGGCCTTGGCCCTGAGCTCGGCGGCGCGCTCGAGGATGCCAGCGGGCGCGTAGTTCGGCATCCAGGCGTCGCCGAACCCGAGCACCCGGTCGAATACCGTCGGCCCGTCGCCGCCGACGAGGACCGGCGGATGCGGGCGCTGCGCCGGCTTCGGCCACGACCAGATGCGGTCGAACTGGACGAACTCCCCGGAGTACGACGCCTCGTCCTGCGTCCAGATGGCCTTCATCGCCTCGACCCGCTCCCGCATCACCGTCATCCGCCTGCGCGGGTCGGTGCCGTGATTGGCCATCTCCTGGCGGTTCCACCCCGCGCCGACGCCGAACTCGAACCGCCCGCCCGACAGGTGGTCAACGCTGGCGACCTCTTTCGCGGTGATGATCGGGTCGCGCTGGATCACCAGGCACACGCCGGTCCCGACGCGCAGCCGCGACGTCGCCGCCACCGCCGCGGTCACCGAGACGAACAGGTCGAACGTGTGGGAGTAGTGGCGGGGCAGCGGCCGCCCGCTGGGGTGGGGCGTGTGGCTGGCTGGCATGTGAGTGTGCTCTGGGAAGAACAGCGACTCCTGCCCCCGTTCCTCGGCGAGCCTGGCGACGTCGCCCGGCCGGATCGCGTCATGGGTTGGGAAGATCGCTACGCCAAATTCCATATGTATCATTCTGGCGCACGGGGCTCGCCGGCTGAACGAGGGCCTCCGGCCCGCGCTAGTTACCCGGCCGGGCGGACGCCTGCGGCGTGCCGCTTTGCCAGGGCCCGGTACACGGCGGGATTGTTCTCGACCCAGGACCGCGCGCCTTCTGTGAGCTCGCCGACGACGCGGGCGGGAACGCCCGCGGCGAGCATGCCGTCGGGAACGCGCATCCCCGGCGGCACCGTCGCGCCCGCCGCGACGAGGGCCCGGCTGCCGATGACCGCACCGTCGAGGACGGTGGCGCCGTTGCCGATCAGGGCTTCCGCGCCGATCCGGGCGCCGTGGATCACGCACAGGTGGCCGATGGTCGCGCCCTCGCCTACCTCGCAGGCCGGGTCGCCGCCGCCGTGCAGGACCGAGCCGTCCTGAATGTTGGCCCCCGCCCGGACGATGATCGGGCCGAAATCGGCGCGCAGCACCGCGCCGTACCAAACCGATGCCTCGTCTTCGACGCGGACGTCACCGACCAGGGTGGCCGTCGGGGCGATCCAGGCAGCGGGGCTGACGACGGGCTCAAGCCCCTCAAAAGAGAACAACGGCATCAGCCCATGATGCATCAGGCTCAACGGCGCCTTGACGCCGCCTTCCCGGCCGGGAAGGACGGCATGCGCCCTCAGGCGTCTTCGGCGCGCGCGATGGCCGCCGCCTCGGTCCTGGTCGCGGCGCCTAGCTTGGCGAGGATGTTAGAGACGTGGACGCTGGCGGTCTTCTGGCTGATGAAGAGTTCCTCGCCGATCTGGCGGTTGGACAGGCCGCGGGACATCAGGCGCAGGACCTCGCTTTCCCTGGGGGTGAGCGCCTCGAGCGGGCTCTTGCCGTCCTTGGCCGCGTCCCGGCCGCCGTGGGCGTCCCGGCTGGCGCGGGCGTCAAGGCCCATCCGGCGGCCGAGGTCGTCCAGGGCGGCGCGCAGCGGCTCGGCGCGCAACTCGGCGGCCGTCAACGCGGCCGCACGCCACACGTCGGCCGCCTCGCGCGGACGCCCGCTGACTGCCAGGGCCTCCGCCAGCCGCCACTGCGTCCGCGCGGTCTCGTACACGTAGCCGGGGCCGAACTCGGCCAGCGTCTTCTCCCAGCCCGCGGGGGCGTTCAAGCCGACGAGCCGCTGGTACTCCGCCTCGGCGCGCGCCAGCCAGCCCCGGCCTTCCGGGCCGAGGACGGACTTCGGCCGTGCCGGGTTCCTCGCACCCTCGCGCGCCACTTCGAGTAGCAGCGCCCCGGCCGCCTCCTCCGCGGCCACGGCCGTGGTGATCCCGGCCGACCGCGCGGCGGACGCGCGGTCCGCGCGGGCGCTCAGCGCGACCGCCGCTACCCGGATGGCGGCGGGGGAGCGCATCCAGTCCGCGTCCGCGCTAAGCGCGGCTTCCGCCTCGGCAAGCGCCCTCTCCGTGTCGCCGCGCCAGAGTGCCTGCTCCGCGAGCAGGCCACGGCCGATGTACGCGACAAAGACGTCATCCCAGAATGGCTCAAGCCAGGTCCGCCGCTCGTCCGCCACCGCGTTGCCGCGGGCCACGTCGATGAACAGCGCCATCGCCGACAGCACAGCCTCCGGCTGCTTGGTCACCCAGACGGGGAAGTTCCGTGCGACTTCCTCCGCGTGCTCCCAGTCGCCCTCCGCGTAGTGCGCCTGAAAATGCAGGTGCTGGACGTCAAGACCGTAGGGGGCGAGCCCGAGACCCTCGGCGTCAGCCCGCCCGACTCCGGCGTGCGCGGCGGTGACCGCCTCGGCGAGGTCGCCGCGCGCCAGCCGCTCTGAAGCCAGATGGTAGGCGGCCCGTAGCTCCACGCCGAACATGGACGTGTCGGCCGCCTGCGCGTGGGCGGCGGTAAACAGGCGGATGGCCTCATCGGAGTTGCCCTCGCGGTTGCTGATCATGCCGAGGGTGACCAGGCTGTCCGCGCCGACCCAGTCCGCGCCTGACCGTGCCGCCTCCGCGCGTGCCCGCTGCGCCCATTCTTCCGCCGCGGCGGTGTCGCCGTCGGCCATCCACGCGAGGGCGTACGTGGCCATCGCCTGCGCGCTGGCCGGGCTTGGCGGCTCGGCCGGAGCCTGCTCGACCGTTTCCCTGATCACCCGCAGCGCGTCGGCAGCCCACCCGGGCTCGTCGGACTGGAGCAGGTAGTACGCGAGCCGCTCGCCCGTCCTGGTGCGGAATACCGCGGTCGCGTCCCCGCCAAGGCCCGCCCGGATGTGGCGCAGCAGCTGAATCGCGCGCGGCACGTCGCCGCTCAGCGCGGCCGCGCGGGCGGACTTGAAGCCAAGCTCGCCGCGGCTCATCCCCGCCAGCTTCTCCGCGTCCGTCACCCGGTCCCACAGCTCAAGGGCCTGGTCGTAGTGCCGGTGGGCCTCTGCGGGCGCGCCGATCCGCTCGGCTTCCTCGCCGGCCAGGACGGAGGCCGCCAGCGCACCGGGGACGTCGTGGCTGGTAAGGCTGTGGTAGGCGAGCTCGGCCGCCGCGCCGGGGACGTCCGCGAGCAGCGCGGCGAACCGGCCGTGCAGCCTGGTCCGCTCCCCGGGCAGCAGGTCGCCGTAGACGGCCTCGCGCAGCAGCGCGTGCCGGAAGCGGTACCCGTCGAGCCCGTCGGGAACGAGCAGCTGGCGGGTGACGAGTTCCCTGACCGCTTCCTCGTAGCCGGCGTCGTCAAGACCGGAAGCCGCGAGGACCAGCTGGTCGTCCGCGCGCCGCCCGGCCACCGCCGCTGCCCGCAGGACCTGTTGCGCCGCGTCCGACGCGCGCGCGACCCGGGCGAGCAGCAGCGCGGCGAGGCCGGAGGGCAGCATGCCCGACGATCCCGACGAGGCGGCAAGCAGCTCCTCCGCGTAATAGGCATTGCCCTCGGCCCGGTCGACCAGGCTGCTGAGCAGGGCGGTGGACAGTCGCGACGGCCCGTTGGGCAGGCTCGAGAGGTGCTCCGCGAGCGCGGCGGCAGGCAGCGGGCCAAGCTCGACGAGCGCGACCGACGGGAGCCTGCCCAGCTCCGCCACGACCTCGCGGAGCGGGTGCCGGCGGTTCATGTCGTCGGTGCGGTAGGTACCGATGATGGCGACGCGCTCGCGGCGCAGCATGCGAGCCAGGAACGTCAGCAGGTGGCGGGTCGTGGCGTCGGCCCAGTGCAGGTCCTCGAGGACGAGCAGCACCGGGCTCGCGGCGGCGAACTCGGCTAGCGCGCCAAGCACCGCGCCGAACATCTGCTGCCTGGCCATGCCTGACGGGTCGGTTCCCTGCGCTGGCTCACCGTCGTCTGGCAGCAGCCTGGCAAGCACCGGGCGGGCCTTGACCGCCTGCTCGATATCCGGCGGTGCCGTGCGGAATGCGTCCGCGAACGGCAGGTAAGGCACGCTGTCGCCGATCTCGGCGCACTGGCCGCACAGGACCGTAAAGCCGCGGTGCCCGGCCGCCGTCATCACCTCGGCAACCAGGCGGGACTTGCCGACGCCCGCGTCGCCGCCGACAAGGGCGGTGACCGCGCGCCCGGCCGCGGCGTCATCGAGCAGGGCACGCAGCCGCGCTATCTCGGTGTCACGGCCTACCAGCGCTGACATATGCCCCTCTCCGCCCTGAGCCGCTCAAGCGTCACCAGAAGCGGCGTTCCTCGCCAGAAAACCAACGGTAGCAGCGCCGTGACCATTGCGGGGTTGCGCGAGGGCCGGATACCGGGTAGCGATAGCGGCAGTGGTGCGTGAGTCTCGCCTGCGGCGAGCCGAGCAGGAGGTCCCCGATGAGTCATAAGTACACCCTGATCGTGTACACGAGCCCCGCCGACGGCCGGGAAGACGAGTACAACGCCTGGTACGACGACGTTCACCTGGCGGAGTTCTCCGCGCTGCCCGGTGTCATCAGCGGCCGCCGGTTCAAGGTCATCGGGACAGGCAAGCCGCAGTACGCCGCGCTCTACGAGCTCAGCGCCCACCCGGATGAGGTCATGGCGGCGATGAACGCGGGCGTCAAGGACGGCACGGTGCACATGACCGACGCGGTCGACCTGGGCACGCTCTCGATGATCACGTTCGAGCCGCGCTGAGCGCGGCCTAGCCCGCCGCTCCCTCAGGAGCGGTGCTCCTTCTCGTCGTCGAGGTACTCGCGCACGATGTCGTCGAAGGACGCCTCGGGGCGCAGCGAGAGCGCGCTGGCGCGGGGCGTCTCGATGACGGCGGGCCAGCTGCGCACGATGGCGCCGATGACCGGGTCGTCGGTCCAGTCGATGAGGTCGCTTGCGGCGTAGCCGACGACCCGGTCCATGGCCTCGGCCATGGACCGCGGGGTCGTGGCGAGCGCGGGCAGGTTCATCGCGGTCGTGCTGCCCCACGTCGCGTCACTGACGGCGGCGGCACGCAAGATCCCCTGCAGGGTACGGCGCGGCGAGGACAGCGCGATCGGGGTTTCTGGCGGCACCGGGCAGGTCGCCCGCAGCCCCGCAAGCGGCTCACGGATGATCCCCGACACGAAGCTGGACGCCGCCGCGTTGGGCTTGCCCGGCCGCACGGCCACCGTCATCAGCCGGACCGAGCGTCCGCGCGCGAACCCCTTGCGCGTGTAATCGGCGACGAGCTGCTCGCCGATGAACTTCTGGATGCCGTAGCTGGACTGCGGCCGTGGCAGGGTGTCGTCACCGACCGGCCCGCCCGCGCCGGTCCGCAGCGCGGGGTCCGCGCCGAAGACCGCGAGCGAGCTTGAGAAGACGAGCACGGGCGGCGTCCGGTGCCGCCTGGCGCGGTCAAGTACGGCGCGCGTCCCGTCGAGGTTGACGCGCATCCCCAGGTCGAAGTCGGCCTCGGCGGCGCCGCTCACCACGCCGGCCAGGTGGAAGATGGCGTCGGCGTCTTCGAGCTCGTCCACGGCGTCCGCCAGGTCGCCGGTCACGGCGCGCACCCGCGGGTCGGCGGCCACGTCGGGCGGCGGCGCGACGAGGTCGACGAGCACAAGCTCCTCGACCGGCGCCGGCCTGGCCTCGCCGATCGTGACCGGCTTGGCGAGCAGCCGCCTGGCGAGCAGCGTACCGATGAACCCGGCACCGCCGGTGACAATGACCCGGGTGCTCACGCCGCCTCCAGCCTGCCGGTCACCGGCCAGGGATTCGTCGCCTTCCACGTTACCGGCCGGTGGCGCGGCCGCAATCGTTAGTTAGCATGCGATGGTGATCTTCAACTTCGGCGCCTACGAGCTCGACGACGACGCCAACCGGACCGACAGGGACGCCGTGTGGGAGTTCCTGTCGACCGAGGCTTACTGGGGCAGGACCCGCGGCAGGGCGGACTTCGACGCGCAGCTGGCCTCTGCCTGGCGCGTCGTCGGCGCGTACGAGACGGCCACGGGCCGCCAGGTCGGCTTCGCCCGCGCCATCTCCGACGGCGTGGCCTTCGCCTACCTGTCAGACGTCTTCATCCTGGCGGGCGCGCGTGGCGGCGGCCTCGGCAGGGAGCTGGTGGCGACGATGATCGACCGCGGTCCCGGCGCCGGCTTCCGCTGGAGCCTGCACACGTCAGACGCCCACGACCTGTACCGGAAATACGGCTTCACCGAACCTGACACCAGGTACATGGAACGCCCAAGCCGCCCGTAACCGAACGGAGGACCACACTGTGCCAGCCCTTGAGGGTGTCATCGTCGCCCTGCTCACCCCGGTCGACCGGGAGGGCAAGGTCGACCACGGAGCGCTGCGGCAACTGGTCGAGCGGCTGACCAGCCGGGGCGTGGCCGGCGTGAGCCCGCTCGGCTCGACCGGCGAGGGGTACAGCCTCGGCCTTGACCAGCGGCTCGCGGTCGTGGACACCGTCGCCGAGTCTGTTCCCGCGGGCATGCCCGTCATCCCCGGCGTCTTCGCGCACAACCACGAGCAGGCCGTCGCCGAGATCGCCGCCTACGCGGACCGCGGCGGCACGGCCGTGCTCGTCGCGCCGCCCGGCTACTACCCGCTGAGCGCGGCCGAGCAGGAGGGGTACTTCTCGCGGCTCGCGGACGCCGCGGCTCTGCCCCTCGTGATGTACAACATCCCCGTCTACACGAAGATCCAGATCGCGCCCGCGGTCGCGGCGGCACTGGCCCCGCATCCCCGCGTCGCCGGGCTGAAGGATTCAGGCAGGGACCTCGGCTACGCGGCCCGGCTGCTCGACGCGGTGCGGGCGGCAGGCGCCGCCGCGGACTTCTCCGTGCTTACCGGGACGGACTCGATGCTCGTCTCCTACATGCTGGCCGGAGCGCGGGGCACCATCTGCGCGAGCGCCAACGTCGTGCCCGAGCGGGTGCTCGCCGTGTACGACGCGGTCAGGGCGGGCAAGCTGGACGACGCGCTCCGGCTTGAAACCCGGCTCAGGCAGGTGCAGGCCGCGTTCGGCATCGGAGCGCCGCCCGCGGCGTACAAGGCGGCGGTCGCGCGCAGCGGCGTGGGGGAGCCGTGGCTCGTACCGCCCCGGCTGCCCCTCACGGAAGCCGAGACCGCCGAGCTCGTCGAGCGCCTGACGGCCCTCGACGTCCGCTGACCCGGCTACGCGTCGTCCTTGTGCCCGCGGGCCCGCTGGTAGTGGCGCGCGGCGCGCACCCGGTTGCCGCAGGCCACGGAGCACCATTCGCGCCTTGGATGAGTCTTCATGAAGTAGAGCACGCAGCCCGGCGCGTAGCAGACGCGCAACCTTACGGCTTCCGCGCCGCCGAGCAGTTCCACCGCCTGCTCGGCGACCTGCGCGAGTCCTGTTGTCACCGGCGATGGCCCCTGGTGCGCGCCTAGTTCGAGGCGGCCGTCCCGCAAGGCGAGGCGGGGAGCGGGAAGCTCCGCCGCGGTCGAGTTCACCAGGTCGAGAGCCGCGGCGACATCGGTCATCGCCGAGACCGCGGCCGGCCTGGAGTCCTGCGTGACGTCAGCCGGCGAGCCGCCGGGCGGCGTCGCGAAGCGCCCGCGCCTTCGCCAGCTCGTGCTCGGTCGCGTGCGTGCCCGCGCGGTCCATGCCGACGGCGTCGAGCCAGTCGTCCAGGGCGGCCGTCGTCCTGAGGTCATCGTGCATGCCGTCAGGGGCCGCCCAGATCGTGCTCATCAGGCGCAAGGGCGGTGGCTCATCGGGCAGGACCCAGGTGCGCTCCGCGGGCGTGGCGGCTGACGTCGGCATGAACAGAGGTTATCACGGATGGAGCGCTTTGCATCCGTTAGAGCTACATGATAAAACTCTTCCTAACGGCTAAGTGAACTAAAATCCGTTATGCGGATGCCGGAGGGAGAACCGCATGAGCAAGACCACCGCCGTCGGGGCGCGTCCCGCCGATGTCGGGTTCCACGCTGGCGAACTGGCCGTCCAGCGGAAGGCGGGCACGCTTGACGAGGCGGCGCGCCTGTCGCCGATGCTCGACCCCGTCGAGCTGCGCGGCGGGATCGTCGCCTTCCTCGCCGACCGCACGTTCGCGGCCATCACCGCGAGGGACACGGCCGGGCGCCTATGGACCTCACCGCTGAGCGGCCCGCGTGGCTTCCTCGAAGTCGCCGGCCCGACCACGCTCGTGATCCACGCTCAGCTCCGAGAGGGCGACCCGCTGCACGGGCTGCCCACCGGGCAGCAGGCAGGGCTCGTGATCGTCGAGTTCGCGGCGCGGCGCCGCGTCCGCGTCAACGGGAAGCTCACCGCGGCGGAGGACGGCACCCTCGTCGTCGAGGTCGAGCAGGCCTACGGGAACTGCCCGCAGTACATCCACCAGCGCCTGCTTGCCCCGGGCAGTCCCGGCCAGGGCGGCGCAGGCGACGTCCGCCTGGACGAGGTTCTCTCGCCTTCTGACACCGGGCTGATCCGCGCGGCGGACACGTTCTTCCTCGGCACCACCAACCCGGAACGCGGCTCAGACTCCTCCCACCGGGGCGGCGCGCCGGGGTTCGTCCGCGTCGACGGCGACCGGCTCTGGTGGCGGGATTACCCGGGCAACAACCTCTTCAACTCCTTCGGCAACCTCGCGGTCGACCCGGAGGCAGCCCTGCTCTTCCTCGACTTCAACACCGGCCGCACGCTCCACCTCTCCGGCACCGCCGAGGTTGAATGGGACGCGGCGGGCCGGCCGGGCGACGACGGGCAGACGGGCCGGCGGGCCGTCTTCACGCTGCAGCGGCTCGTGGCGGGTCACTTGCTACCGTCGCGTCAGGTCGCCGATAGCCCTTACCCGCGCCTGCCCGTGCTCACCGACTGAAAGGACCGCCACCGATGACCGAGTCACGGCCACCGCTCCCGCCCTTCGACCAGGCGGCCGCGCTGAAGAAGGTACAGGCCGCCGAGGACGCCTGGAACACGCGCGACCCAGCGAAGGTGTCCCTGGCCTACACGCCGGACTCGGTCTGGCGCAACCGCGACACGCACGTCGTCGGCCGCGAGCAGATCGTGGAGTTCCTCACCCGCAAGTGGGAAAGGGAACTCGACTACGCGCTGCGCAAGAACCTGTGGAGCTTCAGCGGCAACCGCATCGCCGTCCGCTTCCAGTACGAGTCGCACGACGCGGCGGGCCAGTGGTGGCGCAGCTACGGCAACGAGCTGTGGGAGTTCGCGCCGAACGGCCTGATGAGCCGCCGCGAGGCATCCATCAACGACCGCAGGATCAGCGCGGAAGAGCGCCGCATCTCCGGCCCGCGTCCCGAGTCAGAGCACGGCCTCGACTTCCCCCTCTGGTAACCGAGTTTCCGGCACCTGCCAGCCAGCAAGGTCCAGGTCGGGCTAGCCGCGGCTGGACCGGCCCTTCAGTTCGCGCCGCACGCCGTCGGCAAGATCGTGGATCTGCTGTTCGGTTCGCGCGAGCTCGGCCTCGGCCCGCGCGGTGCGCGCGGCGGCGCGACGCTCCGCCCGGCCCGGCTTCCTGCCAGCGCTCGAGGCCCGCGGTGCCCTACGGAAAAGTGCCATGATGCCGTCCCTTCCAGCCACTGTGCGGTAGCAGGTCGAGGCGCCCACTACCCGGCCCGTGCCCTTCCATTCCAGCTGGCCCTTGCGCGCGCTGCTCTGCCGACGGAACCTGGTGCCGCGCCCCGACCGCGCCACCCTGGGACAGCGGGGTCCCGCGGGGCGCGGCCGGTCGCCGCGAGGGTTTTGACCAGGTCGCGGACCGCCGGCCAGCGGGCCATCTTCGCGGCGAATGCCTCGGTGTCATGGCTGCCAAGCAGCGGCCGGCGCGGCATGGGAGTGGCCAGGGGCCGGACGTTCTGCGAATCGGCGAGCTGCCGCAGTCCCGCGTTGAGGGTAGCGTGCAGGCCGGTCTCCAGGATCTGGCGGAGCTGCCGCTCCATGTCGACGACGTGCGGGCCCGGGGCGGTCGGGCGGCGTGCCTGGTACCGTGCGCGGCGCTCATGCCACTCCAGGGCCTGGTCGATGTGCTGGACCGCGTGCCGGCCGATCGTCGAGTCAGGCATGAGCCGCGCGAAGTAGGCGACCTGCTCCGCCCGGGTCGCGGACCGCAGGACCGGGTCAGCGGCGATAGTCGCCTCGGCCCAGCGGATGAGCGGTCCGACCTTGTCCCGTGCCCGGCGGCCCCACACCATGTACGTGATGTCAGGCCCGTACGTACCGCGGACGTCGGGCGTGACGCTCTCCGGGTCAGCGTCCCGGTGGTAGGCGGTGACCGCGGCGAGCTCGCGGGCCCGCTGCCGCCCGTGAATGATCCTGCGATTGTCCCTGGCGCCCTTGCGGCCCTTCGAGGGCAGCACCGACCGGCTCATGTCCTTGATCTTCTCGCCGTGATTGCGCACGACAGCCTCAGCTCCAGTCCAAAGGAGAATAGGGCCACGCGCATCCTGACGGCGTGGCTGGCTAACTTGCCGCTCAACCTCAGAGCCTGAAACACGAGCAACTCCCAGCGGGAAAGGCAGAATCGCGGCGGCCGGGTGGCCGTCGCAGAAATGCGAGATGACACCAGTAGACCGTGCCGCACCAGTAGCGCACAAATGGTTTTAGTGCCGTGCTCGCCACGACAGTCGACCTGCCTCAACGCCGGAGGCGGAACAGCCGTGCTGGTCTTCATGATGAACCAGGGTCCTGCCTTGGCGGACGCTGGTTCAGGGTGGTGGGTCCCGGCTCTTGGTTAGCAATCCCTTACATCTCGTCATTTTTCGATATGCGGCGTTTGGCGGTCGGTATGCTCGGGCCCGATCGAGAGGAGCATGTGTGCGCGGGTCCGGGGTCGCCACTCTGATTTTCGGTAAGGCCGGTTACCTGGTGGCGTGCCTTGCGGCAGCGATTGTTCTCGTAGTGAGTGGTTACGCCCACGGCTTGGTCGGAGACACCACGGCGCTTGAGGGCGGCGCGAACCTCGGAAGTAACGTTCCGCCGACCGGCGCGATGAACATCCTGCTCATGGGCCTGGAGAGCCGCACCAACTTCCAGGGCCAGAACCTCAGCAGGGCGCAGCTCACCCAGACGCACTCCGGTAAAGTTGGCGGGAACCAAGGCTCGCAGGACACGGACACGCTGATCCTTGTCCACGTCTTCGCCGGCGGGCAGACGGCGGCCGGTTACTCCATCCCCCGTGACGACGTCGTTAACTTCCCGCATTCCGTCACCGTTGGCAGTACCGTCATCACCGAGGGCAAGATCGACGCGGCCTACCTCTACGCCTACGACCAGTACGTGAGCGCCAATATCGGGACGATGGGCCAAACCAGCGCCCTGTACACCGGCGCCAACCAGGCCGGTCAGCTGTTCGAGACCCAGACGGTGGAGTCGGTCACCGGCGTGCACATCGACCACTTCGTCGTGTCGAACATCGAAGGCTTCTTCCAGATCGCCCAGCAACTCGGCGGGATCAACGTGTGCATCGCGCCGGCTCCGGCCTCGATCGAGCCGGACGGGTTCAAGAACGGGGGAAACCTGGTCGACGAGCCCTTCCCTGGCGCCCCCCTGATCGACAGCAACTCGGGCTTCGACGCGTTCAAGGACGGCTACAACGAGAAGAAGGGCGGCGCGCAGTACCTTCACCTGCAGGCAGCTCAGGCGCTGGCGTTCGTCCGCGCCAGGGACTCGCTGCCCGGCGTCGACATCGGCCGTACCGCGCGGCAGCAGGCCGCGATCGACTACATCATCTACGACTTCAAGCACCGGAACGTGCTGACCGATCCGGGCTTGATCTCCAGCATGCTCAACAACGCGAAGTCGTACCTGCAGACCGATCAGGGCTTCGACCTGCTCACCTTCGCCCCGCAGATGCAGTCGCTGACCGGCTCGCACCTGAAGATGTCCACGCTGGCCGATGCCGCCGTGCAGAACATCACGATCCCCGGGTACCCCGGCCTGCAGGATGCGAACTACATTTACGTGCCGGACCTGCGGCAGAAGGTAAACAGCGCGTTCTACGGGTCCGCGGCGGTCAAGGCAACCAAGTCGGTGACCGTGGACGTCTACAACGGCAGCGGCGCCTCCGGCCTGGCCGGAGGCGTCTCGCAGGCCTTCGCCGCCGTCGGCTACACCACAGGCAAGGCCGGCGACGCCTCCGCCCAGTCGCAGCAGCTGCAGAACGACACCCAGGTCTTCTACGGCGCGGGCGCGGAAGACAACGCGGACAGCATCGCCTCCATGGTCGGCGCGCAAGCAGCCACCTCGTTGTCGTCACTGCCCGCCGGGCACGTCGAAGTATTGCTCGGCCAGCAGGTCATCGCGCTGCCGCCCGGCCTGGAGACTTTCGGCGCGACCACGGTCACCGAACAGGACTTCCTCACGGCCGCCCACCAGGACAACCTGCCCGCCAGCGACATGCCGCCCGCGACCGCCACCGGCACCACGGCCGGGACGCAGTCAGTGAGCGCCACCGAGGTTGGCGCGCGCGCCGTGGCACCGGTCCACCCGGCAGCGCCCGCGCACCAGGCAAGCACGCCGTCAGCGGCAAACGTCAAGCGTCCCGCCGACGTTCCCGCCGGCATCCCCTGCGTCTACTAAGGCAGGTACACGGTCACTTGGCCGTGTCGTGCGCGTCGTGGTAGTTCCACCACTGGTACGGCGGTGTTTGCGGGTAGCCCTCCGGGGAGTCCTCCCACGTCTCCTGACGGCCCAGAGCGGTGATGTCGAGGTAGTTCCAGGTGCTGCCCATCTGCTCGTCGCCGCGGTTGTTGATGAAGTAGGTACGGAAGACCCGGTCGCCCTCGCGGATGAAGGCGTTGGTGCCGTGCCACTCGTCGACGTCGAAGTCCCTGTCGAAGTCGTCGGTGATCGTGTACCAGGGGATGTGATTCCACCCGTGGCGCTCCTTCAGGCGCCGGATCTCGGCCTGGGGGGCGCGGGAGGCGAAGGCGAGCGACGTGTTCCGCGCGTGCAGATGCCCAGGGTGTGCCACCTGGTCCGCCCCGAAGGAGCAGCCCACGCAGGCGCGCTCCGGGTACGAGCCGCCCTCGGCGTACGTCGTCACCTCGGGTCCGTAGAAGGCGCGGTAGACAATCAGCTGGCGGCGCCCCTCGAACAGGCCGGCGAGGCTCACCCGGCCGTCCGGGCCCTCGAACCAGTACTCCTTGTCGACCTCTGCCCAGGGCATTCTCCGGCGTTCTGCCGCCAGCGCGTCGCGGGCGCGGGCTAGCTCCTTTTCCTTGATGAGGAGCTGCTCGCGCGCGGCGTGCCATTCTTCCGGCGAGACGATCGGCGGTGTCTTCATTCGGTCCTCCTCCTTCGTGGTCGGGACTTTGAAGCCATCATGAATACTGACCCTGGCGCGGCGCTAGACTCACCGGTCCTGGGCGGGGCAATGCGAAGTCCTGCGGAGCAGCTCGCCCAAGTCCTCCGGTCTCTCCTGATGCGCTGCCGAAATGCGGGTAGTGCGCGCCTTCATAACGCGGTCATGTTGACAAGCGGGCACGGCAGGCATTGATTTTGAACATGGATAGAAATGTTGCTTTCGGGCGCAGCGGTGCCACCCGCCGTGCGTTTTTGTCCGCCTCGGCGGCCGCCGCGGTCACGGTGCCGCTGCTGAGCGCCGCCACCCCTGCCAGCGCGGCCGCGCTTGCCGAGTCCGAGCCCAACCCTGACCTGCGCCAACTGCTCAGCGAGATCAGTCCCGCCAAGATCGAGGCGACCATCACGCGGCTGGTCCAGTTCGGTACCCGGCACACCTCCTCAAGCCAGACCGACCCGGTGCGCGGTATCGGGGCCGCCACCGCGTGGGTCTACCAGCAGATGCAGGCCATCGCGGCTACCTCGTCTGGCCGGATGACCGTCCAGCAGCAGTCGTTCGTACAGCCGGCCTCCCCCAACATCCCCGTGCCGACCACGATCACCAACGTCATCGCCACGCTGCAGGGCACCGCCAATCCTGAGCGCTATTACGTCATCACCGGGCACCTGGACTCCCGGGTGACCGACGTCACCGACTTCACCAGCGACGCACCTGGCGCGGACGACGACGCGTCAGGGGTGGCGGTCGTGCTTGAGCTGGCGCGGCTGTTCGCCACCCGCCAGTTCCCCGGCACGCTGGTGTTCGCCACCGTGGACGGCGAGGAGCAGGGCCTGTACGGCTCGGCCTTCATGGCGGCCCAGATGAAGGCAGCCGGCGCAGACGTGCAGGGCATGTTCAGCAACGACATCGTCGGCGCGTCGCAGGCCTTCGACGGGACCAAGCCGGACCCGTTCAGCGTGCGGCTGTTCGTGGAAGGCGTCCCGGCCGCCGACAGCGCCGCGCAAATCTCCCTTCTTGAGGCGGTCGGCGGCGAGAACGACGGCGGCACCCATCAGCTTGCCCGGTTCGTCACCTCGGTCGCCCCGGCGTCGCTGACCGGCATGAACATCCGGGTGATCTGGCGGCGGGACCGCTACCTGCGCGGTAGCGACCACGTCTCGTTCCAGGCCCGGGGCTACCCGGCGGCCCGGATCACCGAACCTCGGGAGAACTTCAATCACGAGCACCGCAACGTCGAGGTCATCGCCGGGGTGGAGTTCGGCGACCGGCTGGAGTTCGTTGACTTCCAGTACACGGCCCGGGTGGCCAAGGTCAACGCCGCCGCCTTGTGGGCGCTGGCGACTCACCCGGCGACGCCGAAGAACGTGCAGGTCCACATAACGCCCCCGGCCGGCTTCGCGGGCATCAACGACACCGTCCTCACCTGGGACGCCAACCCGGAGACCGACCTGTCGGGGTACGAGGTAGTGACACGGGAAACCACCGCCCCGGACTGGACCGTGGCGATCCCCGTCGGCAGTGTCACCTCAGTCACCCTGGACATCGCGAAGGACAACCTGCAGTTCGGCGTGCGCGCGGTCGACAAAGCCGGGCACCGCAGCCCGGTCGGCTTCCCGGTCACCGTCACAACCTGACCGACTCACCCCACCGGCGCCGTAACGCCGTCGGGGGCGACTGCCAGCACGGCACCCGGAGTGCCGGACCTGCCTGCCGTGATTGTGGGTCAAACGCGGCGAATATAGCCGTCTATGACCCGCGATCATGAAACAACAGGAAAGAGCGCCGGGCAAAACGGGGCGTAACGGGCAGCGCGGACGGCCTTCGGCTGCCTATCGCCCGGATGACCCACGATCACAAGACCGGAAGGTACATCTGGCGAGGGAGGTAGTCCCGAATGGCCGGAACGCACGCTGCATCGGGTCGAATTGTCCCTAATGCACTCGGTCTACCCGCGTAGGTGCCGACTCCCCGGGGAAGACGACGCATGCCTGCGGCCGCGGATCGCTCTAACCCGCTGGCAGGGTATAGCGGCAACGGGCATCGCCGGGCCCGGGCTGTCATGGCAGGGTCTTCTCGAACCAGTGATCGGCGTACGGGCCGCTGCTGAAGGGTGTCACTTCCCGGTAGCCGTGGCGAGCGTACAGTCGCCGGGCTTCGATGAGGTCGCGGCGGGTGTCTAGCCGCAGTGTGGTTACTCGGTGGTGTCGCGCGTGATCTTCCAGGCAGTCAAGAAGCCGCGAGCCGAGTCCCCGGCGGCGGGCTGCGGGGATCACGAAGACGCGGGTGACCTCGGCGGCATGGCCGGGTAGCAGGCGCAGCCCGGCGCACCCAAGCTCCGGATGACAGCCCACCCTGACATCATCCCCGATGTCACCCAGGGGCGAGAGTATGGTGCGCCCGCGCTCCTTATAGCCGGTCGATACCGGACCCGCGGCCGCGGACCGGCTCAACCCGTCGGCCGCTCTTTTGTGGGATCGCCCCAAGCGAAATCCGGGCCCGTCGACTGGCCCGGTGATCGGGGACATCATGGTCGGGTGAAGGTCACCGGCTTCGAAGTGTTCCCTGTCGTCTGCCCGCCGCCGTTCCGCGGCGGGCGCAGCTGGCTGTTCGTGCGCCTCGACACCGACAGCGGTACGCACGGCTACGGCGAGATGATGCTGCTCGGCACGGGCTTCCGGCTCCCCGTGCTCGCCACGATGATGGCCGACGTCATCGAGCAGGCCGTCATCGACCACGACCCGTACGACACCGAGATGCTCTTCGACAAGGTGTACGGGCGGGCGGGCTACAGCCACTACCCGGAGCTGACCAAGCTCGGGATCCTCAGCGCGATCGAGATGGCCTGCTGGGACATCATCGGCAAGGACTGCGGGCAGCCGGTGTACAAGCTGCTCGGCGGCGAGATGCGCGACCGCGTCCGCACCTACACCTACATCTACGACGACGCTGCTGCTAACAACACGGGGGCAAGCAACGGCAACGGCATCCCGCTGAGCCGCGACGTCTGGCTTAACCCGCAATACGCGGCCGCCCGGGCCAGGCACTACCTAGACCTGGGCTTCACCGCGATCAAGGTCGACCCGTTCTCGCTGACGCTGTCCCATGACCAGAGCCTCGGCCAGAACGTCCCGCTCCAGTTCTCGCTGTCCGCGGCGGACACCGCCGAGCGGGTCATCGGCGCCATCCGCGACGAGGTCGGTACGGCCTGCGACATCATCATCGGCACGCACGGGCAGATGACCGCGGCGGGAGCGCTGCGGATCGCGCGGCGCCTGGAGAAGTTCGATCCGCTCTGGTACGAGGAGCCCTGCCCGCCGGAGAACATGAAGGCGCTGGCAGAAGTGGCGCGGCGCACCACCATCCCGATCGCGACCGGCGAGCGGCTGACGACCAAGTTCGACTTCGCGCGCCTCATCGAGCACGGCGCCGCCGCGATCTTCAACTTCGACGTCGGCCAGGTCGGCGGCATCGGCGAGGCCAAGAAGATCGCCAGCATGGCGGAGGCGCACTACATCCAGGTGGCGCCGCACGTCTACGGCGGCCCGCTCATCGCCGCCGCGGCGCTGCACATGTCGCTGTGCAGCCCCAACTTCCTCATCATGGAGGCGGTTGAGCGCTTCGACGGGGTGCACGCGCAGTTCGTCGAGTCCTCGTTCGAATGGCACGACGGCTACCTGATGCCGCCGCGGCGTCCAGGGCTCGGCTTCGAACTGCGCGAGGACGTGGCAAGGAGCCACGCGCCGCAGGGACCACAGCCGGGCACGATCCGCTCGTACTGAAAGCGTGCTTAAAGACAGTCAACAGCAGGAGGATCCCGAACGAATTCGGCTTACTCGCCGCGGCCCCACTTATTCACGCGGTGCAGGCGACCGCCAGGAAGATGGCCGGGTCGATCGGCGGCGGCCAGTGCGCGGGCGCCCGCGTCGGAGGGGTGGACGCCGTCTCCCGAGTCGTAAGCGGCGGCGATCCGGCCGGAGGCGTCCGGGTCGGCGAGCGCCGCGGCGAAGTCGGCGACGGGCCAGTCTCGCTGCGTCATGACGGCGTGGTTCACCGACTGGCGGATGTTCTCGTTGCCGTCGGCGCGGAAGAAGTCATAGCGGCTGGCAAGGAATGGCGTCATGGTGCCAAGAACCGGCTGGATGCCCCGCTTGGCGGCGCGGCCGGCGAGGCCGAGCAGGCCGTCGATGAGCTGGTCGGCCGTTGGCCGGGGGCCGCCGAGCAGGGCGGGCAGGCCGAGGTCGTTGAGCCCGCCCATGATGATGACGTGCGTGGCCTCGGCGACGCCGAGCACGTCGCGGTCGAACCGATCCGTCATCGCGGGGCCAAGCCGGGGGCGCAGCAGCCGGTTGGCACCGAGGCCCGCGTTCAGCACGACCGCGCCGCCGAGGCCCGCGGCGAGCAACCTGGCCTGCAGGTGATCGGGGTAGCGCTGCTCGCCGTCGACCGTCGTGCCGTCGCCCCTGGTGACCGAGTCGCCCAGGGCCACGATCACCGGGCCGCCCGCGGGCGCGTCGGTCAGGACCCGCGTGATCCAGTAGAGGGAAGTAAAGGACTGCGCGCCGTCAAGGCCGTCTAGCTGGCCGCGGCCGGCCTGGTTGCCCGGCGCGGCGTGGCCAGTGCGCTGGGCGGAGTGCAGGTACGCGCCCGGCCCCGCCGGGCCGGCGGCATAGCAGGCCACCGCGACCTCGTCGCCGGCCGCGGTGGGCAGCGGAACCGGGTCGCTTACCGCGACCGCCCCCGGCGGGATCTCCCACCGGGCAGTGCCGCCGAGCGCGGCGGTCCTGGCCGGGCCGCCGCGCGCGGCGCTGACCGTCACCTCGTCGATCACCAGCGGCGCGCGCCCGAACTGGTTGCTGAGCGTCAGGCGCAACCGGGTGCCGCCGCGCCGCAGCCGCACTACCTGGCGGACCGTCTGGCCGCGGAAGCTCTGCGGCTGCGGCATGAACGGGAGCGTGTCGGCGGGATCCGCCAGCGCCGCCGCGTAGGCCGTGGTCCAGGTGTCCGAACTGGCCATGGCAGGGCTCCGATCAGGTTGTCCAAGCGGCTCACGCCGTCCCAATATGAACGGGTATACCAATCATTGGCATTGCCAGTCAATAGGGCACCCAATCATAGGGAGAGCCAGGAAAATCTGCTAGCATGACGAGCATGTCCGCTTCCGATACCCTGCTGCCCGGTGCCCTGCGCGGGAGGCTTAGCTTCGTGCTGGCCAGGCTTGGCGGCCTGGCCCGCCTGGAATGCGCCGATCAGCTCGCGGCGGCCGGGCTGAGTCAGCACCAGCACGCCATCCTGTGCTGCCTCGACGAGTACGGGCCTGCCTGTCAGAAGGACGTCGCGCTCCGCCTCGGCATCGACAGCGGCGACATCGTGTCCTTCATCGACGGCCTCCAGGCGAAGGGGCTGACCCGGCGGGAACGCGATGAACGCGACCGCCGCCGGCAGATCGTGAGCATTACCGCGAGCGGAACGCGCACGCTGCGGAAGGTCGAGGGGATGCTGGACGCGGCCGAGCCCGGCATCCTGGCCGTGCTCACCGAGGCCGAGCGCGGTGAACTCCAGCGGTGGGCGGTCCGCGTCCTGGCCCGGCAGGCGCCGGCCGGGTGGGCCGAGCCCACCCCTTAAGCCGTGCGGGCGGCGGCGGCGGCGATGAGCACCTCAACCGCCGACGTCTGACGGCTGGCGTCCGCCCGGTCGAACGGGCCCGCCCAGTGCAGCCCGAACTGGCCTGCCGCGTTTCTGTTGTTCGCCAAGACGGAGTCGGCGTTGGCTAGGAGGAACGCCCCGTACTCCGGCTTGCCTGCGCAGCGCGAGAAGTCCTGCAGGTAGCGGACGAAGATGCCCTTGAACTGCGGCCGGTCGCGGTCGTCGGCCGCGGTCTTGGCCTCGCCCGGCTCGGCGAGGATGCCCCGCGGGCTGGTGAGGGAGCGCAGCGCCGCGTCCGCGATCGCTTCCCCCTGCCGCAGGTACGCCTCGTCCCCGGTGAGTTCGTGCAGCGCGGCGAGGCCGCCGAGGATCACGCCCTGGTTGTACGTCCAGGTCGTGTCGCCGTTGTTCACGCAGGCGGCGGTAAGGCCGTCGTTGACCAGGCCGGACGGGCCGATCAGGCCGCTTCCGCGCAGCCACTCCCACGCGCGCACCGCCCAGTCCCGGTACTCCTGCTTGCCGGGCACGCGGGCGGCGAGCAGCGCCGCGAGGGTGAGGAAGAGCTCGTTGGTGATCGCGTTCTTGTAGTCGCGCTTCTCGTTCCACCACAGCCCGCCGCCGCAGGTGTCATCCCAGCCGCCGAGGCTGTGCGCGAAGATGGCCTGCGCCGCCGCGCGATACCGCTCGTCCCCGGTCAGGTCACAGGCGGCTACCCACGCCAGCGCCCACCACAGGTTGTCGTCGAAATAGTCGTTGATAAAGCCGGGCTTGCGGCGCTGCACCTTGATGAACCCGCGCTGCGCCTTGATGAACGTGTTCTCGACGACGCCCAGGTAAGACTGGTCCCCGGTGGACTGGGTGTACCTGATCACCGCCGTGAGCGCGTTGGCGGAGTTCCACCACCCGGTTGTCTGCCACAGCCCGGTGCGCCGCGAGTACCAGCGCTGCAGCACGCCGACCCCCGCCGATGCCGCGCCGCGGTAGTCCGGCCCCTTGCCCTCAGCTGCCGCCGGGGTACCCGCGGCGTGCGGTTCTTGGTCCACAGAACCCATTGTGGGGGCACGGGGATCTCAGGTGACCGGCCCCCGCCCGGATGCCGCCGCCATGCGCGGCTCGGGTTCCGGCGCGTCGCGTCCAGGCAGGCCGGCGCTCAAGCGACCCGGGCGACGCGTCCTGCGGGTCGCCACCAGGTAGCAGCCCGCGAGGATGAGCGCGAAGCCAACGACCGCCCAGGCGGTGACCGGCTCGCCGAGGACGACCGCGCCGGCGATGAGCGCCACGGCCGGGTTGACGTAGGTGACCGTGGTGGCCCGCACGGGCCCGACCTCGGCGACAAGGGCGGCCATGACCGTGAACGCCCCGGCGCTGCACACGATCGCGAGCAGCACAACGGACACGATCACGGAAGACGAGGGCCAGGCGGACGGCCACGCGTGCGTCGCCGCGACGACGGGCGCGTAGGCCGCCGCCGTGAGCGTGAACCCGATGGCCATGACGCCGGTGCCTGGCAGCCCAGGCATCCACTTGGCGAGGATCGCCGGACCGAGCGCATAGCCGGCGACGACGAGCAGGACCTCGCCGAACGCGCCGAGGTCCGAGGCGGAAACGGCGAACCCGACCAGCGCGGCCACGCCCGCCATGCCTAGCGCGATGCCGAGCCAGTTCCGTGGCGCGAGCCGCTCTGGCCGCCCGAGCAGGAACGCCACGCCCACGCCCGCCAGCGGCACGGCCGCGATCAGCAGGCCCGTCGTCGAGCTTGGCAGCCGCTCCTCGGCCGAGCCAAGCAGGAACTGCGGCACGACCATCTCCACGAGCGTGAACGCGACCAGGGGCCGCCACCGCCGCAGGACCGGCGCGAGGTCGCCCCTGGCGGCCGCGATCGGCAGCAGGACCGCGGCGGCCAGCGCCATCCGGGTGAGCACCAGCATCGCGGGGTCGAGCTGCCCGACAGCGATCTTGATCAGCAGGTAAGGGATGCCCCAGCCCACGCCAAGCAGGGCGAACAAGATGAAACCGCGTCGTGTCACCCCACCATGGTCCCTTCCGCTGACTCGTTATGTCTATCTAGACTATTTTCATGAAAAGCGTTAGCTGGGACTTCACGGTTGACTGGCGAAAGCTCAGGCTCCTCTACGAGCTGGACCGGCGCGGCACGATCGCGGCCACGGCCACGGCCATGTTCCTGACCCCCTCCGCGGTGTCACAGCAGCTGGCCGGCCTGGCCAGGGACATCGGCGTGCCGCTGCTCGAGCGGCGCGGCCGCACCGTGGTGCTGACCGGCCAGGCGCGCCTGCTGCTCGCGCACGCCGAGGGCATGCGGGAACTCGCGGAGCGGACCCGCGCGGCCCTGGACGCCTGGGCGGACGGCACCGTGGGCTACGTCAGGGTCGGCGCCCTGGCGACCGGGATCGCCGCGCTGGTCGGCCCGGCCATCGTCCGGTTGCGCGTCCGAACGCCCTGGCCTGGTCATCAGGGTCAGCGAGCAGGAACCGGATCGAGGTGAGCGACCTGCTCGACGCGGGCGAGCTTGAGATCGCCGTGACGGTCGACTACCCGGGCGCCCCGGCGCGGGAGGACGCAAGGTACCGCCGCGTGGACCTCATCGCCGACGTGATGGACGCGGTGGTCCCGGCGGACCACCCGCTCGCGGGCCGGTCATCCGTCGACCTGGCCGAGCTGGCGTGCGATGTCTGGGTGGGCGCCGCCGCGAGCGACGCGTGCAGCCACATCGTCACCGGGATCTGCGCCGCCGCGGGATTCTCACCGGACGTCCAGCACTACTGCCGCGAGTGGGACGCCGTCGCCGCCCTGGTGGCCGCGGGCGTGGGCGTGGCGCTCATCCCGCGCTCGGCGCAGCCGCTCCGCCCGCCGGGCCTTGCCGTGCTGCCCGTCGCCGGGGCACCCGCGTCGCGGCTGCTGTTCGCGCTGGTACGCGCGGGCACCGAGATGGATCCGGGCACGCACGCGGTGCTCGAGGCCCTGAGCTCCGTCGCCGCCACCCGACCCGACGGAATCATCGGGGCACCCGCCGTGGCAGCTTCCCGGGTTCCAGAGGCGGCACGCTAGCCGCGAGTGGCGAGCGCGGCGGTGAGCGTCGCGACGCCCTCGGCGACCTAGTCCAAGGCCGTAGCGAGCACCAAGAACGTGATGCCGGTGCCCGCTCCGTAGGCGAGGTGCCCGGTCAGGTCCCAGGCCAGGGTCTTCGCGTCGTACTCCCAGATCGGCTTGTACAGGCCGCCCTCGGGGAGGATCACGTAGCCGGCGGCCCACACCGCCGCGCCGAACGGCGGGCCGTAGACGGCGCGCGGCCTGCGCAGTGAGCCGACCACGACGCCGTACAGCGCCGCCGCGCCAGAGCCGTAGGCCCAGTGCATGGCGGTGCTGACCGGCCAGGCCAGGCGGTCGGGGAGTTTCCGCTGGGTGAAGCCCTCGATGACCCGCCTGGCGACCTGCCCGGGATCGGGGGCTTGGTCCCAGGTCTCAACCGGGGCGAATTCCCATGCCAGCGGTCTTTCCGTGCCGCCGCCGCGGCGGTACTTCAGGTACTGGACCGCGTCGAGGCAGACGGTGCCCACCGTGCCTGCCAGGAGGCCCGCGGCCACCGCCGCGAGCGGGGTGAGGCCGTGCCTGCCGCCCGTCATCGCTCCCCGCCGGAGAAGATCTGCAGGAAGAACAGGAAGACGTTCAGTATGTCGAGGAAGATCGACGCCGCTAGCAGCGGCGCGGCGGCGACGTCGGTGTTACTGCGCACCCGCTGGAAGTCGAACATGGTGAACCCGGCGAAGATCACCAGGCCAAGGATCGAGTAGACCAGGTCGCCGTGCGGGATGTGCACGAAGATCAGCACGATGCCGGCCACGATCAGCGCCAGCAGGGCCCAGAAGCACACCCGCGCGAGCGGGGCCAGGTCACGCCGGGTGGCATAGCCCGCCGAGCCGAAGCCGGCGATGAACAGCGCGGTCGCCCCGCCCGCCATCCACAGCGCGCGCGGGTCCATGCTCCCGTAGTAGGCGACCGTCGGCGCCACGGCCAGCCCGATCAGCAGCCCGAAAGCGCAGAGCAGCCCGACGGTCAGCTCCGTGGACTTGCGCACCGCGAACTGCATGCCGATCAGGACGGCGAAGGCGGCGATGAACGCGACAATGCCGACCCCGCCGGTCAGGTTGCGGCCCAGCCAGGCGCCGAGCGTGAACAGCGCGGCGGTGAGCGCGACGTATCCCATGGTCTGCGCGAACAGCGCGTGCGCCTGGCCGCGGGCCGCCGTCCCCATCCGCTGATAGCTAAGGGCCTCAGTCATGTAGCTGCTTCTTTTCTGCTTGGTACGACAGTCCGGGGCGGTCAAGCAGGTCGACGCGGGCGTGCTGAACACCGGCTACGTCGAGTAGGCCGTACCCAAGGCCGCCCGGTCATACTCATGCGCCGCTTCGCGGCGGCCTCGCCGCCGAACTCACCTCCGCGCCGCTCGGTCACCGTAGCCGGCAGCGTAGCGGTCAGCCGTGGGGCCGGGCCACGCCTCCGTTCGGATGACGAGGCGGGCTAGGCCTAGGAAGGCTGCTGCCGCCGTCCACAGCAAACCCACCGTGCGCTTCTGGCCATACGCATAGCCGATCCGACTCCCTCAAAGACGCAAACCAGACGTAACCCAAAGGATTCGAAACATGCAGACCGCAACAGAAGCTCCCAAACGGAGAGCCTTAGGCAAGGGACTTGAATCCCTGCTGCCCCGTGTCCAGCCGCCGCACCGAATGCCACCCAGGCCCGGAAGCCGAGGCCGGTAAACCCCGCGAGATCCCCCTCGGCGAGATCGATCGCAGCCCCTACCAGACGCGCACCCGCTTTGATGAAGCCCAGCTCGCCGAACTCGCCGCATCGATCGCAGCCACCGGCGTCGTCCAGCCGATTGTCGTCGCGCCCCATAGCGGGCGGCCGCTTCCAGCTCATCGCCGGCGAACGCCGCTGGCTGGCCTCGCAGCGCGCCGGCAAGGAAACCGTCCCAGCCATCGTCCGCCACGCCTCTGACGAACAGGCGATGGAAATGACCATCGTCGAAAATCTCCAGCGCACCGACCTCAACCCCATGGAACAGGCCCGCGCCTACGAGCAGCTCGCCCGCGAATTCCAGCTCACCCAGGAGCAGATGGCGAAGCGCACCGGCAAGGATCGCGCCTCGGTATCGAACTTCCTCCGCCTGCTGCGCCTCCCGGTTCCTGTACAGAACCAGGTCGAGAGCGGGGAACTGTCCTTCGGCCACGCCCGCACCCTGCTGCCTCTCGAAGATCCCGAGACCATCCTCAAAGCCGCACAAAAGGTGACCGCACTGGCGATGAGCGTTCGCCAGACCGAGACCTACGTGCAGGGCATTCTGAACCCGGAATCAAAGCAAGCCAAAAGCGAACAAAAGGAGAAAGTGCTCTCGATCCCAATGTCCGCGAAGTCCAGGAATCGCTCCAGCGCTCGCTGGGCTTAAAGGTCAGAATCGAGGACCAGCAAAGGCCGCGGCCGCGTCATCATCGAATACGCCAAGATCGACGAGTTCGACGCCCTGATGGAGCGGCTGGGCGGCTGATTTCCGCCCGCAATTGCTCTGTTCCGCCGAGCGTTTGTCAGCTACACTCGGCGTGATGCTCAGACGCTCGTTTTTACTTTTTCTTGTTGGATTTGCAGCGATTGTCACATCGCATGTTTCGGGCCAGAACCCTACAGCCGCCCAGCCTCTGGTCGCTCGATCGCCGGCAATGCCCACGGATCCCACCGAACTTATGCACCTTGCTACGCAGGTAAACGGGCTTAGTGCGCCGGGCATGAAGCCTTGGCACCTGATTGCGACATATCAGACCTTCGACGATCAGGGAAAGCCGAAGGATCATGGCAACTTCGAAGAATGGTGGGCTGGCCCAGACCGGTACAAGCTGAGTTACGTTAGCTCCGGCTTCAACCAAGTTGAGTTCGGAATGAAGCAGGCACGTTTCTCACAGGCGATCGAAAGTGGCCTCCAATGCCCGAGTTATTAATTGCCCAAGATCTGCTTAGTCCGCTTGGAGCAGTGGGCACAATCAAGGCGCAGAGGTTTAACAGAACAGAGGTTAG
>CAVXAB010000027.1:0-228222 GCA_963759545.1 uncultured Actinomycetota bacterium
GCGCCTGAACAGGCGGTTGCGTGTCGGCCGCCCGCGTCCGTGTCGGTCTGGTGACTTAGAGTAGTGCGATGAACCGCGGGAGGCGCCAGGTAATCGAGTTGCGGCTCAACCAGGTCGAGGAGATGTTCGTCTTGGCCCAGACCGACCTGTTCTCCGAGTACCGCAACTACCTCACCGGAGTCGAGTACTGCATCAGCTTGCTCCGCTCGCAGCGCATCCGACGGCCGGTCCTGCTTCAGCTCTCGCTGCCGACCGCGGAGGTTGACGATGCCCTCGGCGACCGGCTCAGCACCGCGCTGCGCCGCTACTGCGACCAGCGCATCAGCTACAACGAGCGCGAGCGGCGGGCGGTCAGGCTTGGCGGCCTCCGGTCGCTGTGGGTCGGCGTCCCCATCGTGGTGATCGGATACCTCCTGGTGATCTTCGAGAACAGGCTGGTCGGCCACACCGGCAATATCGTCCTCGACACCACGGGGTGGGTGCTGGTGTGGGTGGGAATCTGGTACCCCCTCGACACATTCTTTTTCAGCCCTCTTGGGTACGGGCGGGAGAACCGGGCCCTGAGGCACCTGCGCGGCGCCGAGATCTCCGTGACAAACTGGCAGCCGACGACGGCCTGACACCCGGGGCAGGCGCATCCAGAAAGGTCCGGGGACCTGGAAAGACCGCGGGCCCGGCGTATCCGGGGAGCCGGCGGGCGGGCGGGGCACGGCGTGGCGTAATCTACGTGCGGGCCGGCACTGAGGACGGAGACGGAAGCGGAATGTACAAGCCTAGCCAGGAGGCACTGAACCTGCACGCGGCGGACGTGGCGGAGGCGGCGGAGCGCGGCAAGCTGCTCGACGCCGCACGGGCCGCGGACGCGGCGTTGCGCGAGGCCGAGGCCACGCGCGCCCCCGTGGCGGAGGTGCACCGGCTGGCCAAGGAGCTTGACGCGGCGCTGACCGCCGCCATGCGCGCCGCCTACGCCGCGGAGCGCGCCGAGATCGGCCCGCGCGGCTACGAGGACCGGATCTACCACCGCAAGGCCAAGGCCAAGCCCGCCGTCCACGCGCTCACCGCCGAGGCCGAGCGACTGCTGACGCTCCGCGAGAACCACCGGCTGAACCGCATTCCCGAGGTGCCGCGCGTTCCGGCCGTCTGAAACGTTTCCTAATCTCCACATAGCGCCAGGCTGCACCGTCGCGAACGGCCGGGCCTGGCGCTGTCTGTTATCGCCCCAGGTGAGGCGCCCGCCCCGGCGCCGGTTAGCGTTCAGTTGCAAGAAGTTGCCAAACGGCGTATCGATTGCCGTCGTTCGGTAGGATCCTAGGCAACCCCGACGACCGCGTCAGCTTGCGGAAGGTCTGAACCAATCAGCAAGCATGACCGTGTCAACAGTAGGGAAATCTCTGCTTAACACGCCGGCAAGTCGCTTGCACTAGCCGGCGCGGCGGGGCAAAGTTAAGTTAAGTGGTCTAGGCCATTTGGTAGGGGTTTGGCGGGCGCAACTCGTTGCCCAGGCTGTTCTTGGGAAACAGGGCGCGACCGTTCGGGCCAGGTGGCGTGAGACCGTGGACTGTTGAGAAAGCCAGGAGGCACTGACATGTGCCCGCACCTACCGCCTTGTCCGGAAGCGTCGGCACCAGACCGCGAGGCCGCGCACACGATTGTGAGCCACCCGGAGCAAGGCTGGTCGCTGCTCTGCAACGGGGTCGTGATCTTTGAAGACACTGGTGAGTTGCTACCAGACGGGGCTACGATCGCCCCGCACCGGCCCACCGACCATCAAGCGCCAGCCGCCTAAGCAGTAACGAGAAACCCGCCGCGCCCGGCGATGATCGCGCCTCGTGATCGGCCGCGCGGCCGGGGCCCCGGGAGACATAGGGGTCATGGTCTCGGGGAACTTGAGTGGGGTCACTTCACGGGGACAGCAGCCCGTTCAGCCAGTCGGTGACGGCAACGCCGATCGCCGCCGGATGCTTCGAGAGGGCGTGCGTTTCCCCCGGGAGCACGACGACGTTCGTCAGTTCATCCGGTTCAGGGACGCCGAATGGGTCCCGGTCCCCGTTGATGACAAGCACGCTGGTCCCCGCGGCGCGCAATTCCTGGTCACGGGACTTGGCCGGCTGCCCGGGCGGGTGCAGCGGGAACGCGAGCGCGATGACGCCGGCCGCGCCCACCTGATGCGCGGTGCGGCAGGCTACCCGCGCCCCGTTCGAGCGGCCGCACTGCACGAGCGGCGGCACGCGGTCTCGCGCCGTCTCCCGGCGCAACGCGTCGACCAGTTCCACCCAGGCGGCGTCCTGCTTGGGCGCGGACCCCGGCGCGCGGCCGCCCCTGACCCGGTAGGGCTGGGTGACCAGGGCGGTCGCCGCGCCAAGCGCACGAGCGGCGTCCCGCACCACGAGGACGTCGGCGGTATCCGGGCTACCGCCCGCGCCGTGGGTCAGCACGACAAGGAACTTGGGCCGTTCCGGCTGGTCAAGCAGCACGTGAGCGGGCCCCGCCGCGGTCATGATCTCCTCCACGCCCGCACCGTACCAGCACCGTGCCTCCGCGAGCAACACTGCACCTTGCAGTGCAACATTATTTACGCTTGGTTATCTAGCAATTACTTTTCGTGCGGCTACGATATGGAGCAAGATGGCTACATAAGGTGATGTAGTCGGTACGGGAAGGATGTGCGACATGACCGTGCATGAGCGCACGCAGGTCGGAATCGTCGGCGCGGGGCCGGCGGGCCTGCTCCTCTCGCACCTGCTGGCCCTGGGCGGGATCGACTCGGTGTGCGTCGAGAACCGCAGCCGGGCCTACTGCGAGGCGCGCCAGCGCGCCGGCATGCTGGAATCGACCACGGTCGAGCTGCTGCGTGCGGTCGGGCTTGGGGACCGACTGGACGCGGAGGGGCTCGAGCACGACGGCATCTACGTGCAGTTCGGCGGGGAGCGGCACCACCTGAACTTCCGCGAGCTGACCGGCGGGCGGTGGATCACGATCTACGCCCAGACCGAGATCGTCAAAGACCTGATCGCCGCCCGCCTGGCGGCCGGGGCGGCCCTTGAGTTCGAGGTCAGCGACACCGCGGTGAGCGGGCTCGACTCCGCGGAGCCGGTGCTGTCCTATACCGACGCGCGCGCCGAGCGGCACGTGGTGACCTGCGACGTCATCGCCGGCTGCGACGGGTTCCACGGCATCTGCCGCCCGGCCATCCCCGACGGCGGGCTGACTACGGTGGCCGAACGGTCCTACCCGTACGCGTGGCTCGGCATCCTGGCGGCGGCACCGCCGTCCACCGACGAGGTCATCTACTGCCGTCACGATAACGGGTTCGCCCTGCACAGCATGCGCACGCCGGAGATCGGACGGCTCTACCTGCAGGTGCCCGCCGACGAGGACATCGCCGCGTGGCCGGACGAGCGGATCTGGGACGAGCTAAGGCGGCGGCTCGCGGTGCCCGGCTGGTCGCTGCGGGCGGGGCCGGTGCTGCAGAAGTCGATCACCCCGATGCGCTCCTTCGTCGCCGCGCCGATGCGTTACGGCAACCTGTTCCTGGCCGGCGACGCGGCGCACATCGTGCCGCCCACCGGCGCGAAGGGCCTCAACCTCGCGGTCGCCGACGTGACGGCGCTCGCCACCGCGCTCATCAGGCTCATCCGCGACGGCGAGCCCGAGCTGGCAGCCGCGTATTCCGAGCACTGCCTTGAGCGGGTGTGGCGGGCCACGCACCTGTCGTGGTGGATGACGTCCATGCTGCACGTCGTCCCTGGCCAGGACCCGTTCGAGTCCGAGCTGCAGCTCACCCAGCTGCGCCACCTGGTGACCTCAAGGACCGCGGCCGCCACCCTGGCCGAGACCTACACGGGCTACGCGCCGCTCCTTTTCGACCCGTCGACCCGCCTTGACGCGACTGCCCTGTGGGGGGCGAGCTCCGCCGCCTAGCAGGTGTCTACTTGGCGAGCAGCGGGGCCAGGAACTGGCCGGTGTAGCTCTTGTCGTTGGCCGCCACGTCTTCCGGCGAGCCGGTCGCGATGACGCTGCCGCCGCCGGTGCCGCCCTCCGGGCCCATGTCGATGAGCCAGTCGGCGGTCTTGATGACGTCGAGGTTGTGCTCGATGACCAGGACCGTGTTGCCGGTCTCAACCAGCTTGGTGAGCACGCCGAGCAGCTTGCGGATGTCCTCGAAGTGCAGGCCGGTGGTCGGCTCGTCGAGCACGTAGATCGTGCGGCCCGTCGAGCGCCGCTGCAGCTCCGTGGAGAGCTTGACGCGCTGCGCCTCGCCGCCGGACAGCGTGGTGGCGGGCTGGCCGAGCCGGACGTAGCCGAGGCCGACCTCGTTGAGGGTCTTCAGGTGCCGGTGGATCGCCGGGACCGCCTCGAAGAACGTCGCGGCCTCCTCGATCGGCATGTCCAGGACCTCGGCGATCGACTTGCCCTTGTAGTGCACCTGCAGGGTGTCGGTGTTGTACCTGGCACCGTGGCACACCTCGCACGGCACGTACACGTCGGGCAGGAACTGCATCTCGATCTTGATCGTGCCGTCGCCCGCGCAGGCCTCGCAGCGGCCGCCCTTGACGTTAAAGGAGAACCGGCCCGGCTGGTAGCCGCGGACCTTCGCCTCGGTCGTCGCGGCGAACAGCTTCCTGATGTGGTCGAACACGCCGGTGTAGGTCGCCGGGTTGGACCGCGGGGTGCGGCCGATCGGGCCCTGGTCGACGTGCACGACCTTGTCGAGCTGGTCCATGCCGGTGACGCGCACGTGCTTGCCCGGCACGGTGCGCGCGCCGTGCAGCTCCTTCGCCAGCGCGCGGTAGAGGATGTCGTTGACCAGGGTTGACTTGCCCGAGCCGCTGACCCCGGTGACCGCGACGAACAGGCCGAGCGGGAACGAGACGTCGACGTTCTTGAGGTTGTTCGCCTGCGCGCCCTTGACCGTGAGCTCGCGGCCCTTCGTCGGCTTGCGCCGCTTGTGCGGCACCTCGATCGCCTTGCGGCCTGACAGGTAGGCGCCGGTCACCGAGGTGTCGCTCTTGACCAGGTCGTCGACGGTGCCGCTGACCACGACGTGGCCGCCGTGCTCGCCGGCGCCTGGGCCGATGTCGACCACCCAGTCGGCGGACCTGATCGTTTCCTCGTCGTGCTCGACGACGATCAGCGTGTTGCCGAGGTCGCGCAGCCGCAGCAGGGTGTCGAGCAGCTTCTGGTTGTCCCGCTGGTGCAGGCCGATCGACGGCTCGTCGAGCACGTAAAGCACGCCGACCAGGCCCGGAGCCGATCTGGGTGGCCAGCCTGATCCGCTGCGCCTCGCCGCCGGCCAGGGTCGCGGACCGCCCGGTCGAGCGTCAGGTAGTCGAGGCCCACGTCGAGCAGGAAGCCGAGGCGGGCGTTGACCTCCTTGAGTATGAGCCGCGCGATCGCCATGTCCCGGTCGGACAGCTCAAGGTTGAGCAGGTTCTTGGCCAGCTCGCCGATCGGCTGGGCGTAGTAGCGGCGATCGACTGGTCGTCGATCGTCACCGCGAGGGAGACCGGCTTGAGGCGCGCGCCCTTGCAGGTCGGGCAGGGCACCTCGCGCATGAAGCCCGCGAACTTCTCCCTGCTCGAGTCCGACTCGGCCTCGGCGTGGCGGCGCTCCACGTAGGTGATCGCGCCCTCGAAGTTCGTGTAGTAGGACCGCTCACGGCCGTAGCGGTTCTTGTACCGGACGTGGACCTGCTGGTCCAGGCCGTACAGCAGCGCCTTCTGCGCCTTGGCGGGCAGCCGCTCCCACGGGGTGTCGGTGCGGAACCCGACGGTCTCCGCCAGGGCCTCGATGAGCCGGTCGAAGTAGTCGCTCACGTGCCCGCCCGCCCACGGGGCGATCGCGCCCTCGTCCAGCGACTTGGCCGGGTCAGGGACGATGAGCTCGGGGTCGACCTCCATCCGCGTGCCGAGACCGGTGCACTCCGGGCAGGCGCCCCACGGGGAGTTGAAGCTGAACGACCTCGGCTCGAGCTCATCGAAGGACAGGTCGTCGTACAGGCAGGCCAGGTGCTCGGAGTACATCCGCTCGCGGTGCGGGTCATCCTCGGGAAGGTCGACGAAGTCGAGGATGACGACGCCGCCCGCCAGGCCGAGCGCGGTCTCGACCGAGTCGGTGAGCCGCCGCCGTGGCCGTGTCCTTGACGGCGAGCCGGTCGATGATGACCTCGATGTCGTGCTTCTCGTACTTCTTCAGCGCGGGGAGGATGGTCGCGTCGTTCGCGACCTCGTCAAGCCGGATGACCGTGCCGTCGACCCGGGCCCGGGAGTAGCCCTTGGCCTGCAGTTCCTTGAGCAGCTCGGTGAACTCGCCCTTGCGGCCGCGGACGACCGGGGCGAGGACCTGGAACCTGGTGCCGTCTTCGAGTTCGAGGACCCGGTCCACGATCTGCTGCGGTGTCTGCCGCGCGATCGGGCGGCCGCAGACCGGGCAGTGCGGCTTGCCGACGCGGGCGAACAGCAGCCGCAGGTAGTCGTACACCTCGGTGACCGTGCCGACGGTGGACCTCGGGTTGCGGCTCGCGGACTTCTGGTCGATCGACACCGCGGGCGACAGGCCGTCGATGAAGTCCACGTCGGGCTTGTCCATCTGGCCGAGGAACTGCCTGGCGTAGGCCGACAGGGACTCGACGTAGCGCCGCTGCCCCTCGGCGAAGATCGTGTCGAACGCCAGGCTGGACTTACCGGACCCGGACAGGCCGGTGAACACGATCATGGCGTCCCGCGGGAGGTCGAGCGAGACATCCTTGAGGTTGTGCTCGCGTGCGCCGCGAACGACAAGCCGGTCAGCCACTGCGCGCTCTCTTCTTCTCTTCTGGTTACCTTCGGAAGTGCGTCCTGCGGTTCCTTGGACGGGCCCGGCGCCGATACCGGGCCACCGACAACATAACGGGGGGGTCTGACATTCCAGCCCGATGGCGGAACCGCCCCCTAGATAGCGCCGCGTGAGTGCTTCTTATGCCCGGTCCCCTGGCTGTCCCCGCCTCCGGGCCAGCCGTCTTCCAGCGTACGGCACCGCCGCATCGCCGGCTAAGCGGACGTGAAAATATCTTCGAAGAGGCAGTCAGCCGCTTCCGTTCTGGATACTGCTGTTCTCATCGCCGGCGACCGGCGGGCGGCGGCGCTTCCCTCAGCGGCCGCCCGGCGGCGTTATCATCGGGCAGGTGAGGCGCAATCCGTCTACCGTCGTGGTGCTCGCGGGACGGCCGGCCGAGCCGGTGCTCGCGGCCGTGAGCCGGTCGCTGAACGTGGTGCTCGTCAGGCCCGAGCCGGCGTCTTCGTCCGGCGGGGACGCCGCGGACGGCGCGATCGAGGCCGCCGCCTGGGCGCTGCGGCGGGCCGCGGGCATCTCCGCGCCGTACGTGCTCGTCGCCGCCGACCCGCTCGGCGCGGTCGCCGAGGCGTGGCAGGCGATGTGGTCGGTCACCGCCGAGGCGACGGGAAGCGACGAGTTCGAGCTCCGGGCGGCCGAGGCGCTGGCCTCCTGGCGGGCCAAGCGGTTCGAGCTGCCCGACTACTACCTGGTGCTCGCCGAGGAGACCGCACCGAGCGGCGACGACGCAGGCGCGCGAGCGGCGGGCCGACTTCTACCTGGGGCCGCTGCGCGCCGTCCGGCCCAACCGGGTGTCCGTCGCCGCCGGGGCCTCGCCCGCAGGCGCAGGCGGACGCCCTGCTGAGCGAGCTCGGCTCGCTGCGGCACGGCCCGTGGTGGCCGTCGCTTGACGAGGTGTTCCGTACGGCGCGCGGCTTCTATCCCGGCGCGCTGGCGGAGTCCGCGGCGGCGGGGCAGGCCAGCCTGCTTTAGTTGGCCGGGGCAGGACTCGCATGGGAACCGGCCGGACGTGTCGTGCCTGGCGGCACGGGCGGACGGCGCGGCGGCTGCGGCGGCTGGTGCGCTGGACCGGGGCGCGGGCCATGGCACGGGGGCGGCGCAGACACGAACCCGTTCTGGAGATAGATTTTCTCCGTGACTTACACCGGAGACGTGAGCGTCGGCGGGCCGACGGACACGCGGCGTATCGGCGGCGTGACGCTGACGAAGATCGCCGTGGGCGAGATGAACAACAACGCCTACCTGCTGGTCAACGAGAGCGGGCAGGGGCTGCTGATCGACGCGGCGGCCGAGCCGCGGCGCCTGCTCGAGATGATCGGCGACACGCCGGTGGTGAAGATCGTGACCACGCACCAGCACCCCGACCACTGGCAGGCGCTGGCCGAGGTGAAGGCCGCGACGGGGGCCGTGACCGTGGCGCACCCGGCGGACGCGCCCGGCATCCCGGTGCCCACCGACGAACTGGTCGAGGACGGCGACGCGATCGAGTTCGGTGACACGCGGCTGCACGTGACCCACCTCGTCGGGCACACGCCCGGGTCGATCGCGCTGACCCTCAACGCCGCCGGGCCGCAGCCGCACCTGTTCACCGGGGACTGCCTGTTCCCCGGCGGGGTCGGGAACACGCAGAAGGACCCGGCGCGGTTCGGCTCGCTTTACGCCGGGGTCGTCGCCAAGATCTTCGACCGGCTGCCCGACGAGACCTGGGTCTACCCCGGGCACGGCGGGGACACCACGCTCGGGGCCGAGCGGCCGCACCTGGAGGAGTGGCGCGAGCGGGGCTGGTAAATGTGACCCTGACCGGCGATCCCTGGCGTGGCACCTGAGAACCAACTGCGTGGATGACGGTGTCGCCTGCGCACGGTAATAGCATCCCAAGGAGGCCGGGGCGGTTCGCCCCGGCCTCCTGGTACTGCGAGTTAGTCGGCGTGCATGCCGCGCCTGGTCAGCGTTCCTGCCTGCCTGAACGGAGGCCCGGAAGGACCTGCGTCCCCTCGGCCTTGACGGCCGTCAGCGCGGCGGGGTTGAGCCCCAGAAGGGAGAGGATCGTTGGCGCGACCTGGGTTGTCTCGACGGAGCTGGACTCGACCCGAGTGGGGATGCCCGGGCCGTTGACAACCATCAGGACGTGACGGTCGCCGGTGTTCATGCCGCCGTGCTCGGCGAGCTTGGTCGGGCCCGAGTAGACGATGCCTTCCTGGACCTTGCCGAAGACGTCCGGGTAGTGGCCGTTGTTGACCGAGACGCCGAAGAACTTGGCGGCGTCAGCGCCGGCCCAGATCTGGGCGAGGCCAGAGTGCTGGACGGTGACTGGCTTCAGGTTGACGTCGAGACCCTGAGCGGTGTGGTTCCACAGGTAGTTCTTGACGAAGTCGCAAGCGGCCTGCGAGTTGTCCGACAGGTAGGACTGCCACAGGTCGTCGTCGGTTCCGGCGACGATCAGCTTCGTGTTGCTCGGGTGCGTCTGCGCCCAGGCGGCGTTGATCGCGCTGATGATCGGGCCGTCCTGGACCGTGATGAGCTTGTTCGGGTCCTGCGGCGACTGGCCGTGCTTGGCGGTGACGATGATCGTCGTCGAGCCGGCGAGGCCTTCCTTGTGGATCTCGGAGACCATGCGGCCGAGCGCTGCGTCAACATAGTCCAGCGCGCTGGAGAGGACCGGGCCGGGGACGAGCTGGCCGTTGACCCACTGGTAGCCACCAGCTTGCGGAGCGCTGGTGGTGTAGTTGCCGTTCGCGTCCGGACCGATCAGCGTCGTCGGGGTGGAGCGGATCTTCTGAGCCACCGAGACGGTCTGGAAGTTCATGCCGAAGATCGCGGGGGTGCCGACCTTGGTCTTGCCCGAGTGGTCGTAGCCCTCGATTTCGTTCACGATGGCCTGGACCTTGTAGCCGTCGTACTGCTTGGTGGCGGCGTCGATGTGGGCCCAGTCGTCGTCCTGCGGGTACGGGACACCGTTCGGCTCAACAGCCTGCGAGTCGATCTCCGGCGAGAAGAGGTCGTCGATGCTCTGGCCGTTCGAGCCCGGACCATTGAACGATGCGTAGACCTCGTGCTTGTCAGACCAGGCGGTGCGCAGGCCGGCGTTATGGATGACCTGGAAGATCGTGTTGTCGCCGAGGTAGTCCCACGGGGTGATCGGCTTGCAGGTCTTCGGGTCGACAGGGAACGTGGCCGGGTTGAGCGACGTCTGCGGGTTGAACTTCAGGTTCATGATCGCGGCCGGGTGGGTGTCGACACCGTTGGGGAAGATGGAACCGTTCTCGTCGAACGACGGGAAGGTGCCGTTGGCCGGGTTGATGAAGTCGTTGACGCTGGCCAGCGCGTCGTCTGGCGAGTCGTAGATGACGTTGCCGCCGGTGGCCGGCTGGCCCGGGGTGCAGGCGGCGCCTGGCGCGTCGACTGTGTGGCTGTACTCGACGTCGTAGTAGACGCCGGTCGATTTGGGGTTACCGCCGGTCATCAGTGCGGTGCCACCCGGGTCGGAGTCCGACGGGTTGGAGGTCTCCGCATTGGTGTACTCGCTGCCGCCGTGTGTCAGCTTGGCGAGCGTCGAGCTCGGATGGTTGGCGATGTACCAGTCAAGGTCGCTCTGGTGCATGCCATCGACCGAGATCAGCAGAACGTGTTTGTTCGCGTGCGCGCTCCCCGGGCCAGCCGACTGAGCGTTGGCGGGCAGGACGGTAAGCGCACACAGCGCTGCGGCTGACACGGCAGCCAGCCCGACGCAGGCCCGACGGGTGTACTTCGACATGGTGCTCTCCATGAGTCGAAATGCATGAACTTGCACAGATGTGCGTTTCCCTATGCCTATCGGCCGAGGCGAGTTTGCGAGGAAACAGCAGGTGTCCAATACGCAACTATTGGGTTATGACCGCATCGCCCCGGGACCTCGGATGACAACAGATGCGATGGTTCAGGACTTGCGACCGTAGAGCTCGGTAGCGTCAGCGCGCTCGCGTCGGTTCCGCAGGAGCCGCGAGGTCTGCCAACGGACAACGTCGTCGACCTGGCCCTCACGAACGAGACGCAGCACTTCCTCATAGCCCGGCCGATATGCGCCTCGCAGAGCTGAGACGTCGTCGTCGATCTCCCCGCCGATGCGCCAGCCTGGGGACGTGGCCCCGGCGCGGTTCGGCTCGCTTTACGCCAGGGTCGTCGCCAAGATCTTCGACCGGCTGCCCGACAAGACCTGGGTCTACCCCGGGCACGGCGGGGGACGCCGCGCTCGGGGCCGAGCGGCCGCACCTGCAGGAGTGGCGCGAGCGGGGCTGGTAAGACCTCGTCACCGGCCAGGCACGCCCGTTCAGCTCCGGGCCGGGGCCCCGCTCCGGCCTCCCCCGGGAACCCCATGATCGTCATGCGGTACGGCGCTAGGGTCGTTCGTCCGCTTCCGGTTGGCCCCCTAGTTGCTCATCGGCCACCTGGTCGGTCCAGTAGGCGAGTCTGGCGCGGGCGATTAGGGTGCTGGGGTTGTTGGGACCGGACACGCGCTCCCTGATCGGGAGCAGGTCACGGTACTGATCACGCGCCGCGACAGGGTCACCCGCGTCCCCAGTCCAGTCGGCGAGTCCGGAGCGGGCGAGAATTGTGCTGGGGTGGTCTGGACCGGACACGCGCTCCATGATCGGGAGAATGTCGCGGTACTGATCACGCGCCGCGGCAGGGTCACCCGCGTCCCCGGTCCAGCGGGCGAGGTTGGCGCGGGTGTTCAGGGTCCAGGGGTGGTCGGGGCCGAAGACGCGCTCCCTGATCGGGAGCAGGTCACGGTACTGATCACGCGCGGCTGCGGCGTCGCCCGCCATCCCGGTCCAGTGGGCTAGGTCGGCCCGGTCCCGCAGGGTTTCGGGGTGGTCGGGACCGGAGACCCGCTCCCTGATCGGGAGCAGGTCACGGTACTGATCACGCGCGGCTGCGGCGTCGCCCGCCATCCCGGTCAAATACGCGAGGTCGGCGCGGTACCTCACGGTTTCAGGGTGGTCGGGACCGGAGACCCGCTCCCTGACCAAGAGCAGGCCACTATACTGATCACGCGCCGCGGCGAAGTCGCCCGCGATCCCGGTCCAGTAGGCGAGCCTGGCGCGGGCGGCCAGGGTCTCGGGGTGGTCGGGACCGGAGACCCGCTCCCTGACCAAGAGCAGGCCACCATACTGATCACGCGCCGCGGCAGCGTCACCCGCGTCCCCCGTCCACTCGGCGAGCCCAGCACGGGCGGCCAGGGTCTCGGGGTGGTCGGGACCGGAGACCCGCTCCCTGACCAAGAGCAGGCCACCATACTGATCACGCGCCGCGGCAGCGTCACCCGCGTCCCCCGTCCACTCGGCGAGCCCAGCACGGGCGGCCAGGGTCTCGGGGTGGTCAGGACCGTAGTGCTCGCTGGCCTCGTGCGCGTCGGCGATCCGCGTGAACAGGTCGCGGGCAGCCTGGTAGCTGCCGCTGTGGCCAAGGTACCGGGCGATGTCCCGGAGGCCGCTGCTGACCGGGGCGAGGAGGGCCTGGGCGTGCGGCAGCAGCGCCAGGAACGTGGGCCACGCCTGCGGGTCCTGCGGGTCAGCCGGGATCGCGGCCTCGACCAGCGCTGCCGCGGCCTGCTGCCAGTGACCGGATTCGGTGAGGGTCATCCGGGCGCGGGTCACCGCCTGCACCAGCCGGTGCGCCTGAACCGCCTGGCTGCCGCGCATCAGGCCTGCCAGTGAATAGCGCCGAAGTCCCGCGACCGCGTCCCCGGCTGCAACCGGATCGCCTGCCAGGGGTCGGAGCGCCTCGGCGGCGTGCCCGTCCAGCCCGTCAAGACCGCCAGTGCCGGCCAGCAGGATGCCCAGCGGGGCCGGCGGGGGACAGGACGGCCAGCAGCCGGATCAAGGCCGCCGCGGGCGGTGCCTGCTGGTCGAGGCGGTCCAGCGCGAGGCCCAGCGTGGCCGCGACGTGCTCGCGGTGCCCTGCGGCCTGACCGCGGGCCAGCAGGGTGTCCTGCTGCCGGCGGAACTCGGCCAGGTAGGCCACCAGAGGCATCCCGGTCGCCAGCATGAACGCGGCGGCCTGCTCCAGGGCCAGCGGCAGCCCGCCCAGTTCCCTGGCCAGTTCCGCGGCCGCGTTGTGATCGCCGTCCCCGGTCCGCGCCGTCAGGAACCCGGACGCGACCCCCGTATCGAGGACCGGGACCTGCTCCGCCATGCCGGGCGGCCAATGCTGGCTCTGGGAGGTGACCACTACCCGGCCTTGCCCGGCCGGGGGCAGGACCCCCGCGACCTCCTCGTACCCGGGAGCGTTGTCGAGCACCAGCAGCCACGGTGCCCCAGCCCGCGCCAGCACCGCGTGCACCGCCGCCACCGGGTCTCGCGCGTCGGCCAGCCCGAGCGCGCCGAGCTGCGCCGCCAGCACCCGGAACTCCGCCGCCATGAATGCCGGGTCCTCCGCGCTGAGCTGCCAGCACACCCCCGTCTCGCCCAGCATCCGGTGCGCGAGCTCGACCGCCACGCTCGTTTTGCCTGCCCCGCCTAGCCCACACAGCACCACCACCCGCGGCCCCGGACGCCCGGGATCCGCGACCAGCCGGGGCGGCCACGCCTGCCAGCAGTTCCTCCCGGCCGGCCAGCACCCGCGGGCGCGGGGCCAGACGCACCGGCTGGCCCGCCGGCTCTGCCCGCCGTGGCACGCTCACGCTGCCGATCGCCTGCCCGCCCCGGTCCGCGAAGGCCCCGATGGGGGCCAGGTGCACGTCGCCGGGCGCGGTTAGGGCATCACCGGGCCCGGCGGGGTAGGGCCCGGCGCGCCCACGTTCCCGTGGATCACCCCCGCCGCAACAGACCCGCCCGACGCGGAGACGCGAACGTCCCGGCCCGCCGCCACCGCGTGACCCAACGCCTGCACCGTGTAACCGGCGGGCAGCGCCGCGGCGATCTCCTCCACCATCGACCGCAGTTCCGTCTCGGCGGACGGATCCTCCTCCAGCAGGTCCTTGAACCTGACCGTCCACTCACCGGCGGCCTCCTGCCGCGCCTGGTCCGCCGCCCCAGGCTCCGCGGACGTCAACTGCTCGTGGGTCTGCGCCAGCCGACGCTCCGCGAGCCCGGACTTTCGCGCGTCCCCGCGCCCCAGCAGCCTCGCCACCCGGCCCCGCACCGACTCCCACACATCTGTCAGTGCAGCCGCCACCACAGTCTGCCCGGCCCACTGCGCCAGTTCTAGAAGCTCGCCCGCCACCCGTAACCCCTTACACAGCGTCCCTAAGCGACAACTTTCCCATAACGCCGCCGCCCTCGCCACGCCAACGGAAACCGCCTGCCGGCGGCCCGAGCATACGACCCCCACACCATGGCGAATACGCGGCCAGCACCGCGCGAACGCCATGGTCCCGCGCTGACGGACAGCCAGAACAAGCGGGCACCGTAGGCGGAACCCTGGAGCGTCACCCGAGTTGCTCGGTAACACTGTCCCATGCGCTGCCTGGACCGTTTGCACTGGTCAGCAAGGACGCCACGAATAGCGGCGACGCGACAGTACCCCGTTGTCGACCAGCAAGCGCCCAGGTCATGGCCTGTTCCCCGGCGGGGTCGGGAACACGCAGAAGGACCCGGCGCGGTTCGGCTCGCTGTACGCCGGGGTCGTCGCCAAGATCTTCGACCGGCTGCCCGACGAGACCTGGGTCTACCCCGGGCACGGCGGGGACACCACGCTCGGGGCCGAGCGGCCGCACCTGCAGGAGTGGCGCGAGCGGGGCTGGTAGCGACGCCCGTCCGCTTCTCGCTGCTAGCGACGCGGGCCGCTTCTTGCTGTTATCAGGCTAGGAGAGTATCGCGGTGGGCTAGCGCCAGCGTGAGCAGGGCCGCCGCGGCGGCCTGCAGGGGCGTGCCCGCGATGAGTTCGGTGACCGACGGCTCGTCGAAGGGGCGTGGCTTGAGCACCCGGCCCTCGGCGTTGGCGTCGACCAGGTCGCCGAACAGGTCGTCGTATAGCGGCGCGTCGATCACCACGACCACCAGCAGGTCGAGCGCGAACGTGAGCGGGTCCGCGCCGAGGCCAAGGCACCAGGCTTGAATGCGGCCGTCGGCGAGGGCGCCGGTCATCGCCTTCGCCAGGGGCCAGGCGGCGTAGTCGATGGGCGCGCGCTCGCTGCCGTGGTCTTCGTCCGCGCCGAGTAGCTCCTCGGCGTACTCGCGCAGCAGGCCGCGCCACAGGCTGAAGTCGTTGGCCTCGTTCCACGGCGCCTCGCCTGACGGCTGGAAGACGCCGACCGGGATCACCTGGTACAGGCCGCCCGCGTGGCTGACCTTGCCCGGGTGCCGGTGGTGCAGCGGGAACGTCGCGGTGCCCGCCACCCGGTCGTACCGCAGGGTCAGCGCGCTCGTCGCCATCGACGCCGAGCGCTTGGCAAGGCCCGCCGGGCCGCCGAGCGCGGCGCGGTAGGGATGGCCGGGCGCGATCCCGCACTCGGCGGCGGCGTACTCAAGGCCGGCCGCGCCGCTTGCGTCCGCCCCGTCGAAGAACCGGCCGCGGCAGAAGGCAAGCCGCGGGCCTGCCGTCGCCGGCCAGGTCCGCCTCGATGAGCCGGTAGGTGGGCCTGTTCTCGAAGACCGCAGGCGCGGCGAGCGCGGCGACCACGTCGCTGTAACGCTGGTACCTGGTGCCGTCCGCGCGTTCCGGCAGCGCGTACGGCGCCAGGGCGGCCAGGTCGGGGACGTCGGGCCGCGGGGCGTCGGGGCGGAACTCCAGCCGGACGCGGTCGAGCGGGACCGGCACGGGCAGCCGCCAGGCCGCCGGGGCGAGCAACGGGGTGCCCGCCACCCTTAGCCCGGGCGGGTAACCGGCCGCGGCGCGGACCGCCAGGTCGTGGCGGTCGCGGTTCAGGTAGGCGGTGACCTGGAGCCACCGCTCTTCCGACGGCGTCCGGTTGGTCATTGAACCCTTCCTGATGGATTTCTGATGGCTGTATGAAAATCTATCGACGGTCGGCTGAACGCATCGCGGTTCGGTCAAGACCGGATCCGTCATGTCCGGGACGTGATATTTCATCGCCCATGAGCACACAACGGCAAACCCGGACCAACGCGATCGCACTCACGATATCGGCGCTGCTCGGGCTCGGCGCGCTGGCAGGCTGCAGCGGCAGCGGCAGCAGTTCGGCAGCGCCGACGGCCACCTCGACGGCCAGCCGGGCCGGGTCGTCCGGCGGGCCGTCCGCCGGGCCAGCCTCAGGCGCGCCAGCCCTGACCGCACCCGTCGGGAAGTCCGCCCCCGCCCTCCTCAGTGGCACGCTCGGCGCCGTGCGGGCCGGCGGCTCGGTGCACGTTGACATCACCCAGAGCACGTCGCAAGGCTCGCTCGCGTACTCCGACGACGCGACGGCCAGCGGCGGGCGGCAGGTCATCACGATCGACGGAACCGGGCACGCGACCATCCTGTTCATCGCGGGCGTCGGGTACGTCCAGGCCGACGCCGAGGGCCTGGCGACGCTCTTCGAGTTGCCCCAGCCGCAGGCGGACCAGTTCGCGGGCCAGTGGATCGCCCTCAGGCACGGCGACAAGCTCGGCGCGAGCACCTACGACGACGTGACCGCGGGGATCACGCTGTCCTCGGTCGCCACTGAGCTTGAGCCGAGCGGTACCCCCACGCTGGCCGCGCCCGCCACCGTCGCCGGCCAGCGGGTCGTCGGCGTGCAGACGCGGCTGCCGGCCGCCAGCAAACTGCCCGCCGCGGCAAGGAACGTGCTGTACATGACGGACAACTCGCTGCTGCGGCCGGTGCTGTCCGAGGTGACCAACGCAGGCAGCTACAAGTACCAGGTGTCGTTCAGCCACTGGGGCGAGACGCTGCACCTCACCGCGCCGGCCAACGCAGTCCCCGCCTCCTCCGTCACACCCGCCTCATCCATCACGTGATAGGCTAAATCGGTTTATTTCAATATGGTGGTGGCCGAGGAAGTGGCCGAGGAAAGGTGTGATTGATGAGCGGTGACGGGCAGCTGCGTTTCCCTGACGGGTTCCTGTGGGGAGCGGCCACGGCCGCCTACCAGATCGAAGGGGCGGCGGACGCCGACGGGAAGGGCCAGTCGATCTGGGACACGTTCAGCCACACGCCAGGGAAGACCTACCACGGCGACACCGGCGACATCGCGTGCGACAGCTACCACCGCTACCCCGAGGACATCGCGCTGCTCAAGCGCCTGGGGGCCGGCGCCTACCGGCTGAGCCTGTCGTGGCCGCGCATCCAGCCGTCGGGCCGCGGCGCGGCCAACGCCAAGGGACTCGACTACTACAACCGGGTCATCGACGCGCTGCTCGAAGCGGGCATCCAGCCCGCGGTGACGCTCTACCACTGGGACCTGCCGCAGGCGCTGCAAGACGAGGGCGGGTGGGCGAACCGGGACATCGCCGACTGGTTCGCGGAGTTCGCGGGGATCGCGGGCGAGGCGTTCGGTGACCGGGTGCCTCAGTGGATCACGCTGAACGAGCCGTGGGTCTCCGCGCACGTCGGCTACCGCGACGGGCGGCACGCGCCGGGCATCCGCGACGTCGCGCAAGCGGTCGCCGCCAACCACCACCTGCTGCTCGCGCACGGGCGGGCGGTCGCCGCGCTGCGGGCGTCGTCACCCGCTAGCGCGGTTGGGATCACGCTCAACCTGACCGTGGAGCGGCCGGTCACGCCGGAGGCCGCCGCCCACGCGGCCGAGCTTGAGGCGCGGCAGAACGGCGTGTACCTCGACCCGATCTTCCACGGCCGGTACCCTGAACTGCTTGACGGCAACGCGGCCTACTCCCCCGCCGCGGTGCCCGGCCTGGTGCGGGACGGCGACTTCGGCGTCATCGGCGCGCCGCTCGACTTCCTTGGCGTCAACTTCTACGCGCCGCACTACGTGGACCTGCTGAACCCGGACGGCGAGCCGCGCCGCGGCCAGACGGTGACCGGGCCAGGCACGGTATCCGTCCAGCCGGAGGGGCTGCCGACCACCGCGATGAACTGGCTGGTCGAGGCGGGCTCCATCCGCGAGCTGCTGACCCGGGTCGTCGCGCCGGTGACCGGGGAACTGCCGGTCTACATCACGGAGAACGGGTCGGCCTGGCACGACTACGTCACGCAGGACGGGCAGGTGCACGACGCCGAGCGCATCTCCTACCTGCGCGGCCACCTGGCCGCCGTGCACGCGGCGATCGCCGACGGCGTGCCGCTTAAGGGGTACTTCGCCTGGTCGCTGCTTGACAACTTCGAGTGGGCGGAAGGGTACGCGAAGCGGTTCGGGCTCGCGTTCGTCGACTTCGAGACGCAGCGGCGGATACTCAAGCGCAGCGGCGAGTTCTACGCCTCGGTGATCGCGGCCAACGCGGTGTTATCGCCCGGGGACGACCCCCGATGTCAGTGCGGGGGCCTGATCGCAGAAAACGCGACCGTATCAGGCCCGCCCGCATTGACAACGAAGCCTTTGCCCCGCCGCCCTGCAGTGCGAACGCTGGCACGTATGAGAGCCGGGTGACAGAACGTGCGCCCAAAATGCCGTTGACTTAGTGGTGCGCGGTGCGCGTGAGGGCCGTGCGCGGGCTGGGGCGCGGCGCTCGCGCGGAGGGCGCGGCATGATCGCACGGATTTTCGTTTTCATGTGGATTCCGCAGCTAATACGCTGCGGAATCCACATGATCATGGTCCGGGCCGCGGTGCCGCCGGGCTCGGGCCTGGGCACCGGTGCTTGGCAGCGTTGCCGGGCAGCGGCGCCGCCGGGACAACCCGGACGAGACGGGCGCGCGGGGCGCGGCCCGAAGGCGGCCAGCGCCTAAGTAAACGGCATTGGAACGTGCGTCCTGCCCGTTTTGCGCGGCGCTGACGTTGCATCGCCGCGCGGGCGAGCAGTCGGGTGACCCGTCACGGGTCAGGCGCCGCGCAGCGCCAGGAAGAAGTCGACGCGGTCCGCGAGCGCGGACAGGTCACGGCCGGTGAGCGCCTCGACCCGGCTGATCCGGTACCGCACGGTGTTGACGTGCACGTACATCCGCGACGCGCAAGCCGACCAGGACCCGTCGCAGGCCAGGAACAGCCTCAGGGTGGTAACCAGGTCGGCGTTGTGCATGTCGTCGTACTCCCTGAGCGGGCCGAGAAGCCGGTCCCTGAACGAGCGCAGCACCGGCGTGGGGACGCTGGCGAGCAGCAGCTCATGCAGGGGCGGCTCCGGCTCCGGCGCCGGCGCCGGCGGCGGCGGGACCGCCGCGGGCGCCCGCGCCCGCCCGCGCCTCCAGTCGTTCCGCCGGCACCTCAAGGGATTCCCAGACCCGCACGCGCACCTCCAGTTAGCGACCGCGCTACCGTAACGCGCGCATGTTTATCGGAAGCTACAAGAGGAATAGCGCTGCGTTACGTCCGCTTCCGCATGTCACGGCGGACGTGCGCGGTGCGGCGTCGTACCCTCATGACCTGGGAGGTTCCGTGACCCTGGCCTCGTTCAACGCGGCACCGGAGCAGGAGGCGGTGGCGGCGATGCTGGCGTGCTGCGCGTCGCGCCGGTTCGCCGCGGCGATGGCAGCCGGACGGCCGTACCCGTCGCCGGCCGCGGCCGAGTTGGCGATCGAGGCCGTCTTCGAGTCGCTGACCTGGCCCGACGTGCTTGAGGCGATGGACGCTCACCCGCGGATCGGCGCCCGCGTGTCCGGGCAGTCGGCCGCCGAGCAGTCCGGCGTGGCCGATGACTCGCGGGCGGCCCTCGCGGCGGGAAACGCCGCGTACGAGGAACGCTTCGGTCACGCGTTCCTCATCTGCGCCACGGGGCTCAGCGGCGCCCAGTTGCTTGGCGCACTGGAACAAAGGCTGAAAAATGATGAAATATCCGAACGAGGGGTAGCTACCACCGAGCTCCGGAAGATTACCGTCCTGCGCGTCAGGAAGGCCCTCGCCGAATGACCATCTCCACTCACGTCCTCGACGCCAGCCTCGGCACGCCGGCCGGCGGCGTCTCCGTCACGCTGTCCCGGCTGGCGGGCGGCTGGCTCGACGTCGAGTCCGGCGTGACGCGACCCGGACGGACGGCACCGGTTCGTCGCGGACACCCCCGCGGGTACCTACTGCCTGACGTTCGCGACCGGCCCGTACTTCGCGGCCCGCGCGGTCCCGACGTTCTACCCGGAGGTCGCGATCACCTTCACGATCCCTGAGCCGCAGGACGCGGTCGCCGGGAACGTCGGGACACTTCCACGTCCCGCTGCTCTTGTCACCGTTCGCGTACTCCACCTACCGGGGCAGCTAGGCTTCTTGCTGTTATCTCACCTGCGGCGGCGCGGCGGCGGGCGAGCGGCAGCGGCGCGGCGCGCGGCGCGGGCGGCGAGCGGCGCGAGGGTCGACGCCCTGCTCCGGGCCGCCCGCGGGCTCCGCCCCGTCCGGGGGTCGCTGCCCCGTCCCGGGGTCGACGGCCCGGGGTCGACGGCCCAGGGTCGACGGCCCAGGGTCGACGGCCGACCCAGGGCAACTTAGGGCCATTTCGTGTTGCCCGTATCCCCCCAAATCAGGGCACGGAGACGCGCTAAGTGGCCCTAAGTCGAAAAACCGGAGCGGTCAAACGGGGCCGCGGGCGCGGGGCGCGGGGGCGCGGGGCGCGCGCGGCGGCCGGAGCGCGGGGCGCGGGCGTTCACGCCCCCGGGAACAGGGGGGCCAGCGCGGCCAGGGTGGCGCGGAGGCGGGTGAGGAGTTCCTCCAGCTCTTCGTCGGTGGCGGTGAGGGGCGGGCCGATGAGGATGGCGTCGCCGCGCGTGCCGTCGACGCAGAAGCGGGCGGGGTAGACGATCAGGCGGCTCGCCGCCGCGGCGGCGACCGCCTTGGCGGTGACGTCGAGCGCCGGGTCTGGCGGCGCCGCGGTGGCCGGGTCGGCCACGAACTCAATGCCCCACATGTAGCCAAGGCCGCGGACGTCGCCGACGAAGGGGAACTCCGCCGCGAGCGCCCGCAGCCGCTCCCCCAGCCACGCCCCCCGGCCGGCGACCCGGGGAAGGAGGTCCTCTTCCTCAAGCGCCTCGATGGTCGCGATGCCGGCCGCGCAGGCAAGCGGCGCGTTGGTGAACGTGTGCCCGGCGGTCATCGCCGGGTAGACCGCGCGCGATTCGCTCCCAGAGCTTGCCGGACAGGGCGGCGCCGCCGAGGGGCAGGGTGCCGCCGCCCGCGCCCTTGGCGAAGGTGACGATGTCCGGCACCGCGCCCGAGTGCTGGAAGGCGAACCACTTCCCGGTGCGGCCGAAGCCCGACATGACCTCGTCGCTGATCCACAGCACGTCATTCGCGTCGCACAGGCGGCGAAGCTCGTCGAGGAAGCCGGGCGGCGGCACGAGCACGCCGCTGCCGGAGCCGCCGACCCCCTCAACGAGGATCGCCGCGGTCCGCCGCAGGTCAAGGCCCGCGAACTCCGCCCTGAGCCGGGCCAGGCACTCGGCGGCGGCGGTGCTGCCCGCGGGCACGGGCAGCCGGTAGACCTGCGGCGCCGTGATGGTCTCGCCCGCGTGGACGAGCGGCCGGTACGGCGCGGCGTACCTGGGCTGCCCCGACGCGCTCAGCGCGCCGACCGTGTTGCCGTGGTAGCTGACGGAACTCGACACGAACCGGTGCTTGTCCTCGCGGCCCTGGACGGCCCAGTACAGGTGGGCGAACTTCATCGCGAGCTCGTTCGCCTCGGAACCGCTGCTCACGAACATCACGTGGTCGAGCCCGCCGCCGAGCCGCTCAGTCACCAGGCCGGCCAGCCGCTCGGCGGCGGAGTTCCTGAACTGGGTGCGGTGCACGTAGTCGACGGCGCTGAACTGATCGGCGATGGCCGCGAGAACGCGCGGGTGCCCGTGCCCGAGCGTGACGGCGAGCGGCCCGGACGAGGCATCGATGTAGTCGAGGCCGGCCTCGTCGAAGATCCTGGCGCCCTTCGCGGACACGGCCATGGGCAGGGACCGCGCGGACGACGGGATCAGTGCCGCCGGGATCTGGGCCGACGGTCGCGGTGCGCCGCTCATCGGGCATCCGCCTGGGCCTGGGCCTCGCGCAGCAGCGCGGCCAGGTCCAGGTCCTCGCCGGTGACCGTGCGGAACTCCAGGGCCACCGCGGGCGTGTCGTCGTCCACCGTGAACGCGGGATCGCCGACGTACTCGCGCATCGCGTCGGAGTGCCAGTAGGCCTCGTGCCCGGCCCGCCAGTCGGCGACGCTGGCGTAGCCTTCGCCCTCGCCGAGCGCGTGCGCCAGGTCAACGTCGCCGACGCGGACCACCCGGACCTTGACGATCTCGATCAGGGCGACCGGCTCGCCCGCGGAGTCGATCACCACCTCACGGTCTCCCTGGCGCGGCATCGGCTCGCCGTCGCGCTCGTAGTCGTCGACCAGCCCGGTCGTCGTGGTCTTCGTCCCGTCGAGAATCGCCGCGATCAGTTGATCACGAAGCGGGCCGGGGAACGCGAACTCCCCGACAGCCAGCCGTCCAGCTTCCATGCGGCCAAGCGTAGTGGCCTGAGGGTACCGGCGGCCGGCGGGCGCGGTCGCACCGGGAGGAGCCCGCCGGGCGGTGACGGCCCCGCCCAGCGCGGGAATCAGCGGGATTCCCGTCCCGTGCTAGCGTTACGGCCTATGGCGAACGGGCATGCGCTGGTGCTTGGCGGCGGCGGGGTCGCGGGGATCGCGTGGATCACGGGACTGCTCGCCGGACTGGCCGACGTCGGGCAGGACGTGACCGGCGCCGACGTGGTCATCGGGACCTCGGCGGGCGCGAACGTGGCCGCGCAGGTCGGCAGCGGGCTGTCCCTCGAGGAGTTGCTCGCCCGCCAGGTCGAGCCGGCGCTGCAGTCACGCGAGCTGATGGTGGAAATCGACTGGGACAAGTTCGCCGCGGACCTCCAGCCGTACATGGCGGGGGCGAGCACGCCGACCGAGCAGCTGCGCAACTTCGGCCGGTTCGCGCTCGACGCGGACACGGTGCCCGAGCCTGAGCGGCTCGCGGTGATCGAGTCGCGGCTGCCGTCACGGGATTGGCCGGTCACGCCGATGAAGCTGACCGCGGTCGACTGCGTCTCCGGCGAGCTGACGGTCTTCGACGCCGCGTCCGGTGTCAGCCTGGTCGACGCGGTGGCCGCGAGCTCCGCGGTGCCCGGCATCTGGCCGCCGGTCACGATCGGCGGCCGCCGGTACATGGACGGCGGGGTCCGGTCGGCGGACAACGCCGACCTCGCCGCCGGCGCCGCGCGGATCGTCGTGATCTCGCCGCTTGGCATGGACTCGCCGCTCCCCACGTCGATGCCGCTGCGCGAGGTGCTGACCGGACTTAAAGACGGCGGGGCGACCGTGACCGTGATCTCGCCCGACGAGGCGTCGGTCGCGGCGATCGGCGCCAACGCGCTCGACCCGGCGACCCGGGTGCCCGCCGCCGCGGCGGGACGCGCGCAAGGCAGGGGCGGGCTGCCGCCGGCCTTCTGACCGGGGGCTGCCCTCACTCCCCCGTTGCGCCGTCGATCCGCTCGCGCAGCAGGTCGGCGTGGCCGTTGTGCCTGGCGTACTCCTCGACCATGTGCAGGTATACCCAGCGGACGCTCATGTCGGCCTTCCGGTGGGTGTGGTAGAAGGTCTCATCCAGGCCGTGGCCCGCGGCGGCCCGCCTGGCGGCCTCGATCTCGGCCCGGTAGGCCGCGAAATCCCGCTCGGCGTCGGCGGTCTCGACGTGGTCGAACTCGCCGTCGGGGTCGTCGTCACTGGAAAACTGGAAGTCGATGTCCTCGCCGTTGACGCGGCGGCGGAACCAGCCGCGCTCCACCTCTGCCATGTGCCGCACCAGGCCGAGCAGCGAGAGCCCGGACGGCGGCGCGGCCCGTTCCTTGAGCTGGTCCGCCGTCAGCCCCGCGCACTTGGCGAGCAGCGTCTGGCGGTGAAAGTCCAGCCACGCCTCGAGCATCTGGCGCTCGTCCGCGACGGGCGGTACGTGGTCGCGGTCGGCCCGCGGTGCTGTCCATGACATGCGGCAAGCTTGATGCGGCCGTGCGGTACCCGGCAACTCATTTCTGAAGTGCCGAGCCGCCCCTGTGTGCCGTTGGGCCGGCCTTGGCCAGCCCAACGGCACACGGGGGATGAGGACTTAACAACCGGGCGAGCGTCGCCTCGTCGGGGACGCCGCCGAAGTACTTCGCGAGCACCGCGCGGAAGACGTTCTGGGCGGCCTGGGCCGGGTCGGCGGCTTCGAACAGCGTCATGGACGAGCGGAGCTTCATGGCGTCCACCGGGCCGAAGATCCGCTCCGCGGTCCTGCCCTCGGTGTCCGCGACGATGCGGGCGCACTCGCGCAGCCGCGGCCCGAGCACCGGGTGGGCGAGGTAGGCGCGCGCCTCGGCCGCCGAGGAGATCGCGAATTCCCTGGCCATCGCGCTCATGCCCAGGCCAGCGACCTGCGGGAACACGAACCACATCCAGTGGCTGACCTTGGCGCCCGCGCGCAGCTCGGCGACGGCACGCTCGTAGGTGCCGCCTCGGTCCTGCGCCGCGACGAACCGCCCGAGCCGGTAAGGGTCCCTGTCTTTCGCGGCGACTTCGTCCATGCCACCAGTGTGGCGCAGTGCCAGAGTGGATGCCGGCGGCAGGCCGGCGGCGCGGCCGAGCGCCCGGCCGCGGTGTAACCCGCGGCCGGGCGCGGTGACTAGTCGGCTAACTTCACGACTAGTGCCCGTGCAGTTCCTCGACCACCCAGTCGACCATCACCGCTAGCAGGCAGGCCGAAGCGCCGAGCAGCAGCCCGATCCGTGCTTCCTTCCCCATGGCATCACCTTTCTGTCTGCACTCTGACGTCCTCATCCTGGCCGCTAGCGGGGTAACGCGTATCACCCGAACCGAGTGATTCGCCTGCGGCGCACGAGGCGTCAGGTGCCCAGGGCGTCAGCTGGCAGGGGCGCGCAGGTAGCGCAGGACGGCGAGGACCCGGCGGTGGCCGGTGTCGCCCTGGTGCAGGCCGAGCTTGGCGAAGATGGAGTTGATGTGCTTGGAGACCGCGCTTTCCGTGATGACGAGGCTGGCGGCGATCTCGGGGTTGGACCGGCCCTCCGCCATGAGCGCGAGCACGTCACGCTCTCGCTGGGTCAGTGGCGCAAGCGGGTCCGCGCCGCGGCGCAGCAGGAGCTGCGCCACGACCTCCGGATCCAGGGCGGTGCCGCCTGCCGCGACCCGGCGCAGCGCGTCAAGGAACTCGGTGACGTCGGCTACCCGGTCCTTCAGCAGGTAGCCGACGCTGCTGGTGTTGGTGGACAGCAGGTCGGCGGCGTACCGCTCTTCCACGTACTGCGACAGCACCAGGATCGCGATGTCCGGCCAGCGGCTGCGGATGGTCAGCGCCGCCCGGATGCCCTCGTCCGTGTGGGTCGGTGGCATCCGGACGTCCGCGATCACGAGGGCCGGCTGCTCGCGTTCGACGGTAGCGACAAGCGCGTCACCGTCGCCCGCGGTGGCGGCGACCTCGAATCCGGCGCTATCCAGGAGCTTCACCAGGCCGGCGAGCAGCAGCACCGAGTCTTCGCCGATTACCACCCGGAGCCGCTGCTCGCCCGTCATGACCGTCACCCTACCGTTCCTGGACACTACGCAAATAGTGAGCATTGCGCGGTGGGTGGCCCCGAACGGTTTCTGGGTCACCTGGTCCGGCGGGGTGGCCCGTGAGGGCGTCACGGTCTTCTGCCGCGGACACGGCTGCCGTGAGTCCTGGCGGGATCCGCCTTCCCTGCTCACGCGTCCGGCGCGGGGGCGCTCCGGGGTAGCTCTCACGGCCCGATCCTCTGGTCGGGCGCGTGTCACACCTGCACATCTTCACACCCTCACACTTTCTGCGTGCTATCCAAGATAGCACTAGAGCACGCTATCGTGTACGAGAAATCACTATCTACCAAAAATTCCATACCCTTGCGGCTACTCGGCCCGGAGGGCCGTCGCCGGGCGGGTGCGGGCGGCCCAGGTCGCCGGCAGGAGCGCGCCGATGACCGCGATCGCCAGCGCGGCCAGCGACAGCAGCGCCAGCCGGGACACCGGGAACACGTCGGTGAAGCTGGCCGGGATGCCGGTGTGCGAGGTGGCGGCCATCGCGTGGAGTGTCGCCGTGTTGAGCGCGACCGCGGCGGGTGCCGCGATGGCGCCCGCGATCACCGCGGGGCCGACGACCCAGCAGATCACCATGACCACCACCTGGCCGGGGCGCATGCCGAGCGACTTGAAGATCCCGAGGTCGTGGACCCGGTCCCTGGTCGTCATCAGCACCGTGTTGAGCACGCCCAGCCCGGCGGCGATCGCGACCATCAGCGACAGCAGGCCGATGAGGCCGATCGCGATGACGTAGAACTGGCCGCCGTCGTTCGACGGCCCCGCCATGAAGGGGCTGTTGCTGCCGAGCTCGGCGTTCACCCCCTGGCTGTAGGCCGTGGCGGTGGTCCCAGGCTTGAGTCCGACGTTCCACTGCCAGAAGTTGTCGGGGACGGCGGTGCCCGGCAGGGTCTGCGCGGCCGTGTACATGCGGGGCTGGTTCCCCGGGTCGAAGATCTCCCCCGCGATGCGCACGGTGACCGGCTTGGCCCCGGCGGTTACCGATCCGGTGTAGACGTCCGTCGTGTCGCCGACGGCGAGCCCGCTGTCGGTGAGGAACGTGGTGTTGACGTCCGCCTCGCCCGGCGCGTTGTACCAGTGGCCCGAGATGAGCGCGTACCCCATCCAGGAGCTTGGCCCGTCGAACACGGTCGTCTGCACATCCTGCGTAATGCCGATCACCTTGACCGAGGTGCCGTACTCGGCATTGCTGTGCGCGGTGCCCGGCTGCCCGTTCACCGCCGCGGCCGCGGCCGCGAACTGGGCGGCGGTGGGCACCTGGTTCGGCCCGTTGTTCTGCTGGACCTGGACGGGAACGGTAGCCGACCGGGTCTGGGCGGCCCGCGCGTCGCTCAGCGAGGAGTGCAGCCCGACCGCGAAGATCACCGCGGTGGCGCCGAACGCGATCGCGGCGAGCGTCACCAAGGTGCGGGCGGGCCTGGCGAACGGCGCGGCGAGGCCAAGGCCGACCGGGCGCGGCAGGTTGAGCCGCGCGGCCAGCCGGTGGACGGCGTAGCCCCGGCCCGTGGCGGGCGCGCGCCCGGCGGCGATCGCCTCCACGGCGGACAGCCGGCCGGCGCGCAGCGCCGGGCCGAGCGCGGCGAGCAGGGTGATGGCCAGCATGCCGGCGGGCGCGAGCAGCAGCGCCCACAGGGGCACCTGCTGGCGGCCGACGTCGTACGCACCGGCCGACTGGTGCAGGACGGGGACGGAGAGCAGGTAACCGCCGACGACACCGACGAGGCAGCCGGCCAGGGCGGGCCAGCCGACCCGGCTCAGGTAGACGGCCACCACCTGGGCCGGGGTGAGGCCGAGGGACTTGAGCACGCCGATCCGCTGGTACTGCGCGATCACCGCGCCGCTGATGACGTTGCCGACGATAAGCACCGCCATCACCAGGCCGATGAGCGCGAACGCCAGCACGAACGGCTCCATGATCGCGGCGTTGCTGCCGTGGGACTGCTGTGCGGTGAGCCAGGAACCCCAGTCGATGACCGTCCCGGCGGGCAGCGCCTTCGTCACTGCCGCCGCGTCGGCCTGCAGCTGCGCGTTCGTCGCCGAGTTGGTGAACCGGTAGAGCAGCTGGGCCGTCGGCTGGCTGCCCCGCGTGAGCAGGCTGGACAGCTCACTGGGGGTCACCCAGCCGCCGCTGTCGGTGGAGTCGGTGACCGAGTTGGCGAACCCGACCACGGTGAGCACCGGCTTGCCTGGCAGGCTGGTCGCCGTGATGGTGCTGCCGAGCGCGGGCCCGCCGTTGTCTGGGCCGCCGCCTCCCTGCGCCGGGTTCCCGGCCAGGACGACCTGGCCTTGGCCGTCGGCCCAGTGCCCGGCGTTCAGCACGACGTCATCGACCGGGCCACCGGGGTCGGAGCGGCCGACGAGGGTGGTCGGCCCCCAGGACTGGCCCTGGAACTCAAGCGGGGTGGTCGTCTCGTCGAAGGGACCGGCCAGCGCGGTGACCCCGGCGATGTGCGCGGTGGCCGCGAACTGGGCGGCGGTCGCGTGACCCGGGTTCGCGGTGACCGTGACGTCCGCGCCGTGCTGCGCGGCGAACGCCCTGGTGAACGGCGAGTTGTTGGCGTTGAGCAGCGCCAGGCCCAGGGTGGCGGAGGCGGTCGCGATGAACAGCACCGCCACGATCACGACGGCCTGCACCTTGTGCCGCAGCATCCCGCCCGAGGCGGTGCGCACCACGCTCAGCCAGTGGCCGGCACCGGGACGGTCCTGCCCGTGGCCGCCGCCTGCCCCGCTGGTCCCGTCGCCTGCGTGGCCGACGGGCCTGATGGTGGCGGGCGCCTGCGAGGCGCCCCCGGCCCAGCTCACGCCCCCACCCCCGCTTCGGCGGTCGCCGAACGGGGGTCCACGACCCGGCCGTCGACGAGCCTGATGGTGCGGGCGGCGTAGCGGACGGCGAGTGCGGGGTCGTGGGTGACCAGGACCAGCGTCTGCCCCGCCGCGTTCAGCTCGGTGAGCAGGCGGCCGATCTCCTGGCCGGTGGCGGTGTCGAGCGCGCCGGTTGGCTCGTCGGCGAGCAGCAGCTCCGGTGAGTTCACCAGGGCCCGCGCGATGGCGACCCGCTGCCGCTGGCCGCCGGACAGCCGCGCCGGGTAGTGGTCCTTGTGCTTGTCGATGCCGAGCCGTGGCCAGGAGCTCGGCCGCGCGGGCCCGCGCCTTGCGCCGCGAGGCCCCGGCCAGCTGGGCGGGGAGCAGGACGTTGTCCTCGACGGTGAGGTCGTCGAGAAGGTTGAAGAACTGGAAGATGATGCCCACGTGGCGGGCGCGGAACCGGGCCAGGGCACTCTCGCCCAGGGCGTCGATCCGCTGCCCGGCCACGGTGACCGTGCCGCGTCGTGGGCTTGTCGAGGCCGGCGATCAGGTTGAGCAGCGTCGACTTCCCGCTGCCCGATGGCCCCATGATCGCCGCCACCTCTCCGTTCGCCACGCTCAGCGTGACGTCGTCGAGCGCGGGCGGCGCGCCCGCCTGGTAGGCCTTCGTCACGCCGTCAAGCCTGATCACGTCGCCAGGCGCGCCGTACGCATCCTGCTGTCGTCTCATCGGGAGTCCTCTCAGGGGACAAGTTCATGGAAGCTGGTGCCCGGCCGCCACGTGAGTTCCGCCGCGGGCCGTCTACCGCGGCCGTTGCCGCGGTCTGTGACCGGGCGCGAGAGACGCCGGCTGCCCGCCCGGCCAGGCCGGCCGACCATGCCCGTAACGATGTCAGCCGCGGATGGCCGCGCGCAGTAGCGGCGAGTTCCGAATGAGGGGTGCAGCTAGGTACACCCCGAAAGAGAACCGCGCTGTATGGGCAGGCCCTGGGCACCGGGAATAGCGTGGAGGCCATGGACAACACGGTGGATAGACAGGACACGGCACCCGCCAGGCGGCGGCGCCGCGTGCCGTGGTCGCCGCGTGCGTGGGGCGAGGCGGTCTACCTGGCCGCCGGAATCCCCGTGCAGATCGTCGCGGGGGCCATTTTCGCGGGCATGATCACTCTGGTCGATTGCGATACGGGGCCCGAAAACGCCCGCCTATCTCGTGTTTATCTGGCTAGCGGGCATCGCCCTGATCTTCCTGCTCACCCCCGTGCTCACCCGCGTGCACCGGCACCGGATGCGGACCACGGCCGGCATCGAGATCCCGCCACAACGGAAATGGCGGGACCTGATCGCCGCGCAAGGCATCGCGGAGCTGCTCCGCTCCGAGTCGACCAGGCGGCAGCTCTTGTACCACCTGCTGATGGCCCCCGTACTCGCGGCGGCGGCGATCGTCGCTGTCGGGACGTGGGCTGTCAGCCTGGTGTGCACGGCCGGTTTTGCCGCCGCGTGGGCTCATAATTCGGTGAACAACCCTCCGCACCACCTCGCGCTGGATATCGGCTTGACGTTCGCCGGCGTCGTCGGGCTGTTCGTCGCCCCCTGGCTCACCGGCGGGGTCCGTGCGCTTGACTCCAGGGCCGCGCGGGCGCTGCTCGGGCCGAGCCGCGCGGACGAGCTTGAGCACCGGGTGGAACAGCTGACCGAGACCAGGGCGGGCGTCGTCGACGCCGCCGACGCCGAGCGGCGCCGCCTTGAGCGTGACCTGCACGACGGCACGCAGCAGCGGCTCGTGTCCCTCGCCATCAACCTCGGCATGGCGCGGGCACAGGCCGCCAGCGCCGAAGAGGCGAAGCTTGCGATCGCGGAGGCGCACGAAGAGGCCAAGGCCGCCCTCGCCGAGTTGCGCGACCTCATCCGCGGCCTGCACCCGGCGGTCCTCGAGGACCGGGGCCTTGACGCGGCCCTGTCGGGGATCGCCGCCCGGATGCCGATTCCTGTCCGGCTGACCGTGGACATGCCGCGCCGCCCGGCGCCGGTGATCGAGGCGGTCGCCTACTTCGTGGTGTCAGAAGGGCTCGCGAACATCGTCAAGCACTCTCAGGCCACCGAGGCCGCGATATTCGTCCAGCGGGCGGGCGACCGGCTGCACGTGATCGTCACGGACGACGGCGTGGGCGGTGCCGATCCCGCCAGGGGCACCGGCCTGGCCGGCCTGGCCAGGCGCGCCGCGTCCGTCGACGGCACCTTCGAAATCGACAGCCCGCCCAGCGGGCCGACCCTCCTCACCGTGGACCTGCCATGCAACCGATAACTGCCCCCGGTCGCCCGCAGGCGACCCGCGGCCGCTGGATCTGGGTACTCAGCGGCACGCTCACCATCGCCGCGATCGGCGCCTTCGGTAGCTGGGCCATCGTCCGGGCCAGCAACTCGCCCGGCGGCCCTACCCCGATGAGCGCGGTTCCGACGCGGACCGTCATCGTGACGCGGCCGGTCACCGCGCTGAACGTGCAGAGCTACGGCGCGCCGATCAAGGTCACCACCGCTCCCGGCCCGGTCAGGATCGCCGAGTCGGTAACGTACGACTCCGGCGACGGCGGCCCGCCGACCGTGACCGACACTGACTCCCGCGGCCTGCTCACGCTCGCGGCGCCGGCGTGCACGAACGCCAACTGCAGTGTCGGCTTCTCGGTGACCGTGCCGTCCGGCGTCACGGTCACCGCCAACGCGTCCGGCGGCCCCGTGACGGTGGTCGGCACCGGGGCCGCGGACATCGACTCAGGCGGCGGGCCCGTGTACGCGGCCGGCATCGGCGGGCCGCTGACGGTGACCGCCGACGGCGGCGGGGTAACCGTGAACAACGCGGCCGACGCGGACCTGGACTCTGGCGGCGGGCCGGTGACCGCGACCGGCATCACCGGCAAGCTCACCGTGCACGCCGAGGGCGGCGGGGTAACCGTCTCGCGCGCCCCGACGGCGGCCATCGATTCCGGCGGCGGGCCGGTATACGCGGCCGCCATCAGCGGGCCGCTGACGGTGAGCGCCGAGGGCGGCGGGGTGACCGCGACCGGGGCCGGGGCCACGCAGATCAATTCCGGCGGCGGCCCGGTCAGCGCGAGCACGATCCAAGGACCGCTCAGCGTAGCCGCCGAGGGCGGCGGGGTCGAGGCGAGTGGCGTCACCGGGGCGCTTAACGTCGACACCGGCGGCGGGCCGCTGTCCGCGGCCAGCCTCACCTCGCCCTCCGCGGTGGTCCGCGGCGAAGGCGGCGGCGTTTCACTCGGCTTCCTTACCGCGCCGGCGTCGGTGCGCGTCGACACCGGGGGCGGCGACGCGTCGCTGTCCGTGCCCGGCGGCCCGTACGCGGTTACCGCGGACACCGGCGGGTCGCAAGAGTCGGTGCTTATCGCCACCAGCCCGGGTGCCGCACGCTCGATCAGCGTCACCACCGAGGGCGGAAACCTGCAGATCGGCCCGGCGTAACGACGCCGCCCGCCGCGCGCTCCCGGCTGGGAGCACGCGGCGGGCGGCGTTGCCGGCCCCGTGGGTCACGGGCGGACGGCGTGAAACACGAACCCGTTCTGGATCATTGATTGGTTCACGGCCGGCCCATGGCGACCGTTACCAGGCGACGAAGATCATGCCCCCGGTGCGCAGCACCGGGCCGGTGAGCGGCACCGGGGTGAGCGCGCCGGTCTTCATGCTGGTGCTTGCCAGGTAGTTAGCGGGGAAGCCGGGGGCAGGGCAGGTAGCCGGTGCGCTGTTCGAGCCGCAGGGCGTAGCCGACGAGTACATGGTCCCGACGGTGAACTTCCCTGACACCACGTCAACCGTGTCGTCCGTGCCGTCCGTGACGTAGAGCGCGCCGTGCCTGCTCGTCACCCAGGCGCTGTCGTCGACCGACGCGGGCAGGTGCAGCGCGGTCAGGTGCTGGTGCCGGCCGGTGACGTGGTCGAAGATCAGCTCCTGGTCGCCCTGGGAGTCGAGCATGAAGTCCCCGGCGTACTTCGGTGCGGCCCACGGCACGACCTCGCTGGAGTCGGGGTCGGTCAGGGCGAGGTTGACGGTCTTGCCCGCCTTGGCGCCGTTGGCCTGGAACGCCGGGGCCTCGTCGTCGTACAGCGGGCTGACGTGGGCGACCCTGGTCCCCTGGTCGAGCGTCACCACGTAGACCGCCGGGTACTTCGCGTTCGGCGATGGCGGCCCCGGTGGTGCCTGGCGCGGACGCGGAGATGAAGACCTGGCCCCGGTCGATCGAGATGGCGTCGGTGCCGCCGTTGTGCGGCAGCGGCTCGCTGTAGGCGTAGTGCGTGACGGAGCCGCCGCTCGGCTTGATGGTGTAGAGGCTGGAGTGCAAATCCTCGTTCACGGTCGCGATGACCTCACCGGTCTCCGGGTCGGCGCTGAGCCCGTCGCACTTGCCGTGCAGGTCCCACTGCGCGACCTCATGGCCGGACAGCGTGAACTCGACGATCGTAGAGTCCAGGTTCCCGCTTGGTGAGGCCTGGCCCTGCGGGCCGACGCCGTTCTGGAAGGTGACGAAGATGTCCCGGCCCAGTTCGGCGACGTCGTCGGGGCTGGTGAGGGCCTCGGCGCGCGCGGCCCCCGTGCCGTTGGGTCGGAACGAGTGACGCAGCTGCTCGCCGTAGGCGACCCGCGTCACGTGGAGCGGGCGGGCCGCCGCGACGCTGGCCGCCGACGCTGCCTGCGCGCCGGCCGGAGCGGCGAGCCCGCCGGCCAGCGCCAGCGCGCCCGCGCCCGCCGCGGCGGCCGCGGCGACAAGCGTCCTGGCGTTGCGCTTGCTATGTGTGGTTTTCACAAGTGCACTATTACGCCGCTGCCTGACATCCGGCGCCTGGCGGCCCGACGGCCAGGTAAACGGCGAGCGTCTGGTAGCGGTCCAGACTCTGGTAACGGTCTGAACTGTGTGCGTCTGGTTAAGGGATCTGTCGTGGCGGATGCCGCTAGCGGCGCGGGTCGATGTGGATCTTGGTTCCCGCGCCGGGATCGAGCTGGCCGGCGAGGGCCTCCGTGGCGCGGTCGAGGCCGACGACGACCTCGGCGAGCGGCCCTGGGCACACCCGGCCGTCGGCGTAGTGCTCGATCGCGGACGCCAGGCCGGCCGACGCCCCGAGGATGCCCACCGCCGTGATGTCGTTGAGCGCGACGTCGCGGCTGTCGATGAGGCTGGCACTGCCGGACAGGCCGATGTACACGATCCGGCCGGCGGGCTCGACGAACCGGAGGGCGAGCGCGGGGACCGCGTCGTCGCCCGTGCAGTCGATAACGGCGTCGTAGGTTCCCTGCGGCGGGTCCGCGGTCGTCCAGTAGTGCGCCGCGCCGAAGCTCTTCGCCAGTCCCTCGCGGGCGCAGTCGAGGCCGAGCACGTCGACGTCCGCGCCGGCGGCACGCGCGAACGCCGCCGCGAGCAATCCGATGCTGCCAGGGCCCCAGACGAGTACGTTCCTGCCAGGTCCCGCCTGAGCGGCCAGCACCGCGCGCAGCGCGTTGCCGCCCGGCTCCACGAGGGCCCCGGCGCGGTCGTCCACCGAACCGGGGAGGCGGTAGAGGCTGCCAACGGGAACGACGAGCTTCTCGGCGAGGGCACCCGGCCAGCCGGTGATGCCGATCTCGCTCCGGTCGGCGCACACGTGATGACGCCCGGACGCGCAGCGGCGGCAGCGACCGCAGCCGAGCATGGTGTCGCCGGTGACGCGCGCGCCGATCCAGCGCTCGTCGGCCTCCGCCCCGACGGCGGACACGGTGCCGCACCACTCGTGGCCTGGGCACAGCGGGAAGCGGGACTTCCCCTGCTCGAAATACGGCAGTTCCCTGGTGAAAAGCTCGACATCGGTGCCGCAGATGCCCACCCGGTGCACATCGACCACCACCTGGCTGGGGCCGGGAACCGGCACGGGGACGCGCTGAACGCTGGCCGACTTGGTGCCGTCGATAATCAGGGCGCGCATCAGGCTGGCCATCGCGGCCCCTCCATCATCCGGTTGTCGTTCCCGTCGCGTTCAGGATAGTTGTCTGACGGTCGCGGCGGCAGTCCGTGCGCGGCGGCAGTCCGTGCGCGGCGGCCCCGGGTCCGCGCGTTCGAACATTCACCATCACGCCGTGGCGGGGTCGGGCGTGCCCCGCTAATGTCTGCGTAAGTCCTTAAGAAGTCGCCTCAGGTTGCGACCGTGGTCGTCCCTGGCGCGGGTACGGCAGCGCGGTGCGGGCCGCGCGGTGGGAGGCCTGAGGCAGTGTTCGGGATCATTCGGCCGTGCCGGCACCGGCTTGGCGGGGAGCTTGGGGCCGCGTGGCAGGCGCACCTGTGCGGCATGTGCCTGTCGCTGCGCGACGACCACGGGCAGGCCGCGCGGCTGGCGACCAACTACGACGGGCTGGTGATCTCGGTGCTCGCCGAGGCACAGGCGGACGGCGCGCCCGGGCGGCGCACGGCCGGGCGGTGCGCCCTGCGCCGGATGCGGAAGCTCGACGTGGCCATCGGTGACTGCGCCCGGCTGGCCGCGACCGTGTCGCTGGTCCTCGCGGCGGCGAAGATCCGCGATCACGCTGACGACGGCGACGGCGCGTTCGGCCGGCCGGGGGTGCGCGGCGCGGCGACCGCGCTCGCGGCCCGGTGGGCGGCGGCGAGCACCAGGACCGGCCGGGAGCTCGGCTTCGAGGTCGGCGTGCTGACCGAGGCGATCGGCCGCCAGACGGCCATCGAGGCGGCCGCGGGGCTCGGCACTTCCCTGCTGACGGTCACCGAGCCGACCGAGACCGCCACCGCCGCGGCGTTCGCGCACACGGCGCTGCTCGCCGGGAAGCCCGCCAACCAGGCGGCCCTCAGCGAGGCGGGCCTGCTCTTCGGCCGGATCGCCCACCTGGTCGACGCGGTCGAGGACCTCACCGCGGACCAGGCGAGCGGCGCGTGGAACCCGCTGCTCGCCTGTGGCGCGGACCTCACCGAGGCCCGCCGCCTGTGCGACGACGCGCTCCTCGGCATCAAGCTGGCGCTCAACGAGGCCGAGTTCACTGACGGCCGCCTCGTGCACGCCCTGCTCGTCCACGAGCTCGCCCGCTCGGTCCATCGCGTGTTCGCCCGCGCCACCGCCCCCGCCGGGCCGAACGCGCTCGGCGCACCTTCTCTTGCGGGCGCCGCCAGCTCACCGCTTGGCTGCGGCCTTCCGGCGGCGGCGGCCTGTCCGGCCTGTCCGGCCTGCTCACGATCCGCCGCAGGCCCGGCTGCTGCGAGAACTGCTGCTGCGACTGCGGCGAGGACTGCTGCTGCGAGTGCAGTTGCGACTGCTGCGGCGACGCGTGCTGCGACGCCTGCTGCGGCAGCTGCGACTGCAGCTGATGACGTCCGGCGGCAGGACCGGCCGCCCGTGGTCCCGGCCGCGGCGTTAGGCGGTCGGGCGGAGCCGTTCCGCTTCATCGCGGATGCGGGCGGACAGGGCGCGCTTGCCTGAGTCGTCAAGCCAGGTGGCCTCGACGCCGTCCAGGGCGAGGTCGACCATCTGGTCCCATGACCAGTTCCAGGCTTCCGCGCAGGTGGCGTACTCGCGGGCCAGGTCCAGGTCGGTGAGGGCGGGGTCGTCGGTGTTGACCGTGACAAGGACGCCCGCCTCGCGCAGCGCGGGCAGCGGGTGGCGGCCGACCGTGCTGTAGGCGTTGGCGATGACCACGTTCGAGGTCGGGCACATCGTCAGCGGGATGCGGCGCTCCGCGAAGAACCTGACCAGGTCCGGGTCATCGATCAGGGACAGGCCGTGGTCGATCCGCTCCGCGCCGAGGCCAATGGCCACCACGCCGACCGCGGCCGCCGGGGAGTTCTCGCCCTGGTGGCCGGTCCTGCGCAGGCCCGCGGCGGCCGCCTCCCGGTAGGCGGGCGCGAACGACAGCGGGTCCACGTTGAGCTCGGTGGAGTCCATGCCGATGCCGATGACCCGGTCGGTGCCCGGCGCGCCCGACCGTCGCAGCTCGATCAGCTCGGTCATCAGCTGGAGTCCCGCCTCGCCGCCGTAGGCCTTGTCCATGTCGACGATCACCCGGGTCTGGCAGCCCGTCTCGGCGTCGCCGGCCGCCAGGCCGGCGGACAGGCCCTCAAGCACCGATCCGAGGGTCTGCCCCGCGGCCAGGTGCCTGGCCGGGGTGACGAAGACCTCCGCGTAGACCCGGCCGGCGGCGGCGCCGTCGAGGACCGACTCGTAGCCCAGCCGTTCCCAGTCCGACCGGTCGTGCAGCGTCGACTGGACGAGCCAGAAGACGTCGAGGAACTCATCGAGCGACCCGTAGCGGTACAGGTCACGGACGTCGCCAGCCGGCAGTGGCACACCGTTCTTGCTGGCCAGCTCGACGACGGTCTGCGGCCGCATCGTGCCCTCGACGTGGCAGTGCAGTTCCACCTTGGGCAGCGCCCGGAGTGCTTCACGGAAGGACGCGTCAACCGACTCAGTCACGGCAGTCATAGTAGCCATGCCGCGGCCGTCGCGCGTCCTCGCGGCGTGGGCGTGGCGCGCCTCCCTGGCGAGGGCTTGTCGCGCGCGACATGTTATGCCAATTTCGTAGCGAAGCGGTCACTACCTGTTATCGTTGCTTACGCCCCCCACAGTCCTGGTGAGGTCGGCCTGCGCTTCGTCAGGCGTGGCCGGCGAGCGAGCGCTGACATCGGCCCAGGGGTTTGACCGACAAGCGTGGAGAAGATCGCAATGAACGCGCCAGGGTTCGCCCGGCCGCAGGCCGTCGCGGCGCCGATCGCCGAAGAGCTTGAGCCGTCCGCCGACGCGCCGCGTCCACGCGGCGGGCGGCGCACGGCGCACGGCAGGCTCGCGGCCGGGTTCCTCACCGCCGGCCTGCTGCTCATCGCCCTGAACCTGCGCATCGGCGTCGCATCGGTTGGCCCGGTCCTGACCAGCATCCGCGACGATCTTGGCCTTTCCGCGACCGTGGCGAGCCTGCTTACGACCATCCCGGTCGTCGCCTTCGGCGCCTTCGCGTTCCTCGCGCCCTGGCTGACCAGGCGGCTCGGCATGCACCAACTCGTCGGCCTCGCCATGGCCGCTCTCGCCGTCGGCATCGGGCTGCGCCGCCAGCCGAGCCTGGCGAGCCTGTTCGCGGGCACGGTCATCGTCGGCGCTTCGATCGCGATCGCCAACGTCGTGCTGCCCGCCGTGATCAAGCAGGACTTCCCCGAGCGTGTCGGCCCCTGGATGAGCGTCTACTCGACGGCCCTGTTCCTGAGCGCCGCCATCGCCGACGGGCTGACCGTGCCGCTGATGCCGCTCGTCGGCGGCCACTGGCGCCCCGCCCTCGCGCTGTGGACGGTCCCGGCGGTCGCCGCCTGCCTGGTCTGGCTGCCACAGTTCTTCCGCGTCCCCGGCCGGGCCGGCCCTCCGCGTGAAGCCGCCGGCCCGCCCGCCGCACCAGGACAGCCGTCGTTCCGCGCCATCCTCGCCGACCCCGTCGCGATCGCCGTGACCGCGTTCATGGGCCTGCAGTGCACGGGCTACTACGTGACCCTGACGTGGCTGCCTACCCTGCTGCAGGACCACGGCATGAACCCGCACAGCGCCGGCTGGATGCTGTCTTACTCGGCCTTCCCCGGCATCGCGGCCGCCCTGGTGAGCCCGGCCATCGCCAGGCGGATCCGGCCAACCTGGGTCCCGATCGTGGTCTCCGTGCTCTGCTACGGTGTCGCCTACGCCGGCCTTGCGGTCGCGCCGGTCCACGCGGCCTACCTGTGGATGACCCTCCTTGGACTCGGGCAGGGCGCCTCGATCAGCCTCTCGCTGAGCTACATCGCCTGGCGTTCGCCCGACGCCGGGCACACGGCGCAGGTCTCGACGATGGCCCAGGGTTTCGGCTACCTGCTGGCCAGTCTCGGCCCCATCGCGATCGGGGCGATCCACGCCGCCAGCGGGAGCTGGACAGTACCGATCATCGTCCTCGCCGCCCTGCTCGTGCCGCAACTGATCGCCGGCGTCCTCGCCAGTCGCGAACGCCAGGTACTCGCACCGCAGGAGGACACCTCGTCCCAGCCGGTGCGCGCTGAGCCGACGAGAACCGATGAGGTAAGCAGGCCCCCTTGGGAGGACGCATACGACTGGTTCACCCCAGCGCGCGCCACGGCACTACCGGAGCGCCCCCAGCGGGGCTGGCCGCCGGCCGAAAGGGAACGGCCCGGCTAGCGCGGCGGCAGCCACATCCGTCGCGAGTGAGGAAACGCGCCTGTGACGCCGGCCGGCCCGGACGAGGCTATGGTGCGGTGGAGCGGGTAGCACGCATCCGTTCGGCTGAGCGATTTCGACCTTGACCTTGGGGGCGCTTGATGAGTGAGCCGGTCGCTGACCTGCTGGTGCGGAACGCGAAGCTCGTCGCTACCTGCGACGCCGTCGGGCGGGAACTCGCCGGGGGGTGGGTCGCCTTGACCGGCGGGATGATCTCCGGGGTGGGGGCCTCTGGTGATGCCGAGCCCGAGGCCGGTGAGGTGCTCGACGCCGGCGGCTGCCTGGTGACGCCGGGACTGGTCAACACGCACCATCACATCTACCAGAACCTCACGCGGTCCTACGGGCCGGCGATCAACGGGTCGCTGTTCTCCTGGCTCACCGCGCTGTACCCGCTGTGGGCCAGGATCGATGAGGAGGCCGCCTACCTCTCCGCCTGGGTGGGCCTCGCCGAGCTGGCGCTCGGCGGGTGCACGACCACGATGGACCACCTCTACGTCGCGCCCAGCGGCGGCGGGGACTTGTGGACCGCGGAGATCACCGCCGCGCGGGAGGTGGGCCTGCGGTTCCACTGCACGCGCGGCTCCATGACCTTGTCGCAGAAGGACGGCGGGCTGCCGCCCGACTCGGTCGTGCAGGACGACGACGAGGTACTGGCCGACAGCGAGCGGCTGGTGAAGCTGCATCACGACCGCTCCTCCGGTGCCATGGTCCGGGTGGCGCTCGCGCCGTGCTCGCCGTTCTCGGTGTCCCCCGGCCTGATGCGGCGGACCGCCGAGCTGGCGGAGAAGCTCGATGTCCGGCTGCACACGCACCTGGCGGAGGACCCGGACGAGGACCGGTACTGCATGGAACACTTCGGGCGGCGGCCGGTCGAGCAGTTCGAGGAGGTGGGGTGGCTTACCTCGCGTGCCTGGGTGGCGCACTGCATCTACCCGAACCCCGCGGAGGTCTCCCGGCTCGGGAGGGCAGGCGTCGGCGTCGCGCACTGCCCCTCGTCGAACATGCTCATCGGCGGCGGCGGGTTCGCGCCGGTGCGCGAGTTCCGCGCGGCGGGGGTGCCGGTAGGGCTTGGCTGCGACGGTTCGGCCTCGACCGACAGCGCGTCCCTGTGGATCGAGTCACGGGCGGCGCTGCTCCTTGGCAGGCAGCGTCTCGGTCCCACGGGCATGACCGCGCGGGAGGTGCTGGACATCGCTACCAGGGGCGGTGCGGCCTGCCTCGGGCGCTCTGGCGAGATCGGCGAGCTGAGCGTCGGCGCCGCGGGTGACCTGGTGTGCTGGCCGCAGGAGGGCGTGCAGTACGCGGGCGCGCTCGTCGACCCGGTCGAGGCCTGGCTGCGCTGCGGCCCGGTATCCGCCAGGCACACGGTCGTCGCGGGTCGCGTGCTTGTGCGGGACGGGGTGCTGACGGTGCCTGGCGTCGAGGAGAAGCTGCGCGGGCACGCCGCCGCCGCGGCCCGCATCCAGGGCCTGGGCTAGCGGAAGGTTCGGCGCGGACTCGGCGCAGTCGGCGGGCTCGGCGGGCTCGGCGGGCTCGGCGGGCTCGGCGCACTCGGCGGGCTCGGCGCGGCGTGGGCCGAGCGCGGGTTGGCCGTCCGCGTTACGCTCGGGTCATTCAGCGCGAAGTCTTCTTGCTGTTATCACCGGTTTGGCCGGCGGTCTGAGGGCAGCGTCGGCGAGAGGGAGTGGCATGATCACGATCGGCAGGCTCGGCCCGGGGGACCGGACGGCATGGGAAGAGCTCTTCCGCGGCTACAACACCTTCTACCAGGTAGAACATCCGCAGTCGATGTACGACAGGGCGTGGGATGAGTTCCAGCGCGACGAGCGGATGCACGCGCTCGGCGCGTGGCTGGACGGCTCGCTGGTCGGGATCGTGCACTTCTTCATCCACGTGCGCACCACCGGGACGGACGTCTGCTACCTGGAAGACCTGTTCACCGCCCCCGCGGCGCGCGGCCACGGGGTCGGGCGCGCGCTGATCGGCGCGGTGCGCGACTGGGCGGCCGAGCGGGGGTGCGGCCGCGTGTACTGGCATACCCACGAGACCAACGCGACCGCCCGCGCACTCTACGACAAGGTCGCCACCTTCCCGGGATTCGTCATGTACACGATCGAGCTCGAGGGCTAGGCGCCTCCAAGCGGGGGCTAGTAGTAGACGAGCAATTCCAAGGGATTGCAACCACGGCGGGGTCCCTGGAACAGACCGAGGGTCATACGGGGCGGATATCGCCCCGTATGTCACTCAATCGTGTTACCGGCCGGTAGATCCTGGCTGTAAATACAGACAAAGTTGGGCAAGCCGCCAGGCTCTGCCGCGATTTCCCTCGGATGACCCGCAATCACGGCACCCGGACAGCCCCGCGACCGCGCGGGAGGGTGGACGCGTCGGCCCCCGGACTGCCTCACCGGTGCCGCTGCTCCCTGGAGTGGAGCCTCCGCTGGTTCGCGCCCGGGTGCGGGTGGTCCAAGGAGCGGACGCGCCCCCGGTCAACGGTGGCGGTAGCAGAAAAAGCCGAAAGAGACGGTTGCGGTCCGCGGCTGGCTCGCGTTCGTGGCTTAGGCCGCCGACCGGGTGCGGCACGGTCGGCGCTGCCCGCCGTGGTTGCCCTCCCGTCCGATCGCGTATGACCACGAATCTCTTGGAATCAATCGGCTAGAGCAGCGGGGTACTCCCAGCGATCCACTGTCCGCCGCGCCGGTGCGGCTCCGTGGTCGCGCTGCGCGCTTCTTGCTGTTATCAGCGTGGCGGGCAGGCCGCCCAGCTGCCGCGCGAATCCCCGCGCGCGACAGGGGCCGCCCTCGGGCGCTCTTCCCGTCGGCGGGTGTCTAGGCAGAGTAGACAGTCCGAAGGTGTCTAGTTAGGGTAGACAGCATGGCGATGGACCAGGGGTTGCTCACGGCGGCGAGGGCGTCGCAAGGGCGGGTCGTCGAGTCCGAGCGGGCCGTTGAACTCGCGCGGGCGGAGTTCCGGTACTCGGTACGCAAGCTGCATCTGGCGGGCGCGTCGCTGCGTGAGATCGGCGACGCGCTGAACCTCAGCCACCAGCGGGTTCACCAACTGGTGGCTGAGGAAGCGGAAGGCGGCGGGCGGGGCTGGCGTTCCTTCGCCCCGCGCGGCGAACGCGCCAGACGAGGCGAGCTACCGTGCTCTTTCTGCGGGAAGTCAAGGAAGGAGGTGCGCAAGCTCATCGTCGGGCCTGGCGTCGCCATCTGCGAGGTCTGCGCCGGCAAGGCGGGCCAGGTGCTTTCGACCGGCGCGGTCGCCGCGACGCCGCTGTCCTCGATCAAGCCGGTGCCCCTGCCCACGGCGGCCTCCGCTCCGGCCGAGGCTGAGGCCGTGGCCACGTGCTCCTTCTGCGGCAAAGGCCGTCATCAGGTGGACGGCCTCGCGATGGCCGCGGGGACGACCACGGCCGGCGTGACCATCTGCACCGAGTGCCTGGCCCTGTGCGAGGAGATCGTCAAGGACGACTAGCACCGCTCCCCGCATAATCCTGGGGTGCCGGGTGAGACCCCGCGCGGTTGCGGGGTCCAGCGGTCCCGGCCGGTCAGTCGAACGTGGGCCTGCGGTCCCGCGACCGCTTGAGCTCGAAGAACCCGTCCGCCTTGGACACGAGCACCAGGCCGTCCCATAGCTCGCCTGCCGCCTCGCCCTTGGGCGCGGGCGTGATGACCGGGCCGAACAGGGCCTTGCCGCGGATCCTGACCACCGGCGTCCCGACGTCGAGGCCGACCTCATCGAACGCCTCGTGATGGGACTTCTTGATCGCGTCGTCGAACTCGGCCGTCTCCGCCGCGTCCACGAGCCACGCGGGCAGCCCCGCCTCCTGCAGCGCCTCGGGGATGACCGCCGGGTCGTCGCGCCTGCCCTGGTTGTGGAACCTGGTGCCGATCGCCGTGTAAAGCGGCCCGAGGATGCCGGGCCCGGCGTCGGCGGCGGCCGCGGCGCAGACCCGCACCGGCCCCCACGCCCTGTTCATCCGCTCCAGGTACTCCTCGTTCAGGCCCTTGCCCTCGTGCTGCACGAGGTTCAGGTAAGCCAGGGACATGATCCGCCAGTCGACCTTGACCGGCCTGACCTTCTCCACTTCGAGCATCCACCGCGAGGTGATCCACGCCCACGGGCACAGAGGATCAAACCAAAATTGCATGCCCTCGCGGTCCTGCGCGTCAGCCGTCATGTTTCCCTCCGGTCGAGTAGGAAAGCTCCCTCCGTTCCGAACCTACGCGCGGTCACCGGATCCGCCACACAGGGGGCGGCCTCACGCCACATCTACTATTAGTTTGGCATTAGGAGATTTTAATGAGAGCACTCGCTATCATGTTCGTTGAGACTTGCATTTGGAGCAGTGCTACTGGTTGCAAGGTGGCGATGGATTAATGACAGCAACGAAGCTTAGTGAGTGGCGCGGGGTGAAGCCGGTACGCGCACCTTTCGGTGTTGCCATCACAACCCGTCTGCGGGCCACGCAGACTGACATCGTCGTACTGAATGCTGTGGCGGAGCACTTGGGCCGACTGCGGCACGCTGACCTGATTGCCGTCTCTCACCCAGAACCAGTGAACCCCGGTTTGGACAGTCCCGGGCGGCGTCAGGCAGTCGGGATGCGCTAAACGCCGGAAGCGCGATCTGACCGCCCTGTCGAGCGCCCGCTGGGCTCACGCGATCATTGCGCGAACGACACGCAGTGCAAGGTAGCCAGAGCCGCCCAGGACCGACACATCGCCGGACTGCGGGCGGCCATCGCGGCCATCGAGAAGCGACTGCCCCAACGACCGTTGACACTCTCACCCCTCAAGAGCGGATGGTCGGAAGAAGAATCGACTGCCGAAGGGCTATGCCACCCAGGCGGAGCGGTTCCAGAAGCAGCGCAGACTTCAGTCCCTGCGGGCCGAACTCGGCCGGGTGTCGGCCGAGCATGACAACAGGCGCGTGCGCGTGACCGAAGGCGGCAAGCGTCTGGCGAAGACCCGGCACAACCTCGAGAGCCGCCGGGCTCCCAGCGGGGTGGCGGGAGGAGTGGGAGACTGCCCGGTGGCGGATCGAGGCCATCGGGGCGGGGACGGAGACGTTCGGCAACCTGACTATCACAGTCGCCCCGGACGGCGAGGTAGTATCCGGCTGCCCAGGCCGCTGGAGCACCTGGCCAACGCAAGGCGCGGGAGGTAAGTCCTGTGCGGCAGGGCGAGGTTCGCTTTACGCGGGGAAGAGTGGCTGGCCTGGATCACAGGTGGCAAGCCCGTCTCCTACACGCATCACGCGCAAGCCCAGGACGCGACGGCGTGTACCTCACGGCAGCCTGGGCCATCAAAACCGGGGCATGTGAGCACCAGCGATGAGGCACCAGATTCCGGGGTGTACGCTGCTGGGCCGATAGTGGGCGTGGATCTAAAAGATGGGCACCTAGCAGTACGCCGTCTAGACCCGCATGGCAACCCTGTAGGAAGACACGAACGCATAGAGTTCAGCCTTACGGGCGAAGCCCGCCGTGACGCCCCGCTCCGCCCGCCGCTCACTCGGCTCCTGGGTCACCCGCCGGCCCGATCGCCGCCGTCGAGGACGAGGAGGGCGCCACAGGGGGGGAAACGATGGGCCGCGGGCAGCGCGGCAAGGCGGTTCCGAAAGACTGTCGCGGACATCGCGACAGCGGTTTTGCGCAGAAGGCTAACCGCGCAAACTTACGGGCATGGCATCGTGCTTGTGGGCGGTTAACGCCGCCTACACCAGCGCGTGGGGCGACCAGCACTGGCGGAGACCCTATGAGAACGTCACCCGGCACGAGGCGGCGCCACCGTGATCGGGCGCCGCGCCCAGGGCCACAAGGCCCGGCGACGGGAAGGTGTGACACGCGCGCGACAGAGGATCAGCGACCCGGTCCCCGACGGGCGCCGCGAGCCGGACGACGGCGAGTCGCCGCACAATGGCGGCCAGGCAGCCGCCCTTAGGATCCGGACGGTACAGCCAGCCCCCGACCACGACCGCGCCTCCGGTTTCATAGACGAGGCCGCCCCACTTGGCGTCGCAGTACTCACCGTCCAGACTCAGCGTCAGCGTCCGCCCGGTGACCGACACGTGCGCGTTCGTCGTGGCGGCGAATCCGGTGCCGAGCGGGCGAAGCTCCTTGGCGGGAAGGATCGCGCCGTTGCTGTGCGGCGTCACGTAGCTGCCGGGGGCCAAGGCCACCTGGATGACCGGGCTGGATACGCCCTTGATGGTGAACGCCCAGGCCGGCACGCTTGCGGTACCCCGGCTCGTCGGGACGGCGACGGTGGTGGGCCTGGCCGCCGTGACGACAAGCGGCGTCGATACGCAGGCCACGCACGAGCCGCCCCTGGTCAGCGCGTCGAACGACCGCGCCGCGCTGAGCACAGCCACCTTCATGGTCGAGCCGTCGGACCAGGTGACGAGGTCGGCCGGCCGTCCCGACGGTGGCGGCCCTTCGAACACGAGCGCGCCGTCGGCGAGGGCACTCTGGTCGGCAGTCGACGGGAGACCGCCACTCGGCGCGGCGGTGAGGACGGGATCGAGCAGGACCAGGCCGGTCCGCCAGACCTTGGCAAGCGGCGACCGCGCCCAGGCGCTGGCCTCCTGGCGGGCGAGGGCGTTGAACGCGGCGACGTTCACCCCCACGGGCGACGGCGCGGCCTGCGGGCTTGCCGGCTGTGCGGCCGACGATACCTCGGACACCGAATCCAGGTAGGAGACCGAGGGGCTGGCGCCCGCCTTGACGGTGCCGACTGGGGGCGTCGGACCGGCGGAGGCGCAGCCCGCGGCGGCCGCCAGGCCGAGGCAGGTAGCGACCAGGGCGAGCGGACGGCGTCGGGCGCGCATCATCAAGGTCCTCCGGGAAGTCACCTTTAGTGTCCCTCAGACGCCGCGCAGCCTCTCCCTGAGCAGGTACAGGCAGCTCTCCAGCACGTCGTCGCACAACGCCTCCGGCTCGGCGAGCAGGGTTTCAACGGCCAGCATCCTTGCCGCCTGGGCCGATAGCCTGGTGAACGGCGTTATCGCACCATCCATCGCAGAGTCTCCCTCCGGGTCATCTCCTGGTTGAGCTGGCGGTACCTGTCAGTCAGCGCCGCGATCGCCTCCGTGACCCGTACGCGCTCCGCGATGACCTCGAAGTCGTCTAGTTGGCTGACGCTGGTGTATTCATCCATGGCCTTGTCCTGCTCGGGGTGCTGGTACGTCCCGCTGCCGCCTGCTGCCGCGCGATCGGTTAGCTGGGAGTGCGCTTCCCACGCGGCAACGGGCATGTGACCAATCTGCAGCAGACAGTGACAGCTGCGGCAGGCTGTGGCACGATTAATGCCATGACTGGCATGGTCCGTAACGGCGTGGCTGGGCATTTCGCTCGACAGATGAAAAAGGAGCGGGTGGCTCACGGGTGGCCGATAGCCGAGCTGGCGCGGCGGATGGGCGGTGTTGACCCGGCTCACCTCGGCCGCGTCGAGAACGGCAAGCGCCCGCCGACCCAGGAGATCGCGGCAGGACTGGACGCCGTCTTCCCGGAGCGGCGCGGCTGGTTCGCTGACTGGCTCAGCGAGTCGCGCGAGTGGCCTGAGGTACCGGCGACGTTCCGTTCCTGGCCCGATTACGAGGACCGCGCCGCCAGCATCCGCACGTGGACCCCCGGCATCGTTGATGGCCTTGCCCAGACGGAGGATTACGCCCGCGCCCTGATAGCGGTTCAGCCCGCAACCACGGCCGAGGCCGCCAGCGTGCGCCTGACCGCCCGCATGGAGCGCCAGCGCCGCGTGCTAGGCCGCCAGGAGCCGCCAGCCGCGTGGATCATCGTGGACGAGATGGCGCTTTACAGGCTGGTCGGGTCGCATGAGGTCATGGCCGCCGAGATGAGCCACTTGCTGGCAGTCGCGGCCATGCCGCTGGTCACCGTGACGGTCATGCCGGCAATCGCTCACGCCGCCAACGCCAGCGGGTTTGTCCTGGCCGATGACGCCGCCTGGTGCGAGCACCTAGCCGCCGGGGGTGTCTACACCGACCCGCAAATCGTTTCTGCGCTGTCTGTCAGGTTCGATAGCCTTCGAGCAGAGAGCTACCGCGCGTCGGAATCGGCGGCGATGATCGTGAAAGCAGGAGAGCTATGGATGGGTGGCGTAAATCCAGCTACTCAGATGGCAACGGGGGCCAGTGCGTAGAAGTCGGCGGTGACTGCGTCATCCTCGTGCGCGACACCACCGATCGTGATCACGTCATACTGACCTTCAGCACTGAGGCATGGACGACGTTCACGACATCGCTACGGTAGGCCAACCCCGGTTTCCCGTCCGGCGGGGCGTCACAGTTGGCCTGCCGGTTCACGTCTCGGCAGCTCTCGCTGTTTCGTACCGTCTGTGACGCTCATGTGCCCTGGAGTGCCCTGGCTCTAGCTAGTGAGCTCCTCGATGCGAACGAGTGGCAGGAAGGCCAATGCAGTTCATCCTGGCAGGTCAGGGCACTCATGGTAGTCACTGCAGGCCGGGCCGGTCTATGCGGTTGCTGCCGTTCGCTGCTGTCGCCGGATGACGCTTAAGCGTCAAGTTCTGCTGCTAGGTCACACAACCTCGGTGGGCTGTGGCCTAGGATTCCTGCCAGGAATGAGACGCAGCCCTACCGGGGACTGGCCTGGCCCCGCCACTCTCTTAAGGTGCACCGTTACAGCCATGGCACAGATCAGCCGCCTTCTTGCCGGCCGTATCTTCCGTTTCGGCTTCGTGGCACTGACCCTGGCGTTCGGGGCCTGGTACATCGTCGGGCACTGGAGCGGCATCCGTAGCGGCCTGAGCAGTATCGGGCTGTCGGCGGCAGTCGGTGCCCTGGCCTGTGGGCTGGTCGCCCTCGTGTTCACGATGCTGGTGTGGCGGGCGCTGATGGCGGGCCTGGGGTCTTCGCTGTCGGTCAGCGTGGCCTCCCGCGTGCTGTTCGTCGGTCAGCTCGGCAAGTACCTGCCGGGCTCGGTCTGGCCCGTCCTGGCTCAGATGGAGCTTGCCAGCGAGCACAAGGTGCCCCGCGCCCGTACCGCGGCTGCGTCGGTGATCAGCATGTGCCTGTCACTGCTGTGCGCGCTGATCGTCGCGCTGCTCACGCTGCCGTTCACCCATGCTTTGGCAAGGTACTGGTGGGGTTTCCTGATCGCGCTACCTCTGCTTGTGTGCCTGTACCCGCCGATGCTGAATCGCCTGCTCCGGCTCGGTTTCAAGATCTTCAAGCGGGATCCTCCCGATCAGGCGCTGTCCGGCAGGGTGATCATCGTCGCCATGGCCTGGTACGTCGTCTCGTGGATCTTCTACGGCCTGCAGATCTACGTGATGGCGCTCCGCGTCGGGGTCCGGCCTCTTAGCGGACTACCCTTGTGCATCGGTGCCTTCGCCCTCTCCTGGGCTGTCGGGTTTATCACCCCGTCTCCCGCGGGGGCCGGCTTTCGCGATGTCTTGCTCGTCGTGCTCCTGTCGACCCAGATGAGCGCCCACGACGCGGCCGCCATCACTCTCGTGTCCCGCGTGGCGACGACCTTTGCTGACGGGATCACCGCTGGTGTCGCCGTCTCCTCGTACAAGTACCGGCACCGGAAGAGCCTTGAAGCAGTCACGAGCGCGGAGAATCAAGAGCCACTGACCACCCGCGACAATTTGACGTGAACTGACAGGCCCTGTTCGCCCACCTGGGCGTTTTTCGAGGTTTCCTCTTTGCCCTGCTGGTTCACGTCTCGGTATTTCTCGCTGTTCCACTCTCTGGCGCTCATGTGCCCTGGATGTGCCCTGGGCGGACTTGGGCGAGCCCTGGTGGGGCAAGTGCCCAGATCTTGATAACAGCGCCCGCTGATCACCCCGACGCGAATTAGAGCAAGTCAGGTTTGTGCAGGTCATCGTGGCTGCTCAGCAGCTTAGATCTAGCCGATGTCGACCTACTCAGGTTGTGTGGTTGCTGCGCTTTGTTGTTGCATGCCATCGTCGTGCAGGACGGCGACGTGGTGGAGTTCCGTACAGCTAACCATCACATCCACTATGCCGATCGGGCCGGAGAGACCCAGCCCTAGGGATCAACGCGGCCACGCCGATGCCGAACATAGCGAGGATACGCTCCGCTTTATCCCTTTTGCGGTTATCTGGGGAGTGGTAGCTGCCGAACGACCCCTCGACCCCGATCACAGTTCATCCTCGTCAGCCGAGGCCAGACCTACCAGGCGATGAACCGCTACGACGAACAATCACATGGCATAATCGGAGCACACTATGAGCCAGCAGAAACCACCGCAGCGGAAAAAGCGGCACTGGGCGCGCAACATCTTCCTGGGCATTATCGGCCTGATAGCGCTCATCATCGTGATCGCCGTCGTCAGGTCCGGCGGCGGCGGTGTCTCCACCACGCCCTCTGGTACTACGGGTGCACCCAGCCCATCCGTAGCGCACGTGGCGGCACCGGCGAGACTCGGCTCCTACCTCGACGTCCAGGACAGCGCCGGCGACACCTACGAGGTGGCCCTCACTAAGATCATCGACCCAGCCCACTCCACCGACCGGATCACCCCGGACAATGGCAAGCGGTTCGTTGGCGCGGTCTTCACCATCAAGGCGATCAGCGGCTACGGCCCTCAACAGGAGGACGCAGAAAACGCCGCCGCTCTCGTCGGTAGCGGCGGGCAGACCTACATCCCGGACATCATCCCCATCACCGGGTATACCGACTTCGCCGTGGGCGAGATCGACGCGGCCCCAGGCGAGAGCACGACTGGCGCGGTGACCTTCCAGGTGCCCACCGGGGTCAAGGTGTCAAAGGTGCAGTGGTCGACCTTCTCAAGCTTTGGCGTTCGCTCCATTGTCCAGTGGAACGTGCCTCAAGAACATCCTGGCCGTACAGACGGCGCGCCTTCGATGAGCGCCCCGGCCTCCGCCCTAAAACAGTCCTGATTTACCGCGGCCTGCTCCGGGCCCACATCACGCCGCACTTTGCAAACGTCATCGTTGCAGATGTCACCCTCGTCCGCGTCCGCGGCTGGCGCAAGAAGCTGATCGACTCGGGAGTCAGCGAGGTGGAGTGGTAAATGACCTGCGCCCCGACCGCGACTTACTGCAACGGCACTTACTCGATCTCGTGAGAATGACTCGCGGTTAGGATCTCGGTGAGCCGGTCGATGGTTTGGCGGGCATGGGCTGCGGTCTGTTGGCTGACCCAGCCCTGGTGCCAGGGACCGTCTGGCCCGGCCGCGAACAGCAATACTTGCAGGGCCAGGGTGGTCAGCTCATGATCTGGTGCGAGAACCCATGGCCGATGACGCTGCCCAGGACCGCCAGGCCCGGGTCGACGCGCTGCTGGAAGACAACATCCGCACCGAACTGCGCGCGCAGAACGCCCTGGCAGAGCTCGGGCTGTCACAACAGGCCATCGACCGCATTGCCTGGGCCATCAAGACCGAGCTGCGTTACGCGTTCTCCGTCGACTGGTCACCCCGCTGGGTCAAGCCAGGCCAGCTCCACGCCTGGGAGGAATCGGGCAGCTTCTTCGCCCGCTGCCCGTCCTGCCTCCTGGACTCCCCGCCGGCAGGCAACCACGAAACCGCCGCCACCTGGGTAACCACACATCTAGCAACCCACCACCCAGCACCAGCCCTGGGCTCAACCGAGCCCGCGGAACAACACTAGGAATGTGTCGCACATCAAGCGAAGCCGATGTGTCGCACATCAAGTGAGCCTAGGCAGCTGCTACATGAATCTGTCAGGCTCCGCTTGATGGGCGACATTGCCCCTTCACTTGATGTGGCAGGAGCCTACTGCCGGACTGTCACGCACAGCCGCCAACTGTAGGCGGCTTGTGATTCCAGGCTTCGGGTGCCCGTCGTCAGGCAGAACGGCGCCGTGCCCGTCGGCGATACGGTGGCGGCCAGGGTGTCCGTCGAGGCGGGCATGTATGCCACCGTCGCGGCGCCGCCGGGTGTTACCTGCAGCGGATACCAGCCGTCGAGCCCTTGGCCGGGGAGGGTCAGGCGGAGCCGTGCACCCGCCTTGATGCAGACGGTCGATGTGCTTGCTTCGGCTGGGAGGTGGGTGATGACCACGGTGCCAGCCCGGCAACCTGCCGGTACCGGCGTGGACGGGATTGCCATGTCAGTAGAGGTCGGCATGCCGCTGGGCATGTACACCGCAGTGCCGGCAGGCCCGGTCGGACTCGCCTGCTGAAAGGTGACAGAGCCCTGCTCGCCGGTACCGGCAGCAGAGGCTCCCGGGGGCGGCGAACCGCAGGACAACCCTGTGACTGACAGGAGCACAGTGACGATCACGGATCGCCCTGCCGTACCGCTCAGCAGGCCCATAGGCGATCACTGACCCCGGGTGAATCTACTTGCCATGTACCAAGCCTCATCGGTCGGCGCGAAGAAATCTAGGTGCGTGTCGCCCGTCAAGTGCTCGTCGCCCTGATGCTTGCGCCCGTCGGCTTCGGGCTGTGCGCAATGCCGAACGCTGAGGGCCGACGCCGCCGGTTCGGCTCAATCCGAAAACTTCCCTCGGGCAGCTACCAGGCTCGCTATCCCGGTCCAGATGGCGTGGTCCGCCCGGCCGACGAGACATTCGAGACGAAGGCTAACGCTGAAGACTGGCTCGGGCTCTGAACTCCTGCTCTGTCGTCCGTCCACCCCTTAGACGGATCACTAAAATAGATGAATCGAACACGCTAGCATAATTCAAACTTAGCGTGTTTTGTCCTATTCGGGCGATCCCGGTTGCTCGCAACCATGACTTTCCCATCACTTCGCTGACGTCGGCCAGCTTTGGGCGAGCCTCCTTGAAGTCCCCCAGCACGTTCGGGCACGCAGGCGTGAAGGACACGATCACCCGCATCACGGCCCATCATCACCCTGGCCAACACGCCCTCCTGGCCAGCGGAAACCCCGGGAGACGACCCCGGCAAACCCTTCCAGAACACCGTAAACAGCCCGGCCGACCCGTGGAACCGGCACGGCATGCCGACCACTGCCGTGCCCGGAAAGCACGGATTACGCAACGTCACCGAAAAGAGAACCATCCATCAAGGCCTAAAGGCTAAACCCCGAGGCATTGCGTCCTGACCAGGGCAAAAACCAGAATCGCCGCATGACTGGAACAAGCTAAGCCGCATTGCCTCTTGACACGTATAGTCCGATACATGATGATAAGTTACACCGAATCGGCAAAAGGTGGTCATATGAGACGATGGGGAAAAATTACCGCTATCCTCGGCATTCTAATTCTGGGGTTCAGTGGATTGGTGGCAACTAGCTCGGCGCAGGCATCACAAACCCACTCAGCCAGCATCTCCCGCGTCGCCCACGTCTCAGCGGCGACCCCAGGAACGATCACATTCGTTCCGACGAACACTTCGGGCGCGAGCGCAACCTCGAGCGCAACCCCCGCGCTTCCTGTCATCACATGCACGCCGAAGTACTCTGCGCCCCATATTTCTACGCATGTGCCAACGGAAATAAACTCGGTTGGCACCATGTCATGCACGCATGCCGTGGCCTCAATCGTTATCGCTATTCATCTCGAAAGCAGCAACCTCACTCAAGCGGGAGCATCTAATACCTGCCGTAACTCGGGAAAGGGCTCCAACAGCTGCCAAGTAAACCTTACGTGCTATCCTAATACGACGTACGGCGGTGGCGTTTCTATGACTGCAACCGCACCTTCAGGATACGAACCCCCCACTTATTCCTACTCGACCAGCGGAAGCTTCAAGGTGACTGGTTTCTGCTAGCTGTCATTCGGAACGGCTCCCGTGAACTGTCCCAGTCTACCGGGAGCCGCTCTTATATCGTACTCTCAACGAGAGACTGGCCAGCGAATTGCCAGCGAAGCCATAGCGTTTGTTCCACTGCCCAGACGGGCGGGCTTATTATGCCATCGGCACACTCAAATTCGATTCCGTCAATCGCCGTGATGGCGCGCAAAGTGATATGAACCCCATCATATTCTTCCGAGACTTTGCGCCAATCAGGACGGACTGCGCCGTCTTTTGAAATGGAATAAGCTTCCACAAAGCGAACCCAATCTTCCGCGCAGGTAACCTCCCGAATTGAGGCGTTACCTTGCACCCTGAGCATCCACGTATACCATGGCTTTCCGTGGAGCATTGACGGGTCATACATGTCAAGATACATCCGCCACATTCCCGGCTTGCCGCATGCCCCCGTTGACGTGAACATCCCTCCTTCCCGGGGTTTAGCGTACAACCTGTTCGCCTCGGCTACCGGCCGGAATTCTGACTGCATTGGCTCCACAACACCGAGTGCCCGCCGTTGAGGATTTTGCGTTGCAACCCAGAACTGACGAGCAATGCTTACCGGCCCGAAGACAATTTCCGGGTATAGGGCTGCAATCCGCCTCAATGTATCCGAGGATGCGACTATCTGATCTGCCTCACGGGCACTAATTCGCTTCATGGAAGCCTTCCCAATGGCTCCTGCGTCGGTAGTGACATTCATTACCTCCACCGAATACGCCAGATCCTTGCAAGGCCAGTTCTCAAAATCGTAGAAACTGGTATTGTTATTAATCGCGCATTCTTCCCAATAGTCTCGGACGCGAGACCAGGCGAGCCTGTTCTGAGTGGGCTGGTCAAGCTCCGCCACCCTGCTTTCGAGTAGTTCAACTGCTCGCATATCAGGCTTCGATCCCTTCTTTGAAGCCTCAGTGTTATATAGATCGTACCTTGCAACATGATCTACGCCGTGCACGAGCGAGTGCAGCAGCCGCATCACACCAAGCTAACCTCAATCGTTCAGGTGCGCCGACGGCCGGTTACTGATTGTGCCTGCTTCCGTTTTTGATTCTCATATCCGTTTCTCTCTGGGGTGTGGGGTGCACGGGGTTCCCGGCGTGCCCGGGCGTGCACCGGCTCCGACTGCGCCGGGGTGGTCCTCCTCCCGTGTCGCTGGGGTGGTTCGGGCAGGTCTTCGAAATAGCGGAGCACCAGCACAGCCCGCTGCTGCCGTGGCAGCGTGGCCAGCGCCTGCCTGACCAGCGCGCCGAGGGCATGCGTGTCAGCCATGTCCTCGTACGCGCCGTCCGGCAGGGCCGCGACTGGTTTCTCGCGCCGCCACCGTGCGCGCCACCACGAGCGGTGCGTGTTGACAATGATGCGGCGCAGGTAGGCGTCCGGATCGGCATCGGTCTCAAGGCGCGGCCAGGCCTGGTAAAGCTTGACGAGGCTGGCCTGGACAAGATCCTCAGCAGCGTGCCAGTCGCCCGTGAGCAGGACGGCTACCCGCAGATGGCGCTCGCCGTGCCCGCGTACGAAAGCGGCGAAACGTTCATCGAGGTCGTCGGCCTCTCCGCGCATGCCAGCTTCTTTCTCTTGACCGTGGCGTAGCCCATATCGCTGACACGCCTTCAGCCCGTTCAGGGGTTGACCGCCGCCGCGTAATTCTCGAACTCCCCGAGACAGCAGAATCACGGCAGCGGCCCATGACCGCGGTCAAACTGGCGAGCAAACGCGATCCGTTCCCGCGTAAGCGTCGTTGCAGTAGTAAGCGTCAAGACGTCTGCTCGCGGCGGCTGCCTGGCCGTCCGACGATCTCAGGCGCTCTTCCGGTCTGTCTCTTTGCGGAGTTGCGCGGCTGAGTAGCTGCGAAGTGCGCGCAGGAAGTCGATCTCGCGGAACGCTGGCCAGTAGGCGTCACAGAAGTACAGCTCAGAGCCTACGCACTGCCACAGCAGGAAGTTGGAAATACGCTGCTCGCCGCTCGTACGGATGACGAGGTCAGGATCCGGCTGCCCGGCTGTGTAGAGGTGCCGGGCGATGTCCTCAGTCGTCAGGCACCCGGCCAGCTCCGTGAGCGTGCCGCCAGCGTCGGCCTGCTCGTACAGCACCTCGCGGATGGCGTCGATTACTTCCTGGCGTCCCCCGTAGCCGACGGCGAGGGTCACGTGCGCCCCGGTCTGGCACTCGCGGGTCACCTCGACTGCTTTCTTCAGCGCGCGGGCCGTGGTGTCAGGCAGCACGTCCAGCGTCCCGGCGATATGAACCTGCCACCCGGCCTCCGGGCGGGCCAGCCGGTCGCAGACGACATCTTCGATGACCCCCATGAGGAAAGCGATCTCGGCGTCGCCGCGCCTTTGCAGGTTCTCGGCAGAGCACACGAACACAGTGACGTGCTTGATCCCGGCGTGCTCACACCACAGCAGGACGTCCTCGATATGCTCGGCCCCGACCTTGTGCCCCAGACTCGGGCTGGCCAGCCCCGCCCGACGCGCCCACCGGCGGTTTCCGTCCATGATCAGCCCGACGTGCTCGGGCAAGGCGGCACCGGACAGCTCCTGGCGGAGCCTGCGGGTATAGAGGCGATAGGCAAGGTTACGCAGCACAAGCCCAACCTATCGGCGGCCTGCGATGATCGCCGCGATCACCTCACAGTTCATACGCGGCACCTAGCCCACTGGGGACTTGCTCAAGCCCGCCCTAGGCCATGCCACGCCGACCATCACACCGAACACCGACGTAGGCGAGTGGCCGGACGCTGACCAGGAAACAAGTGCGATCATGGATGCAGCGCTCGGCCACGTGCCCCGGATGTGCCCTCCGGCGGGGCGGCTTCGATGAAAGGCCAGGTAGTTACCCCGATGCGGACGTACGGGCTTCGGTTCGATGTGAACTGCTCGATTCTCTTCACCGAACTGCCGGTGCTCCAACGCGCCAGCGCGGCCAAGGCCGCCGGGTTCGGCGGGGTTGAATTCTGGTGGCCGTGGGAGGGCATGGCGCCGTCCGATGCCGAGGCCGACGCGTTCGTGGGCTCGATCAAAGACGCCGGGGTTGAGCTGGTATCGCTGAACTTCCATACCGGGGACATGGCGGCCGGGGAACGCGGGATCGTGTCGCACCCCTCGCGCGTCCGCGGAATTCAGGGAGAATGTGGCTGCCGCGGTGGAAATCGCGGGGCGGACGGGGTGCACCCGGCTTAACGCCCCGTACGGGCTGCGGGTGCCGGGGGTTGACGTCGCGGAGCAGGATGCGGTCGCGATTGAGAACCTGGCGTTCGCGGCGCGGGCGGCGGAGAAGGCGGGGGCGGCGGTGCTCGTCGAGGCGATCAACTCCGTGGACATTCCCGGGTTCCCCGTGGACAGCAGCGCTAAGGCCATGGCCGTGATAACGAAAACGGCCGCGCCCAATGTCGGGTTCCTCGCGGACCTGTACCACCTGGCGACGATGGGGGAAGACGTGGCTGACGTGCTCGGCCGGTACCGGGAGTCGATCCTGCATGTCCAGGTCGCCGACTCACCCGGGCGGGGCGCACCAGGGACGGGAACGATCGACTTCGAGCCGCTGTTCTCGCGGCTCGCGGCGCAAGGCTACGACGGGTGGGCCGGGCTTGAGTACCTGCCGCCGGACGGCGGCGACAGCACCGCAGGCTTCGGGTGGCTGCGAAAGGCAGCCGCGCGGTGAGCGAGACGCTGCTTATCCGGTCACGCCGCATGGTGGTCGGTGACGAGGTGCGGGAGGCGGCCGCCTTCGTTCGGGATCATCGGGTGGAGGCGATCGGGGACTACGACCTGCGGCTTGACGCGGACCGCACTGTCGACCTCGGTGACCTTCCGCTGCTGCCGGGGCTCGTGGACTCGCACGTGCACGTCAACGAGCCGGGGCGGACCGAGTGGGAGGGGTTCGCGACCGCGACGCGGGCGGCCCTGGCGGGCGGTGTCACCACGATCTGCGACATGCCGCTTAACTCCTCGCCGGTCACCACCAGCGTTGACGCGCTGCGGGCGAAGATCGCGGCCGCTGACGGGCAGTGCGCCGTCGACGTGGCGTTCTGGGGCGGGGCGGTGCCAGGGAACCTGTCCGATATGGAGGGACTGCTCGACGCCGGGGTCGTGGGCTTCAAGAGCTTCCTCATCGACTCGGGGATTCCCGAGTTCCCGCCGCTCGACCGTGACGGGCTGCGGGCGGCGATGAAGGCACTCGCGGAGTCCGGGGCGCCGATGGTCGTGCACGCGGAGGACCCGTCCCAGGTGACCACCCCGTCCGGTGCGTCCTATGACGCGTTCGTCGCGTCGCGGCCGCCGGTCGCGGAGCGGCGGGCGATCGAGACCGTGATCTCCGCGGCGGCGTTCTCCGGGGCGCGGGCGCACATCGTGCACCTGTCCGCCGCGGAGTGCGCGGCGCTGATCTCCTCCGCGAAGGCGGCGGGGATCGCGCTGTCGGCGGAGACGTGCCCGCACTACCTGTTCTTCGCGGCCGAGGAGGTGCCGGAAGGACACACCGAGTTCAAGTGCTGCCCGCCCATCCGCTACGCGGTCAACAGGGAAGCGCTGTGGCGGGCGCTCGGTGACGGGGCCATCGACGGGGTCGTGTCCGACCACTCGCCCTGCACGCCGTCGCTGAAGGGCCTGCCTGACGGCGACTTCCGCACCGCGTGGGGCGGGATCTCCTCCCTGCAACTCGGGCTGTCCGCCGTGTGGTCGGTCGCCAGGCGGCGCGGGTTCTCGCTCGCTGACGTCTCCCGCTGGATGTCAGTGTTCCCCGCGTCGCTGGCCGGGCTGCCGTCCAAGGGGCGGATCGCCGTCGGGTGCGATGCCGACTTCGTGGCGTTCGACCCGGACGCGTCCTGGGAGGTGCGGGGCGCCGACCTGCTGCACAAGCACTCCCTGACGCCGTATGAGGGGCGGACGCTCACCGGGCGGGTCACCCGGGTGTGGCTCGGCGGTGTCGAGGTGACACAAGACGACCCGCCCCGCGGCCGGCTGCTCGCGCGGGGAGGCGGTCCGCTTGGCGGCTGAGGAGCAGGCGTCACGGTACGACGCCCTGGCCTTTCCCGACCTCGCCTCGCGGGCCATGCGCGGGTCGGTGATGGCCGCGTCGGATGAGTTCTTCGCGGAGAAGGAGAACCTGATCAAGCCGGGTGCGGCCGCCTTTTCCCCGTCGACTTTCGGGCACAAGGGGCAGGTGTACGACGGGTGGGAGACGCGGCGCAGGCGCGGTCACGAGGGCGGGCTGCCCGCCGCGGACGAGCACGACTGGGTCATCGTGCGGCTCGGCGCGCCAGGGGTGGTGCACGCGGTCGTCGTCGACACCGCCTACTTCACCGGGAACTTCCCGCAGGCCTGCTCGGTGGAAGCGTGCAACGTGCCCGGGTACCCAGACCCGGCCGCGCTCGCGGCGGCCCGCTGGCTGGAGATCGTGCCCAGGTCGCCGCTGAAGGGCGACACGCCGCACGTGTTCGAGGTGCCGGCCCGGAGCAGGTTCACGCACGTGCGGCTGAAGATCTACCCAGACGGCGGTGTCGCGCGGCTGCGGGTGCACGGGCAGGTCGTGCCCGACCCCGCGCTGCTTGAGGGGCTGACCTTTGACCTGGCGGCGCTGGAGAACGGCGGGGACGTGCGGGCGTGCAGCGACCGTTTCTACTCTTCGCCGCGCAACGCGATCTCGCCTGGGCTCTCCCGGGTCATGGGTGAGGGCTGGGAGACCAGGCGCCGTCGCTCGGCGGGGAACGAGTGGCTGATCGCGGCGTTCGCGGCGCCCGCGATGGTGTCGCTCGCCGAGATCGACACGTCTGGGTACATCGGGAACTCCCCTGGCATGGCCGCGCTGCGCGGGCACATCGGCGGTCCCTGGGAGGCGGACTCGTCGTGGGCGCCGCTGCTGCCAAGGACGTCCCTGCTGCCGGACACGCCGCACCGGCTCCGGGTGCGGCCTTCGTCCGCCTACGACCTCGTGCGACTCGACGTCTTCCCTGACGGCGGCGTGGCCCGGCTGCGGCTGTACGGGTCGCTCACGCCGGAGGGGCTGGCGGAGGTGCGCCGCCGCTGGGCGGAAACGGCACCCTGATCGCGGCCACCGTTAATTCTTGCTGAGGGCCAGGGCCGACACGAGCTCGTAGCCGACGTGGGCGGCGGCGATGCCGGTGATCTGGGCGTGGTCGTAGGCGGGGGCCACCTCCACGATGTCCGCGCCGGCCAGGTTCAGCTGGGCGAAGGAGCGGAGCACGGCGAGCAGCTCCCTGCTGGTCAGGCCGCCCGCTTCCGGGGTGCCCGTGCCCGGGGCGAACGCGGGGTCGAGTACGTCGATGTCGACGCTCACGTAGACCGGGCGGTCGGCGACGCGGGCCGCGATCGCCTCGATGATGCCCCTGGTGCCCAGGTGCTCTACCTCGGTGGCGGGGACCACCCTGAAGCCCACGTCGGCGTCCCTGACCAGGTCCTCGGCGTCGTAGAGCGGGCCGCGGATGCCGACGTGCAGGCAGCCCTCAGGATCGAGGAGGCCTTCCTCGAAGGCACGGCGGAACGGGGTGCCGTGCGTGTAGGCGGCACCGAAGTAGGTGTCCCAGGTGTCCAGGTGGGCGTCGAAGTGAACGACGGCGACGGGGCCGTGCACCGCGTTGACGGCGCGCAGCAGCGGGAGCGCGATCGTGTGGTCGCCGCCGAGGGTGAGCAGCCTGGGTACCCGCTCGAGCAGGCCGCGCGCGCCGCGCTCGATCGCGGCGACGGCCTCGGCGATGCTGAACGGGTTGACGCCGAGGTCGCCGGCGTCCGCCACCTGCTGGGTGGCGAACGGTGACACGTCCGCCGCCGGGTTGTAGGGACGCAGCAGCCGTGAGGACTCCCTGATGTGGCCGGGGCCGAAGCGGGCACCCGGCCGGTAGGAGACCCCGGCGTCGAACGGGACGCCGAGGATCGCCACGTCGGCGCTGGCCACGTCCGACAGGCGGGGCAGGCGGGCGAACGTCGGCTCACCGCCGTAGCGCGGCACCTGGGTCGCGTCCACCTGGCCGATGAAGCCGTCGACGGTGACGCGGGGCTCGGCTGCCGGCTGGTTCTCCTGCTGGCCATCGGGCATTTCGTGACAGTACCAAACGCGCCAGGCCGCGGGCGCGCGGGCCCGCGGTCGTCCAGCTTCGGCAATAGGTGTGCGCGGGGTGGCCGGCGTGCTTGAATCGGGGCATGGGTGAGCGGGTCGTCGTGGCACCGGACAAGTTCAAGGGGAGCCTGACCGCGGCCGAGGTGACCGCCGCGGTGGCGGCTGGCCTGGTCCGCGGCGGGTTCATTGGCGAGATCGAGGCCCTGCCCGTGGCCGACGGCGGTGACGGGACCGTGGCGGCCGCGGTCGCCGCCGGGTTCCGCCGGGTTGAGCTAGGGGTTCGCGGCCCCGTCGGTAAGAACGTGACGGCCTCGTACGCGCTGCTCGGCGACACCGCCGTGATCGAGGCCGCGCAGGCGTGCGGGCTGGCCCTGCTGGCTCCCGGCTGCCTCGCGCCGCTGACCGCGACCAGCCGCGGGGTGGGCGAGCTGGTTCTCACCGCCGCCCGGATGGGCGCTAAGCGGATCGTGCTCGGGGTCGGCGGCGTGGCCACCACCGACGGCGGCGCGGGGCTGCTGCAGGCGCTCGGCGCGCGGCTCACCGACGACAAGGGCCGTGAGCTGCCGCCAGGGGGCGCCGCGCTCGCCCGGCTCGCCGTCCTCGACCTCGCCCGGTTGCGTGACCTGTCGGGTGTGGAGTTCCTGCTGGCGTCCGACGTGGACAACCCGCTGCTCGGGCCGTCGGGAGCGGCCGCCGTGTACGGGCCGCAGAAGGGCGCGTCCCCCGGGGAGGTGCCGCTGCTCGAAGCCGGCCTGCGGCGCTGGGCGGACATCGCCGAAGCCGCTCTTGGCGGGCCGCTGCCCGTTCGTGATGCCCCTGGCGCGGGCGCGGCGGGCGGGCTCGGGTTCGCCGCGATGCTGTTCCTCGGCGCGCGGATGAGGCCGGGGATCGAACTGCTGCTTGAGCTCGCGTCGTTCGGCTCGCGGCTTGACGGGGCACGGCTGGTGATCACCGGGGAGGGATCACTTGACGCGCAGACCCTGCACGGCAAGGCCCCCGTCGGGGTGGCCAGGGCCGCCGCGGCGCACGACCCCGCCGTCCCGGTGGTCGCCGTGGCCGGGCGCTGCACGCTGACACAAGACGAGCTCCGCGCGGCCGGGATCGCCCGCGCCTACGTGCTCAGCGACCTCGAACCCGACCTGGAGCGGAGCATCGCGCACGGGGGCCCGCTGCTCGAACGGCTGGCCGAGCGGATCACCGCCGACTGGCTCACCTGACCCTCCGCGTCCTGAACCATTGCCAGCCGCCTTTTGCTGTTATCAGGAAGTTGCTAGCTGGCCGCGCGGCACGACTCGGACTTAGGGCCATTTCGTGTTTTCCGATAGCCGGATATATCCGGATATATCCAGTCGGCTCAGGTGCACGAAGTGGCCCTAAGACATCCCAGGGGCTTGGGTGTCAAGCTGCGAGGTCGGTTCGGGGTGGTGGACGCTGTGGTGATCCCCGAAGGCGCTGTAATACGGCTACGGCAGCGGGGTGATGGTTTCCGCGTCGATCGTTTCGTTGTCCGCAGCGTAAGTAAAAGTCGCGCGGAGGCGCTCGCCCGCCAGCACGCGCGGCAGCCACTGTCCCGCGTCCCGCCACATGCGGTCGAACGGGAGCGCCGCGACCGGGAACCACTCGGGCCTGATCTCTCCCGACTCGGACGGCTCGCCTGACCATTTCGCCGCGGTGAAGATCTCGACGTCCATGTCCCAGGAGGGGCGCGCGGGGAAGATGAACGTCACGTGGGCCGCCACCGCCAGCGAGCCGGGTGCCACGCGGATGCCCGACTCCTCCTTGACCTCGCGTGCCGCCGCCTCCGCCGCGGACTCGCCCGGCTCGACGTGCCCGCCGAGCGCGACGATCTTGCCGGTGCCGAACCCGGTCTTCTTGTAGCCGAGCAGCACTTCAGCCGCGCCGTCGCCGCCGGTCCTGGTGAGCAGGCAGAGGCACGTCGATGTCAGGGGCACGAGCCGATTATCGCAGACCGGCACCGCGCCGCACCGAGGCGTAGGCATGGAGGGCGGCGCTGACCGCGTCGGCCTCCGACGGCAGGGTCGCGGCACGGACGGCGGCCGCCGACCTGAGCCTGGCGGCCAGCGGCGGGTCGGTCAGCACCGAGCGGACGGCGGCGGCGAGCGCCGCCGCGTCTCCCCAGGGGACGAGCACCGCCGCGTCCTCGCCGGCCAGGCAGGGGACGCCGCCGACCAGCGTGGCCACGACCGGGGTGCCCGCGCGCAGCGCCTCCTGCAGCACGAGCGGCTGCCCCTCCCACCGCGAGGGCAGCACGAACACCGCCGCCGCCCGGAGCCATGCGGGAACGTCATCGCAATGGCCGAGGAAAACCACGGCGACGCCGAGCACGGCGGCCCGTGCCCGCAGTTTCGCGGCGAGCGGCCCTTCCCCGATGATCACCACAAGGGGCATCGGGTCCAGGTCCCGCCAGGCGAGGGCCGCCTCAAGGAGCACGCCGAATCCCTTCTGCGCCGTGAGCCGCCCGACCGCGAGCACGACCGGCCGCCCCGCCGCAACGGGGGCCGGCGCGTCTGAAGCCGGGCTGCCCGCCATCGCAGGGACAGTACTAACTGGTGGGACGGTGGCAACTGGCGGGACAGCAGGGGCTGGCGTGGCGGGGGTAGCTGAGGTGGCGACATGAACGGCGACGGGACCGGGGGCCGCGTCAGGGGCCGCGATGACGGCCCGTTCAACCCGCCGCGCGCCGGCGGCCCGCATCCGCCGCTCTAGGTCAGGCGAGACGCAGAGCACCAGGTCCGCTCCCCGGGCGACGACGCGCTCAAGCACCCGGTAGACACCCCCGGCTACTCCCCCGCCTGGCGACGCGTTGTGCACCGTGACCACGAGGCCAGGCCGCCGCTCGGCGCCGGCGAGCGCGAGTGCCAGGACCGTAAGCGCCCCAGCCCGCAACCCGTGCGCATGTACCACGTGGCCGTCTCCGTGTCCGCCGGGAAAAGCGTCGCCAGCCGCCGCGCGGAGCAGTAGTTTCCGCAGCCGCAGGATGCCGGCGAGATCGCCAAGACGCGGCCGGTCACCGATCTCCACGGCGGAGAACGCCACCGAGGGCGCCGCCGAGAACGAGAACCGCCTGTCGGCCGAGGACGGCCCGGCCACCGACACGCCGACCCCGCCCGCGAGGAGTCCCGTGGCGAGCATCTTGACGTGCGCCCCCGTCCCGCCGGCCACCAGCCCGAGGACAAGCGTGACGCGCTCCGGAGGTTCCGGCGCGGTGCCGTTCACCCCGCTGCCCGCGGCGGCCTGGTGCGGAGGCGGGACAGGGCGGTGCGCAGGTCGCCGCCGTCGAGGCGGAGCACGACCGCGGCGAACACGGCGGTGACCGCGACGGCCACGAGCACAGAAAGGCCGACGTTGGCCAGGAACCCGCCGCCAGGGAGCGCGGGCACCGCGCCGGAGATGACCGACGACACCGCGGCAGCCGGCCACCGCGCCGATCACGCACCCGGCGAGCCCGGCGAGGAACGCCCGCGGCACCCGGTGCAGCGCCGCGGGCCCGCACTCGCGGCGGACCAGGAGCAGCAGGGCGATCCCCGATGCCGTCAGGCCGAACGTGGTGCCGAGCCCGAGCACGGGCACCACGCGGTGAGCGGGCACGAACGGCACGATCGCCAGGTCCGCGACGATCACCAGCAGCCAGCCGCCCGCGATCGCCAGCGCCGGGGCGCGGTTGCGGCGGCGCGCGTACAGGACGCGGGACAGGTTGGCCGACAGGCCGTAGCCGATCAGCCCTGGCGCGAAGGCGGCCAGGGCAAGCGCGAGCACCGAGGCGGCCGACGGAGAGCGCGACTCGAAGACGCGGGCGATGGGCTCGCGCGCGCCGATGAGGACCGCCGCGCCCAGCCAGGAGGCGACCATGACGGCCCGGGTGGACGCGGCCGCGGTCACGTCGAACGCGCCGCCCCCCGTGTCGGCACGGTCGGCGTCATGCGTGGAAAGCTCGGGGAACGCGCTGGTCGCGATCGGCACCGCGAGTACCGCGAACGGCACCATGAACACCGCCCAGGCGAACCCGTAGATCACCAGCGCGCCGCTGGTGCCGAAGTGGTTGGCGAGCACGATGACGACGGCGACCGAGGCGTCCTGCGCGACCAGGGTGAACACCCCGGCCAGGGCCAGCCGCCTGACCCTCGGGCCGACGCCCGGCGGAAAACGGAGAGTCGGGCGCGAGCGGACGCCGATTCGCCACGCCGGGACGACCGCGGTCGCCGCGAGCGCGAGCACGCCGAGCGTCGTCCCGCCGGACAGCAGGTACTCGGCGCGCGGCGGCAGTTCGCCCAGCCGGTTGACGTATGCGCCCCCAACCTCGCCGAACGCGGCGTACGCGCCGATCACCACCAGCGACGACAGCAGCGGCGCGAGGGCCGGCGGGCCGAAACGCCGGTGCGACTGGAGGATCCCGTACAGGACGACCGCCAGGCCGTACAGCAGCACCTGCGGCGCGAAGACGATCAGCATCCGCGCGCCCACCCCGGCGAGCGGCCCGTGCGGGCAGCCGGTCGCGCCGGACAGCAGCGCCGCGACGATCGGGTGCGCCGCCAGGGCGAGCGCCGCGCTGACCGGCACGAGCAGCAGCACTGTCCAGGTCAGCAGCGCCGACGCGATCCGCCGCGCCTCGGCGCCCCCAGTGCCAGAAGTGCCGAAAGTGCCCGCGGGCCCGGCGAGCACCGGCACGACGACCGAGGAAAGCGCGCCGCCGAGGACGATGTCGTAAATGATGTTCGGCACCATGTTGGCGGTTGTGTACGCCGTGCCGAGGCAGGTGGTGCCGACGGTATGCGCGAACACCACCTGGCGCCCGAACCCGACCAGCCTGGCGAGCACGGTGATGACCCCGATCATCACCGCGGCGCGCCCTATCCCCTGTCGTCCCGGCACCGGCCGGCGTGGGCGGGCGCGCTCCGGCGTCCTCACCTCGGTCACGCGCTGCCGTGGAACAGTCCCGGTCTTGCCTCCCTGGTCCGGGGAAGAGCCGGGTTCTCGCTTCACGGTGACGTGCCGCGCGAGGGAAGACGCGAGGGAAGGACGGCCTTGTCCCGCCGGTGACGGCCGGGGCGCCGGCGGCGAAGCCACCAGGACAGCCGCTCCGTCCGCCGCAGGGTGACCGGCTCCGCGGCGGGTGCCTGGCTGGCGGCGGCGTGGCTTACGGAGACCGGGGCCGTGAGCGGCACGGGGCGGCGGCCGAGCATGTCGAGCCAGCGCAGCGCCGGCGTGGCCTCGATGACCCGGGTGAAGCTGACCTTCTCGCTTGCCACGGTCAGCGCGACGATGCCGGCGAGCAGGCCGGCCGTGTGCCCTTCGGCAGCGTCTGCGCCGCCGCCGCGCCGAGCATCGCGCCGAGCGCGTTGGCGCCCGCGTCGCCGAGCATGGCCCGCTCGCCGAGGTCCGCTGGCAATAGCGCGAGCGCGGCGCCCGCGGGCACGGCGACGGCCTGCAGCCCCGCAAGCCGTCCAGGTGCCGCCTCGGCCGTGCCCGCGGACAGGGCACTCCCCACGGCGATCAGCCCGGCGGTGAGCGTCGCGACCTTGATGGCGCGGCCCGGGCGGAGGTCGAAGAGGTTGAGCAGGTTCGCGCCGCCCGCGATCAGCCCCGCGTTGATGGCGACGTCGGCGGGGTCGCCGCCCTCGAGCACGGCCGCCCCGAGGCCGGATGCCGCCAGGCCCGCCAGCTTGACCGAGCCCGTGGTGACCTCGCCGTGGGCCAGTGCGCCCAGGTGGCCGCGCAGGCCACGGCGCTTGCCAGAGCCGCGCAGGTCGTCGATGACGCCGAACGCCACCCCGCCGAGGCCGGCGATGGCGAGGGGATAGGCGGAGGGCCGCACTCGTTCTGGGTAATCCAGGGCAGCCGCCTGCCTACCGCCGCGCGGCGGGCCGACCGCGGCGGTGATGACCTGCGCGGCAACCGCCCCCACGGTCACCGCGGGGCCCTCGAGGAGCGTGACGTGCTCGCCGCGGTGGTTGGTCCTCAGCCAGGTCTCCTCCCCGGCCGGCGGATACCGGCGGAGCGCCGCGTAGGCGCCAAGCGCCGCGCCTGCCGCGACCGCGGCCGCGGGCCAGCGCGGGCAGGCCCGGGCGGGCGGCGCCCATCACTTGGTCTTCACGGTCTTCTTGACCCCTCCCGTCGCCTTGGTGGTCGGCGTGCCCGACACTGTCGGCGTCGCGCTCGGCACCGGCGACGGTACCGCCGGGCTGACGGCGGAAGCACCCGAGATACCGTAGCTGTTTGCCTTGCCGCCCGCCTGCTGGTCGGCGAGTGCCCAGATCGTCGAGATCTGGCCGAGCGTGGTGTCCGCGTTGTCCACGCTGGATACCTGGCCGGAGACGCTGCTGCCGCGCAGCACCGAGATCGCGCTCGCCGACCCGGCCGAGCTGGCGGACGGGCCCGCGACGAGGGTCGCGGCGCTCGCCCCGGCGAACTGCCCGGCGAGCGCGAGCAGCACGAGGTTGGCCGGGTCGTTCCGCGCCGTCGGCCGGCGCGGCCTGCGGCGCGACGATGACGGCGAGGGTGGCGCGGTTCCACGGGGCGCCGCTTGTGGTCAGGAAGCCGGACTTGGCGTATTCCCCGAGCAGGGTCTGCGCCTGGGGGGTCGTCAGCCCGGGCTCGCCGTCGGTCTTGTTCAGGACCGCGGTCGCGATCAGCTGCGCGGCCTCCTGCTGGTAGGCCGTCTGCACGTCGGCGGCGGGCGCGAGCTCGGTGAGGTCCGTCGTCGCGAGCGCGTTGTTGATCGCGGCCAGGCTGGACCTGGTGCTGCCGGTGAGGTCGTTGAACTTCGGCTGGAGCGCGACCGTGCCGGTGACCGTGGCCCCGGCGTACCCGGCGGCCTTCTCGATGCCGCTGGTGATTCCCGACGACGCCCCCGGCTCGGTGACCAGGACGATCCTCTTCCCGGTCAGCATGGCGCTCAGCAGCTTCGGCTCGGCGGTCTGGAGGAACGCGTCGTTGGCGCTTGTCTGCTGCACCAAGCCGTCGCGCTGCGCGCTGACCGCGGACAGCTGGCTCCGCAGCGAGTTGCTCACGGTGCGGAGGCCGTCGATGGTGCTGCCCTGCAGCTCGGTGGAGCCGAGCACGATACCGATCGCGAGCGCCAGGAACACGGCGACGATCGAGACCAGGTGATAGCGGAAGTCGATCACTTGAAGAGTCCCGTGAACCAGTAGGCGAACGTGTGCCAGGTCGCGCTGAGGAAATTTCCGAGGATCGGGCCCGCGGGCGAGTAGGCGATCGCCACGACGATCGTGACCGCCGCGGCGACCACGAGCGCGACCAGGGCCCAGCCGGAGATCCTGCTCTGGTAGAGCTGGTGCACGCCGGCGGCGTTGACCAGCTTACTGCGAACCCGCAGGTGCGTGAGGAACGTCGATGTCATGCCAGGGCGGCCCTTGTCGAGGAACTCCTCCAGGGTCCAGTGCGTCCCGACCACCGCGATCAGGCTGGCGCCGCAGGCGTCGGCGACGAGCAGCGCCACGTCCTCGCTCGTGCCAGGCGCGGGGAGCTTCGTGCCGCCGAGGCCTAGCTCCTTGAGCCTCCTCATGCCGGGAGCATGACCGTCCGGGTAGGCGTGGACCACGAGCTCGGCGCCCGCCTGCAGCGCCTCGTCGGACACCGAGTCCATGTCGCCGACGATCAGGTGCGGCCGGTAGCCGGCGTCGAGGAGGGCGTCCGCGCCGCCGTCCACGGCGAGCAGCACGGGGCGGTACTCGCGGATGTAGGGGCGCAGGGCCCGCAGGTCCTCGCGGTAGCGGTAGCCGCGGACGACCACGAGGACGTGCCTGTCCTTCATGGGGGTGGCGAGCTCAGGCAGGTCGATGCCGTTGGTGAGCAGGTCGCGCTCGCGCTGGAGGAACTCGAGCGTGTTAACGGCGAACGAGTCGAGCTGGGTGGCCACGCCGGCGTTCGCGTCCTCGATCGCCCTGGCCACCGCGGCCTCGGTCAGCAGCACGCCCTTGGCGATGACCTGGTCGTTCGCGTTGTAGAGCACGTCCTTGTCGAGGCGGACGGCGGTGCCGTCGGCGATCCTGGACAGCACCTCCGCGCCGACGTCGTCGATGACCGGGATCCCCGCGTCGAGGAGGAGCCCAGGACCCAGGTTCGGGTACCTTCCGGTGATCGACTTCGCCGTGTTCACCACGGCGGCGACCCGGCAGGCGATCAGCTCGTCGGCGGAGACGCGGTCCAGGTCGGGGTGGTCGATGACCGCGATGTCACCGGGCTCGAGGCGGCGCACCAGGACCTTGGTCTTGAGGTCGACCCTGGCCACGCCGACAATGCCGGGCGGCGTCTCGGCCTTACCCCGCCTGACGTGCGCAAACCTAATGGAGGGTACTCTCATCGCTCTTCATCCTGGCATACCGGCGCGACCGCGCACCGTCAACTCGGGCAGCGCGGCGCGTTATGGCGGCCCCAGTATCCGCGGCTTCCCTTATTGTGGCTTGGCCATGGCGGCATCGAGGGCGCGCGGGCGCCCGCATACGGTGGGAGGGTGACCTCGCAGCCTGACACCGCCGCCTCCATCCGACTCACGTCCCTGTCGCACGGGGCCGGGTGTGCCTGCAAGCTACCACTGTCTTCTCTTGACGAGCTCATGGCTTCCCTCGGGCCCGGCGTGCTCGGCGGGGCCGCCGCCTCGCCTGACCTGCTCGTCGGGGCGGCCGAGGGCGACGACGCCGCGGTGCTGCGCCTCGATGACGAGCGCGCGCTGGTGCTCACCACCGACTTCTTCACGCCGATCGTCGACGACCCGGGCGACTGGGGGCGGATCGCGGCGGCCAACGCGCTGTCCGACGTCTACGCGATGGGCGGGCGGCCCGTGCTCGCGCTGAACCTCACCGCCTGGCCAGGCGGCACGCTGCCGCTGTCCATCCTCGCCGACGTGCTGCGCGGCGGCGCCTCGGTCGCCGCGTCGGCCGGCTGCCTGGTCGTCGGCGGGCACACCATCGACGACCCTGAGCCCAAGTACGGCATGGCGGTCGTCGGGTTCGCCTCGCCGTCGCGCCTGTTCACCATCGACGCCGCGCGGCCCGGTGACACGCTCGTGCTGACCAAGGCGATCGGTACCGGCGTGGTGGCAACCGCGCACAAGCGCGGCGCGGCCGCCCCTTCCGTGCTCGGCGCGGCGGTGGCGTCGATGACCGACGCTGAACGCCGCGGCGAGCGAGGCGGCGCTGGCCGCCGGGGTGGTCGCGGCCACGGATGTGACCGGTTTCTCGCTCCTCGGCCACCTGCACCGGATGCTGCGCGCGAGCGGCTGCTCCGCCGTCGTGTCCGCGTCCGCCGTGCCGCTGCTGCCCGGCGCGCTCGAGCTGACCGCCGCGGGCTACGTCTCCGGCGGGACGCGGAACAACATGACCTACCTGGAGCCGTGGGCGTCGATCTCGCCCGGCGTGCCGACGGACGTGGCGGTGCTGCTGCGGGACGCGCAGACGTCCGGCGGGCTGCTGCTTGCCACCGCGTCACCCGACGCGCTCGTCGCGGAGTTGTCCGCGCGCGGCACGCTGGCGGCGGTCGTCGGCCAGGTCACGGCGGGCACCGCGGGCCACATCGAGGTTCGCCCATAGCCCCGGCACGTTCCGGTGTAACGGCCGGCGGGCGGCGCGGACTACACAGGCATGAAGTGCCCCGCAGTCCGAAATGTCGGCCCCTGGTGGTCCGGAATGTCAGACCCTGTGGTTAGGGTGGTTCTATGACGGTCATCGATGCCGGCAATCTCGATGGCGGCGACCTCGACGAGGAGAACGCCGCCGGGCACGTTCACGGGATCTGTCTGAAGACCGGGCCGCCGCAGCGGGTCGGCGTCGAACTTGAGTGGCTGGTGCGCGACGCGCGCGACCCGGCCCTGCCGGTGCCGGCGGGGCGCATCGCGGCGGCCGTCACGGCCTTTGACGCCGCCGGGGGCAACCCCGACCACAGTCGGCACAACGGGGAGAAGCACGCCAGGCCGGAGCTGCCTACTAGCTCACGTCCGGGCGTGCTGCCATCAGGGGCACTACTCACCACCGAGCCAGGCGGGCAGCTTGAGCTCAGCTCGCAGCCCGCGGATTCACTAGGCGACCTCGTCCGCGCGACCAGCGCGGACCTCGGCGCGCTGCGCGAGGCCGTCGCCGCCGCCGGCCTTGAACTCGCTGGAATCGGGCTTGACCCGCTGCGACCGCCGCGCCGCGTGCTCGAACTGCCGCGTTACGCGGCCATGGAAGCCTTCTTCGACCAGGGCGGCCCCTGGGGGCGGCAGATGATGTGCGGCACCGCGTCCGTCCAGGTCTGCCTGGACGCGGGCGAAGACTCCGACGGCCCCTCCGGCTACCGGCAGCGGTGGCAGCTGGTGCACGCGATCGGGCCAGTGCTCGTCGCTGCCTTCGCCAACTCGCCGCTGCGCGAGGGGAAGCCGACCGGGTGGGTTTCCTCCCGGCAGCAGGTCTGGACGCGGATGGACCCAGGCCGCACCAGGCCACCGCGGCCGGATGAGGACCCGCGCGAGGCCTGGGCCGCTTACGCGCTCGACGCGCAGGTGATGTGCGTGCCCAACCCGGATTCCGGTGACTGGTCAGCCCCGCCAGGGCTGACGTTCCGCGACTGGGTGCGCGGCGATCCGGTGACGACGGGCCCGGTGACACGGGGTACCCCGGCACCGGGTACCCGGGCACCGGGCCCTGCGAAAGCGGCCTGTGGCGAGGCAGGCGACGGGGACGTGCCGCTGCGGCGGCCCACCGCCGACGACCTCGAGTACCACTTGTCCACGCTGTTCCCGCCGGTCAGGCCGCGCGGGCACTTCGAGCTGCGGATGATCGACGCGCAGCGGGCCGACGGGTGGATCGTGCCGCTCGCCGTGTCAAGCGCGCTGCTGTCCGACGCCAAGGCGGGCGACGCCGCCCTCGCGGCGGTCGAGCCGCTCTGGGACGGGCGCTCGCCGGGCGACGAGGGGCCGTGGGTGCGCGCCGCGCGGCTCGGGCCCGCCGACCCGGCCATCAGCCGGGCCAGCAGGGAATGCTTCGCCGCCGCCAGGGAAGCCCTTGACCGCATGACCGCCCCCGCCGCGATCACGGGGGCCGTCGACTCCTTCATTGACCAGTACGTGACCAAGGACCGCTGTCCGGCCGACGACCTACTGGAGGAAACCGGATGACCGACCAGACCGATCCGCTGCTCGCCGCCCCGTCCGGGGAGGCGCTGCGCGACCTGGCCGCCGCCGAGCTGCTTGCCGCGCGCGATCGCACCACGCTGCTCACCAGCGCCGTGGACGACGCCGACCTGGTGAAACAGCACTCACCGTTGATGTCTCCGCTGGTGTGGGACCTGGCGCACATCGCCAACCAGGAGGAACTCTGGCTGCTGCGCGCGGTCGGCGGCCGCGATGCCATGCGCCCGGAGATCGACCCGCTGTACGACGCGTTCGAGCACCCGCGCGCGCAGCGCCCTGCCTTGCCGCTGCTCACCCCGGCCGAGGCGCGCCACTACGGCCATGAGGTGCGGGGACGCGTGCTCGGCCTCATCGAGAAGGTCAAGCTGCCGCCGGGCGCGCCTGGTGACTTCGGCACCGGGCCGACCGTCGCCGGGACCGCGGGCGCCGGGTTCGCCTTGGGGATGGTCGCGCAGCACGAGGTGCAGCACGACGAGACCATGCTCGCCACCCACCAGCTGCGGTCGGGACCCGCGGTGCTGTCCGCGCCACCGCCGCCGCCCGCGCCCGCCGACACGGCGGCGCTGCCCCCCGAGGTGCTCGTGCCCGGCGGGATGTTCACCATGGGCACGTCGGCCGAGCCGTGGGCGCTCGACAACGAGCGGCCGGCGCACGCCGTGCACGTCCCCGGGTTCTGGCTGGACACCACGCCGGTCACGAACGCGGCGTACGCGGCGTTCATCGCCGACGGCGGCTACGACGACCCACGGCTCTGGACGGCCGACGGCTGGGCGCACCGGCAGCGCGCCGGGCTGACCGCCCCGCTGTTCTGGAGCTGGGAGGGTGCGTGGGTGCGGCAGTCCTTCGGTACCAAGGAACCCGTCATCCCGAACGAGCCCGTGTTGCACGTCTGCTGGTACGAGGCGGACGCCTACGCGCGGTGGGCCGGGCGGCGGCTGCCCACGGAGGCCGAGTGGGAGAAGGCGGCGCGCTGGGACCCGGCGACCGGGCGGTCGCGCCGGTACCCGTGGGGCGACCAGGAGTGGACACCCGAGCGGGCCAACCTGGGGCAGCGGCACCTGCGGCCCGCGCCCGCCGGGTCCTACCCGGCGGGCGCCGCGCCGAGCGGCGCGCGGCAGCTGGTCGGTGACGTGTGGGAGTGGACGAGCTCCGACTTCCTGCCCTACCCCGGGTTCACCGCGTGGCCGTACAAGGAGTACTCCGAGGTCTTCTTCGGTCCTGAGTACAAGGTGCTGCGCGGCGGCGCGTTCGGCGTGTCCCCGGTGGCCTGCCGCGGCACGTTCAGGAACTGGGACTACCCGATCAGGCGGCAGATCTTCGCGGGCTTCCGCACGGCACGGTCAGACACGGGGCGCCCTGACACGGGCCGGCCAGAGACGGGCCGGCCGGCGACGGAGCCCGCCTAATGTGCCGGCACCTCGCTTACCTCGGGCCGCCGGCGTCGCTGCGGTCGCTGCTGATCGACCCGCCGCACTCCCTGTACCGGCAGGCGTGGGCGCCGCGGCTGCAGCTGCACGGCACGGTGAACGCCGACGGGTTCGGTGTCGGCTGGTACGCCGACGGTGACCAGGACCCGGCCAGGTACCGGCGGGGCGTGCCGATGTGGGCGGACCCGTCCCTGCCCGACATCGCCCGGGTCACCAGGTCCCGAGCGGTGCTCGCCGCGGTCCGCTCGGCGACCCCTGGCACCGCGGCGGGCGAGCAGGCGGCCGCGCCGTTCGGTGACGGACGCTGGCTGTTCAGCCACAACGGGAGCCTCGAGGGCTGGCCCGCTGTCGCGGCGGCCGTCGCCGAGCGGGACGCCCAGGCGGGTCGTGGTGAAAACGAGCCGCCCGTAACCGGCACGCTGCCGCAACCGTCCGCCGCCGCTGTCCTGGCGTCGCTTGAGGCGATGGTCGACTCGGCGTTCCTGTGGGCGCTGGTGCTCCAGCGGCTGCGGGCGGGCAGCCCGATGGCCGCCGCGCTGGCCGGCACGATCGCGGCCGTCGAGGCGGCGGGCGGGACGGGGCGGTTCAACTTCCTGCTCACCGACGGGTCGTCGATCGCCGCCACCGCGTGCGGCGACACGCTCTGGTACCGCTCGTCACCAGGCGCCGTCACGGTCGCCTCTGAGCCGGATGACGACGGTCCCGGCTGGACCGAGGTACCCGACAGGCACGTGCTCACCGCCACGCCGGCTCTGGCCGAGGCCAGGCCGCTCGCCGAGGCATCCGCCGACCCGCCGCCCAGACGCGTCCCGCTCACAGAAAGCGACGTCAGCACCGAAGGGATCTTGACCTGATGACGACCATCGAGCACCGCCTGCCGGCCGACTACCGCGCCGCCTCCCTGCGGGCCGATGCCCTGGCCGGGCTCACCGCCACGCCGAAGTCGCTGCCGCCGAAATGGTTCTACGACGCGCAGGGCAGCGCGCTGTTCGAGAAGATCACCGAGCTGCCCGAGTACTACCCGACCCGGGCGGAGCGGGCCATCCTGCGGGCCGTCGCGCCGGAGATCGCCGCGCTCACCGGGGCGGCCACCCTCGTCGAGCTCGGCTCCGGCTCGTCGGAGAAGACGCGGCTGCTGCTTTCCGCGCTGCGCGACGCGGGCACGCTGCGCGGGTACGTACCGGTCGACGTGAGCGAGTCGGCCCTCGTCGCGGCGGGGGACGCGCTTACCGCCGAGTACCCGGGGCTCGCGGTCCACGCGGTCGTCGCCGACTTCGAGAAGTACCTGGGCGTGCCGTCGGACGCGGGCAACGGGACCACGGCCGGCGACGATAACGAAGGGCCGCGGCTCGTCGCGTTCCTCGGGTCGACGATCGGCAACATGGTTCCCGCCGAGCGCGGGGTGTTCCTGCGCCGGGTGCGGGCCCAGCTGCGCCCGGGTGACGCGTTCCTGCTCGGCACCGACCTGGTCAAGGACCCGGCGGTGCTCGTCGCCGCCTACGACGACTCCGCCGGGGTGACGGCCGCGTTCAACAAGAACGTCCTCGCCGTGCTGAACGCGGAACTCGGCGCCGACTTCGACCTGGACGCGTTCGACCACGTCGCCGTCTGGGACCCGGAGCGCGAGTGGATCGAGATGCGGCTGCGGGCGGCGTCCGCGCAGACGGTCCTGGTCGCCGGCCTCGGCCTGACGGTCCGCTTCGCGGCGGGCGAGGAGATGCGCACCGAGGTGTCGGCCAAGTTCCGCGAGGCGGGGGTGCGCACCGAGCTCGCCGCGGCGGGGCTGGCGATGCGCTCCTGGTGGACAGACGAGGGCGGCCAGTTCGGCCTGTCGCTCGCCGTTCCCGCCTAGCGGGCCCGCGGGGCCGCCGCTGCGCCGCGGGTCGCGGCGCGCAGCTTACCCGCGCCACGGATGGGAAGAGACGCACCGGGCGGGCGAAGACGGATTCAACCGACCTCCCCTGCCAGGTCAGAAGGGGTCTTCCAGCTCATCCGCGTAGCAGCCGTACGGTGCGCCGCCGGGGGTGTACCCCACAACGAACATGAGCCGGTCGCCTACCCAGCACACCTCGGGGTCCTGCTTGCTGTCCATATCAGCCCTGGCCACGCGTGGGACCGGTTCCGGGCGTACGGACCATCGCGTGTCGCCGGGCGCGAACACGAACCCGATCGCCTCTAGGTCCTCGCGCGCGGTATAGCGGTCGACTCCGTACCGTTTCGCATATGTCTTGACCGTGATCTGCGCACCGGACGCCAGCCACGCTTTCGCCGATTCCCGCCGAGCCGCCTTGCGCATGCGGTGCCGCCGCGGCGGGCCGGCCCGCTTTCCGCCGCCCACTCGTGCATCGTAGTGAGGGCCGAGTCGTCAGCACGGCCCAGCGGGCGGCGAATCCGCCGATATTACTGAACCGGTTCCATCCTGGTTTCACGCCGACAGCCAGCGCGATCGCGGGTCAAAGCGGGGAAAAGACAGCGAGGATACCCATGCCGCGAGGGCAAAATGGAACAAACTACCCCTGACTGCGCCGCCCTGCCATCATCGCGGGTCAAGAGTGGCGATATTCGCCGCGGATGACCCGCAATGATGCAAACAGGCGGCCAGGTGCGGGGACAAAGCGGGACGAACTACTGTAATCGCGGCGGTTCACCGGGCCGCCGGCTCGGATGACCCGCAATCTCCCCAACCGGGCGGCGGGCGGCCGAACCCCATGCTCACCAGGATGGAATCGACTCACTGATAGTGACTAGTCAATTGCTTTCTGTAGGCTAACTTTGGCGGGTGGCCGTCAAGAGCGCGGAGCCCCTCCGTCAGCATGCGCACGATTCCGCGCCTCCAGGGCGCCGCTGGCGGCGGGCGCTGCTCCTCCTCGCCGTCGGCGCGGCCTGCGCCGGGCTCTTCTGCTGCTACGTGCGGCTGTCGGCGACGTTCCCCGGCGGGTCCGACGGCGCGTCGAACGCGCTTGAGGCCTGGGACCTGCTGCACGGCAACTGGCTGCTGCGCGGCTGGACGCTTACCGACGTCTCGTTCTACACCACCGAGCTGCCCGAGTACGCCGCCGTCGAGCTGGCGCGCGGGCTGAACCCTGGCGTGCTGCACGTGGCCGCCGCGCTGACCTACACGCTGCTCGTCCTGCTCGCCGCGCTCCTGGCAACGGGCCAGGCCCGCGGCGCGGAAGGCTGGGCCAGGGCGCTGATCGCGGCCGGCGTCATGGTCGCGCCGCAGCTGGGCGACGGCGTCCACGTGCTGCTCGCCCAGCCCGACCATGTGGGCACCCAGGTGCTTACCCTTGGCACCTTCCTGGTGCTCGAGCGCGCGCCACGCCGCTGGTACACCCCCATCGCGGTCTGGGCGCTGCTCACCGTCGCCGTCGTCGCCGACAAGATCACGATCGTGGACGCGGTCGTGCCGCTGGCCTTCGTCGGGCTGCTGCACGCGATCTGGACGCGGCAGCCGTCCGCGCACCGCTTCGAGCTGTCCCTCGCCGTCGCCGCGGGCGCGGCGCTCGCCACGGCACAGTCGCTCCTCACCCTGATCAGCCGGATCGGCGGGTTCACGCTGATGCCGGTGCAGACCGCGCTGTCCGGGCCCGGCGGCCTGCCCGGCCACCTGTCGCTCGCCTGGCACGGGATCCTGAGCCTGTTCGGCGCCGAGGTCACCACGGCGCCGCCGGGCCCGCAGACCGTCCTCGCCTGGCTGCACGCCCCCGGCATCGCCCTCGCCGTGGCCGCGTTCGCCGTCGTCGCGTGGCACGTGCCCTCCCAGCGGGACTTCACGGGCGACGTGCTCGCCGTGGGGATCGTCGTCAACCTGGGCGGGTTCGTGGCGAGCATCATCCCCGCCACGCCGTTCGACACCAGGGAGATCGCGGCGCTGCTCCCGTTCGGCGCGGTGCTCGCCGGCCGGGTCTTCGGGCCGCGGCTCGCCGCGGCCCGCCCGGTGCCCGCGCGGGCCGTAGCTCCCAGGTCCCGGCTTGCCATGGCCCGGCTTCCCCGGTTCCGCCCGTCGGTCGCGGCCCTCGCGGTCGCGGGCGCTTGCCAGCTCGCCGCGCTCGGCTACGGAGCGACGCGACCCGCCGCGTCCGATCCCGAGCAGGCGCTCGCGGGCTGGCTCGCCGCTCACGGGCTGACCGCCGGCCTCGGCACCTTCACCGACGGCAACCTCACCACCCTGGACAGCGGCGGCGCCGTCAGGCTGCTGGCGGTCTCCTGGGTGCGCCCAGGACCGCCCGCCCGGCGCCCGTTCCTGCCTGACCTGCGAACCGGCCAGGCGGCGCAGCCCCGCCAGCCGGGCGGCGCGGTGCCCCGGCTGTACCAGGCGCAGGCGTCCTGGTACGACCCGCGCGCCCAGTACGCGAACTTCGTGGTCAGCGGCACCGCCGACGGGCCGGCCGACCTGATACCGCGCACCGACATCGTCGCGCTCGCCGGGCCGCCCGCCGGGACCTACCAGTTCGAGTCATTCACCATCATGGTCTGGGATGAGAACCTGCTCGCGCTGCTCGGCGCCCCGCCGGCCCGCGTCCCCGGCGACATCGGCCACCCGTGACGGTCATCGCGTGGGGAACCAGAGCAAGCCGCAGTCGTTCGGGATAACCGGGAGGGTGCCGGGGCGGGCGCGCGGATTCCGCTGTGCGGTACCGGCGGATGGCGGTGGCACAAGCGCGGGGGCGCGTAATTGTCAGTTACGCACATTTTCCGCATGAGCGCTTAACCGGTGTTGACACCGTATTGCCCGGTTTCTAGCGTGAACGCTACCGGAGCAGACAGGCATGCCTAACCCGAGGACAGATAGCACTGACGCACCTAGCCCACGAATTCGCAAGAAGAGGTGCCGGGACATGGCAGATATCGTTATTGGCATTGCCTCGTCGCATACGCCCCAGCTCAGTTCAGGGGTTGACATGTGGCCTGATCACGCCTTGCGCGACCAGCGGTACCCGCTGCTCGGCAAGGACGCCAGTTACCACACCTACGAGGAGACGCTGGCCGGCGCGGACCCGAGGATGGCCGAGGAGCTCAAGCCCGAGGTCTGGGAGGGCAAGTACCAGCGGGTCCAGGCGGCGATCGAGTCGCTCGCCGCCACGCTCAAGGCCGCCGACGCGGACCTGGCGCTCGTCATCGGCGACGACCAGCGGGAGCTGTTCGTCGACGACGGCATCCCCGCCTTCGCCTGCTTCACCGGGACCGAGCTGTTCGACATGGCGCCGGACGCGGACGCCTTCGCCAAGCTGCCGAAGGGAATCCAGGCGGCCTACTGGGCGGTGCACGGCGAGGAAAAGGCCGTCCACCCGGTCGCCACGGAACTGAGCGCGCACATCGCCGAGCGGCTGGCCCTGGCCGACTTCGACCTGACCGTGTTCTCGAGGCAGCCGGCCGGGCGCACCCTGGGGCACGCGTTCACCTTCCCCAGGTACCGGCTCGGGCTGCCGGCGACCACGCCGATCGTGCCGGTCTTCGTCAACACCTATTACCCGCCGAACGTGCCGTCCGCCGCGCGCTGCCACGCGCTTGGCAGGGAACTGCGCCAGGCGGTCGAGAGCTGGGAGTCCGACGCGCGGGTCGCCGTGATCGCCTCGGGCGGGCTGACCCACTTCGTCATCGACGAGAGCCTCGACCGCGGTGTCCTCGACGCGATCGCCGCCAAGGACGCGGCCGCACTCGGTGCCATCCCCCGCGACAGGCTCCGCTCGGGAAACTCGGAGATCCTCAACTGGGTCACCGCCGCCGGGGCGCTCGAAGGCCTCACGGCGACCATCGTCGACTACGTTCCCGGTTACCGGACCCCGGCTGGCACCGGGACCGGCATGGCCTTCGCCCACTGGCACTAGAACCCCACACCCATCTCCGCTCCACTCCCCCCAGTTGCGAGGTGGCTCAACGATGAGCATGCCAACCATGACCATCCCCCAAGGAATCCGCCTGTCCGGCCGCCGGATGACGGTCGTCACCGCCGCCCTGCTGTTCGCGCTGCTCGGCTACTCGATCCCGTCGAACATGCTCGTGCCGCTGGTGACCTCACTGCAGGCGGCGTACCACATCAGCGCCGTCGCGGCGATCTGGATCAGCCTGATCGCACTGCTGTCCGGCGCCGCGTTCGTGCCGACGCTGTGCCGCCTGGGCGACACGATGGGCTGGAAGAAGTCCCTCGTGATCGTCGGGCTCGCCTGCCTCGCGGTCGGCGCGCTGATCTCGGCCCTCAGCTCCAGCCTGCCGCTGCTGCTCGTCGGCCGCGCGATCACCGGCGTCGGACTGGTGCTGTTCCCGATGCTCGCCGGGATCATCAACGACGAGTTCCCCGTGATCCGGCGCAAAATCGCGATCTCGCTGATGAGCGCGTTCCTCTTCCTCGGCCTCGGGGTCGGCGGCGTGATCGCCGGGCTCATCGTCGAGCACCACGCGTCGTTCCGGATCGTGTTCTGGGGCGCGTGCGTGCTGGCGGCGCTCGGCATCGTGGGGATGGTCTTCCTCGTGCCCAACGGCCGCGGCCGGCCGGCGGGCGCACCGGACCACTGGTGGCGGTCCGTCGACCCGTTCGGCGCGGTCGGGTTCGCCATCCCGGCGATCGCGCTCGACATCGCGTTCAGCGAGGAGCCGACCTGGGGCTGGGGCTCGTGGGAGGTCATCTTCCTCATCGTGGTGGCCGTCGTGGTGGCGATCGCCTGGGTGATCGTCGAGCGGCGGGTGAAGAACCCGCTGGTGGACCAGGCCGTGTTCTGGTCGCGGCCCATGTGGGTCAACAACGCGGTGTCCGTCCTCGCCGGGTTCGGGCTGTTCGGCGCGCTCGTCGCCACGTCCACGTTCGCGCAGCTGCCGCACGTGCCCGGGCTGAACGGGCTCGGCGCGGGCCCGGTCGTGGGCGCGTTGGTGATCGTCCCCGTCGAGTGGCTGATGATAGTGATGGGACCGGTCACCGGGTACCTCTCCCGGTTCAGCGGCAAGGGGCCGTTCCTCTTCGCCGGCTGCGTGGTCGAGGGTCTCGGGCTGCTGCTGGTGATCGCGTTCCACGGCTCCCTCGCCGAGCTCGTCATCTGCATGGTGCTTGTCGGCATCGGCAACGGCATGGTCTGCTCGTCGTTCGGCCTCATCTACGTCGAGGACATACCGCCCGAGCACGTCGGCCGCATGTTCGGCATCTCGCCGATCCTGGCGACCGGGGTCGGCGGGTCGATCGCGGGCGCGGTGTTCGGCGCGTTCCTGACGTCCAACACGCTGCCGCCCGCCCCCGGCGCGCCGCCAGGCCCGCCGCTGCCGTCCGTCCAGGCGTTCGAGGGATTCTGGGGACTCGCCGCGGGCCTGACCCTGCTCGCCGCCGTGTTCGCGGCCGTCTACCTGGTCACCTTCTGGTCCGGGTTCCGCGGCGGCGACCGGGCCATGGTGGCCCGCCCGCACATCGAGGGGCCCGTCCCCGCCGGGGTCTCCGGGGTTCACGGCGCCGCCACCGGGGCAGAGGCGGGCTAGGCCGTTTCACCGAGCCAGATAACGGAAGGAATCACCGCGTGTATCACAACCTCCCCGTGCTTGACGTCCACGGCCACGTGTCGGTGCCGGCCAGCGCCAACGCGTTCCTGGTGATGATGATGGGGTCGAACACGCCGATGGCGTCGCCAGTCGGCCAGGAGAAGGCAGGCCCCGCGGGCGTCACCGTGGAGGACTTCCACGCCGCGGCCGCGGCGCACGCGCGCTACATGGACGAGCGGAACATCGACGTGCAGGTCATCGGGCCGCGCCCGTTCCTTACCATGGGCTGGATGGAGCCGCACCTGATCCCCGCGTGGACCAGGTACGTGAACGACATGATCCACCAGCAGTGCCAGATGTTCCCCGACCGGTTCCTCGGCGCGGCGATGCTGCCGCAGGACTCGGCCGCGCCCGACCTGTCCGGCTGCGTCGCCGAGCTTGACCGGTGCGTCCGCGAGCTCGGCTTCGTCGCCGCCTACGTCTCCCCCGACCCGGCGGGCCGCCGTACCACCCCCGGCATGCACGAGCCCTACTGGTTCCCGGTCTACGCGCGGGCACAGGAGCTCGGCATCCCGCTGATCGTGCACGGCACGAACTCGCTCGACCCGCGGTTCCGCGTGGTGCCGCACAACTACCAGCTCGGCTTCCTGACCGAGCAGTACCTGGCCGGCCAGTTCCTGTCGCACGGCGACGTGTTCGCGCGCTTCCCCGAGCTTCGCGTCATCATCTGCCATTGCGGCGGGGCGCTTGACCGGTTCGTCCCGACCGACCACCACCTCGCGCAGAAGGACCTGTCGCAGAATCTCTTCTACGACACGTGCGGCTACGACCTTGTGTTTCTCGAAGCGGCCATCAAGCAGCGCGGCGTGCCAAGGATGCTATTCGGCACCGAGGCACCCGGGTCCGGCCGCGCCGTCCGGCCGGAAACGGGCCGGACAAGCGACGACCTGGTCCCGGTGATCGGGACTTTCGATTTCCTCTCGGAAGAGGACAAGATAAAGATCTTCAACGAGAACCCCGCGCGGGTGATCCCCGCGCTCGGCAAGATCCGCTGACCTACCCGGCCTGACGCCGCACCACCCGCCTTACCCTGTCGGAGGAGACAAGTGAACGTAGAGAGCGCCGAGACGCGCGAACAAGCGCGGCCGGGAGGGTCCCGCAGGGCCTTCCCCCGGGCTGAGACCGTGGGCAGCCTGCTGCGGGACGACGCGGTGGTCCGCGCGGCCCGCCGCTCCTCACCCGCGGACAACGCCCTGCTCGGCGACGCGGTGCGGGACGCCATCAGGCTGCAGGAAGAGGTCGGCCTCGACGTCATCACCGACGGGGAGGTCCGCCGCGTCTCCTGGGCGCAGACACCGCGGTTCGTTGACGCGTTCGCGGTCGGCGGCGGCCAGTCGGCGCTCAACTGGCGGGGCGCGACCGAGGGGCGCTTCGGCGCGACCGCAACCGGCGCGGCCGGCGGCGCGGGCGGCAGCACGGGGGGAAGCAGCGGCGGCGGCTACCCCTCGGTGACCAGCCGCGTCGCGACCGCGCCGCGCAGCGGCGACATGGCCGCCGAGTACGCCTTCCTCGCGAGGTACGCGCAGAGCAGGACCAAGTTCACCATGCCCGCGCCGAGCTACCACCGGCGCTACTGGTCGCCTACCGCCTCACAAGCGGCGGGCTACGGGTCTCCCGAGGAGTTCCTCACCGAGATCCGCGACTACCTCCGCTCGGTCGCGCACACGCTGATCGACCTCGGCTGCGATTACATCCAGCTCGACGCGCCCAACTACGGCTCCCTGTGCGACCCGGACACGATCGCCGCCATGCGGGCGGCAGGCCGCGACCCGGACGCGGAACTCGAGTTCGACGCCGCGCTCGACAGCTCGCTGTTCGACGGGTTGAGCGGTATCACCTCGGCGCTGCACGTCTGCCGGGGCAACGGCCCGGCCGGCGCGTGGCACTCCGCCGGCGGGTACGGCGCGATCTCCGCCCGGCTGTTCCCGAGGCTGGCGGTGGACCGGCTGCTGCTCGAGTACGACTCGGACCGCGCGGGCGGGTTCGAGCCGCTGGCCGACACCCGCCCGGGCACCGCCGTCGTCCTCGGCCTGCTCACCACGAAGGCGCCGGAGCTCGAGTACGACGCCGACGTGCTCGCCAGGATCGAGGAGGCCGCCGGCTTCAAGCCGCTCGCGGAACTGGCGCTGTCCACGCAGTGCGGGTTCGCGTCGGTGCCGATCGCCAACCCGGTCACGCCCGAGGCGCAGCGCGCCAAGCTCGAGCTGGTGGTGCGCCTCGCCCGCCAGGTCTGGCCCGAGTAAAGCCGGAGGCTGAGGTACGCGGCCGGCGACGGCGCGGCGCCCGCGGCAGGACGTGGCGTAATCGAAAGGAATTTTCATGATCATGTGGATTCCGCATCGTATTAGATGCTGAATCCACATGATCATGGTCCGGGGCGCGGAGCCGCCCGGACAAACCGGACGGAACGGGCACGCGCGGGCCCGGTGCGAAAGAGTGGTGCAAGATCCAGCGCGTGGCAAAGGTAGCTTCTTGCTGTTATCCAGACGGAGCGGGTCAGTCGTCCGGCAGGCAAGCGATCTTGGGTCGCTGAGGCCGCTATCGCGTACTCAGCGACCAGACGGACTGGTGGAAGGACCAGGCGTCCGCGATGATGTCGTGCAGGGCCGGGCGGGCCGGGTGCCAGCCCAGCTCACGGCGGGCCTTGTCGCTCGCGGCGACCGTGGCGGCCGGGTCGCCTGGGCGGCGCGGAGCCAGCTTGACCGGGATGGGGTGACCGGTGACCTCGCGGGCCGCCTCGATGACCTGCTTGACGCTGTAGCCGTCGCCGTTGCCCAGGTTGTATACCTCGTGCAGGCCCGGCTTGATCGCGCCAAGTGCGAGGAGGTGCGCCTCGGCCAGGTCGGCGACGTGGATGTAGTCGCGCACGCAGGTGCCGTCCGGGGTCGGGTAGTCGTCGCCGTACATCATGAGCTGGTCGCGCTTGCCGCCGGCGACCTGGAGCACGATCGGGATGAGGTGGGACTCCGGGGTGTGCCGCTCGCCCAGGTGACCGCCGTCTTCCGTAAGCACCGCGCCCGAGGCGTTGAAGTAGCGCAGGGAGGCGGCGCCGAGCCCGAAGGCCTCGCACTCGCCCGCCAGCATCAGGTCAACCGCGAGCTTGGTGGCCGCGTACGGGTTCTTGGGCCGGATGACGGCGTCCTCGGTCAGCTTGCTGAACCCGCCGCCTGGCAGCGGCACGACGCTCGTCGGGTCGTACATCGACCCCGTGGAGGAGAAGAGCATCCGCTGCACGCCGGCCACGCGGACCGCGTTGAGCACGGCCATCGTGCCGCCCACGTTGACGTCCCAGTACAGGTCCGGGCGGGCCACGGACTCCGCGACCTCGATCTTCGCGGCGAAGTGCAGCACGCCGTCGAAGCCGGAGTCGGGCGTGAGCACCGCGCCGACCTGGTGCACGGGCAGCCGGTGGAACTCCACCCCGGCGGGGACGGTGTCCGCGAAGCCGGTCGACAGGTCATCGAGCACCACGACCCGGTGGCCCGCCTCGACCAGGGCGTGCGTGACCACGCCGCCGATGTACCCAGCCCCGCCCGTCACCAGTAGCTTCACCTATGCCCCTTAGATCATCGCCGTGCCGAACGGGCCCTAGCCTAATGCCCAACCAGGGGCCTGTCCGCGCGACGCAGCTTCATATACGATCTTCAGTGATGGCAGAGCACGCAGAGCAGCAGGCGGAGGGCATGATGGCGCACCCACTCGCGGGCCAGCGGCCCTCCAAGATCATCGCCGTGCACCTGAGCTACCGGAGCCGGGCGATGGAGCGTGGCCGCCTTCCCCTGTGGCCCTCGTACTTCCTCAAGCCGCCGAGCACCCTCGCCGCCGACGGCGACCCGGTGCTGCGGCCGCCTTGGTGCGAGCTGCTCGCCTTCGAGGGCGAGGTCGCCCTCGTGATCGGCACCAGGGCGTGCCGTGTCTCCCCCGCCGACGCCTGGGAGCACGTGCGCTGGATCACGGCGGCCAACGACTTCGGCGTCTACGACCTGCGGTACGCCGACGGCGGGTCAAACCTCAGGTCCAAGGGCATCGACGGGTTCACCCCGCTCGGGCCGGGGCTGCTCGACGCCAGGGCCGTCGACCCGGAGCGGGTCTCGCCTGCGGACCTGGGTCAACGGGCTGCTCGCGCAGGACGCCGTCAGCGGTGAAGACCTGCTCTTCTCCTTTGCCGACATCGTGGCGGACGCCTCCAGGCTGACCACGCTTGAGCCGGGTGACGTGATACTCACCGGCACCCCCACGGGGTCGACCGTGGTCAGGCCGGGCGACCTCGTCGAGGTCGAGGTCCGCGCGGCTATCTCCCGGGAGGGACGACCCCCCGGGCGCGCGCCCGATGGCACAAACCGCCATATCGGACGCGCGGGATGCTGCCGGGACGGACACCGGGATGCCGGCGAGACCGCAGACGACGGCTGGCTGTCCACGGGGCGGCTGCGCTCGCCGGTCGGGGAAGCCGACTACGCGCTGTCCCCGCCGGGTGCGATGCCCAACCAGGACGACGCGCAGCGTGAGGCCGCCTACGGCGCCAGCGGCGCGCCCGGGCCCGCCGACACCCCCGCGGACCTGCTGCGCGCGCTCGCCAAGGTCAGCACCGCGACCCTGTCGTCACAGCTGCGCAAGCGGGGCTTCAACTCCGTCACGCTCGACGGGCTGCACGCCACCAAGCCCGGCAGGAAGATGGTCGGCTTCGCCAGGACGCTGCGCTACGTGCCGTTCCGCGAGGACCTGTTCGCCGCCCGCGGCGGGACGCTGCCCGGCGGCGGCCTGAACGCGCAGAAGCGGGCCGTCGAGCAGGTACGGCCGGGTGAGATCCTGGTCATCGAGGCACGGGGCGACCCGACCGCGGGCACGGTCGGCGACATCCTCGCGCTGCGCGCCCAGGTCCGCGGCGCGGCGGGCATCGTCACCGACGGCGCGATCAGGGACAGCCAGCCGCTGCACGCCATGGACCTGCCGGTCTACTACGGCGCGACGCACCCCGCCGTGCTCGGGCGGCGGCACGTACCGTGGGAGGTCAACGCCACGATCGCCTGCGCCGGCGTCACCGTGACGCCTGGCGACCTCATCGTCGGCGACGGTGACGGGGTCATCGTCATCCCCGCGCACCTGGCCATGGAGGTGGCGCAGGACGCCGCCGAGCAGGAACTGCAGGAGGAGTTCGCCGCGGCGATGGTCGCCAAGGGCGAGTCCGTCGACGGGCTGTACCCGCTGGGCAAGCGCTGGCAGGTCGCCTACGAGGCCTGGCTGGCCGAGCGAGAGGAGCAGGCCCATGAGGTTCCGTAGCGACCCGGCCAGGATCCGCGGGTCGATCGCGCCCGTGGTGTCGCCGTTCACGTCGGAGGGGGCAGCCGACACCGGCGGACTGCGGAACCTGATCCGCTGGCAGCTCGAATCCGGCAGTCACGGCATCTCGCTCGGCGGGTCGACCGGAGAGCCGTCCGCGCAGTCCACCAAGGAGCGCGCGGCCGCGATCAGGGCGGCGGCGGATGAGATCGCCGACCGGGTGCCGTTCGTGCCTGGGACCGGCTCCGCCAAGCTGGACGAGACGCTTGAGCTGACCGCGATCGCGCGGGACGCGGGGGCGGACGCGGCGCTGATCATCACGCCGTACTACGCGCGGCCCACCCAGGAGGGCCTGTTCCACTGGTACGACACGGTCGCGCGGGAGTTCCCCGACCTGCCGCTGATCGCCTACAACGTGCCGTCGCGGACCGCGGTCGACATCGCGCCGGAGACCGTGGCCCGGCTGCGGAAGGCGCACGCCAACATCGTCGGGGTCAAGGAGACCACGAAGGACTTCGAGCACTTCTCCCGGGTGCTGCACGTCGCCGGCCGGGACACGCTGATCTGGTCGGGGATCGAACTGCTCTGCCTGCCGCTGCTGTCACTCGGCGGGGCCGGGTTCGTCTCCGCCACCGCCAACCTGGCGCCGCGCGCCGTGGCGACGATGTATGAGCACTGGACGAACGGGGAGTTCGACAAGGCGCGCGACCTGCACTTCGCGCTGCACCCGGTGACCGACGTGATCTTCACCGAGACCAACCCGGCGGCCGCCAAGTGGGTGCTGGCCCAGGCCGGGCTCATCGGCTCAGGCTTCGTCAGGCCGCCGCTTGTCCCGCTTACCGAGGCAGGCCAGGCGACCGCGCTGCGGCTGCTCGCGGCGGGCGCGGCCGTCCTTGACGGGCCCGTCGCCAAGGTAGCCATGTAGCGGGGACGCGAAGCACGAAGTCGTTCGGGATGATGATGGGAGAAGCCGTGACCGAGCCGCAGCCTGCGGACAAGCCCAGCCTGGAGCTGCCGCGAGGACATCGAGCACTTCATCGGCGGCCGGCACGTGCCGAGCGTCAGGGGCGGCACGTTCGGCGTCGCCGACCCGGTGAGCAACCAGGTGTACGCGCGGGCGGCGGCCGGCGACGCGGACGACGTCGAGGCGGCCGCGGAGGCGGCGACCGAGGCGTTCGCCCGCGGGCCGTGGCCGGGGATGGCGGCGCGGGCCAGGGCGAGGGTGCTCAACCGGATCGCCGACGGCATCGAGGCGCGGTCGATGAGGATCGCCGCGATGGAGACCTTCGACACCGGGCTGCCCGTCACGCAGGCGAAGGGGCAGGCGGCGCGGGCCGCGGAGAACTTCCGTTACTTCGCCGACGTGATCGTCGCGCAGCACGAGGAGGCGTTCTCCTCCCCCGGCCAGCTCGGCTACGTGCTGCGCCGCCCGGCGGGGGTGGCCGGGCTGATCACGCCGTGGAACACGCCGTTCATGCTTGAGTCGTGGAAGCTCGCGCCCGCGCTCGCCTCGGGCTGCGCGGTCGTGCTGAAGCCGGCGGAGTGGACACCGCTGTCCGCGTCGCTGCTGCCGGAGATCATGACCGAGGCGGGTGTGCCCGACGGGGTGTTCAACATCGTGCACGGCATCGGCGAGCAGGCGGGCGCCGCGCTCGTCGCGCACCCCGGCGTGCCAAGGATCTCGTTCACCGGCGAGACCGCGACCGGGCAGGTCATCATGCGGTCGGCCGCCGACCACCTCAAGGGGCTCTCGATGGAGCTCGGCGGGAAGTCGCCGTGCGTCATCTTCGCCGACGCGGACCTCGACGCGGCGATCGACTCCGCCCTGTTCGGCGTGATGTCGCTGAACGGCGAGCGGTGCACCGCCGGTTCCCGGATCCTGGCCGAACGAGCGGTGTATGACACCGTCGTCGCCCGCCTTTCGCGGCGCGCGGACCGCGTCCGGGTCGGTGACCCGTCCGACCCCGCCACGGAAATCGGGGCGCTCGTGCACCAGGAGCACTACGACCGGGTCATGTCCTACGTGCGCCTCGGCGCGCGGGAGGGGGCGCGGCTCGTCGCCGGCGGGCGGCGCCCTGCCGGGCTCCCCGCGGGTAACTACCTGGCGGCGACCGTGTTCGCCGACGTGAAGCCGTCGATGCGGATCTTCCAGGAGGAGATCTTCGGCCCTGTCGTCTGCGTGACGCCGTTCGAGTCCGAGGAGGAGGCCGTCCATCTGGCCAACGCGACCCGCTACGGGCTCGCCGCCTACCTCTGGACGTCGGACCTGCGCCGGGCCCACCGCGTCGCGTCGCTCGTCGAGTCGGGTATGACGTGGGTGAACTCGCACAACGTGCGAGACCTGCGCACCCCGTTCGGCGGGGTGAAGAACAGCGGGCTCGGCCGGGAAGGCGGGCAGCACTCGATCGACTTCTACACCGAGTCCAGGATCGTGCACGTCGCGCTCGGCGACACCCACGTCCCGCGTTTTGGAGCTTGATCATGGCAGATTCCCCCCTCCCCCCTGTGCCCGACAACACTGTGCCCGACATCGTGCGGTCGGCGTACGCCACGCTGGTCGTGACCGACCTGGCGGAGGCCCGGCGCTTCTGGGTTGACCTGCTGGGCTTCGTCGTGACCGACGAGGATTCCTCCGCGCTGTACCTGCGCGGGTACGACGAGCTCACGCACCACAACCTGATCGTCAGGTCGGGCCCTGAGGCGGCGGCCGGGGCGCTCGGTTACCGCGTGCGGTCCGCCGCTGACCTCGACCGGGCCGAGGCGTACTACGCGGCGCTGAACTGCAGGACCGAGCGGCTGCCCGCCGGGACGGTGCGCGGGCTCGGCGAGGTCGTCCGCGTGGAGGACCCGCTGGGGTTCCTCGTCGACTTCTTCGCCTCCGCCGCGCATCCCGAGCGGCTGCAGCAGCGCTACGACCTGCGGCGCGGCGCGGAGGTCGCCCGGCTCGACCACTTCAACATCTGCGTGCCCGACGTGCACCGCGCGCAGGCGTACTACTCCGGTCTCGGTTTCGGCCTGTCGGAGACGATCGAGGACGACCAGACCGTCTACGCGGCCTGGATGTACCGCAAGCAGACCGTGCACGACGTCGCGTTCACCGGCGGCGCGGGGCCGCGCCTGCACCACCTCGGGTTCTTCGCCCACGAGGCGCACTCGGTGCTGCGGATCTGCGACATCATCGGCTCGCTGCACATCGAGGAGTGCATCGAGCGCGGTCCAGGCAGGCACGGCGTCTCCAACGCGTTCTACGTGTACCTGCGCGACCCGGACGGGCACCGGCTGGAGATCTACACCTCCGACTACTACACCGGCGACCCGGACCACCCGGTGCTCCGCTGGTCGGTGCTCGACCCCCGGCGGCGCGACTTCTGGGGCAACGCGGTCATTCCCTCCTGGTACGCGGAGGCATCACCGGTCCTCGACCTGGACGGCAAGGTCCGCCCGGTCACCGAACTCGCCCAGACCGCCGAGGTCACCGTCGGCGCGGACGGCTTCACCGCCCCGGCCGGCTAGCCGTCACCCGCCCAAATACCTGGAAACCGCCGGATAAGCCGCTTCCAGCCGGGCAGAAGAGTCAGTAATCACGAAAGTGAGCTGCGCTGCGCCGGGCTGGCGCATCGCGGACGGCCACCTCAGGGAGAGGGGTAGCGATGACCGACGGCGGGGCCGCTTTCCAGCCGGGCACGGAAGAGGTCAGGGTCCCGTTCCGGCCGCGAGGCGCGTACGCCGGGTACCGGGCCTTCGGCGGCGGCGACGGTGCCGTGCTCGTGAAACCGGAGGTCGCGCGGGAGCTGCGGTCCGCCGCGGAGTTCGCCACCCAGGAAGGGCGCATCGCCGGCGGCCTGCTCTACGGCCGCGGCTGGGCCGACGAGCAGGGCGCTTACCTGGTCATCGACGGCTACCTCGAGGCCGGGCCGGGGGAGAACAGCGGCGACCGGATCTCCGGCGACGGCGCCGACGGCTTCACCCTGTCGGGAGCCGACCTGCGACTGCTGCGCGAGGACGCCGCCAGGATGTACTCCGGCTCGCTCGAGGCGGGCTGGTGGCGTACCCTCGCCGCGCTGGGTGAGTTCGGCCCGCAGGACTTCGTGACGCAGGCCGAACTGGTCGGCCCCGACGGCGTCGGCCTGCTCGTGTACGGTTCAGGAATCCACTGGGGAACCGCCTACCTCGGACCGGACGGCCATGCCGCCGACTCGGCCGGGACGCTCGTCACGGCCCCCGCCCCCGGGCCGCCGCCCGGCCCTGGCCCGGAGGCCGGAGTCATGCCCGAGCCGGAAGTGGTGGACCTCGCGGCAGGCGAAACCCTGGTACAGGAACCGCTGCCCGCCGACGCCGGGCCGGCGGCGGCACCGCCGCGGCGGCGGGTCAGGCGGAGCGCGGCCGCCCCGGTTCGGACGGTAACGCGAAGGTTGGTGGCCCGGCCCGCGCGACCGGGTTACCCGGGCCCTGAGACGCCGGCCGACGTTCAGCTTGTGGTCGGCGCGCTGATCGCCGTCACCGTCGCCGTGGCGATCATCGTCGGGGTGCTGGTGTCGAACGTGATCGTCGCGGTGATCATCGCCGTGATCGGCACTCTCGTGATCCTCGGTAGCGTCTGGACGTCGCGCCGCTAGGCACCGCCCCGCGGCGGCGTGGTCACTTCGGTACCGCCCTGCCACGTCACGCCCGTCAGCCGGCCGCAACCGCACGGAAACACATCGAGGGCGGAAAATTCAGCCTAAACAGCTACCCCGCTAACCAGTAACCTCGGAAGAAGGCCGCGCTGTGCCTGGGCCGTTTGCGCGCGAGCGGCGCCTCAGGAGACCTCAGGGAGAGGGGTAGCGGATGACCGACGGCGGTGCCGCGTTCCAGGCGGGCCAGGAGGAGCCGCTGTTCCGGCTGCGGGGCGCTTATGTCGGGCACGAGGTGTTCGGCCACGGTGAGGGTGCCGTGCTCGTGGACCCAGAGGTGGCGCGTGACCTGCGGTCGGCGGCGGAGTCCGCGAGCCGGGAGCGGAGGATCGCCGGCGGGCTGCTTTACGGGCGGGTGCTGGCCGACGACGAGGGCAGGTACCTGGTGGTCGACGGCTTCCTTGAGGCCGGACCCGGCGAGACCCCGGGGGATGGCATCTCCCGCGACGAGCGCGACTCGTTCACGCTGCCTGACACGGACCTGCGGCTGCTGCGCGAGGACGCCGCCCGGATGTACTCGGCCGCCCTCGAGGTCGGCTGGTGGCGGACGCTCGCGGATCCAGGGGAGTTCGGCCCGCGGGACTTCACGACGCAGCGCGAGCTCGTCGGCCCTGGCGGCGTCGGCCTGCTCGTGTTCGGGTCGGGCCTCGAGTGGGGAACCGCCTACCTGGGACCTGACGGGCAGGTCCCCGGCTCGGCCAGGTCGTTCATCCCGGTCGCCCGGCCCGCCACCGACGCGCCGCTCGCGCCGACGCGGGAGCTTGGCCCGGTGCCTGGCACCGCGCGCGAACCGGACGCGGACCTTGAGCATGAGCCCGAGCCCGCGACGGCCGCCGCTCCTGGGACGTCGCTGGTGCCGCAGCGGCAGCCGGTACTGGCGCCCGCGCCGCAGCCGACGGGACCGCGGGCGATATCGCCCATCCCCGTGCCATCGCAGGAGTGGGGCGTCAAGCCTGCCTACCCGAGCTACGTGGGGCCGAAGACACCCACCGACGTCAAGATCGTGGTCGGCGCGCTGGTCGTCACCGCCATCGTCGCGGCGACCATCATCGGTGTCCTGGTCTCGAATGCCCTGGTCGCCGTGATCGTCGCCGTGGTGAGCCTGCTCGCGATCTGCGTCTTCCTCTGGATGTCACGCCTCTAAAGCTGGATGTCACGCCCGTAAAGCGTGATTTACGTAATTCAATACGCCCGGATGGCCCGGGTCTTGGCGAGTAGTGTTGAAATCGATTGCATACGGCAATGCAGAGCGCCTGATCCGGGGAAAGAACAGGCGATGCCGTACGCATTGGTTGTTGCTTCGGGCGAGCCGCGCGGCGGGCACTTGCCGCCGAGTCCTGACTGGGCGGGCTAGTCCGGGCGGCGAAAGGGGGGCACTGTCAGCCGTGCAGCCTGCGATGCGGTTTACCGTCCTTGGTGCGGTCAGGGCTTGGCGTGGTGAGGCGGAACTGGACCTGGGGCCGCCGCAGCAGCGGGCCATCCTGGCCTTGCTGCTGGCCCGCGGCGGGCAGCCGACGAGCCTGAGCGAGCTCGTCGACCTGCTGTGGCGGGCCGACCCGCCGGCGAGCGCGATCAACATCGTGCACCGCTACGTGGGCATGCTACGCCGGGTGCTCGAGCCGGGCCTGCCGCCGCGGGCCGCGGGCCGCTGGCTGGTCAGGCACGCCGGCGGCTACCGGGTCGCGGCGGACGCGGAGGCCCTGGACCTGCTGCGGTTCCGCGAGCTGGCCGGGCGGGGCCGCGAAGCGGTCGCGCACGGTCTTGAGGCGCAGGCGGTGCCGCTGTTCGCGGTGGCCCTTGCCCTGTGCCAGGGGCCCTGCGCGGACGGGGTGGCGGCCGGCTGGGAGCATCCCGCGTTCACCGCCGTGGACCATGAGTGCCTTGCCGTTACGCGGGAGGCGGCCGACGCGGCGCTCGCGGCCGGGCTGGCCGGGCAAGTGCTGCCGGCGCTGCGGCAGGCCGCCGGCCGTCACCCGCTCGCTGAGCCGGTTCACGCCCGGCTGATGCTGGCGCTGGCCGCGGCGGGCAGCCAGGCCGAGGCGCTGGCCGTCTACGAGACCGTGCGGGCCCGGCTGGCCGACGACCTGGGGCTTGACCCGGGAGCGGGGCTGCGCGACGCGCACGGCCGGGTGCTTGGGCAGCAGGCATTGGCGCCGCCCGCGAGCGACCGCCCGCCGGTTCGCCCGGCCCAGCTCCCCGCTGACCTGGCCGCCTTCGCTGGACGCCGGGCCGAGACCGCCTACGTGTCGGGGCTGCTGACCCCGCAGACCGCACAGCCGATCCCGGCGGTCGTGATCGACGGCATGCCCGGCGCGGGGAAGACGGCGCTGGCCGTGCACTGCGCGCACGCGGTGGCAGACCGCTTCCCCGACGGCCAGCTGTACGTGAACCTGCGCGGCTTCGCGCCAGGCGAGGCGGCGGTCAGCCCGGCCGAGGCGCTGCGCGGGTTCATCGCGACGCTCGGCGTACCGCCGGAGCGCGTCCCGTCCGACCTGGACGGCCTGGCCGCGCTGTACCGCAGCCTGCTCGCGGGGCGGCGGATGCTGGTCGTGCTCGATAACGCGCGCGACGACGACCACGCGCGGCCGCTGCTTCCCGGTGCCCCCGGCTGCGCGGCCATCGTCACCAGCCGCAACTGCCTGACCGGGCTGGTCGCCGGCGACGGGGCCCGGCTGCTCAGCCTTGACATCTTCTCCCCGGCCGAGGCACGCGAGGCGCTCTCCGTCCGGCTCGGCGCCGACCGGGTCGCGGCCGAACCGGAAGCGGCGGCGGAGATCGCGTCGCTATCCGGGAGGCTTCCCCTGGCGCTGGCCATGGTGGCGGCCCGGGCCGCCGCGCGTCCCCGTTTCCCGCTGTCCGTGGTCACCACCGAGCTGCGGGCGACCCAGGGAAGCCTCGACGCCTTCAGTGACACGGGCCTGCCTGATGTCCGTACGGTCTTCTACTGGTCGTACCGGCTGCTCAGCCCCGAGGCCTCCCGCGTGTTCCGGCTGCTGTCCCTGGCCGCGGGCCCAGACATCTCGCTGGCCGCCGCCGCCAGCCTGCTCGGCGCGCCGCGCGCGAAGACGCGGGCCCTGCTCGCCGAGCTGACCTGGGCGCGGCTGCTGAACGAGAACCGCCCGCAGCGCTTCAGCATTCACGACCTGCTGCGCTCCTACGCCGCCGAGCTGTGCGTCACGACAGACACCGATGCCGACCGCACGCAGGCACGGTCCCGGCTGCACAGCTACTACCTGCATTCCGCGCACCGCAGCTTCGAGCAGTTCCGGCCGCACGAGCAGGTCCGGGCGCCTGACCCGCTTGAGCCCGGTGTTCAGCCGGAGCAGCCAGAGAACTACGCGGCGGCGGTGGAGTGGCTGACCGCCGAGCAGCGGATTCTCGAAGCCACCATCAGGTGCGCCGCACAGCACGGGTTCGCCGGGTACGCGTGGCGGCTGACCTACCGGCTGCCCCTGTTCTACTGGCGCAAGGGCTTCTGGCACGACTGGGCCGTGACGGCGCGCACCGCCCTGGACGCCTCTTACGCCTGCGGCGACGTCATCGGGCAGGTCCAGATGCACCGAGTGCTCGCTGGCGCCTTTTTCTACCTGAGGGACAGCAGCGGGGCACTGGCCGAACTGGAGCGGGCCAGGGAGCTTTACGCGGGGCTCGGCTGCTCTGATCCGCATCCCTACCTGGACAGCAACTTCGGCTCCGTGCTCGCCCGGCTGGGCCGCCACGACGACGCCATCGCGCATCACCGGAAGGCGCTTGAACTCTACCGGGCGGCGGGGTTCCGGCTCGGCGAGGCTTTCGCCCTGCTGGGCATCGGGTCGTGCGCGAACCGGCTTGGCCACCACGAGCAGGCCATCGTGTCGGTCACCGACGCGCTGCGCATCTACCAGGAACTGGACCATCCAGGCGGCGAAGCCAGCTCGATGGCGAGCCTGGCCCGGTCGTATCACCTGGTCGGCTACCTCGAGCGGGCCGCTCAGTTCGCCATGCGGGCCCTCGAGTTGCACCGCGCCATGGGCAGCGGCGTCGAGGTCGCCAGGGTCCTCACGACCCTCGGCGACATCAGGGTCGCCGCCGGCGACCGGATCGCCGCGGACGCCTTGTTCCTGGCGGCACTCGCCATCCTGGACGAACTCCGCCTTCCCCAGGCGGATGACCTGCGGGACCGCCTCGCCAGCACCGCCGGGCAACCCGGCGCCCCGGCGCGCGTAGCCAGCGCCTGACGGTCACGCGCGCACAAGGTAGTCACTTCTTGTAAACAACCTCTCCCTAGCCTCATCACTGGGGGCAAGTCCGGTCACCGGGAACGGTGGCCGCGCGACCGAAGAGGTATCAGTGAGGACCGTTACGGTCAGGATAGTCGCCTGTGACCTGAACACCATGGAGGGCGCCGTTGCCCTGCTGTCCGCGCATCCCGATATCGCGGTACTGACCAGGGACGACGCCTACGAGCCGGATGTGCTGCTTGTCGTCACCACGCAGCTGACCGAGACGACGCTGTGCGGACTGGAACTGGCCAGCGTGTCAGCGGGGCACCCGCCGCGCCTCGTCGCGGTCGTCGAGCACATCGAGCCCTGGCAGCTAGACCGGGCGATGGGCGCGGGCCTGGTCTGTGTGCTTGACCGGCGCACGGCCGGCTACGACCTGATCGCGCAGGCGATCGTCACCGCGGGCACATCGCCGACCCGCCGCGCGGCCTGCGTGACGACCGCGGTGACGACGGAACGGTAACGTCATGCCGCCGACCGGAATCACCGTCCTTCACCTGACCGCGCTTCGCCTGACCACGGGCGCCCGCGTGCGCTGGGAGCTGGGCAAGCTGCGCCGGGCGCAGCGGGCAGGGAGACCGCTCGACGCCCTGACCGCGGCCGCCAGGATCCATGCCCTCGCGGTGCGGCCGAATATGCGTCACGGCGGCTGGCCGCGGGCGCAGGCCAGCAGCGAGCGCCTGCTGAGCCGCATACCGGCCAGGCGGGCGCCGGGGTACGCGCCGCGGCTGCGCGGCGTCATCGAGTGCCTGCACGCGGACGCGGCCCGCGCCGCCCGCGAAGCCGGCGACCTGCAACGGGCGAAGCTGCACCTGACCGCCCTCACCGGGTACTTGCGTGACCGCCGGGCCCCGGTGGTCGTGCAAGCCGCGGTGATGATCGACCTAGCGGAGGTATACATCGCCGCGGGCGACGCGTGGACGGGCGGGCGGATCCTGGCCGGCCTCGGACCCCTGATCACGGATTACTCCCCACGTCCGGCTCCGGGCCCGCGGGCGGCTGCCGTCGCGGTACCGGCTCAGCGCCGGGCAAGCGACTAGCGAAGGCGGGCGCCTTAACCTCAGCCACCGCGCAAGGCGTTGCGGGTTATGCAACGCCTGCTGACAGCAACCACAAGGCCTTAACCTCAGCCACCGCGCGGGGGGCGCAGCGGTCTTTGCTGCGTCCTCCCGTGGGGAGGCTACGGAGGGGCGAAGCCCTTCCGTGCCGGGGGGTGCAGGGGGTGTCGTCCCCCCACGCAATAAATCAGCTGTGGCGGTCGAGGAACTCGTAGATGTCGACGTCGTCCACGCCGGGGAACGCGCCGGACGGCAGGACGGACAGGACGTGGGAGTGCGCGCGGGCCGACGGCCACGCCATGCCCTCCCAGCGCTCGGCGAGCGCGGCGGGGGCGCGCTGGCAGCAGTCGCCGTCCGGGCAGCGTGACCGGGTGCGGAGAGTGGCCTCGCGGCCGCGGAACCAGCGGGAGTGGTCGAACGGCACCCCGAGCGTGATCGCGTACGCCGTGTTGGCCGACACCGGGTCGCCCGCACTCGGGTCGACCTGGGCGACGCAGAAGTAGGTGCCAGACGGCGTGTCGGAGTACTGGTAGTGCGGCGAGTAGCGGTCGGCGGCGGCGAACACCTGGCGGCCAGACCACTGGCGGCACATCCGCTGCCCCTCGATCGCGCCGGTGGCGTCGGCGGGGAAGACGACACCGTCGTTCTGGTAGGCCTTGTAGATAACGCCGCTCGCGTCGTTCTTCACGAAGTGGCAGGCGACGTCCAGGTGATGGGTGATGAGGTTGGTGACCCGGTGGGCGGCCATCTCGTAGGAGACGGAGAACACGTCGACCAGGTCCTCCACGGCGAGGTCGCGGCGGTCCTTCGCGGCGCGCAGGAACGGCACTGCGGCCCGCTCGGGGATCAGCATCGCCGCGGCGAAGTAATTCGCCTCGACCCGCTGGCGGAGGAAGTCGGCGAAGTCCTTGGGCGTGCCGTGCCCGAGCAGGAAGTGGCCGAGGGACTGGAGGATGACCGCGCGCGGCGAGTGGGCGCCGACCGGCTCCTGCTTGAGGTAGATACGGCCCGCGCGCAGGTCGGTCAGCGACCTGACCGAGCGCGGCAGGTCGCTGGCGAACCTGACGGCGAAGCCGTGCCTGGCGACCACGTTGAGCAGCATGCCCTGCGACAGCGCACCGCCGGCGTAGCCGGCCCGGTCGAGGGCGCCGGCGGCCGCCTCCTCGATCTCGGCGAAGTAGTTGCCGCGCTCACGCTGCGAGGAGCGCAGCGCCGCGTTCGCGGCGCGGGCCTCCTCCGGTGTCGCGGTCGGCTTGAAGCGCTGCGCCCGCAGCTCGCTGGCCAGCCCGACCAGGTGCTCGAGCACGTCGGTGGGCACGCGGGTGCCCACCCGAAGCTCGGGCAGGCCAAGCGCCTTGTATGACGGGTCCCGCTGCGCCTGCTCCAGGGCGATCTCGAGCTGGGCGCGGCGGCTCGGCGGCTGCTTCTTCAGCAGCTCGGTCACGGGCACGCCGAGCGCGGCGGCGAGCTGCTCGACAAGCGACAGCCTCGGCTCGCGCTTGCCGTTCTCGATCAGCGAGAGCACCGACGGCGTGCGGCCGACTTTCGCACCAAGATCGGCCAGGGTCAGCCCCTTGGCCCGCCGCGCGTGCTTAAGCCGCTGGCCGAACATGGCGAGGTCTAGACCTTCGGTCTCTACCAATTTCTGAGGTTCTTTCATCAGTGAAAAAGTGTAACACGCCTCCGTTCGGATAAATCTTTCATTTTTTTACAGACGAAGGTCCTGGGCTGGCACGTGCCGCTTAACGCACCGTGGGAGTACACGCCAGGCGGCCGGGGGACCCCGGCGGTTAGCAGTACAGAATGAAAGGCAGCACCATGGAAACGATCAGCCAGCAGGCGGCCAATCTGCGCGAGTCGTGGGAGACCGACCAGCGCTGGGCAGGGATCACGCGCGACTACAGCGCGCAGGACGTGATCCGGCTGCGCGGCTCCGTCGTCGAGGAACACACGCTCGCCAGGCGCGGCGCGAAGCGGCTATGGGAACTCCTGCAGACCGAGGACGCCGTGCGCGCGCTCGGTGCCATCACCGGCAACCAGGCGGTGCAGATGGTGAAGGCGGGACTGCAGGCCATCTACCTGTCGGGCTGGCAGGTGGCGGCGGACGGGAACCTGGCCGGGCAGACCTACCCGGACCAGTCGCTCTACCCGGCCAACTCGGTGCCGCAGATGGTGCGCCGGATCAACAACGCGCTGCTGCGCGCGGACCAGGTCGCCTGGTCGGAGCGGTCGGTCGACTCCTGCGCGCCCAAGCAGCAGTGGCTGGCGCCGATCGTGGCGGACGCGGAGGCGGGCTTCGGCGGTGCGCTCAACGCCTTCGAGCTGATGAAGGCCATGATCGAGGCGGGCGCGGCCGGCGTGCACTTCGAGGACCAGCTGTCGTCGGAGAAGAAGTGCGGCCACCTCGGCGGGAAGGTCCTCATCCCGACCGCGCAGCACATCAAGACGCTGACCGCCGCGCGGCTCGCCGCGGACGTGCTCGACGTGCCGTCGCTGGTGGTCGCGCGGACCGACGCGCACTCGGCCTCGCTGCTGACGTCGGACGTGGACGAGCGGGACCGCGCAGTTCGTGACCGGCGAGCGGACGGCGGAGGGGTTCTACCGGGTGCGGGCGGGGCTGGACGCGTGCGTCGCGCGCGGGCTCGCGTTCGCGCCGTACTCCGACCTGCTGTGGATGGAGACTTCGACGCCGGACCTCGGCGAGGCCCGCGCGTTCGCGGACGCGATCCACGCCGAGTACCCGGCCCAGCTGCTCGCCTACAACTGCTCGCCGTCGTTCAACTGGCGGGCGCACCTGGACGACGCGACGATCGCGAAGTTCCAGAAGGAGCTCGCCGCGATGGGGTACCGGTTCCAGTTCATCACGCTGGCCGGGTTCCACGCGCTGAACGAGTCGATGTTCGAGCTGGCCTACGGGTACGCGCGCGACGACATGTCGGCCTACGTCAAGCTGCAGGAGGCGGAGTTCGGGCTCGAGCCCCTCGGGTACACCGCCACCAAGCACCAGCGCGAGGCTGGCACCGGGTACTTCGACCTGGTCACGCAGGCGATCGCGCCGGGTGCCGAGACGGTGGCGCTGGCCGGCTCGACCGAGCAGGCGCAGTTCTAGCCCGGGGGCGACCGCCCGCGAGCCGGCGGGCCTGACCGCGAGATCGCGACGCGGGCTCGCCCGGTCGAGCTCGGGTGCTCGGATCGTCTCGCTACTGGTCGGGTTCGGTCGTCCAGTGGGGCGCGGTCTCGGTCGTCCAGTCGTCGTTGCCGGTCAGTGAGATCGTCGTCGGCTCAAGGACCTGGGTCGCGTCCCTGGCCTCCGCGGGGGTCATGGCGTCGGGGCGCAGGCGCCAGCGCGAGGGGATGAACAGCGGCACGACGAGCGCCAGGCCGGCCGCCGCGAGCACCCCGTTCATGAGCATCGCCTCGAAGCCGAGCCCGTACGTGTCACCGCGCAGCGGGATGTAGTGCACCGCCCGGCGGACGCTGAACCCGTACACGACCGTCCACGCGATCAGCGCCAGGCCGGGCAGCCCGGCGGCCAGCGGGGAGATCTGCCGCACGGCGATGAAGATCCCGGCGAGCAGCGCGGTGCCCGCCACGGCCGCGAACGCGTAGAGGACGTTGCTGTCGTGGAGCAGCCCGCCGCCCTGGGCGGGCAGGGTCGAGGCCCCGCCGTTGGCGACGGGGATCCGCAGTAGTCGCAGGTAACCCCAGCTCGCGGCGAAGAACACCGCCGCCGCCAGGCCGACGGCCAGTCCGATACCGATTACGTGTCGCATGTGACTCGCCTTCCTGTCCGGACATTTTCCCCCATATAGTCCCGCGGTAACCCCCCTCCCTGTAGCGAAACGCCGATCTGGCCTGCCCCGTTTCAGCCGGCTCGCCCGGGCCATCGCCCGGGCCGCCGCTCGGCCCTAGCCGGCAAAGCTGAGAACGGGCTGAGAATGCGATAGTGCTCGACTGTGATACCGGTACCCTTGGCGGGTGCACGCTGATGACATTTTCCGGGGTATAGGTAAGTTCGCCGTCAAGTTCCGATGGGTAGTCCTCATTGTTTGGATCGCGGCCGCCGTGGCGATCCCGAAGGCCTTGCCGTCACTGGCTAGCGTGACGCAGGGTAACAACAGCGCCTTCTTGCCCGCGAGTGCGCCGAGCGAGCACGCGACGAACCTCGCCGCGCCGCTTGGCATCTCGCTGTCGGTCACGCCAGTACCCGTCGTCGCGGCGGTGTCCACCGGGTCGTTCAGCACCGCCGACCAGGCCTTCCTGGGCACCCTGGTCACCGACCTGGGCAAGGTGCCGACGGTGACGAAGGTGCGCGAGCTTGGTGAGTCCACGGTGCCCGGCCCGAACGGGGTGGCCGGCCAGGCGGCGCAGATTCAGGTGCTGTCGAACGTGTCGCAAAGCGACCAGGGCGCGATGACCGATCTCGTCAAGAACCTGCGCTCTTCCATCACCGCCGCCGGGCCGCCCGCAGGCATGCAGGTGCACCTGGCGGGCCAGCTCGCCATCAATGTTGACCAGCAGAAGCAGTCGGGCAACACCGGCAACCAGGTGCAGGGCGCCGCGTTCATCTTCATCCTCATCCTGCTGTTCCTGATCTTCCGGTCGGTACTCGCGCCGTTCATCACCGTGATCCCCGCGCTGCTGTCAGTCTTGATCGCCGGGCCGATCATCGGCGAGCTCGGGAACCACGGGCTCAAGGTTTCCTCGCTCTCGCAGCTGCTGCTCATCGTTCTCGTGCTCGGCGCGGGCACCGACTACGGCCTTTTCCTGGTGTTCCGGGTCAGGGAAAACATGCGCAACGGCCAGGCCAACCACGACGCCGTGGTCAACGCGCTGACCAAGGTCGGCGAGTCGATCACGTTCTCGGCCCTCACGGTCATCGCGGCCCTGCTGTCCCTGCTCGCCGCGACCTTCCAGATCTACTCCCAGCTCGGCATCCCGCTCGCCATCGGCATCGGCGTGATGCTGCTCGCCGGCCTGCACCCTGCTGCCCGCCCTGCTCGCGATCTTCGGCAAGGCCGCGTTCTGGCCGTCGAAGCCCAAGGTCGGCGGGGCGACCACCGGCGTCTGGGGCCGGGTTGCCTCGCGGGTCGTGAAGCGGCCGGCGGCCGCGCTGCTGATCGGCGTGATCGTCTTTGGCGCGCTGTCCGTAGCGGTCACCGCCTACCAGAGCGCCGGATTCGGCGGGACGATATCCGCGCCGGCCGGCACCGACTCGGCGGCCGGCACCGACCTGATGAACAAGTACTTCCCCGTCACGGCGGCCAACCCGACCAACCTCGTCTACAAGCTGTCGACGCCGGCCTGGGACAACGCCGCCGCGATCGCCACCGCGACCGCGCAGCTCGAGAAGGAGCCGGTGTTCACGGGAGTGACCGGGCCGCTCAACCCGATCGGCGGCACCGGCTTCACGCCCGCCGAGTACACGCAGCTGCACGCGCTGCTCGGCTCGGGGACGCTGCCTGCCACGGCGCCGCCGGTGCCTGCCGCGGCCGCCCAGGCCGGGATCACGGCCACCCAGTGGGCGCAGGCGTACCAGCTGTACCGGGCGACGTCGCAGTTCGTCTCGGCTGACGGCAAGACGATCCAGTTCGAGACCTCGCTCACGGCAGGCGACCCGTCTACCACGGCTGCCTTGAATGCCGTTCCCGCGGTCAGGACCGCGGCGGAGTCGGTGGTGCCCACGCTGCACGCGACCGACTCTGGCGTGACCGGCGAGGCACCCGCGCTTTACGACATCAGCTCGATCTCCAACAGCGACCTGGCGCACGTCATCCCGATCGCGATCATCGTCATCGGGGTGCTGCTCGCGCTGGTGATGCGGTCGCTGGTCGCGCCGCTTTACCTGATCGCGTCCGTGGCGCTGTCCTACTTCGCGGCGCTCGGACTGGCCGTCATCATGTTCATCGAGATCGGCGGGTCCGGCGGCATCACCTTCATCCTGCCGTTCCTGTTGTTTATCTTCCTGCTAGCGCTTGGCGAGGATTACAACATCCTCGTGATGACGCGGATCAGGGAGGAGGCGCATCATCTGCCGCTGCGCGAGGCGGTGTCCCGCGCCGTCGGCGTCACCGGCACCACGGTGACCTCGGCCGGACTGGTCCTGGCCGGGACGTTCGCGGTGTTCGCCGTGGTCGGCGGGCGCGGCGCGGGTGGCAGCCAGATCGTGGATGTCGGCGTCAGGGCTCGCGATCGGCGTCATCATGGACACGTTCGTGGTCCGCACCGTGCTCGTGCCCTGCACGGTTGTGCTGCTCGGCCGGTGGAACTGGTGGCCGTCGAAGCTCAGCGTCGACAGCCCGGAGCCGGACACGGTGAGCGCGTCAGCCGACGCGCTCGGGCTTAGCACGTCGACGGACGGGCCGGAAGGTCCGGCCGGGGCCACCGACGCCGACAGTGAGTCACGAAGAAACTCCTGAACGTCGCTATTGAGGTACCCCGCCCGCGGTCCGGACATGGTAAATGCCACCATGATCTGGCGGACATGCCGGGCGGGGTACTTTTCTTCTGGCACGCTGACCGGAAAACTCTTGACCTAAGTGTTTTACACCCGAGGGCAGGGCTTGCCCTCCAGGAAGCCGGCAGGGCAACCTGAGAAGCCGCTCCCCTTCCAAGGAGTGGCGGAGTCACAGGGAAGGGACCCCGGATGCAGGAACTGCGCTTCGTCGCGGTCAGCGAGGACGGCAGTTACGCTGTCCTCGCGGTCCCGGGACGAAGCGGACGGTACATCCTGCCGATCGATGAGCGGCTGCGGGCGGTCGCTCAAGGGCAGACCTCCCGGCTCGCCCAGTACGAGATCGAAGTGGAGAGTCCGTTGCGTCCCAAGGAGATCCAGGCACGTATCCGCGCCGGCGAGACGGCGGAAGAGATCGCCGATGCCGCTGGCATCCCGGTTGAGCGCGTGCGCTGGTTCGAAGGTCCTGTCCTCGCTGAGCGCGCCTACATCGCCGACCAGGCGCAGGCGGGCTCGGTGCGGCGGGCGGGTGACTCCTCGGGCCCAGGTCCCCGGCTTGGCGACATCGTCACCGCGCGGCTGTCCGCCGCCGGCACCGACCCGGCGGACGGGCAGTGGGACTCGCGCAAGCGCGGCGACGGCAACTGGCAGGTCTCGCTGACGTTCCCCTCCGGCGGGCGGCTGCACGTCGCCGAATGGGTCTTCGACTCGCGCAGGCGGCACGTCATGCCCGACGACGACAACGCCGCCCGGCTGTCGCTTCCCGAGTCCGAGTTGCCCGCCGAGCCCGTGCCCATGCCAGGCGAGGCGACCGTCACCCCGATCGCCTCCCGGCTCGGGGCCGCCGCCGGGATGGGCGGCGGATCCGTCGGCGGCGCCGGCGTGTCCCGCTACCGCCCGGACCGGTCGGTCCTCCCGGACCGGTCACTCGGCGCTGACCGCTCGCTTGCGGACCGGCCGATGCCGCCTTCCGCCCCGGCACCCGAGCGCACCGCGATGTCCGACCGGTCCGCGGTGTCTGACCGTTTCGCGGCACCCGAGCGGCCGTCGGCGTCGCCGACGCCGACGCCGACGCCGACGCCGCCAGTGCCGCCGCGTCCCGCGCAGCAGGACCGTCCCGACCACCAGAACCGTCCCGCCTACCGTGACTACGTGGAGTTCCCCGAGTCGGCTCCGTACCGGATACCGACGCCCGCGGAAGAACCCCCCGCGCACCGCGGCCCGGCACAGGAACCGGCTGACCACCGTGCGCCCGGCGTGGAGCAGTCGTCGGCTTACCGCGCCCCGGACGGCGGGCATCGCGGCTACGACGATCCCGCTCCGGCCTCGGCCGCCTACCGCGCGCCGGTGACCGAGCCGCCGACGTACCGCGAGGCTGCCCGAGCCGCCCGCACCGTGCGCGACCAGGCGCCCGAGTACTGCCGCGGCTTCGCGCGCCCGGCCGCGGACCAGGCGCCCGCTGCCGCGTATCGCCGCTGCCGCAGGTCCCGCCCGCTGCCCAGGTCCCGCCCGCTCAGGTCTCCCCCGCGGCCGCCGTCGAGGATCCCGAACGAGGGCGGCCTGCTCCCCCACGCCCGGTCATCTTCGAAGACCCCGAGCCGGCGTTCCCCGACGAGCGGCCAGAACTGCCACAGAACCTCGCCCAGGCGCGGCCCGCGCCGACGGCACCTCGCGGCGGCCGAGCCGACGCACGCCCAGGAACCGGCGGCCACCGCTGCCGCCGCGCTCGCGGCGCGCCCTCGCCCGCCGCGCCGGCGACCGTCCGCGAGGCGGCACCTCGCCGCCAGTGGCGCCGCAGCCGACCCGCGCCTGACGGTGCGACGCCTGCCGCCGCGACCGCGGCAGCGCACCGCCGCAGCGTCGTCCCAGGAGACGCCGGTCCGCCCGCGGCCTCGGTGACCCGCGCGCCACCCGCAGCGGAGACTGTCGCGGCTGCCGCGCAGGCGGTCGCCGCGCAGGCCCCGTCGTCCGCCGAGCACGGCCTCGACGTCCACTGAGACGGACGCCGCCGAGCGCCAGCTGAGCCTTCCGCCCCGGCCGAGCCAGCCGCCACGGCGGTCTCGGCGGCACCCGCAGCGGCCGAGCCGGCCGGCGCCGGCACCGGAGCCGGAGCCGGAAGCGCCCGCCACGCCCGAGCCGCAGGCCGACGTCCCGGCCCCCGCCGAGCCCGCGCCCGCCGAGGACCAGTCGGCCCGCCCGCGCCCGGGAGCCAAGAAGAGCGCCAAGGCTCGCCGCTCCTCCGTCCCGTCCTGGGACGAGATCATGCTGGGCAGCTCCCGCCAGCGCGACTAACCAGTGCGTGGCAGGAAAGGCGCGGGGTGGCTGGTTCGGGTACCCGTGAGCCAGGCTGCTCTGATGCCCGACGGAACAGGTGAGTGACAGGCGTCCTGCGCCGTGCGCTCCACGCTTCTTGCTGTTATCTCATTTGGTTGGGCTGACCAGCGAGTGGGACATCGGCGGAGGCGCGGCTGGCGCCGCATCTTGCTGTTATCTCAAGAGGCGTGCGCTCGTCGCGCGCGAGCGATCCAAGATCTTCTGGCGGCCCCGCCAGCGGCCCAGGCTACGCAAGACTTCTTGCTGTTATTAGCGTGGTGGATGCGTCGAGGCAGGCCGGCCGTGGGCGCGGGGCGGCGTGGGTGGTGCCGGCGTGGTTTCTGCGCCGGGCGGGCCTGTCCTGGGGCTGGAGGCGACGCGGACGGGGCCTGTGTGGCGCGGACGGGCCTGTGTGGCGCGGACGGGCCTGTGTGGCGCGGCACGGCGGCCTATGTGGCGCGAGCGGTGGCGCGGGGGCGGGACGTGTGGTGGGGGGCTTGGAGGATCGTGGTGGGGGGTTGGCGGGCGGGGCTAGGGGGACTGTTTCAAGGAGAAGCCCCAGGTTAGGATCTTGGCTGCGTCCTGGGCGCCGGACGCTGGGCCGCTTGGCGGGGAGCCTAGGACGTCGCCGATCAGCGTGCGGTTGCCGCGGACCGCCTCGAAGAGCAGGGTGTGGCCCGCCTCGTTGGTGAAGCCGGTCTTGATGCCGACGACGCCCGGGTAGTGGCCGATCAGCTCGTTGGAGGAGGTGAAGGAGTAGGCGCTGTGGCCGTTGCCCTTTGGCAGGTTGTAGTAGTGCAGGGCCACGATCGAGCGGAACTCCTGGTAGCCCATCGCGATCTCGCCCAGCTTCACGAGCTCGGCCGGGGTGGAGAAGGTGGAGGTCTCCGTCGGGTACGGGAGGCCGTCCGGCGAGGTGAAGTGCGTGTGGGCCAGGCCGAGCTTGGCCGCCTCCGCGTTCATCTTCGCGATGAACGCCGGGAGGCCGGGGCCGTAGGCGTTGGCGAGCGTGTAGGCGGCGTCCGCCGCCGACATGATCAGCATCGCGTGCAGCAGCTCGTCGACGGTGAACACCTGGCCGGGGATCAGGCCCGCGGCGTTCGCGTCGTACTTGGCGACGTAGGCGGTCACGGCCTTGGGTACGGCGATCTTCCGGTCCAGGCCGCCCGCCTGGAGGATGACGAGCGCGGTCATCACCTTGGTGATCGAGGCGATCGGGCGCACCGTGTTCTCGCCCTCCGACCAGAGCACCTGCCCGGTCGTGGCGTCTACCAGGATGCCGGCCTTCGCCTTGACTCCCTTGGGTGCGCCGGCGACCGCCAGCACCGGGCCCGCTGGCACGATCTTCGCGCGCGCGTCGGCCGGCACCATCGCGATAACGGCCTTGGACGATGGCGAGGAGGAAGAGGCCGGACGGGTCGCGCCCTGGGCGTAAGCGAGGCCGGGCGCGGCCGAGCAGCCTGCCCCTGCCACGCCCACTGCCACGGCCATCCCCGCGATCACCAACCGTGCGGCCAGGCGGTGCATACAACTCCATCGGGCTAGGGGCCAGAAAACCAGACCCGATCGTACGGTCTCATGTCGACATATATCTTGCCAATTAGCCAAAGCGCGTAATCACCCCACCGAGTCATTGGGACATCGGGAGGATGTTACTCTCCGTAGCTCCTTGAGTACTGGAAGCACCATAGCAAGTCGCGGCCTCGCCGCCCAGTCACGCGAGCGGAGGCCACGTTTCTGGCTAGAAAGCGCCCGCGGCCAGCGGAAAACCCGTGCGGCTCGATGGTCGTCACGGAGCGTACGGGTATGGGGTCATTGTCCGCCACGCCGCTAGGCGGCGGCGCGGGACAGGACGCCCGCGAGGGACTCGCGGGCGTAGCTGGTCACCTCGGGGATGTCGACGGCGGTGACCACGCCGTCGCGCTTGAGGATCCGGCCGTCGACGACCACAAGCTCCACGTCGCGGGGTCCGGCGGCGGTGACCAGGAGGCGGGCGGGGTCGGTGAGAACGCCTAGGTTGGGCGCGTCGACGGAGACCACGATCACGTCCGCGCGCTTGCCCACCGTGAGGGAGCCGGTGACCGAGCCCAGGCCCAGGGACCGCGCGCCGTCGATCGTGGCCAGCCGGAGCACGTCCCGCGCGGTCAGCGCGAACTCGTGGCGTGCCTGGCCGTTGGCGCAGGCCTGTGTCACCTTCATGACCGCGAACAGGTCGGCGTTCCCGGAGAGCATCGTCGTGTCAACGGACAGCCCGACGGGCAGCCCGGCGGCCAGGAGCTCGCCGGTAACCGGCTGGCCGTAGCCGATCTGCAACTCGGTCCACGGCGACACGGACACCGGGGTGCCCGCCTCCGCCGCCAGGGCGATCTCCGTCGCCGACGCGTTGTTCAGGTGCACCAGCTGCAAGTCCGGGCCGAGCAGGCCCTCGTCCGCGTAGGTGAGGACCTGGCCCGCGGCGGCCGCCGGGCCGCACGCGTGCACCGAGACCGGCAGCCCGAGCGCGCGGGCCGCCGCGATCTCCGCGCGGTACAGCGCGGGCGCGACCCGCATCGCGGGGTTGGACCCGCCGGTTCCCCGCCAGGCCACGCCCAGGTGAATGCGGTCGTCCGCGTGGTAGGAGGGCCACGCCGCCCTGATGCCGGCCAGGTCTTCAAGTGCCATCAGCTGGTCGTTCGCGTGGCCGGTCTCGTAGCCGTAGGAGAAGCGCGCCCGCAGTCCCGACTCGCCGAGCGCCCGCAGCCCTGACTCGGCCCAGTCCAGGCCCCTGATGTTGTGCGCCCAGTCGTGCACCGTCGTGATGCCCGCGTCGATCGCCTCGGCCGCGGCCAGCCGCGTCCCAGCGTAGGTGTCGCCGGGCAGGAAGTGCCTGCCGATCCCGACGCAGGTGGCGAAGTAGCCGCTCCGGTCGGGACCGTCGGGAGTGGGCCGGCCGTCCGACATCCCGCGCAGCAGCGTGTTCCACATGTGCCAGTGCGTGTCCACCAGGCCGGGGGTCACGATCTTCCCTGACGCATCAATCACGTCGGCTTCAGGCACGTCCAAGTTCGCGCCGATTTGCTGGATGACGCCGTCCCGCAGGTGGACGTCTGCGCCGGGTAGGTCGCCGGCGGAATCCATCGTGAGGACGTAACCACCCCGAATCAGGAGATTGGCGCCCGACACGGATGCTCTCGATGTCATGGTCGCTGAGCTTAGCGGCCCGCGCTGATATAGCTTTCCTCGATTTCTCAGCGGCACCGCTGCGAACGCCATGCGGGAGCTATCAAAGGGAGCGGATGGACGATGCGAATGCGGGCGCTCGTGGCTGCCTCGACCGTGCTCGCCGTTTGTGTCATGACGATGGGTGCGGGCGTTGCCGCGGCCTCCGTGATCAAGCCGGCGACCCGCGCCGGCCGGAGCGCGACGGCAGCGGCCGCGCGCGCCTCCCAGACCACGGACGGCGGCGGTTCCCTCGCCTCGCCTGACACCACGGTCAATGCGAGGACCTGCACCTCGCCGCGCACGCACAGGAAGCTTGCCGCGCAGCTGTCCGCCGATATCCAGGGCGCGCTGCTCGGCCGGGCCGGCGACCACGCGGTGGCGGTGTACGACACGGTGACCGGGGTCTCCTGCCGCGCCGACAGCGACCGGCACTTCGACTCGGCGAGCATCGTGAAGGCGATCATCCTGGCCGCCCTGTTGCGCTGGCACCAGGAGACGGGCACGCCGCTGTCCTCCTGGGAGGACCACGAGGCGACGCTGATGATCACCCAGTCAGACAATGACGCGGCGACGGATCTCTGGGACGAGGCCGGCGTCAGCCGGCTGCAGCACTTCCTCGACCTGGCGGAGATGGACCAGACACTGCTTGGCGACGACGGGTACTGGGGCCTGACCCAGGTCACCGCCCATGACGAGATGCTGCTGCTCAAGCTGCTCACCCGGCCGAACTCCGTGCTGACGGCCGCATCGCGCGCCTACCAGCTCGGGCTGATGGCCCGGGTGATCTCATCGCAGCGGTGGGGTACCCCGGCCGGCGCGCCCGCGGGCGTGGCCGTGCACGTGAAGAACGGCTGGCTGCCGGAAAGCAGCGGCTGGCACGTCAACAGCATCGGCGCGTTCACCGGGAAGGGCAGGAACTACCTGATCGCGGTGCTGACCGATGACAACCCGTCGGAGCAGTACGGGATCGACACGATCGAGGCGGTCGCGCGGGTCGTGCACCGGGACCTGAACCGGGGCAGGCTCATCCGCAAGGCGCGACCCGTCCCCAAGGCGCGGCTTGCGGCTAGCGTGGCGTCGCCGGCTCCGTCTCCGTGGGCGGTTGTTCCTGCGCTGCCGACCCCGGCCCCGGCTCCCGCTCCGTAGCCGTCGTCACCTGTTCCCGCGCTCCCATGGCGCCGGGGCTGCCGCGGAACACCACGAAGCGCAGCATCGTGTACAGGTAGACGGCCTCGCAGCAGGCCGCGATGACCCGGGAGAGCTCGTAGTAGACGCCGATGGCGGACAGCAGGTCGGTGAGGCCGAGTACGAAGATCAGGTAGTTGCTCGCGCTCACCGCCACGTAGAGCGGGAACTGCCGCCCGACGTCGTCGTGGCTGCGGAAGTTCAGTATCCGGTTGAGGACGTAGCTGATCACCGACGCGGTCCCGTAGGACAGCGTCACGGCGACGGGAATGGGCCACCGGAGCGTGCCGTGGAAGAGGCCGAGCAGCGACAGGTCGATGAAGAACGTGCAGAGGTTGATCAGCAGGTAGCCGACCAGGCTCGGCGCGACCACCTCGGATAGCCCGAAGGGGAGACGGCGGGTGATCGCCGTCATCAAGGCCGCGAAACGCGCTTGGTGTGCCACGCCTTCCATTGTGCCTGCTCGCCGGGACCAGCCAGGCGTCCAGGCGGGACTCCCGACGGCACGCAGAGGATTTTCTCAGGGTTCCCTCACCAGCTCCAGGCTTGATCCGTGTAGCGTGGTTGCTTGCTTGTGAACGTGATCACACGTCGGTGGCACGATCGTTCACGCGCCGTCGGGCGGTACGGGCTTGTGGTTGGCTGCCTAGCGGCAAAACGGGATTAGCCGGGCGGCCACGGGGCGGGCACCGGCAAGATCACCGAGTAAGATCGCTGGAAACTGCGGCGTTTTGGGGGTAGGGGGCGGGAGTACGTGTTCGCCCGCTTAGCGACCATAACCTGGAGGAAAATCGATGGCCCTGCTGGTGGATCCGCCGTCGCGCGACAGCGCGGGCGAGCGGCCCTCCGCCGAGGTGCCCTCCGACGCTTCCGACGAGGCCGACGCCGTGCCGGAGTCTCCGGTCATCACCGAGCCGCTCCTTGAATCCGAGCAAGGAGAGGCTGAGCTCACTGAGCCCAAGCTCGCGGAGCCGCCGCTTACCGGCGGGCGCGTCGAGGCCCTCATGGGCGAGCTCATCAGGGTCCTCTCGCACAGCCGCCTGGCCCGTCCGCTGCCCGCCGTGATCCTGAGCGCGCTCGGCCTGGCCGGCATAGCCATCAACGGGCTGTGCGCCACCGCTCCCCAGCCGAGCGTGGCCACCCCGCCCGTGCTCCTGCCGCTGACCTCGGTCGCGCGGGACCTGGGGGCACGGCACCTGAACGACCTGGCCGCCAACGTGATCATGTACGTGTCGATCACGCTGTGCTGCCTTGGCCTGGCCATGATGCTCTGGGCCAACAGCCACGGCTGGTCGCCGAGCCCGCGCAAGGTCTTCTGGACGGCGGCGGGCGCGGTGGCCGTCCTGGTGAACATCACGCCGGTCGGATCGGGCGACATCGCGTCCTACGCCGCCTACGGGCGGATCGCGGCGCTCGGCTACAACCCGTACACGTTCGGCCCGCACGGGCTGCCCGGTGGAACGCACAACCCGTACACGATGATCGTCGGCGTCAAGTGGCAGACGACCCCCTCGGTGTACGGGCCGGTGGCGACCTGGACGCACCTGCTCGCCGCCTTGATCGGCGGGCCCAAGCCGTGGCTCACCATCTGGATGCTGATGATCCTGATGGGTGCCTCGTTCCTCGCCGCCGGCTACATCCTGCTGCGGACCGCGGAGAACCCGGTCCGTGCCACTTTGCTGTGGGTGGCCAACCCGATCCTGATCTTCGAACTGGTTATGGGCGGACACCTGGACGCGTTCCTCTCGGTGTTCGCCATCGCGGCGATCGTCATCTCGCGGCGGTGCACAAGACCGTGGCATGACCTCACCGTGGGGCTGCTCGTCGGCATCGCGGGCGGCATCAAGATCACCGCGGTGTTCGTCGCGGTCGCCATCGCCATCCCGCTGATCCATGACCGCGCGTGGGCACGGCTGGCGCGAACCGCCGTGGTGGCCGCGTTGACCACGTTCGGCCTGTACATCTTCAGCTACGGTCTTGGCGCGCTCGGGCTCGCCTTCGCCGACTCCAAACTGGTCATCTCCCCGACGCTCTGGCGGTTGGTCCAGGTCACGGTGCAGCACTACTACGGCGACCACGCCGAGGCGACGGTGACCAGCACGTTCGGGTTCATCTGGTATCCGCTGATGCTGCTGCTCGCCTGGTACCTGTACAACCGGCTCTCACCCGACGTTCCCACCGCCCTGGCCGCCACCTGCGCGCTCACGTTCTCGTTTATGGTCCTCTCGCCCTGGCAGCTACCCTGGTACTCGGCGGTCGCCTGGGTCACCCTCGCGCTGCTGCCGCGCAACTCGCTGACCCGCTGGCTGACTATTGCTACCGGGGCAATAGCGCTCATGCACTTTAATGGTGGCCAGCCCACTAACCAGCAGACTCCCCCGACGCCGTAGGTTCTCCCGCGGTCTGCCGCGGGCTACGCTCCGGGCATGACTCTTAGCGACGCCACCGGCGGCAGTTCTCCCCATCCCACCGCGTCCAGTCCGGTCGGCCCCGGCCGGGTCGCGGTCGTCACGGGGGCGGCCAGCGGGATCGGGCTCGGGCTCGCCGAGCGCTTCGCCGCCGAGGGCATGCACGTGGTGCTGGCCGACGTCGAGGAGCCCGCGCTGGCGAAGGCGGCGGCCGAACTCGCCGGAGCCGGCGCGTCCGTGGTTCCCGTCGTCACCGACGTGTCGGACCGGGCGGCGGTCGACGCGCTGCGGGACGCGGCGCTTTCCGCGTTCGGCGCGGTGCACGTGGTCTGCAACAACGCCGGCGTCGGCGGGCCGCACGGTCCGCTGTGGGAGTGCCCGCCAGGCGAGTGGGACTGGGTGCTCGGGGTGAACCTGGAGGGCGTCATGAACGGCGTCAGGACGTTCATGCCGGTGCTCCTCGAGCAGGACGCCGGGCACCTGGTGAACACTTCGTCGATCTTCGGCGTGTTCGCGGGGACCCTCGGGCCGTACGGCGTGTCCAAGCACGCGGTCGCCGCGCTCACCGAGACGCTGCACTTCAACTTGCGGTCCCTCGGCGTCACGCACGTCGGCGTCTCCGTGCTCTGCCCCGGCGCCGTGCGGACGAACTTCGGCACCTCCGCGAGGAACCGCCCGGCGTGGGCCGGGCACGCCGCCGCGCGGGACGAGGCCGAGCAGGCCTCCGCGGAGCGGTTCGATCAGCTTTCCCTGCTCGGCGCCTCCCCCGCGGAGGTCGCCGTAATGGTGGTGGACGGGATCAGGTCGCGCCGTTTCTACATCCTGACATCGGACAACAGGAACGAGGCGGTGCTGCGCCGCGGCCAGGAAATCGTGGCCGGCGGTCCCCCTGAGTCGCCAGTTTCCTTCGTCTGACGGAGACACCCCGCAGCTCTTGTCCGCGTGGGCCGGGCCCGATGGCACGGTCTAGACTTTGGCCTCATGAGCACCGTGCCGTCGACTGAGTCCTCGTCCGCGCCCACACCCCCGATCGCCAAGCAGGTCCCGACCGAGCGCACGTACCACGGCGACACGGTCACCGACCCGTACGCCTGGCTCGCCGACCCCAAGGACCCGGAGGTCATCGCGTACCTGGAGGCGGAGAACGCCTACACGGAGGCGCTGACGGCGGGGCTTGGCGGCCTGCGGTCCGCCGTGTTCGACGAGATCAGGGCGCGCACCCAGGAGACCGACCTCTCGGTGCCGGTGCGCAAGGGGAACTGGTGGCGCTACACGCGCACCGTGGAGGGGCAGCAGTACTCGATCCAGTGCCGCCGGCTGGTGCGCGACGGCGAGGTCACGCCGCCGATGCCCGAGGACGGCAAGCCGCTCGACGGCGAGGAGGTGCTGCTCGACGGGAACGAGCTCGCCGAGGGCAAGGCGTTCTTCTCGCTCGGCGCGTTCTCGGTGTCGCCGGACGGGAAGCTGCTCGCCTACTCCACCGACTTCACCGGGGACGAGCGGTACACGCTGCGGGTCAAGGACCTCAGCACCGGCGAGACCCTCGCGGACGAGGTGCCCAACACCTACTACGGCGCGGCCTGGTCGCTGGACGGCTCTGCCCTGTTCTACGTCACGGTGGACGACACGTGGCGGCCGTACCGGGTATGGCGGCACATTGTCGGGACGCCGACCTCGGACGACATGGTGGTGTTCGAGGAGAGCGACGAGAAGTTCTGGCTCGGCGTCGGGACGTCCCGCGACGACAAGTGGCTGATGATCCACACCTCGTCCAAGCTCAGCAGCGAGGTGTGGCTGCTGCACGCCGCCGCGCCGGCCAGCGATTTCTCCGTCGTCACGCCGCGGCGGCCTAATGTGGAGTACGACGTCGAGGTCGCCGGGGACCGGCTGCTCATCCTGCACAACGGCGACGGCGCGGAGAACTTCGAGCTGGCTTCGGCGCCGCTGCCAGGGGCGGGCAACACGACCGAGTGGACGCCGGTCATCGCGCACCGGGCCGACACGCGGCTGCTTTCCGTCGACGCCTTCGAGTCCTACCTGCTGCTGTACTACCGGCGCGACGGCCTGACCGGGCTGTCGGTGCTTCCGGCGGACGGCGCCGGCGAGGAGCGGCCGATCACCTTCCCCGAGCCGCTCTACACCGTGGGGCCAGGGGCGAACCCGGAGTACTCCCAAGACCACTTCCGGCTCGGTTACAACTCGATGGTCACACCGGGCACCGTGTACGACTACGAGGTGGCGACCGGGACGCTGACCGTGCTGAAGCAGCAGCCGGTGCTGCCGTCGCCGTCCGGTGTACCGTTCTCGTCCGGCGACTACGAGCAGTACCGCGAGTGGGCGGTCGCCCCGGACGGGACTCGGGTGCCGATCTCGCTCGTCTGCCGTAAGGGCACGCCGCGTGATGGGTCAGCGCCCTGCCTGCTCTACGGGTACGGCAGCTACGAGCACTCGATCGACCCCAGCTTCTCGATCACCCGGCTGTCGCTGCTCGACCGCGGGTTCGTGTTCGCGATCGCGCACGTCCGCGGCGGCGGCGAGATGGGACGGCCGTGGTACGAGCACGGGAAGATGCTGGAGAAGAAGAACACGTTCAGCGACTTCGTCTCCTGTGCCGGGCACCTCGTCTCGGCCGGCTGGACGTCCGCCGCGCGCCTGGTCGCACGCGGCGGCTCAGCGGGCGGGCTGCTCATGGGCGCGGTGGCCAACCTGGCGCCGGCCGCCTTCGCGGGGATCGTCGCGCAGGTGCCGTTCGTGGACGCGCTCAACTCGATCCTCGACCCGTCGCTGCCGCTGACCGTCACGGAATGGGAGGAGTGGGGCGACCCGCTGCACGATCCCGCGGTCTACGCGTACATGAAGTCCTACACGCCTTACGAGAACGTTTCCGCGACGTCGTACCCGGCGATCTTCGCGCTGACCTCGCTGAACGACACGCGGGTGCTGTACCACGAGCCCGCCAAGTGGACGGCGCGGCTACGTTCCGTGGCGTCGGGCGGGCCGTTCCTGCTGAAGACCGAGATGGAGGCCGGGCACGGCGGGCGCAGCGGCCGGTACGACGCCTGGCAGGAGGAGGCGCTCGTGCTGGCCTGGATCATCACGACCGCTGCCGGCGCCGCCAGCTGAGGCTGTCCGCGGCGGGGCTGTCGTCAGGAAGCTGCTTCGCCGTGATCGTGGGTCAAAACGGTTAGCCGCCGACATAACGAGGGCAAATTGCCCCTTCTGCCCCGGTTCGCCCAGCGGGAATGCCGGCCATTCCGGTGATCGTGGGTCATCCGCGGCGGATATAGCCGCGGATGACCCACGATGTGGAGCAGGCCGGGATTGGGCTAGTCCAGGATCTCGACCGGGTCGCCTGGGCGGATGAGCGCGCCGGGGGACGGGTCGTCGGGGATGAGGTTGACGCCGAACCAGACCTTGTTGTCCCAGCGCCGGTGGCGGGCCAGGGCGAAGAGGGGCTCGTGGCCCTTCGCGGCCGTGTCCGGGTCGACGGTGGTCATGACGCAGCGGTCGCAGCCCTTGGCGACTCGGAAGGTCACCGGGCCGATGCGCAGCCGCCGCCAGTCGTCTTCCGCCCACGCCGGCGCACCGGAAACCACGACGCTCGGGCGGAACCGGCGCATGGGGACCGGGCCCTCGGCCGCCTTGGTGCCTTCCGCGATCCAGCCGTTCAGCGCGGCGAGTGACTCCTCGCTGGTCAGCAGCAGCGGGTAGCCGTCAGCGAACGACACCCGGTCGGTGTCCAGGCTGTACTTGGGGTTGGTGGCCCGGCGGGTCGGGTCATCCAGGTAGACAAGGCGAACTGGCTCGCCTGTGATGCCGCTCAGCCACGTCGAGGCCGCGTCGTCGGCGGGCGTGGCGAGCAGGTCATTCCCCCACACGTTGACCGGGACGAGGTCGGCGCCGGAGGGCACGGGAACGGTCACCTCTGAGAGCCCGGGGCTGGCGAGGGTGATCTTGCCGCTCTCCACGCAGGGTGAGACGAGGAGCAGCGGCGGGCACTCGCGGGCCGTCATCGGGTCCCCGGCGCCGTCCACGATCATCCAGCGGCGGTCGCCCGCCAGGCCCCACGGCTCGACGGCCGCCTCGGTCAGCCGCTCGCCACGGCATGACTTGACCGGGTAGCGCCAGATATCGGTGAGCTGAAGCGACATGTACCAATACTGACATCTCCCGTCCACCCGCAGCACCCGGCTGTACCCGGGCGACGCGGTGCCGGGTCTGGCCGACGGTGGACGCCGAGCGGCGGAGACCCGAGCACAGCCGTCTCCCCGCCACGCGAAGAACGGGCGGCGGGGAGACGGCCGAATTCGTTCGGGATGATCCTGGGTCTGAGCTTTTGGCTTTCAGATTCTGAGGAGGGAGGACTCCTGCTCGCGGGCCTTGGTGTAGCGGTTCTCCGGGACAGGGAGCCCCAGGTTGCCGCGGAGGGTGGTGGACTCGTAGGCGGTGCGAACGATGCCGCGCTCCTGCAGGATCGGCACGACCTCCTCGCGGAAGCGCCGCCACTGGCTCGGGTGGCCGACGCCGACGTTGAGGCCGTCGAGGGCGCGGGCCTCGAACCACTCCTGGATCTGGTCGGCGACGGTGGCCGGGGCGCCGGCGAACGGGGTGGGCTTCGGTGAGGAGATGAACTCCACGGTCTGGCGGAGCGTGAAGTTGTTGTCCTTCGCCAGCTTCGCGATCTTCTCCGCGCCGGTGCGGAAGCCGCGCTCGGCGTAGACGAGGGCCTCCTGCGGGAACGGGGCGTCCAGGTCGTACTGGCGGAAGTCGTGCCAGGCGAACGGGCGGCCGAGCTCTGCCAGGGCGCGGCCGAAGTCCCTGTCCCTGGTCTGCAGGTCCAGCTCGATCTCGCGGGCCTCTTTGTCCGTGTCGCCGATGTAGACCGAGACGCCCGGCATGATGACGATCTGCTCAGGGTCGCGGCCCTTGGCGGCGGCGCGGCCTTTGAGGTCGTTGTAGAACGCCTGGCCCTGGGCGATGGAGGCGGCGTGGGTGAAGATGCCCTCGCCGATCGCGGCACCCAGGTCGCGGCCCTGCTCGGAGTCGCCTGCCTGGAAGATGACCGGCTGGCCCTGCGGGGACCTGGCGATGTTCAGCGGGCCGACGACCTGGAAGTGCTCGCCCTTGTGGTTAAGTGCGTGCTGCCTGCTCGGGTCGAGGAAGGTGCGGGTGCCGCGGTCGCGGGGGAACGCGTCTTCCTCGTAGGAGTCCCACAGGCCCTGGGCGACCTGGACGAACTCCAGGCCGCGGGCGTAGCGGGTGTCGTAGTCGTAGTGCTCCTCGCGGGAGAAGTTGCCTGCCGCCCCGGCGTCACCGCTGGTGACCACGTTCCAGCCGGACCGGCCGCCGGAGATGAGCTCCAGGGAGGCGAGGCGGCGGGCGATGTTGAACGGGTCGTTGTAGGAGGTCGTCATGGTGGCGACCAGGCCAAGGTGGCTTGGTGGAGACCGCCAGGGCCGACAGCAGCGTGAGCGGCTCCAGCCGGTTGAGGTAGTGCGGCGGGGAGTCGGCGGTGATGAACTGGCTGTCGACGATGAAGATCAGGTCGAACTTGGCCTCCTCGGCGAGGCGGGCCTGCTCGATGTACCAGTTGATGTTCACGCTGGCGTCCACGGGGATGTCCTCGTCGAGCCACAGGTACGGCGAGCCGGGGCCGCCGGTGCCGTAGGTGACGGCGCCGAGCTTGAGCTGGCGCTTACCCGTGCCCGCATTCGCCGTGCTCATGCGCGCACCGCCGTGTCCGCGCCCGCCTCGGCCTGGATCGTGGCGACCCGCTCGGCGTCGCGCCTGGCGACCTCGTCGCGGACCAGCGGGAGCAGGTAGCGGCCGTAGTCGATCGCGTCGTCGTAAGGGTCGTAGCCGCGGATGAGGATCGTCGTGACGCCGATGTCCACGTAGTCAAGCAGCGCTTGCGCGACCGTTTCCGGTGTGCCGACGAGTGCGGTCGAGTTGCCGCCCGCGCCGGTCGCGGCCGCCGGGGCCGTCCAGAGGGCGCGGTCGTGGAGCTCGCCCTTGGCCGCGGCGGCCAGCAGCCGCTGTGAGCCGACGTTCTGCGGGCTGTCACCGCCGAGGCCCCAGGACTTGGCCCCCCACTGGGCGCGGAACGACGCGATGTTCTCCTTGGTGGTCTCCAGGATGCGGTGCGCCCGTTCCCATGCCAGTTCCTCGGTCGGGCCGAGGATGGGCCGGAAGCTGACGGAGATGCCGGGCGTGTCGGTGCGGCCGGCGTTCTTAGCGGCCTCGTTCACCGAGTCGATCTGCTGCTTGGTCTCCGCCAGGGGCTCGCCCCACAGGGCGTAGGTGTCGGCGTGCTTGCCGCCGACCCGGTAGGCCGCCTCCGACGAGCCGCCGAAGTACAGCCTGATCCTGGGCTGCTGCGCCGACTTCACGCCGGAGTAGTGGTTTTCGACCTGGTAGTACGTGCCGTGGTAGTCGAAGGGCTTGTGCTCGGTCCAGGCCAGCTTGACGACGTCCAGGTACTCGTCGGTGCGCGCGTACCGTTCGTCCTTGGTCAGGTAGTCGCCGTCGGCGCGCTGCTCGGCGTCGTGACCGCCGGTGATGATGTGCACCGCGATCCGGCCGCCGGTGAACTGGTCCAGGGTAGTGAACTGGCGGGCGGCGAGCGTGGGGGCGACGAAGCCCGGGCGGTGGGCGACGAGGAAGCCGAGGCGCTCGGTGTGCGCGGCGGCGTAGGCCGCGACCTGAAGGCCGTCGGGCTGCGATGAGGCGTAGCCGATCAGCACCCGGTCGAAGCCGGCGTCCTCGTGGGCGCGGGCGAACTTCCTGGTGTAGTCCTTGTCGATGACCGGGCCGCCGCTCAGCCGGGTCTCCGACTGGTCCTTGGTGCTGATCATGCCGATGAACTCGACGGGCATGGATGGGTTCCTTCCTGATGCTGCGGTGACTTCTTCGTGCGTCTAGTGCGGGGCCGCGGCCACGGACCTCTCGCTGGCCAGCGCGGGCCACTCCTCGTGCCGGTGGCACGCCGCGATCCAGCGGCCCGCGGCCTGGTCGGCTACCGGCTCAAGCGGCGGCTGGACGGCGCAGGCGCCGATGGCGAACGGGCAGCGCGCGGCGAAGACGCACGATCCGGCGCCGGCCGGCGGCTCGGGATCGGCGGTGGTCCGGCGGAGCTGGTGGACCGAGAGCTCCCGGTCGTGCCTGACGCCTTGCTTGTCAACACGGGGCGCCGACGCCATCAGCAGCGCCGTGTAAGGGTGGCGCGGCCGGGTGAACACCTGGTCCACCGGGCCGTCCTCGACGATCCGGCCCCGGTACAGCACCACCACCCGGTCGGCGATGCCGGCCAGCGAGGACAGGTCGTGCGAGATGATCACGATCGGCAGGCCGAGGCTGTCGCGCAGCTCGGCGAGCAGCCGCAGGACGTAGTTCCTGTTGCTCGCGTCGAGCGCGCTGACCGGCTCATCGCACAGCAGCAGCTTCGGGTCGGCCGCCAGGGCCCGGGCGATCAAGACCCGCTGCCGCTGGCCGCCGGAGATCTGCCCTGGCTGCCGGTGACGTAGCGCCGCGCTGAGTCCTACCTTGGCGAGCGCGTCCTCGACCCGGGCCGCGATCTCGCCGGCGGACAGGCCGCCGCGGATCCGCAGTCCCTCGCCGACGATGTCCCCGACGGTCAGGTCCGGGTCGAGCGAGCGCAGCGGGTCCTGGAAGACCAGCTGGATGTGCCCGGTGCGGCGCTCTCGCCGCCTGGCGGCGCCACGCAGGGCCGAGATCTCCGTGCCGTCGAACAGGACCCGGCCGTCGCGCGGCCGTGCGAGGCCGACCACGGTCCTGGCCAGGGTGGTCTTGCCCGAGCCGGTTTCGCCGACCAGGCCGATGATCTCGCCGGGCCAGACGTTCAGGTTCACCCCGGACAGCACGTGGCTGGCGCGCCAGCCCCGGCCGAGGACCACGTCGACGTCCGCGACCTCGAGCAGCGGCCGCGCGGGGGCGGCCGTGGTCCCTGCCACCTGGGTTGCCTCCGTGGTCATCGGCTGGCCAGTTCATGGTCGGCGTCGGTGACCTCCGCGCCGGTTGGGCTTGAGGCGGCGACCGCGGCGGTCGCGGCGGTCGCGGAACCGCGGCGGACGCCTCGGCGAGCGCGGGGTCGCTGACGCGGACGCAGCGCGCCTCGTGCGCCGGGCCGAGCCTGGTCAGGGCGATGTCCCCGGTGCGGCAGGCGTCGATTGCGGCCGGGCAGCGCTCGGCGAACCGGCACCCGGTGATCTGCGCGCCGACGTGCGGCGGCTGGCCGGGGATGACCTCAAGCTCGCGCCGCTGGAAGTCGCCGACGGAGGCGACCCGCAGCAGGGCCTGGGTGTACGGGTGCCTGGGCCGTTCGATGATCTCCGCCACCGGGCCCGCCTCGACGACCTCGCCCGCGTAGAAGACAACGACCCGGTCGCACAGCTCCCTGATCACCGCGAGATCGTGGGAGACGAAGAGCACCGCCAGGCCGGCTCCTGTCGCGCAGGTCCTTGATCAGCTCGATGATCTCCGCCTGGATGGTCACGTCGAGGGCCGTGGTGGCCTCGTCGGCGATGAGCAGTTCCGGGTCGCAGGAGATCGCGATCGCGATCATGACCCGCTGCAGCATGCCGCCGGAAAGCTCGGCGGGAATCTGGTGGAAAACGCGCCCCGCCTGGCGCAGGCCGACCGAGGTGAGCAGCTCGACCGCTTTCTCGCGCGCTTTGGCGCGGGTGAGCCGGCGCTTCACGCGCAGCACCTCGGTTACCTGGCTGCCGACCGTCAGGTTCGGGTTGAGGTACGAGGCGGGATCCTGGAACACCGCGCCGATGTGCGCGCCGTGCAGCCGTTCCCAGCCGCGGCGGGACAGGTCCGTCACGTCATCGCCCGCGAAGGTGATCTTCCCCCGGGCGGCCACGCCGGGCGGGAGCACGCCAAGGGCGGCCCGGCAGGTCAGCGTCTTGCCGCTGCCCGACTCCCCGACCAGGCCCACGATCTCACCGGAGTGGACGGCGAGGGAGACGCCGCGCAGCGCGGTAGCGGCCCCGTCGTGCACGGTGACGTGCAGGTCCTCGATACCGAGGACAGGACGGCGGGGTGGCTCCCCCGGCGGGATTAGAGCCGGACATCGGCGACCTCCAAGGTTGAGTGGGTCTTGATGACCGGGTCGGCCTCTGGCAGGAGCAGGGCGCCGTGACCGGTCTTGTCGCGGTAGGCATCAGCGAGCGCGTTGAGCGCGCCGACCGTGATCGCGATCAGTGCCCCGGGAATGAACGGCGCCCAGGGCGCCAGGTTCAGGTAATCGAGGTCGGAGGAGAGTATGCCGCCCCAGGTCGGGGCCGGCGGCTGGACGCCGATGCCGAGGAAGGTGAGGAACGAGACGGACAACAGCGCGGCGCCGGTCAGGCTGGCCGTGGTCACCGCGATGGTCGGCAAAACCTTGCGCACCACGTGCACCCGGATGACATACAGCTTCGACCCGCCGAGCAGCTCGGCGGCCTCCACGTACTGGGCGCGCGTGAACTCAAGCGCGGCCGCCCTGGTGATACGGAAGAAGTAGGGGATCAGCAGGATGCCCACCGGGAGCATCGCCTGGACGAGGCCGTTGCCGAGCGCCGCGGTCACCGCTACCGCGAAGAAGATCGACGGCAGCGTCAGGAGCGCGTCGGCGACCCGGTTGGCGGCGAAGTCGAACGACCGGCCGAGGAAGACGGTGGCCACGCCGAGCGGCACGCCGATGACGAGGCCGATGCCGACCGCCTCAAGGGCGGTGAGCACGGACAGCCGGGTGCCGGCCATCAGTCGGCTGAGCACGTCGCGCCCGAGGTAGTCGGTGCCGAGCAGGTGTGCTCTGCCCGGCCCTTGGAACAGGGCGTTGGCGTTGATGGTGAGGGGGTTCTGCGGTGCCAGGGCCGACCCGAAGATCGTCAGGAAACCGATCGCGGCGAGGATGACGAGGGCGATCCTGGCGGACGGCAGCCGCAGCACCGAACCGCCCTGCCGGGATTTCCCGCTCACGTGCCCGCTCCTTCACTTGACCGGTGGAGAAACGCCAGCAGCGTGTTGACCACGAGGTTGACGACCACGACGAAGGCGCTGACCGCGAGCAGCACCCCCTGCACCACGGGGATGTCCCTGCTCTCCGCGGCGTTGAGCAGCAGCTGGCCGAGGCCGGGGAGCGAGAACACCGCCTCGACCGCGACCGAGCCCGCCAGCATGAGCGGGAAGCCGGTGCCGAGGACGACCAGCGCGGGGCCTGCGGCGTTGCGCAGCGCGTGCCGGATGAGGATCCGCCGGTAGGGCAGGCCGCGGACCCGCGCGCCGGTGATGTAGTTCTGCTCGAGGACCGCCACGAGCGAGGTCCGCAGCTGGCGGGCGACGTCCGCCGCCACCTGCAGGGCGAGGGCGAGGCTCGGCAGGATGATGTGCTCAAGCCACGGGCCGATGCCCTGGGCCGGCCCGACGTAGCCGTTGGCGGGCAGCAGGTGCGCGGCCACCGCGAAGATGACCACCAGGATGATGCCGACAACGAAGGCAGGCAGCGTTGAGACGGCCGAGCAGACGATCGTGAGGCCGCGGTCGAACCAGCCGCCGCGCCTGATGGCGGCGACCGTCCCCGCCGTCCCGCCGATGATGACCGCCAGGATGACGGCGGTGACGGCGATCGACAGGTCGACGGGCAGCCGCTGCGAGATCGACTGGGACACCGGGATCTGGCTGAAGTAGGACGTGCCCAGGTTGCCCCGGACGGCCAGGGACAGCCAGTCCCAGTACTGGACGACGAGCGGCTTGTCCAGGCCGAGCACGTGGTTCAGGTGCGCGACCGCCGCGGGGGTCGCCGCGTCCTGCCCCAGGATCGTGGCGGCCGGGTCGCTGTTGGACAGGGCGCCGAGGCTGTAGGTGATGAACGAGCTGAGTACCAGGATCGGAATGAGAACGCCGATCCCGCCCCCGATCCTGGCGACCGCGACACGGAGCCGGCGCCGCCGGGGCGCGCTGGCCCCGGCGCCCGTGCTGCCTGGTCCAGGGGTGGCCAGTTCAGCGCCCGTCAGTTCTGTGACTGCCATCGGTCAGCTGCCGCTCACCGTGACGCCTTCCCAACGCTGCTGCACCAGGTCCGACGGGATGCCGCTGACCGTCGGGCTGTAGGCGAAGATGCGCGGGTTGGTGTAGAGCCAGATGTGGATCGGCTCCTGCTGCACGGCGGTCTCCACCGCGTTCTGCAGGGCGGCCGGGTAGCCGGGCGAGTCGAGCGGGACGGTGAGCGCCCCCGACAGCGCGCTCGCCACCGCGGGCGGCGTGGTCGTCGCCTTGCCGGTCACGTTCATCAGGCCCTGCTGGCTGTAGAGGACGTCCAGCATCTCGACCGGGGACATGCGGCCGGCCGTGCCGTCGATCGCGAACGGGATCGTCTTGTTGAGGTAGAGGAACTGGGTGGAGGTGTCGGCCGCGATGTCCTTGATGGTCACCGAGATGCCGACCTGCTGCAGCTGGCCCTGGATCTGCTCGGCCAGGGCGTCATCGGTGCCGGCCTCCGAGGTCAGCGTGATGCTCAGGCCCTTGGCGTAGCCGGCCTGCGCGAGCAGCTGCTTGGCCAGGGTCGGGTTGTACGGGTACTCGCTGGCGAGCTTGGCGCTGTAGCCGACGAAGCCCGCGGGGAACGGCTGGTAGGCGACCGACCCGTACCCGGAGGCCTGGACCTGCAGGATCGCCTGCCGGTTGATCGCGTAGTTGATCGCCTCCACCACCTTCGGGTTGGTGAAGGGCGCCGTGGTGGTCTGGATGTCCAGCTCGTTGACGACCTCGGACGGGATCACGTCGATCTTGAACCCGGCCGCCTTGGCCGCCGCCACCTGGTTGCCCGCGATGTAGGCCACGTTGACCTGCCCGGACTCGAGCGCGGAGAGGATCTGCTCGGGCTGGGTGATAGACAGCACGTTGAAGTTCGCGACGTGGATCTGGCCCGCGTCCCAGTAGCTGGCGTTGCGCACCAGGTTGGCGTGCGAGTCGGGCACGTAGCTGGTCAGCGTGAACGGGCCCGCGCCCTCGGGCTTGGTGGGGAGGGAGGCCACGTTCTTGAAGTAGGCCGGGTTGACGATCATGCCGTCCTTGCCCGCGAGCAGGTCAGGCACCTGGTAGTCCACCTGTGACAGGTCCAAGGTGAAGCTGGCCGGGCTGTTCACGACCACCTTGGAGATGACCGACAGTTCCGAGGCGACGGTCGAGTTCGCCTGGGTCTGGCCGCGCTTGATGTTCTCCGCGACGGACGTGGCGGTGAGCGGCGAGCCGTCGGAGAACTTCAGGCCGGGCCGGAGCGTGAAGGTGACGCTCTTGCCGTCCGCCGCGTACTTCCATGACGACGCCAGGCCCGGTTGAACGTCGCCCTTGGTGTCAAGGGTCGTGATCGACGCGTACACGAGGCCGAGGACGTGCATGTCCCAGCCCGCAGTCGAGGTGACCGGGTCCCAGGAGGTAGGCAGCTCCCACTCCCAGTTGAGCGTGCCGCTCGCGCCGCTCGCCGCGGCCAAAGAACCGGAGCCCGCGGCGGACGACCCGCTCGGGGAGCTGCTGCCGCAGGCGGCGAGTGCCGAGATCGCGACGATGGAGGCGGCGGCTGCCGCGCTTCGATAGGTCAGGCGCGATCTGAGCAGGCCGCGCAGGCGTGAGCGGTTAACAGGCATCGGGAAGCTCCGTAACAGGACTTATCGGGCGCTCGATGTCGCGCCGACAGCCGTCATTGGCGGGGGTCGGGAGGAAGAGAAGATTCACGACGGATGACGACACCCGTCGAGACGTACCGGGCAGGCTCGGCCGTGCCATCCGGTACCGTCAGAGTAAAACATATAAAGTCGATCGGTCAACTAGGAATTAGCTAGACCGGGTCACATGCCAGCGGGAAGCGACGCGGCGAACAGCGGGTGCCTGCGCGACGGCTGGACCGGAGGTCCGCGTGTCCACGGCTGGACCACCCGGCCCGCGTGTCACCGCAAACGACACAAGCGAACGGGGTCAGGCCGTGGGAGACCAGGGGGCTGCGACGGCCAGAGGCTCTCCAGGTTGACCACGATGCCCTCCTGGCTGCTGCGCGCGATGACCACGACCGCCTCATCCGTTCCCGGGTTCTCCTCGCGGTGCGGAACGTACGGCGGTACGAAGATGTAGTCGCCCGGCTTGGCCTCCAGGCGGATCTCCTTGCCACCTTCCGCGAAGACGAAGGCGGGCGTGCCGGAAACCACGTAAATCGCGGTCTCGGCCTCGCCGTGGTGGTGGTTGGCCGACTTCGCGCCCGCGGCGACGTGGGTCTGCCCCATCCAGAGTTTCTCCGCGCCGACGGACTTCCCCGACACCGCCTCCCAGCGGGTCATCCCTGAGGTCTGGCCGGTGTCCCCGGTCAGCTCGCCCGAACGGATCTGGAACAGCGGCCGGTGCCAGTGGTCGTCGCTCATCGCAGCCCCTTAACTCTCTTTATAGATCGACTTAGTAGGTTATAGGTGCTCACCCTAGCTCGCTCGCCGGGCTTCGCCTCATCGCCCGCCGTCGAAGGCACAGCCACCTGCCCCCTTCCCTTCACCCCTAAGTCTCACGCACCAAGCCCCAACGGACCAGGAGCCCCGCGCGGCTGACGCACCGCACCCACCATTTTCCGACATTTGGCTAAAGGTGCCAGAATATTGATCTCAAAGCTGTGAATTGCCTGCGAAATACTTGAGAACCGATAAAGAATCAACTCCGTCCTTACCACGGACACTTGAAACCGGGGAACACGGAGGTAAGAAGCGTGAGCGGTCCCTACAGCCCGTACGGCACGCCTAACGGCGGCCAGTACGGCGCGCCGGGTGACGGCCAGTACGGCCAGCCAGGCGGCAGCCCGTACGGCCAGCAGCCAGGCGGCAGCCCGTATGACCAGCCAGGCGGCACTCCTTACGGCCAGCCGGGCGGCAGCCCGTACGGCGCGCCAGGTGGCTACGCGCCGCAGGGCTACCCTCCGCCGCAGCGGGGGTACCTGCAGGGCGCTCCAGTCGACTTCCAGAGTGCGATCAGGCTCCAGATTGAGAACGTCACGAACTTCGAGGGCCGTGCCTCGCTGTCCGCCTACTGGTGGTACGCGCTCGCACTCGCCATCGTCGACGTCGTCCTTGTCATCTTCTCGATCGCGATCGGCTCGGTGGCCCTCTCGCTGCTGGTCGACCTCGTCCTGTTCGTCGTCGGGCTCTCCGCCCTGTCGGTGGGCGCCAGGCGGCTGCACGACACCGACAAGTCGGGCTGGCTGCTGCTCCTAGGGCTGATCCCCTTCATCGGCGGGATCATCGTGCTGATCCTGCTCGTGCTGCCGGGTACCCCGAGCCAGAACCGCTTTGGCTGACCTGGACCGGCGTTCGGATAAATCTCGGTTCTTATATTTCGAAAAGGACGCTCACGGACTCGCCGTCGTGGGTGCGCCTGATGGCCTCGGCCAGCGCCGGGGCCACGGACAGCACGGTGAGCTTGGGGTGACGGACGGGGACGGGGACCGAGTTCGTGCACACGATCTCGGTCACGTCCTCCGCGGCGGCGAGCTTCTCTAGTGCGCCGTCCGCGAACAGCCCGTGCGTGCAGGCGATGCTGATCGACCTCGGCTCCTGCCTGCGCAGCACGGAAAGGAGCTCGACCACCGTCGTGCCGCGCGCGATCTCGTCGTCGACGATGATCACGTCACGGTCGGCCACCTCGCCGATGATCGCGGAGATGGATACCTTCGAGTCGCTGAAACGCTCCTTCGCGCCGGCCGCGACGGGCAAGCCGAGTCGCCTGGCGAACGCCGCCGCGGACTTGGCGTAGCCGAGGTCGGGCGACAGCACCACGGCCCGCGACAGGTCACGCCGCCTGAAGTGCGCGGCCAGCTCACGCAGCGCGTGCAGGTGGTCGACCGGGACCGAGAAGAAGCCGTGCACCTCGGCCGAGTGCAGGGTGAGCGTCAGCACCCGGTTCACGCCCGCCGTGACGAGCAGGTCCGCGACGAGACGGCCGCCGATCGAGATGCGCGGCGCGTCCTTCTTGTCCGAGCGCGCGTAGGCGTAATGCGACATGACCGCGGTCACCCGGGCCGCCGACGCGCCGCGCGCCGCGTCCGCCATCAGCAGCAACTCGACCAGGTTCTCCTGCACCGGCGGCACCAGGGGCTGGATGATGTAGACGTCGCGTTCCCTGCAGTTCGCCTGGAGCTGCACCTGAAGGCAGTCATTGGCGAAGCGGGTCTTCCGCACCGGGCTGCGCGACACGCCCAGGTACGAGCAGATCTCGTCGGCCAGCTCCGGATGGGCGGTACCGCCGAAGACCACAATCTCCGCGTTCACCCGTTCTTCCCGTTCTCGTCAGCTCGGTTCGGCATGACACCACGATGACATATCCGCGCATGCGGCGATCAGCGACCTCGCCGTGCGCGCTACGCTCATGGTATGGAAACCCCCGATTCCACGCCGTCGGCCGAGGCCGAGGCTGAGACTTATATAACGGGCCCGGTCGTGCCCAAGGCATCGGGGTCTGACCAGGCCGAGTTGGACGCGCCCGAACCGGACGACGACCCGGGGGCACCTTCCGGCCCAGTGTGGCGGTTCCTCTTCGAGCCGCAGGTGGCTCGGGTGGCATCTGTTCGTCGCCGTGGCATTCTGGGGAATGCTGTGGCTCGGCGACTGGCAGTTCCACCGGGCCATGGAAGGCAACGGGCTAAGCTGGGCGTACACGTTCGAGTGGCCGCTGTTCGCCGTGTTCGGTGTCGTATTCTGGGCCCGGACGATCAGGGACGAGTTCATCCTGCGACGCGGCGGTGTCACCGAGGCTGACCTGGTCGCCGCAGCGATGGCCCAGTCGATGGCGACGCTGCCGAAGGGCGCGATACTGCCCGCGGGCGTGCTACCCGAGGGCGTTGTCGTGCGGCAGCTTGAGCGGCCGGACGACGAGGAGGAGGACGACCCCGAGCTCGCCGCCTACAACGCTTACCTGGCGAAACTGAACGCGGAGGTCAAGGGCCACAACAAGTGGCTGCGTGCCCTTCACTCCTAAGAGCAGACAGGAAGGACCACCGCGATGCACGCGGCCGCTTTGCGCTACCGGGTGATGGCGTACATCACCGGCGTCCTGATCATCCTGGTGTGCTTTGTCGGCATCCCCCTGCAGGTCGCCGCGCACAACACATTCATCGTCAACGACATCGGCACGGTGCACGGCTTCTTGTACATCGTCTACATCGTCTTCGCGTACATCCTCGCGCAGAAGCTGAAGATGAAGCTGGGGCCGACGGTGTTGCTGCTGCTGGCGGGCACGATCCCGGTCATGACGTTCTTCGTCGAGCGGTGGATGCAGCGGGATTACATCGCCCCCGCGCTCGCCGCCGAGTCCGCCCCGCCGGAGCAGCAGCCCGTGAGCCGGTGACCGGTTCTCATTACTTCACGGCGCAGCCGTCGGCGGCGCACCGGCCCGGCCTGGTCCGCGTGGTGCTGCCCGACCTGTACCTGGAACTCGCGACCGACTCGGGGGTCTTCTCCCCCGGCCGCCTCGACCCGGGGACCCGGCTGCTCCTTGAGGATGCGCCCGCGCCGCCGCCGTCGGGTGACATCCTCGACCTGGGCTGCGGCTACGGGCCGATCGCGTGCACGCTCGCGGCCCGCGCGCCAGGAGCCACGGTCTGGGCGGTCGACGTCAACGAGCGGGCACTTTCCCTGTGCGCGGCGAACGCCGCGAGCGCGGGGCTGACCAACGTGCGCTGCGTCTCACCGGACTCGCCGGATATCCCGGCACGGCTCGCCGGGATCTGGTCCAACCCGCCGGTCCGCATCGGCAAGGGGCCGCTGCACGCCATGCTCCGCCAGTGGCTCGCCCGTCTCGCGCCCGAGGCCGCCGCGACCCTGGTGATGGGCCGCAACCTCGGTGCCGACTCGCTGCACGCCTGGCTGGAGAAAGAGGAAGGATGGTCGGTGACGCGGCTGTCCGCGCGCAGCGGCTACCGCCTGCTGTTCGCGGCCCGCGATGGCAAGAACCGCCAGCTATAAAACGATCATCCAGAACGAGTTGTGGAGTCTGCCAATGGCCGATGACACCGGCGATGAGGCCGGCGTACCTGGTGGTGCCCCCGTGAGCGGCACGCCCAAGCAACTGCGGCCGACCGACGTGAAACGGCTCAACCGGGAGTGGCGGCGGCGCACCGAGGGGCGGCTCGCGCTGCTGCTTGACTCGGTCAGCCAGCCGTTCAACGTCGGCTCGATCGTGCGGACCGCCGCCGCGTTCGGCGTGGAGTCCGTCTGGCTGTGCGGCAACACGCCCGACCTGGACCTCCCGGCGGTTGGCAAGACCGCCCTTGGCACCGACCGGTTCCTCTCGGCCTACCGCGAGCCTTCCCCTGCGGCCGCGGCCAAGGCCGCGGCGGAGGACGGGTTCCGCGTGGTGGCCGTCGAGCTCGCGTCTGGCGCGGTGCCGCTGTTCGAGGCGCCGCTGGAGGGCGACATTTGCCTGGCGATCGGGAACGAGGACCACGGCTGCTCTCCCGCCCTCCTGGCCGCGGTCTCCTCGGCGGCCTACATCCCGCAGGTCGGCCGGGTCGGCTCGCTCAATGTCGCGGTCGCGGCCGCTATTGCCCTCGGCGAGGTTCGGCGCCGCGAGTGGCAGTTATCTCCCGGGGGGACAACCGCGCGGCGAGTGCCCGTCGCCGCACGGACATAAGGCCGCTGCCGGTTCGCTCACTGCTCCGCGCTTCTTGCTGTTATCCCGACGAGGCGCCCGGGCCGCGAAGATAGTGGATAGAAATGCGCGCTATATATAGGACGTGCAGGTATCCACTATCTTCCTCGGTTGAGTGGCGCTGCGCGCTTCTTGCTGTTATCAGAGCTGCGGCATCGACGGTCTTCTCTTTTTCTGCGCGACAGGTTGGCGATCACCGGCGTTTACCGGAAATGCCTGGTCAGTCGGGAGAATTGACGCCGTGGCAGTTGAATACCTGGACCACCCCCGGCCGCTCGCGTTCGCCCACCGCGGCGGGGCAGGGCACCAGCCGGAGAACTCCTGGCGCGCCTTCGAGTATGCCGTCCAGCTCGGCTACGCCTACCTGGAGACCGATACCCGCTCGACGTCCGACGGGAAGCTAATCGCCTTCCACGACGCGGAGCTCGACCGGGTGACCGACCGCACCGGGCAGGTGAGCAAGCTCACCTGGACGGAAGTGTCGGCCGCGCGGGTGCACGGCACCGAGGAGATCCCGCTGCTCGAGGACCTGATCGGCACGTTCCCCGAGCTGCGGTTCAACATCGACCTGAAGGACGAGGGCACGATCGGGCCGCTGGCCAGCGTGCTCAAGCGCACGGCCGCCTGGGACCGGGTCTGCGTGTCCTCGTTCTCCGGCGCCCGCCTGCTCGCCGCGCAGCGCTTGCTTGACCGGCCGATCTGCCTCGCGGTCACCCCGGCGGCCATCGCGGCCATGCGGTTCCTGGGGCTGCCAGGCAAGGAGATGGCCCGGCGCCTTGGCGTGTCGGGCGCGCGGTGCGCCCAGGTGCCCCGCCGGATCGCGACGCGCGGGTTCATCCGGCGGGCCCACGAGGTCGGCCTGGACGTGCACGTCTGGACGCTGAACACGCGCGAGGAGATTGAGCGGGCCCTCGACCTCGGCGCCGACGGCGTGATGACCGACGACGTCGTGCTGCTGCGCGACGTCCTCGCCGAGCGCGGCCAGTGGCATCCAAGGGTCGCGGCGTAGGCGTTGCGGGTTACGCAACGCCTACGCACAGCAACCGCAGGGCTCTAACAGCAACCAGAGCGCGGGGGGCGGCGGTCGGTTTTAGCGCCGTCCTCCCGTGGGGAGGCTACGGAGGGGCGAAGCCCTTCCGTGCTCGGGGGGTGCAGGGGGGTCGTCCCCCCGCAGGCAACACTGAACACTGAAATACGCCTGAAACGTGGTTGGACTTCCCGCGCGACGGGAATCTTGTCCGGGTATCCAGTGTTGCCGATAGAGATCGCCAACCGCCTGGGAGGCAGTAAGTATGGCCGAACGCGCACTTCGCGGAACCCGGCTCGGCGCCACGAGCTATGAGAACGACCGGAACACGGATCTGGCGCCGCGCCAGGATGTTCCGTTCGATTGCCCCAACGGACACCATTTTAGCGTGCCTTTCGCCGCCGAGGCGGAACTACCCCCCATGTGGGAGTGTCGTGTCTGCGGGGCCATGGCGACGGCGAGCACGGGCGAGTCGCCGTCACCTAAGAAGGTCAAGCCACCGCGCAGTCACTGGGACATGCTCATGGAACGGCGGACGGTCGAGGATCTCGAGGCGGTGCTTGCGGAGCGGCTTGAAGTCGTGAAGGAGCGGCGCGCCATGGAGGCCCGTGCCATCGCCGACGTCAGCAACCGTCGCAGCGCCTGAAAACGTAAGCCCCGGGACTCCCCGGGGCTTGGCTTTTGTCTAACGCCTGATGCTGGCGGCTGAGTGGCCGCGCAGGCGGGCGCCGATGCCCCATCTGGCTACCCGGCCGAACGCCTCGAAGATCACGGTCCTCGACATCTTTGAGGCACCGCGCTCGCGCTCCACGAACGTGATCGGCACCTCGGTGATCGTCATGCCCGCCTGGAGCACGCGCAGCGTCATGTCGATCTGGAAGCAGTAGCCCGCCGACTCGATGCCGTTCAGGTCGATCCGGCGCAGCGTCGCGGCGCGGTAGACGCGGAAGCCGCCGGTCGCGTCCTTGACCTGGACCCCGAGCATGATCCGGTTGTACAGGTTGGCGCCCTTGGAGAGGAACTCCCTGGACTTCGGCCAGTTCACCACGGTGCCGCCGGGCACGTAGCGCGAGCCGATGACCGCGTCCGCCTGCTCGGAGACGGCGAGCAGCTTCGGCAGGTCCTCCGGCCGGTGGGAGCCGTCGGCGTCCATCTCGACGATGAGGTCGTACCCGTGCTCAAGCGCCCAGGTAAAGCCGGCCACGTACGCCCGCCCGAGGCCGGCCTTCTCCGTGCGGTGCATCACCTGCACGCGGAGGTCCACCTCGGCCAGCTTGTCGGCCAGGTCCCCGGTGCCGTCGGGGCTGTTATCGTCAACGACGAGCAGGTCGGCGTCCGGGACCGCCTCGCGGATCCGGCCGGCCACGATCTCCAGGTTCTGCCGCTCGTTGTACGTGGGCATAACAATGAGAACGCGGCCCTTGGCCGCGTCACGCTCACCCATCGTCTGTGCTCACCTTCTCCATCGGCCTGTGTCCGGCTATGTCAAGTCCAGCCCAATCCCCTGACAGCCGGACAAGCACCGGCGCTGCCGCCGCGAGACGAGACCCGCAGACTGGCTGTCTCCGTCCCGGCCGTGGCCCCACCAATCCTACGCCAGCCGCTCTTGCCCCCGTGCCCGGTGCTGAACTGCAGGTGAAACGTTACCGTCTTCCCGGGCCGCGCCAGCCGTCGTACCAGCGTGTGACCTCGCCTTTTCCCGCCCGCGGGAAGACGGCGCTTAGCAGCCTCTCAGCTAACTGATAGCCGGTCCTCAACTGACAACGCATAACCCATAACTGCTGAGGGAATACGATACATCACGTTGAGTAATCGCCATGGGTAAGGTGCGGCACGCTAACGTTACACGAAGCAACGAGAGGAACACGGTGAGTAGTCTATCGCGGAAGACCGTAGCGTGGGCAGCTGGCGCTGCGCTCGCCGTCGGCGGCGGCACGGCGGGCATCGTGATCGCGGCACAGGGCGGCGGTCAGCCGGCCACGGGCGGCACCGCCGTCGCGCAGGCGGCCGCCGTAAGGCCGGCGCCGCTTGACCTCGTCTCGGTAAGCCCGGTCTCGCTCAGCCAGAGCGCCGGCGCGCAGGCGGTCAACGGGGCGGGGACCATCGTCGTCACGTACAACCAGCCGATTCCCGCCACCGCGCCGCTGCCGCAGCTGTCGCCAGCGACCACGGGGACCTGGCGGCGGAGTGGCGACGTGGCGATCTTCACGCCAGCGAAGGGCTACGCGGCCGGCACGCACGTCACGGTCACGGTGGCCGGACTTGGGTACAGCCGCAACCGTTCGGAATCCTCTTCATTCAAGACCGCGGGCTACAGCACGCTGCGCCTACAGGAGATCCTCGCCCAGCTGGGCTACCTGCCGCTGACCTGGACGCCGGCCGCCGACGCGGCGGTGCCTGGCACGAGCGCCGCCGCGCAGCTGTCGGCGGCGTACACGCCGCCCGCGGGAACCTTCCAGTGGGAGCAGGGGTACCCGGCGCTGCTCCGCTCGTTCTGGTCGCAGGGCGTGGCGAACACCCTCGACCGGGGGGCCGTCATCGGCTTCGAGGCCGACCACGGGCTGCCCATCGACGGGCTGGCGGGGACGACCGTGTGGCAGGCGCTGCTGACGGCCGCCGCCAAGGATCAGCGCGACGCGCACGGGTACAGCTACGCGATCGCGAGCAAGGGCTCCCCGGAGAGGCTGAGCATCTGGCATGACGGGCGAAGGGTGTTCTCTTCCCTGGCCAACACCGGGATCCCGGCCGCGCCGACGGTAGACGGCACCTTCCCCGTGTACGAGAAGCTGCCGTTCCAGATCATGTCGGGCACCAACCCCGACGGGTCGCACTACGCGGACCCAGTGTCGTGGGTGTCGTACTTCAACGGCGGCGACGCCGTGCACTACTTCGACCGCGGGTCCTACGGGTACCCGCAGTCACTCGGGTGCGTGGAGCTGCCTTACTACGCGGCGAAGCAGGCGTACCCGTACCTGCCGTACGGGACGCTGGTAACCGTCACCGCGTAGGCCGCGTCAGGTCGGTCACCTCGACCGGGGTCGCCGGGTCCGTTCCGCCGGTTTCCCTGGCGTGGCGGGTGAAGCGGGCGCGGACCAGCGGGTCATGGCCGGCCACCAGGTGCGTGCGCGGCTGGGTGGCCAGCTGGGCCAGCGTGTCGTAGGCGCGGTACATGCCGGGAAGGTCGGCGAGGACCGAGAAGGGGCGGTCCCGTTCGACCTCCTCGTAGAAGTGCAGGGCGTCGGAGGCGAGGACCACGGTGGCGCCGTCTTGGGTTGTCACCGAGGCGATGAGCTGGCCGGGCGTGTGGCCGCCGACCTCGGTGAGCTCGATGCCTGGCGCCACCGTGTGCTGGCCGGTGAAGAGCGTCAGCCGGCCCTCCGCGCGGGCCCGCCGCAGCAGCGCGATCTCCTCCGGCTCGCAGTGCGCGGCGAACTGCGCGCGGGCGGCGAGCGAGGAGGTCCAGAAGGCGTACTCCGCCTCGGTCATGACCAGCTGCGCGCGCGGGAACTGGCGGACGTTGCCGGTGTGGTCCCAGTGCGCGTGGGTGATCACGATGGCGGCGACGTCGTCCGGGTCGATGCCGAGTTCCGGCAGCGCCTGCGCGGGGGTCGCGTAGTGCGCGCGGCGCCGGCGGTCTCCTGCCTCGGGGGCGAACCCGGTGTCGACCAGGACGACGCCGCCGTCCCTGATCACCCAGAAGTAGTAGTCGATGTCCAGGTCGGCGTCCGGCTCGCCGTACAGGTGGAAGTTGAGGTAGCTCTCCGCGCGCGTGGTGACGCGGTGGCCGTACTTGACCGCGAGCACCTGCCGCGCCGGGCTTGCCGCGCTCATTCTCCCTCGAAGGCGTCCAGGTAGTGGTCCTGGTCCACCTCTTCTTCCCAGCTCGTCAGGCCAAGGGAGACGGCGGTGTGGCTGAGGAACGCTTCCGGCGCCGCGCCGTGCCAGTGGACCTCTCCCGGTGGCGCCCAGACCACGTCGCCCGCCCTGACCACGCGCTTGTCGCCGTCCTTGTTCTCGACCATGCCCTCGCCGCTGTTGATCAGCAGGGTCTGCCCTGACGCGTGCGAGTGCCAGTAGGTCCGCGCTCCCGGCTCGAAGATCACGCTGTACACGCGGATTTCGCCCTTCTCACCGTCGTCAAGCAGCGCGTCCTGCATCGCGTGCCCGGTGAAGGTGGGCTTGGGCCCGACATTGGATGGCACGCCGTCCTTACGGCCCCGCTCATACTCCATCGTGCTCCGTCCTTCCCTGCGTCTCCCGGCGCGCCGTCCGGCGAGCCCTGGCTTGGCATGGCCCGCCTGCCACGCCTGCAACGCTAGGCGCGGGTCGATGACTGCGCCATAGGGCATGACACCAAAGACGGCGGCCAAGATCAAGATCAAGGGGTCGAAGTCGAACCCGAGCCCCGGAACGACTTCGGGTTACTCCCCCGCCGCCCATGACCGCCGGCGCGCGGCCACGCGAGTCCCTGGCGATTCCTTTCGCGCTCGCGCCTGGTCTTCCCTCTTGTAGGCGAGACCACGGATGAGAGGAACACCGGTGACCGACTCCCCGCTGAACCAGGCACTGCAGAGCACGCTGGCCGTCCTGACAAAGGTCGGGCCCGATGACATGGAATCGCCCACGCCGTGCGCGTCCTGGGACGTCCGCGCGCTTGTCAACCATCTCGTCGGCACGCCACGCTGGTGGGCCGCCGTTGTCAGCGGGCAAGACCTGGCCGCCGACGCGGACTACGCGGCCGGTGACTTCGTGGCCGCGTACGAGGAGAGCGGCCGGCTGGCGGTCGCGGCGTTCGCGGCCGAGGGGGCACTGGACAAGACGGTCCAGCTGCCGTTCGGCGAGTTCTCCGGAGCCGTCTTGCGCGACCTGGCCGCGACGGAGCAGTTCATCCATGGCTGGGACGTGGCGCGCGCCACTGGGTATTCCGCCGACCTGGATCCCGGGTTGGCGGCCTGGCTGCTCGGCCGGGCCAGGCTCGTGATCACCGACGCGTACCGCGGCCCAGACGGCCAGGCCCTGTTCGGGCCCGTGGCTGAGGCCCCCGCCGGAGCAGGGCCAGCCGACCAGCTTGCCGCCTTCCTCGGCAGGCGGGTCTGACCGGTGCCCGATAGTGCGGAATTGGTCCTGGTCCATGCCGTTGACTTAGGTGCCCCCGGGTTCGCGCCGGGCCCGTACGCCCGTTTTGTCCGGGTTGTCCCGGCGGCGGCGCGGCCTGGACCTTGATCATGTGGATTCCGCATCTCATTTGCTGCGGAACCCACATGATCAAGCGAAATCGCCGCGATCACACCGCGCCCAGCGCGCGGGCACCGCGTCCCAGCCCGCGCACGACCCTCACGCACACCATCCACCACTTAAGCCACGGCATTGGGTCACCGAGTACGCGCAGGCGCAGGGCGCGCAGGCGCAGGGCGCGCAGGCGGGCGGGCATCATGACGATGCGCGCCGGTCCGTTAGCGGCGTCTTGCACTCCGGCGCGAAACCCGGTGACTTGCCGGCGCGCGCTGGCTTCAGGTGGCCGGGCCGGCGGCGGGCTCGCCGGTGGGGGCGGGCGGTCCGCCGAGCTGCTCGGCGGCCGCCTGGTGGATCGTGGCGAGCATGGTCAGCAGGCGCCGGCGTTCCGCCTCGGTGAGGCCTGCGGTGACCTTGTCCTCAAGCGACTGCCTGGCCGCGAGGACCGGCTCCTTGAGTGCCCGTCCCGCCTCGGTGAGCCACAGGCGGACCAGGCGGTTGTCCCGTTCGTCGCGGCGGCGGGTGAGCAGCCCGGCGGCGGTCATCCTGGTGGCCATCTTCACGATCGTGGGCGTGGTGACGTGCAGCGCGGCGGCGACCTCGCCTGGCGTGCTCCCGTCGTGCGCCCACAGCACCGCGAGCACGAGGTCCTGCCCGTAGTGGAGTCCGTGACGCCGCATCTCCGCCTCGGTCAGCGCGCGCAGCGCCTTGGAGGTCGCCCGTGCAGGTCAAGGAACTCGGGCAAGGCAACCTCCGGTGATCACAGGAACCAGGCGGTGCGTCTGGCCTGCGGCAGATCGGTTGACGGCTAATCATTTGCCGGCTAACGTTTTCTGGTAATCGCTAGACGGCAAACGACTTCAGGAGTCCCCATGCTACTGGTCACCGGTGCGACCGGGAACGTCGGACGCGAGCTGGCCCGCGAACTCGACGCCGCGGGCGCACCGTTCCGTGTCCTGGTGCGCGATCCCGCCAGGGCCGCGGGCTGCCCGCGGAGCGGAGCGCGTCCGCGGCGACCTCGACCACCCCGCCACGCTGGTGCGCGTTCGCGGGCGTCGACGGGCTGTTCCTGCTCACCCCCGGCATCGGCACCGATCACGTGCGCCATGCCGTCGCCGCGGCCAGGCCGCGGGCGTGCGTCACATCGTCCACCTGTCCTCGTCCAACGTGCTCGGCGAGCCTATGCCCGCCATGGGCCGCTGGCACCACGAACGCGAGCAGGTCATCCGCGCCTCCCGCATACCCGCGACGTTCCTGCGGCCAGGCGGCTTCATGACCAACGCCTTCGACTGGCTGCCCACCATCCGCGAGGACGGGTACGTCTCAACCCGGCGGGCCTCGGGCGGTACGCGCCGATCGACACGGCCGACATCGCCGCCGTCGCCGCCGTCGCCCTGACCGGGGACGGCCACCAGGGCAGGGAGTACGTCCTCACCGGAGACGAGACGTTCACCGTCGCCGAGCAGGTCGCCATCCTTTCCGCGGCGACCGGCCTCGATCTCGAGGTGCGCGAGCCGGCCACCGCCGACGAGGCCGTCCGCGCCCGGTTTCCCAACGGGGCGCCGCAGGCGCTCGCCGACGCCATCCTCGAGGGATTCGCCCCGCTGCGCGCCGGCACCGCCGGCTTCCGCACCGACACCGTCCGGAGGCTGCTCGGCCGCGCGCCCCGCACCTTCGCCGACTGGTGCGCACGCAACGCCGGCGTCTTCCGCCAGGCTGCCGCCGCCTGAGCCCGCAGGTGCGCCGCGTAACCGGGCGCCCAGCGAATGCGTCGTTATCTTCCTGGGCCCGCCGTTTGGGGTCGGATCTCCGCGGTGACGTCGGCGCGGGGCTGAGTGTTAGAGTGGAGGTAGCTGCTCGTTGCGGCTTGTGCGCTGGTCCTGGTAGGCCGGCAGTCTTGAGGTCAGGCTATGCGCCTGAATTTGGAAAGCGGTCACGTTGGATCGTCAGCAGCGCTGCTGGTTGTGACAGGGGTCATCGACTGGAGCACGATCGCGCAGTTCCGGGCCGGGCTGTCCCGGCTGGTGTCCGGCCCGCGACCGGACGTCCTGGTGGACTTCACCGGGCTGCTGTCCTGGTCGCCGGAGGCGCAGCAGCTGCTGGCCGCCGCTACGGGGGAAGCGCGCCTGCACGGTGGCCGGCTGGTGATGTCCGGGTTGGCGCCGATCCCCGCGTGGCAGGCGGGAGACTGCGACCTGCCGGGCCTTGAGCGCGTGCTTGAGCCTCCGCCCCCAGAGGCGGATGGGCACCCAGCGCCGCCGCCATCGCCCGCGCCGGGGCCGGGGCCGGGGGGGTGACCGCGCGGCCGCCGTCAGGCGAGCGAGTAGATCGTGACCGTCTTCACCGGGGTGTCTTCCAGGACCTGGAGGACGGGGATCTCGTAGGTCATCACGGGGGCGAGTTCCGCCGTCGGGACGAAGGCGCGGGCCGGATCCGCGGCGAGTACCGCGGCGCCTGCGCGCCGCGCGGCCTTGAGGAACGCTAGGGCCATGGCGGCCAGGTCGCGCTGGTAGAAGACGTCCGCGGCGAGGATGACCTCCGCGTCGCCGTGATCCGCCGCGGCCAGGTCGAGGCGGCGCGCGCTGACCTGGGGCGCGGCGTTGGCGGCGGCGTTGAGCGCGATCGCGGCGAGGGCGTGCTCGTCGATGTCGGTGGCAAGCACGGTGCGGGCGCCGGCCTTCGCGGCGGCGATCGCCACCAGCCCGGAGCCGGAGGCGACGTCGAGGACGCGGCGGCCGGCGACCGTATCCGGATGGTCGAGGACGTAGCGGGCAAGGCCCTGGCCGCCCGCCCAGGGAAACGCCCAGAACGGTGGCGCGTCGCGCTCGGTGCGGTCCCACAGGCCGAACGGCTCGGCGGCGGTGCGCAGGGTGACTTCCGGTACGAAGGGCACCGCCGCCGCCGCGGTGGCGGACCGGACAAGGGCCTGCGTCTCTGGCGTCATCGACCGAATATATTGCGGGGGGGCGACCCCCCTGCACCCCCCGGCATGGAAGGGCTTCGCCCCTCCATAGCCTCCCCACGGGAGGACGCCGCAAAAACCGATGGCCGCTTCGCCCGCCCGCGCTGTGGTTGCGGTTGAGGCCTGGTGGTTGCTGTAGGAAGGCGTTACAGAACCCGCAACGCCTATGCCTAGCCGGAGAGGCGCGGCTGCCACGGTACAACAGCGGTATGCCAGCCGCGTCAAGGCTGATCGTCCCGGCCTGGGTTCAGGATGCCGCGATAGCGGTGGGGGTGGCGCTGCTCGGCTTGGGCAGCGGGCTTGGTACGGGCCGCAACGGCCATCTGCCCGCGGCCGCGACGGCGCTGCTGACCGCGATGGGACTGGTCCTGCTCCCCCGGCGTCGCTTCCCCGGCGCGGTGGTGGCGCTGGAAGCAGCCCTGGTCGCGACGCTGGCCGTGATGCACACGTCGCTGGAGGCCGCGTTCATCGCCGTCCTGGTCGCGAGCTACAGCGCGGCGGTCTACGGCAGCAGGCTGCTGGCCCGGGTGCTGCTCGTCGCCGCCGTCGCCGCCGTGGTGGGCCTTGGCATCCCGGCTGGGCTCGGCGCCGACCAGTGGCTGCGCGCTCACTACCCGGTCCCGACGATCCTGGCCGCCGCGGGCGCGTGGCTGGTCGGGCTGATGGTAAGGAAGCAGCTTCAAGCGCGGACGGAGCACATCACGCTGCTGGCCGAGCGCGCCGAGCTGCTCGCCGCCAGGCAGGCAGAAAGCGAGCGCCGCGCGACGCTGGCCGAGCGGCTGCGGATCGCCAGGGAGATGCACGACATCGTGGCTCATCACGTCAGCGTGGTCGTCATCCAGGCGCAGGGCGCCCAGCGCGTCGCCGACTCCGACCCGGCCGGGCGAAGACTGCCATGGCGGACGTGGAACGCACCGGCCGGACAGCGCTGGAAGAGATGCGCCGCCTGCTTGGCCTGCTCCGCTCCGGCGAACCCGCCGACGGGAAGCGGGGACCGAGGACCAGCTGGCGGGAACCGCGCAGCTGCCCGATGGCGCCTACCGGCCGCCCCAGGGCCTGGCCGACATTGACATCCTGGCGGAACGGCTGCAGCGCGCCGGCCTCGGAATCACGGTCGTGCAGCCGGGGCGAGCCGCGGGACATGCCGGACGACGTAGGGCTGACCGTCTACCGGATCGTGCAGGAGTCGCTCACCAACGTGCTGAAGCACGCCGGGCCGGCCACGGTAACCGTTGAACTTGAGTTCGCTGGCCAGCTCTGGCGTCACGGTCACCGATGACGGCCGGGGGGCGAGCGCCGCGCTGTCCGCGGTGCCTGGCGCGGGGCGCGGCACGGCCGGGATGCGCGAGCGTGTCGCGGCGGTGGGCGGCAAGCTCGCCACCGGCCCGCGGCCCGGCGGCGGCTACCGGGTACACGCCGCCATACCGCTGGAGGGTCGTCATGATCGAGGTCCTGCTGGCGGACGACCAGCCGCTGGTGCGCACCGGATTCCGGATGATCCTGGACGCCGAGCCGGACATCGCGGTGGTCGGCGAGGCCGGCGACGGCGCCGACGCGGTGCGGCAGTGCCGCAAGCTCGCCCCTGACCTGGTGGTGATGGACATCCGGATGCCGGTGCAGGACGGCATAGCGGCGACGGCCCAGATCACCGCGGGCGGGCTGGCCCGTGTCCTCGTGCTCACCACGTTCCAGCTGGACGAGTACGTGATGGCGGCGCTGCGGGCCGGCGCCAGCGGGTTCCTGCTCAAGGACGTCGACGCGGCCAAGTTGGCCGAGGCGATCCGGGTCATCGCCGGCGGGCACGCGATCGTGGACCCCGCGGTGACCCGCCGCCTGCTCGACCGTTTCGCCCGGCTTCCCGCCGCCCGCGAACCGTCCGCGGCCTCGCCGGCGCTCCGCGGCCTCACCGAACGCGAGACCGAGGTGCTGACGCTGGTGGCGCGCGGCCTGTCCAACGCGGAGATCGCGGCCGAACTGAGGATCACCGAGACCACGGTGAAGACCCACGTCCACCATCTGCTGACCAAGCTCGATGCCCGTGACCGGGTCCAGCTCGTGATCTTCGCCTACGACGCGGGACTTGCCTGATCTCCCGCCCCGCAGAGCGGTCTCCATCCTGAGATCGAGGCTCCAGTCCGCAGATCGAGGACGGAACCAGCACCGCGGGCCGATGCCGGGCGGAAAGCGGGAACGTACGTTCGGCCTCATGATAGCTACGGCCATTACGGCAGCCGCGCGAGCGCGGGAAGTAACGAAGGTCTACGGGCACGGCCAGGCGGCGGTAACCGCGCTTGACCGGGTCAGCTTGGACATCCCCGCCGGTTCCTTCACCGCCGTGATGGGGCCGTCAGGTTCTGGAAAGTCCACGTTGATGCACTGCATGGCCGGCCTGGACCCGGTGACCAGCGGGCGGCTGTGGATCGGCGAGACCGAGATCGGCGGGATGCGCGAGCGGCAGCTCACCCGGCTGCGCCGGGACCGGATCGGGTTCGTGTTCCAGGCCTACAACCTGCTGCCGGTGCTGAGCGCGGCGGCGAACATCACGCTGCCGCTCGACATCGCCGGACGGCGGGCCGACCCGGAGTGGCTGGCCACGATCATCGCGGCGGTGGGCCTGACCGACCGGCTGCGGCACCGGCCCAGTGAGCTGTCCGGCGGTCAGCAGCAGCGGGTCGCGATGGCCCGCGCGCTGGCCACCCGCCCGGACATCGTCTTCGCGGACGAGCCCACCGGGAACCTGGACTCCAAGGCGAGCGCCGAAGTGCTGAGCCTGCTCCGCGGGTCGGTCAGGGAATTCGGCCAGACCGTCGTGCTGGTGACGCACGACCCGGTCGCGGCCAGCTACGCCGAGCGCGTGGTGTTCCTGGCCGATGGCCGCATCGCCGGCGGGCTTGACCGGCCGTCGCCGGAATCCGTGCTCGACGCGATGAAGAACCTCGGGGAGTGAGGCGCCATGTTCGGTGTCCTGTTCCGCAGCATGCTCACGCACCGGCTGCGCCTGGTGCTCACCGGCCTGGCCATCGCGCTCGGCGTCGCGTTCATGTCCGGCAGCTCTCGTGTTCAGCGCCACCCTCACCCACAGCCTGGACTCGCTGTTCACCCAGGCCAGTACCGGGACCGACGTGCAGGTCACGCACACCACGCCGGGCGGATCCACGATCACAGGAAGCCCGGCACAGCCGGTGCCCGCCTCCGTCCTGGCCACTGTCCGCCACGTTCCAGGCGTCGCCGCCGCGGACGGCCAGGTCTCGGCCAAGGCGGTGCTGCTTGGCCGGGACGGCAAGCCGCTTAGCGCCCCGTTCGGCGTGGCGCTGAGCTGGCCGGCCGACTCCCCGTTCCAGGCCACGTTCTCCGGCAGGACCGGGCAGCCGCCGGCCGGGCCCGGCCAGGTCATGATCGACCAGGCGTCCGCGCGGCGCGGGCATTTCGCCGTGGGCGACGCGATCGGCATCGAGATCGCCGGGCACGCCGTCTCGTTCACCATCACCGGCATCACCGGCTACGGGTCCGGTGACAGCATCGGCGGCGGCTCCATGGCGATCTTCAGTCTCGGGACCGCCCAGCGGCTATTCGGTAAGGCCGGCGAGTTCGACCAGATCGCGGTGAAGGCCGCGCCCGGCGTCTCCGCCGACGAGCTCAAGAACCGCATCGCGGCCGTCCTGCCCGCCGGCGACGAGGCCGTCACCGCCGCCTCCGCCGCGGCCAGCGCGGCCAAGCAGGTCAACGGCCAGCTCGGAATCCTGCGTGACTTCTTCCTCGGCTTCGCCGGCATCGCGGTGCTCGTCGGCGCGTTCGTGATCTGGAACACGTTCTCGATCATGGTCGGCCAGCGTACCCGCGAGCTGGCCCTGACCAGGGCGCTCGGCGCCAGTACCGGCCAGGTGTTCCGCTCGGTGCTGGCCGAGGCCGCGATCGTCGGGGCGGCGGCCAGCGTGGCCGGCGCCGGGCTCGGCCTGCTCCTGGCCGAGGGCCTGGCCGCGCTGCTCAAGTCGTTTGGCCTGTCGCTGCCGATCAGCGGCCTGTCGGTGCCCGCCACGGGCCTCGCCCTCTCGATCGGGGTCGGCATCGCGGCAACCGTGGTCGCCTCGCTGGCGCCGGCCTGGCGGGCCACCAGGGTCGCCCCGGTCCAGGCGATGCGCGACGCCGTGCCCGAGTCGGTCCCGTTCTCCGGCCGGCGCCTGGTGAGCGGGCTGGTGCTGACCGCGGCCGGAGTCGCCGCCGCTGCTGGCCGGGATCTTCGGAGGCGGCGGAATCGCCCTCGCCGCGGCCGGAGCGGCCGGCTGCTTCGTCGGCGTCACCGCGCTGGCACCGCTCGCGGTCAGGCCGCTGGCCTACCTGTCAGGGGCGCCGCTGGCCCGGCTGCCCGGCCGGGTCGGCGTGCTGGCCCGCGGCAACACGATGCGCAACCCCAGGCGCACGAGCGCCACCGCGGCCGCGCTGATGATCGGCCTGGCCGTCATTACCGGCACGTCAGTCCTGGTCAGCCTCCGCCCGCGCGACCATCACCGGGCAGATCAACGCGGCGAGCCGAACCCAGTTCTACGTGCAGGCGGCCACCGGCGGCACCGGCCTCACCCCGGCACTGGCCCCGGTCATCGCCCGGCAGCCCGGCGTCCTGGCGGTGACCGAGGTGCGGCAGACCGACGCGACCGTCGCGGGAGCCGCCCACCGCAACGTGGACGGCGTCGACCCGGCGGCCATCGGCCAGTTCACCGACCTGGGCGTGACCGGCGGCAACCTGGCCGCGCTGACCGCCCCCAACACGATCATGGTCAGCGGCACGGGCTGGAAACTAGGCCAGACGCTCCAGGTGCAGTTCGGCGCCTACGGCGTCTACCCCCTGCGGGTCGTGGCGACCTTCGCCAACACCGGACCGCTCACCGGCTACCTGGTCAGCAACTCGACGCTGGCCGCCGACAGCGGCGTCCGCGCCGACAACGTCGACCTGGTGCGGGCGCCGGGGTCGGCCCGCGGTCCAATCCAGGCCGCGCTGACCGGATACCCCGGCGCCCAGCTGCTTGACCAGACCGGGTACATCGCGAACCAGACCGCGATGCTGAACACGCTGCTCACCCTCATCACGGCCATGCTGATCCTGGCGATCGTGATCGCCCTGCTCGGGGTCGTCAACACCCTCGCCCTGTCCGTCTCCGAGCGCACCAGGGAGATCGGCCTGCTGCGCGCCATCGGCATGCGCCGCGGCCAGCTCCGTCAGATGGTGGCGGCGGAGTCTCTGATCATCGCGGTGATCGGCGCCTTGCTCGGCACCATCCTCGGCCTCGGCCTCGGCGCGGCGCTCGCGGTCGCACTGACCCGGTCCCAGCAGGCGACGATAGCCATCCCTGTCGGCCAGCTCATCATCTACATCCTGGCCACCGCGGCGGCCGGCGTGCTGGCCAGCATCGGCCCGGCCCGGCGCGCCGCCCGCCTCGACATGCTCACCGCGATCGCCACCGAGTAGCCACGTATCGGCCAGGCTGGGGAAAGCCAGTCGGCGGGGGGCGGCACGCCCGCCTCCCGCCCCTGTCAGGGAACACGTGCCGGGACGGGCGGAGCACGCACTCGTTCGGGAAAATCTTTGTTGTGCCTCCCTCTATTGAGTCGTTTTTTCTGGGCGAAAGGGGTATAACGCAAAGACTGGTGGTCTTCAGCCTGGGAGGCGGGATGGTGGAGCAGCCGTATCAGTACCAGCGGCGGGAGCTCGCCGAGCCTGACTGGCGCCGGCTGCCCGGGTGGGCCAAGGTGACCCGTGACGAGTGGGAGTCCGCGCAGTGGCAGCGGGCCCACTCGGTGAAGAACGCGCGGCAGCTGCGGGACGTGACCGGCGGCGGGCTGTCCGACGCGTTCCTCGCGGACCTGGAGCGGGACCAGCGGGAGCGGGCGACGATGTCCATGCTGCTCCCGCCGCAGATGCTGAACACGATCGCACCGTCCGTGCCAGCGTCAGGGAACGCCGCCGCGACCGCCGGGTTCACCGACGCGTGGTACGCCGACCCGGTGCGCCGGTACATGCTTCCTGTGTTCAGCGACCGGCAGCCGGAGTGGCCGTCGCACCCGCGCGCGACGCGGGACTCGCTGCACGAGGCGGAGATGTGGGCGGTCGAGGGGCTGACCCACCGCTACCCGACGAAGGTGCTCGCGGAACTGGTGCCCACCTGCCCGCAGTACTGCGGGCACTGCACCCGGATGGACCTCGTGGGCAACCCGACGCCGTCCTACGACAAGCACCGCTTCACCGTGGCGCGCGACGACCGGCTCGCCGCGATGCTCTCCTACCTGCGGTCCACGCCGTCCGTGCGGGACGTGGTCGTGTCCGGTGGCGACGTGGCCAACCTGCCGTGGCCGCGGGTCGAGGCGTTCGTGTCCGCACTGCTTGAGATCGACTCCGTGCGCGACATCCGGCTGGCGTCCAAGGCGCTGATGGGGCTGCCGCAGCACTGGCTGTCCGGCGACGTCGTCGCGGGGATGACGCGGCTGGCCGCCACCGCGCGGTCGCGCGGCGTGTCCATCGCCGTGCACACGCACGTGAACGCCGCACAGTCGGTGACGCCGCTCGTCGCGCGGGCCGCGCGGGCCCTGCTCGACGCCGGGGTGCGGGACGTGCGCAACCAGGGCGTGCTGCTGCGCGGGGTGAACGACTCGCCTGGCGCGCTGCTCGACCTGTGCTTCGCGCTGCTCGACGGCGCCTGCGTCACGCCTTACTACTTCTACATGTGCGACATGATCCCCGGCGCCGAGCACTGGCGGCTGACGGTCGGTGAGGCGCAGGCGCTGCAGTCGGCGATCATGGGGTACCTGCCCGGGTTCGCGACGCCGCGCGTGGTCTGCGACGTGCCGTACGTGGGCAAGCGCTGGGTCCACCAGGTGTCCAGGTACGACACCGAACTCGGCATCTCGTACTGGACGAAGAGCTACCGGACCGCGATCGAGGCCGACGACCCCGTGGCGCTTGAGCGGGAGTACCCGTACTACGACCCGGTGCACCTGCTGCCGGAACATGGACAGGCTTGGTGGCGCGCCCAAGTGCCGCGCCAGCCACCAAGCCTTGTCCCTGTCGTCGCCAGTTGACTAGCTAGTACCTCGCGGGGATGACGCGTTGCTGTTGCTGCCCGCGCAATGCCGGGGAGAGGACCTCGCCTGCCGCCTCGACAAGCAGCGACATCTCGTAGGCGACGAGCTCGGTGTCACAGTCGGGCGAGGCGAGGACGCAGAGGCTCGATCCGTCGCTGATGGCCTTGACGATCATCAGCCCGCCCTCCATCTCGACGAGCGCCTGGGTCGGCAGGCCCGCCTCGAAGATCCTCGCGGCGCCCTGCATCAGGCTGGCAAGCCCTGACGTGATGGCCGCGAGCTGCTCGGCGAAGTACGTGGGGATCTCTTCTGACAAGGACAGCGGCACGCCATCGGCGGAGACCACGGCCGCGTGCGCCACATCGGGCACGCGCGCGGTGAAGTCGCTGACGAGCCAGTTCAGGTCTTGACGGTATGCGTAGCTCAACTCAAGGTCCCCTCTCCTGCACGTGGCGCCTGGCCACCGCTGCCGCCTTGCCCTTCCGCCCTGCGCGTTCCGCGCTGGAACCCGGCGAGGCGGCTGCGTGCCTGGTCCGGTGACCGTCGCGGCAACGCCTGACCGCCGTTCGCTGAACCGGCGCCGTTACCCGGCGTGCGACCGATGCCCGTCGCCCGCGGGGGTGCCGCCTGGCCGTCCGATGGACCGCCACCGCCACCGCCGCCGCCCGTGCCCGGCGGCATGTTGGCCCTGGGAACGCGCACCGGCAGACCCGTGGCCGTCTGCTCTGTGTGAGTCGGCTCGCCGAAGGCGGCGGCCGGGTCGGCGCTCGTGCGCCAGTCCGGCGCAAAGGCGCCGTCCTGCCCGCCGAGGGTGCCCGCCGCGGGCCGGCCGGCGAGCTCCTGCCCGCCGCGGAACCAGCCCGACGCCGAGCGTCCCTCAAGCGCCGGGTTCCCGTGCCCGTTCCCGTTTCCGTTGCCTGTTCCAATTCCAGTTCCGGTCGGGTAACCGCCACCGAGAGGCCGGCCGGGTCCCGGTGAGGGTTGTCTGCCCGCCTGACCCGCCCGAGAGGCTGTCGTGCCCGCCGGCGGCGAGGGCGACCGCCTCCCCCCCGACCGTTCGCGACCGCGCGGCGACCGGCTGCGACGTCCAGCCGCTCGTGCCAGGGCCGAGCCTGTTCGTCCGCTCGATGACGCTGTCCGGCAGCCACACCAGGGCCGACAGTCCCTGCGGCGGCGCGGGCCGCAGCCTGACCCTGACCCGGTGCCGCTCGGCCAGCCGCGCGACGGCGAACAGGCCCATGTGCCGGGAGACGGACACGTCGATCGTCGGCGGGTTGTCGAGCCGCCAGTTCATGTCGGTCAGCCTCGCCTCGGAGACGCCGATGCCCTTGTCGACGATCTCGATGAGCACGCCGCCGCTGGTCAGCTCCTGCATGCCGACCAGGACCTGGGTGTCCTTCGGGGAGAAGATCGTGGCGTTCTCGACCAGCTCCGCGATGAGGTGGACGACGTCGGAGACCGCCTGGCCAACGACGGAGACGCCCGGCGGTATGTTCAGCGTGACCCGGTTGTACTGCTCGATCTCCGAGGTCGCGGCCCGGGCGATGTCGGCGAGCGGCACGGACTCCGACCACTTGCGCGGGTTCTCGTGCCCGGCCAGCAGCAGCAGGTTCTCCGAGTTGCGGCGCATGCGGGTGACCAGGTGGTCCATGGAGAACAGGCTGCCGAGGCGGTCCGGGTCGTCCTCGTTCTGCTCCAGGTTGTCGATCATGCGCGCCAGGCGCTCGATGAGCGTCTGGGAGCGGCGCGACAGGTTGACGAACATCGCGTTGAAGCTGGAGCGCAGCAGCGCCTGCTCGCCTGCCAGCCGCACCGCCTCGGAGTGCACCTGGTCGAACGCGCGGGCCACCTGGCCGATCTCGTCTTGTGAGGGAACGTTGATCGGCGCGACTTCCATGGACGCGGCGGACTCCGGGTTGTCCGAGAGCAGCCGGACCCGCTCGGGCAGCTGCACCGAGGCGATGTCAAGCGCGCCCGCCCGCAGCCGGCGCAGCGGCAGCACCAGCGACCGGGCGACGAGCAGCGCGGCGAGCAGGACGATGAGCAGCACGATCACCGTGATGATGATGTAGGTGAGCGCGGTCCGCTGCGCGGACTGCTGCAGCTGGGTGGCCCGGCTGACGATGTTGCCCGCGACGAACTGCTGGGTTTGCTGCATCGCGGCGAGCTTGGCGTTGATGCCTCGGTCCCACACCGCCTTCAGCTGGGCGATCGTGTTGATGCCGTCCTGCTGCGCCGTGGTCGGGGTGGCGGCATTGGGGTCCAGCTGCTCGTTAGCGATGAGCTGCGGAAGAGAAACAGCGGAGGTACCGGCATTGTTGTCGTGATGATCGGCACCGGAGGGGTTTTAGCTCGTGTCGCCCCGCCGCCGGCGACGGTGAAGATGGCCTGCTCGATGTTGTCCGACTGGGTCTCGCCGTCCAGCTTGGCCGCCTGCGGGCCGAGCAGGCTGGCGTACAGGCTGTTCTCCGGCTGGGTGGCCGCGGCCTGGAACGCGGCCTCTTGATTGAACTCCTCGGCGTAGTCGACCTGGAGGCTCGACTCCGTCGCGAAGTCCAGGTCACCGAACGTGCCGACGTTCGAGGTGGGCGTATTGGACATCGACTGGTCGAGCAGCGCCAGCTGCTGCGAGGTAAGGTCCTTGGCCTGGGAGAACGCGGTGAGCGACTGCACGTCGCTGGTCAGCGACTGATCGGTGATACCCAGCGCGGTTTGGCCCTGCAGCGTGATGATGATCGCCGATGACGGCCTCGTAGTCCGGGCCCACCACGTCACCGTCCGGGAGGGCGGTGTTGAACAGACCATGCAGTCCAGTGGTGTCAGTGGTCGTGGCACTGCCGATGTTCGCCGTCGAGAGCGCGTTGTTCACCGCGTTCGCGTCCGCTGTGATGGTCGCGGGGAAGCCGCCGGTCACGATGGACTGGAGCTCCGTCCGTACCGGGCCGAGATCCGCGTTCGTCTTGGCCTGCAACTGGGTCAGCGCCGGCGTTGTCGCCGGTGATCAGGGCCACCAGCGTGGCGTCGCGCTCGTTCTGCAGGTCGTCCACCACGCCGGTGAGCTGCACGCCGAGCCTGGCCAGCTGCTCGGTCCTGCTCAACTGGCTCGCGCTGTTTTCCGCGTCGGCGACGCGCAGTCCACCGAAAACCAGCCCCATGAGAAGGGCCGCCACGATAACGGCGAAAAGTCGACGGGCCACGGGCCAGTTGGTCAAGCTCAGGTTCATCGGCCGTCTCTGACTTGAATCGACGCCTGTCGATTTAGCTGCCCGGCGGGCAGGCGGAAGCGCGCGTGGTCGCATGCTCGCACCATGGGTTCCCATTAATCAGTCCTCGCTGGAAGAGCGATCTTTTCGCACGCCGCCGTGCTACAGGCAGAGACGGGCGCAGAGAACCTTACGGTTAGCCGCCGCCGCTGCAGGCACCACCATCACTTGTGCTGACGCTACCTTAGTGCGTTTATGAGTGTCATATACGGCAAGCTATGACTAGTGGTCACTATGTTGTTATATGCCGGTATGATCTCTAAGGTTCTTCTGAGGAACCTTCAGGACTTCTTAACCGCGCCGCCCAGGTAGAGCTCGCCGATCTCCGGGTGCTCGAGCACCTCACGGCCCGAGCCCGCCAGCCGGACGGTGCCGTTCTCCATGACGACCCCGTGCTGGCTGAGCTTGAGTCCGGCCCTGGCGTTCTGCTCCACGAGCAGCACGGTGGCGCCGTTGGCGTTCATCTGCCTGGCGGCGGCGAACACCGACTTGAGCACCAGGGGCGACAGGCCCATCGACGGCTCGTCGAGCAGGATGAGCACCGGGTCGAGCATCAGCGCGCGGGCGAACTCCACCAGGCGCTGCTGTCCGCCGGACAGGGCGCCCGCCTTCATCTGCGCCCAGCCCCGCACCTGGGGGAACAGGTCGTACACCGCGTCGGCCCGCTTGCCGGCCAGGGAGCGGTCCTTGATCGTGTAGCCGCCGAGGTCGATGTTCTCGTGGACGGTCATGTCCTTGAACAGGCTGTGGTTCTGCGGCACCTGGACCACGCCCATGTCGAGGATCTGCCGCGGCGACTTGCCGTTCAGCTTCTCGCCGCGCAGCGTCACCGTGCCGAGCCGCGGCCGCAGCAGGCCGCTGATCACCCGCATGACCGTCGACTTGCCCGCGCCGTTCGGCCCCACCACGCAGGTGATGGAGCCCTCAGGCACCCCGAAGGTGACACCGCGCAGCACGTCACCGCCACCGTAGCCCGCCACAACGTCGTCCATGGCAAGCAGCGGCTCGCTCATCGGCCACCTCGCTGGCGCTCGGAGTCCGCATTCGCGGACGCACAGTACTGCCAAGCTCGCTCGACGGCCCTCCCTCGTTAAGCGCAGTCGCCTCTTCTAGGTCGGCGTCCTCGTCAAGATCGGCGCCGAGGTAGGCGTCGAGAACGCGCTTGTCCGTCCGCACGATGTCCGGTGGCCCGCTCACCACGTCGGCACCGGACTCGAGCACCGTGATCGTGGAGCACAGCCCCATCACGAACTCCATGTTGTGCTCGACGAGCAGGAAGGTCTTGCCCTGCTCGGCGTTGAGCAGCCGGATGCGGTCGGCGATGAGGTTGATCAGCGTCGGGTTCACCCCGCCGGCCGGCTCGTCGAGCAGGATGACCGCGGGGTCGGCGACGAGCACGTAGGCGAGCTCAAGCAGCTTGCGCTGGCCGTAGGAGAGCGAGCCCGCCAGGACGTCCGCGTGCCGTTCGATGCCCACGAACGCGAGCAGTTCGAGCGCGTGCTTGCGGTGGTGGGTCCACGCGTCCCGGCCGAACCAGGACAGCAGGTTCCTCGGCCGGTCCTTGGCCTGGGCCGCGATCAGCATGTTCTCGATGACCGTGAGCCTGGGGAAGATCCTGGTGAGCTGGAAGGTCCGGCCGATGCCCGCGGCGAACACCTTGTCAGGCGCCAGGCCGGTGATCGCGTGGTCACCGAACCAGACCTGGCCGGCGTCCGGCCGCTCGTAGCCGGTGATGACGTTGAACAGGGTGGTCTTGCCTGAGCCGTTCGGCCCGATCAGGCCGGCGACGGTGCCCTCCTCGACCTCGATCGTGGCGCCGTTCAGCGCCTGGACGCCGCCGTAGGCCTTCCTGATCCCCTCGGTGCGCAGCAGCGCGGTCACCGGGCACCTCCTGAGCTGACAGAGCTGGCGGGCGGAGCGGACGGTCCAGAGCCGGTCGACACAGGGCCGATCGTCGTCGCCGGGACGACCGCGGGGCGGCCCCGCGTCCTGATCTTCTTGATGAACTCCCCGCCCGTCGGGATGACGCCGCGCGGCATGAACAGCACGACGAGCAGGAAGATCGCGCCGATGATGACCTCGCTGATCGATCCGCTGAACGCCGGCTGGGTGTTCATCCACAGCGTCAGCGGCTCGATGATCATCGCGCCGAGCACGGCGCCGCTGATCGAGCCGAACCCGCCGAGGAAGACCATGAGCACGAGGGTGAGGTCGAACAGCGGGTTGAAGCCGGTCTGCGGCTCGACCTGCTCGATGTAGTAGAACCAGACGCCGCCGATCAGCGCGGTGATCGCGCCGGAGATCGCGAACGCGCTGAGCTTGACCCGCATCGCCTTGACACCGAGGCCCCTGGCCCGGTCCTCGTCGTCCCTGATCGCCCGCAGCTGCAGCCCGAACCGCGACCGCCCCACCAGCCAGGCGATGAGCACGGCCCCGACGGTGCAGGCGAGCGCGATGTAGTAGAAGTTCCGGTTGTACGGCGTCGGCGCCCAGCTCAGGAACGGCGAGCCGAGACCGCTCGATCCCCCGGTGAACCAGAAGTTGAACGCCATGAGCTGGAAGATGAAGAAGATCGCGATGGTGATCACGATGAACGTGTGCCGCCGCACCCGCAGGGCGATCAGCCCGAACGGAATCGCGATGAGCGCGCCCACCGCGGCGCAGAGCGGCAGGAGTTCGAAGACCGCGGTGCCCTGCATGTGCCAGTCCCGCGCCGCGATGCCCATGGCGTACGCGCCGCTGCCGTAGAACACCGCCTGCCCGAGTGAGATGTAGCCGGTGTTGCCGGAGAAGATGTGCCACGCGACCGCGGCGGTGGCGAAGATCAGCGCGAGCACGCCGTAGTTGACGACGGCCGGGTTGCTCCACGCCTGCGGATACAGCACGGCGAGCACGAGCAGGAGGATGAGGCCGCCGCCCCTGGCCAGCGTCTGGGTCCTGTCCTTCACTGGGCACGCACCGCCTTCTGGCCGAAGAGCCCTGTCGGGCGGTAGAGCAAGACGATGACGAGTGCCGCGTAGTACACCGCGACCGCCCAGGTGGGCTGCCAGATGGTCACCACGGACTCCAGGCTGAGCATGAAGACCGACGCGGCGAGCGCGCCGCCGACGCTGCCCATGCCGCCGAGGATGACGATGGACAGCAGCCGGGAGATCAGGTCGTAACCGCTGTTGGCGTTGAACGCGTTGGTCTCGCCGAACACGACGCCGCCCGCCGCGGTCACCGCGACGCCGATGCCGAAGGTGAGGGCGGCGACCCTGTTCACGCTGATGCCCACGAGACGGGCCGCCGTCTCGTCCTGCATGACGGCGCGGACGCTGCGCCCGAACCTCGTCCGGTAGAGCAGCACGTAGACGGCCGCGACAAGCGCGACCGCGAGGATGAACCCCCAGATGTAGACCCAGCCGATGTAGAAGCTGAAGATGCGCACGCTGCTGTTCACGTACTTCGGTGAGATCTGCACGTTGTCCGCGCCGTAGATCTTGAAGAGAATGCCCTCAATGATCAGCCCCACCGCGTAGGTGACGAGCAGCGTCATCGACGTCCGCTCGCCACCGCGCAGCCTGCTGATGAACGCCCAGTGGATCACCACGCCGACGATGAACATCGCGGGGATCGTGATGAGCAGCCCGACGAACGGGTCGATGCCCGCCTTGGTGAACAGCGAGTACGAGAGGTAGGCGCCCAGGATGACCAGGACACCCTGGGCGATGTTGATGATGTCGAGCACGCCGAAGATCAGCGTCAGGCCCACCGCCATCAGGGCGTAAACGCCTCCGACGAGAATCCCGTCAACGATGGCCTGGGTTATCTCCCGCGCCATTAACCACTCCGTCCTGGTCGGATTGTGCCCGGAGAACCGGGTCGGCAACTTTCGCGCCCGATATAACGGCGGGTTTGCCATCGGGCTTGCGCCCCGGGGGGTACGGGGGACGTCCCCCCGGGGGATAACTGCTGGCTCAGCCGGTCCAGGCCGGCTTGGTGGTGAGGATCGCCACCGAGCCGGACGCGGTGGCCGGCAGGACCTGAACGAACTGCGTGCCGGTCTTCTGCCACTGGAAGACGAAGGCGATCGCGGTGGTGTTCTCGCCGAGCGAGTCGAACTTCACGGTGCCCTGCACGGTCTGCAGCGTGACGCCGCTGTGCAGGTAGGAGATGATCTTGGCGTTGTCGACGCTGCCGACCGCGGTGATCGCCTGCTGCGTCACCTGGCCGACCGAGTAGGCCTCGGCCACGTCGGCGTTGACGTCCGACGCGGTGCCGCCGTACTGCGCGACGTACTCCTGGACCATCTTCTGGCTGGCCGCGTTGGTGAAGCCGGGGTACCAGCCGTTAGGCACCATCATGCCGGTGGCGTTGCCCGCGCCCACCGCCTTGGTGAACGCCGCACCCTGGTCGGGACCCGCCGCCGCGATGAACATCTTCGGCGTGTAGCGAACCTGCGCGAACTCTTGCATGAACGCCTGGACGGTCGGCACGTCGGCCGAGCCGAGCACCACGATGTCCGGCTTCGCGTTGGCCACCTGGTCGGCCGCCGGCTTGTACGACGAGGTCTCCTCAGGGAAGATCTTGTTGTACGTCACCGTCACGCCGAGCGCCTTGAGCTTGGACTCGGCCAGTTGCACCGGCGGCGTGGTGAGCGGGTCGTCGGCCATCGGGAAGGCGGCGGTCAGCTTCTTGTCCGCGGCGCTGCCGAGCGAGGCGACGTAGTTGACGAACGGCATGAGCGAGTCCGCGACCGGCAGCGACACGTCGAACGTGTTGTGGTCGGCCTGGTTGGACTGCGAATCGAACACCGAGGGCGCGCCGCCCGCGCCCTCGATGAACGCATACCCGTTGCGGGCCGCGACCTGCGAGGCAGGCGTGGTGAGCAGCGAGGAGAACGGCCCGAAGGTCAGGTCGACGTGATCGGTGTTGATCAGCGTCTGGTAGTTGGTCACGACCTGGTTGGGGTCGCTCTTGTCATCCAGGACCGTGATCTTGACCTGGCGGCCCATGATGCCGCCCGCCGCGTTGACGTCCTTGGCCCAGAGGTTGTAGCCCTTCTGGAAGGCCTGGCCGTCGGCGGAGAAGTCGCCGGTCAGGGAAAGGGACGCACCGATGGTGATCGGCGCGGAGGACCCGCTCGCCGACGTGCTGGCTGAGCCGGTCGCGCTGCTCGTGGACGAGCCACTGCTACTGCTGCTGCTGCTGCATGCGGCAAGAACGCCGACGGAAAGCGCGACGGCGCCCACCGCGACAGCGTTCTTGGAGAACCAGGGGAGGTGTGCGCTCACGCCCGGTTCCTCCTTCCTCATCGCTCATGATTCTTCGGAGTCAAGCTTCCGGAGGCTCCGGGAGCCCACTTTCGAGGGTTATACCGGCGGGTTCGACCCGCCGCGCGCTAAACGCGGCGAAATGTACCCCACCGTGACCTGCGCAGCGTGCGCGTTGCACAGCCAACAATCGTTTGCATGAGAGACTGTCCCGCGTTCCGCGGGTTTGTCAATGCCGAATGTCCAATTTGTTACTAAGAAGCACGGGAAGACTGTTTGCCTCCCCGGCCCATAGGGGGTTCAGAGGAAACGCTGAGCAATCAATCCACCACATTCGGACACCCGGCAGGCTTCGGCTGCAAACGAATGCACCGCGGCGGGACCCGGGCATTTCACTGCCACGACCGACTCCCGCACGGACGCGGCACCACTTTACCGCCGGGGGAGAATTTCTATGATCGTCGATATTTACCGATTAGGCCCGGCCGCGGCCGGGGCGGCGCAGCGGTACCGCGTTGCCGGCCTCCGGTGCGCTGGCCAGCGGCACGGTCGAGCCACGGGCGACGAGCTCGGGCGCGAGGAAGAGGATCTTCACCGGGCTGTCCTTGGCCTCGATCCGCTCGATCAGCAGGGTGGCCGCCTCGGTGCCCAGCTGGTAGTGCGGGAACCGCACCGAGGACAGCGGCGGCCTGAGCCGGTCGATGAACGGCATGTCGTTGAACCCGATCACCGAGACGTCGTCCGGGCAGCGCACGTCAAGCTCGTCGAACGCGCCGTAGCAGCCCACCGCGAGCATGTCGTTGCCCGCGACGACCGCGGTGAGGTCGCGGCGGGCGCCGAGCAGCTCCACGCCGCAGCGCACCCCCTCCTCCAGGGAGTAGGCGGAGGCGTAGACGACCTGCCCGTCGGTGACCTGGAGCTTGTGCGCGGCCATGCCCGCCTGGAAGCCGCGGAGCCGGGCGGCGCCGGTTGAGACGTTCTGCGGGCCGGCGATGTGCCCGATCCTGGTGTGCCCGAGCGAGACCAGGTGCGCGACCGCCGCCCGCACGCCCTGCTCGTTGTCCACCGAGACGGAGGAGAACGGGTAGTCCTGCGAGGTGCGGTTCATCAGCACGACCGGGACCTCGTCCTCGGCCGCCTCGGCGAGGATCGGGCTGCCCGCGATCGCGGTCGCCAGCACGAACCCGTCGACGTGCCTGGCCCGCATCTGCTCGAAGACCAGGCGTTCCTTGGCCAGGTCGACGTCGGTGTTGCCGATCAGGGCGACGTAGCCGTGCTCGGCGAGCCTGTCCTCGATGCCACGGATCATCGGCGGGAACAGCGGGTTGTTGAGGTCGGGGATCAGCACGCCGATGGTGTGCGAGCGGCGGGTCCGCAGGCTGCGCGCCACCGGGTTGGGCCGGTAGCCGAGCCGGTCGGCCGCGTCGCTGACCCGGCGCGCGGTCTCCTCGCTGACCAGCAGCCTGGTCCCTGGGTTGAGCGCCCGCGACGCGGTGGCGGGGTGCACGCCCGCGGCCGTGGCCACGTCCCGCAGGGTGGCCGGCCGGTCATTGTGGGCCATCGCGTTCCCAATCTCTCGCCTGGATCATCGGCAGGGCTGCGGCGTGGGCAAACGTTCTCCCCGCGCTGGTAGCACAGTACTAATCAGGAGCACGGTGCGCCAGGAAACCCGCCCGGCGATCGCGCCCTGATCGCCGGGTCCGCGAGCGGCGCCGTGACACCGGCCCCGCCTAGAGGGTGCGGGTGGCCGAGATGACGATGACCAGGGACTTGCCGCGGCGGTTGCCTGCCACGGCGGCCAGGGTTGTCCGCGTCCAGGAGAGGCGGTACCTCGGCAGGGACACGGGGCGGGCGCGCCTGGCCGCGCCCGCGCTTGGCGCGCGACGGGCGGTCGCGGCGGCGTCGAGGTCACGGCGGTGCTCGGTGGCCAGGGACGAGAGCAGTGCTGGGTTCATGGCGGGCTCCTTCTGTGGTCTCGCGCACCCGGCGGGACGCCGGTCGCGCGGCTTTTAAGATGTATCGCGTTTGGTTGAGATGGTCAAGATATATCGCGTTATTGGGAATCCGCGTAGCGCCCGCGCCGCTCGGGTCATCGGCGGGGTGCGGGTCATCGGCGGGGTGCGGGTCATCGGCGGGGTGCGGGCTCGGAAGCGGCATCGGACGGCTCGAGCGGTACGGGCGTCACGAAGATCGACCACTCGACGGGGAGGGCGCCCGCTGGCCGCAGCGCCGGGTCGGTCAGGCGGCCCTCGTAGCGGTACAGCATCCGGCGCATTTCGTCCCTGAGGCCGGCGGTCTCCTCCGGGGTCAGGAACACGTGGCGGCTCGACCAGCCCGATGCCTCATCCCAGCCAGGCACCTGGTTGCGCGCGCCGAAGGCTCGCCTGGCGCGGTCGGCCCACCGCTCAAACCAGAGCCTGCTGAGTTCGTCGGCCGCCAGAGCGGCCTGCGCGTCCGGCTGGTCGGTTGTGACCACCACGGTCCGGTTGACCAGGGTCCAGGGCCGTTCCCTGCCCTTGCCGCCGCCCGCCTCGCGCACGAACCCGTACTTGGCCAGGGTCCTCAGGTGGAAGGCGCAGTTGGCAGGCGACTCGCCGAGCAGTTCGCTCGCCTGGGTCGCGGTGAGGGTCTCGTGGTAGCCGAAAAGCTCGATCAGCGCCATCCGGACCGGGTGCGCCACGGCGCGCATCGCCTTGGCGTCGGTCAGCGTGACCGCCTCGTCGACGTCCTGCGCCTGCACCCCGGCCGTGTCCGGCGCGGGCGCCGCGGGGAAGTCGGGCGCGCTGCCCGGTCGCGGTGACGGCCGCCGCTCTGGTTCGGAACTCATGTTTCGAAATACTACGCTCGAAAGATTCCTTTCGACAACCCTTCGGAAGACTTCTTTCGGAAGGTTTCTTTCGTTGCTTATCCGTATGCCTGAAGTTAACTGTTAGCGGCATCGTTAACAGTTGTCTATGCGACGGTTTGCTGCCGGGGCGCTGGGGAGTCCCTGGCTCATGGCACGATGAAGTCATGCGGGTCACTGAGGTCGAATCCACCGATCTGTTCACGGGCAGCGCCGGGCGGGCCTTGCAGGTCGTGCGGGTAACGGTTGAGGCCACCGAGTCGGCCGAGGAGGGCGTCACCGCGCGACTGCGGGTCATGGGGGCGGGGGCGAGTACGCCGCAACCGTTCGGGATAACGCTCGGGAAGCCGGGGGAAGGCCGCACCGGCGAGGTGAGCGTCGCGGTGACCGGGTCGCCAGGCACCGAGCTTCCCGTCACCGCGATCGCGGAGGCCGTGACGGCGGACGGCGGGCGGGCCGAACGCGCCGGGAGCGTCACCGTGGCCGAGGCCGGCTGGACGATGTGGATGGTCTCGCACTTCCACTACGACCCGGTGTGGTGGAACACCCAGGGGCAGTTCACCGAGGCCAAGCTCGTGCTGCCGGATGAGGACGGGGAGCTGCCTGACACGCGCAGCGCGTTCGACCTGGTGCGGCTGCACCTGGAGAAGGCGCGGCGCGACCAGGACTACAAGTTCGTGCTCGCCGAGATCGACTACCTCAAGCCGCACTTCGACGCGTTCCCGCATGACCGGGCGTTCCTGCGGTCGCTGCTCGCCGACGGGCGGGCGGAGCTCGTGGGCGGCACCTACAACGAGCCGAACACGAACCTGACCGGGGCGGAGACGACGATCCGCAACGCGGTCTACGGCATGGGGTTCCAGCGCGGGGTGCTCGGCGCGGAGCCGGCGTCCGCGTGGATGCTCGACGCGTTCGGGTTCGACCCCGGGTTCCCCGGGCTCATGGCCGCCGCGGGGCTGAGCTCCTCGTCGTGGGCGCGCGGGCCCTTCCACCAGTGGGGCCCGGCGGAGAACACGCGGATGCAGTTCCCGGCCGAGTTCGAGTGGCTCTCCCCCGACGGCTCAGGGCTGCTGACCGCCTACATGGCCAACCACTACGGCGCCGGGTGGACGCTGCACACGGCCACCGACCTGGAAGGGGCGCTGCGCGCCGCCTACGAGCAGTTCCGCGGGCTCGCACCGGTCGCCGCGACCCGCAACGTGATGCTGCCCGTCGGGTCCGACCACGTGATCCCGGCCAGGTGGGTGACCGACGTCGCGCGCGAGTGGGGCGCCAGGTACCTGTGGCCGCGGTTCGTGACGGCGATCCCGCGCGAGTTCTTCGCGGCGGTGCGCGCCGACGCGGAGGCGTCGCCCGCGCGGTACTGGATCATGCCGCAGACGCGGGACATGAACCCCGTCTACACCGGCAAGGACGTCTCCTACGCCGACACCAAGCTGGCCTCGCGGGCCGGCGAGGTCGCCGTCCTCGAGGGCGAGCGGCTGTCCACGCTGGCCTGGCTGCGCGGGGCCCCGTACCCGGCGGAGTCGCTCGACAAGGCGTGGCGGCAGCTCGCCTACGGTGCGCACCACGACGCGATCACCGGGACCGAGTCCGACGAGGTGTACCTGGACCTGCTCGCCGGGTGGCGGGAGGCGTGGCAGCGGGGGGACGCGGCGCGGCGCGGCGCGGTCGCGTTCCTCACCGGGACCAGCCAGGCACCCGGTTCCGGCGCTGCCGGGCTCGCGGTCACCGTCGTCAACGCGCTCGCCCGCGAGCGCGACGGCATGGCGACGGCCACCGTCAGGCTCGCCGCGCCAGGCACCCCGTGGCTGACCGTCACCGACCCGGTGACCGGCGACCAGGTTCCCGCGCTCGCCGAGGGGGTGCGCAGGCACGGGGACGGCTCGCTCGCCGAGGTGACGCTGACGTTCCGGGCGCGGGCGGTGCCTGCGCTCGGCTTCCTCAGGTACCCGCTCGCCGCCTCCCCCGGTCCGGCCGGGCCCGGTGACGACGGCTGGGCGGACGCCGACGGGCTGGCGATCGAGAACGACGCGTTCCGCGTGGCCGGCGCCGACGGCCACGGCGCGCTCGCCTCGGTCGTCGACAAGGCGGCCGGGCGCGAGGTGCTGACCGGGCCGGGCAACGACCTGGTGCTGCAGGAGGAGTACCAGCAGCATCCCCGGTGGAACGAGGGGCCGTGGCACCTGTCGCCCAAGGGGCCAGGCGTCGCGGCGTCGTCGGGCGAGGCGGCCGTGCGGGCGCAGCGCTCGCCCGCCGGGTCGCGGCTCGTCGCCTCGTACTCGCTCGGCGGGCTGTCGGTGACCGCGGAGACGCTGCTGTGGGACGGCGCGGACCGGGTGGAGTTCCGCACGCACGTGTCCGGGTCGATCGGGAAGGAGCACCTGCTCCGGGTGCGGTTCCCTGCCGCCCTGCCCGGCGGGCTGCCGGTGTACCAGACGGCGACGGCGGTCATCGGGCGCCCGTTCGGCACGCCGGAAGCCGACGTGGCCAAGCACTGGTGGACCCTGGAGAACCCGGCGAACCACTGGTTCGGTGTCGGTTCCGTGGCGCGCATGTCGCTCCCCGCAGGCACCGACGACGCCGCCGCGGGCGGCGTGGCCGTGGCCGTCGGGGTGGCCGAGGTCATCACCCCCGACCTCACCCCGAGCGAGTCAAGGCCCGCGGTCAGGGACCTGCTCACCTGGCTGGCGCGGGCGGGGGTAACGGCGACGTGCTCGCGGTCCTCAGGGACCCGCTACGGGTCGGTCGACCTTGACTCCAACCTGCCCGACTTCCGCATCGCGCTCGGCGGGCCCTCGGTGAACGCGTTCACCGCCGAGGTCCTCTCCGCCTGCGATCCTTCCGTCGCCAAGCGGCTCGCCCAGCTGGTCGCCGAGAGCGGCGCGGCGCGGCTCTGGGTGCCCGCGTCCCGGTCGCGCGCGGCGGCGTTCGTGCCTGACGCGGACGTGCGCGGGCCAAGGGACCTGCCGGTGCTCATCGTGGCGACCGCCGACCCGGCGGCGCTTGACGGGGCGGTCTGCGAGCTGGCCAGGGACGTCATGAGCCAGCGGATTCCCGCGGAGGTCTGCGAGGGGAACGCGATCGCGGACGGGGACGCGCCGCTCGCGGACGGCGCGGTCGCCGTGTTCAACAAGGGCACCCTCGGCGCGGCGGTCACCCCGGACGGGACGCTGTGGATGTCGCTGTTCCGCGCCTGCTCTGGCTGGCCGAGCGGGGTGTGGATCGACGGCGACCGGCGTACCGCGCCCGACGGGTCATCGTTCGCCTGGCAGCACTGGTCGCACACGTTCTCGTACGCGCTCGCCTCGGCCGGCGGTCACGCCGACTGGCGGTCGGCCGGGTTCAACGCGGCCGCGGAAGACTACAACCACGACCTGATCGCGGTCGTAACCGAGGCGGGCGACGCCGACGCGACGCCCTCCCTTGGCGGCACTGCCCTGGGCGGCAGCTGCCCTCGGCGGCACTGGCCTCGGCGGCTTTGCCCTCGATGGCGCGCCCAGCGTTACGCTGTCGGCGCTGAAGCCCGTCGGCAACCCGCTGGCGGCCGGCCTGCCAGGGACGCCGCCGCGTGCGCCGCGCGAGGTGACCGTGCGGCTGCGGGAGACCGACGGACGGACGGCCATCGCGCGGCTGCGGCTGGCGGCGGGTATCGAGGCCGCCTGGCGGAGTGACCTGCTTGAGGAGAGCTACGGCGCGGACGCGCCGCTCGCCGAGGGCACCGGGGAGGCGCGGGCGATCGAGGTCACCGACGGGACCGCGCACGTGCCGCTGCGGCCGTTCGAGACGGCGACGCTGCGAGTGCGGCTGGCTGAGGGCGGACGCGGTGAGCGGAGCGGCCGGCGGCGCGGCGAGCGGCGCGGCCGAACCCGGTGCGGTCTCGGCCGGCCCGCCCGAGCCCGCGCAGCCGGTCTTCACCAGGTACTGGCTGCACGGGAAGGGGCCGGCGCCCGCGGGGAACGTGCCCGTCGCGGTGCACTTCTCCCCCACCAGGGTCACGCTTGCCGGTGCTTCAGGCGACCACGGCGCCGCCGGCGAGTCCGGCGCCGCCGGCGAGTCCGGCGAGTCCGGCGGTGACACGGCCCGGGTGACGCTGACCGTCGCGTCCGGTCCCGCTGGCGGCCGCGGCCACGTCGAGTTCGTCGTGCCCGACGGGCTCTCCGCCCGGGCCGCCGGGGTTGGCCACGCGGGAGCGCCGCTCGGCTATGACCTGGAGCCGAACGGGTTCGCGGCCTGGGACGTGACGGTGAGCGCGCTGCCCGGCACCCCCGGCGGGCGGTACTTCCTCACCGCGCGGATCACCGACGGGCTCGGGCAGGTGCTTGAGGACGCCGTGCTTGTCACGATCGGCGAGCCAGGCGCGCCCGACCCTAACCTGGAGCCTGAGGAGCTGTTCTTCCGCCTTCAGCACGACGTCATGGCGCTGGCCGGCGAGGCCGACCTTGAGCTGGCCACCCCGGCGGTGCGGCTCGCGCCGGGCGAGAGCGGCGAGCTGGTGGTGCGCGTCGCCAGCCACCTGGCCTCGCAGCTGCGCGGCGAGGTGCAGCTCGTCTCCCCCGTGGGGACCTGGCAGGCCACCGGGCCGTGGACCCAGCCGGTCACCGTCGCGCCCGGGGGCGACGCCACCGTCCGGTTCGCCGTCACGGTCCCGGCGACCGCCGCGCCTGGCTGGGAGTCGTGGCTGCTGGTGAAGCTGATGTACTTCGGCCGCGTCCACTACTCGGACTCCGTCCCGCTCACCGTGCTTTAGCGGGCGGCAGCCCTACTCCTGAATAACAGTGACCCCCTGGTCGCGCAGCTGCCGCACGGTGGGGTGGCCGGCGGGCGCGTCGGTGATGAGGCCCGCGACCTCTGACAGGCCGACGACGGCGTACGGCGCGACGGTCCCGAGCTTCTCGATGCTCGCCACGACGTAGGTGTCGGCTGCCCGGCCGACGAGGATCCGGCGGATCGCGGCCTCGTCCGGGTCGCCGGCGGTGAGTCCCGCCTTCGGGTGGATCCCCGCGACCACGAGCAGGAAGAGGTCGGCGGTGATGCCGCTGGCCGCCTCCGCCGCCGCCGCGCCGCAGGCGCAGGAGGAGCGCTTGTGCAGCCGGCCGCCGAGGATGATGACGTCGGCGGCCGGATGGTCCGTCAGGGCGGCCGCCGTCACCGGGCTGTGGGTGATGATCGTGGCGGCCAGGTCGGGCCGCAACGCGGCGGCGACGGCCAGCCCGGTCGTGCCGCCGTCCAGGATGACCGTGGTCCCCGGGGTGATCAGCCCGGCGGCCACGGCCCCGACGCGCCGCTTGCTCTCCGGCACGATCCCCGCCCGCTTGGCGTGCGAGCCGACGGCGGGCGAGGCGGGCAGCGCCCCGCCGTGCACCCGCTGGCAGATCCCGGCGGCGGCCAGGTCCCGCAGGTCGCGGCGCACGCTGTCTTCTGACACGCCGAACTCGGCGGCGAGGTCCCTGGCGACCAGCTTCCCCTCGCGGCGCAGCCGCGCCACCAGCAGGTCCTTGCGTTCGGCAGCTAGCATCGCGTTTCTCCTTGCTTGTGCACGAACATACGGGCAACGGTACAGTCACCATTGTCCGCGCTTCATCCTTCACTCGACGCTCACCTCGGTAAACACGGTGAATGAACGTCGATGGAACGCTCAGCAAAGATCTCCGGCTTATTCTTTCTTATGCACGATATTGCACGATTATCTTTAATGGCTAGCATCGGCGGTGGCAGCAGTGAAGGAGTAAGGAATGCCAGCGAACACGCCAGGGAAATCACACAAGGTAGCGTTCTACGCGGACATCTTCTACGACTCCGAGCTCTCCCCCGCCTACTGGACGCCGCCCGCGAGCCTCGACGTGGACGTCATCCTCCTCGGCGGCGACATCCACTACTCGCCGGAGGGCCTCGGCGCGATGCTGACCGAGATCCGGCAGGCCCAGGACAGCGCCACCAGGATCATCGTCGTGCCAGGCAACGGCGAGTACGCCGGCCAAGAGCTCGCCGACTCGCGCGGGCGGTACCGCGCGGTCGCTGACGCCATCCCGAACACGACCTGGCTCGACGACGAGACGGTCGTGCTGCCGGGCGGCCTGCGGATCATCGGGTCGACCCTGTGGTCGGACGTGGCCGAGGACGAGCTCGGCCACTACAGCGAGATGCTCGCCGGCCATGGCCTGAAGGGCGTCGACGACATCCGCCTCGGCGACCGCTACCTCACCCTGCGGGACACCAACAAGCTGCACACGGCGGCGCGGGACTTCATCGCACGCGAGCTGCGCGCCCTGTCGAGCGCGGAGCGCGCGAAGACCATCGTCTGCACGCACTTCTGGCCGACGCTGCGCCCGTGGACCGACGAGGCGGGCCGCCCGCTCGCGGACCACCAGGAGTCGCAGTGGCTGCAGACGATGGCTTCCGGCCTGGACGAGGTGATCGCCGAGTCCGGGCCGCGGTTCTGGCTGTGCGGGCACGCGCACACCACGCACCAGGTGACGATCGGTGCCACCCAAGTCGCGTCTAACCCGCGGGCCGGGGACGGACCAGGGCACGTCAATCCCGAGTTCGCGGAGTCTTACGTGGTCGAGCTGTGACCAGCGCGCGGGTCACGGCGAGCGCCAGCCGGGAGGCGCGCGTCTCCGCGATCCTGTTCGACCTGGACGGCGTGCTCGTGGACTCGCTCCGGGTGGTGGAACGGTCCTGGCGGCGCTGGGCGCGCGAGCAGGACCTGTCCGGCGACGAAGTGCTCGCCGTCGTGCACGGCCGGACCGCGCGCGAGGTGATCGGCTTGCTCACCCCGCACCTGGACGCGGCGGAGCAGGCCCTGCTTGTCGGCGGCTATGAGCGGGAGCACCGGGGCGACCTCGCGCTGCTGCCCGGCGCCCGCGAGTGCGTCGGGATCGCCCGTCAGGGGCGCTGGGCGGTGGTCACGTCGGGGACGAGGGCGCTCGCCACCACCCGGCTGGCCGCGGTCGGCCTGCCGGAGCCTGAAGTCCTTGTCACCGCCGACGACGTGACCTTCGGCAAGCCCGACCCCGAGCCGTACCGGCGAGCGGCCGCGGCCCTCGGCGTTCCCGAGGCGGAGTGCGTCGTGGTGGAGGACGCCCCGATGGGCGTGCTTGCCGCCAAGCGGGCCGGCATGACCGTGCTCGCCGTCGCGACGACCCACGCGCCCGCCGCGCTCGGCCAGGCCGACCTGGTGTTCCCCGGCATGGCGGACGTCAGCTGGTGGCTGGGCGCGCGCGCCGGCGACGTCCAGGCCGGCTAGGCCTGAACGACCGTGATTCCCTGCGCGCGGAGCTGGCTGACCGTGGTGTGCTCGCCCGGGGCGTCGGTGATCACGCCGGCGATCTCGGAGAGGCGGACGACCTGGTACGAGCAGACGGCACCGAGCTTCTCTGTGCTGCCGACGACGTAGGTGTCGGCGGCCCGGCTGACCAGGAGCCGCTTCATGGCGGCCTCGTCCGGGTCGCCAGTGGTGAGGCCCTCCTTCGGGTGGATGCCGCCGAGCCCGAGGAAGTAAAGGTCGGCGGACACCGCCGCGGCCGCCTCGGCGGCCGCCGCCCCGCAGGCGGCGACCGAGTGCTTGAACAGCCGGCCGCCGAGGATGAAGACGTCGACGGTCGGGTGCTCGGCCAGGGCAGCGGCCGTGGTCGGGCTGTGCGTGATGATGGTCGCGGCCAGGTCGGGGCGCAGCGCCCGGGCGATCTCGATCGCCGTCGTGCCGCTGTCAAGGATCGCGGTCGTGCCCGGCGTGATCATCTCGGCGGCCCTGGCCGCGATGCGGCGCTTGCTCTCCGGGGCGATCTCGGTGCGCGCCTTGAGGGTGCCGAGCGCCTGCGACACCGGGAGCGCCCCGCCGTAGACGCGCTGGCAGAGCCCCGCGGCGGCCAGCTCCCGCAGGTCGCGCCTGACGCTGTCCTCCGACAGTCCGAGCTCGGTGGCCAGGTCCCTGGCGACGAGCTTGCCGTCCCGGCGCAGCCGTGTCACCAGCAGGTCCCTGCGCTCGGCAGCTAGCATCGTGTTACTCCTCATTTCCGCGCGATTTTACCCGAAGCGGTTGGGGCCGTGGATACTCCGGCTTTACGTTTGATGGCGTCGTCACGTGATCTTAGGAGCAGCCACCGTGCGGATCATTCAGCTGTCCGATACCCACATCTCCCACCTTGGCGGTGTTCCCGCCGAGAACATGACGGTTCTGGCGGACCACATCAACCGTGAGGCCCGTCCCGACTTGGTCGTCCACACCGGCGACGTGGTGATCGCCGATCCGGACTCCGTGCAAGACCGCGACGCGGCCAGGCGCCTGCTGGCCCGGATCGACGCCCCGCTGCTCGTGCTGCCAGGCAACCACGACGTGGGCGAGTGCGCCGAGACCCCGTGGAAGGACATCTGGGTGACCGGGGAGCGGATCATGCGCTTCTCGTCGGCATGGGGTCAGGACCGGTTCTTCCTGGAGGGCGACGCCACCACTCGTTCGGCTGACTGGGTTTTCATCGGGATCAACAGCGAGCGGATCGCGTCGGGACTGCCGGAGGAGCGCGAGCAGTGGGACTGGCTGGCGGATGCCGCGGAGCGAGCCCGCGGCAAGTCCGTGATGCTGTTCCTGCACAAGCCGCTGTGGTTCCCCGGCGGTAGCCAGTCTGGCATCACCGTCAGCGAGGCCGGCAGGCAGCGGCTGATCGAGCTGTTCTCCGGCGCCCGGCTGCGCGTGGTAGCCAACGGTCACGTGCACCGCTACCGCCGCGCCTTCGAAGGGGAGATCCTGACGGTCTCGGCGCCGTCGCTGACCTTCGCGCTGCCCGCCGACCCGGGCCGCGGCCTTGAGCCGGGCGCCCCGGGGATCGTCGAGTACCTGATCGACGGCGACGACGTGCAGGCAGAGCTGCGCCAGGTACCCGGTCTTACCGGCGTGACCGACGTGGCGGCGATGACCGAGTTCACCGCTGCGCTGGCCGAGATCGAAGCCCGGTAGTCACGGGCACGCTTGTCTCCGGCGTTTCGGCGCCCCATAGCGATCAGGCCTCGATGATGGTCACCCTGTCCTCCCGGAGCTGGCGGACGGTTGGCTCGCCGGCGGGGGCATCGGTGATGATCCCCGCCACCTCCGACAGGCCGGTGACCTTGTAGGAGCAGACCGTTCCCAGCTTCTCGATGCTGGCCAGGACATAGCTGTCGGCCGCCCGGCTGATGAAGATCCGGAGCAGCGCGGCCTCCTCGGGCTCGCTGGTCGTGAGTCCTTGCCTGGGGTGTATGCCGGGCACGGGGAACAAGGCGAGGTCGGCAGTGACGCTGCTGGCCGCCTCGACCGCCGCGGCGCCTGACGCGCTGACACCAAGCTTGTGGAGCCGGCCCCCCAGCACGAAGACGTTCACGGTCGGGTGGCTGGCCAGCGCGCTCGCGGTCGACGAGCTGTGCGTGATGATCGTCGCCTCCAGGTCGGGTGGCAGCGCCGCCACGACCTCAAGGGCCGTCGTCCCGCCGCCCAGGATGGCCGTGCTGCCCGGCGGGATGAGCCCGGCCGCCCGCGCCGCGACGCGCCGCTTGCTCTCCGGCGCGATCGCGAACCGGCTCGCCTGGGTCCCGAGCGCCGGGGAGACGGGCAGCGCCCCGCCGTAGACCCGCTGGCAAAGACCGGCCGCGGCCAGCTCCCGCAGGTCCCTGCGCACGCTGTCTTCTGACATGCCAAGCTCCTGCGCGAGGTCCCGCGCGATGAGCTTTCCGTCGCGGCGCAGCCGTGCCACGAGCAGGTCCCTGCGTTCGGCGGCCAGCATCGCGATCACCACAGGCGGGCGCTGGCGAGCCGGGCGCCCTCGCTCATCGCGGTCAGCTTGGCCCAGGTGATCCTCGGGTCGACGGTGTGCAGGCCGGCGATCGTGGCGAAGCCGCAGTCGGTCCCCGCGATCACGCTGGCCTTGCCGACCACGTCGGCGTAGCGGACCAGCCGCTGGGCGACGAGCTCGGGGTGCTCGATGAAGTTGGTGGTGGAGTCGAGCACGCCAGGGATGATGACCTTGCCCTCGGGCAGCTTCACGTCCTCGAACACCGCCCACTCGTGCTCGTGCCTTGGGTTGGCCCCCTCGAAGGAGACCGCGCCCGGCCTGGCGGCGAGCACCAGGTCGATGAAGCGGGCGAGTGGTACGTCGGTGTGATGCGGGCCCTCACCGTTGCCCCAGCACAGGTGCATGCGCATGCGGTCAGGCGGGATGTCCCGCGTGGCGTGGTCCACGGCCGCGAGCCGCATCGCGACCCGCCTGCGGAACTCCGCCACGTCGGCCGCCGGGGCGCCGTCCAGGCTGTCGTCGGCCGCCGGCAGGTCCGGGCAGTCGAGCTGCAGGATCAGGCCGGCCGCGACAATGGCGTCGTACTCCTCCTTCATCGCCTCGGCGAGGGCGAAGATGTACTCCTCGGTGCTCGCGTAGTGCTGGTTGTCCGGCATGTAGAGGGCGATGATGCCGGGCGACGCCGCGGACATGAACACGTCGTCGCCGCTGGCGGCGGCGCCGGCGGCGAAGCCGGTGGCGGCCTTGAGGTTCGCGATGTCGGCCTCGAGCTTCGCCCGGCCGGTGTAGGCGACCGGCCCGGTGCACGGCGGGGTGGCGACGCCCTCGCCGTGCTGCGCCCGCAGCCGCTCGTAGTACTCGGGGAAGTCCTCGACCGCCCGGCCGCGCCACTTCCTGGCGGCCGGCTCGCCCTCGAAGCCGGTCAGCCGCTCGGTCACGTAGGTCGCGTAGCTCGGCTTGCTGACCTCGCCGTCGTTCACGATGTCGATGCCGGCCGCGCGCTGGCGGCGGACCGTCTCCTCGACCGCGGCCAAAACCTCGGCGCCGTCGAAGCGGTCGGTCAGGCTGGCGGGCCTCGGCAGGCTCCCGGTGTGCGTGGTGAGAATGCGCTCGCTGCTGGTCTGCATGCTCATGGTCCTTTCGAAACCATCCGACGAATAGCGGCAAATGGGATGAACACCGATCAAAGAATGATCAAATTCTTCCTGTTGCTTCTTGATCATGCGCAGTCTTGCACGTTTACAGTAGCGCTGTGACCAGGCGTTGGGGAAGACCTCGGAAGGACGTGGCATGAAGATCCGCGTGACGGCCGCGCTCGCGGCCGCGACCGCCGTCGGGCTCGCTTTCACCCTCAGCGCGTGCTCGGGAACCACCGCCGCGCCGTCCGGAGCGCCCGGCGCGCCCGGCTCCGCCGCGACGATCCGCTGCTGCGCATCGGCGACGACGCGTCACTGTCGACCCTCGACACCGGCGCGGACGAGGGCAACGACGCCTACGGCACGCTGGAGACGCTGACCAGGTTCGGTCCTGACGGCCAGGTGGAACCGGACCTGGCCAGCTCGGTAAGCCACCCCGACGCCGTCACCTACGTCTACCACCTGCGGCAGGACGTGAAGTTCTGGAACGGCGACCCGATGACCTCCGCCGACGTGGTCAACGCGCTCGACTACTACCGCAAGCCCGGCTCGTACGTGTCCGCTGAGATCGCGCCGGTCAAGAGCGTCGTCGCCCGGCCCGTACACGGTGACCGTCACGCTGGGGAACTCCTACGCGCCCTGGAGCGCCGAGACGACCAGCCAGTTCCCGATCTTCGAGAAGAAGTTCGCCGACGAGCACAAGACCACGATGGGCCGGCCGGGCGTGCTGATCATGGGCACCGGGCCCTGGCAGATCGACAGCTTCGACCCGACCACCGGCCTCGAGCTCTCCGCCAACCCGCACTGGTGGGGCGGAACGGTGCCGGTCAAGCACATCTCGGTCAAGTTCTTCGCCAGCGAGACGACCGAGGCGCTCGCGTTCCGCGGCGGCGAGATCGACGTGGCCAACAACGTGCTCAACCTCAAGGCATTCAAGTCGACGTCGGGGGGCAGCATCGTCAGCGCTCCCGCGTTCTCCGCGGGGTACTTCGGCATGAACGTCCACCAGGCGCCGTGGAACGACATCCACGTGCGCCGCGCCGTCGCCTACGCGCTCAACCGCTCCGACATCATCGCCGCCCTCGGCAACAACGCGCAGCCCGTCACGACGCTCATCCCGCCCGCCGAACTCGATCGCCTCGGGTCCAAGGAGCAGGTCAACACGCTGATCAGCGGGTTGCCTAGCTATCCGTACAACCTGGCCACGGCCAAGCAGGAACTGGCCGAGTCGGCCTACCCGCATGGCTTCACCGCGACTACCCAGACGATCACCTTCGCCTCCTACACCCCGGTCAACGAGGCGGTCGCCGGCGACCTGGCCAAGATCGGGATCAACCTCAAGCTCAAGACCATCGGGTTCACCCAGTACCTCGCCTTCGCCAGCGGCAACAAGAACGCGATCGGCGGCCTGTACGCCACGATGAACGTCACCAACCCGGACCCCGACTCGTTCCCGTCTGCCCTGCTCGGCAGCGTGAACATCGCCGACGGCGGATACGACTGGGCCAACTACGACCCGCCCGTGATCGACACGCTGATCAAGGCGGGCGAGACCACTCAGGACCCGGTCAAGCGGCTGGCCATCTACCGGCAAATGCTCAAGACGCTGGCGACCGACCTGCCCTACGTGCCGCTTTACATCCAGGACTACAACGTCGCACTGTCCGGTAAATTCACGTGGCCAAATTACAACGTGTACACGCAATGGGGCGACTGGGCACTCAATATAAAGGCGAAGAATTAAAGCCAGAGTTATCCCGAACGAATTCGGCTTACTCAGGAGGCATTATGAAGCTCCTTACGCGCGCCGTGCCCGCGGCGGCCGCCGTCCTGGTGCTGGCAGGCCTGGCCGCCTGCTCGTCCGGCTCGTCGGCGGCCAACTCGGCTAACCCCGCTTCCGGCGGGGCAAGCGCGGCCATCCCGCTGCTGCGGGTGGGCACAACCGGCGGCACGTCGAACGTGGACCCGCTGACCACGCAGGGCTGCGCCACGGATTACTGCGGCCTTTTCATGGAACGGCTCATGAAATTCGCCCCCGACGGAAAGCTCGCACCCCAGCTCGCCACGTCGATAACTCAGCCGAACGCGGTCACCGACGTATTCCACCTGCGGCACGGGGTCAAGTTCTGGGACGGCGACGAGATGACCTCGGCCGACGTGGTGGCCTCGCTGGAATACCAGGAGGCGCCCGGGTCGGAGACCGCCACCTACTACACGGACGTGAAGAGCATCACCGCCGACGGGCCATACACCGTCGTCGTCACCCTCAAGCAGCCGGACTCGAGCTGGGCGCAGAACATGGCCTACGAGGGCGTGATCTTCGAGAAGAAGTTCCAGCAAGAGCACAAGGCCACCTTCGGCAAGCCCGGCACCCTCGTGATGGGCACCGGGCCGTGGGAGATCGTCAGCCTCGACCCGACCACCGGCGCCGAACTTTCCGCCAACCCGCACTGGTGGGGCGGCACGGCGCCGGTCCAGCACATCTCGTTCAAGTTCTTCTCCAGCGAGACGAGCGAGGCCCTCGCCATGCGGGCCGGCGAGATCGATGTGGCGTTCCCGAACGACGGCGCCACCTTCGCCGCGGCGTCCGGCGCCAAGGTCACCAGCTGGCTGAACAACCAGATCGGCTACTTCAGCATGAATACCAAGCTGGCGCCGTGGAGCGACATTCACGTGCGTCGCGCGGTGGCCTCCGCGCTGAACCGGGCCGACATTATCGCGGCGGGCGGCGGCGCGACCTCGGCGGTGCCGCTCTACGACTTCTTCCCCGCCATCGACCTGGACCTGCTCGGCTCCAAGGCGCAGGTCAACGCCATTATCGGGGCGCTTCCGAAGTTCTCGTTCAACCTCCCCGCCGCCAAGGCGCAGATGGCGGAATCGGCGTACCCGCACGGGTTCACCGCCACCATGGAGGTCTGCCAGATCGGCGACTTCATCAACATCGACCAGGTGATCGCCGCCGAGCTGCAGCGAATCGGGATCACCCTGAAGCTGAAGACGGCCACCTGCGACGCCTGGGTGACGGAGCTCTACGGGCCGAAGAACTTCGGGCCGATGTTCTCCACCAGCCACTCCTCCATCGTCGACCCGAGCGGCCTGGCCGCCTACATGCTCGGCAGCCAGGCCGTTCCCGCGGGCGGGCTGAACGTCGCCGATTACACCCCCGCGTCGGTGGACAGCCTGCTCACCGCCAGCGTCGCGACCAGCGACCCGGCTCAGCGGCTGGGCATCTACCAGCAGATCCTCACCCACCTGGCGACCGACATCCCGTACGTGCCGCTCTTCCAGAACAACGCCTTCCTCGCCACCTCAAGCAAGTTCACGCTGCCCGCGCTCGGCATGGACTCCTTCGAGCTCGCCTGGGCGCTCAACGTCAAGCCGGCCTGATGAGAGGGCGGAAACTGTCAATGAAACTCCGATTGCGCGCCATGGCAGCCGCTACGGCGGCCACCGCGTTCCTTGGCGGCATCGCCGCCTGCTCGGGGACGGCCAGCGGGCCGTCTGACGCGGCCAGCGGCGCGAGCGGCGCGACCATCCCGCTGCTGCGGGCGGGGCTTGCCTTCAACCTGAGCACCCTTGACGAGACCAAGAACATCAGCGCTAACAACATCGACGGCCTGGCGCTTGAGACACTGGTGAAGTTCGGCCCGCAGGGGCAGGTGGAGCCGGACCTCGCGACGTCGTGGGAGCAGTCCAGCCCCGTGACCTACGTCTACCACCTGCGGCACGGGGTCAAGTTCTGGGACGGCAACCCGCTGACCGCCACCGACGTGGCCTACTCGCTGAACTACGACCGCGCCGCCGGATCCGACGTCGCATTCGCGTTCACCGGGGTCAAGACCATCACCGCCACCGACACCGACACGGTGACCGTCACGCTGACCCAGCCCGAGGCGAACTGGAAGTACATTCCCGCCGAGGAGAACGCCTACATCTTCGAGAAGCAGTTCCAGCAGGCGCACAAGGCCACCTTCGGGCAGCCGGGGACGCTGGTGATGGGCAGCGGGCCGTGGGTGATCGACAGCTTCGACCCGACCAAGGGCGCCGCAGATGACGGCCAACCCGCACTGGTGGGGCGGCACGGTGCCGATCAAGCGCATCGCGTTCACCTTCTACTCAACCGAGACCAGCGAGGCGCTGGCGTTCCGGGCCGGCGAGATCGACCTCGACCCGCAGGTCATCGGCCCGAAGAGCTTCGCGGCCACCTCGGGCGCGACGCTGCTGACCACCCCGGGCTGCGCCATCGGGTTCTTTGGCATGAACGTCACCGAGCCCGGGTGGAACGACGTCCACGTGCGGCGCGCGGTCGCCTACGCGCTTAACCGGACGACATCATCGACGCGAACGGCAGGTCGCCACGCCGATCTACACGTTCATCCCGCCGCGGCTGCTGACCTCGGTCGCTTCGGAGGCCCAGATCAACGCGCTGCTCAACTCGGTGCCGCTCTACCCGTACAACCTGGCCAAGGCGAAGCAGGAGATGGCCCAGTCGGCGTACCCGCACGGGTTCACCGCCACCATCGAGACGCCCAACTTCGGCTTTACGATCCCCGACGTCAGCGAGGTCATCGCGGCCGAGCTGGCCAAGATCGGCATCAAGCTCCAGCTCAAGGAGATGCAGGTCACCGCCTGGCAGCCGGTGGAGCACGGACCAGCCGCCGGGCGCTCGACGACGTACACCTCCGACGACTGCTTCCAGCCGGACCCGAGCACCTACAGCGACTTCCTCGGCAGCAAGAACACCCAGCCGGGGAACTGGAACATCTCCGACTACGAGCCCCCGACCGTCGACACCCTGCTCGCGCAGGGGGCCGCGACCTCCAACCCGCGCAGCGGCTCGCCATCTACTCCAGGCTCTTCAGGCAACTCCAGGACGACGTGCCCTACGTCGGCCTCTTCGTCTCGGACACAACGGCCGCGCTTTCAGGCAAGTTCACCTGGAAGGACTTCAACCCGTGGTACTGGGACGGCGCGTACGAGCTCAGCATCGGGCCCGCATAGCGCGCAAGTTCTCGCAGGAACGTTCCTGCGAGCTGAACATCAAGCCAAGGGATTAGACCCAGGAATGTATCGAACGGAAGCGGCTTACTCCGGGAGACATCAATGAAACTCCGATTGCGTGCCATTCCTGTAATGGCCGCAGCCATCCTTCTCCTCATCGGCCTCGGCGCCTGCGGCTCCAGCGCGCCGGCGACGGCGCCGGCTCCGGCTCCGCGGCGGGCGCGACCGTCGCGCAGCTCACCGCCGGGGAGGTCACCGGCTACGCCAACCTCGACCCGGACCAGACGCAGAGCTGCAACGACAACTTCTGCGGCCTGTTCATGGAGCACCTGCTGCAGCTTGGCGCCGACAACACGCTGGAGCCGGAGCTCGCCACCTCGGTGACCGAGCCCGACCCGACGACCTACGTCTACCACCTGCGCCACGGCGTCAAGTTCTGGGACGGCCACGAGATGACCTCGGCCGACGTCGTCTACTCGCTCGACTACCAGAGCTCACCCAAGTCCGACATCAGCGTGTACTTCACCAACGTCAAGAGCATCACCGCGGACGGCCCGTACACCGTGGTGGTCAAGCTCAAGCAGCCGGACGCCGGCTGGAAGTACACGCCGAGCTACGAGGGCGTCATCTTCGAGAAGAGCTTCGCCGAGGCGCACCAGGGGACGCTGGGCAACCCGGGGGTGCTGATCCAGGCCACCGGCCCGTGGGAGATCACCAGCTATGACAACACCAGGTCGATGGAGCTGGCGGCCAACCCGCACTGGTGGGGCGGCAAGGTGCCGATCCAGCACATCACCGTCAAGTACTTCTCCACCGAGACGAGCATGGCGCTCGCGATGCGCTCGGGTGAGATCGACCTGGCGTTCCCGAACAACGGCAAGACGTTCGAGGCGGCCGCGGGCAACGGCGCGACCCTCACCACCTGGTCGCCGCCGAGCATCTACTTCGTCGCCATGAACGTGAAGGCGGCGCCATTCGACGACATCCACGTGCGGCGGGCCGTCGCTTACGCGCTTAACCGCACCGACCTCATCGCCGCGAACGGGGGGACGCTGACCGCGACGCCGCAGTCCACCCTGATCCCGCCGTCGCAGCTGCAGGTCCTGGGGTCGCAGGCCCAGGTCAAATCGCTGCTCAACTCGCTCCCGCAGTACCCGTTCAACCTCGCCAAGGCCAAGCAGGAGCTGGCGCAGTCCAAGTACCCGCACGGCTTCACCGCGAAGACCGAGATCGACAACTACGGCAACGACGTCGAGGTCATCCAGGCGATCGCGGCCGAGCTGCAGCAGATCGGCATTAACCTGCAAATCTCCCAGGTGTCCTCGGCGCAGTGGTCCAAGGATTTCTCCACCGGCAACCTCGGCGGGATCGCGTACACCGCGTTCTACGCGGCCAGCCCCGACCCGAGCATCTTCCCCAGCTACCTGCTCGGCGACGCCAGCACGTACAACATGTCCCGCTACGCACCACCGCCAATCGACACCCTGATGGAGGCCGGCCTGGCCGACAGCAGCCCGGCGCAGCGCCTGTCCGACTACGGGCAGCTGCTCAAGAACGTCGCGACCGACGTCCCGTACGTCGTGCTCTTCGCCGGGCACAACTACACCGAGCTGTCCACGAAGTACACCCTGCCGCCGTTCTCGGTGTACCCCGCCTTCTCCTCGTGGGCGCTTAACCTCAAGGGGAAGTCGTCATGAGCGGGCGCGGCTGGGCCTGGTTCATCGGCCGACGGCTCGTGACGCTGGCCGTGCTCCTCGTCGTGATCTCGTTCGTGGTGTTCTCGCTGCAGTACATCGCGCCGGGCAGCGTCATCGACACCCTGCTCGGCACGAACCCGCGCACGCCGCAGGAGGTTCAGTACCTGACGAACGAGTACCACCTGAACAAGCCATTCCTGGACCAGTACTGGATCTGGGCGAGCCAGGCGGTGCGGTTCCAATTCGGCAACTCGATCCAGACGTCGCTGCCGGTCACCACGGAGATCAGCGAGCGGCTGCCGACGACGCTGTTCCTCGGCATCTACGCCTACGTGCTCACGATGATCCTGGGCATCGGCGGCGGCCTGCTGGCCGCGCTGCGCCGCCGCAGGCTGACTGACCGGGGCATCGTCGGCGTTTCGATGGTGGCCCTGAGCACGCCGGCCTTCGTCAGCGGCGTGTTCCTGATCTATGTGTTCGCGATCGAGGTGCACTGGTTCCCCGTGTCCGGGCCGGGGGCCGGGTTCTTCGGCGACCTCTGGCACCTGACGCTGCCGGCCCTCGCGCTCGCGCTGACCGGCATGGCCTTCCTCGTCAAGCACACCAGGGCCGCGGTGATCGGCGTGCTCGACCAGGACTACCTGACGTTCGCCCGGGCCCGGGGACTGTCGCCGCACCGGGTGCTGCTGATGTACGCGCTGCGGAACGCGCTGATCCCGGTGGTGACGATGAGCGGCCTGATCCTGTCGTACGTGATCGTCGGGGCGGTGCTGGTGGAGGACACCTTCTCGCTGCCGGGCATCGGGCAGCTCCTCGTGCAGTCGGCGCAGGCGAAGGACCTGCCGATGCTCCAGGGCGTCGCGGTGCTCGTCGCGACGGTCATCATCGTGGCGAACCTGCTCGCCGACGTCGCCTACATCGTCGCCGATCCGCGGATCCGGCTGGGACGGGGGACGTCATGACCAACATGGTGGTCGCGGCCGAGGCCGCTGTGCCGGCGGCGCCGCCCGCCTCGGCGCGGCGCGGGCGGGCGTCCTGGCTGATCGTGGCCTGCTTCGTGATCGTCGCGGCGGTCGTGGTGATGGTGGTGTTCGGCTCGCTGATCGCGCCGCAGAACCCGAACGCGCAGAACCCGCTGAACGCGCTGGCCAAGCCGGCGGCGGCGCACTGGCTCGGCACCGACCGCTCGGCCGGGACGTGTTCTCCCGGCTGATCGCGGGCGCGCGGACGGCGTTCATCGGCCCGCTGGTGATCGCCGTGGCGTCGCTGCGTGCTCGGCAACCTGCTCGGGCTGTGGGCGGGCTACAAGGGCGGCCGGGTCGACGCGGTCATCATGCGCTGGGTCGACCTGATGTGGTCGGTCCCCGGCCTGCTGGTGATCATCGTGGTGTCCGGCACGCTCGGCGGCGGGTACTGGCTGGCGGTCGGGCTGCTGGTGATCCTGACGGTCCCGTTCGACACCCGCGTGGTGCGCGGGGCGACGCTGGAGCAGGCGCCCCGCCCGTACGTGGAGGCCGCGAGGACGCTCGGCGTGCCCGGCTGGCGGATCATGGTGTGGCACATCTGGCCGAACGTGTCGCCGGTGGCGGTGGCGAACGCGTTCCTGAACTTCGCCGGGTCGCTGACCGCGATCGCCGGCCTGTCGTTCCTCGGGCTCGGCGTCGCGCCGGGGACACCCGACTGGGGGCTGATGCTGTCCGAGGGCCTGCAGGACCTGTTCGTGAACCCGGTGGCGGTGCTCGCGCCGGGCGTGCTGATCGTGCTGACCGCCACGTCGATGAACCTGATCGGCGACTGGCTGCAAGAGCGGCTGTCAAGCAGAGGAGCGACCCGATGACCGACCTCGTGCCCCTCGCCGTCCCTCGCGCCCGCGCGCCTGAGCCGCTGCTTGACGTGCGGACCTGCGGATCGGCCGCGCCCGGGCAGGCGGTGCCGGCCCGCGAGACGGGCACGATCGTGTCCTCGGTCAGCCTCTCGCTGCGGGCCGGGGAGACGATCGGGATCGTCGGCGAGTCGGGCAGCGGCAAGTCGATGACGGCCAAGGCGGTCACGGGCTGCTGCCGCCGGGCATCACCGCGAGCGGCGAGGTCCGCTACGGCGGCAGGAACCTGCTCACGCTCAAAGAGCGGGAGTGGCGGGCGGTCCGCGGCCGGGAGATCGGCCTGATCCTGCAGGACCCGTTCACGATGCTGAACCCGGTGCTGCGCTGCGGCACGATCATCGCAGAATCGCTGCCGCGCGACCGCGCGCCTCGGCCGCGCCCAGCGGCGCGCGGAGGCGGTGCGGCGGCTCGCCGAGGTCGGGATCACCGACCCGGCGGTCGCCGACCGCTACCCGTTCCAGCTGTCCGGCGGGATGCGGCAGCGGGTGGCGATCGCGGCCGCGCTGGCCAGGGATCCCCGGGTGCTGATCGCCGACGAGCCGTCCACCGCGCTCGACGCCTCGACCCAGCAGGACATCCTGGCGCTGCATCAAGCGGGTCCAGCAGGCGCGCGGGATGGGCCTGGTGCTGATCACGCATGACCTGCGGGTGGCGTTCGCGATGTGCGACCGGATCTACGTGCTGTACGCGGGGTCGCTGCTTGAGACCGCGCCGGCCGGCGAGCTGGAGGCCGAGCCGCTGCACCCCTACAGCCACGGGCTGCTGCTGTCCGAGCCGCCCGCCGACCACCGGGTCAGGGACCTGGTCTCGATCCCTGGCTCGGTGCCCGCCCCTGACCAGGTGGCCGGCTCGTGCCCGTTCGCGCCGCGCTGCCGGTGGGCCACGGCGGAGTGCGAGCAGGCGGCGCCACCGCTGGCCGAGGTGGCGCTGGCCGACCGTCGCTGGCCGGGGTCCCTCGCGGCCGCCTGTCCGCCTGCGTCCGGCTGCCGGAGATCCGCGCCGAGATGGCGTCGCTGCGCGAGCGGGCCGGGCAGGACGCCACCGCACCGCCGTCCGGCCGCCCTGGCGACCCCGCCTCATCCAGGTCAGCGAGCTGCGGAAGGTCTTCAGGCAGGGCAGCGGGACGGTGACCGCGCTGGACGGCGTGTCGGTTGAGGTGGGCGCGGACGAGTCCGTCGGGCTGGTCGGCGAGTCCGGCTCGGGCAAGACCACGCTGGCCCGGGTGCTGGCCGGCCTCGAGCCCGCCCGAGCGGGCAGGTCACCATCGACGGCATCCCGGCAGGCGACTGGAGCAGGCTGCCAGGCAAGGACCGGCGGCGGCTGCGCGGCACCGTGCAGATCGTCTTCCAGGATCCGTACTCCAGCCTCAACCCGATGCACACGGTCGGCTCGGCGCTCGCGGAGGCGGTCGCGATCCACGACCGGGCCGCGCGGAACGTGCCGCGGCCAGGTCGCCGACCTGCTCCAGTCGGTCGGCCTGCCCGCCGGCTACGCCGCGCGGCGGCCCGCCGCGCTGTCGGGCGGCGAGCGCCAGCGGGTCGCGATCGCCCGCGCCCTCGCCGTCCGGCCCCGGGTGCTGATCTGCGACGAGCCGGTCTCGGCGCTCGACGTGTCCGTGCAGGCGCAGATCCTCAACCTGCTCGCCGCGATCAGGGCCGAGCGCGGCATCGGCTACCTGTTCATCACCCATGACCTGTCGATCGTCCGCCAGATCACCGACTACCTGTACGTCATGCACCGCGGGCGGGTCGTCGAGTCCGGTCCGACCGACCGGGTCCTGGCGCGCCCGTCCGACCCGTACACGGTCAAGCTGCTTGAGTCCGTGCCGCGCCCAGAGACGGACTGGCTGGCCGGCCGCGACGCGCTTAGCCAGGACCGCGCGGCCAGGTAGCGCACCGCCAGCCAGCGCTCCGCGCTTCTTGCTGTTATCGAGACGGCAGGCAGGCAGCGGCCCCGGCATAATGCGGGATACTCCGGCCCCTCGAGGGGCCGGAGTATCCCGCATCTTCGTCACGGCCGCCCGGCCCCGGCCGCCCGGCCCCGCCCGGCCTGGCCGGCGTCTTAGGGCCACTTAACGCAAATTCGTGCCCTGATTTGAGTGGATATGTCCAACACGAAGTGGCCCTAAGACGACGAGGGGGGTCAGCCCTTCGCACTTCTTGCTGTTATCCGGGATAGGTCTTGGGGCTCCGGGGGCTAGAACGGCAATGGCCCCCGGCTCCCCGGGCACTAGGTGCGTGCGGGGGGCCGGGGGCCAGTGAACCGGCCGGTGCGCGGGGCTAGTCGCCGATCGTGTCTCCGATCGCGGTGGCCGCGATCTCATCCTCGATGAGGTCGGCCGGGGTGTCTGGCACCTTCGGCTTGCGGGGGCGGAGCAGGGTGACGACCAGGACCAGGACGGCGACGTCGAAGATCGCGGCGAGGCCGAACGCGGTGGACATGCCGTGCGCGAGCACCTGGTGCTGGAGCGCCACCCCTGACAGGCCCGCCGCCGGGTGGGCGGCGGCGTTGCGGGTAGCGGTGCCGTAGACCGCGACGAGCACCGCCAGGCCGAGCGACCCGCCCACCTGCTGCATGACGTTGACCATGCTTGAGGCGGCACCGGAGTCCTCGCGGCGCACCCCGGCGAGGGAAACCGTCGTCAGCGGCACGAACACCACGCCCATGCCGATGCCGATCAGCAGCATCGGCTCAAAGACACCGCTCCAGTAGCTAGTGGCAGGCGAGACCCTGGACAACCAGGCCATCCCCGCGATCACCGGGAGCATCCCGGCGATCATCAGCCGCTGCGGCCCGAAGACCGGGAGCAGCCTCGGCACGAAGCGGGAGACGGCGAACAGCGCGATCGTCATCGGCAGGAAGGCGATGCCTGCCTGGATCGGGCTGAACCCGAGGACGTCCTGCAGGAACTGGGTCAGGAAGAAGAACATCCCGAACATGCCCGCCACGAGCAGCAGCCGCGCCACGAACGACCCGGACCGGCCGGCGTCGGCGAACAGCCGCAGCGGAGTGATCGGCTCCTGCGCGCGCGTCTCGATCGCGAGGAAGGCCGCGAGCAGCACGGCAGCGGCGACGAACGAGGCGATCGCGACGGAGTCGCCCCAGCCGTTCGACGCGGCCCTGATGAACGCGTAGACGAGCGCGCCGACGCCGGCCACCGAGGTGATCGCGCCCGCCAGGTCGAACCGGCCGGGCACCCGGGCGGTCTCGGCGACGAAGCGCGGCGCGGCGATCAGCACGGCGATCCCGATCGGGACGTTGATGAACAGCACCCAGCGCCAGTCGAGCCACTGCGTGATCACCCCGCCGAGGACGAGGCCGAGTGAGCTGCCGCCCATCACCACGCCGGTGTAGATGCCAAGCGCCCTGGTCCGCTCCCGCCCCTCGGGGTAGGCGCTGATGACGAGCGCGAGCACCGCGGGCGAGGCGAGCGCGCCGCCGACCCCCTGCAGGGCGCGGGCGGCGAGCAGCACGCCCGCCGACGGGGCGAGGCCGCCGGCCAGCGAGGCGACGGTGAACAGGGCGATGCCGGCCAGGAACATCCGGCGGCGGCCGAGGATGTCGCCGGCCCGGCCGCCGAGCAGCAGCAGGCCGCCGAACGTGAGCGTGTACCCGTTCAGCACCCAGGACAGGCTGGTCGCGGAGAAGTGCAGCCCGGTCTGGATATGCGGAAGGGCGATGTTTACGACGGTCGCGTCGAGGATGATCATTAGCTGGGCGCCGAGCATGATGGCGAGCGCGACGCCTGGGCGGGCGCCAGGGCGCCGGTCGCGGTTGTCGCCGGCATCCGCTCGCCGATTCGTCAAGCGCGAGGTACGATCAGGAAAGATACGGAGGTTCACTCCGGTTACTATACGGAGGTAGCCTCCGTTTTGCAAACCGAGTAGTGTGCGTAAACCGATGGACATGAGTGATAAGACCCGCGCCGAAGCGGGCGAAGAGCCGCGGATGCGCGCCGACGCGCGGCGCAGCCGCGCGAAGCTCCTTGAAGCCGCGACCGCGGCTTTCGCCGAGACCGGCGCCGACGCGCCCCTTGAGGACATCGCCAGGCGCGCCGGGGTCGGGATCGGCACCCTCTACCGGCACTTCCCGACCCGGGTCGACCTGCAGGCGGCGGTGTACCGCAGCCAGGTAGAGACGGTCTGCGCGGCGGCGGACGAGTACATGACGAGCACCACGCCCGATCAGGCCCTGGCCGGCTGGCTGCGGGCGATGGTCGCCTACCTGACCACCAAGCGCGGCCTGTCCCGCGCGCTCGTCGACTCGCTCGGCAAGGACTCCCAGCTCATCACCAGTTGCTGGGGCGCCATGAGCAACGCGGCCGAGCGGCTGATGACGCGCGCCCAGGAAGCGGGCATGCTCCGCGACGACATCAAGCCGGTCGACGTGCTGCGCCTGGTGCACGGGGTCGTGATCGCTACCGAGCAGGCGCCGGAGGAGACCGACCGGCTGCTCGGGCTGATGCTCGACGGCCTGCGCACCCGGAGGGAATGAGCGGGCCGGACAGGCGGAGCACGCACCCGTTCGGATGATCCTGGTCTTTTAGCTCTTTCCTAGATCTCCGGCGGGCGGTTCTCGTAGGCGGTGGACAGCACCACCGTGGTGCGCGTGGAGACGCTCGCCACGGTGCGGATCTGCTGCAGCAGGTCCTCGAGGGCGACCGGGGAGGCGACGCGGACCTTGAGTATGTAGTTCTCCTCGCCTGCGACGCTGTGGCAGGCCTCGATGGCCGTGAGATCCTTGAGCCGGTCGGGCAGGTCGTCGGGGGCGGACGGGTCGAAGGGCTTGATCGACACGAAGGCGGTGAGCGGCAGGCCGATGACGGCCGGGTCACACAACGCTACGTAACCAGTGATGACGCCCTCGGTCTCGAGCCTGCGCACCCGCTGGTGCACGGCGGACACAGAAAGCCCAGCCTGCCTTGCCAGTTCCGTGAAACTCATCCGCCCGTTGCGGGACAGCAAGGACACGATCCGGCGATCGATCTCTTCCACTACGACAACTTAACGTGAATTGTGCGTGCACCGTGACAGCATGGGGTAACGGCTTAATCTCAGGCGCTACTCCGCCGTAGCATCGCAGCGTAGTTCTCCCTGGCCACGCAGCCGAGGGCGCTAGGCCGAGGCGCCCAGGTAGCGGAGAACGGCCAGCACGCGGCGGTTGTCTCCTGCGCTTGACTCCAGGCCGAGCTTGCCGAAGATGCTCGCGATGTGCTTCTCGACCGCGCCATCGGAGAGCACCAGCTTGGCGGCGACGCCTGAGTTCGACCTGCCCTCGGCCATAAGGCCAAGGACCTCCCGCTCCCTGGGGGTCAGCGATGCCAGGCCAGGGTCGGGCCTGCGCAGCAGCCGCGCGACCACCTCCGGGTCAAGCGCGGTGCCACCGGAAGCGACGCGTTCGAGCGCCGAGACGAACTCCCCGACGTTCCCCACCCGGTCCTTCAGCAGGTAGCCGACGCCCCCGGCGCCGGACTCAAGCAGGCGCGAGGTGTAGCGCGTCTCGATGTACTGCGAGAACACCAGCACGCCGACCGACGGGAAGTCGCGCCTGATGGCCTCCGCCGCGCGCAGGCCCTCGTCGGTATGCGACGGCGGCATCCTGATGTCCGCGATCACCGCGTCGGGCGCGTGCTCACGCACCGCCGCGAGCAGCGCTTCCCCGTCGCCCACGGCCGCGCACACCTGGTGGCCGCGATCGGCGAGCAGCCGGGTGAGGCCCTCCCGCAGCACCACGGCGTCTTCCGCGATCACGACGCGCATCAGGCTCCTCCCCCGGTCATCCGCATGGGCAGTTCCACGGTCACGCTGGTCGGCCCGCCCGGCGGGCTGGACACGTCAAGCGCGCCGTCGACCGTCGACACGCGCTGCCGCAGTCCGTCAAGCCCCGTGCCGCGGGCCGGGTCGGCGCCGCCCCGGCCGTCGTCGGTGACGCGCAAACGTAGCACGCCCGGGCGCGTTGTATCGATGTCTATTTCTATGAGGTTGGCCGAGCTGTGCTTGATCGCGTTGGCGAGCAGCTCGGCCGCGCAGAAGTAAGCGATCGTCTCGATCGCGGGCGACGGGCGCCGCTCGACGTCGGCGCGCACCGCGGCTGGGATCGGGCTGGACGCGGCCAGCGAGTCGAGCGCGTCGGCCAGGCCGTTGTCCAGCACCGGCGGGTGGATGCCACGGGCGATCCGGCGCAAGTCGGCAAGCGCCTCGCCCACCCCGGTCTGTGCCGCGTCGAGCAGTTCGCGCACCTCACTGTCGCCGGTCTTGTCCAGGGCCATCCCGAGGTTCATCGTGACCGCCGCGAGCCTGACCTGGGCGCCGTCGTGCAGGTCCCGTTCCACCCGGCGCAGCGCGGCCGCCGCGTCCTCGACCGCGATCGCCCTGGTCCGTTCCAGCTCGCTGACCCGGCCGGGCCCGAGCAGGGCGCGCGCCAGCCGCCCGTCGACGGCGACGATCCCCCGGGCCAGCCACACCCCGGCGATCACGGAGACCACGCCGAGCAGCACGGCGAGCAGCGTGCCCGCCAGGGTCTCTATCGCCAGGTGGCCGTAAGGGACGGGAAACAGCGCGATCAGCGGGCCGATCTTAGTGCCCGCCGGGTGGTTGCGGAACAGCACCCACACCAGCGGGTAGGTGATGTCGGCCAGGCCGATGCCGACCGCGGCGACGGCCCACCACTGGACGATCGCGACCGGCAGCTTCAGCACCGCGTAGCCGACGGCGCGCCACCCTTCGCGATCCCGCAGGCGCCGGTCCAGCCTGCCGAGCAAGCTGGTGCCCGGCTGGAACGGCGCGGGCGCGGGGACGCGGTCGCCGGTCCCCCACCGCAGCAGCAGCCGGTGCAGCGCGCCGAGCCTCCGGGCGAGGAATAGCACGACGACCAGCATGAGCAGGCCGGCGACGGTCCCGACCACCGAAGCCGAGATGGCAAGCGCGGGCGCGAGAGTGAACACGACAAGGAAGAACCCGGCTACCCCCGCGATCGCGCCGGCCGCGCAGTAGCACAGTTCGCGGCGAGCCCGGCGGGTGAACGGCGCGCGGACCACCGCGCCCGCCACCCGCCGGATGCTCTCCATAGTCGTCAATTGTTCACCGTCAGGCGTCTCTGCGCGCCATGGCCCACCCGCCTGCCGCGAGCGCGACCGCCGCGTACAGGCAGAGCATGGCGAGCCCCGCCCCCGCCGACAGCGAGTGCGCGACCGGCTTGACCGCGGTCAGCGAGTTCTCCGCGATCATCATCGGCAGGAACTTCATCGCCGCGTTCTGCTGCCCGAGCGGCAGCAGGATCAGCGGCAGCACGAACACCACCGCGACCATCGCGGAGATCGCGCCCGCCGTGTGCCGGATGAGCGCGGCGAGGCCGAGGCCGATGAGCGCGATCAGGGCCGGGTAGGCGCCGGCCATCAGCACCGCCCGCAGCACTCCAGGCTGGCCGAGTGCCGCGTGCACGTCGGCGTGCGGCACGGCCGCCTGGCCGACGGCGAAGCTCGCGAACGCCAGGACCTCCCCCGCGCCCAGGGCCACCGCGGCGATCACGACCGCCTTGGCGGCGAGCACCCAGCCGCGGCGCGGCACGGCGGCGAACGTGGCGCGGATCGACCCGCTGGTGAACTCCGTGCTCAGCGCGAGCACGCCAAGGGCGCCGAGCGCGAGCTGCCCGATCGCCAGGCCCGCGAACCCGTTTTCCGTGGGGTCGTAGGACGGGTCAGGATGAGCCGGCGTCTTGAGGCCGATCAGGATCGCGAGGCCCACCATCCCGGCGGCGAAGATCGCGAGCGTCCACCAGGTCGACCGGACGCTGCGCAGCTTGCGCCACTCCATCTTGGTGACCCCGCGAAAGCCGTACGATCCCGCGGCCCGGCTGACCCGCTTGTCCATCGTGGTCGTCGTCATGCCGCCCTCCCCTGGTAGTCGCTGACGGAATCGGTGAGCCGGAAGAACGCTTCCTCAAGCGAGCCCGCCGACGCGGACAGCTCCGCCACCGTCGTCTGGGCGAGCAGCCGTCCCCGGCCGATGACGATCAGCTCGTTCGCGGTCATCGCGATCTCGCTGATCAGGTGGCTGGAGATGAGGACCGCGCGGCCCTGCTCCGCCAGCGATCGCAGCAGGTTACGCATCCAGCGGATGCCCTCGGGGTCAAGCCCGTTGACCGGCTCGTCGAGTATGACGACCGCTGGGTCGCCGAGCAGCGCGGCGGCGATGCCGAGCCGCTGCGCCATGCCGAGCGAGAACTTGCCCGCACGGCGGCGCGCGACGCTGGTCAGGCCGGTGAGCGCGAGGACCTCCTCGACGCGTCCCGCCGGTATGTCGTTGGACGCGGCGAGCGAGCTGAGGTGGCCCCTGGCCGATCGTCCCGGGTGGAACGCCTTCGCCTCCAGCATCGCGCCGACCTCGCGCAGCGGCCAGCGCAGCTCGCCGTAGGGCTTGCCGTTGATGGTGGCCTGCCCGGCGTCGGGGCGGTCAAGGCCGATGATCATGCGCATCGTGGTGGACTTGCCCGCACCGTTCGGCCCGAGGAAGCCCGTCACCGTCCCTGGGCGGACGGTGAAGGACACATCCTGTACGGCTACGGTGCGTCCATAGCTCTTGGTGAGGCCGCGCGCCACGATCATCGCGCCCGCCCCCATGGTGTCGCCATTGGTCACGAGATCCTCCAGACGTATTCGATTCGTCTCGAGGAAGACGCTACGAACTGGGGGCCTCCGGCGGAACGCGGCCAATGCCCGTCCTCGGCGGAGGTTTTCCCCACCGCCCCGCTGCGTCACAGCGCAAACCGCCCGCCCCTGAGCTCCTGGCATGGCGACATAAACTGTTTGCACGGCCAAACCTGTCGTACGTGGTGAGAGACTGGAAGTATGCAGCCGGAAGAACTCTACGAACTGGACACCGACCCGACACCCGACGTGACCGGGGCGGCCCTGCTCGTTTACCTGGAGGGGTTCATGGACGCGGGCGCCGCGGGGCGCCTGCTCACCGAGCACCTGCTTGACGGGTTCGAGCACACCACGGTGGCGCGGTTCAACACCGACCGGCTTCTCGACTACCGTTCCCGGCGCCCCCTGATGACGTTCAACGACGGCAAGTGGGAGACCTACGACGCGCCGGAACTGACGGTGTTCAAGCTCGCCGACGCCGAGGGCAAGCCGTTCCTGCTGCTCACTGGTCCCGAGCCGGACCACGAGTGGGAAGCCTTCGTGGCCGCCGCGCAGACGCTCGCCGAGCGGCTCGGCGCCGGGCCGATGATCACCTACTTCGGCGTGCCGATGGGCATACCGCACACCAGGCCGCTTGGCGTCATCACCCACGCGACCCGGCCGGGCCTCGTGACACCCAAGCTGCCGCTGCCGTCGAAGCTGCAGGTGCCCGCGTCGGCGTCGTCGCTCATGGAGTACCGGTTCGGCGAGGCGGGCAAGGACGCGGTCGGCCTGGTCGTCCAGGTGCCGCACTACCTGTCGCAGGCCGCCTACCCGACCGCGGCGCTCACGCTGATCGACGCGCTCACCGAGGTGACCGGGCTCGACCTGCCCGCGCTCGAGCTGCGCGAGGCGGCCGACAGGACCAACACGCTCATCGACCGCCAGGTCGCGGAGTCGGCCGAGGTCGCTGAGCTGGTCCAGGGCCTTGAGGCGCAGTACGACGCGGCGGTCGCGCACGACGGGGAGAACCTGCTCGCCGAGGGCGAGGAAATGCCGACCGCGGACGAACTCGCCGCGCAGTTCGAGCAGTTCCTCGCCGAGCAGCAGGGCGGGCAGGACGAGTAGGCGCCGCCGACTGGGCCGCTACACGATCACCAGGTCGCGGGGGATGTTGTTCATCCGCTGGTAGCCGTCTTCCGTGCAGACCACGATGTCCTCGATGCGGGCGCCGTGCGGGCCCGGGTAGATGCCGGGCTCGATGGAGAAGGCCATGCCCGGCTCAAGCGGGATCGCGTTGCCCTCGACGATGTACGGGTCCTCGTGGGACTCAAGGCCGATGCCGTGGCCGGTGCGGTGGATGAACCACTCGCCGTACCCGGCGTCCGCGATGATCCCGCGCGCCGCGCGGTCGACGCTCTCGGCGGTGACCCCGGGCCTGACGCTGGTGGTGGCGGCTTCCTGCGCGTCGTAGAGCACTTCGTAGTACTTCATGAAGTCGTCAGGGGCATGCCCGATCGCGTAGGTGCGGGTGCAGTCGGAGCAGTAGCCAGACGGCATGGTGCCGCCGATGTCGACCACGACCACGTCGCCGTCCTTGATGACCCGGTCGGAGACCTCGTGATGCGGTGACGCGGCATTCGGTCCCGAGCCGACGATGACGAAGTCGACCTGGACGTTGCCCTCGGCGAGGATGGCCTCGGCGATCTTCGCGCCGACCTGGCGCTCCGTCACGCCGGGCCTGAGCCACCCGGGGACGTTGGCGTGCACGCGGTCGATCGCCTCGCCCGCCGCCTTGAGCGCGGCGACCTCCGCCGCCGACTTGCGCATCCGCAGCGGGGAAAGGACGGTGCTCGCGAGACGCTGCTCCGCCGCGGGGAAGACGTCACTCGAACGCGAGCACGTGCAGCGCCCACATGCGGTCGGACAGGGCGATCGAGCGCGGTTCGCCGACGGCGCCCGAGATCATCCCGAACGGGTTCTCGGTTTCTCCCCACGTCAGGATTTCCAGGCTGAGGGCGCCGGCGGGCGAGGCCTGCGCGGCCTTGAGCTCGAGCCGGGGCACCAGCAGGAACGGGTCCCCCTGCGCGGGGACAGCCAGGCAGGTCAGCCGCTCAAGCTGCTTGGCGTCATAGCCGGTCACGTAGCGCAGGTCGGGACCAGGGGTAAGCAGCAGGACGTCCAGGCCACTGGCCCGGACCGCTTCGGCGACCCTGGCGAGGCGCTCGCTTGGGTACAGGGCGGGATCGGTGCTCACGTGTCTCCTTATGCTGACGGCCTGCGCTGACGTTCCGATACTAGCGCTGCACGCTTCTTGCTGTTATCAAATGAGCCACACTCCGAGGAGGAGACGGTGGACGTTTGGGCACCGCCCGGTGTGCCTAAACGTCCACCGTCCTGGGGTGCCGGCAGGCTGCTCATGATCTCGTTACCGCGGCGCGGAAGCGGGCCAGGGAGGAGCCTAGGCCGAGCTCGGCGCCGATCTCGGTGAGGAGATCGGGGTCAGGCGGGACGGCCGGGAGCGCGCCGTCGATGTCGTCGGCCAGCGGGACGTCCGTGGCCGTCCTGACGACCGGCGGGGCGACGTCGAGGTAGCTTCGCGCGGCCTCGAGCTTCTTCCTCGTGCCCGTGGGAAAGCCGCCGTGGCCGTTATCGAGGGCGTGCTTCAGGTTGTCCAGGTCACCGAAGGCCCTGATCAGGGCGGCGGCGGTCTTCTCGCCGATGCCGGGGACGCCGGGCAGGCCGTCGCTCGGGTCGCCGCGCAGGACGGCGAAGTCGGCGTACCGGTCGCCGGGAATGTCATACTTTTTCCCGACTTCCGCCTGGGTGATCGGGTCAAGCTTGCCGAGGCCCTTGATCGTGTACAGGACGCGGACCTGGCGCTCGTCGTCGATGAGTTGGAAGAGGTCGCGGTCGCCGGTGACGACGTCGACCGGCTGGGTCGCCCTCGCGGCGAGCGTGGCGATGACGTCGTCGGCCTCGTAGCCGTCGTGCTCGGCGATGGCGATGCCCGCGGCGATCAGGACCTGGGTAATCAGCGGGATCTGCACGGCGAGGCCGGGCGGCGTTTGCTCGGACCCGTCCGGCTCCGCGCGGTGCAGCTTGTACCCGGGGATGGCCGCGGTGCGGAAGGCCGGGCGCCAGTCGGCGTCGAGGCAGGCGACGAGCCGCGCCGGCTGGTGCTCCCTGACCAGCCTGGCCATGGCATCGAGCAGCCCGCGGATCGCGTTCACCGGCGTCCCGTCCGGCGCAGTCACCGTCTCCGGCATCCCGTAGAACGCCCGGTAGTACAGCGACGCCGTGTCAAGCAGCATCAACGAGCCCACCCCGGTAATACTGCCACGCCCGGCCGGCGGTTTGCGCGCGCGCTCTTGGTAAACGCGGGTGGGCGGCATGCGGCATAATCTCTGCGTGTCGAGAGAGCAATGGCGTGCGCCGGTCGCCGCGCGGGTTAAGTCGGTTGTCATCGCCGCGGTGGGCGTGACGATCGCGGCTGTGTTCTTCCCTGTCTGGTTCGCGGTACCCGTTGCCGTCCTGTGCGGCGTGTGGGGCCTGAGCATGGCCATATTCGGCGGGTCGGTCGTGGTCGATACCGGGGCCGGCGTGCTGGTCATGCGGATGGGGCTGATCACCAGGCGCATCCGGTTCACCGATGTGCGGGCTGTGCTCGTTGAGCAGGCCAAGTTGTCCGTCGCACGGACCAGCGGCGGCGAGATCTCGCTCTACGCGTGGCGCAAGGACCGGGTGGACAGCCTGCTCGGGATGCCGGTCGTGGCCGGGGACATCGGGCACGCGATCGCCAGTGCGGTGGCCCTGGCTCAGGCTGCCGGTGACTCGCCGTCCGGCGCGGACGCGGCGCGGCCGGCCGGCCCCGGTCGCGCGCCGGCGCGGACGCGGTCCCGGCTCGCCACCGCGCTACTGGGGGGCGCGGGAGTGCTGGCCATCGTCGGCGCGCTCGTCGTCCGCGTCCACTGGGACAACCCGGTGCTGACCGTCCTCAGCGTCATCATCGCGCTGGCCCTTGGCGTGTCCGGCCTGCTCTACCTGCTTGTCGCGCTCTGGATCCTGCTCACCGGCCGCGCACCGCGCACCAGCGTCCCGCTGTGAACTGGCCGGGACACCGTCAATGAACGCGGGGCGCGGGGCGTGTCTCCGCGCCCCGCGCCCCGCGGAACTACTGCAAGAGGATCTTGCCGCCGGAGACGGTGACCGTCTTGGCGGCCAGGGGGGCCGGGGCCGGGCCCGCGACCACCGAGCCGTCGGTGATCTTGAACTTGCTGCCGTGGCACGGGCAGTTGATCGTGCCGTCCGCGACCTGGTTGCACAGGCAGCCGACGTGGGTGCAGACCGCGCTGAAGGCCTTGTACTCGCCCTTAGACGGCTGGGTGACCACCACCTTCGCGTCCGTGTAGACCATGCCGCCGCCCACGGGGACGGCGGAGGCCATGCCGAGCACCGTGCCCATGTTCTTGGCGCTGGCGCTGCTTGACGGCTGGCTGGCCATGGCGCTGGCCATGCCGCTTGACATGTCACTTCCGGTGGCGGATGGCGCCGCCCCTGGCGCCTGGCCGGCATCGTTCGCGTTGTATGGCACGGCGGCGGTGCTGCACGCGGTCAGCACTCCCGCCGCGCCGAGGACTCCCGCTCCAAGCAGTACGCAGCGCCTAGTGGCGCACTGATGCTGCTGGGACTCGTCGGTCATCGATCATCCTTCGCTCGTGGTTGCCGTTTGCCGTTCCCGCTCGCACACACTTCTACGGCAACCGGGGCGGGGCCGCCCTGATCATCATCAATCCCGTAATGATCCGGTAAGCGGCGCGCGGCGCGGGCCGGCATCCGCCACTCGCCGTTGTGGCTGGTGACGGAGGCCGGCCACCGGACTAGCCGTGGTGGTGATGGTGCCAGTAGTTCCGCACGCCCTGGTGGGACATCCCGGACGGAGACGGCGTCGCTGACGGGCTCCCGGACGGCTGGCCGGTCCCCTGCCCCGTGCTCTGCCCGTTGCCCTGCCCGTTGCCCTGCGCCGCTCGTGGTCGCGGGGCACTGCGTCTGGCCCGCCATCGGGTTTCCCTGGCCGCGGGTCATGGCGCGGACCTGGTTGGCGAAGCACGCCGCGACCACGACGCCGTTGCCGTCGGTGGTCGTGGACACGTCGTTGTTCATCCCGAACGTGCCGCAGTTCAGGTTCATGAACGACTGCTGCAGGCGCATCGCCAGGAACGTGAACAGGTTGCTCGCCGCGGCCGGCACGGGGCTCGGGCCCTTGATGAGCAGGTTGACGTCCTGCTGCAGGCGGCTGCCCTGGATCTTCTCCATGTCCGAGCAGTAGGCGGCGGGCGACTGGCCGGCCGGGAGCGCCGGCATGTCGACAAGCGAGCGGTACGTGTTGGTCTTGTCCGTGCTGAAGTTGCCGTTGCCGTCCACTGTCATCGGGTCGTTGAGCGGGACCAGCGCCGACGGGCCGCCGCCCTGGCGGCCGGCCCAGGCCGCCGCCTGAAGCTCGTCAAGCGGGAGACCTGGCGCCGGGGCGCCGCCGTCGGCCAGGTTCGGCACCTCCCACGGGGAGCAGCCGAGCGCCGGGTCGACGAACAGGTCGAGCAGCCCGTTGTCGCTCCCGTTGAACAGGGTCGCCGCGCCGCCGAGCGAGCCGCGGTTGGCGGCCGTGTCCTGCGCGGTCTGCCCGTTGGCCGTCGTCAGGTACTCGGTGGTGACGTTGTCGCTCTGGTCCTGGTCGATGAGGGCGAAGCTGCGGGTGGTGAGGCACGCCTGCCCGTCCTTCGCTGTGCCAGGCGCGGGGACCCTCAGCTTGCGTGCCGCGATCGCCATGTTCGCCGCGTTGAAGAACGCTGTCGCGTTGCAGGCGCCGACCTGGGTGAACGACGAGAACTCGCCGCTGATGTCCTCGCCCGCCACGCAGCTGGCCTGCTGCAGGATCGCGTCCTGGGTGGGCGAGGCCGCCGGAGAGTCACCGGGGTTCGCGGGCGGGTTCGTCGCAGTACCGCCTGCCGTTGTCGCCGGGGCGCTGGCGGACGGCGTCGCGCTCGCGGTCGGCGCGGCGCTTCCGGTCGGCGCGGCGCTCACGGTGGGCGCGGCGCCGCTCGACGAAGGCGTGGCCGCGCCGGACGCGGGCGATGACGGGTGCGGGTGATGGAGACTGCCTGCCGCGCCTTGCCCGTTGGTGCCGCTCAGGCTGGCGTTCAGCCAGCCGGCCGAGCCGGCCGGGCTGGGCGGGAGCGGCGCGGAGCCGACGGACTGGACCGATGCCCCGCCCGCGGTGGCCGCGGAGGACGGTGCTCCCGTGCCTTGTGTGCCCGTTGAGGCGGAACCGGTTGCCGTCGGCGTCGCGGTGGCGGACGCTCCCGAACCGGTGGGCGCCGACCCGGTGGGCGTGGCGGAGTTCGTTGGCGTCGTGGTGCTCGCCGGCGCGGTCGCGGTGGCTGACCCCGAGCCGGAGGGTGACGTCGTCTGGGTCGCTTGCGACGTGGCGTTTGTCGGGGTGGCGGTGGCAGTGGCGCCTGATGTCAGGTTCTGGTCGGCGCCGGCCAGCGTGAGCGTGTTGCCGTTGTAGCCGAACCACACCGCCACCACGGCCCCCGCGGGCAGCCTTGGCACGACCGGGGCGACGGCCGGCTGTGTCCCCGCGTTGACGACGAGCGGGTCGTAGATCGAAACCTGGCCGGTCCGCGGGTTGAGCACGGCGCCTTGAACGAAGGCCGTCTGATTGTCGTTGGACTCATCACACGGGCCAGCCGCCTGATCCGTCGCCGTCAGCTGGTACGGCGTCGCTAGGCCCTGGGCGGTCAACGGGTTCGCGGGCACGATCAGCGTGCAGTTGGGGTTGGCCGTCGCGTCGGCCGCCGACCGTGCCGTGAGGATGTGGTTGACCCCGAGGCCCGCGGCGACGAGGGCCGCGCAGACCACGATGGCCACCACAGAGAGCACCGGTGCCGAGTATCCGGTGAGCCAACGGCCGACGCCGCGCCGTCGCCTGGCATGGGCTCGCCGGCCGGCGGGCGCGCCGTCGAGGAACCCGGTCGCCTGGCGTTGGCCGCCGCCGGTCACCGGGTAGTGGTTCCAGCCGTACCCCGTCTCCTGCTGGTCACCGCCCACCAGGCTGGTGCGGTTGTAACCGCCATCGCCCTGCCACGCACTGCCTTGCCTGGCACTGCCCGCGCCTCGGCGACGCGCACCACCATGGCTGCCTCGACCCGAGGTCAGTCCCATCGCTCACGGTCCTTTCGAACGGTCGGCGTTCTGGCCGTGACGCTCCCAGGTCCAAGACGTTAGCGTTTCGTGATCTCTTACGGAGGACTTTCCAAGATTTCATATTTCTTACGGAAATGTGACCAGCGCCCATCGGCCACTCTCATGCACCAGGAGTCACAGTGACCTCACACGTCCCGTGAGAGACCGGCTACTGCGCAGCGGTGAAAGTGGTCACCGGCAGCTGCGGGCGGACGCGCCCCAAGTCAGACGGCGCGGAACTCCGGTGAGCGGCGCAGGGCGTCGGCGACGATCCGCGCCGTGCCCAGGCTGACGACCGGTATGCCAATGCCCCGGACACGGAAGACCGTCGCCCCTGGGCTGCTGGTGATCCGCACGACAGCCGCGCTCAATGGCGAGCGGCGGGCGATAACGCCCTCCCGCCCGTCGGCCGCGACCTGGAATTCCGTGCCGAGCCTCCGGCTAAGCACCGTGGCGACTTCCGCCTGCGTAACGCCCTTGCGCGGCACCCGAACCTTTGCCAAGGGGCCCTCCCGAGATACGAGTCTTCGCGGGCCATCGTGCGGGCCCGCTCTCTTCGTAACCGCGCGGCCGTCACCTCAAGCCTGACCGAGGCCGCCTGCCGGTCCGGACAATACCGTAGCCGGGCCGGCCAGCGCCAAACGGGGACATAACGCACGCTCAGACGCCGAGCCAGACCGCCGTGTCGGGTGGCAGCGAACCGTCGGAGAGGCCGGCGGCGCCACGGATCAAGGGACCGCTCGCGACGAGGACCTCGCGGAACTCCGGCAGGCGCAGCGGCTCGGTGCCGAGGTTGGCGAGGAACACGAATCCCGGGTCGCGCGCGAAGCACAGGGCGTCGGCCGGGGCATCAAGCCAGCGCATCGAGTGGCTGCCGTCCACTCCGGTCCCGAGGGCGGGGTGCGAGCGGCGGAGCCGCAGCGCCTCCCGGTACAAGGCGAGGAAGGAATCCGGGTCGCCGTCCTCCGCCTCGACGCTGTACCGCCCCCAGCCCGCCGGCTGCGGCAGCCACGGTGGGCTGGGCGAGGAAGCCGATTCCGTTCGGGAAAATCCGAAAGACGGGCCACCACTGGTCCACGGAAGCGGGACGCGGCAGCCGTCACGACCGGCGACCTTCCCCCCGGTCCTGCGGAAGGTCGGGTCCTGGCGGGCGGAGTCCGGGATGTCCGTCACCTCGGGCAGCCCGAGTTCCTCCCCCTGGTAGATGTAGGCGGAACCAGGCAGGGCGAGGAGCAGCAGCGCCGCGGCGCGCGCCGCCGCGGCGCCCCAGCGGGTGACCGGGCGGACCACGTCGTGGTTTCCGATCACCCACGGGGCGCGCGTGCCGTCCGCGAACGCGTGGGTCGCGTCGATCGCCGCGCGCAGCGCGGGCGCGGACCAGCGCGACTGCACCAGCTCGAAGTTGAAGACCTGGGGCAGGCCGCCGGGTGCCAGGTAGGGCCGCAGGGTGTCAGCGGAGTCCGCCCACACCTCGCCGACCGCCGTCCGCGCGCCGGGGAATCCGTCGGCTGGGTAGCCGTCGAGTATCGCGCGCCACTCCCGGTACACCTCTTGCACCTCCGGGCGGTGGTAGTACGGGGACGGACGGTTGGTCAGCGTCGCATCGGGGACGTCCGCCAGGTCCCGGGCCTTGAGCAGGCCGTGCGCCACGTCCACCCGGAACCCCGCGACCCCCCGGTCCAGCCAGAACCGCAGGATCTCCGCGAACATCGGCCTGACCCGCGGGTCACGCCAGTTCCAGTCCGGCTGGCTGGTATCGAACAGGTGCAGGTACCACTGGCCGTCGGGAACCCGGGTCCAGGCGCGGCCGCCGAACCGCGACGGCCAGTTGTTCGGCGGCTCATCGCCGCCCGGGCCCCGGCCGTCGCGGAAGATGAACAGGTCCCGCTCCGGGCTGCCCGGCGCCGCCGCAAGTGCCTTCTTGAACAGGGGGTGCTCGGACGAGCAGTGGTTCGGCACCAGGTCGACGATCACCCGGATGTCATGGCTCCGCGCGCCGCGCACCAGGGCGTCGAAATCGGCGAGCGTGCCGAGTCTGGGATCCACGTCGAGGTAGTCGCTGACGTCGTAGCCGCCGTCGTTCAGCGGCGAGGGGTAGAAGGGGGTCAGCCAGATGGCGTCCACGCCCAGGTCGGCCAGGTACTCAAGGCGGCTCGTAACGCCCGGCAGGTCGCCGATGCCGTCGCCGTCGGAGTCAGTGAAGCTGCGCGGGTACACCTGGTACACCACGGCGGCCGCCCACCATGGATTGTTGCCAACGCTCACCCGTTGCCCCTTTCACTGTGACCTCGATGATTCCAACCTACGGGGAGGAGTCAGTAAAGTCGGGGTCGGAGGCGTCTGGATTCCTGGTGGTTCCCCTGGTCTTCAAAACCAGAGAGCGGCGTGCCGCGTCGCTGGCGGGTTCGATTCCCGTCCGCCTCCGCCACCAGCACTAACGGCCGGTGTAGTGTGACCTGGGCACTTCCTGCCAGCGGGCGCACTCCAGATTGCCGGCTACCAGCACGTGATCGCCATGCTGTGGCGGGTGAGCGATCTGACCGCAGTGGATATCGCCAGGCACCTATGAAGCTCCCTTCAGGGAGGTCCTAGCTGCCGCAGCAGGCAGCGGGCTGCGGTCGTGATCCGTGGGCGGTCGTGGATTACGCCGAAGTAAAAGGCGGGTTGGGTTGAGTGCGTCTGTCGCGCCAGCACCGCGACGGCTGTGCTTGGGCTGATCGCGATGACCGCGTACTGCCCATTGAGCGCCGGGTCGGGTTTTTGTGAACCCCGCACCCCGGGCGCCGGCTCGGGCGGCATGCCCGCGCCGATCACGCCGGTGATTACCTGGCGGCGGGCCATCTGGCTCAAAGCGCGCAGATGGTCCTTGGTTAGCGCTTCGGGGTCAGGGACGAGCACGAGCAGGAGTGCGGGAGGCAGGAGATGCATCCCATGACGGAAGACCTCATCGGCTAGGGAGCGCAATAGGTCACGGGGCGCGCGACTGATCATTTTCCCGCCCAGCACCTCAAACGGCGAGCGCACATCCTCTAGTCCCAACCCGGCCCAGAGCGGTCTATGGGCCTCGTGCTCTTCGGCGGGCGTGGGGTCGTCGGTCGGTTTCCCGTAGAGCCACCCCTGCGCCAGCGGAGCCCCCAGCGCACGGACCACCTCGTCGTGCCGCTTGGTTTCGACGCCTTCGGCGAGGATGGTGGCGCCCGTTCGCTCGACCTCCTCGTAGGCAAAGTGGAGGACCCTCATCGCCTCGCGGCTCGGGGTACTCTGAGTCACCTTCAAGTCGAGCTTGATGACGTCTGGCCGGATGACCGGAAGCATGGACATCGCTCTGACATTCGCGCCGACATCGTCCAGGGCCAGGCCGGCAGCGGTCGGCCGCTGCTGGTCGATGCCTTCGAAGAGGGCACGTGGATCGTGGTCTAGTGACCGCTCGGTGATCTCGAGGACGATACGGAACGTGCCGAACGCCTCCTCGATATCCGGCCGAAGATCGGGCGGACAGTTCGAAGCCAGTGCTATCGGCTCGATGTTGAGGAACAGCAGATCGTCCGGTGCCAGGCGGGCCGCAAGAGCGGCGCGGCTCGCCGAGGCGCGCGCGACCCAGTCGAACTCCACCATGCGGTTCTGCCTGTACGCCTCCTTGATCAACGCGTCCGGCGACTCCAAGATGGACCCGGCCGGGCCACGGATCAAACCCTCGTACCCGACCACCGCCCCCGACTCGACCCTCACGATCGGCTGGAACACCGTGCGCAGCAAGCGATCGTGCAGCACACGCTCAAACTCATTTTCGACTGTCGCCCCGCGATCCGAATGAGCCATCACGACCCCCCGCCGTTAGCTCCATTAAGGGTAAGCCGCTGCGCCACTCGTCGGCCCCTTGTCCGTCGGACAACAACGCCGGCCGACCACAAAGAGGACCGGCGGTGAATCACACACCCGTGCAATCCCCGCCGGCCGCGGCCGGCGGACCTCAACCCGAGGAGGAGCACATGACTGTCCCCGCCCAGCGATTTGTCCGCCGCCGCCAGGCTGACGGCGTGGTCACGGTCGAGCTCGTCAACGCGAAGCCGGTGAACATCCTCGGCAGCGAGGCTACCGAAGAGCTGACCGCTGAGTTTCACAGGCTCGCACGCGAGGACGACTGCCGGGTCATCGTTCTGCGCGGTGCCGGCGACAAGGCATTCATCGGCGGCGCGGACATCAACGAGATGGCAGGACTGGACCAGGCCGCCGCCGAGGCCTTCATCAGCAGGCTGGCCGCACTGTGCGAAGCGGTCAGGGCCTGCCCGGCGCCGGTCATCGCCCGCCTCTCCGGCTGGTGCCTGGGCGCCGGGCTGGAAGTAGCGGTGTCCTGCGACCTGCGCGTAGCCGGCGCCGGAGCCACCTTCGGCATGCCCGAGGTCACCGTGGGCATCCCGTCGGTGATCCACGCCGCCCTTATCCCTGCCATGATCGGCGCTTCACGAGCCGCGTGGCTGCTGCTGACCGGCGAGACGATCGACGCCGGCACGGCGGCGAGCTGGGGGCTGGTCCACGACGTGGTCCCGGACGGCGAACTAGACGCGCGCATCACGCAACTGGCGGCCCGGATGGCCGCCTTTGGCCCCCAGGCCGTCCGGCAGCAAAAGCGCCTACTCAACGAGTGGACCGACATGACCCCAACAAGGGCGATCCAGGACAGCGTCGCGCAGTTCGGGCTGGCCTTCCTCACCGGGGAGCCGCAGCACTACATGACGCGGTTCACCGAACGGCAGGCCGCCCGCAGGAAATCCCGGGTCAACGAGGATTCACGCACCGGGCTGGGGGCTTCGGGCTAATGCGGCGTGCCGCGTCGCTGGCGGGTTCGATTCCCGTCCGCCTCCGCCACAACTGCGGCGCCCGGCAGCGCCGAAGGGGCGCTCAATCGGTCCTTAATTGCGCGCGCGTACCGTCTCAGCCAGCCACGGACCTCATTACCTGGCGGGAGGAAGAGGGGCATGTGCGGAATTACGGGGTGGGTCGACTTCGGGCGTGACCTGCGCAGCGAGCGGGCGGCGATCGAGGCGATGACGGCGACGATGGTCCCCCGAGGGCCGGATGCAGGTGGCATCTGGATCTCGGCGCACGCGGCGCTCGGGCACCGGCGGCTTTCTGTCATCGATCTGCCCTGCGGTGCACAGCCCATGTCGGCACCGGACTCCGGCGACGTCGTGCTGACCTTCAGCGGGGAGATCTATAACTTCACCGAGCTCCGCCGCGAGCTCATCGCACACGGGCACTCGTTCCGCACCCGGTCAGACACCGAGGTGCTGCTGCGCAGCTACCTGCAGTGGGGCCGCGACTGCGTGGATCACCTGAACGGCATGTTCGCGTTCGGGCTCTGGGACGGGCGGCGGCAGGAGCTGCTGCTCGCCCGCGACCGGCTCGGCGTCAAGCCGCTGTACTACGCGGTGCGGCCGGACGGGGTGCTGTTCGGCTCCGAGCCGAAGGCCATCCTCGCGCACCCCGAGTTCCGCGCCGAGATCGACGCAGAAGGGCTCGCGGAACTGTTCAGCCAGATCGGCACGAAGACGCCGGGGCACGGCATCTACCGGGGGCTGCTTGAGCTGCGGCCAGGGTCGGTCGCGGTCGTCGGGCGCGGGGGCACGCGGGTCGCTACGTACTGGTCCTTGCCGTCCCTTCCGCACACCGACGACCTAGCGGCCACCGCGGCGACGGTGCGCGACCTGCTCACCGACACCGTGCACCGGCAGACGGTCGCCGATGTGCCGTTGTGCAGCCTGCTGTCTGGCGGCCTGGACTCCAGCGTGGTGTCCGCGCTGGCCGCCGACAGCCTGGCGCGGCGGGACCGGGCGAAGCTCGCCACCTTCTCGGTGGACTTCGAGGGCAGCGCGGACGCCTTCCGGCCGGACCAGCTGCGGCCCAGCCACGACGAGCCGTACGCCAGGGCCGCCGCCGAGCACATGGGCTCGCGGCACAGCACCGTCGTCCTGTCGGCCGATGAGCTGGTGGCGGCGCAGTGGGCACCGCTCGCCGCTCACGACCTGCCGACCTGCGGCGACATGTGGACCTCCGCGTACCTGCTGTTCCGCGAGATCAGGAAGCAGTCAACCGTCGCGCTGTCCGGAGAGTCGGCGGACGAGGTTTTCGGCGGGTACCCCTGGTACCACGTGCCCGCGCTGCTCGCCGCGCCAACGTTCCCCTGGGCCGCGGCCGGATCGTGGGAACCGCTGCTACAGCCGTCGGTGCGGGCCGAGATCCGGCTTTCTGAGTACGCCGCGGACCGGTACGCGTCCGCTTTGGCCGAGGTGCCGCGGCTGGACGGCGAGGACGCCTTTGACCGGCGCATCCGCGAGGTGCTCTACCTCGGCCTGACCCGCTGGCTGCCGTTCCTGCTCGACCGCAAGGACCGGCTCAGCATGGCGAGCGGGCTCGAGGTCCGCGTGCCCTTCTGCGACCACCGGCTCGTGGAGTACGTGTTCAACGTCCCGTGGGCGCTCAAGGAGGCCGGCGGGATCGAGAAGGGGCTGCTGCGCACGGCGGCCGCCGGGCTGCTGCCCGACGACCTGCTTCGCCGGCGCAAGAGCATCTACCCGGATGCCGCCGACAAGGCGTACGAGCGGGCGGTCGACGCGCAGCTGCGGGCGCTGCTCGCTACGCCCGACGCTCCGCTGTTCGAGCTGGTCAGCCGGGACCGGCTCACTCGAAGCTTACGCCCGAGACCCCCTGCTGCCTGGGGCGATGTCCATCCGGCCGAGCGCCACGACCCCGGCCGCGCTCTTGCTTGACATTAACCGCTGGCTCGCCACGTCCGGCGTCACGATCCGCTAGCTGCCCAGGGCAAGGCGGAAACGTAAGGACTGGTCGTCCGCTCCACCTCGAATACAGGGTGAATGGCGGTGAACCTGTGCGACAGGCTGGGCGTCTCCTAAGCATTTGCTTGCATGTATGCAGAGAAACGCAAGGGGGTGCCATGGCGTACGGTCAGCGGCCTGGGCAGGACGGGGAGCAGGGGCAGTGGCCAGGTAATGACGGAAGGTCGCTGCCCCCGCAGTGGGGTTACGGGCAGCAAGACGGCGCGCAGGGACCCGGACAGTACGGGCAGTGGGGGTATGACGAGCGCGGGCAGCAGGCAGGGGGCGACGGACGATGGCAGCCGCCTGAATGGAGGTACGGGCAGCAACCGTATGGGCAGGGGAACGGGCAGCGAGGATACGCACCCGGCCAACCCACGGCCCGCTTTCAGCCAATGCCGCCGTCCCAGCCGGGACAGCCGGGGCACCGCCGCAGGTTTCGGCCCACCAGCCCCGCAGCCGCCTTACCAGCCGCCGCGGCGCGGCAAGTCCTGGCCCGCCCGCCACAAGGCGCTCACCGGGCTTCTCGCCTTCGGTGCGCTGATCATCATCATCGTGGCGGCGAACGCCGGCAAATCACCCTCGTCGCCAGGCAGTAACGTGGCGGCCGTCGGGACGACAAGCTGCCTCGGCGACTGCTACAGGAGTGCCCAGTCAGCACGCCACGCCGCCCGCGCCGGCCGTGCAGAAGACACATCCAACGAGGACGCAGACAACCTCGGCCGCGTCACACGCGCCGGCGCCGTCCGCGCCGGCGCCATCCGCGCCAGCGCCTACGACTGCCGCGGCGGTGGTCGCGCCGCCAGCTTCCGCGGCGCCAGCTAGCTGCCATCCGCTAACCAACGGAGGTAAGTGCTACGAGCCCGGCGAATTCTGCCGCAATGCTGACCACGATGCTTCCGGTGTGGCAGGTGATGGTAAAGCGATCACCTGCGAGAACAACGACGGCTGGCGCTGGGAACCGGCCTGAGCCGGGCACGTGCCGGGCGTTTGCCGCCACAATGAAACCGCTACGGGGTTTCCGTAGCGGTTTCATTTTTCGCGCTTTTGAGTTGCGGGCGGTTACGAGAAGACCTCCACGTACTGGACATCTTCTGTTCCGGGTCCGGCCGGCCACTTCGGGTAGTTCGAGTCGTTACCGTTCGGCCCGGAGATTCCGAAGTTGAGGTAGGCGGGCTTGTGACTCAGCACGCTTGCCGGGATTGTGACGTACAGTTCGCCGTTGTAGTAGATGTTCGCAACGGTGCTGGTGAACTCGATGTCCACCACGTTCCAGCCAGCCTGAACGTTGGGGACACCTGAGTTGGGCGTGGCGTAAATGGCACCCGAGCCTTCCCATCCCTTCGGTTCCGTGGTCCAGTCGCCCGTGCTGCCGCCGCTCTTCGAGACGCTGCCGTAATGGATGGATACGTAGCTCGCGCCGTACTGAGTCTCAACCGCGTCGACCTCGGTATCGGCAGGCCAGTTTTCGGCCCCGTTCGCGCTGTTCGCTCCGTCCGTCCACATCGAAGCCCAGTCGATGAGCGTGCCAGCCGGGTAGCTGCTGCCGCCGAAGGTCGTAGCACTACCGAGGCTGGGCAGCCAGATCTTCGCCTCAACGACGTCACCGCTTGTTGGCACGGTGTTCTGCGACCTGATGTGCCCGCAGTCGCCGGTGGTGCTCTTGGCCGGCTGGCCGGCGGTACTCATCACAACCGCGTCAAGTGACGACGAGTAGGTGGTATTCGTCACCGGGCAGGTGCCGCCTCCCTCAAGGGTGGCGTTGGCATCCTGCGCCCAGCCGTCGTTGATGATGTCATTCGCGGAGTAACTCTGCGCCACGGTGCTGTAGGACGACAGCGCCGGAGCGTACGGGGCAGCAGCCGGGGGGCGGCGTGGGCGACGTAGTCGTCGGAGTCGGGGTAGGCGTAGGAGACGTGGTCGTCGGAGTCGGAGTAGGCGTCGGGGTAGGCGTGGGAGTCGTCGGAGTCGGGGTAGGCGTGGGCGTCGTCGGCGTAGGAGTCGGGGTGGGCGGCGCGGGAGCCTTCGGCGTGGTAAAGCGCGAGCTCACCTTCCACGCGGACGCGGCATGACCCTTGACCGCGTTGACGGAGACCTCGGCGTAATAGCCGGTCGACGGCCCCAGCCCGGTGACGGTGACTGGGGACTTGGTGACGGTCGCACTGAACGCTGGTGCGCCACTCGGGTTGCTTGCGAGGTAGACAACGACCTGCTCGCTCGTGGCCGCCCAGTCGGACGAGGGGAGGACGAACTTGACGGTGGCCCCCGTCGCCGTCACAGACGACACCGTGACGCTCGTGGGCGCCGCGAATTTGGTCGTGCTTGCCGCGGTGACAGACATCGCTAGCGTCCGGGACGGCGCGGTCGCCGCGGGGATACAAATCGCTAGCACCAGGAATGCTGTGACGCCGACTGCTGCGGCAACCCAGAGCTTCTTCATGCATTTAATAATGCCGCCAATGCGCGATTTTAGAAGAGAAGTCAATCAGAAAATGTCAGATAAACATTTTCTACCATCTCCGGTCTTCTTGAAGGGTTTTGGCACCGGTACAAACAATTCACGATGCAAGTATTACCCGCTGCCCCAAATTAAAACATCATGCCAAAAGCCGCATTGCCAGGGAGGCCTGCACGTGTTGCGCCATTACTGTAGACCGGATCAAAGTGGCATGCGCCGGGCGCATTGCCCCTCCGGGCCGCCGCCGCCCGGTTGCAGCCTGGCCGCTCCCGGGTTGCCCGGGCGACGGCGGCAGTACCTTCAGGCCTCTCCGTACGCCGTGGCATCCGCAACCACCGCAAGCACTGCGCAACCAGGGGTGGCATCATTTTTTTTCATCACATTCGGAACGTAGGCTAGGTAGATGCTCACTGATTCCTACGGGCGAATAGCAACGGATTTGCGGGTCTCCCTCACTGACCGTTGCAACCTGCGGTGCTCGTACTGCATGCCGCCCGAGGGCCTTGACTGGCTGCCGGCGCCCGAGGTGCTTACCGGTGATGAAGTGGCGCGGCTCGTGCGGATCGGCGTGGAGACGCTTGGCATCCGCGAGGTCAGGTTCACCGGCGGCGAGCCGCTGCTGCGCCGTGACCTCGTCTCGATCATCGCGGCGACGGCCTCGCTCTCGCCGCGCCCTGAGATCTCGCTGACCACCAACGGGATCGGCCTGGACCGGCGCGCCGGCGCGCTGCGCGACGCGGGCCTCGACCGGATCAACGTATCGCTCGACACCCTCCGCCCCGAGGTCTTCAGGAAGCTGACCCACCGCGACCGGCTCGCCGACGTCTTGTCCGGCCTCGCGGCCGCCGCGTCGGCGGGGCTCACCCCCGTCAAGGTCAACGCGGTGCTGATGCGCGACCTGAACGAAGACGAGGCACCCGACTTGCTGCGCTACTGCATAGAGCGTGGGTACGAGCTGCGGTTCATCGAGCAGATGCCGCTCGACGCGCAGCACGGCTGGAAGCGCACGGAGATGATCACCGCGGCCGAGATCTTTGACTCGCTGTCCCGTGCGTTCAAGCTTTCCGAGGATTCCGAACGAGTGCGTGGCGCTGCCCCCGCGGAGACCTTCCTCGTCGAGGGCGGGCCGGCCCGCGTCGGGGTGATCGCGTCCGTCACCCGCCCGTTCTGCGGCGCCTGCGACCGGGTGCGGCTCACGGCCGACGGGCAGATCCGCAACTGCCTGTTCGCCCGGTCGGAGAGCGACCTGCGCGCCCTGCTGCGCTCCGAGGCGACGGACGGTGAGATCGCCGCGCGATGGCGGGCGGCGGTGGCGGCGAAGCTGCCCGGGCACGGGATCAACGACCCGGCCTTCCTCCAGCCGGACCGCCCGATGTCCGCGATCGGCGGCTGACGGCACCACGCCGCTCGACGCCGTCGGCGGAGGCTAAATGCCGAGCTGGCTTCCGTCGATGGACTCGGCGTCCGTGGGGGCGGTAATCGTCTTCGTGGCGTTGTAGTTGGTGAACGTGATCGTCCCGCCGTCTTTCTGCGGGTCGGTGATCTTCAGGAGCAGCGGCGTCGCGGTGTTCGCGACAAAGGCCGTCCCCTGCTGGCCGGACTGGGTCACCTCATAGGCGGGGCCGCCGTTGTAAGTCACGGGGACGGCCGCGTAAGCCTTGCCCGTCGACTTGGACAGCGAGCCGAGGAGGCCGGTGAACGTGCATTGCTTGCCCAGGTCGCCGAGCTGCTTGTCGGTCGACTTCACCCTGATGTACTTGTTGGCGATCAGGGCGAGGGCCGCCTTGTCCAGGTGCAGGCTCGCGTAGTAGGCGCTGCTCGGCAGTATCCAGACGTAGCCGCCGGTCTCCACGAGCCGGAACGTCTGCGTCTTCGACAGTGCGATCGTGCCCTCGCAGCCCACGCTCTTGACCAGGGTCAGGTCGAAGGCCACCGGCTGGCTGCCGCTCGCGGTCCCTGATCCTGTGGCGGCGGCGGTGGCGACGCCGGCCACGCGCACGCTCGTGGCCGCCTGGGTGTTGGCGATGGCCTTGGTCACCAGGGCGGTCGCGGCCGCGCCCGTAAGCTTGGCAGTGCCGGCCGACGCGGTACCGCCGGGCCGCGTGGCGGTAGCCGACGGCTGGCTCGCCGCCGCCCCGGTGGCCGCGGGGGCGCTGCTTGAGCTCGCCGAGGAACTGCACGCTGCGGTGAGGGCCGCGAACGCGACGGCGCCCGTCGCGGCCGTGAGAGCGGTGCGCACGCCCCGGTGCGCCTTGAGCCTCGCTCGAATCATGCGGACCCTCCGATCCAGATTCATTACAAGGCGTTACCCTCCATTAGCTAATAGTAATCGCCGCAGGCAGGTCCGCAGCCGCGGCGGCGGGGACCCCGGCGGCGGCTAACGCGCGGATGCGGCGGAGGTCGCCGGGGAGGCGTTCTGTCACGCGGGCGCGGTCGAGGTACTCAAGCAGCGGGATGGCCACCCGCCTCGAGGTACGCAGCGCCTGGCGGGCCTGTGAGGTGGTGAAAGGCTGCTCAAGCCCGGCCAGCACGCCGGCCGCCGCCTGGTCGGCGCCCGGCGCGAGCACGATCAGGTCGGCGATACGCAGCAGCAGGCCAACGCGGGCCGCGGCGGCCAGCGCGCGGGCGTCAAGGCCGAGAGCGCGGAGGCGTTCGGTGTCCGGGGCCGCGAAGGGGTCGTCCGCGAGGTCGTCGAGTACCTCCCTGACCGCGTCCTCGATCCTCGGCGGGAGCCGCTGTCCCGCTGGCGCGAGGCGGCTTTCCTGGCCCGGCGGCGGGCTCCCGTCGGCTTCCCCGGCCTGCTTGGTGAAGACCCGCAGGTACGCGCCGTCGAGTACGACCTCGCCGGCGGCCAGGGCGGCCACCAGGTCGCGGGTTGGCAGGGCGAGCGCGGCGCGGGCGGCCTCGGCGGGCATGCCGGGGGCGAGGGGGTCCTTGGCGCAGAAGGCGGCGACCGCCCTCGGCAGCTCGGCGCGCAGCCAGGCCCAGTGCTCCGGGTCGGCGAGCCAGTCCCCCGCGACCGGATCCGGCTCGCCGGGGGCGTGCGACACGTCGAGGCCGGCCGCCGCCAGCTGCGGTCCGCGCAGCAGCTTGTGCCTGCGCAGCAAGTCGGCCGCCGTCGGGACATCGGGCCAGGTGGCGAGCTCGCGGGCGGCGGCGGCGCCGGCGCCCCGGCCGGCGAGCGGCGGCGGGAACGGGTCGAGGACGGTCGCCCCGTAGATCGCCAGGCCCGCGGCACCAGGGTCGCGGAGGATCACCCGGTCGCCGACGTGCAGCGGCAGCGGTTCCTTCAGCCGAAGGCGCGCGTAGACCGAGTCGGGCCCGAGCACGCGGACCCGGGCCTGGGTGCGCGCCGACCCGATGTGCATGAGGAGGTCGGGCGGGAACTTCGGGTGCGGGTCGGCCGCCGGAGGAGTCACGCGGACGTCGAGTTCGCTGGTGAGGGTCCAGCGATCTGGCTCGATGAGGGCCATGCCGCGCGCGGGGAGGTCGGCGGCGATGCCGCGCAGGTTGAGCGCGACCCGGGCGACGCCGCTGACCTCGTCGGCGGGCTCGCCGAGCGCCTCGAGGCCGCGCACCCGGACGGTAAGGCCCGACGGCGCGAGTACTAGCTCCTGGCCGTTCCTGACCGTGCCGGCGGGCAAGGTGCCGGTGACGACCGTGCCCGCGCCCCGGATCGTGAACGACCGGTCGATCCATAGCCGGACCGGGGCGGTGTGTCCATATGTTGAAATATCCGAGATATCCGGCGCGCCAGCGCCGGATATCTCGGATTGGCCGCCGCGATCGGATCGGCCGCCGCGATCGGACAGGCCGTTGCGATCGGATCGCCCGTTCAGCGAGTCGACTAGGCGGACGAGGGCCTCCTTGAGCTGGTCAAGGCCCTGGCCGGTGACCGCGCTGACGTGGACCGCCTCGACGGTGCCCAGGCTGGTCCGCGCGATCTCGGCGAGTGCCTGGCGGGTCGCGGGTCCCGGGTCGGCCAGGTCGGAGCGGGTGATGACCAGCAGGCCGTGCCTGACCCCGAGGGCGTCGACGGCGGCCAGGTGCTCGGCGGACTGCGGCATCCAGCCGCCGTCGGCCGCCACGACGAACATGACCGCGGGGACCGGGCCGAGGCCGGCGAGCATGTTCGGGACGAAGCGCTCGTGGCCGGGGACATCGACGAAGGCCAGCTTCTCCCCGGCCGGCCCGCCCTGTCGCGCGCCACGGGCTTCCGGGCCACGGGCGCGCGCCGGGAGGGTCATCCAGGCGTAGCCGAGGTCGATGGTCATGCCACGGCGGCGTTCCTCCGCCCACCGGTCGGGCTCCATCCCGGTGAGGGCGCGGACCAGCGTGGACTTCCCGTGGTCCACGTGCCCGGCGGTCGCGACGACGTACATCAGTCCCCCGCCCTCTTCGCGCGCTCGCGTGGATGGCGCCGGGGTCCGGGACGGTTACGCATGGGGGCCGGCCGCGGTCAGGATGGCCGCTATGAGGCGGTCGTCGTCTTCTGGGACTACTGATCTGAGGTCGAGCAGCAGCGCGCCCTTCTCTATGCGGCCGGCCACGGCGGGGACCTCGCCCCGGCGGACGGCGTCACCGCGGCGCAGCGGCAGCGCGAGTTCCTCGGCAAGCGCCACCGCGGCGCTTGGCAGCGTGACGCCGGGGGCTCCGCCGCCGCCGACCGCCGCCTCGCTGGCCACCACGCTCGCGGAGACATGGTGCGCGGCCAGAGTAGCCACTATCCGTTCTGCGCGATCGATAAGGGCGGCGGGATCGACGGTCAGCGAGCGGGCGACGGGCGGGAGGGGACCGGTGATCGTCGCCTCAAGGGCGGCGAGGGTCAGCTTGTCGACCCGCAGGGCACGGGCCAGGGGGTGGCGCAACAGGCGGCGGACCAGTGCCTCGTCGCCGAGCAGTATTCCGGCCTGCGGGCCGCCGAGGAGCTTGTCGCCGCTGGCGGTGACGAGGTTCGCGCCGTCGCGCAGTGAGGTCGCGGCGTCCGGCTCCGCGGCGAGCAGCGGGTGGGGCGCAAGCAGCCCTGAGCCGATGTCGTGGACGAGCGTGGCGTTCAGCGCGGCGAGTTCCTGGACGGTGGCTTCCCTGGTGAACCCTTCGACCCGGTAGTTGGACGGGTGGACCTTGAGGATGAAGCCGGTGTCCTCGCCGATCGCCTGCTCGTAGTCCTCGACGCTCGTCCTGTTGGTGGTGCCGACCTCCCGCAGCCGCGCGCCGGTGCTCGCCAGCAGGTCGGGCAGGCGGAAGCGGTCGCCGATCTCGATGAGCTCGCCGCGGCTGATGATGATTTCCTTGCCAGCGGCCAGGGCGGTGGCCGCCAGGACGAGGGCGGCGGCGTTGTTGTTCACGACGCCGGCGGCCTTGGCGCCGGGAACGGCCCGCCTGAGCGCCTCGATGACGCCCCGGCCGCGCTGCCTGGACCGCGCGCCAGTCTCGAGGTCGAACTCCACGTCGCAGGTGCCTGCCGCGGTCGCCAGGGCGTCCTTCGCCGCCTGGCTCAGCGGGGCGCGCCCCAGGTTGGTGTGGACGAGAACGCCGGTGGCGTTGACGACCTCGGTCAGCGAGGCGGCGGTCACCGGAAGCTCGGCCGCGGCCGCGTCCGCGACCTGGTCGGGGGTGATCTCGGCGTTGCGCGCTCTTTCCTGGGCACGGACGATCGCGGCCTTGACCAGGTCCCGGCCGACGCGACGCTCGGCCGCCCGCATGCGCGGGTCGTCGAGAAGCTGGTCGGTGCGCGGGATCTTCCGTAGTGCGGCCCCGTCTGCGGAGGCGCTGCCCTCGGCCCTGCCTGAGGTGCCGCGCGGCGCGCTTTGGGCGAGATCATCCACGGTGGTGACCATACTCCGCGCGGCCGCCGCCGCCCACCGCGGCGGCCCTGGTCTGGACTGGCCCTTCCTGCGGCCCGGCACGATATCTGGGAAATGTCTTTTATGCCGCATTTTGATTTCAGTGGTCGCCGGGTGAGCGCTGCGGCTATTTCTTGCTAAATCCTCTTACCTAAGACATATCGGACTCGATGGACTTCGAATAGGCAGCGGACGCGGCCCCTATTGATTACGATGCGGCGGTATCGGAAGGGGAGGGTGCTCATGATCTTGCCTGAAGCAGGCGATCTCCTGACGCCTGCCATGGCGATCGACGGTTTCCGGCTCGGCTGCCTGATCGACGCGTCCACCGGCATGGTCCTCGCGTCGGTGCAGAGCGAAGACGCCCCCGCCCCGCCTACCGCGGCGGCGGGTGCGGCGGACGTCGTCAGCGTGCTCACCCTGCTGAACGGAAAACTCGCGACCGGGGAGATTCTTGAGGACGTGATGATTACCTTTAGCGATAGCTTCTTCATGGTCCGCCCGGTTGGACGGGAATCTGAGCCGCGGATTCTGCTGCTCGTCGTGGCGGACCGTCACCGGACAAACCTGGCGATGGCGCACCGCTCGCTTCGGGATTTCTGCGCGAGCTTTCCCGCATGAGCCAGATCCCCAGGCGCACGCGGGTGCGCCAGCTAGCCGAATCGGTCTGGCCAGGGAGGATAGTGAACGGATACGCGAACCTCATCGCGGCGCGGCTGCGCAAGCTCGCTGACGAGGGCAGCACAGGGATGCTGCCGGTGTCCGGGCGCGGTGACGGCGCCGTCTTCTTCCGCGGCGGGCAGGTCGTCTACGCCGAGTCGAGCCGCACGTCGCTGCCCTCGCTGCGCACGAGCGGCCTCGCCGCGCTTGGATTAGCGCAGCGGGAAGCCCCCCGTTCCCCTGGTTCTCCCGGCTCGCCCGGCTCGCCCGGCTCGCCCGGCGAGGCTTGCCCGGGCGACGCGGGGCTGGTCGCCGCGCGTTCTGTCAGCAGGCTCACGGGCATGCTCGAGCTGACCGAGCTGATCATCGACGCGCTCACCGAGTTGCTGTCGAGCGAGTCGCGCTACACGAAGTTCCGGCACGCCCAGGTTCTCCCCGTCGGCCAGGGGCGCCCGATGCCCGTGGAGGCGCTGCTCGCGGAGGTCCAGCGCCGCCATGAGGTACAGCGGCAGCTCGCGGCGGTCCTCACCCCGGACACGGCGGTCGCCCGCGACCCGTCGCTCGATCCGCCGTCCGCGCAGGTCTCGCCGACGCAGTGGGCGCTGCTCGCCCGGGCCGGCGACGGGACGACGCCGCGCGGCCTGGCCATGCAACTGGGCCGGAGCGTCTTCGGCACCACGATCGAGGTGTACCGGCTGGTTGAGCTCGGGCTCCTGGTCGTGCCCGGGCGCCCGCCCGGGCCCGCCGACGGGCGGCTTGGCGCCGGCATCTCGTTCATACGCGCCGTATCCGGCGGGAGAGGCAGCGATGCGTTACCAACCGTCGGTGACCGACCCGATCACCGCGGAGCTGCGGCTGATCAGGCAGAACGTGCCAGGGGTGCGCGGCAGCATCACCGCCACCAGCGACGGGCTGCTGGTCGCGCACGACATGCACGGCCTTGAGCCGACCCAGATCGCGGCCTTGGTCGCCGCCACCCACGCGGTGGCGGTCCGCGCGAGCCTGAGCACGGAGTGCGGGCAGCTCAAGGAGGTCATCACCCGCGGCGGTGACGGCTACCTCGCGGTGTACACGGCGGGCGGCCCGGTCATCGTGGCGGTACTCGGGTCGAACGAACTGAACGTCGCCATGCTGAACTTCCAGGCGCGCAAGATAATCGAGCGCATCGCCGAGCATTCGGCCGGCCTCGTCAGGGGCGCGCGGGCGGACTCCGCCGTGCCCGCCCCGCCATCTCCCGGACAGGATGACAAGGGCCCCGCGGGCGACGAGCCATTGCCCGCCCGCCGCCGGCGCCGCAATTAGCCGGGCTCCCTGCTAGTAGCCGGGCTCCCTGCTAGCTGAGCTTCTTCAGCCCGTTGAGCACCTGGCGCAAGACGTCGACCGTCGGCGCCTGCCCGGGACCGCCGTTCCACTCCTGGCGATCCAGCGCCGGGTGACGCGCGGGCAGGCGACTGGCGGTCTCCGACTGTGCGGGCGCCGCCTGGGACGACGGCCCGTTCTGGCGGCCCCGCGCGGGGACCCGCGAGGCCGGCTGCCCGCGCCCGCCGGCGCGAACCGGTGCGCACAGGCCCGCCCTCGTGAGGCTGCCCAGGCACTCGAGCGTGTCGATGAGGGCGGCGCCACGCCGCGCGGCGAGGTCAAGCGCCGACGCGTGCGCACCGATCCGGCAGGCGACCGCCCACTGCTCCCTGGTCAAGACGGCGGACGGCGCCCTGAGGTCGCACAGCGCCACCGTGGTGGTCGGGGCCAGGCCGTGTTCCGCCAGCCGCTCCGCCCTCCTGAAGGCTTCGTCGCGCACTAGGTCGATGCCGAGCCGCGGGAACATCTCCGTCCAGTAGGTGCGCGTGGAGGTGAAGCGGATGGCGGCGACGGGAGAGTCCACCGCCAGCGGGATCGTCAGGACCAGGAAGGCGTCGACGACGATGGACCGGATGAGCTCGTGCAGCCCGGCCACGGTCAGGTAGCCGCGCTGCACGGCGAACCCCGCGACGGCGGCGTCGTCCTCGTCGCTGCCCGCTGACATCTCCCCGAGGCCGGCTAGCTGCGGGCTGATGGCGCGCAGCCGGGCGGCGAGGCCGGGGACCCACGACGCCCGGGCGAAGGCGATGCGGCCGCCGTCCAGGTAGACGCACCCGGACGGGTTCCCGGTCACCTCAAGGACCCCGGACGCCCCCCTGGTCACAAGGTCCTCGAGCGCGGTCATGACCTGCGGCCTGCCCAGTTCCTCCTGCGTCGCTACCACCAATTGAGCCCCCTGATGGCCGAGCAGATGCGGGAATTCAGAAATTACCGATAGTACGAAAGGTCTGTATCCCCACGTTCTCTGCATATTTCTCAAATCGGACATCGGCGCTTTTCGTCGAAGTCCAATGCATCAAGGCAAGCCTACCGTTCTACTGGTTCCCCAATGCCTTGTCCTTGGGTCACTGTTATGTCACGCTTACGCCAGGTATTCATAGATATTCACTGATTAAGCCAGGCCATCGCGCTGAATTTACTCAGTGTAATTGTTAACATCTCTCAGTAATCAGTTTTCTTTGCATATTCCAGGCATACCAGCCTGTCCTTCGCTAACGTTGCGGCACACACCGGGAAAGCGTTAGCAGAAGGGGCAATACATGAATATTGAAGCCGCCCTGAAGGAAGCCATGAACATTGACGGCGCCCTTGGCGTGTCACTCGTGGACTGGGAAAGCGGCATGTCGCTCGGCGCGGTCGGCGGCGGGAAGTACCTCGACCTCGACGTGGCGGCGGCCGGGAACACGGAGGTCATCAGGGCGAAGATGCGGACGATGGAATCGCTCCGCCTCGACGACACCATCGAGGACATCCTCATCACTCTCACCAAGCAGTACCACCTCATCCGGCTGCTCAAGAACTCAAGGAGCGAGCAGGGCCTGTTCCTCTACCTGGTCCTCGACCGCCAGAAGGCTAACCTCGCGCTCGCCCGCCACAACCTGAAGCGGATCGAGAGCGAGATCAGCCTCTGACCCGGCGATCACCGAGCCCGAGATGACCACGGCGACCATGTCGGCGTCCCGTCGAAGACATCGTCGACGACGAGACGCCGCACGCCACGAAACCGGATGACGCGGCAGCCCGGAGGTGGCAGGGTGATGGCATGGGGACGCGGCTTGTGCACATCGTGGTCGACGCCAACGACCCGGGCCGGCTCGCGCGGTTCTGGGCCGCCGCCCTCGGCTGGGAGGTCGCGGACGAGGCGCCGGAAGAGGTGGACGTGTGGCCCGCCGGCTTCAGCTACCCGGACCCGGTGGCGCTGCCACTGGTGTTCGTGCCGGTGCCGGAGGCGAAGACCACCCGGAACCGGGTGCACCTAGACCTCGCCACCAGGTCACGCGAGCATCAGCAGGCCGAGGTGCGGCGACTGCTCGCGCTCGGTGCGGCGCACGCCGACATCGGCCAGGGCGACGTGCCGTGGACCGTGCTCGCCGACCCCGAGGGAAACGAGTTCTGCGTGCTTGAGCCTCGCCCGGTCTACGCCGGCACCGGCCCCGTCGCGGCCGTGGTGGCCGGGTGCGCGGACCCGGCCGCGCTGGCGGGGTTCTGGGAACTGGCGGCGGGGTTCACGCGGATTCATTCGGCGGACGGGTTCGAGTCGCTGCGCTCGCCGGCGCAGGTGGGACCGTTCCTTGAGCTGCTGCGGGTCCCCGGTGCCAAGACCGTTAAGAACCGGGTGCACCTGGACGCGCGGCCGCAGGCCGGCGAAGACCAGGCGGAGGCGGTCGCGGCACTGCGCGCGGCGGGGGCTAAGCCGGCGGACGTCGGGCAGGGCGACGTGGCGTGGACCGTCCTGGCCGACCCGGAAGGCAACGAGTTCTGCGTGCTGACGCCGCGGTAGCGCGCGGCCCGCACTCCACCGCCACGGGCCGCCAGCCGCTCCCGACTTCGCACCCGGGGCCGGGCGCCCGGGCGCCCGGGCGCCCGTTCTGTCCCGATTGTCCTGGTGGCAGCACGGCCCGGACCATGATCATGTGGATTCCGCAGCCTATTAGCTGCGGAATCCACATGAAAAGCGAAAACCTGGACGATCAAGCTGCCCCCGCGCGCGGGCCTCGCGCGCCAGCCGGCGCACGGCCCTCACCGTCACCACTCGCCACTCAGTCAACGGCATTGGGCGTCGCCTCATCGTGGTGCCGCCGCAGCCGTGGGCGGCGGAACGCCCGAGCCGCCTCCGCCTGCTCCAGCTGCTGATCGCCTCAGTCGCCTTGCCGTCATCGCCCGCGCCTTGATAGCTGTGCGTGCTATCTTTGCCACGCTTAGTAGGCAACGGCAACCCGTCGCGGAGCGTCTGGAGTCTCAGTGGAGCACGGCCGGTGAGCTGGCGGGCGGGTACCCAGAGAGCCGTCTCCTGGCCGCCGGCGTCAGGGGACCTGATCCTGCGGCAGCCGGGCCGACGGCGAGCCCGGCCCCAGGGCGCGACGGCGGGCCTGTCGCGCGGCCCGGCGGAAGATCGCGGTCAGGGCGCGCGCGCGTACTGGCTGTCCCCGCCGGGCCTCGTGATGCTGGCGGCGACCGCGGTCGCCCTCGCCATCAGGCTTTACCTGCTCACCAGGCTCCGCTACCTCACGGGGATCACCGAGTACGACGACGGGGTCTACCTTGGCGGCGCGGTCTCGCTGATCTCGGGTACCGTCCCCTACCACGGCTTCGCGTTCGTGCAGCCGCCAGGCATCCTGCTGCTGATGGTCCCGGTAGCGCTGCTCGCGAAGGTGTCCGCCGTCACCAGCGCCATGGCCGCCGCGCGGCTGCTGACCGTGGGCGCCTCGGCCGCGTGCGTGACCCTGCTCGGGTCGCTCGTGCGGCACCGGGGCGCCTTCGTGACGCTGGTCGCCTGCGGGGTCCTGGCGGTCTACCCCGACGACATCATGGCCGCGCACACGGTGCTGCTCGAACCGTGGATGAACCTGCTCGTGCTGGCCGGCGCGCGCCTGGCCTTTCGCGAGGGGCGGCTGGCGGCGGCGCGGCGGCTGGTGTGGGCCGGGGCGCTGTTCGGGGTGGCCGGGGCGGTCAAGTACTGGGCCGTGCTTCCGGCCCTTGGCCTGCTCGCGCTGTGCCTGCTCACCGGGCCAGAGGACGGAGCTGGCAGCGTGCAGGATGGGCCCCGCCGCGGGCACGGCGGGCACGGCGGGCACGGCGGGCACGGCGGGCACGCAGGCCAGCGGAGGAACAGGGCGGTCAGGTTCGCGGGCGGCGTGCTGGCCGGGTTCACGGTTACCGTCCTGCCGTTCGCCGCGCCGTGGCCTGGCCTGTTCGTCCGGTCCACCCTGCTTGACCAGGTCACAAGGGTCGGCTCCGCGGTGCCGGAGTCGCTGCGGCTCGCGCACCTCACCGGCCTCGCCGACCTGCTGAACGACGCCGGCCGGCTGACGGCCTCAGGCAACGAGGGCTCGCTGTTCGCCCGCGGCGACGTGACGGCGGCCGCCACCTGGGTCACCGACTGGCTGCCCGTGCTGCTCGCGGTCGTGCTCGCGGCACTGATTGGCGCCGGCTACGTCGTCGGCGCCGCGCGGGCGGCCCGCGTGCTCAGGATCGATCAGGCAGCGGAGGCGGGCAGGACTTCGGCGCGGGCCGCTCTGGGCGCGCTCGGCGGGCCTGGCCCGCTTGAGTGGTACGCCCTCGGCACACTGGCGTGCACCGTGGCGGCCGTGCTCGCCTACTCGGCGTTCTTCTACCACTATCCGGACCTCGCCGCGCCATGGCTGGCGATCTCGGCCGGCTACGCCGCGGGCGCGCTGGCGGCCCGCGGGCCGAAGGCCACGGCGCGAGACAAAGCGACGTCGACGGACGCGGGCTACTGACCTGGGTCGCCGCGGCATTCATCGTGGTGGCCAGCTTCCAGGCGTGGGAGTTGTCCGGACAGCACGCCCCCGACGTGCACGCCGACACGGCCCTGATCCCGCCGGGCGCCTGCGTGGTCAGCGACGAGATCGCCCTGGCCATCGCCGCCAACCGGTTCACCGCCGGCTCGGGAGGCTGCCCCGACATCCTCGACTCCCTGGCGACCACCCTGGTCGCGGGCAACGGCGTCAGCGTCCAGGGCGGCGCGAAGGCCCTCCCCCAGGTCGTAGCCGACTGGAAGGCCATCTTCGCGCGAGCGGACTACGTGTGGCTCTCCGGCTCAAGCGCCCGCCGCATCCCCTGGACGCCAGAACTCCAGGCGTGGTTCGCCCGCGACTTCCGCCCGTTGCGGCCTCCGCCCGGTCAGGTCAGCGAGGGCAAGGTCTACGCCCGCCGAGGCACGCCGATTTCAGCCCGCGGCTCGCGGCCCGGGACGACGAGCACGGGCGCGAGCATGGGCCTGAGCGTTAATGAGGAACGTGACATTGGCTCTTGCTGCTCAGGCGAACGGCCTGTGACGCTACCGGGAAGGACGGCCGCCACGTGCGGGGCGGCCCACTCGAGCGCGCGCCAGGCGGTCCAGGCGAGCAGCGCCGCGAGCGGCAGTTCGACGAACCAGGCCATGGCCAGCGCCTCGGCGTAAGGCAACTGCGGGGCGGCCGACCATGTGTCGAACCAGGCGTCCATGCACAGGATCGCCGCCGTCGCCGCCGCGACCGGACTTGTCAGCCGGTGCCTGCGGGAGACCAGGCGCGCGACGGTGAGCAGGCAGACCGCCTCGAGGACGTCGAGCCCCACCCAGGAGGAGTCGAAGCTGCGCTTGCCCGCCTGCCCGTGCAACTGCTCGATCAGCACCCAGATCCACGGCACGAGCAGTACCCCGGCCACGGCGAAGAGCCGTGCCAGCAAACGCGATCGGCGATCCATGCGCGTAATGATGCCTTAGCAGGAATCCGTTAGCGCCGAGCGGGAGCGCGTAAGACAACGCGACCAGGGGACGAACCAGGCCCGGAGGCGCCGCCTGGTTACTCTTCGCGGCGGCGGCGCTGGACGAATTCGAAGCCGAAGCGGCCCTTGACGCACAGGTGGCCGTGCGTCACCTCGCTGTCGAGCGGCGACGTGACCTTGACGATCGTGTTGTCCTGGACGTGCAGGTCCAGGTTGCAGCCGACGCCGCAGTAGGGGCAGATCGTCGACGTCACGGTCTGCGCGGACTCGTCCCACGTGCCCGCCTGGCGCATGTTGTACTCCGAAGCCGGCATGAGCGCGCCGGTCGGGCAGACGCCGATGCAGTTGCCGCAGTACACGCAGGCGGAGTCCGGAAGGGTCACGTCGAACTCGGTCGAGATCCGCGCGTCGAAGCCGCGGCCCGCGACCGCGATGGCGAACGTGTTCTGCGCGTCCTCGCCGCAGGCCTCCACGCACTTGTAGCAGAGGATGCAGCGGGAGTAGTCGCGGACGTAAGCCTCGTTGTCGACCTTGACCGGCTGGCCGACCGTCGCCGCCTCAAGGCCATTATCGTGCGTGGTGCTCGCCCGCGCGGGCCGCGTCCCGCTCCCCCGCCGCGTGGTCGGCGGCGGGCGGGCCGTAGCGAGCCGGGTCGACGCCGTACTCGTCAATCCAGCGCTGCACGTCGGCCGAGGCGAGGGACACGTTGACGGAGGAGGCGAGGAATTCGAGGACCATTTTCCGCGACGTGCGAACCCGCTCGGAGTCGGTGTGCACCTTCATGCCTGGCTCGGCCTTGCGGGAGCAGGACGGCACCAGGATGCGCGAGCCCTCCACCTCAACCACGCACACCCGGCAGACGTTCACCGGGGTGAGGTTCTCCAGGTAGCAGAGCGTCGGGGTGTCGATGCCCTGGGCGCGGCAGGCGTCGAGCAGGGTCGCGCCCTCGGGTACGCGCACCGAGACGCCGTCGATCTCCACGTCGACCAGGCGCTTCGGAGTCTCAAGGAATACTGAGGTCATCGCCGGCAACCCCTGTTCGTCGCGTCGTCGGAAAGGTACGGGTGCATGGTCAGCAGGCCCCTAGGAGTCGGCGCCGATGAGGCCGAGCTTGACCGCGGACTGGACGGCGGACAACGCCGTCTGGCCGAGGCCGCAGATCGACGCGTCGCGGGTGACGTGGCCGATGTCGGACAGCAGTTCAAGCTCCGTGGCGACGGAGCCGAGCGGTGCAGGCTTGCCGGACACGGGGCCCGCCAGCCGCGCCACCAGTTCCTCCTGGCGGACCGTGCCGACCCGGCAGGGCACGCACTGGCCGCAGGACTCGTCGCGGAAGAACCGGGTGATCCGGAGCAGCAGGGCAGGCACGGACACGGTGTCGTCAAGCACGAGCACGACACCAGAGCCGAGGGTGGCACCCGCGGCGCGCACGCCCTCGAAGGTCAGCGGCATGTCGAGGGCGCCGGGGCCGACGAACGCGCCGGCCGCGCCGCCGAGCAGCACCGCCTGCAAGGGACGCCCGCCGGCCACGCCGCCCGCGCCGTCGATCACGTCGCGGAGCGTCACGCCGAAGTCGTACTCGTACAGGCCGGGCACCTCGACGCAGCCGGACAGGCAGAACAGCCTGGTGCCGGTGGACCCGGCAGTGCCCACCGCGGCGTAGGCCGGGCCGCCGACCCGGAGGATCTCAAGGACCGACAGCAGCGTCTCCACGTTGTTGACCGCGGTCGGCTTGCCGAACAGGCCGGACTGTGCCGGGAACGGCGGCTTGTTGCGCGGCTCGGCGCGCTTGCCCTCCAGGGAGTTGATCAGCGCGGTCTCCTCGCCGGCGATGTAAGCGCCGGCGCCGCGCCTGACCTCGATGTCGAAGGAGAAACCCTCGCCCATCACGTCGGCGCCGAGGAAGCCGTGCGCGCGGGCCTGCCTGACCGCGTGCGCGAGCCGCCCCTCCGCCGTGGGGTACTCGCCGCGGATGTAGATGTAGCCCTGCTCGGCGCCGCAGGCGTAGCCCATGACGGTCAGCGCCTCGACGAGCGCGTACGGGTCGGCCTCCATGAGCACGCGGTCCTTGAACGTGCCGGGCTCCGACTCGTCGGCGTTGCACACCACGTACTTGGGGCGGACCGGGTTGGCGGCGACCGCGTCCCACTTGATGTGCGTGGGGAACGCCGCGCCGCCGCGGCCCATCAGCTTGGCGTCGCGGACCTCGCGGATGACGCCCTGGGGGCCGAGGGCGAGCGCGCGGCGGAGCATCTCGTAGCCGCCGGCCGCCCGGTAGGAGCCGAGGGACGACGGGTCCACGCGGCCGAGGCGGCGCAGCAGCGACACCCGTCCGCCGACGGCGGAGTCCGCGGGCCGCGATGACGCGGAGCCCGCATCCGTTCTGGATGATCCGGATCGTTGCGGTACCAGCACCCCGAGCGGGACCTCGGCCGGGGACTCCCCCGTCGTCAGCGCCTGCCACACGGCGTCGGGGGTGACCGGCGCGAGGTCTCGCCTTGGCACCGCCGCGCCCGCCTGCTGGATCAGCGCGGCCGAGCCACGGTCGCACTGGCCGAGGCACGGTGAGCGCTGCCAGGTGACGCCGGTGCCGTTCAGCGAGGCGTCGGTGCCCTCCGGGCCGAACCTGCGGGTCATTTCCGCGCACAGTTCCTCCGCGCCGGCGACCTTGCAGGCCACGTCGTCACAGATGTGCACGACCGCGCCGGGCGACGCCGTGGTGCGGAACATGGCGTAGAACGACGCCACCCCGAACGCCTCGGCCGGCGGGACCGTCAGCCGCTCGGCCACGTAGTCGAGCGTGCCAGGGCTGATCCAGCCGACGCGTTCCTGCACCGCGTGCAGCACGGTGATCAGGAGATGGCGGCGGCCTCTGGCGTCGTGCCCGCCGAACGCCACGTGCGCGTCTTCCGCGCGGCGCGCGCCGCCCTGCCACTGCGAGGGCGGCGGCCCCATGACCTCATCGACGGCGGCCCGTTCCTCGCCGGTCGCTGCCACCTTCGCCGTCAGGCGCAGGTCCACTAGCTGGTCACCTCCGGGATCTCCATGCGCTCCCTGAACGCGGCGGCTTCCTCTCGCGTGGCCTTTTCCACCCGGATCGCGGTCGCCTTGAACTCCGCGGTCCCCGACTTCGGGTCCCACGTGTCGAGCGTCAGGATGTTCGTCTCCACCTGGTCGGGGAAGTGCAGCGTCATGAACGCCAGCCCTTCCCGCAGCGTCCCGTCCACGAGCACCGGTGCGGTGATCGTGCCGCGCCGCGAGGAGATGCTGGCGATCTCATCGTCGGCCAGGCCCAGGTTCGCCGCGTCCTCGGGCGACAGGTTCAGCGTCTCCTTCTGCCGCAGCGGGGTGGAGAACTGGTTGGTCGCAACGCCGGTGTTGTAGGAGTCGAGGCGGCGGCCGGTGGTGAGCCTGATCGGGTACTCGTCGGTGAGCGTGTCGAGCGGGTCGTCCTGCTCCACCGGGTGGAACGGGGCGGGCGCGCCGCGCTTGGCCGGGTCTTCCTCCCAGAGCCTGCCGTGCAGGAACAGGGTGCCTTCCGACTCCTCGTCCGGGCACGGCCACTGGACGCCACCGAGCCGTTCGATCTTGGCGTAGCTCATGCCCCGGTGCATCGGCGAGAGCTCCCGCAGTTCCTCCCAGAGATCCTCGGCGCTCGGGTCGCCCCAGTCGTAGCCGAGACGCTTGGCGAGCTCGCCGATGATCCAGATGTCGTCGCGTGCCCCCTCGGGCGGGTCGATCGCCTTGCGGACGCGCTGGACGCGGCGCTCGCTGTTGGTGACCGTGCCCTCGGACTCGCACCAGGACGCGGTGCCAGGCAGCACCACGTCGGCCGCCTTGGCGGTATCGGTCAAGACGATGTCCTGGACCACCAGGCACTGCAGGCCCTCGAGCATCTTGCGGGTGTGGTGCGTGTCCGCCTCTGAGTTCATCGGGTTCTCGCCGATGACGTACGCGCAGGTCAGCTCGCCGCGGGCCATCGCGTCGAACATCTGCGACAGGTGCATGCCCTTCTTCGGGTGGATTGGCACGCCGTACCTGGCGCCGAACCGCTCGCGCGCGTCGTGGTCGAGCTCGATGTCCTGGAAGCCGGTCAGCTTGTTCGGAATGGCGCCCATGTCGCCGCCGCCCTGGACGTTGTTCTGCCCGCGCAGCGGGACGAGGCCTGAGCCGTACTTGCCGACGTGACCGGTGAGCAGGGCGAGGTTGATCAGCGCGAGGACGTTGTCCGCGGCGTTGTGGTGCTCGGTGATGCCGAGCGTCCAGCAGATCTGCGCCCTGTCCGCCCTGGCGTAGTCGTGGGCGAGTTGCCTGATGAGGCTGGCGGGCACGCCGGAGTCGCGCTCGGCCCGCTCAAGCGGGTACTTGGCGACCAGCTCCCTGTACGCCTCGAAGTTGACCGTGCCGCGCCTGATGAACTCCTCGTCGACAAGGCCGGCCTGGATGATCTCGTTGGCGATCGCGTTGGCCAGGCTGATGTCAGAGCCGACGTGGATGCCGAGCCAGGCGTCCGCCCACTTGGCGGTGCTAGACAACCGCGGGTCGACCGAATACACCTTCGCGCCGTTGCGGATGCCCTTCAGGACATGGTGGAAGAAGATCGGGTGCGCGTCCCGCGCGTTCGTACCCCACATGATGATGAGGTCCGCGTCCTCCGCCTCCCGGTAGGAGCTGGTGCCGCCACCCGCTCCGAAAACTGCCGCCAGACCGACGACACTGGGGGCGTGTCAAGTACGGTTACATGAATCGATGTTGTTCGATTTCATGACGCCGCGGGTGAACTTCTGCGCGGCGTAGTTCATCTCGTTCGACGCCTTGGAGCAGCTGAACACCCCGAATGTCCTGGTGGCGTCGTTCTCCCTGGCCCTGGCGAATCCCGCCGCGGCCCGGTCAAGCGCCTCCTCCCAGGTCGCGGGGCGCAATTCCCCGTTCTCCCGGACTAGCGGCTCGGTGAGCCGCAGCTGCTTGCCCAATTCCCTGGTCCGCTGCTTGCCCATCGCGCACCTCCGTTCCAAGTGGCGCGGATTGTCTACAGTATGTGATTGTGGACTGTATACAATTACCCTACTTGGGGCAAGTGGGTCAGTCCATAGGGGGTGGCCCGAGGCGACCGGCACGCGCCTTGTCGCCCGCCACAATAGCCACGGCGTTCTTCCGAACGGAAGCGGCAGTCTGCCCCGCCGCCGCCATGACCGCTACGGTCGGCGGCACGCAGCCGGTGGCCTTCAGGAAGCAGCAGCTCGCCCGCCGCGACGTCCTCGCCGATCGACCGGACGTGCTGGTACGGGGCGACGGCGGCGCGCGGTTCGGCGCGGCCGGCGTCGCCGACCTGCCGTGGCCGGCGCGAGTCAGGCGCGGCCGGGCTCATTCTTGCTCAGGCCGCCAGCCCTTGCTACTCTCATTCCACTAAGCTCTTAGTGGAATGAGAGATACATGATCGAGTTCCAGCTCGACGAGACGTCGGGCGTCGCCACCTACCTGCAGCTGGCGCAACAGGTGCACCGGGCCCTGCGGATGGGCATGCTGGAGCCGGGCGACCAGCTGCCGACCGCGCAGCAGGTGGTCGCCAGCCTGGCCATCAACCCGAACACGGTGCACAAGGCCTACCGTGAGCTGGAGCGCGAGGGCCTGGTGCGCGCCCGCCCGGGACTGGGCACGTTCGTCACCCGCGTGCCGTCCGGCACCGCCCCGGCCACGCAGGCCCGGTTCCTCGCGTCCCTGACCGACTGGCTCCGCTCGGCGCGGTCGGCGGGGCTGGGTCCCGATGACGTCGAGGCGATCTACCGGACGGCGTTCCGTGACTGTTTCGCCGAGGGGGTGGCGTGATGAGCGCCGTCATCGAGACTAGCGGGCTCGGCAAGCAGTACCGGCGGACCTGGGCGCTGCGCGACTGCACGCTGGCCATCCCCGAAGGCCACGTGGTCGGTCTCGTCGGCCCCAACGGCGCGGGCAAGACCACCCTGCTGCGCCTGGCCACCGGGATGCTCGCGTCGACCCGCGGCACGATCACCGTCCTCGGCCAGCGCCCCGCGGCCGGGCCTGCGCAGCTGGCCCGGGTCGGCTTCGTCGCCCAGGACACCGCGGTCTACGCCCGGCTGACGGTCGCCGACCATCTCCGCCTCGGCGCCTGGCTCAACCCCGGCTGGGACGACAACCTGGCACAGCGGCGGATCGGGCAGCTCGGCCTGGACCCGAAGCAGCGGGCCGGGGCGCTGTCCGGCGGGCAGCGGGCCCAGCTCGCCCTCACCCTGGCGCTGGCCAAGCGGCCCGAGCTCCTCATTCTGGACGAGCCGGTCGCCGCCCTCGATCCGCTGGCCCGGCGGGAGTTCCTGCAGGGCCTGATGGAGGCGGTCGCCGAGCACGAGGTCAGCGTCGTGCTGTCCTCGCACCTGGTCGCCGACCTGGAACGGGTCTGCGACTACATGATCGTGCTCGTCGCCTCCCAAGTCCGGGTCGCCGGAGAGGTCAGCGACCTGCTGGCCTCGCATCGCCGCCTGTCCGGGCCGCGCCGTGACCCCGGCGGCCTCCCGGCAGCCCAGGAAGTCGTCACAGAAAGCCACACCGACAAGCAGAGCAGCCTGCTGGTCCGCACTGACGAGCCGGTACTCGACCCGGCCTGGGCGGTGACGCCGGTCAGCCTGGAGGACCTGGTGCTCGCCTACATGAGCCGGGCCGGCGATGCCACGCCGGCCCGCCGACCCCAGCTGGGAGTGGTGTCATGATCCGGCTCAGCATGCTTCAGTTCCGCATCCAGGCCATCACCGCGGCCGTGACCCTGGCCGCCTTCGCGGTCCTGCTCGCGGCCACCGGGCCCCACCTGGCCAGCATTTACGCCGCCGACGGGCTCGACAGCTGCCACGGCAGCAGCTGCCTGAGCCCGGCCACCTACTTCACCGGGTCGCTGGTCAGCAGCCCCTACGAGGTGCTTTTCCTGCTCAGCACCGGGATCATCCTCCTGGCGCCCGCCGTGATCGGCCTGTTCTGGGGAGCGCCGCTGATCGCCCGCGAACTGGAGACCGGGACCGCCGCCCTGGCCTGGAACCAGTCCGTCACCCGGACCCGGTGGCTAGCCGTCAAGCTCGCCATCGCCGGCCTGACCGCCATGGCCGTCACCGAGGCGCTCAGCCTCATGCAGACCTGGTGGGCAGTGCCGATCAGCCAGGCCGTCGCCGACGGCTCCGGCGCCGGCGTCGCCCAGAGCCGGTTCAGCCAGCTGAACTTCGCCACCCACGGCATCACCCCGATCGGCTACGCCGCGTTCGCCTTCGCCCTCGGCGTCACCGCCGGGGCGCTGATCCGGCGCACCGTCCCGGCCATGGCCGTCACCCTGGCCATCTTCGCCGCCCTCCAGGTCGCCATGCCGCTGTGGGTCCGCCCTAACCTCGCCCCGCCCGACCGCACGGTCATCCCGGTCACCTCGCTAACGTCCGGACCGTCACAGACCGGACCTGGCGGCGATATCTTCACGCTTTACGCCCTCGATATCCCCGGCCAGCCCGGCGCCTGGCTCCTGTCCAGCGGGCCCGTCAACGCCGCCGGGCAGGCTACTAGCACCACCCCGGCCGCCTGCGCATCAGTAGGCACCGGCCCGGGCGGGGGTCCGCAAGGGAACGCCTTCGGACCTGGGCAGGGCCCGGCCGCCTTCGTCGCCTGCCTGGCCAGCCACGGCATCCGGGAGGCCATCACCTACCAGCCCGCCAGCCGCTACTGGCGCTTCCAGCTGACCGAGACCGCGATCTACCTCGCCCTGGCGCTGGCCCTGGCCGGGTACTGCTTCCGGCGGCTCAGCCGCCTGTCCTGAACCAGCCGGCGCAACGACGGCGCTGGCCGGCCAGCACAGACGCCAGCGGCATACCGGCTGCCTCGACACCGCACCAAGACATGCCTTATATACGTCAGTTCTCCTACGGCTGGGCAAGACACAAGATCATGCGGGCACGGAAAGTGCGGGGCAGAACTCATTTGTGTCCGCTTGCGCGTCGGCCGACTCGAATGTCAGAGCCCCGGAGTAGTGTTCGATTATCAGCTTCAATCGAAGCGATCAGTCGAACGGGGTGACCTTCATGGGATGGCAGGGAGACCGCAGCCCGCGGGCGGGCCAGGTGCCCGGCCCGGGTGAGCGCCGCCCCGCGCCCCCGGAAGGCTTTGAGCATGGCGGGGCGTGGGCCGCGGCTTCCCCGTCCGCCGCGGTCGCGGCGGCGCTTGAGGCGGCCGCGGGCCCGCAGGACCGGTACGACGGCGCTGACACGGACGCGCTGGTCGGGATCGTCAGCCGGTGGGCGGCGGTGGAGTCGTGGGCGGCGGCGGGCAAGCTCGCCGCGCTCCGCGCGATGATGCGCGAGGACGGCGACGGCGCCACACTGCTGCGCCGCCGGCCCGAGTTGCCCGACGGCTGGGACGACTCGCTGAACTACGAGATCGCCGAAGCGCTGGCGATGGGCCCGGTGTCGGCGGGGAACCTCGCGCACCTGGCGTGGACCCTCGGCACCCGGCTGCCCGGCACCGGCCATCTGCTCGCCGACGGCACCCTGACGGCAGCGAAGGCCAAGCTCATCGCCGCGATCTTCCAGCCGCTTGACGAGGCCGAGGCGGCTCGCGCCGAGGCGCTGATTATGGGCGAGGTGGCAGGCAAGACCTACTTCCAGGTGGAACGCCTGGCCTGGCGGGCCGCTTTGGCTGTGGCGCCGGATGTGGCGGAGCGACGCCGGTCGCATGCCGAACGGGAGCGGGCGCGGGTGACGGTGTTCCGCGAAGAGTCCGGCGCGGTGGGATTGTCGGGCCGGGACCTGCCCGCCGCCCAAGCCCTGGCCGGCCACGCCAGCGTGGCCGCCCGCGCGAAGGAGTACGAGGCGTCCGGCGCGTTCCCCGGACAGGCCACCAGCGGCCTGCAGGCGCTGGCCTTCCTGCACCTGCTCAACGGCGTGACCGCCGCCGACGCGATCGCGTTCGCCCGCAGCGACGGCCAGCGGCCCGGCAACGATGAAGAGGCCCCCGGCAGCGACGAGAACCCGGACGGCGGGCCCGGCCCGGACGGTGACTGTGGGCCCGACGGCGGCAGCGACGGCCCCGTCCCGAGCAGGAGACGACGCGGCGCTGCCCGAAGTCACGGTCCCGCTGGCCACCCTGCAAGGGCACGCGGCACGGGCCGGGGAGAACCGGCTCCTCGGTCCCCTTGACCCTGCCATGGCCCGCGACATCGCCACTGCCGCGGCCCGCTCCCGCGACTCCCGCTGGGAAGTCACCGTAGTGGACGAGCATGGGTACGCCGCTGGGCACGGTGTCGCACGGCCGAGACGCGGCGCCGGGCAGGAGCCGCGGCCACCGGGTATGAGCGGCTGCGCGCTGCCCGCGCGCATCAACATCACCGTCACCCAGACCCGGCTCCGGCTGCTGGCAGCCCACGCGGCCCAGCCGCGCTCGGGGGCACCGCCAGGCGGCTGGGACCTGACCCCGCGAACACCTGACACGTGGATACTGACCCTGCCCGGCGGCCGGGAACTGGCCGTCCGGTTCGATGTCGTGCCCACGCACGACTGCGACCACACCCATCAAGTCGACAGCTACCAGCCAAGTCAGCGGCTGCGGCGGCTGGTCCAGGTCCGGGATCACGAGTGCACTTTCCCGCCCTGCTCACGACCAGCGCGCGAGTCCGATTTCGAGCACGCGGTCCCCTACGATCAAGGGCGGAATAACCGACGCCTGCAACGCGGGGGCCCGCAGCAGACGGTGCCATCAGGTCAAGCAGACACCCGGGTGGACAGTCACCCAGCCCAAGCCCGGGAAGCGTGGTTCATATTGCCCTCCGGTTCAGGCGTTTGATGGTTTGAGCGAGTTGGTTGCCGTGCCGGCTGTGATTCGCTTGCGGCATTCGGCTTCGGTTTCGGGGGTGAGGGTGATCCAGAGCCGGGCTCCGGGTCCGCGTCGGGCAGTGAGGATGCCGTCTTTGATCCAGGTGTAGATGCGGGGCGGGCTGGTGCCGAGCCGGGCGGCGGTTTCGGTGATGCTGTACTCGCCGTGGGCGCGGGGCTGGCGGGTGATGTCTTTGTGCTGGTGGTGGGAGCGGGCGGCGCGTTCGCGGCAGGCGGCTTCGACGTCTGGGGTGAACGGGATCGCCCATTGCCGGGAGGGTCCCTGGCGTGCGGCGAGGTAGCCGTGGTCGATCCAGTACTTGACGGTCTGGACGGAGACGCCGAGTTTCGCGGCGGCCTGGGGGATGGTGAGCTCTGCGTCGCGGGTTGCCGGCGGGTAGCCGATTTTGTGGTACTGGCGGAGGTTGCCCGCGGAGTCGGGGTCGAAGGGGCGTCCGCGGGCGGTGCGGTGGCCTGCGGTGTTGAGCGCGGCGGCGAGGCTGGTGTTGTTCATGGCGGGCCCGAGCTGCCGGGCCAGGTCCACGGCGGCCGGGCTGGTGCGGAAGTACTGGTAGCGCTCGATGAGCAGTTCCTCGGTGGTGCCGGAGTTCCACCGCAGTCCGATCCGCAGCTTGCCGGGGTCGCCGGCGGGCAGGAGGGTGATGTCGCCGAGGAGGGTGCGCAGCATCCGTTTGCGGTCCTTGTCGCTGGTGGTCGGGGTGCGCCATAGGTCGGGCAGCCGTGCCGCGGTCCGGGCAAGCTGGCCGGGCTCGGGGAGCGGGGCCTGGCCGGCGAGTTCGCCGGCCAGGGCGGTCTCGGCGTCGGCCAGCTCGGCGAGCCGTGCTTCCCACCGGGTTTCGAGGGTGCGGGCGACGAGGCGGTTCTCCGGTTCGCAGGCCAGGAATGCCCGCTCGGCGCGGTCGGCCTGGTAGCGGGCGCGCTCGGCGGCGAGCTCGGCGGCGCGGGTGACGCGCTGGCGGCGGGCGGTGACCTCGCCGGCGGCCGCGATGGCGAGCTTGAGCTCCTCGGGCGCGATCGCGGTGAACAGGGCCCGGGTGACAGCGTCGTCGACGGCGGCGGCGCTGGCGTGCTGGCAGTCCGGGGCGGCCTGCCGGTCGGAGCGGGCGCGGCAGGCGTAGTAGGCGCGGCCTTCCCGGTAGTGGACGCCCATGTGCCGGCCGCAGCCGCAGTAGATGACGCCCTGGCATAGCGCCCGTCCCTCGCGCGGCGGGCGGGCGCCGGCGCTGGTCTGGTTGGCGGCCATCCTGGCCTCGATCGCGAGGTAGTCGTCCCAGGTGATGTATCCCTCGTGGTGATCGCGGATCAGCACCTGCCACTGGTCGCGGGCCACCGTGCGGGTGCGGGCGCGGACGCCGCCGTCGGCGTCGACCTGCTGGCGGGTGCGGTGCCGGCCGAACGCGTAGGCGCCGGCGTAGACCGGGTTGTGCAGCAGCCCGACGACCCGGCCGTAGGTCAGCCGCCCCCATTCCCGCTCGCCGGGCCGCCCGCCGGGGAACCGGCGGGCGGCGAACGCGGCGACGACCCCGAACGCCGACCCGGACGCGGTGAACGCCGCGAACACGTCCGCGACCGCCGCGGCGACCTCCTCGTCGGGGTCCTTGATCACCTGCCCGTCATCGTCGCGGACGTACCCGGCGGGCAGCGGCAGCCGCAGCTCGCCGCGTTCGGCGGCGGCCAGCCGGGCGCCGTCGAGCCGGCTGTGCAGCAGGTGCAGCTCGGCCTCGCTCATCTGGCCTTTGAGGCCCAGCAGCAGCCGGTCGTTGATGTCGGACAGGTCGTAGATGCCGTCCGCGTCGACGACGAGGGTGTCGGTCAGCCGGGCGACCTCCAGCAGCCGCGACAGGTCGGCGTTAGAGCGGGCCAGCCGGGAGATCTCCAGCCCGAAGATCGCGCCGGCCTCGCCGGCGCATACCCGCCCCAGCAGTCCCCGGAATCCCTCACGGTGGGTGGCTGTGCGGCCGGACAGCCCCAGGTCGCAGTCGATCACCTCGATGCGCCCGGGCGCCCAGCCGAGCCGGGCGGCCTCGCCGGCCAGCCCGTACTGCCGGGCGGTGGACTCGCCGTGCTCGCGGACCTGCATCAGAGTGGACTGGCGCAGGTAGATCAGCGCCGTCCGGTCCAGGTGCGAGGCGGTGATCTTCTGCTCGCCGCGCGTCATCGCCGGCGCCGGCCTCTGGCCGCGGGGGCGGGGCCTGCCGGTCCGGCGGCGGGGCCAGCCCGGCCGCCAGCGCCGCCTCCAGCATGTTCGCCAGCGCGGCGGCCATCTCGGCCGGCACGCCGGCGGGCGCCCCCGCCGTGAGCGTCCCGGCCGCCGCTGCCATCGCCTAGTCCAGCTCGCGGCGGGACAGCAGCTCGAGGTTGACCGCGGAGATCTCCTCCAGCAGGTCCCGCAGCCGCGCCGACACCTCCACGTGCTGCGCCACCGTCTCCGCCAGCCCGGCCGGCACGTAGACCAGCCGCCCGGCCACCTGCAGGTACGCGTACGGCCCGTGCAGTTCGCCCTGGGTGCACCGGCACCCCTCCTTCCCGCATTTCCTGCGCTGCTCCACCAGCGTGCCGGGCAGGAACCCGCCTGCCTCCGGCAGCCGGGCGGTCAGCGCGGCGCGCCTGGCCCGCAGCTCGGCCGTGCCGAGCCCAGCCATCTTGTTCTTGTGTGAATTCACAACACAAGACAATCCCGTGAACAGCACCCGGAGTCAACGAGCTCACCCGGCGTGTCGCGACGAGACAGCCTCCATCACCGCGGCCAGATCCGCCAGGCCGCCGGCGCTGACCCGGCCCGCGGCCTCCGGGGGCACCCGGTCCGTCCAGGCGGCAGGCAGCCGGACACGGCCCAGATCACCGCCATCGCAGTCCAGCTCCGGCCCGCGGTGGCTGCGCTGCTGCCCCAGAACCCGCAGCCGCCGCCCCGCCAGCGGATGGAACGGGAGCGTGACCGTCACGAACGACTCTGAAACTTCACTAGCCCTGAAAGACCGGGCAGTAACTGACGTGCTTCGGCTGGCACGAATGGACGACGCCGAGCGGCCGCACCTACACCCAGGAACCATGGCGCTACACCGCATGATTCACGCGGGCCGGCCGGCGGTAAAGCGCCCCGCCACTCGCAGCGCGTCCGCTGCCTCGGGCAGCAACGTCCAGAAAGTGTGGAACACGTGGGTGTCGACGGGGTACAGGTCCAGTCGCACTTCCGCGCCGTGGGCGCGGGCACGCTCGGCGAGCCATCTCGCTTCCGGCAGAAGCGGGTCGCCAGTGCCCGCCTGGATCGCATTGGGGGAAGGCTGGACAGGTCGGCGGTTAGCGGGCTCACCACTGGATCGTCGGCGGGATGGCCGGCGAGGTAGCTGACCGCGAACCTGCGGGCGCGCTGCGGCGTCACTACCGGCTGCGGGTCATCCGGTGCTGGATCAGGGTACGGGCACGACATGTCCAGCCAGGGGAGAACAGGACCACGCGGCCGGGCAGCAGCGTGTCTTCACGCCTGGCGACGAGCAGCAGCGACAGCGCCAGGTGCGCGGCCAGAGGAATCGCCGACGATGGTCACCGCCGACGGCGGGATGTCCTGGTCAAGCAGCCAAAGGTACGAACGCACGGCATCCTCGACAGCCGCGGGGAATGCGTGCTCAGGCGCCAGCCGGTACTCAAGACGGCCCGCTCCGATCGGCGGCCACGGCAGACGCACGGCCAGGTGCCGGTAGCCGAACGCGGACCCCGCGCTGTAACAGCCGCCGTGCAGATAGACCACGGTGGCGGCTCTGTTTCCGGTGCGAGCCGCAGGCACGCGACCCCGTTCGCGTTGACTGGGAGGACCGTGAGCCCCTGCGGCAGCGCGAACTGCGCGTGTAGCGCCTCATAGGCCCCGCGAAGTTCCCGCAGCGCGGCGTCCGCGGCGGTCAGGTCCGTGATCGTGCCCCATTGCTTCTGCAGCGTGGCAGCCAGTTCCCCGCTTGCGGCCCTGGCGGCACCGACAGCGCCGGCCAAGTCGCGCAGGAGCTGCCTTGCCGGCTCGAGCAGCGCCTCACCCCCTGGCGTCAGCTCCACCTGGTGGGTCGAACGGCGCAGCAGATCGCAGCCGATAAGCCGCTCCAGGGCACGAATCTGGCGGCTCAGTGCCGGCTGCGACACGAACAGCCGGTCCGCGGCACGGCTGAAGTTGAGTTCCTGAGCCACGCAGATGAACGCGCGCAGGTGGCGCGGTTAGAAGCGCGTCCGGTGGGTTTGCAAGCCGGGGCCCGCCAGCCACCGCGACCGTCACGGAAGCGTCGGCCATGGCACCAGTATGCGCCGTTCTGGTTATGCGTCCACCACATAACCGTCATGCCCGTTCGGTCTTTCTCCTCGGCCGACCCGCGGTGCAACCGTAGAGGCAGACCACCTAAACCGAAGGGACAGGAACAATGGCCTCTACAACCGGCACCGTCCGCCAGCCAGTCCGCAGCACCGCTGCGGCCGCCCGCGACGGCCCCCGCTGTGGCTCTCCGCCGTAGTCATCGTCGGCGCGCTCGGCGTTATCTCACTGAGTTACTCCGCCATGTTCGACCAGCAGACCATGCTCGGTCATGGACAGCAGGTAACCGCTGCCGCCCGCGTCTGGGCACATTACGCCGCCGCCTACGACGCCGCGCTGGCGATCGCCCTGATCGCGTTCCTCGCCGCACGGGCCTACCAGGTGCTCGCAGGCGTCCTGCTCCAGGCTGCCATCGCGGAAACGCTGCTCGCGGTGGTCGGTTACACCAGCCACCGGCCAGAGCAAATCGCCGCGGACCTGCTGCTGATCGCCGCGTTCATCTTCGCCGCGGTCCGATTGAGCCGCTACCCGTGCCACGACGCGGCCCGCTGAGCCAAAGCAAACGCGCCCTGCCGGGAGCCCTGGCGGGGCACTCGGGTTTTCTGGCCCGGTGGCCCTTCGC